>NZ_JBFCSN010000001.1:0-1824781 GCF_051370785.1 Rothia sp. HC945 | reverse complement strand
GCGGCACCACCATCAGCAGGACCCTCGGCCCCACCATCAGCACCACCATCATGAACACCCGGAGTACCAGCGGCACCACCATCAGCAGGACCCTCGGCCCCACCATCAGCACCACCATCATGAACACCCGGAGTACCAGCGGCACCACCGTCAGCAGGTCCTTCGTCTTCGTTGAAATTGTTGTTCGACTCAGTCATGGTTCCTCCTGAACTCGTTGACATGAGCGGGACTCACCGTGGGTGCCGGCAGGGCGCCAGCATCAGTGGAAATGAGTCGCTCAATTGTCAGGCTACTCGTGAACCTGCTCTGAGTGAACGGGGTTACATTTCTCTCCTGCCCGAAGACCCGACAGCCGTCTAGAAACCGCCGCCGTCGTTGGCCATGTTGGCGAACCGGGAGTAGTGGCCCTGGAAGGCGACGGTGATCGTCTTGGTCGGACCGTTACGGTGTTTCGCAACGATCACGTCGGCTTCACCGGCCCGCGGCGATTCCTTGTCGTAGATGTCCTCGCGGTGCAGGAGGATCACCATGTCGGCGTCCTGCTCGATCGACCCGGATTCACGCAGGTCCGAGACCATCGGTTTCTTGTCGTTGCGCTGCTCCGATCCACGGTTCAACTGGGACAGGGCGATCACCGGCACCGCGAGCTCCTTGGCGAGAAGTTTGAGGGAACGCGAGAATTCGGAGACCTCTTGCTGACGGGATTCGACGCGCTTGCCCGATGACATGAGCTGCAAGTAGTCCAGAACCACCAATTGCAGGTTGTTCTTCTGCTTGAGTCGTCGACACTTCGCTCGGATCTCCATCATGGACATGTTCGGTGAATCATCGATGAACAGCGGCGACTTGTCCATGCGGCCCATGACCTCCGCAATCTTCGACCACTGGCTGTCCTCCAACGAACCCCGCCGCAGGTCGGAAAGGTTCAGGGAGGCTTCCGCGGAAAGCAGGCGCATGGCGATCTCATTGCGGGACATCTCCAGCGAGAAGATCACGCTGGCCATGTTGTGATGGATCGACGCCGAACGGGCGATGTCCAGTGCCAGGGTCGACTTGCCGACGGCCGGTCGGGCGGCGACGACGATCATCTGGCCGCCCATGAGACCGTGGGTCAGCTCGTCCAATTCGTAGAAGCCGGTCGGCACTCCCTGCATGCCGTCCGTTTTGTCGCCGTTCGCCTCGATCTCCTCGACCGTCTCGCCGATGATCTCCTTGAGGACCACGTAGTCCTCGGAGGTTCGCCGTTCCGCGACCTGATAGACCTCGGCCTGCGCTTGGTTGACGACGTCATCGACTTCACCGTCCGGGGTGTAGCCCAGCTGGACGATCCGCGTGCCCGCCTCGACCAGGCGGCGGAGCACGGCGCGTTCGCGGACAATGTCGGCGTAGAAACCGGCGTTGGCGGCGGTCGGGACAGAAGAGATCAGCGTGTGAAGATAAGCGGCGCCGCCGACTCGGCTCAGTTCGCCGCGTTTGGTCAGTTCGTCGGCAACCGTGATGGCGTCGGCAGGTTCGCCCTTGCCATACAGGTCGATGATCGCGTCATAGATCGACTCGTGGGCGGGGCGATAGAAGTCGACCCCGCGCAGCACCTCGACGACGTCGGCGATGGCATCCTTCGACAGCATCATGCCGCCGAGCACCGATTGCTCGGCGACATTGTCCTGGGGCGGCGTGCGCCCTACATCCTGCTCCTGGACCGCATCAGACATCGGTGGTGGTCTCCTCTTTCTGACCCTCATGGTCACGCCTGGTGGGCATCAAATCACAGCCCTTGTGGAAAACCTGTGTACAAGTTTCTTGCATTTGTGGAGTCGTTGGGGATGGCACTGTGGACAAGACTCACCCACACCCTCAAATCCCCGTCATTCCGCGGTCATGGGGCTACACATCCTGTGGATAACAACCCCACGACCGTCCAACCATCACCCCTCACGTGAGGGTTGAACCTTTGGATCCTGCTGGTTGTCCTCAAGTTATCCACAAGGAGTCTACCGTCCACTCATTCCATGTTCGAGGCGATCCGTCGCCCCAGCCTCCGGATGAGCGGCAGGGGTTCGGCCAGACACCGTGCGACGTCGGGCTCCACATCGGTCAGCGCGTACATCTCCTCGATACCGACGTCGCGGACCTGAGCCGCGGACAACTCCGTTGCCCCGCAGATCGCCACGGTACGCACTCCCGCCTCGCGAGCCCGCTGGGCCACTCGCGCGGGCGCTTTCCCCTGGAGGGTCTGGGCATCGAATCGCCCTTCTCCCGTGATCACAAGATTGGCACCGTCGACTGATCGATCGAACCCGACAAGATCGAGCACCAGGTCGGCACCTGATTCCATCGTTCCGCCGAGCACCGCGAGGGAAGCAAAACCCAGACCCCCTGCGGCACCCGCACCCGGCGTTTCCGCGAAGGAGCCCGAACCAACGCGCAGTTCCCCTTCCACGAGCCCCGCAAATCGGGAGAGGGCATCGTCGAGGTCTGGTACATCGGCAGAGGCCACGCCCTTCTGCGGTCCGTAGACAGCAGCGGCACCTTCGCCGCCGCACAAGGGGTTCGTAACATCGGAAGCGATCACGATCTCGGCCTCCGCAATCCGGGAATCGAGTCCCGAAAGATCCACGGTAGCCAGTTCCTTCAGACCCGCCCCTCCGGGACCGACCTCATCACCGGAATCCGTCAACAACCGGGCCCCGAGGCCGGCGATCATGCCCGCACCACCGTCCGTGGTCGCGCTGCCGCCGAGACCAAGGATGATTCGTCGGGCCCCCTTGTCCAGGGCGTGGGCAATCAGTTCACCGACGCCGCTCGAGCTCGCGTCCTTGCCGTCGGCAGTTTCGGTGCCGACCTCCGAGGAGGGAATCAGTCCGAGCCCGCAGGCTTCGGCGACTTCGAGGACTGCGGTGCCACGTCCAGGATCGTAGGCGTAGACGGCCTCGGTGGGTCGTCCGAATGGACCATTCACTCGGCATGTATGCCGCTCAAAGGATATAGACAAGGCAGCATCCGTTGTTCCGTCGCCGCCGTCCGCCACCGGTACAGAGGTGACCTCGGCGTCCTCGCCGAGCACGTCCGCGATCCCCAGACGCAGGGCTTCCGCGACTTCGGAGGCCGTGGCAGAGCCTTTGAATTTGTCGCAGGCGATCACGATGCGTGCCATGAGTTCTCCTTGGTTTGTCCCGTCAGGCGATGGCGCTCGTCGCGAGCATGATGAGGATGAGGGGATTTGTCACCACGGAAATGATCAGGAGCAACAGGTTGAGGATCTTCCGCCGTCGGTACTTGAACAGACCGAACAGGGCCAGAAAACTCGCGAAGGCTCCGGCAATCGAGGAAACCACCAGACACACCAGGAAGAACGCAAGGATTGAAGAGTTGGTTCCCGTATTGCCGGCAACGAAGCCGAGAACGATCAGGAGAACAGCGGCAAGCCAGAATCCGGTCGCAATGACCAGCATCTTGGTGCTTGGAAGCAACGACCTGCGCCCGTTCTTGCCCAAACGCTTGCGCGGCGTCTCGGTCCGGGCGTCGTTCGTCGCTTCGTCCCACATGGTGTCCCAGTCGGACTGTTTGTCAGTGTGCGCCATGTACTCATCTTTTCATGCGAATCTCGGAGTCGGATGTGACCCCCTGTCCGGAAATACAGCAATGCCCGGCATGTCCCCGAAAGGATATGCCGGGCATCACCGGTTGCGTGGTGGAACACGAATTACGCGCTCCCCACAGAGCCCATCGAACTAGGACGCAACAACGTCCAGTTCGACGCTCGCAACAACGTCTTCGTGAAGACGAACGGCCACGGTGTGGCGTCCGGTCTTCTTGATGTTGTTCTGGATGGTCACGGCCCGCTTGTCGACGGACCCGAGACCCGCGGCCTCAATCGCTTCCGCGATCGAAGCAGGCTTGACGGTGCCGAAGAGGCGACCCTCGGCGCCGGCCTTGACCGGAACGCTCACGACCGCAGCCGAGAGCTTCTCCGCCTGGACCTGTGCGTCCTCGAGGTTGTGCTGGGCACGTGCGGAGCGCGCCTGACGAATCGACTCGACCTGACGCTCGCCGCCCTTGGTCCACACCACGGCGAAGCCGCGGGGCAGAAGGTAGTTGCGTGCGTAGCCGTTCTTGACTTCGACGACGTCGCCAGCGGCACCGAGGCCGTTGACTTCCTGAGTAAGGATGATCTTTGCCATGTTCTTCTACTCTCCTTCTCTTTAGCGACCGGCGCCGGAGTAGGGCAGCAGAGCAACTTCGCGGGCGTTCTTGATCGCCTGCGCGATTTTGCGCTGTTCCTGCACGGTCACGCCGGTGACGCGACGGGCACGGATCTTGCCGCGATCGGAGATGAACTTGCGCAGGAGAGCGACATCTTTGTAATCGATCTCAGTGACTTCAGCAGCCTTGAGCGGGTTCTGCTTTGGTTTGGGCTTACGAATTTCAGCCTTAGCCATCGTGGTGCTCCTTCATTGTTGTGGAGCCCGCAGGTTGTGTACCGCGGGATGGGTTATTGATTGGTTCGGAGGGTTGGCCCGGATTAGAACGGCGGTTCGTCGTCCTGACCGGCGCTCCAGTCGTAGTTTCCGCCGGAGTTCTGGCCCCAGGGGTCCGCCGCGGGAGCCTGCTGGCCGCCCCGCGAATTGCCCTGGTTGAATCCGTTGCCGCCGTATCCGTTGGAACCTCCGGAGTTGCCTCCGAAGCCCCCTTGGTTGCCACCGGCGCCGTTGCCCTGGTTGAGGTTTCCACCGGGCCCGCCCTGGTTGCCTCCGAAGTTTCCTCCTCCGGAGCGCTGGTTGCGGTTGACCGACGCTGTGGCGAAGCGGAGCGAGGGGCCGATTTCATCGACGTCCAGCTCCATGGAGGTACGGCGTTCGCCCTCCTTGGTTTCATACGACCGAGCCTTGAGACGACCCTGCGCAATCACGCGCTGCCCCTTGGTCAGGGACTCCGCCACGTTTTCCGCGGCCTCGCGCCAGATCGAGCAGCGAAGGAACAGGGCTTCCTGGTCCTTCCATTCGCCGGTCTGACGATCGAAAGTGCGCGGGGTCGAGGCGATCGTGAAGTTCGCGACTGCGGCGCCCGAAGGGGTGAACCGCAGTTCAGGGTCGGCGGTGAGGTTTCCGACAACCGTGATGATGGTTTCTCCAGCCATCATGACCTCCTGAGTCGTATTGAAGAGTGTCTCCAGTCAAGCACCGGTCACGGCCCCTTGAGACCCCATCCGGTGAATGTGTGGAAACTTTAGGAGATCTTCTGCTCTTCCGGGCGGATGATCTTGGTGCGCATGATGGACTCGTTCAGGCCCAGAACGCGGTCCAATTCCTTGGCAACTTCGGGATCCGACGTGAAGTTGACGACGGCGTAGATGCCCTCGGACTTCTTCTGGATCTCGTAGGCCAGGCGGCGGCGACCCCAGATGTCGATGTTCTCGATGGTGCCGTTGCCATTGCGGACAACGTCGAGGAACTTGTTGAGGGTCGGCTCAACGGCACGGTCGTCAACCTCGGGGTCGATGATGGCCATGAGTTCGTATTCACGCATGTTTGAACCCACCTCCTTTGGTCTTTGGCGGCTACGGTCTTTCCGTAGCAGGAGGTTCGCTTGCGCGTTGTCTGCGAGCTCGGGGGTTGACCGAGTCGGCACAGACTTCACAGAGTTTACAGCACACAACGCCGCCTGGCACCCGCGGTGGGACGGAGTTCACGACGTCGTCGTGCAGATTCCGGCACGATACGGCATGTTGTGCGGTTTTGGACCCAAATGTCGCACGAGACTGCCACCTCGCGGCGGAGCCCTGGCGCGCGCTTCTCCGGAGGGTGTCAGGCGTCAGAAGCGACGACGATTGTTGACGCGGGAAGTCTCAGCCGCGTTGATCAGCCCGACTCGGAACGGGATCGTGAACAAGTCGATGAACATCAGCAGACCCAGGAGGGCGAAGAAGAAATAGCCGACGAAAATCGGGGCCAGCAGCCACCCGAGACCGTGCAGAATCAGGTAGAAAATGCCCATAAATGGCGCCCGCAGGTAGAACTTGTGGATCCCGAAGAGCCCAAGAAAGAGCCACAGGATGTAGGAGAGCAGAACGCTCTTCCGGACGACGTAGACGGGCCTGGGATGGGCTCCACCAGGACCAGATCCCTGATTGAAGTACTGGGGTGTGTGGTGTTCGGGGGTGGGGTGGCTCAAGGTTTCTCCTCCATCAATGGGTAACGGGCACGACGCCGGGTCGGTTCGGCCTCACTCGCAGGGCCTAGGACCAGGTCCGGTCACAACCGCGTCCTTCTGCCCATGAATACAACGATGGCGACGGGTTTGTTCCCGTCGCCATCGTCACAGGGGTTTCGGAGCGGTCCGGTTCCCTTCTGCTTCTACTTCGGGTCGCGCTGGGTGAAGGAGAAGTATCCCAGGATCAGGGGAACCAGTGACCACACCGCATACCAGACGCCGGACTCCACATACTTGGGGTCCTGCATCGGTTCGGCCGGGTTGGTCAGGTTCGCCGCCAGGGCCGAGGGAACGTAGTTCTGGAAGTCCCTGACCCATTCCCACTGGAACGGCATGAGCAACAACGGGAGGATGAAGAGCAGGACCACCAGGATCACGATCGCTCCGGCGTTGTTCCGGATGATCGCCCCGAGACCGACGCCCATCCACGCGGTGAGCACGAAGACGACGATGAGACCAAGAATATTCATCAGTGTCTGTTCTTCGAAGAGCTTGAACGTGATGTCCATGTCCGAGGTGGAAAGGACCCACTGGGCCACGGCCCAGGCCAGAACTCCCGAAACGATCGCGACGACCGCCGCGACGACCGTGATCTGGACGGTCTTGGCAACGTAGACCATGCCGCGTCGGGGCGAGGCCGTCAGCGTGGAGATGACCGACTTGGTACCGAATTCCGAGGCGATGAACACCACGGCCATCGCGCCCAGGATGATGTATCCGAATACGTAGCCGGAGTCCACGGCCTGTCGGGCGAACTCACTCGGGTCACCGAGCTGCAGGTAGTACTCGGGGATCTTCTTTCCCCCGGTCAAGGCCTCGTGCATCTGATCCGCGTAGTCCTTGGCCTGGTACGCGCTCAGCGCCGCGAAACCGATCATGATAACCGCAGTCACGATCATCAGGACCCAGCTGGAGACCAGGGTACGGAATTTGAGGAACTCGGACCTCAACGTTCCGAAGAACGACAGTTTGTACTTGGACGACTCCGAGCGCGCGGTGTCCGCGCCTCGGGGAGAGTTCGTATCTGCGACAGTACTCATTGCTTACTTCTCCTCCTGGTTCCAGGGAGCCTGTTCGGTGGAGTGCGAAGGCTGGTAATTCTCGCCCTGGTCGGTCGGGGTGACCTCCGGCTGTGCCGCGGTGTGCGCGCCACCAGCCGACTGTCCACCAGCCGATTGTCCACCAGCGGATTCGGCACCCGCCGTCGAATTCACGGCACCCGAGCCCAAACCGGCGTTCGGGTCCGAGGAGCGGTACTCGACCGAGTCGCTGGTCATGGACATGTAGACCTGCTCCAGGGATGCCTGCTGAGGAGTGATCTCCCACAACAGGACGCCTTGCGACTGGGCCCGCTGGGCGACGTCGCGACCATCGGCACTCACGACGAGAGCGCCGTCGTCCTGCTTGTTGACCTCCACCTGATCTCGGCGAAGAGCCTCTGCGAAACCATCCGGGTCGTCCGTGCGCACCAGGACCTGGTCATCGCCGGTCTGCCTGAGGAATTCCTCAAGCGGCTGGTCTGCAAGGACCTTGCCCTGACCGATCACGATGAGGTGGTCCGCGGTCTGGGACATCTCTGACATGAGGTGGGAGGAGAGGAAGACGGTCTTGCCCTGTGAGGCAAGATAGCGGGCCATCTGGCGAACCCAAATGACGCCTTCGGGATCGAGCCCGTTGACCGGTTCGTCGAGAATCACGGTGCTGGGGTCGCCGAGAATGGCAGTAGCGATTCCGAGGCGCTGACCCATACCGAGCGAGTACCCGCTGACCTTTTTCTTGGCCGCGCTGCTCAACCCGGTGATGTCGATGACTTCGTCCACCCGGGAATTGGGGATCCCGTGAGTTCTGGCGAGGGCCCGCAGATGGTTGATTCCACTACGGCGGGGGTGCACGGCACGCGCTTCCAACAGGGCGCCGACCGAGGTGAGCGGCGATGACAGCTGACTGTATTTCTTACCGTCCACCAGCGCTTGTCCAGCGGTGGGCCGCTCAAGGCCCAGGATCATGCGCATCGTGGTGGACTTGCCGGCACCGTTCGGGCCGAGGAATCCGGTGACCTTGCCCGGTTGAACGGTGAAGGAAATGTCGTCAACGGCGCGCTTGGACCCATAGTGCTTCGAGAGACCTGAGACCTCGATCATGGGGGCTCCTTTCCGGACCCGGCACTGCCGGGTCCAACGTCGTCTGTGCTCCACCCTATAAGCAAAAACCTCCTCGCCCCCTGAGAATCCAGGGAACGAGGACGATTTCATACCAGGGTATGAACGACAGTAGAGCTGGCTCTACCTCAGTCTCGATGCTCTCCGCGTGAAGCGCGCCCCCGGCAGATGTCGCCCGACGGTGCCTTCACAGTCCGCATCAGGAGTCGTCCGAGGAGGCCCACCATTCTTTCAGGCGTCGTTCAGCCTCCTCCTCGCCGAGGGAACCTTCATCCAATCGGACATTGAGCAAATAGTTATATGCCTTGCCGACCATAGGTCCCGGGTCGATCCCCAGAATCCTCATGATCTGCTGCCCATCCAGGTCCGGGCGCATCGAATCGAGTTCTTCCTGCTCGGCCAGTTCGTCGATGCGGCGCTCCAGGTCGTCATAGGCGTGAGCCATCCGCTGTGCTTTTTTCTTGTTCCGTGTCGTCACATCGGATCGGGTCAAACGGTGAAGCCTCTCGAGCTGCTCCCCCGCGTCCCTCACGTAACGGCGGACCGCGGAGTCGGTCCACCCGGCCTCCCCATATCCGTAGAAACGCATATGCAACTCGACCAGGCGCGCCACGTTCTTGATCGTCTCGTTGTCGAACCGAAGGGCGCGCATGCGTTTCTTGACCAGTTTCGCTCCCACGACGTCGTGGTGGCGAAAACTCACCGCCCCGGTACCGTCCAGTTTCCGTGTGGCGGGTTTCCCGACGTCGTGCATGAGGGCCGCGAATCGCAAGGTGAAGTCGGGGGCAGGAACCGGGCCGTCGTCGGTCTCCAAGTCCTTGGCCTGCATCAACACGGTCAGTGAGTGCTCGTAGACGTCCTTGTGGTGGTGCTGGGCATCGGTCTCCAGCTTGAGGGCGGGGATCTCTGGCAGCACAGAGTCGGCGAGCCCCGTACTGACCAGAAGTTCGACGCCGCGGCGTGGGTTATCACCGTTGATCAGCTTGATCAGTTCGTCCCGTACCCGTTCCGCGGAGATGATACGGATGCGCTCGGCCATGTCCGTCATGGCCGCCACCAGGTCCGCGGACGGGTCGACATCGAGCCGGGAGACAAACCGCGCGGCCCGCATCATCCGCAAGGGGTCGTCGGAGAAGGAGTCCTCAGGCTTCCCTGGCGTGCGAAGAATGCCCGCCGAGAGATCTTGGATGCCCCCATAGGGGTCAACCAGTTCCAGGTTCGGAAGCCTCAGCGCCATCGCGTTGATCGTGAAGTCGCGCCGGAAGAGGTCGTCCTCGAGCTTTCGGGCGAACGCAACCATGGGTTTCCGGGAATCCGGATCGTAGGCTTCGGCGCGATATGTGGTCACCTCGATCATCGCCTCACCCTTGCGCAGGCCGATGGTCCCGAACTCGCGACCTATTTCCCAGTGAGCATCGGCCCAGTCACGGGCGACGTCGAGCGTCTCGTCGGGCGTCGCATTGGTTGTGAAATCAAGGTCCAACGCCGCCGACCCAAGGAAGAGATCGCGCACGGGGCCGCCCACGAGCGACAGCTCGAATCCTCTGGCCTCGAAGAGCTTTCCGAGGTCCAGAGCGGCAGGGTGAATGGATGAGCTGTCAAAGAGGTTAACCATAGTCCTTAAATCGTGCCAGAAAACCCTGCCATGGGGCGCTTCGAAGCGCAGAAGGAGCCATTGGACCAAGGTCACACACGCGGTCTCTCAGCACGTGTCAAGGCGTGACTCTGTAAGGTGGACGTATGACTTTTCCAGTACCCCGGGCGCCGAAGAAGCGGGCATTCACCCCGCCTTCCCCCTTGCCCACGGTGGAAGAAGTCTCTGCCGGGGGTATCGTCGTCGATCTGGAGACCCCGGGACATCCTGTCGCGATCATCGCCCGCATCAACCGAGGAGGGCGCCTGGAGTGGTGCCTGCCGAAGGGACACCCGGAGGGCGAAGAGACCAACGAGGAAGCAGCATGTCGGGAAATCGAGGAGGAGACCGGAATCGCGGGTCGTATCCTGGCCCCGCTGGGTTCCATTGATTACTGGTTCACCGTTTCCGGCCACAGGGTGCACAAAACCGTGCACCACTTCCTGTTGAAGGCTACGGGCGGCTACCTGACCACCGAGAAGGACCCTGACCACGAGGCGATCGACGTGGCATGGTCCGACATCGACGATTTGGGGCGTAAACTCTCGTTTCCGAACGAACGTAGGATTGCGGACATCGCTCGGGAATACATCATCCACCAGATCTAGAACCGCGGGGGTGGCTCTCCGGGCAGGTGCCGATCCCAGAATTCATCGATAGGGCTTAGCAAATATGGCACGAACTGGTGCTCGTTCCAGCGCCATCATGGCCGCGGGAACCATGGTTTCCCGCCTCTTGGGCTTCGTCAAGACCATGCTCCTGGCCATCGCCATCGGAGCCTCGACGACGGCCGGCAACGTCTTCGCACTCGCCAACACCTTGCCGAACCTGATTTACGTGCTGGTCGCGGCCGGCGTATTCAATGCCGTCCTGGTCCCCCAGATCATCAAGGCGTCCAAGAAGCCGGACGGCGGCGCCGATTACATCTCCCGCCTGCTGTCCCTGGCGGTCATCGGCCTGTTCGTCATCACCGCGATTGTGGTCCTGTGCGCGCGTCCGATCATCACCATCATGGCCAATGGTTGGTCGCCCGAGAAGATTGATTTCGGCACGACCTTCGCCCTCTGGTGCTTCCCGCAGATCTTTTTCTACGGCCTGTACACCGTGGTCGGGCAGATCCTCAATGCGCGAGGCGCGTTCGGCGCCTACATGTGGGCTCCCGTGTTGAACAATCTCGTGGCGATCGTCTCGCTCCTGGTGTTCATTTTCATGTTCGGATCGTGGGGCACCGCGCACCACGACCCGTCCAACTGGAACGCGCACAAAACCTTCTGGCTCGCCGGCATGGCGACCATCGGCGTCGCGGCCCAGGCGCTGATTCTGTTTATTCCTCTCAAGGCATTGAAGCTCGGTCTCGGCATCAAGCTGGGATGGCGGGGCATCGGCCTCGGCACTGCGGCCCGCATCGGAAGCTGGACCCTGGCAACCGGCGTCGTCGCCAACCTGTCCTTCCTGTTCCTGGCCCGTATTGCAACCAAGCCTGAGGGAGCCCAACAGGACTTCTCTCATCCGATTGCCGGCAACAACGTGCTCGACCAGTCGACCATGCTGTACCAGTTGCCGCACGGCGTCATCGGCCTCTCGATCGCCACGGTTCTCTTCAACCAGATGTCTCGCTTCGCTGACGAGAACGACGACGCCTCCCTGGTACAGACCCTGTCCCGTGGTCTCCGCGTGGCTTCGGTCGCCACCATTTTCTGCGCGGTCGCCCTCGTGGTCTACGCCGGCCCGGTCGGCATGCTGTTCGGCGGTGGCGATCCGGCCCAGGGGGCGGTCATCGGGCAGGTCATTTCGATCATTGCCCTCGGCGGGCCGTTCCTGACGATCGCCTTCATGATGGGGCGTGCGTTCTATGCTCACGAGGATGCCAAGACGCCCATGATCAACCAGGCCATCTCCGCGGTGATCGTGATCGTCCTGGGGTTCGCCGTCGGCAAGCTCCCGCCGCAGTACATCGTGTTCTGTCTTGCGGCGCTCTACGCCCTGCAGAATATTCTGGCCACGCTCCTCTTCCACCGGGGGCTGCGCCGCTGGCTCGGGGACTACGACCTCGGAAGCATCGTCAAGACGCACCTGCGGGTCACGATTTCTGCGATCGTTGCCGGCGTCGTCGGCTTCGTGGTCCTGCACCTGATGGGCGGCGCCGCACTCGACGGCTTCGCCTGGCGCAACCAGATCACGGCTCTCGTGACGATTCTGATCGGCGGCCTGATCATGGGCGCCGTCTACTTCTGTGCCCTCCGGGTCTTCCGAGTCCGCGAGCTGGACAGCATGCTCAAACCGTTGATGTCGCGTCTCGGCAGGTAATTCGGACTACTCGGACCGTGACGCCGGTATCATCTAACTGTTACTTCGACCCAACTCAGCGCGGGGGTATTCTTGACGCAGGTGATCCAGCTCGGCACCGTACTCGGTGGCCGGTACAAAGTGACCGCTCAGATCGTTACCACCGCGGCACAGGACCAAGTGCTCGACGGCAAGGACCAGGTCCTGGAGCGCAAGGTTTCGATTCTCGTTGCCAGCGCTGAGCACAGTGATCTTTTGATCGAGAACGCCCGTGACATCGCGACCGGTTCGCGCTCCGGGAGCCTCCAGGTCTTGGACCTCGGGCAATCCGACGAAGTGACCTATCTGATCACGTCCCACGCTCCCGCCAACGATCTCCTGGATCTGCTCCTGACGGAGAGTCGGGAAGAAGAGGGATCAGAGAACGAGGAGCTCGGTGGCGAGATCTTCGGCGCAGACAGCGCGCCGGCAGCGACGTCGTCCGACTACGAACAGGTCGGCACGGTGACTTCTCCCCAGGAGGAGGTCGCGCAGGACGACGCGGAAGAGACTTCTCCGGTCACTGAGTGGACGGATGCTGATTATGAGGCCTTCGGTGAGGAGCCCCCCGCACGGCGCTCGTCCCAGTCTTCCCAGGGCGGTGGCACCCTCTTCGACCGTGCCGCCACCGATGTCGCCGGGGGGTCCAGCGCGGCCGCTGCGGCATCTTTGCGCGACGAGGACAGCTCCTACGACGGCGACAATCGCTACCAGTACCAGGACGAAGACTTCGCACCGGCCGGGGACTACGGGGATTATGGGGACGACGACGAACCCGTGGAACCGTATTACGAGGACGACGACGAATACTATGAGGATCGTCCTCGTCGTCGGACTCCGGCAGGCGTGTGGATCACGGCCGCGGTCGTCGTCATTCTGTTGGTCCTGTTGGTGATCTTCGGGTTCAACAAATTGGGCTCTCTGGTTTCGGGCGCAAGCTCTTCTCCCAGCGGGACCGTGAGTTCGGCCGAGAGCGGTTCCGAATCCCCGTCAGAGTCACAGACTTCGACCTCGGGGTCTTCCGCCAAGCCCGAGGTCGCGAACGTGTCCCGGGTTATCCCTGACAATCCGGACTTCATGTCCGACCAGGATTCGACCCTGAGCAAGGCTTATGACGGCAATCCGTCTTCTTACTGGACCAGTTACGGGTTCTCCAACCCGAGTTTCGGTCAATTGATTCAGGGCCTGGGGCTTGCGGCAGAGTTGAAGGAACCGGCGAAGGTCAAGCAAGTCACGGTCAACACCCCCAAGAGCAATGGTGGCCAGTTCACCGTCTACACGAATGACTCCCCCAGCATCGACGGCGCGACCAAGGCCGGCGAAGGTTCCTTCTCCAACGGCCCAACCACCGTGGACCTGTCCGGAGACGCCGCGTCGAAGGACGCCAAGTACGTGATCGTTTACGTGACCCAACTCCCGCAGGTCAGCCAACCCATCGGTGGCTACAATTACGGCCTCCACGTCGGAGAGATCAGCACGAAGTAGCCTTTGGGCACCGTATCCTGATCTCGCTCGAGGCCGGCCACAGGTCTCCGCGGGGTCGGCTCTGTCGACGCGGAATATTTGCGGACCTGCTCAGGTTTCAACCATCAGATCATCGTAGGGGCCCGACGCCGGAGTGCGCGGGCCTTCTCGCACAGGCCAGCGCATGGCCCGCACGGAAGGAAACAAGTGACCGACAGCGTGTTCTCCCAGGGATCGGGTTCCCTGATCGACGTGAAGACCCAGGACGTGGCGGAGACTGAACCACGGGAAGACGGTTCGGACCGTGTTCACGACATCGCAATTATCGGGTCGGGCCCGGCCGGCTACACTGCGGCCGTCTACGCTGCGCGGGCCAATCTGGAGCCGGTGGTGTTCGCCAGCTCCGTCGCAGCAGGTGGGGACCTCATGACCACCACGGAGGTCGAGAACTACCCAGGCTTCATTGAAGGCATTCAGGGACCCGAGTTGATGGCCAACATGCAGCAGCAGGCGGAGCGTTTCGGGGCCGACATCCAGTACGAGGACGTCGATTCGGTGGAACTGGAAGGCGAGGTCAAGAAGATCACCCTCCAGGACGGCACGGTTCACCGGGCGAAAGCCATCATCGTCTCGACGGGGTCGGAATACCGCAAGCTGGGCCTGGAGGACGAAACCCGCCTCTCCGGGCACGGCGTCAGCTGGTGTGCAACCTGTGACGGTTTCTTTTTCAAGGACAAGCCGATCGCCGTCGTCGGCGGCGGGGATTCCGCTCTCGAAGAGGCCCTGTTCCTTACCAACTTCGCCTCGAACGTGACGATCATTCATCGACGCGATGCGCTCAGGGCGTCGGAAATCATGCAGGAACGTGCGCTCAACAACCCGAAGATCACCTTCATTTGGGACTCCGCGGTGGTCGGTATCGAAGGTGAGGCCAAGACCGAGGCTCTCCAGGTGGAGAACCTCAAGTCTGGACTGACTCAGCGCCTTGAGGTCGACGGCCTGTTCGTGGCGATCGGTTCAGATCCCCGTACCGACCTCGTGAAAGGCCAATTGGAGCTGACTCCTGAGGGAACCATCGCGGTGAACGGCAGGTCCTCCAAAACGAATGTTCCTGGCGTTTTCGCCGCCGGCGACGTCATTGACCCCACCTACAGGCAGGCCATTACGGCCGCCGGTTCGGGATGTGTCGCTGCTATCGACGCCCAGCACTACCTCGAATCCCTCTGATCGACGTCGATACGACGAGGCCGAATACCATCCACAGCGAAAGGAAACACAATGAGCAACGCAAAGGCTGTCTCTGACGCCACCTTCGAGGACGATGTCCTCAAGAACGACCGTCCGGTTATCGTCGATTTCTGGGCCGAATGGTGCGGACCCTGCCGTCAGGTAGGTCCGGTTCTCGATCAGATTGCCGAAGAGCACGCGGGCAAGGTCGACGTTGTGAAGTTGAACGTCGACGAAAACGGTGAAACCGCAGCGAAGTACGGCATCACGTCGATTCCCGCGATCTATGTTTTCAAGGACGGCGACGTCGCCAAGACGTCGGTCGGGGCCAAGCCCAAGGCCGTCCTGGAGAAGGAATTCGCCGATTTCCTCGGTTGATCCTGGCGTCAGCTGATAGCCAGATAAACAAAACGCCGCCTCGTTTCACGTGAAACGAGGCGGCGTTTTGTAGTTTCATCAATCCGCACTCCCGAGGGAAGGGCGGAGGTCTACTCCCCCTCGATCTTGGGATCCAGAACAGTAATGATCCTGTTCAAGTCATCGACCGATGCGAACTCGATGGTCATTTTCCCCTTGCGGGCGCCCAGATTGATCTTCACGTTCGTATCGAGCTTGTCCGAGAACGCATCCGCAATGTAGTCCAAACGTTCATGATGCTTATTCGGGGTCGCGGCCTTCCTCGGCTTCTGCTCACCCTTCTCCGCCGCGCCCGACTGAATGATCTCCTCAGCCGAACGCACTGACAGTCCCTCCGCCACAATGCGCTGTGCGAGACGCTCCATGGCCGCGGGATCGGTCAGAGCGAGCAACGCACGGGCGTGACCCGCTGAAAGAATTCCGGCGGCCACCCTACGCTGAACCAAGGCAGGGAGACGAAGCAATCGGATGGTATTGGAGATCTGCGGTCTCGAGCGACCGATTTTCAGCGCGAGCTCATCCTGGGTTGTTCCGAACTCATTGAGAAGCTGCTGATACGCGGCCGCTTCTTCCAATGGGTTGAGCTGGCTTCGGTGGAGATTCTCCAGCAGCGCGTCACGCAAGAGATCAACGTCTTGGGTTTGGCGAACGATTGCTGGAATCGTCTCGAGACCAGCCCTTTGGGTCGCTCGCCAACGTCGTTCACCCATCACGAGCTCGTACTTGGCGTCGCCCTCTTCCTGACTGGGCCGAATCACGATGGGTTGGAGAAGTCCTATTTCCCGAATGGAGTGGACGAGCTCCTCCATCTCATCCTCATCAAATTCCTGACGAGGCTGCTTCCGGTTGGGGTGGATGTCGGAAACCGGAATTTCGCCAAAATGTGCCCCCGGGACGGGAATAAGGGTAGCGCCTTCGGCTTCCCCGCTTTCGGCGTCCTCTTGCCGGTCTCTAGGCGACGGATCGGCCGAGCCTTGAACCGTTTCACGTGAAACGGACGGGTTCGTGCCCGCCTGAGTGCTCTCTTCCGTGGCGGCCGTACCACTGTCTCCAGGAACAGCGGATGCAGCATTCGCGCGTTCACCGGCCTTCGGGCTCTCTCCCTGTTCGTCCGGTGCGGTGCTTGGGACCGAAGCCTCTACACTCGAGGACTCGGACGGCTGGAAGAAGAAGTCCACGGGCCGGCGCCCACCTGCGCTCTTTCGCAACGCGGCTCCCATATCTGCTCTCGGAGTCGTGGCCCTCCGAGTGGTCCGTGCCTTACCGTCCGAACCCGAGGGTCCCCCCGAATCCGCTGACTTCTCTGACGATTGCCCTTTGGCCTCTGATGCGGATGTATTCTTCTTAGTCACCTCTGAAGATTTGTTCGATGCGTCACCGGAGCTCCGACGTGAGGAGGTCCTAGCCGAGGTCGATGTCGATTTCTTGGTACCCGTGCGGGAATTCTCGCTCTGGCCGCGATTCTCCCTCGCAACGGCCTTCCCATTCTTGGCTTTGGACTTGGTCTCTGATCCGCTCCCCGTGGCCCCTGCGGAGTCTCTGGACGTGATGCCCCCCGCTTTCCTGGATGAAGCAGACGTTTTGGGTGCCCCAGTAGAACCCCCACCGCCCGTTTCACGTGAAACGGTGTCCGAACTCTGTCGCTCCCCGTTCGCCCCACGGGTGCTCTCGACTGCCTGTTGCTCTGACTCCCCTGCTGGTGAGCTCGGAATTAGCGATCCCAAGCCCCGGCCCAGTCCACGTCTCTTTTCAGCCACGGTGCTCCTTCTTGATGTGTTGGGTTGCTGACTCCAGTCTATAGCGCCGCGCGAGCTTTCCACGCAATGTCGTCAGAGGTGGCTCATGTGATTCACCGTGTTCTGTCATCGCGCTAGCCGGAGTCGTCGATGACTGTTTCACGTGAAACAAGGAGTAGATGACAGGCTCGAGCGGTACACGAACGGTGAAGCGATAATGAGCTTTCCGTTCCCTGCACTCCGGTGCGGAGACACGTCTGGGAAGACTGTCATTCTTGTGCTTCACGTGAAACAGGGGAGACTGGCCGTCCTCGGGACGACCACCCCGCCGGGGCATCCACACGAGGACACTCTCGCGGTCCGACCGGCGTCGCGATGTCGCGGATCACCGAGTGGCCGGTCGTGGCTCAGGGGTCACAAACTTGCCTCTGCCATTGGCGAGCGTTCTGGCCTGCGGGACCCTCCGCATCGTCCAATTTCTTTCCTGCGTCGAAGTCGATACTCGACTTTCGTTCTCGGCGGCGCTGTTTCACGTGAAACGGGGAGTTTTTACCTCAGACTTCCTAAGCCAACGAACACAAGCCCGGAAGCGCTATCCATTCCGGCACGGGTTCTCCCTGGATGGCCCCTGCCTTCGTAGATCGGAAGTGCGGCCAATTATCGCGGATATCGTAGCCGCGTCCACTCGGAGGCCGTTTCACGTGAAACGACGGCGTCGCCAACAGCGTCGAAAGGGAGAGAGACACGGTGCATTCATGTCCGCACCATCGTAGAGTCGGAGTATCTCCTCTTCGCTGACCGTTTCACGTGAAACGTCGACGGTCCGAGACCATTCGGAGTACCTCGAACTAGCACGCTCTGGTCTGAGACGCAGTTCGTTTGCCGTCCTTGGCTCGGACTCGCAAAGGATCACCCACTCTTGGGGTGGTCCCAGGGGAGTCTACGAACGATGAATGTCCCCTCGGGATCAGTACCATGCCGCGCGCAAGTTCCCGATGGAGTCAGAATCCAGATCGGTTCAGGGTCAATTCGCTCCGCGCTGCGCTATTTCTACCGCTGCTTCGAGGTAGGAAAGTGCACCTGTGGACTGAGGATCGTACGTCAGCACGGTCTGCTGGTAACTCGGAGCTTCGGAGATCCGGACAGACCTGGGAATCATGGCATTCAGGACCTCGTCCGGGAAGTGCTGCCGGACCTCCTCTGCGACCTGCGAAGCCAGATTGGTTCGACCGTCGTACATCGTCAGGAGAATCGTGCTGACACGAAGCGTGGGATTCAGATGTTTTTGAACCAATTCAATATTTTTAAGAAGTTGACTCAACCCCTCGAGTGCGTAGTATTCGCACTGGATGGGTATCAAGACCTCTTTTGCAGCCACGAAGGCATTGATCGTGAGCAGGCCCAGGGAAGGTGGGCAATCGATGAAGATGTAGTCCAGGCGGGGGAGTCCGGCTTCTTCACGTGCCTCCGCATATTCCCGCAGGGCACGGTCCAGCCGCTGTTCCCGGGCCACGAGTGACACCAATTCGATCTCGGCTCCCGCCAAGTCGATATTCGACGGAATGCAGTACAGGTTGGGGTAATCGGGGCACTGCCGAACGACGTCCTTGACGGGAGTGCCCTCGATGAGCACGTCGTAGGTCGAGTCCACTTCCATACCGTGTTCGATATTCAGAGCGGTCGACGCATTGCCTTGTGGATCGATGTCCACGACCAGGGTCTCGAAGCCACGATCCGCCATGGCAGCCGCCAGGTTGACCGCAGTGCTCGTCTTGCCGACTCCGCCCTTTTGGTTGCTGATGGTCAGGACTCGCGTGTGATCGGGACGGGGAACCGGTTGCTTGGCCAACTGCTTCCAGCGCTTCTTCTCGTTCATTAGCTCTCTCGCAACGGGGGATTTGAGGCGGTCCGATATGGCGATCCGCGACGTGATGGAATCGATCGTTTTATGTGAAACATGGCGTCCCTGGTCCGGAACAACCGTTTCGGATTGATCTTGTGGGTTGGGTGGCATCCCGTCGTCGGGTGCCCTATGTCTTCCTACCACCAGGTCTCCATTTCACGATCCGATGCTTGATTACACATCAATCCAGGGTACCCGTTCAGGCTTTAAGGAAGTGGCACAATCCCGTCTTATGGATGAAACGCCCTCCACGGAGCGGGCCCCCGTCCCAGGAAGCGGGCGCATAACCCCACAGGTCGTTCAGAGGCTGACCTGGACCACTGTGGTCGGTTGTTCGAGGACATCATCCCCGGCCGTGACGATCCCTGCGGACCTCACCCCGTATTTGTCGAGCTTCTTCTTCGACTTCTGGATCTCTTCCTCGGCCGACTTGCCCTTCAGGGCCAAGAGTTGGCCAGTACCTCGCAACAGAGGCAGCGTAATATCCAGCAACCCGACGAGAGCCGATACAGCCCTGGCGGTTACGACGTCGACGTCGATGTCACCGACCAATTGCTCAGCACGCCCGCGCCGCACATCGACGTTCTCGATCCCGAGATCCTCGATCACCTCGTCGAGCCAGATGATCCGGCGTTCGAGGGGTTCGATGAGCGTGATGTCGAGGTCGGGTCGGGCGATGGCCAGGCACAGACCGGGCAGACCCGCACCGGAACCCACGTCGGCCACACGCTGGTCCTGCCCGATCAGCTCCTGGACCACAGCGCAGTTGAGAACGTGCCTGGACCAGAGGCGGGGGAGCTCCCTGGGGCCTATCAGGCCACGTTCGATGCCGCTGGTCGCCAGGTGATCAACATAGCGCTCGGCCAGGGGAAGCCGATCTCCGAACACTGACGTCGCCGCGAGGAGGTCTTCACCGGACAGTTCGATCTTCTCTGAGCTCACGCGTCACCCTCGACGGCGTCGTCCTTTGTTGCCCCGACCGAGATGACGATGTGCCGCTTCGATCCCTCACCCTCGGACTCGGAGTGCAATCCGTTCTCGGCCACGATGTCGTGGACGATCTTGCGTTCGTACGGACTCAACGGCTTCAGATGGTACGCATTGCCCGAATCCTTGACCGAGGCGATCGCGTCCTCCGCCATGGTCTTCAGCTCATCTCCCCGACGGTCCCGGTACCCCGCGACGTCGAGAATCAGACGCGACCGCTGGCCCGTGGACGCCAACACGGAGAGGCGAACCAATTCCTGAAGAGCGTCCAAAACCTCACCACCGCGGCCGACCAGCAGTTCCAAGTCCTCGTCGTTCTCCTCGGTCACCACGGAGATGTACGCGCGGTTCTGGCGGACCTCGATGTCGATGTCACCGTCCAGGTCCGCGATGTCGAGAAGCTCTTCGAGATAATCGGCGGCGATTTCGCTCTCGTCTTCGCCGCTGACCTCGTCGTCATCGGAAACGACATCGTCGTCGTTCCCTTCGGTGGACTCCTCTGCCGTGGTCTCGGTCGGCGTGGCTTCTGGCTCTACAGCGTTGTCCCGGGTGCCGAGTTCATCCGTCCGCTCCTGGGTCCCGGCCCGGTCCGGCGTTTCCTCGTTCTGTTCGACCATCGGTTCTCCTGCTCCGCACCGGTGAGCCGGCGCAGTCATCGATTCGACCGCTCAGTGCACCTCGCACGAGCTGCATACGGCGTGGACGGCATGGAACACTCCGAGCCGCCGCACGCCCACTAGTTCTTCTTTTTCTTCTTCTGCCGGTTTCTGCTCACCGGCTGGTTCCGCTGACCGCCCTGGGCGCGCTCACGCTGTGCTTCGAGCTCCGCTTCGTGTTCCTCGCGGCTCTTTCCCACGGGAGGCAGGCCTTTGGCCTCCCGACGCTCGTTGAGCTCTTTCTCGGCCTGGGAACCGGCCGTGGGATTGTTGCGGATGACCCACCACTGCTGACCCATGGCCCAGAAGTTCGAGACGGTCCAGTAGACGAGCACACCGAGCGGGAAGTTGATGCCACCCACGGCGAAGATGATCGGGAACAGATACATGAGCATCTGCTGCTGCCGATACATCGGGGATTCCTTGGCCTGAGCGCTCATGTTCTTGGCCGTGAGCTGCCGCTGGGTGATGAACTGGCTCAAGGACATGGCCACGATCATGATGATGGCCAGAGCAATCGTGCTGGTGTGGTTACCGTTGCCCGGATGAGTCAGCGTCGAGAACAGGGGCGCGCCGAGGATGAAGGCGTCGTTGAACTGGTGGACCATGTTGGCCGAAAGGACCAGGATTCCTTCGTGATTTCCCGAGGCCGCGGGAACCCCGCGGAGAACCTGCAGGAGTCCGAAGAACACGGGCATCTGCACAATGATCGGGAAACACGACGAGAGGGGATTGGCTCCCTTGCTCTTGTACAGGGCCATCTGTTCCTGTGCCATGGCCTGGCGGGACAGCTGGTCCTTCTTTCCCTTGTACTTGGCCTGGATCTTGGCCATTTCGGGCTGAAGCTCCTGCATTCCGCGCATGGATTTGATCTGCTTCAGGAACAACGGGACCGTCAGGATACGCATGACGAAGGTCATGAACACGATGGCGAGGACCCACGTCCAACCGGAGGCCGGATCCATGCCAATGGCAGTGAACAAACTGTGGAAGACCCACAGGACCGCGGAGACGATCCATTTGAAGGGCCACAGAATGATGTCGATTGGATTCATCAGGAATTGACTCCTAGCCCCGAGGCTGGTGGGGCATCGTGTTCTCCGCTTCTGGCGGATGGTTCAACAGCAAGATCTTCGGTTCGCGTCCCGGCGCGAATATGCGCCGACCGGCGGGCACGGGGTCCACACCTCCGGTTGCCCAGGGGTGACACCTCAACAATCGTCTCACGGTCAGACCGGTTCCTCGGACGAGACCGTGGACGGCGATCGCTTCGAGCCCGTAGGCCGAACAGGTCGGAAAATACCTGCAGACATCTCCGTACAGGGGAGAGATGATCCGTCGGTACGCTCTGAGGAACGCGATCGCGAGATTTTGAGGAAAAGTCCACAGGGCCTGAACCCATCCAGCCGGGTGCACGTACTCTCTCGGTGCCGATGCGAGACGCTCTTCCGGGGATTTGTCCGGCGGATTCTGGCTCATTCCGTGTTCACTGTTCATCACGTGCGCCGATGATCGAGTGTTCACGGCCTTCTTCGCGATCCGGTTCACCGAGCTTCTTCCGGAGACTGCGGCGTGCGCTGCGGTAGTCGCGGGCAAGATCGTCCCACGTGGCATCGGCTGACGCCGGCAACGCCCGGACGACGAACGCGAGGCCGTTCGGTTTCTCCCGCACGGATTCTGCGGCCAACTCGCGGAGTCTTCTCTTGACCCTGTTGCGCACGACGGCGTTGCCCACGGCTTTCGACACCACGAATCCGGCGATGCTGGGAGATGAACTCTCTGATCGGCTCGCATATAGAACTAAGTTCCGGCGTCCGCTTCGGACGCCGGAACGTGTAGTCATTGAGAACTGTGTGGACGTCCTCATTCGGTGCTGTTGTGCCAGCACGTCATGGCTCCTTCAACGCGAAACCGGATGGCACCTGAGTCTCGGCCCCGGAGGTGACCATGACTCAGGAGACGCCCCTTCGAGAGGGGAGTCGGTTAGGCCGAAACGGAAGCGCGACCCTTGGAACGGCGGTTCGCCAGGATGGCACGGCCGGCGCGGGTGCGCATACGAAGACGGAAGCCGTGCTTCTTGGCACGACGGCGGTTATTCGGCTGAAAAGTCCGCTTGCTCACTGTGGTAACTCCAAGACTGTTTGTTCGGGCCTGCCCGTTCAGGGGACCTTGCGGGCGATGTTCATGCGAAGGAACACGAGGCAGGCGCTTTCGGTTCTGCTGCGCCGTCGGAGTTCTGCTGCCCTCCGGGTCTCAGAAGACGGCGGAATCGGGCACGCGGGCATAATCCGACGCACAGACGACTAACAAACAATACGAGCACACCGAGCTGGTGGTCAAGTCCCGGGCCCCGCGGACCGACGTCCAGCGACGAAGAACACCTTCGAGTCATGCCACGCGATTCATCGCTCCGCCGGACCCACCACGTTGTGCATTCGACTCGATACACAGCTGTGGATAATCCCAAAATTTTTTGCCGGCCCACAGGCCGCGGGATGACGGGAAACTACAAACCTGTGATTACAGTTTCCCGCGAATTCGAGCGTCAGACGCCCAGATTTATGTCCTAAGCTAGCTAGAGCCATCCACGGTTATCCACATTATCCACAGCTGTGGAGAACGATGTGGAGAACTTGGGTACAGCCCGTGGATGAGCAGCCTGGACATCATCATTCTCTGCTGTTTCCGCGTCCTGCCGGACCGGGCGCAGGGTTCGCGGATGTCGCGAAGGCTGTGTCAGATGTCCCCCTCGATTACAAGGAGAACAGTGAGCATTCAGGGCAACAACGAGATCCAGGCCCAGTGGGACGCCTGCATTGCTGATCTCCAGGCAAACGCCGCCATCGCCCGCCGCTTGCGTGCTTTTCTTCCCCTCGCCAAGCCCCAAGGCCTTTTCGGAACGACGCTCATCGTTGCTGTCCCGAACGAGTTCACCCGCGGGATCTTCCAGTCGGATATCCATGAGGCATTCAAGGACGCGATTTCGACGTCATTCGGAGAGAACATCACGGAAGCCTTCGTGATCGATCCGGAGATGGATGTCTCCGAACCGCAGTCGACGGCTTCGCCCGCCGCTGCCGAGCAGCCCCGGGCCGATTCCAGGAACAACGACGCCGCCCCGGCCGCCGCGTCGGCTGGAAGCGCTCCTCAGCACGAACCGTCGCTCAATCAAAAGAATTCGGTCACCGTCTCCGGCGTACCGATCCCACCAATCAATGAGCTCGAAGCCGAGCGCGGACATGCCTCGTCGCACACGTCGCCTCTGGACAGGCAGTCCACGGATCTCGCCTCCGGAGCACACAGCGATGAGGTCCAGTTGCCTGCTCCCCGGGTCGATCCGCCCGCCCAGGAGCGAGATATTCCGAGGGAATCATATGAGCGTTCTCAGGGTGATATCGAATGGGACAGCTCGGCCCGTCTGAACGACAAGTACATGTTCGACACCTTCGTGATCGGTCAGTCCAACCGCTTTGCTCATGCCGCGGCTCTGGCCGTGGCGGAGAATCCGGCCAGCGCGTACAACCCTTTGTTCGTGTACGGGGATTCCGGGCTCGGAAAGACCCACCTTCTGCACGCGATCGGCCACTACGCCAAGCGGTTCTATCCGAATCACCGGGTTCGGTATGTGAACTCCGAGGAATTTACCAACGATTTCATCAACTCCATCCGCGACGACGAGGGATCGAGTTTCAAGCAGATCTACCGCAATGTCGACCTGTTGCTCATTGACGACATCCAGTTCCTCGCGGGCAAGGAGCACACCCAGGAAGAGTTCTTCCATACGTTCAACGCGCTGCACAACCACAAGAAGCAGATCGTGATCACCTCGGATCTGCCGCCCAAACAGCTCTCGGGCTTTGCAGAACGTATGCGGTCGCGCTTCGAATGGGGACTGATCACGGATGTCCAGCCACCTGAGCTGGAGACCCGCATCGCGATCCTCAGGAAGAAGGCCCAGAACGAGAATCTGGATGCGCCCGGTGACGTCATGGAATACATCGCCTCCAACATCACCACGAATATCCGCGAGCTCGAGGGCGCCCTAATCCGGGTCACGGCCTTCGCTTCGCTGAACAAGCAACGCGTCGATCTTCCGTTGGCGGAACTGGTGCTCAAGGACCTCATCACGGATGACAGCGTCCCGGAGATCACCGCGTCCGCGATCTTGGGCCAAACCGCCAACTACTTCGAGATTTCTCTGGAAGAGCTGCGCAGCAAGTCTCGCAACAGGACACTCGTGACGGCCCGCCAGATCGCCATGTATTTGCTCCGCGAGCTGACCGACATGTCCCTGCCGAAAATCGGCCAGGAATTCGGGGGCCGCGATCATACGACCGTGATGCACGCCGATCGCAAGATCCGGAAGCTCATGGCCGAACGCAGGCAGATCTTCAATCAGGTCACCGAGCTGACCAACCGCATCAAGCAACACCAGCGCGAAGGCTGACTTCTGTCCACAGTTCCGCGGAATACCGCCCCAGAGCCTGTTTATTAACACCTGTGGAAAACCCTGTGGAACATAGCCCCTTTTCTGTGGAGCATAAGTGGACAGTTGGGCCGGTGCTGTGGAGTCGCTGTCAGAGCGCCCGAAGCTCTTCACATCGGCTCCACCGGGGACCTCGATTTAAACCACAAATTCTCTACAGACTCGATGGCATCCTGGTGCGGATCGAGGCGGTTATCCACAGTATCCACACGGGTTATTAACACTACCCATCGTTTAAAGAGATCATTCCAAATAACAAAGTTTCATTCCGGGGCCTGCCGGCGGGACCAGGTTCGACCACCGGACCGCCCAGAGAATCGGTAATTACAAGAATCCTATGGAGACTTCGTCTCCGGTAGGCTCTGTCGTAGGATCCACCATTTTCGAGAGAGGGACTTCGCGCACGTGAAATTCTCAGTTGACCGAGACGTACTGGCTGAAGCCGTCACATGGACGGCTCGCTCCCTCTCACCTCGTCCTCCTGTGCCGGTTTTGTCGGGTCTTCTGATCAAGGCCTCCGGCAACGAAGTCTCCATTGCGAGCTTTGACTACGAGACCTCTGCCAAATTGAACATCGTTGCTGAGGTTCAGGAAGAAGGCGAGACCCTGGTCTCCGGCCGCCTGTTGGCTGACATCTGCCGCTCATTGCCTTCAGCACCTGTCGATCTGGAAACGCGGGACTCGAAGGTCTACCTCACGTGCCGTTCCTCGAAGTTCAATCTGGCTGCCATGCCGGTTTCCGAATACCCGGAGCTTCCGGCACTTCCGGAGATCTCGGGGACGATCGACGGCGCAGCATTCGCGCACGCGATTTCGCAGACCATCGTCGCGGCGAGCAAAGACGACACCCTCCCGATCCTGACCGGTGTCCGGGTCGAGATCGAGGGATCCACCATGACCCTGTTGGCGACCGATCGCTACCGTCTCGCGATGCGGGAACTCACCTGGGAACCTACCGATCCGAATATCTCCACCGCTGCCCTGATCAAGGCCAAGACCCTCAGTGAGGTCGCCAAGACCTTGGGCAATGCTGGCCAAATGAACATTGCGCTCTCGGATTCCCACGAGTTGGTCGGTTTCGAATCCGGCGGACGACGCACCACGAGCCTGTTGGTCGACGGCGAGTACCCGAAGATCCGGTCTCTTTTTCCCGATCAGACGCCGATCCACGCCGTCGTGAAGACCTCCGAACTGGTCGAGGCCGTACGCCGCGTGTCCCTGGTCGCGGAGAGAAACACGCCCGTTCGCCTCGCGTTCTCGCAGGGACAGCTTGCGCTTGACGCCGGAACCGGCGAAGACGCCCAGGCCAACGAAATCCTTGATGCCCGACTCGACGGCGACGACATCACGGTTGCCTTCAACCCGGTCTACCTGAGCGAAGGTCTTCACGCTTTCGACAGCGAATACGTGCGCTTCTCGTTCACGACGCCGCCAAAACCAGCGGTGATGTCGGCTCAGGACGACCTCGAGGGCGACGACGGCAGGGACTACCGTTATCTGCTGATGCCAGTACGCCTGCCCAACCAATAAAGGGGCCGCGAGGTGTACATCGATCACCTCTCGCTCATGGACTTCAGGACCTATGGGTTCCTGGATCTCCCGCTGACCACCGGGCTGACCGTCATGGTCGGCCCGAATGGTGTGGGCAAGACCAACATCGTCGAGGCCGTCGATTACAGCGCAAACCTGGCCTCCCACCGAGTCAGCAACGATTCCCCGCTCATCCGAGTGGGAGCTGACCGTTCGTATATCAGGTCTCGGGTGGTCCGGGGACACCAGCAGACCGTCATGGAACTCGAAATCACTCCTGGCAAGGCGAATCGGGTACGCATCAATCGTGCCGCCCCCGTGCGGGTTCGGGAGGCGCTGGGCATATGCCAGACGGTCCTGTTCTCGCCGGAAGACCTCGATCTGATCAAAGGGGACCCTGCCGGACGACGCCGTTTCGTGGACGACCTTGCGGTTTCTCTTCGCCCCGTTCTGGGTGGATACCGCGCGGACTACGAGAAAGTCCTGCGCCAGAGGAACGCGTTGCTCAAGTCGTTGCGCAAACAGGGTCCGGGCAGGAAACTGAGCGACGACGAACGGGCCACGCTCGACGTCTGGAACGGACAACTGGTCAACCTGGGTTCACGCATCATGCAGGCGCGGTTTCAGATTCTCGCTGCCCTGTTGCCGCAAGCGGACCACGCGTACGGGCAGCTGACCGACGGGGGCAAGGATCTCGGATTCGTCTACGAATCCTCCGCGCTGGAACCCCGGGACGGTTCGGACATCGTGTCCCTGGCTCGTATTCCGCTCCCGGAATTGGGGTCCATGATGGAGTCGGCTCTCGAAGAGCGAGCGACCGACGAGATCGAGCGCGGAATGAGTCTCGTGGGTCCGCACCGGGACGAGATCGCACTCATGCTGGGAGATATTCCCGCCAAGGGATATGCCTCTCACGGAGAGACCTGGTCCTACGCGTTGTCCTTGCGGCTCGGATCCTGGTATCTCCACCAAGCGGATCACGAGGATCCCACGGCGTCTCCGATCCTGATTCTCGACGACGTCTTTGCCGAGCTCGATGCCAAGCGTCGTTCTCGGCTGGCTCGCATCGTATCCGGCGCCGAACAAGTCCTTGTGACGTGTGCGGTCGAACAGGACCTTCCCGAAGAATTGGATTCCGCCCGGAGGATTGTGCGAGTCGAGCCGGGCCAGGCCGTCGTCGTCGGCGATGTCACGGCGACCGACACCGATCGGGGGTCCGAGGGCGACATTGATCCGCCGGAAGGCGAGGGATCCTCGTGAGCTCATTCCGGTCCGACGATCCCAGGGGAGAGAGCGCCCGTCGCTCGATGGAACAGAATCGCGTCGATGCCCCGGCGTCGCTCCTGCAACGCCTGCGCACCGCTGCGAAGCAGAGGGGCGAGGGGCGGCTGACGGGAAATGCCGCCAAGAAGATCATCCACGACTTCGGCGACGTCGTCTCCGCCGAGCCCGGCACATCGACGAAGAGGCGTTGGCGTGAAGAGGGCTGGGACCCGCGCACCCTCGGAGGATATACGGGGCCTGGCAAATCCTCGCGGGACCCACAGGGTCTCGGATCCGTGCTCGATCACATGATCGCCTCACGCGGGTGGAAAGAACCCGTTGCGGTCAGTAGCGTCCTGGCACGTTGGTCGGACATTGTGGGCCCCTCGATCGCCGCGCACTCGACGCCGGAGAACTATGAGAACTCCGAGGTCGTGATCCGGTGCGACTCGACCAATTACGCCACCATCCTGCGCACCATGACGGCACAACTCATGCACACTTTCGAGACCGAACTCGGCCCGGGGATCGTGACCAAGATCAGCGTCTTCGGACCCAACGTTCCGAGCTGGCGCAAAGGACGCAGAGTGGCACCCGGGGGCCGCGGCCCCCGGGACACCTACGGGTAGGCGAGTTCCGCAGTAGGTACCACTCGGTGGTCCCCGCTGTAGATGACGAAGCGGTTGCCGCGCACGAAGCCGGCCAGAGTCATACCGGCGTCCTTTGCGAGGTCGACGGCCAAGGAGGACGGCGCCGAGACGGAGGCCAGCATCGGAATGCCCGCCATCGCGGCTTTCTGGGTGAGTTCGAAACTCGCCCTCCCGGAAACCATCAGCACGTGGTTGCTCAGGGGGAGTTTTCCGTCGAGCAGTGCCCGGCCCAGGACCTTGTCCACGGCGTTGTGCCTGCCCACGTCCTCCCGGATCGAGACCAGTTCGCCGGTTTGTCCGTCGAACAAGCCCGCCGCATGGAGTCCGCCCGTGCGGTCGAAGACCTTTTGTTTGGCCCGCAGGGTCTCCGGCATCCCCAGAACGAAGTCCTCCGAGAGACGCATCGGGTCCTCGGCCACGGGGAAAAGAGACTTCTGGTGCACCTGGTCAATGCTCGTTCGGCCGCACATGCCACAGGCGCTGGACATCAGAACATTGCGTTCCTGGTAGTGGAACGGCGGGAGGACCCACTTGTGCAGGACGACGTCGACCGTGTTGTCCCCGTCCTCGGCTCCTGGGCCGAAGTCCTTGCGGCAGTACCGAATGGATGAGACCTGTTTGCCGTCGGTGATGACACCCTCGCTCAGAAGGAACCCGGCGGCCAGGGAGAAGTCCTCGGTCGGCGTCCTCATTGTCACGGCGAGACGACGGCCGTTGACCCGGATTTCGAGCGGTTCTTCGGTGGCCACCATGTCGGCCCGGGAATCGCGATGACCTTCCTGATCAACGCGGATGACTCTGGTGCGGGATTCGCTGCGGCTCATTGGACTCTAGTCCTTCGCTTCCGGCTCGGCGCCGGCCTCGCGACGGGTTCGGGCGACCAGATCACGTACCTGCTCCGAGAGCTCCTTGAGCTGGTCTTCGGCGGGCACGGCGTCCTCTCCCGCCTCGGACTGTGCGGCCAGATGGAGTCCCAGGGCAACGCCAACGAGGTAGGAACTCGTTGGGGCTCCGGGGCGGACGATGCCGTGAGCCACGTCCTTGGTCATATCGAGAATCGGGCCGGGCGCCACCACGTCGGCCGGCAGGTCGAGTTCGACCGCGACCATCTCGAGCCACTCCGTGAGATTCGGCAGATGCTGATCGGTCATTTCGAACTTTTCGCTTTCTTCTCGACCACCGCGGCGGATCGCGGTGGGCTTTTCGGATGGTGAGGATCGTGAATGGGGCGACGGGCTCATTCCGCTTCTCTTGGGCTCGGGCCTGTCTGAGCGTGAACCCACAGGGGCGAGGGTCCGACGGCGTCTAAGGGCCGTCGAAGGCCTGTGAAAGCCACTGACCTCCTCAAAGGATGCTCTGAGCGGAGCAAATTGGCCCCTGTGAGCGTCCGAGTCCGGTAGAATGGACGTCAGATCCAACGGTGGCCAGCTTTCGCGATCCGAGTACATCGCAATGTTATCGATTTCGCGCACCTGCCCGCCATCCCCAGACCGGACCCCATGAGGGTCTGGAAGCTAGGAGCTGAAACCTCAAAGTGGCAGCCGAAGAAATTCACGAATACGGTGCGAGCGACATTACGGTCCTCAAGGGACTGGAAGCGGTCCGCAAACGACCGGGCATGTACATCGGTTCCACCGGAGAACGCGGCCTGCACCACCTCGTCTACGAGGTCGTGGACAACTCCGTCGATGAGGCGCTCGCCGGATACTGCGATCACATCGAGATCACGTTGCTCGCCGATGGAGGCGTCAGGGTCGTGGACAACGGCCGAGGCATCCCCGTGGACATGCACCCGACCGAAGGCAAACCGACCGTTGAAGTGGTCATGACCGTTCTTCACGCGGGCGGAAAGTTCGGTGGCGGGGGATACGCGGTGTCCGGCGGTCTGCACGGTGTCGGCATCTCCGTGGTCAACGCTCTCTCCACGCGGGTGATCACCACGGTGCGCAATCAGGGGCACGTCTGGACCACGAGCTTCCACAAGGGAGGCTTCATCGACCAGCCGCTCGAACGCGGTGCCGAAACCAGCGAGACCGGGACCGAACAGGTCTTCTACCCGGACCCCGAGATCTTCGAGACGGTCGATTTCGACTACGAGACCCTTCGCGCCCGATTCCAGCAGATGGCATTCCTGAACAAGGGACTGCGTATCACCCTGACGGATGAGCGCGAAGCCGCCGACTTCGAAGACGAGGTTGCTGAGGAGAAGAAAACTTCGGAGCAGAAGATCAATGAGGAAGGCACCACGTCCGAGGGCTACCGCGTGGTCGTCTACCAGTACGACGACGGCCTCCTCGACTACGTCAAGTTCCTCAACGCGAGTCAGAAGACCAACGTGATCCACGATGACGTCATCGCGCTGGAGGTCGAGGACTCCGAGAAGAAGCTCTCCCTCGAGCTGGCCATGCAGTGGACCGAGTCCTACAAGGAATCGGTCCATACCTATGCCAACACCATCAACACCCACGAAGGCGGAACCCACGAGGAAGGCTTCCGCACGGCGCTGACTTCACTGATCAACCGGTACGCACGGGACAACAAGCTGCTGCGGGAGAAGGACGAAAATCTCACGGGCGACGACGTCCGCGAGGGTCTCACCGCGGTGATTTCCGTCAAGATCGCCGAGCCCCAGTTCGAGGGCCAGACCAAGACCAAGCTCGGGAACTCGGAGGTCAAGACCTTCGTGCAACGCGAGGTTTGGGACCAGATGGGGGACTGGCTCGAACGCAACCCCAACGAGGCCAAGGACATCGTCCGGCGTTCGATCACCGCCGCTCAGGCCCGCATGGCCGCGCGCAAGGCCCGTGAAACCACACGCCGCAAAGGTCTGTTGGAGTCCGGCGGAATGCCGGGGAAACTCAAGGACTGCTCGTCCAAGAATCCGGAGATCTCGGAAATTTACCTCGTCGAGGGTGACTCTGCGGGTGGTTCCGCGGTCCAGGGGCGAGACCCCGAACGGCAGGCGATCCTTCCCCTGCGAGGCAAGATCCTGAACGTGGAGCGTGCGCGGCTTGATCGTGCCCTCTCCAACGCCGAGGTCCAGTCCATGATCACCGCATTCGGTGCGGGCATCGGCGAAGAGTTCCAGATCGAGAAGGCCCGGTACCACAAGATCGTTCTCATGGCGGATGCCGATGTTGACGGCCAGCACATCACCACCCTTCTGCTGACCTTGCTCTTCCGCTTCATGCGGCCGCTGATCGAAGCCGGATACGTGTATCTCGCCCAACCTCCGCTGTACCGGATCAAGTGGTCCAATGCCCCGGACGACTACGTGTTCACGGATGCGGAAAGGGACGAGGCAGTTGCCCGCGGCCTGGCCAATAACCAGCGCCTTCCCAAGGAGAACGGCATCCAGCGTTATAAGGGTCTGGGCGAGATGGACTACAGCGAGCTGTGGGAAACGACCATGGACCCGGAGCACAGGACGCTTCTCCAGGTGACCATGGACGATGCCGCCGCGGCCGACCAGGTCTTCTCTGTGCTGATGGGCGAGGACGTCGAATCCCGCCGCGAATTCATTCAGAAGAACGCCAAGGACATCCGGTTCCTCGATATCTAGCCGATGCCGAATATTGAGCATGACGCATATATCGACACCGAGGGACTGAAGACTTTCAGCAGGACGGAACACAGAGAAACATGAGCACCGAAGACAACGGTTCGAATCAGAATCCTCAGGAGGGCGCCCCCATCGAGGGCGAGGTCGTGGGCGGCGACGTCGCGGCCAGCACGGGTACCGACCGAGTCGAGCACGTGGACCTCCAGACCGAGATGCAGCGGTCGTACCTCGATTACGCGATGGCCGTGATCGTCGGCCGTGCGCTTCCGGACGTGCGAGATGGCCTCAAACCGGTTCACCGTCGCGTCATCTACGCGATGTACGACGGCGGATACCGGCCGGACCGCTCCTTCAACAAGTGCGCCCGCGTGGTCGGCGAGGTCATGGGTCAGTATCACCCCCACGGCGACTCCGCCATCTACGACACCTTGGTGCGTCTGATCCAGAACTGGATCATGAGGTATCCGCTCGCGCTGGGCCAGGGAAACTTTGGCTCACCCGGCAACGACGGCGCCGCTGCACCTCGGTATACCGAGTGCAAGATGGCGCCACTGGCCATGGAAATGGTGCGGGACATCCAGGAAGACACCGTCGACTTCCAGGACAACTACGACGGCAAGAACCAGGAACCCGTGGTCCTTCCGGCCCGGTTCCCCAATCTGCTGGTCAACGGTTCCTCCGGCATCGCCGTGGGTATGGCGACCAACATTCCCCCGCACAACCTGCGAGAGGTCGCCGAAGGTGTTCAGTGGTACCTGGAACACCCCGAGGCGGAGAACGAAGAATTGCTCGACGCCCTGATCGCCCGCATCAAGGGACCCGATTTCCCCACGGGCGCCCAGATCCTGGGCCACAAGGGAATCGAGGACGCCTACCGGACCGGTCGTGGATCAATCACGATGCGCGCGGTCGTCAATGTGGAGGAAATCCACGGGCGCACGTGCCTCGTGATCACGGAACTGCCCTACCAGGCCAATCCGGACAACCTGGCGATCAAGATCGCCGATCTGATCCGTGAAGGCAAGATCAGCGGCATCGCCGATCTCCGCGACGAGACTTCGGGCCGCACGGGCCAGCGCCTCGTCATCGTCCTCAAGCGGGACGCGGTCGCCAAGGTGGTGCTGAACAATCTCTACAAGCACACCCAGTTGCAGGAGAATTTCTCCGCCAACATGCTCGCGATCGTGGACGGCGTGCCTCGGACGCTTTCACTGGATGCCTTCATCCGCCACTGGGTCCAGCACCAGATGGAAGTCATCGTCCGGAGAACGCGGTTCCGGCTGCGCCAGGCCGAGGAAGAAGCCCACATTCTGCGGGGACTCCTCAAGGCTCTGGACGCCCTCGACGAGGTTATCCAGCTGATCCGCAACTCGTCCACGGCCGACGACGCCCGCACGGGGCTCATGGAATTCCTGGACATCGACGAAGCCCAGGCCCAGGCCATCCTGAACATGCAGCTGCGCCGTCTCGCCGCACTGGAGCGCAAGAAGATCCAGGACCGGCATGACGAACTCATGCGTCTGATCGAGGAATACAAGGAGATCATCGCCTCCGAACAGCGCCAACGCGACCTCATTTCGGAGGAAATGCGGGATGTCGTCAACCGTTACGGCGACGACCGTCGGACGCAGATCCTCATGGGCTACGACGGCGACATGTCGATCGAGGATCTCATCCCCGAAGAAGACATGGTCGTCACGATCACGCGCGGCGGATACGTCAAGAGGACCCGCATCGACCAGTACAGATCCCAACACCGTGGCGGCAAGGGGATTCGCGGGGCTCAACTGCGCGGCGACGACGTCGTCGAGCATCTCGTGGTCACGACCACCCACAACTGGATCCTGTTCTTCACAAACTTCGGGCGCGTCTACCGGACCAAGGCCTACGAACTCATCGAGGCAGGCCGGGACGCGAAGGGGCAGCACGTGGCCAACCTGCTGGCCTTCCAACCGGACGAGAAGATCCAGAGGGTCATGGCATTGCGCACCTATGAGGATGCGCCGTACCTGGTTCTGGCCACCAAGCACGGTCTGATCAAGAAATCACGCCTCAGCGACTACGACACGAACCGGACCTCGGGCGTCATCGCGATCAACCTGCGGGAGGACGACGAACTCATCTCCGCGCAACTCACCCACTCGGACGACGACCTCATGCTCATCTCCCGCAAGGGGCAGTCCCTCAGGTTCACGGCGACCGACGACGCGCTCCGTCCGATGGGCCGCGCAACCAGCGGTGTGACCGGCATGAAGTTCAGGGACGGCGACGAGCTGTTGGCCGCCAACGTGGTGACCGATGATTCCTACGTCTTCGTGGTGACCGAAGGCGGCTACGCCAAGAGGACCAAGGTCGATGAATACCGGGTCCAGGGGCGTGGCGGTCTGGGCATCAAGGTCGCCAAACTCGTCGAGGACCGCGGAGATCTGGTCGGTGGCCTGATCGTCGGTGCCGAGGACGAAGTTTTGGTCGTCATGCAGTCCGGTAAGGTCGCTCGGTCCCTCGTGTCGGAAGTTCCTGCCAAGGGCCGAGACACCATGGGCGTAATATTTGCCAAACCTGGCAAGAACGACAGGATTCTTTCCATCGCCCGAAATCAGGACAAGGGAATTGACGAAGGCCAAGAGATTGCCGACGACGGTTCCGTTGAGGTGCTGGACAGCGAAAATGAAGTACCGTTGGACAACGGTACTGAACAGACCGATACTCCGGCCGAGTCGGAAACTTCATCACACGGAGGTAATGAGTGAGCACGAACAATCCTGGTAACGCGGCAGGGAAACCTTCCGCGTCCGCGAGCTCCTCTGCGCAAAAGCCCGCGGACAACCGACGCAAATCGGCCGCTGGTTCCGGACGCGGAGATTCGGTGACCGCTTCCAAGTCCGCTCCCTCGAACGGACCCTCGAACGGGAACAAGCGCCAGGCCTCCTCGAACGGCCGGCCGCTCGTTCGACCCGCGCCCCGGTCCAAGGTGCGTCGCGCGCACCTGACCGTGGCCAAGGTTGATCTCTGGTCGATCGCCAAACTGGTTTTCCTGTTGTCCGTGGCCGTCGGGATCGTCGTGGTCGTGGTCAGCGTGATCCTGTGGCTCGTCTTCGACATCACGGGCATCTTCGGTGGCATCGACTCGGTGCTGTCCATGCTCTCGAGCCAGGGCAACGCCGTGTCCATCACGGACTACTTGTCTCTGGGTCAGGTGGCGCTCTACGCGACGATCTTGTCCATCGTGAACGTGGTGCTGATGACCCTTCTGGGCGTCATTTCGGCTTTCCTGTACAACATCGCCGCCCGCCTCGTGGGCGGCGTGGGAGTCACACTGACGGACGACTGATCAGGGTGCCTCCCTGTGCGGGAGGTCACCCCTGGTCTGATTTGGCCCGGACCGGGTCGTCATGTAATGTTTAATCTCGGTCCGAGGGCCAATAAGGGCGTATAGCTCAGACGGTTAGAGCGCTTCGCTGATAACGAAGAGGTCCCAGGTTCAATTCCTGGTACGCCCACGATCCTTTTCACGAGGAGGTTCCCATGAGGAAAACGCTGGTGGCTCTTGCAGCCGGCGCCGTAGCCTTTGTGGTGACCAAACGTGTGAAGGACGCTCAGGAAACCAAGGAAACCTGGAAGGCTTCCACCGACACGGTTGACTGACCCTCGGGGGCGTGGCGCAATTGGTAGCGCATCTGCTTTGCAAGCAGAGGGTTAGGGGTTCGAGTCCCCTCGCCTCCACCGAATGTTGGATGTTCAAACCCGCGACATGAGCGGGTTGAGCATCCGGTCCCGCTTGTAGCGCGGCGTTATAGGCCGGCGCTCGGCCCTCCAGCAACGCTGAGCCCGGACGTTCCGGCACCGGGTCCCCGATGGCCCGCGAGACATCCCACACATAGGCCGGCATGGCTCCCACCATTCGGGATCGCTCAACCTTTCCCGGCTTCGGCTTCTCGAACCGCACCAGCGGCGCCACGACTCGGCATCCTGCGGCGTCGTCGTGGCGAACCGGCCCGTGACCCGCGCCATGATCTGATATCCGGGCTGACCCCTGATGACCTGCCGACATGGCGCGCGTTCGCATCCGACACCGTCAACCCGGCCAGTAGCCGCGGTGCTACGAAGAAGCGCGCCATCTTGGAAGGGCCTGAGGAACAGGACCTCACTCGAAGGAGGCAGAACGTGTTGTGACAGCACCGGGTGCTCCACAGCGTCGCCCTCGTTTCGGGACCGACCGTTCAGAGATTGTCCGTATAAAAGTGGACGAGTTTCTCGATGGCGGCGTCGACGTATTTGGGTTCGTCGTACATCTCGTAGTGTCCGGCGCCGTCGATCATCATGAGGTCGACGGGGTTGGGCGCCAGTTTCCAGAGTTGCATGCCGGTTTCGTAGGAGCCGGTGTTCCCACGGCGTCCGGCGAGAATGACCTGAAGCGGCTGGGTCATGAGCTGATCGACGAGGTGGAAGGCGTCATAGCCCACGAGCAGCGAGTCACTGCGCGAAAGGCGGCGGTTCGTCGAGTGCTCGTTCCTGCCGCGCTCAGTGCGGTAGAACGTGACCGCCTGAGTGGTGTCAATGTCGGTCAAACCGGCTGCGGCGGCGTCTTCCAGCGTGTCCGGGAGCCAGTTCACCCGGGTCAGTTCACCGGTTCGGCTTTCCTCTCTGCGCTCAGTGGCGAGGCGGTCGAGGCCTGCTGAGGGGCCGCCCTCCTGGAAACTGCGGAATGACGTGCCCAGGTTGACGGGCACGACGGTGCCGACGGCCTTGATGCGGTGGTCGGTGCGGGCGGTATGCACGGCATAGCCGCCGCCGGCACAGATGCCGAGGACGCCGATGCGCTCGGGGTCGATCCCGCCGATGGTGCCGAGCTTGTCGATCGCGTAGGAGATGTCCTCACCGCGGCGATAGGGGTCTTCCAGGTCGCGGGGCTCGCCGCCGCTCTGGCCCTGATGGGCCGGGTCGAAAGCCAGGGCGGCGATACCCCGGTCGGCGAAGCGCGAAGCGTAGTTCGCGCCGATCTGCTCCTTGACGCTGCTGCCAGGCGTGGAAAGGACGACCGCGCGCAACGCCGCGTCCTCGTCGATGTCGTCGGCAAGTAGAGGTCGGCGGCGAGTTCCATCGGCCCTCGGGGAATCGTGATGTGCTGAAGCACTTGGTAATACCCTTCGTATAAGGTTTGTTCGCTACCTCGTTAGTCCGAAAGCGAGACTGATCCAGTTTCGTACTAGTCTAAAACTGTACCACCTAGAGGAAGGTGACTCGCGTGTCCGTAGACGCCGCACAGCTGTGGGCGCTCAACCATCGCTTGCTGACCGTCGTGTTGGATGCCAGCAGCGCCGAGATGGCTAAGCTCGGGCTGGAGTCGAAGGAGTTCTTCGTGCTCGCCGAGGTGGCGACGTCGCCGTATCCGGCTGAGCTCGCGGCGAAGCTCGTGATCCCCAAAGCGAGCGTGACGGTTTATGTTCGCAACCTCGTGGCGAAGGGGTTCATGCGACGCGAGATCGACGACACGGACCTGCGGCGGCACCGGCTCGTGCTGACCGCCGAGGGGGAGTCGGCGCGGGATCGCGCGCTCGCCGCACTTGCAACCGAGTTCGACCGACGACTGGCGACGATCCCCATGCGTGATCGCACGGAGCTGCGCAGGATTCTCCTGGCCCTGCTCGAACCTGCACGGTAGGCGAGACCCCGCCTCCAAGGACGTTCCGATCCATTCCCGTACGAATATGTACTCGAATAGGCACAGTTGATGAGCCTCTTGTGCCAGGAGGAATCTGTTGGAAAGCCAACCGCTGGAGACCCGCGAATGGGCCGAGGCCGAACTGGCCCCCTGGACCGTTCGGCGCTGATTCGCGTCGCGGGGCACACGCCGATGGCACATCGCGATCACTCGTGCTGATCGGGCATGTCCGCTTCGGCAACGACGAACTCATCCGATCGCTCCACGGGAAGATCGGTGTCTGATACCAGGGAGCCGGGACGGTCGGCCAGGATTCGCCGCCCAGTCCTGGCGGTAGGGATGACACCGGGCAAGTACCAGCATTCGTTGCGATGATCGTCATGAATGGTTCGAGCGAGAGGACGATTGCCAAAATCACAGTCCGACGGCGGCGAAGTTAACCTTCCGTTCATGTATTCACCTCCAAGACTTCAGCTCCATGTCCGCATAATTCAGGTGTGGCACCTGAACTCATCATCCTCGCAATTGTCATCGTCACGGCGCTGGTCTTCGACTTCACCAACGGCTTCCACGACACCGGCAACGCCATGGCAACGTCGATCGCGACGGGCGCCCTCAAACCCAAGGTGGCGGTCGCTCTCTCGGCGATCCTGAACCTGGTCGGAGCGTTCCTCTCCATCGAGGTCGCAAAGACGGTCGGCAAAGAGGTCGTGAACTTGAATCTCACCTCTGGCAGCGACCTGATGATTATCGTGTTCACCGGTTTGGTCGGCGGCATCACCTGGAATCTCCTGACCTGGTTGCTCGGCCTCCCCTCAAGTTCTTCACATGCCCTGTTCGGCGGCCTCATCGGTGCCACGATTGCCGGTCTCGGACTCAGCGGCGTCCTGTGGACCAGCATTGTCGCCAAGGTCATCATCCCCGCGGTCGCTGCCCCGCTGGTCGCCGGAATCATCTCGACGGTAGGCACCGCTCTCATCTACCGCTTCACGCGTTCCGTAGGCGACGAACAGAAAGAACGCGGGTTCCGCTGGGGACAGGTTGGCACCGCATCGCTGGTGTCATTGGCCCACGGAACCAACGACGCCCAGAAGACCATGGGAGTTATTTTCCTGGCCCTGGTCGCCTCTTCCTCGATCGACCCGAGCGCCGATATCCCCTTCTGGGTCAAGCTCACCTGCGCCGCGGCGATCGCCCTGGGAACCTACCTCGGCGGGTGGCGGATCATCCGCACCCTGGGCAAGGGTCTCGTGGAAATCGAGTCCCCGCAGGGTATGGCAGCCGAGGGCGCCTCCGCAGCCATCATCCTGACCTCCTCCCACTTCGGTATGGCCCTCTCGACGACCCACGTGGCCACGGGATCGATCCTGGGCACCGGACTCGGTCGTAAGGGCGCCGAGGTTCGGTGGGGAGTAGCCGGTCGGATGGTCGTCGCCTGGATCATCACCATCCCGGCGGCCGCGCTCGTCGGCGCCGTCACCTGGTTCATCGGGCACATGGTCGCCATGGTCTCCAACGAACTCGTGGGAGCGTTGGTCATCTTCGCCCTGCTCGTGGTGCTCGCCGGGTACATGTGGCACCGCTCCCGTCAGGCCCCCGTCACGCAGGACAACGTCAATGACCAGTGGGCCGAGGAAGAGACCGAAACGCCGGTCGTGGAACAGGTCGAGACAGCAGACCCGGACAACTCCTTGACCGGAACCATGGTTCACGCCAAGGTAGGCGAGATCATCGGTCATGATTCACGAGCCGGCGCCCACAAGCACTTTTCCAATCAGTAACCCGGGAGTCCGAGCATGAACTTTCTCCACCTTCTCTCGAATCTCGTTCCCGTGACGATCGCGGGATTGCTTCTCGGCGCCGGCCTCCCCGCGCTCTTTGCCTTGGGGATGCGGATCTCGGCCGGACAGACTCAACGGACCGAAGACGGCGGCGTCATCCAGGTGCGCCCTCCCTCCACGGTCATGAGAGCCATCGGAGGGCTGATTTTCGCGATCATCCTGGTGGCCATCGTTATGGGCATCCTCTGGATCGCCAAAGATTTTCTGTTCCACATGACCGGATTCAATTTCCTGGGTCTCGCCAAGAAGTAGGGACCGCAGCGGAGCTCTAGGAAAGGGGGCGACATGCGAAACCTTGCTGCCTCCGTGATCAGATGGCTCCGAGCCGGGTACCCCAATGGCTTGCCCTCGCAGGACTACGTACCTCTCGTCGCCGTACTCCGGCGGAGACTGGCCGAGGACGAAGTCGTCGATATCTGCCGCCAACTCATCGACGAAGGCGTCATGCCCGCCGGTAGCGTGGACATCGGTGTCGAAATCACGAAAATTACCGACGAGATGCCGTTGCCGGGTGACGTCGCCCGCGTCGAGGAACATTTGAAACACGTCGGCTGGGACCTGTAGCGAAAAATGCCGGGGCCGGTCGTGGCCGACTGCGCCGAGGCGCGGCTCCGGATGGTGCCGTCCTCAGGCGGACGTGGTTCCGGCACAGCCATCAGGCCCATAAAAAACGCCGCCGCGCTCATGGAGCGCGGCGGCGTTGTGCGGCGTCCGGGACGCCGGGGCAGTCAGTTACTTGTCATCCTGTCCCGACTTCGGAGCCTGGTGCTTGCCTGCGGGCTTTCCCTCGGCGTTGTTCTGCGAGGTGCCGCCCTGGCGAGGAGCCGAGGACTTGGTCTCGTCGGCCTTCTTGGTCTCCGAGGCCTTGTCCGCTGCGGGAGTGCCCTGAACCGGAGTGGCCGGCTTGTCCATTGGGGCACCGGGAGCCGGGTGGCTCGTGTCCTTGGGATCGTTCAGGGACTTGACCTCCTGGTTGGAAGGCGCGGCGGCCGAGGACGGCTTGCTCACCTTCTGCTCCGCAGGCTCTGCCTTGGCCCCGGCGGCCGAGGAATCGGCGGAATCCTTGGCAACGGGCTTCTTCTCGGCATCCGCCGGAGTCTTCCAGGGGTCCTCGACCGGGCGGGATGCACGCCACGCGGCGACGCCGGCAGCGGTGGCCGCTGCGAGCAACCCGAAGAAGACAAGGCCCTTGTGCGACTTCTTGTTGGCCTTCTTCTGCTGCTTGGCGAATTCCTCGGCCCGCTTCGCGGCCGCCTTCTGCGCCTTCTTCACGGACTTCTTGTCACCGGTGACCTTGGCCGCCAGCGCCTCGACCTGCGGGTGTGCCTCTGTGGAGTTCAGCTTGCCTGCGATTGCCGTGGCCGCCTCACCGGCACGCTCACGAGCATTGGCGACGGCGTTCTCGACGGCCGGGGTCGCACGATCGATCTGCTCCTGGAGACGGGGCGCAACCTCCTTCTGCGCCCAGTCGTTGGCCTGATCGGCGCGCTGCTGCAACTTGTTGCTCAGCTCATTGACCTTGTCGACACCCTCGGAGTAGCGGGCGTTCGCCGTCTTCCGGGCCTCTTTCGCGGCCTGCTGGGCCTTCTTTTCAGCCTTCTTCTGGCATCCCATGAGTTACCTCCTCGTGGATCCGGTGCGTCGACAGAATCTCTGTCGACGCCATCCGTGGAAAACGGGATGTTTTACCGAGTCAGTTGTAGTCCACCTTCAGGATATGTAATACGGCCCGAAGTGTCCCCAACCTCAAGGGGTGGGAGCGTGTTGTTTTCACTGTAGGCGGAACAGTGTTGGGGGTAGGGCGGCACCGTGGGAAAATATTTGTCATGACTGCGATTCCCACTGCCAAAGCGACCCTCCACACGAACCACGGCGACATCGTGGTTAACCTGTTCGGTCACCAAGCGCCCAAAACCGTCAAGAACTTCGTCGGTTTGGCCGATGGTTCCCAGGAATGGACCGATCCCAAGACCGGCGAGAAGAAGAACACCCCGCTATACGAGGGCGTGATCTTCCACCGCATCATCCGGGACTTCATGGTCCAGGGCGGCGATCCGCTCGGCCAGGGAATCGGCGGTCCCGGCTACCAGTTCGACGACGAGATCAGCCCGGACCTGGACTTCAACGAGCCCTACATGCTGGCCATGGCCAACGCCGGCATCCAGAACGGCAAGGGAACCAACGGCTCCCAGTTCTTCATTACCACCGTTCCGACCACTTGGCTCCAGGGCAAGCACACCATCTTCGGTCAGGTTGCCGATGACGATTCCAAGAAGGTCGTCGACGAGATCGAGGGCGTTGCCACGGGCATGATGGACCGTCCGGTTGAGGACGTCGTCATCAAGAACATCGATATCGAACAACTCTGAGTCCGAGAGGATCGGAACCGGGAGAACCCGGTGTATCGACGAGCGAGGCCCTTCCGCTGTACTGCGGTTGGGCCTCGTTCTGGCTCTGGGCCTGCCACCTTCTGAGAGGAACCCCCCGTTCATGAATCAGGAACCGCCACGGTACGGACAACGCGACGACGCCGCCTCCCCTGGTGAAGGCCGGCCGGTCTGCCCTCGGCACCCGGACACTGTCTCCTACGTGACCTGTACTCGATGCCAGCGCCCCGTATGCCCGCGCTGCCAGGTCCAGGCTCCTGTCGGTATCCAGTGCGTGGATTGTGTGCACGAGGTCGACCAGAATGCCCGACGTCGTGACCATGCACGGGGGCGAGGCGTGGGATTCCTGCCTGGCGGATCGGGGCTCACCGTCACCTGGACCCTGATCGCTGTGACGGTCGTTGTCTTCGTTCTGCAGTGGGTCATCCCGCGGCACCTGGTCCTCAATACCCTGGCCTACGCCCCGATCCTCACCACTGCCGAGCCGTGGCGTCTCTTGTCCAGCGGTTTCGTCCATTCGCCGGGGAACCTGCTCCATATCGCGTTGAACATGTACACGTTGTACATCTTCGGCGCCGCTCTTGAACCACGCATGGGGAGATGGAGATTCCTCGCGGTCTACCTGCTGTCGATCATCGGCGGTTCCTTCGCCGTCTACCTGTTGGCGAGTCCGTACACACTGGTGGTCGGCGCCTCGGGTGGGGTCTTCGGCCTGTTCGGTGCCCTCTTTGCCTGGACCCGATTCCGCGGGGGAGACACTCGAGGGCTGCTGGTTCTCGTGGCCGTCAACTTGGTGTTCGGGTTCCTGGTTCCAGGGATCGCTTGGCAAGCGCATGTCGGAGGCCTTGTGGTGGGAGCCGTGGTGGCGTGGATCTTCGACATCACGCAGCATCGGGGCCGGCGTACGGGTCGATCCGGCGGAAAGATGTGATTACAAGATCTTCCGTCGATGGCAGGTTTTCCACAGGAGTTACCCACAGCTGTTAATAACTACAGGGCTGTAACTCCACACGTGTTAATAACCCTGTGGATGGCGGTCCTGCCCGCCAGGTCGGGGAGATGAGGAGTCTTGGCCTGTGAATCATCCCTCGGTTACCCACACCTGTGGAAAACTCTGTGCACAGCTGGGGATTTCCGGATGGAGTGCAAGCGCCGAAAGTTGTAATTTTTGGTCGACCGGCGAGATTTTCGAGGCGCTGCCGGCGGCGGCCGAGACCTTCGGAATCTCGATCCGGAAGAACATGAACAATTGACTAACTTCGTTCCATTCGAACAAAAAGGTCAATTACAATACTTCTTTCCCTGAGGCAATAGGACAAATCTTCGAATATCGAGAAGGCGCTCCGAGATTCAAATAAATCGCGCGCATCGGCATTGTGCCGGGGATCCATTGACTTACGTTTGACTAGGGGTGACCGGGGATACCTAAGAAAAAGTCACTGTGCTATATTGAGTCCGCCGATTGAAATTCAGGTCGGCTTCCTTGGGGTGTTTGCTTAACCCCGCCGCGGCCCAAGGAACCTGTACACAGGACAACCTTTGGCGGGGGCGAGGTGTTGGATGAGGGTTCTCTTCCTCACAAGACTCCGAGGGTAAGTGGTTTTGCTGACTGGGGTTCCTTGATGGATCTTGCACCAACCGCGCAGGCAAAGAGGAGAAACCCATTTCTCATGGCTCAGCAAATCACTCGTGTTCGCCCAGTTACCCAGTCACACTTCTTCCGCAACACAGGAATCGGATTGGCGACTCTCGGAGCAGTCGCCGGATCCATGACTTCGGCGAACGCCTTCGCAACCGCAACACCGTCCACTACTACTCCTTCGACGCCTCAGGTCACGCCGAGCCTGGCGCTGGCGACGTCACCGTCGGTCTCGCACGACTTCGTGTCTACGCAGGCTTCCGGTCAGGCGGCACCGGCTGTCCAGCAGCAGGCGCCCGAACAGGCCGCTCCGACCACCTCCGTCCAGGCGCAGCCGACCGACAACACGGTTCAGGAACCGTGGGCGCAGCAGGCAACTGCCCAGGCCGCACCGGCTGAAGCTCCTGCGGCTCCGGAGACTGAGAATGCCACGATTCAACCCGCCGCGGACATCACTGCCGCCGAAGATGCGGCACCCGCCGTCGACGGTGGGGTGGCACCGTGGGACTCTGGCGCAGCTCAGCAGGATCCGGCTGCGCAGGCCCAGACCGAGGCGGTTGCTCCCGCCGCGGATGGCACTCAGGTGGCAGCCGATGGCACGATCCAAACGATTCCGGCCGTCGAGACCGACCCGCAGACCGCGGACGGTCAGGCTGTCGATCAGGCCCAGGTCGCGCCTGCGGACCAGGCTCAGTCGGCCGAGGCCTACAACGGCCAGGCGACCGAGGTCGAGCCCGCAGCGCAGACCGACGCCGTCACCGGCAGCCGTGCACAGGTCGTGCAGGACGCGATGGCGGGCGTGGGCGGTGCCTACGTCTGGGGCGGAAGCGACTACATGGCCTGGGATTGCTCAGGTTTTGTCTCTTATGTCTACGCGCAGTCCGGGGTCAACCTGGATTCGTACACCTACAGCATGATGAACCAGCTGACCCCGACCGCGAATCCGCAGGCGGGCGACGTCGTCTTCACCAACAACTACGCGCACGTGGGGATCTACTTGGGGGACGGGCAGATGGTTTCTGCTCTCAACCCGGAACAAGGAACCCAGGTCACTGCCGTTGATGGCGGCGGAATGATGACCGTGGACGGGTACTACTCGTCCCCGGCCCTCGGCTAAAACCATCGGAGGGCCCTTCAAGGGGCGGGGCCGGCTGGCGACCGGACGGGACTTCGATTTCCCGGACGGGCTCGGCAGCCGGCCCTTTTCCGTGTCCAGATGGATGGGCAACGGCGCGACGTCGATGGCGCCTCTGCCTGGGTGGCGGAGGCTCCAGGGGTTGAGGGCCGGCGGGCGACGTCCTTGGGTCCCGGTGAGGGACTTGGCCGAATCGGGGAATCCCGTACGGTCTCGAACCGGACACAAAAAACCTGTGGCGGGCCACCCTTTCGGGTGGCCCGCCACAGGCAGGTTCAGGCGATGCTGGCCTCAGCCCTTGAACTTGTTGCCAATGTTGCGAGCCGCATCCTTGACCTTCTCCGCGCCGTCCTTCACGGCGGCGCCAAGCTGGTCGCCCTTTCCTTCATTCTTCAAATCATCATTGCCCACAGCTTCGCCGACTTTTTCCTTGGCGTTGCCGGTGGCATCCTGAAACTTGTTGTTGGCTTTGTCCTCGATACCCATATGGGACTCCTTTCATTGGGGTTCCCTCAGGAATCATCCGAGGGACAAGCAAGAATGACCTCAGGAAGAAGAATTAGTCCTTCTTGCCGAACTTGTCGCTCAGCGCATCCTTGGCCTTGTCGACATGCTCGTCCTTGACGGTGTCCTTGCCGGTCTTGCCGTTGACGGCGTCCTTGCCCTTGTTCAGAGCGTCGCCTGCCTTGTCACCAATATCGAAACCCATAATCGGCTCCTTTCATCCCGGCGATCCATACTCTGTCAGTGATGCGAATCGCCACTTGCCTTCGACATTAGGGCAAATGGCGGGTGATGTGAACCGTTGGTGCGGAACACGGTCCGTTGTTCACCCCTGGCAAAACGTCATGCACCAATTCCTAAGAATTCCCCAGGTTGTTGTGAGACGAAAGAAAGGTTGTTCAGTTTTTGTGGTGCTGGCGTCCGGGGAGACCGAATTACCGCTTGGCGCGGTAGAACTGGTCGGGCCATTCGACGTCCTGGCGCAACTCCTGCGCGGCCCTGAGCACCCACCGAGGATCCCTCAGCGCCTCGCGAGCCAGGCTGACGGCGTCGGCCTGTCCCGTGGCGATGACGTGCTCGGCTTGGACCGCATCCGTGATGATGCCGACCGCACTCGTGGGCAGTCCGGTTTCGCGGCGGATGTGCGCCGCGAATTCCGTCTGGTACCCGGGAACCGGGCGCACCTGGGGCTGGGGCAGGTTGCCACCGGACGACACATCGACCATGTCGACACCCAAAGCCGCGGCCTGCCGGACGAACTCGGTGATGTCCGCCAAGTCGGCGTCGTTGGCCTCACGGGCTGCGTCCGTGCCCGCATCTTCCTTCCAGTCGACAGCGGAAACCCTGAGCATCAACGGCATATCGTCGGGGATCGCCTCGCGGACCCGGCGGACGACCTCGAGGGGGAACCGCATCCTGTTCTCGAGGTCGGCTCCGCCCCAGCGGTCATCGCGCGTGTTGACGTCCTTCTGGAGGAATTCGTGAAGCAGGTAGCCGTGGGCGGCGTGGATCTGGACGGTGTCCACCCCGGCGGCGACGGCGCGGCGTGCCGCATCACCGAAAGCCTGGGCGGTCTCGAGGATCTCGGACTCTGTCATCGCTCGGGGAGCATCGAACGGGCCGAAGGGCTCGTCCGTGGGAGCCAGCGTGGTCCAGGCGCCGTCGTCCGGGCTGAGAGATCCTTCCGGGTAACCGGGCAGGGCGTGGTATGTGGAGGCCTTCCGTCCGGCATGGGCCAGTTGGATCCCGAATTTCGCACCCTGACCGTGGGTATGCACGAAATCTGCGATGTGCGCGAACTCGCGAGCCTGGTCGTCATTCCAGAGGCCCAAGTCCCCTGGCGAGATGCGTCCCTCGGGAACAACGCCCGAAGCCTCGGCGATGATCAGTCCGAAGCCCCCGGTCGCGAAGGATCCCAGGTGCATGAGATGCCAATCGGTAGGGATGCCGTCGTCGGCCGCGCTGTACTGGCACATGGGAGCGACGAAGGCACGGTTCTTGAATTCAAGACCGCGCAGGGTCAACGGCTGGAAGAGATACGAATACGCCATGGGGTCGCCTTTCGAGGGACGGTGTGTTGCAGAATCCGCCCATCGCAACTTGGGACGACGGGCTGTTATTCCCTTGCACCGCGCCCACGGCCGTCACTGTCGCGCATCGCACACCCTAGGGCGACCCACGCGACATCACGTTTTGATAACGACCCGCGTGCCACCTTGTGAGGTGTACTCGCGAGTGTTTTATTTGAACCCGTCGATATCGACGGATGTGTGCGCACATCCAATATTCGGCCGCATGCGCCTGCAATGCGGCGGAATCGAGGGAATGAACCACGTGAGCCAGGCACGGGGGCGGATCGGTCGAGTACCGCTCCGTCCCCGCTCTCGCGTGCCGGGTAGCCTGCGGCCGGGCTCTCTGGCTCCGCGTTCTAGAGATCCCGGTTCGCGGGACGCCCCGGGGCCAGCGGCAGGAACACCGGTTTCTCATATCCTCGATCGGCGAAAGCGTCCGCGACGGCCTGGGCCGTCTCGGCCACGCGCTCGCGGGTCGTCAGGGCCAGAACGGCGCCGCCGAATCCTCCGCCGACGAGTCGCGCACCCAGCGCACCGTGATCCAAGCATGTGTCGACGGCGACGTCGAGCTCATCCCGCGACGCACCGAGGTCGTCCCTCATGGATGCGTGCGAGGTCGTGAACAGTTGTCCCAGCTCCCGCCATGTTTCCGGTGTGGTGGGGGTTCGATCCGTGAACAGGGTTCGGGCCCGCTCAACGAGCATCATGTCCGTGAAGACGTGTTTGGTCCAGCCATAGAGCTTGTCCTCGCCCAGGCTCTCGAGGACACCCGGAACCCGCGCGCAACGCTCGAGCGTTTCCGCGACGGTCGATTCCCGTGCCCGGCGTGCCTCCTCGGTATCAAGGTCCGGGAAGCCCAGCTCGTCCGGAAGAAGTTCACGCAAGTTCTTCGCACCCGTGGCCTTTCTGAGATCCTCACACGTATTGCGGCGGCTCGAATACTGCCCGTCCGCCAGATCGTGGGGTGCGCGGGTATCGATCACAAGGAAGGCCAGCCCGGCCCCGGTCACATTGACGTCCACGGGCTCGATCGAGAAGTCACGGAAGTCGACGACCATCGCCTGCCCGGGAAGCGACCGCAACGATGTTGTCTGGTCGAGGCCACCGGTTACGGCTCCCGCGACCTCGTTCTCTGCCCGCATACAGACTTGGGCGAGGCGAGCACGGAGGTCGTCATTGTCCGGGCCGCAACCACCGACCGGGAGCGGCTCGAGGGATGCCTCGGTGCGAAGGGGACAGGAGAGTTCGAGCAGAGCCAGCGCCGTGGAGCACTCGAGCGCCGCAGAGGAGGAGAGGCCGCCACCGACGGGAACGGTGGAATCGATGAGAAGATCCGCTCCGAAATCCGGGGGCAAGGAAATGTCCTCGCCGCCTTCCTGAGTCATCGACCAGGCGACGCCGCCGACGTATCCGAACCAGCCGGAGACCGTGCCCGGAGCGATTTCGCGTAGGGGGCGTTCGACCGGGGTGGGCATCTGCAAGGACTCCGCGTGGAGGATGCCGTCACGCCGCAGTCGACCTGCGATGAGGGTTCTGTACGGAAGAGGGGTGGGGAAACAGGACCCACTGTTGAAATCGACGTATTCGCCCAGGAGATTCAGGCGGCCAGGCGCGGACCAGATGCCGTCCGGTTCCGATCCGTACCTCTCGATGAAAGCCTCACGCAACGATTCCACCTGCGCGGTGTGGTCCGGCAAGGTGGCCCACTGGGCCGCGATCGAGGCCTCGGTCATGGAGTTGTACCTGAATTCTTCTTCTCGGCGACGTGATTCGGCGAAGAGCCGGGCTGCGCCCGACCACGGCACTCGCTGCGGACTGCCTGGTTCACTGGGCGCGCTATACATTGTAGGGCGAGGTCCCGCCGTCCCCGTTACTGTTCGGAAGCCTCGTCGAGAACACCCCGAATCACAGCCCGGACTCCGAACTCGCAGGCGCGCGCGTCCTGGACGCTCCGGGCGCCCGAATCATCGGCCGGCACGGAGGACGCCTCGAGCCTGAGTCGGTTGTGCTCCGTCGACACGAATCCCAGGACCGTGTGCAGGACGGTTCTGGCCGCCCAATCCGCGTGGGTCGGGCTGATTGCGCCGCGCTCGAAGGTCTCCCGCATCGCCACAAACGAGGAGACGGACTCCTGGTCCGCAACTAGGGCGATTCCGATGACGTCCGCACCGTCCTGGTAGCGCAACACGGACTCCCTGGCCGTACGGGCCAGTTCGACGACGGTCTCGGTGACCTCGCGCTCGCTGACCTTCTGTGCGTGAGGCGAATCCTCCGGGGCGATCCGTGAGACGTCCGGAGTGGGCCCAAGCATCCTGCCCGCCAGACGGGTGAGCAGCTCCTGCTTGTTCCTGACGTGGTAGTACAGCGCTCCGGGGGCGACGCCGAGCTCTGTGGCGAGCCTGCGCATGGACAGGTCGCCCAGCCCGTAGTCGCTCAGCAGCGACAGGGCTGTTTCGAGGATGCGTTCACGGGTGAGGGCCACGGGACGAGTCTACCGATTCGATTCCCGTGCCCCTCGACCCGGTCCCGTCAACCTCAGGCGGAGAGTGCTTCGGAGACCGCCGCGTTGAAGGCGTCGATGTCGTTGGGGTTACGGCTCGTGATGAGGTTGCCGTCCACCACGACCTGCGAGTCCTCCCACGAGGCACCGGCGTTGATCAGGTCGGTCCGGATGGACTCGAACGACGTGAGCCGTCGACCGCGGGCCAGCTCCGCCTGAGCCAGGATCCACGGTGCGTGGCAGATCGCCGCCACGGTCTTCTCCTGATCGAAGAAGGCTCGGACGAATTCGGTGGCGCCTTCGGCGATCCGCAGGGTGTCGGCGTTGATGGTGCCGCCGGGCAGAACCAGCGCATCGAATTCCTCGGGCTTCGCTTCGGACAGCGGCAAGTCCACGTCGAAGGAATCGCCGTGGTCCCAATCGCCGTTCATCGCCGTCAGCTTGCCCTCCGCGGGCGAGACGATCACGGTCTGGGCGCCGGCGTCGTCGAGCGCCTTGCGCGGCCGGGTCAGTTCGACTTCCTCGACGCCATTGGTCAGAAGGAATGCGATTTTCTTGCCGGACAGGTCTGACATGGTCCGATACCCCTTTGCTGTGTGGTGTTGTCGACACCAATCTAAGGCTCGGACGATCTCTTGGGAACAGGTGTGCGCTCAGAGCCAACCGCCTGGTGATGGCCCGGAACACGCGAACCGTCATTACTTGAACAGTGTTCAAAAACACGGTTCAATGCATCCATGCACACTTCGTACACGGAACTCGCTCACAGGATCGCGGAAGGTCACCGGTTGACCCGCGACGAGGCCCTAGAACTCCTTTCGGCCGACGACGCAGCAACCTTCGACGTCGTCCACGCCGCCTCCACCCTGCGACACCAACACTTCGGCAACACCGTCAAGGTCAACTACCTGGTGAATCTCAAGTCCGGGCTGTGTCCGGAAGATTGTTCGTACTGTTCCCAACGCCTCGGTTCGGCGGCCGAGATCCTGAAGTACTCGTGGATCAAGCCCGAAGAGGCCGTGCGCCAGGGGAGTCTGGGCGTGGTCGGAGGGGCCTCTCGCATCTGCATGGTCGCGAGTGGCAAGGGGCCGACCGACCGCGACGTCGACCGTGTGTCACGCATGATCGAGGGGCTCAAGGAATCCAACCCCGACATCGAAGTGTGCGCGTGCCTCGGCATCCTGAAGGACGGCCAGGCCCAGCGGCTGAAACAGGCCGGAGCGGACGCGTACAACCACAACTTGAATACTTCCGAGGACCACTACGCCGAGATTTGCTCGACGCACTCCTTCTCAGAACGCGTTGCGACCGTGAACCAGGCGCACGACGCCGGACTTCAGGCCTGCTCGGGTCTGATCGTCGGCATGGGGGAGAGCCCGGAGCAGCTGGTCGACGCCGTGTTCTCGTTGGTTGAACTGGATTCCGAATCGATCCCCGTCAACTTCCTGATGCCCTTCGAAGGGACCCCCTTGGAGGGAACCTGGGAGCTCACTCCGCTGAAGTGTCTGAGGATCCTCTCCATGGTTCGTTTCGCGGCTCCCGACAAGGAGATTCGCATGGCGGGAGGGCGCGAGATGCACCTGCGCTCGTTGCAGCCGACCGCGTTGCGTGTGGTCAATTCGCTTTTCCTCGGTGACTACCTGACGAGCGAGGGCCAATCCGCCGTGGACGATCTCCGCATGATCCAGGACTCGGGGTTCGTGGTCCTCGGGGCGGAGGATCGGGACCTCGTGGCCGAGCACGAAGCATACCTCCAGGCACATCAGCAGGAATTGTCCGATGCGGATGCCGGTGCCGAAGAAGCCTCGGCGCCTGCCCAAGCCGTGGCACCCTGCGGGCAGGCCGCGAGCTGTTCGAAGGGGAGCGGCGAATCGGGATCCGTCCCCCTGACCATCCGCCGACGCGGCGTCGGAACCTCGGTCGCCCCGAATGCCTGAGACGGAATGAAGCCACATCGAGCCGAGGTGGCATTCGCGTGCACGAATTCGGTCAAAATCTGCACAAGGATGCCACTTCGGCGTGGGGAACGAGCGATCGTGTGACGCGCGCGAAGTAGTAGTCCGATAAAGTGGTCCCACTGTGGATTTCTTGATCGTCGTCATCGTGATTCTGTTGGTGACCCTCGTCCTCGTGGGGGTCGGCGACAGATTCAACCTGCCGTGGCCGGTTCTGCTGACCCTCGCGACGGCCGCGATGATTTTTATCCCGGGCGTTCCGAACGTGAAGGTCCAGCCCGAACTCATTCTGCCGATCTTCCTGCCGCCCCTGTTGTGGGCGCTCGGCCAACGGGCCAGCTGGCAGATGTTCCGGACCAACTGGCGCGCTATCGTGACCTATTCGGTGGTTCTGGTCACCCTCACCATACTTGCGGTCATGTGGACGTCGATGGTCTTCATCCCCGGGATGACGGTCGCGGCGGCCGTCGCGATCGGCGCCGCCGTCGCTCCGCCTGACCCAGTCGCCGTGGAAGCCGTGTCGGAGCCCGTGGGAATCCCCCGGCGTATCGTCGCGACGCTCCAGACCGAGGGGCTCTTCAACGACGCCGTCTCCTTGGTCGCCTTCCAGGCCGCGCTCGCAGCCATCACGGTCAACAGCCACCTGTCTGCGCCGTTGTTGGTTCTCGAATTCCTGTACACGGCCGTCGCCGCCGTGGCGATCGGTCTGTTTTTCGGGTGGCTCGGCGGCGTTGCACGTCGTCACCTTAACTCGAGCGTCGCCCGGTCCGGGCTGACCCTGATTATTCCGTTTGCCGTATATATCGCTTCGGAAGAAGTGCATGCTTCCGGCGTCATTGCCGTGGTGGTCGCGGCCGTCCAGATGTCCAGCACGATGGGCGATCTGGAACCCGAGGACCGACTGACTGGTACCGCATTTTGGGAAGTCATCGAAATGTTGATCACCGGCGTCGCCTTCGGCCTGATCGGGCTTCAGGTGCGTCAAGTGATCATCGATGCCGGGGACCGCATTGGGGAGATGATCCTTCACGGAGGCATCATCGCCGCGGTCGTGATTCTGCTCCGCCTGGCCTGGATGGTTCTGATCGTGGCCTTCAACCACGTCAAGAAGAGCCAGCCGATGACCCCTCGGTCCCTGGGCGAGGCGCTCGTGATGACCTGGTCCGGAATGCGCGGACTCGTGACCTTGGCCCTGGCCCTTTCCCTTCCGGCCGAGGGTTTCGGATTCCGTTCCGAGGTCCTGGTGATCGCGACGATGGTTCTGTTGTTCACCATGGTTTTCCCCGGTCTGACTCTGCCGATCCTGGTCAAGATGCTCGGACTGGATCGGGAGGACCAACAGGACCGCCAAGAGCGCGAGCTGCTCGAACGGGCCCGGCACGCGGCCATGCAAGCCGTGCGGCAGCACTCTGAGGATGCGCCGCCGGAAGTCGTGTCGATGGTTTCCGACATCTACCGGCGTATGGTTCCGAAGAGCCCGCAAGAGGTCGAGAACCAGGAGGTCTACGAGGCGCAGGTGGCAGAGAGGAACAAACGGCGGAAGCTCTTCGCCACCATGAGAGACACCGCCCTCAGCGCGGCCCAGGACGAAATCATCAGTGCGCGCTCCGATCGAGGCGTGGATCCGGCGACCGTGGACCATGTGCTCCGCAAACTCGATCAGATGTCGGCGGTCCAGAATCCCGACATGGCTACGATCCTTCCCGGTTTCCAACCGGGTTTCACGTCCTCGCCACCGGGCAAGACCCAGGACAGGGCCCAGCCCTCAACCCGGAAGACACCACGGTCCGACGCCTAGCCGTTGCTGGCCGTGACGTTGTCTACACGTCTTGTAGGGGCACAGGCTCAACCTTGTGACAGCTTGTGAGTGCGCTGCTTGACGCCCCCGACAATCTCGCGCATAGATCATCGGGCCTGCGCCCTTGTGGTTCCCTAACGTCGAGGTGGAAGGAAGGTGAGCATGGAGCGACTGAACCAGGCGATCGCATCGGTTGAGCATCAGCTCGTTGAGGGCGAGGGCGAGGTCGATGTGTGTCGCGCGAGCCAGATAGCGTTGATGTCCGAGCACCATTTCCGGCGGATGTTTTCCACCTTGGCAGGCATGCCACTCTCGGAGTACGTGCGGCGGCGGCGTATGACGCTCGCGGCTGCATCGGTCGTTTCGGGACAAGAAGCGTTGCAGGACCTCGCCGTCCGGTTCGGATACGCCTCTGCTGATGCGTTCTCGCGCGCATTCAAGGCTGTCCACGGCATCGGCCCCGAGGGCGCACGTCGGCCAGGAGCAGTTCTCCGGTCGCAGCCGAAGCTCACCTTCACCATCACGATCGAAGGGAGCACGACCATGAACTACCGCATCGTCGAAAAGGACGAGTTCACGCTGGCGGGGCTATGCACCCGCATCCCCCTCATCTATGAGGGGGTGAACCCGACCGCAGCAGAGTTCGTCGAGAAGATCACGGAGGAGCAGTGGGCGAAGGTCGATGATCTTTCCGACCAAGACCCTGCTGGGGTGCTCAGTGTCCACGATGCGATCTCTCCGTCGCGCGAAGAAGGCACCGAGTTGGACTATTACGTCGCGGCCGCAACGAGCAGGCCGGTTCCGGACGATTTCGACCGGCTCGATGTGCCCGCGATGACGTGGCTTGTCGTGGAGTCGAACGGCGCGTTCCCCGCTGCGTTGCAGGAACTCTGGCCGAAGGCATTCGGGGAGTGGTTCCCCGCGAACCCGTACCAGAGTGTCCCTGGCCCGGAGATGGTCGTCACGGATTTCGTCGACCACGAGCAGACGCACGGCCGGTACGAACTGTGGATTCCCGTCGAGAAGACGCCAGCCTCCTGAACGCCTGGCCTCGATGCCTTGTCCCCCGGTGCGACCCTCGCACCGGGGGGCAACTTTCTCCACAGGAATGATATGCCCCACACCAATGCCCCACTCACGACCGAAGGCCGATACCGACTGATAGAACGCTGCCGTACCCGCCCATTTCGCATGTCGCTGCCGAGATGGGTATCTCCCGCGCGACCGCGTCGAAATGGGTCAGCAGATACAAGCGCTTCGGCGACATCGGCCTACTCGACCGCTCCTCGACACCACGATGCCAACCATCCGCAACGGACTCCGCCACGATCGTCCAAGTCGAATCGATGCGGCGACAACACAAGTGGTCGGCAGCGCGAATCGAGTTCGAACTCACACGCGAAGGCATCGCGATCAGCCGTCGCACGGTGTCCCGCGTGTTGCTCCAGCTCGGCCTCAACCGGCGCAGGTTCATCGACCCGAACGGCGAGTCAAACCGAGAACCGCAGCGGATCGTCGCCGAACGCCCCGGCCATATGGTTTATGTCGACGTGAAGAAGGTCGGTCGCATCCCCGACGGCGGCGGCTGGCGCGTCCACGGACGCGATAGTCCTCAGGCTCGCGCGGTCGAGCGAACGAAGAAGCGCGGCAGCCGGAGCGGCTACGCCTACCTCCACTCCGCCGTCGACGGACATACCCGCCTTGCCTACTCCGAAGCCCTCGACGATGAGCAGGGAACGACTGCTGCTGGATTTCTCGAACGCACGAAGACATGGTTCGCAGCCCACGGCATCACCGCGATTGAGCGGGTCGTCACCGACAACGGCGCGTGCTACCGATCCAAGGTCTTCGCAGAAGCGGTGCTCCCGGCACGGCATCAGCGAATCACACCCTTCACGCCGCGCCATAACGGGAAAGTTGAGCGATACCACAGGATCCTCGCCGAAGAGTTCCTCTACGCCCGAACCTGGCGCTCAGAACAAGAACGAGCTGACGGGCTTGTGCTCTGGAACCTGCACTACAACTACCACCGGCCGCACGGCGCACACGACGGTCAACCACCAGCATCGGCGGCTCCCAGTGCTGTCAAGAACGTCCTGGCCTCATACAGCAGGCACAGCGGGCCATGATGAAATAGGAGTATGAATTATCGCGTCTTCCTCACTCCCGCGTATCTGACCTCTTTGCTCGTGCTCCTCGTGGGGGCCGTTCTCATCACCGCCCACCTGGGAATCCTGGGGTGGATCCTGGTTCTCGCAGGGGTCGCCCTCAACGTCGTGGCGTCCATGGTGAGCCACAATCGCGAGGAGCTCCGCCGTACCGAAAGTGAGGGCAAGACCCCGGCGTCGTAAGGCTCCGGAGGCCGCCTGATCTTCGAGCGAGGGCAGACAGAAGAAGACCCGGGGCCGCGACATCGGTCGCGACCCCGGGTCGAAGTCTTCCGTGCCTCCCTAGGGCCTAATCGTTGAGCAGGCGTTCGCGCACGCGAGCGAAAATACGTTCCACGGATTCGGCCTCTTCGACCGTGACGAGGTCCGCGACGAGCTCCTCCACGTGGCGTCCGTGCATCTCACGGGCCTCGAGGAAGACCTCGAGACCGTGATTCGTCAATTCGGCGAACGCGGCCCGGCCGTCCGATACGTCCTCGATGCGACGCAAAATTCCCTTGTCGCAGAGGACTCCGACTTGATAACTCAGCCGTGACGGGGAGAAGACCATGATGTGGGCGATATCTCCGAGCCGCATGCGGTTGTCGGGCGCGTTGTACAACAACTGGCAGACGTCGTAGTCGGCCAGGCGCAACGGTGTGTCCTTGCGGAGCAACTGATCGAGGCGGTTCGTGAGCATCTGCGATGTCTCGAAGAACTGTCGCCACGAGGTCTTTCTTATTCGTGCATCAGTATCAACTGGTTCCTGTTGCAACTCTGTCACTTGATTCCCCCTTGGTGGTCCTATTGTGCGCGGAGCCATCCGTCCCGCGCGGCAACGCGAGGTGACGGCTATGACGCCACAAATTCAAAGAGTACTAGCATTTCTTCTCGTCAAAGCATTCGCTTCACAGTGTTATGTGACCATCCTGTGAGAGCGTCCGGATTCGGAAACGGGTGTAATCTCCCTAGTCAGAGCACGATTCAGCGGTCCAGGAAAGCGAGGACCGCACGTACGCGCCGATTTCCGGCATCCGTATCCAGGCCCAGCTTGTCGAAGATGTTTCCAATGTGTTTGGCGACGGTCGCGGAGGAAACATAGAGTTCCTGTTCGATTTCCGTGTTCGCTTTCCCCTCGGCCATGAGTTTGAGAATCTCAAGCTCCCGCGGCGTCAGCCGGTCCATGGCGGTGGATCTGCTGTCCGCAGCCGCATTGCCCATGAGGTGTTTGACGACGTCGGGGTCGATGACGGTCCCGCCCTCGGCCACGGTCTCCAGGGCGCGTGCGAAGTCCTCGATCTTGCCCACCCGGTCCTTGAGCAAATACCCCAGGCCCGAGGAATCCGAGGAGAACAGCTCGCGGGCGTACGCCGACGCAATGTACTGCGAGAGAACCAGGACAGGGAGCTGCGGATACTTCGCTCGAAGCGAATGTGCGGCTTGCAATCCGTCCGACGAGTTGTTCGGGGGCATGCGGACATCGGTGATCACGACGTCGACCCCTTCCTCGCTCTGCGCCTGGTCCACCGCAGTCAGCAGCCCGGGGGCATCCCCGACCTCACGGATCACCTCGTGCCCGAGGCGTTTGAGGACCATCACGAGCCCTTCGCGGAGGAGGGTCGAATCTTCGGCGAGAACGATGCGCACGGTGCCCTTTCTGGGGAGACTGCTGTGTCGGTGGGGAAGGCTGGTGATCTAGGGGTGATGGATGGTGGCGGCTTCGTCGTCGGCCGCGGGTCGGTTCTCCCCCAAGGGTATCGACCCGTAGAGCGTGGTCGGGCCGCCCAAGGGTGAGACCAGCCGGACGCTTCCGTCCATGGTCTGGACACGCTCGTTCAGGCCAGAGATCCCGCTGCCCGCGCTGGAGTCGGCGCCACCCTGGCCGTTGTCCGTGATCTCGATGGTGAACACGTTGTTTTCCGTGTAGGCGGTGATCCAGATGGTGTTCGCGGTCGAATGTTTGAGGGCGTTGGTCACGGCTTCGCTCGCGATGTAATACGCGGTGCGCTGGATATCCTTCGGGAGTCGGTCTTCGGCCCGGTAGACAAGTTCCACCGGAAGCATCGAGTGCGTCGCGAGCTCCTCGAGGGCTGCCCGCAGGCCGTGGTCTTCCAAGACGGCAGGGTAGATTCCTCGAACCGTGTTCCGCAGCGTCTGCAGGGCATGGTCCATCTGCTCCTGGGCGCGGGAGACCTCGTGTCGGGCGGCGTCGACGTCGATACCCTGCCTTTCGAGGGATTGGAGCTCGAACTCGGCCATTCCGAGCCTCAGGGTCAGGTTCACGAGTTCCTGCTGGACACCATCGTGCAGGTCCCGTTCAATGCGCCGTCTCTCCGACTCGAAAGAGTCCATGATGCGCGCCCGGGACGAGGTGAGTTGTCGGACCTGGCGCTCGATCTCCTCGGGCCGGGGACTCAGCAGGGTCTTCGAGACGGACCCGGTGGTCGCGGCGACCAGGCCGTTGATGTAGGCGAAGACGATGAGCGCCACAAGGGCGACGAGCGGGAATTTCCACCAGTCCTCGGGCGTGATGTCGCCGTGGATGACGAGACGGAGGAACGAGAAGATACCCGGGACCTCGCCCCTCGACAACGTTCTGTGGAGGGACCCGGTCAAGAACCACAGACCGGCCATGCTCGCCAGGGTGAAAGCTTCGAAGAACAACAGGATCGTCGAAAAGATCCCGAAGACCCCGGCGACCACGAGGGCCAGCACGTTGCGCCAGGAGGCCGGCTCTCGATACCTGGTCTTGACCCACTCCATGAACGGTCTGAGGGGCATGCTCACATTGGCCTGAGGAACCTCCGGGAAGCCCAACATCCACAGTCGGCCGCGCTCAATGTATCCGAACCACAGCCCAATGATGGGAAGGAGCGCGAGTGCCAGCACCGGGAATCCGAAGAAGGTGATGCTCAGGACAGAATCATTCGTCGAGACGAGGCCGACGAGCGTGAATGCGGCCACCATCGCGACGAGGAACATCATGGGCTGGAGAAGGAGCGCGCACAGGGCAACCCACGGGCCCGAAGAGACGAGGTACCAGGGGCTCGCCAGCTTGCGCCACATCGATGCTTTCATGGTTCCTCTCGTTGACGTCCGTCGCTCGTGCGGGAGACGTTACCCTGTTCGTCGCGTCCGGGCCGACCCTGGAAGTGCCCGATGATTTGGTGGGCGAAGGTGCTGTGGTCGAGACGGATTCGCCGCCACCAGCGGGAGCGGGCTCTTCCGGGGTCGGCCGGACGCTACATTTCCATGGTCTCGCACACCCGTGCCGGGATCAGTGGGGAACGCTCTGAACCCGGGGTAGAGCTGGCTCTACCCCGTCGGATCCGGCGGGGACAACGGTTCGGATCCGGTCGCCGGACGTGCGCAGACCCGAGCGCCCAAGCCGAAGAAATCCGCAATGACATCGGCGGCCACGAACGCTCGGGTGCCGGGTCCGAGACTCGCGACGACGTCGTGCGGTGCGGGAACCACGTGCCCCATGCCGTGCACTGTCCACAAGTGCACCGGTTCTTTGCCTCGCTCCGACCATTCGGACACGACAACGCCGTGGTGGGGATGCTTCTCGGACGGGGAGGTACTGATCCCATTGCGCTCGGCGAAGTAGCCGGCGGATTCTGGCGCCGACAGGACGGCGCCGCGGGATTGCTTCCCCCAGAGTGATGCCTGGCCTCCGGCGTAGGGCGCCAAGGGATCCGCCGTGCCGTGGATCGCGAGCAGGCGAACGGGCTTCGGAACAGTGGGCAATCCGTCCGCGAGCAAGAAATTCTCCGGGGTGGGTTGGGTCGCTGCGATCGTCGCCGCGCCCGACAAGAGTTTGGGCGCCTCATGGATCAGCCGGAGAACCATCTGGCCGCCGTTGGAATACCCGACGGCGAAGACCCTGGTCGGATCGATGTCGTGCGTCTGTCGGAGTCGTCTGATGGTGGCCGCGGTGAAGGCGACGTCGTCGATCCCGAGTTCACGGGACCGGAAGTCTGCGCCCACGCGGGAATCGTTGAAGTGCCGCTCGAAGCCGTCCACGTACGCCATCACGGCTCCGGTGCGGGCAGCGACACCGTCGAAGGTTCCGGCGGTGAATTTGCGGAAGACCCGGGAATTCTGCTGCGACCCGTGGAAAAGGAGCACGAGCGGTGCTTTCTCCTCCACATGGCTCGGCGCCACGACGGTCAGGGTGCGCTCGCGCCCCTGGAGCCCGATCGACTCTCGGCTCACGGTCAGGGAAGTGCTCACCGCATCATCGTACGTTCGGCGCACACAGAACGTGAAAGCTCGCGTCATCACCGAATCACGCCGAGGCGCGTTCGGGTATCCATCGAAGCGTCAGGGCCGGGTGCCGAAGATTCGGATTTCGATGCCGTCCGGATCGTGGAGAAGAAGCACGTTGCCGTTGGGGGTTGCATCGGGGACACCATGGCCCAGGCGTTCGAGATGGTCCTTCCAAGCCTCGAGCTCTCCCTGGTTCGGGACATACAGGGACAGCGGGTCGAATCCGTGGATCCCCTGGGCGACCTGCGGATTCTGGCGGAGGGCGATCGAGAGGAAGGGTTCGCCCTCTGGGGAGGACAGCGTCCCGGCGAGACCGCGCACCACTCCGTCGTCGTCCCGGAAATCCCTCTGGACCCTCAGACCCAGCGTCGATTCGTACCAGTGACGACTGCGCTCTATATCGGTCACGGGAATCTTCACGTGGTGGACTCCGGACAGTGCTGGGGTGCTCATGCGACTCGACTCCTCGGGCGTGGATCGTGACCACAGGCTACTGCGAAAGCCGGTTGGCCGACAGGGGTCGGGGCGCCCCGAGCCCCAGTCGCGGTCCGCTCACCGTGATCAGCCGTTCAGGAGATCCTCGAAAGGAGTGACCTTGAGCGGAGGAAGCCCGTTGCCTCCGGCGAGGGAAGGCGACGCGGGCTCCGGTTCCGCCGTCACCGGGTCGGTCTCGCCGGGGTGTTGGCCGCCGAGCCCCCACGTGATGCGGTCCGCCAGCTCGGTTCCCGCCCGGTCGATGCGATGCTGCAACGAACTGTCCGCGCCGAAATCATCCGTGGCGGCAAAAACACCGGTGGGAACGACGTCGGCGCGCAGGTACGCGAACAGCGGCCGCAAAGAACTCTCGATCACGAGCGAGTGCCGAGCGGTGCCGCCCGTGGCCGCGACGACCGTGGGGACGCCGACCAGGTCGTCGTCGTCCGTCAGGTCCCAGAAGGACTTGAACAGCCCGGTGTAGCCGGCCTTGAACGTTGGCGTCACCGCGATCAAGGCATCCGCGGACCGGACGCTGTCCAGCGCACGGCCTACCTCCCCCGAGGGGAAGCCCATGGTCATGTAGTCCGCGATCCCGTGCGCCAGGCCGCGCAGGGAAACGGTCTCGACCTCGACCTCATAGTCTTCACGCCTGAGCCGAGCGAGCACCGAATCCGAGATCCTCCCACCCAGAAGGGCGGTCGACGACGGTTCGGACAGACCGGCCGTCACGACGACCAGCTTGGCCTTACGCATGATGCTCTCCTTCCTGAACCTTGCGGGCCTCGGCGACGCGCGGATGCACCGGGGCCTCCGGGACCTCGGGGTTGTGCGAGGTCGCATACTCCTTGCGGAGCTCCGGCAGGACCTGCTCGCCGAACATGTCCAACTGTTCAAGAACCGTCTTGAGCGGCAGGCCGGCGTGGTCGACCAGGAACAACTGGCGCTGGTAATCACCCGCGTACTCCCGGAACGACAAGGTCTTCTCCAGAACCTCCTGCGGCGAACCCACGGTCAACGGGGTCTGGTCCGTGAACTCCTCCATGGTGGGGCCGTGGCCGTAGACCGGTGCGTTGTCGAAGTACGGACGGAACTCGCGCCACGCATCCTGTGTCTTCTGGCGCATGAAGAACTGCCCACCCAGACCGACGATCGCTTGTTCGGCCTTGCCGTGGCCGTAATGCTCATAGCGCTCGCGGTACAGATTGATCATCTGGGCCGTGTGTTCCTTGTTCCAGAAAATGTTGTTGTGAAAGAAGCCGTCACCGTAATAAGCCGCTTGTTCCGCGATCTCCGGCGTACGGATGGACCCGTGCCATACGAACGGCGCGACGCCGTCGAGGGGCCGAGGCGTGGAGGTGAACGACTGCAACGGGGTGCGGAATTTGCCCTGCCAGTTCACGACGTCCTCGTTCCACAGACGGTGCAGCAGGTTGTAGTTCTCCACCGCCAGGTTCACGCCCTGTCGGATGTCCTTGCCGAACCACGGGTAGACCGGGCCGGTGTTCCCGCGCCCGAGCATGAGATCCACGCGCCCCTCCGCAAGGTGCTGGACGTATGAGTAGTCCTCGGCCAGACGGACCGGGTCCATCGTGGTGATGAGGGTGGTCGACGTCGAGAGAATCAGATTCTCGGTCTGCGCCGCGAGGTAGGCCATGAGCGTGGGCGGATTTCCCGGGGCCACAAACGGCGGATTGTGATGTTGACCGGTCGCAAACACGTCTAGGCCGATGTCCTCAGCCTTCTTGGCAATTTCGATGGTGGCCTTGATGCGTTCGTGCTCCGTGGGAGTGGTGCCGTTGGTGGGGTCCTGGGTGACGTCCCCGATCGTCATGATTCCGAGTTGCATGGTGACCTCCTGCTGGCTGGTTCGGGGCCGGCGCTGCCGGCATGACCCGTGGGGGTTTGGGCGAATCATCCTCCACAACACGGTTACACTTCCGCTTATTCCCGGCAAAAATTATTTGAAGCGTAAAGCAAGTCTGGGGCGGGAGGCGGTGGCCGGGAGCGCACGGGATTGCCACCTCGACCGGGAGGTCGACGAGACGGCGACGCTTGACTCATGCGGCGTCTAAGATAGGTCGTATGCCGAGGCGAGTTGAAGATTATCGCGGACTCACTCAGAAGAGCAGGTTGCAGGTCCTTCATGCCGTTCAGAATGGACCCGGCCTCCAGTTGCGGGAACTGGCCGAAGAAACCGACCTGCACGTCAACACCCTCCGTGACCACCTCAAGGTGCTCGAGGACGAAGGATTCGTCATGAGGACCCGGGCCGAGACCGGGCGTCGAGGTCGGCCACCGCACGGTTTTTTCCCGGTGCGGAGCACCGAACACAGCGAGGCGGCGAGAGATCGGGTCCGAAACGCACGACGCCGGGGTGACGCGTTCAGGGCGCTGGAACCCGAGCTCGATCACAGCGATCACATTGGCTCCGATGCCGTCCACCAGATCGACGGTCTTTACGAGCATTTGGACGACGCCGGTCTGGAGCCGCGGGTCAACGAGGAAGACCTCACTGTGAGCCTGTTGCCGTGCCTTTATCAGGATATGCTCGACGAAAGCCAACCCTTCGTTTGTTCGGTGCACGCGCGTCTCGTCGAGTCCCAACTCGAACAGATGGACGGTCCGTTGGAGCTCCGTCGGCTCCACCCGTTTGTCGAACCTCGCCGGTGCGTGATCGCCCTGGGACTCCGGGGACAGCAGACCAGGTCAGATCGGGACGGCGGCGTCGACCCGGACCAGGACGATCATCAGTTGGAGAGCGCAGCACTGGACGCACGTCGGGCCGCGGAGCAACGGTCCCACCCTGGTGAGTAAACCGCTCCGCAGCCCGTGCGCACCTCATTGCCGATGCAGGAGTTATGGTGCGACCCGCCGTGAGACAGCGGGATCCTGACCTACTCGGGTTGTTGGGCCCACAGGTCGGGTCCGAATACCTCGTAGTGGATGTTCTCGCTCGCGACACCCTGTGACAACAAGGTCCGCCTGGCGCTCTGCATGAATGGCAACGGACCACACATGAAGACCTGCGCCTCACGTGGGACTTCGACGTCGGAAAGGTCCATGAACCCGGACTTCGCCGGGTAGAGGGTCGGAGCTTTGTCGGCGTCCTCCTCATACCAGTTCTGTGCCTTGACGTTCGGCATGGCAAGCACCTGGCGGCGGAGGTCGCCGTAAAGCGCGTGGGTCGAGTGGGACTTGTCCGCGTGGAAGATGTGAACCTGTCGGTCGGGCTGACGGCGCGACAGATCTTCCATGATGGCGGCCACCGGCGTTATCCCGATTCCTGCCGACACCAGGACCAGCGGCGTATCGGATTCATCGAGAACGACGTCGCCCGCGGGTTGCGAGACATCAAGGACGGTTCCGGGCTTGGCATTTTCGTAAAGCCAACCCGATACCTCGCCGTCAGGTGCGCCATTGGCTCCACGAACTCGCTTGACGGTGACGCGGAGCGAATCCCCGCGCGGTCCCGATGAAATGGTGTACTGACGCGGCTGGCGGCGTCCGTCCGGGAGATCGACCGCGATGGCCACGTACTGGCCCGTGCGATGAGAGGGAACGACCCCCTCGACCGGGGAAAGAACGAGAGAGAATACCTCGTCCGATTCCTCGAACCTCTCCGCGACCCGGTATTTCCTCCATGGTTGATCGGGGTCCGTCCCCGCCTGGGCGTACAGCTTGGCCTCCTCGGCGATGAGTGTGGTGCCGAAGAGCCAGTAGACCTCGTCCCAGGCAGCGGCCACTTCCGGAGTGATCGCTGCTCCGAGAACCTTTTTGACCGCGCCGAGAAGATAGTGGCCCACGATCAGGTACTGAGTCGCGGTTACGCCGAGAGAAACGTGTTTGTGGGCGATCCGTTGCATGACCGGGGTGAAGTCGGGCGTATCGGGATCGATGAGCTGCACGGCGAATGCCACGACTGACGCCGCCAGTGCCTTGGGTTGCTCGCCTATGGCCTGGTTCGCTTGGTTGAAGACATCGAGCAGCTCGGGGTGAGCCTCGAACATGTCCTTGTAGAACACCGTGGTGATTTCGTCCGAGTGCTCCGAGACGACGCCGGCGGTTTGCGCGACGATGGCTTCGGAATCGGGGGACAACTTCATGAAGGGCCTCTCCTCTGCCTTGAAGGGACAACGTGATACCTCAAGGATTTCGTTGATCCGAGCTACGCGGTCTCGTTTCTGCCGTGATTATTGATGAGGTCCGGGGATCACTTGTGCCGGCTTGTCCCTGGGCAGCTGAGGAGGAGTCTTCATTGGGGGCAATTGCTGGCCGAGGTGGCAGAATCGTGCGGTTTTTGGCGGGTTTTGATCCCAAAACTGCCACCTCGTGGCCGGGAGCGCACGGGATTGCCACCTCGACCGGGAGGGGTGGACATCGGTCCGGACGTGCGAGACGTACCGTGACGCGTCTACCCTCCGACGCCGCAGGATCCCCCGCCGAAGCGCCACCGGTTGGAGGAGAACCACGCGTAGACCCACCGGGCCCCGACCGAGGCCACGGGGGCCAGGATCAGTCGGCCCGCGAGCCTATCGACACGATGCGGCGAGGCAAGAAGGGCTTTGCCGATGGATTCGTGTCCCCAGAACCTCCGCGCCCCGGGGAGGAGCTTCCCCTCGGGCGGTCGTGGGCCCTCCGCATAGACGGCTTCTTCGAGGAACCTCTCGCACTCACCGTCCGTGAGTTCTTCCTGGACCCGGGAGAAGGGCACGACGTCGAGGCGGTCGCGAGTCCGGCGATCCAGGAACCGGGCCGCAGGAACGCAGGGCCCGCAGGCGTCGTCGTACACGAATGTTCGCATGAGCCGACCATAGCCCTCCCGGGCGAGCCGTGTCTCACCTCGCGGCGACCTGCTCGCGGCTCTCCTCCTCTGACCGCTGGGCTTTCCTGTCACGACGACGTGCCGAGCCCGGCAGCCGGACCTTGGTCGCGGACAGCGTGGTGCCCATCGACGCGAGAATCACCAGCGCGATGGCGAGGAACCGGAGCGGACCGACGACCTGATGCAGCAGAAGGAAACCAAAGAGGGCGGCGAAAGCTGGCTCGAGGCTCAGCAGAATGCTGAAGGTCGCATTCGGCAGACGGCGCAACGCCTTGAGCTCGAGACTGTAGGGAATGACCGAGGACATCAGCCCGACCACGGCCCCCATGACCAGGAGATTCGGGTCGGAGAAGGCATGGACCGCCGAAGGCCCACCGACCGGGGCAAGAACCACGGCCGCGACCGCCATCGCGACGGCCAGACCACCGGTCCCGGGGACGGTGCGCCCGACCTGGGCACTCGTCAGGACGTAGACGGCCCAGAACGCGCCGGCGATGAGCACGCAGACCACACCGATGGGGTCCAGAGCGGCGCTCGCGGTGGTCACGCTCTCGATGCCGAGCACGGCCATCCCGGCCAGGGCGAGCAGCACCCACAGGAAGTCCACGATCCTGCGGGAGAGGATAGCGGCCAGCGCCAAGGGGCCCAGGAACTCGATGGCCACACCCGCTCCGAGAGGGATGCGCGCGATGCCAGCGTAGAAGAAGCCGTTCATGCCGGCCAGAGCGAGCCCGAAAAGGACCACGGAACGCCACTGCTTGCCGGTCCATCCGGCGACCCGCGGCCGCGTGATGACCAGCAGAATGACCGCCGCAAACATCATCCGCAACGAGGTAACGCCCCAGGGGCCGAGCTGCGGGAACAGCGACGTCGCGATCGAGGCACCCAGCTGGAGGGACGTGCAGGAACCGATGACGAACAGGATCCCGGGTGCCATGCTCCGGGGAGAGCCCGCCCCCGGGCTCACGGTGGGTATCGAGCCGGTGGTCACGACTGCCGGGGTCACACCTGTTGCGGGTCCGGTGTTCATGGTGTTCACGGCTCACCTCCTGAAGGAACGAATGTCATGATGGCGCCCCGATCCCCGGAACAACGCGGGAGGGGCCTGTATTAAGCATGATCCTTCAGGGAATGGGTAGTCTAGCGAATGTATCTAATCCCGAAAGATAAGAAAAAATAATCATCGGGCGGAATGGTCGAACGACGTCGACCGCCGACGTCGGGCACCGCCACTCACCGACAGCCCGCACTGACGAGATCCCGGAACAGCCGGGGAGACGACTGGCGCCCGCGGATCCCGGGAGGAAGAAAACCGTGCTCAATCTTCAGCGGCTCCGTATGCTTCGCGAAGTCCAACGCATGGGGACGTTGGCGAAGGTCGCCCGATCGATGGCGTACACACCCTCCGCCGTGTCCCAGCAGTTGGCCCTGTTGGAGCGGGAGGCCGGCGTCGTGCTCCTGGAACACGTGGGGCGCGGGGTTCGTCTGACTCCTGAGGCGGAAAATCTGGTCCACCACGCGGACGCCATGCTCGCCCGCATGGAGCTCGCCGAGTCCGAGCTGGCGGGTTCCCACACCGAGGTGGGCGGGACGTTGCGCATCGGGGCCTTCCAGACCGCGGTCATGACGGTCGCTTCGCGGGCTCTGGACATTCTCGACGAGAGGCACCCGAAGCTTGCGGTCGATATCACTCAGCGGGAAGTCGGGGAAGCCTATGAAGGACTCCTCGCGCATGAATTCGACGTGATCATCGGAGAGGAATACCCGGGGCTGGCCGAACCGGTACGGGAAGGGGTGGACCGGATCACCGTGATCAGGGACCCGCTGAACCTGGTCATCCCGGGAGAGGGTCCTCTGGCCGAGATGCCTCGTCGATTCAGCGACCTCAAGGACGCGCCCTGGGCGATGGATCCCGAGGACCAACCAACGGGCCAGTGGGCCCGCGGAATCTGCCGCAGCGCCGGATTCGAACCGAGGGTCCGATTCGACACCAGGAACCCCCTCATCCAGGCACACCTGGTTCGTACGGGGCACGCCGTCGCCCTGATCCCCGCCCTGCTCAACCGGCAATACTTGGCTGGAACCCGGCTGATCGGTCTTCCGGGGGACGACCACCGGATGGTCTACACGTCGAATCGCACGGGCCGCGCGAGCCACCCCGCCATCCTCGCCTGCCGGGAAGCATTCCAGGAGGCCGTCCGGGGAGAAACCGCACCGGAACCCGAACTGCGGCTGACGGAGTAACCCCGGCTCCGACGAGCTCGGTGCCAACGGAACGCCTCAGGTTGGCTGCTTCCCTACTTCCCGCCGCGAGGTGGCAATTCGGTGCATCTTTTGCCGCGAGGTGGCAGGTTTGTGCGGATTTCGGCGTGAAAAGTGCACGGCGTTGCCACCTCGCGGTCCCGGTTGCAGGCTCTGCGCAGGGGAGGGACGACGTCGATCGCCCAAGACTGCGTTTTCTTGAGCCAGATGACGGATTCTTTCAATTCCTCTGACTCTGGCGACGGGGATGGATAGCCTGATGGCAGACGCACGGCATGACCCCGTGTCACTCGCAATCCAGAGGAACCGCATCGTGACCGCTTTCAGGAATTCCCAGGCCTGGGCGCTGGCCTCGCGCTTCGAGGCATTGGACTGTCCTATCCGCTGAGCGGCGCCGCAATCCCCCGAGAATCTTGGGCGGGTCGGGCGTCGCCGTCGTCATGATGCCCGAAACAATTCCCCAGGAAGATTCTCATGCCCTTGCCGCCCCGAGATCGGAAGCCTCACTTCCGTTGGGCCAGTCTCCTTGCTCTCGGTTTCAGCACCTTGCTCGTGCTGACCGGGTGCGGATCCTCCGAGAACACCGGAAACAAGCACACCTCGGATTCCCCTGTCTCCGGAGGAACCCTCCGCCTTGCCTTCGACGCCGACCCCGGGTGCGTGGACGGACAACAAGCCGGTCAGAACGTCGCCCTCAACGTGACCAGACAGGTCACCGACTCGTTGACCTACCAGGACCCGGAGTCCGGTGAGTTGGAGCCCTGGCTCGCGGAATCGTGGGACGTGAACGACGATTCGACCGAGTTCACGTTCCACCTCCGGGACGGGGTCACATTCCAGGACGGAACGGATTTCACCGCGCAGTCCGTCAAGAACAATCTGCGGGCGATCCAGGACCTGGGGGCCAAGGCCAGCCTGGGGTCCACCTACCTGACGGGCCTGTCGGACGTACGGACGCCCGACGACCGGACCGTCACGGTGGACTTCGACGAACCCAACGCCCAGTTCCTCCAGGCGACATCCACCATGACCCTTGGTTTCTACTCCGACGCCACGCTGGCCAAATCCGCCGAGGACCGGTGCGGGGGCGACGTCGTGGGCACCGGACCCTTCCAGCTCGCGAAATACACTCCGCGGCAGAGCATCCATCTCGACAGGTTCGATGACTACGCGTGGGCCCCTGGCAAGGCAGACCATAGGGGTGCGGCCTACCTCGACGCCGTGGACATGTCGATCGTCCCCGAAGCGACCGTCCGCAATGGGAGCCTGGCCTCCGACCAGATCGACGTCGATACCGTGGTCCAGCCCCAGGACGAAGAGCTCCTCCAGGCCTCGGACTACAAGATCCTCGACCGGCCGAACCCCGGCGTCGTCTACAATCTCATCCTCAACGAGTCCAGGCCGCTCTTCTCCGACGAACGCGTGCGCAAGGCCCTGACCAAGTCCATCGACCGCGACCAGTTGCGGGCATTGCTCTCCCGGTACCAGGAGCCGGCGACATCGTTGCTGGCCCGGTCCACGCCGGATTATCAGGACGTCTCCGGCCTGCTGGGTCACGACCCCGACGGCGCCTCGAAACTTCTCGACCAGGCCGGATGGACGATGAACCACAAGACCGGTCTGAGGGAGAAGGACGGCCAGACCCTGAGCTTCACGGTCAAGTACTGGCAGTCCGCGCCCTTCCTGGAACTCGTGCAGCAGCAGCTGAGGGAGTCGGGCATCGAGATGAAGCTCGAGCAGACGACGGTCGCCAACACCGAAGCGGCCAGGCAATCCGGAGAAGCCGACGCCGAGTTCATGAATCTGACCCGCTCGGATCCGGACGTGCTCCGGACCGTCTTCGACGCGAACGGTGCCAACCGGAACAGGCGGGAGCCCGCGCAGGTCGACCAGGACCTGGACCGATCTGCCGGCGTCAAGGATCCGACGGAGCGGAAGAAGCTGGTCGACGATTCCGTGTCGACCCTGATCGAGGACGCGCACTCGGTCCCGTTGGTCGAGCTGTCCGGTGTGATGGCGACGTCGCCGCACGTCCAGGGCTTCCGGTACGAGGCGTCTTCACGTTTCGAGCTGTACGACACGTGGCTGGACGACGCCGACGGCGCGACCGGCTCCGGCTCCGCGAGAGGAGGCACCCGATGAACCCGGTGGTCGCGATGATCCTGCGTCGCCTCGGTTTCGGTGTGCTCGTTCTGTGGGCCGCCTACACCCTGGCCTTCCTGCTGTTGTACGCCCTGCCCGGAGACTCCGTAGCAGCCGTGCTGGGTGGAGACCTCTCGACAGCCACCCAACAGGAAATCGACGAGATCCGACACCAGTATGGTTTCGACCAGCCGCTGATCGTCCAGTACTTGACCTCTCTCGGGGACGCCGTGCGAGGAAACCTCGGAACGTCGTATTCCACCGGGCAGCCGGTGACGGCGGCCATCGGCCAGGCCTTGCCCGTAACGATCGAGTTGGCGGCATGGGCGCTGCTCATCGCCGTCCCCGGGGGAATCCTGGTGGCACTCGCCGCCGTCGGCGTGCGGAACCCGTGGTTGCGCAATCTGCTCTCGGGTCTCCCGAGCGTAGGGGTCTCCTTACCGACCTTCTGGGTCGGCCTGCTCCTCCTGCAATTGTTCTCCTTCCGACTGGGCCTCATCCCGGCGATCGGGGCGCGCGGTTTCGCCGGAGTCATCCTCCCCGCCCTGACGCTCTCGCTGCCTCTCGGCGCGATGATCGCCCAGGTGCTGTTGCGGTCCCTCACCCAGGAGTGGACGCGGCAATTCGTCACGACGTACCGTGCCGCCGGCCTGAGTCGAATGCGTCTCCTCCTCTCGCACGCGCTTCCCCCGGCCGGGGTCTCGCTCCTGTCGATCGCCGGCGTGGTCCTCGGCAACGTTCTGGGTGGCGCGGTCATCGTCGAGACGGTCTTTACCCGCAACGGGATCGGTCGGCTCGCCGAAACATCGGTCACGGGGCAGGACATGCCCGTGGTCCTCGGCGTCGTGATGTTGTCCGCTCTCGTGTTCGTGGTGGTCAACCTCGTGGTCGATCTGCTCTACCCGATCCTCGATCCCAGAACCCGTCCCGTCCAGGAGTCGCGCCCATGACTGCTACCGAATTCAGCACGCGCCGTGAGGACCCCGAGAAAGAACCGTTGGACGCCCAGGGCCACGCCCGCAGGAACACGACGACGATGCTTCGGTTTCCCTTCGGCCTGATCGTGCCCTCTCTCGTGGTCCTGGTGGTTCTGGCCTGGGCCGTCCTTCCCTCCCTGTTCGTCACGGAGAACCCGCTGCTGGGTGACCCCGACATCCGGTTGTCGCCGCCGAACACCAACCACTGGTTCGGGACCGACCACCTGGGTCGAGACATTTTCTCCCGTGTCGTCCAGGGCGCCGGCGCCTCACTGGGAACCACCGCCATCGCCGTCCTCATGTCCTTCGTGACCGGTACCTTCCTGGGACTGGTCTCCGGGACCGCGGGCCGGGTGGTGGACACCGTTCTCATGCGAGTCGTGGACGTCATCCAGTCCGTCCCCTCCCTGCTTCTTTCCCTGGCCGTGGTCGCGTCCCTGGGTTCGGGGCCGGTGAACATCGCGGTCGCCGTCGCTGTGGCCTCCGTGCCTTCCTTCGCGAGGCTCATGCGGGGCGAAGTGCTGCGCTGGAGGAATTCGCTGTTCATCGAGGCCGCGACCATGTCAGGCATCAGGACACCTGAGATCCTCTTCCGCCACGTCCTGCCCCACGCGATCGGACCCGTCGGCGCTCTCGCCGCCATCGAGTTCGGTGCGGCGGTTCTCGCGATCTCGGCCCTGAGCTTTCTCGGATTCGGGACCCAGCCGCCCGACCCCGAATGGGGCCTCCTGATCTCCGAGGGCCGGGACTACCTCGCCAGTTCGTGGTGGATGACCGTGATCCCCGGGCTGGTGATCGCGGGCGTCGTCGTATCCGTCAATCGCATTGCCCACGCCCTCCAAACGGAGAGGAGACCATCATGACTCCCTGGACCCCAACCCTGGCACGATCCCGAGCACAGCAGCGCGCCGCGGAAACACAACCCGCGGCGTCCGGACCCATGGACGCGAACCATCACGAGGCGGATACCGAAGGGTCGGGCCGCGCTCACGTGGATCACGGGCCCGACAACCAGATCGCCGCCCTCACCCTGCGCGAACTGACCGTGCGCTACGCACCCACCGCGTCTCCCGCGGTCGAGGGCGTATCGCTGACCGTACCGGTCGGGCAGACCCTGGCCGTCGTCGGGGAATCCGGATCGGGCAAATCGACCACCGCCGCCGTGGCCGCCGGGTTGCTCCCGGGTTCCGCGCACGCACGAACGGCCGAACAACGGCTGATGGGACAGGACATGCGCGGCGCCTCCGAGAAGGCGTGGAAGCACGTCCGCGGCGACCTGCTGGGATACGTTCCCCAGGACACCGGGACGGGTCTCAACCCGGTGCGCACGATTTCTTCCCAGCTGTCCGAGACGCTGCGGGCCGCGGGAATCGCGCGTCGCCAGGCCGCCGCACGGATCACGACGGCGCTCGCCGACGTCGGACTCGACCCCGAACTCCACGGGTCGCGGTACCCGCACGAACTCTCCGGGGGCCAGCGCCAGCGGGTCCTCATCGCCCTCGCTCTCGCGCGTGAACCCCGTCTCGTGATCGCCGACGAGCCGACCTCCGCGCTCGACGTCTCGGCCCAGAAGAGCATCCTGGACCTCCTGGAGGATCGGGTCGCCCGTGCAGGAGCAGGCCTGTTGCTGATCACGCACGACCTCGGTGTGGCCCGCGATCGCGCGGACCGTATCCTGGTCATGGAGAAAGGTCGTGTGGTGGAAGAAGGGCGCGCTGAACGCGTCTTCGCCGACCCCCAGCACGAATACACTCGGAGACTGATGTCGGCGTCGCCGGCGGTGCACGCGGTACCGGACCGGAAAACCGGCGCCGTTCCGGAGGGAACCACGCCCGTGGTGCGAGCCAAGGGGCTCAACAAGGCTTTCGGTGCGGGACCGCACCGGGTCCAGGCAGTGACCGACGTCGACCTCGAGCTGGCCCCCGGGCGCACGCTGGGGATCGTGGGCGAATCGGGGTCCGGAAAATCGACGACGGCACGCATTCTCCTCGGCCTGGAATCCTACGACCAGGGGGTCTTGGAGGTCTTCGGGAAAACCCTGGCACGGAACAGGCGACAGGGGAGAGAACTGGCCACTCGGGCGCGCTTCGTCCATCAGGATCCGACGGGTTCCCTCGACCCGAAATACACCGTGGCCGCATCGATCGGGGAACCATTGCGCGGCTTCCGCATCGGATCCCGCGCGGAGCGTGCGGAACGCGTCACCGAGCTCCTGGACCTCGTGGCTCTCCCTCGTGACCTGGCCGGTCGCCGACCCGCGGAGCTCTCCGGGGGCCAAAGGCAACGCGTCTCGATCGCTCGGGCGCTCGCGGTCGATCCCGAGCTCATCGTGCTGGACGAACCGGTCTCGGCGCTTGATGTTTCGGTCCAGGCCCAGATCCTTGATCTCCTGGCCGACCTCCAGGAGCGACTGGGGCTCTCGTACGTGTTCATCAGTCACGACCTGGCCGTCATCCGCCAGATCTCCGACGACGTCCTGGTCATGGCCGAGGGGCGCGTGATCGAGTCCGGACCGGCGGGGGAAGTCTTCGACGCCCCGCGGGAGCGACTGACTCGGACACTCATCGACGCGGTCCCCGGAACCCGTCACGATGGCGACCCCGCGAACGTCATATGACGTCTTCGGGCTTCGGGTGAACCGTGTGTGACGTGGCGGCGGAATCGGAGGTCATGTCCTTCCGAGGCCGCTGACTAGGTTGTAAGTTCACTATCAGGATCACGAGCACCGGTCTTGAAGCTCTGGCTGACCGGTCGGCAACCCTTTCCGCTGTGATGGGGTGCCCCAGATGAAGATCCGGCCGGGAGCACACCGCTCCCCGGCAAGCACGGCGTCACGAGAAGGACTCGGCGCCCCGCCTTCGAGGGGGATCACGATGTCAGCAGACGAATACCCGCAGGCACCCGGGCTCGGCACGGTGCAGATCCACGGTGGAACGGCCGACCAGCCGTCGGCCCGCCCGGTTCGACCGCCGCTTTACCTGACCGCCTCCTACGAATTCGATACTCTGCGCGATGCCAGGGAATGCTTCGGCCAGCGGGAACCCGGATTCACGTACTCGAGGACCGGAAGCCCCACCGTGGGACTTCTGGAACGTCGCCTGGCCGAGCTCGAGGGCGGCGTCGGTGCCGTCGCGACGTCCTCCGGACAGGCCGCGCTGACCCTGACCCTTCTTGCCTTGGCCGGGCGCTCGGGGCAGAGCCAGGACGGCGAGCCGCACCCCGAGATTCCCGCGGGACACGTGGTCGCTTCGAACCGCATCTACGGCGGCACCGCCGACCTCCTCAACGACACGCTCGCCGAGGCGGGCATCGCCGTGACGTGGGTCGACCCTCATCGCCCGAACGAGTGGGAACGAGCCGTGACGGAACGGACCCGGGCCTTCCTCGTGGAATCCATCGGAAACCCGCACGCCGATCTCCCGGACATTCCTGAGCTCGCAGCCGTCGCACACGCCGCCGGAGCCGCGCTCGTGGTGGACAACACCCTTGCGACGCCGCACCTCCTGCAACCGGGAAGACTCGGGGCCGACGTCGTCGTTCACTCGGTCACGAAGTACCTGACCGGCAACGGCAGCGCGCTGGCCGGAATCGTTGTGGACACCGGACGGTTCTCGCCGAGCAGTGATGCGGCCCGATGGCCGCAGTTCACCGCGCCGCGCCGCCGATTCGGCAATCAGTCGTTGGTCGCGGGGCACGGCGAGCATGGGGCCTTCCTTCACCTCGTCAGGGCGCAGCTGCTCAACGATCTCGGCCCGAGCCTGGCGCCGTGGAATGCACAGCAGGCACTGGAAGGCATCGAGACCCTGGACGTCCGGGTAGACCGTCACTGCCGGGTCGCGGAAGGGATCGCCCGGCGCTTGGCCGCCCATCCCCGCGTGCGGAGCGTGCGGCACCCGAGCCTCCCCGGCTCGAGCGACGCCGCGATCGCCGATCGCGACTTCCCGCGCGGTACCGGGGCGGTCCTCTCCTTCGAGATCGACGGGACAACGGACGACGTCGAGCGATTCTTCGACTCGTTGGAACTGTTCAAGCTCGCCGCCAACCTCGGCGACGGACGCTCGATGGCGACCCACCCCGCGTGGACGACCCACTGTCGGCTCACGCCCGAACTCAGGGAGGCAGGAGAGATCACCGAGCGGACCGTTCGGTTGGCTCTCGGGCGCGAAGACGTCGAGGACCTGTGGCAGGACCTCTCGACGTCGCTCGACAGGGTCACCGGAACCGGCCCGAACCAGGCACCCACCGCACGCGAGAAGGAGACCGTACGAGCATGACCGCGACGCAAGACATCAACGATCTCGGGTCACGCCGGCCTGCGCAGGACGGGACCTCCGCGAGGACGGAGCCGTCCGTGGTTCGGCCCGGATTCAGAACGACTGCTGTCCATGCAGGTCAGGAACCGGACCCGCTGACGGGGGCCGTGATCCCGCCCATCTACCAGACCTCGACGTTCACGCAGGACGGGGTCGAGACGCTCAAGAGCGGATACGAGTACTCGCGCGGCGGAAACCCGACGCGCACCGCCCTGGAGACGCAACTCGCGCAGGTCGAGAACGGGAGCCACGCCTTTGCCTTCGCGTCGGGGATCGCCGCGGAGGACGCCCTTCTGCGTTCGGTGCTCCGTCCCGGAAACACCGTGGTGGCGGCGGCGGAGACCTATGGCGGGACCCATCGCCTCCTCAGCCAGTTGTATTCCAGGTGGGGAGTCGAGACCGCGTTCGTGCCCCCGGCCAGAACCGACGAGCGCGACCGCCTGCTGGCGGATCCGTCCGCGACCGTTCTTTGGGTCGAGACCCCGACCAACCCCTTGCTGAGCATCGTCGACCTCCGCGAATGGGCTGAGGCCGCTCATGCCGCCGGAGCTCTGCTGGTCGTGGACAACACGTTCGCCTCGCCCGCGCTCCAGAATCCTTTGACGTGGGGCGCCGACGTCGTGGTCCACTCGACCACCAAGTACATCGGTGGGCATTCCGATGTGTTGGGCGGTGCCCTGGTCGTCGGTGACGCGGTGTGGGAGGAGCAGTCGCTGGCCGAGTTGTTGCAATTCCAACAATTTGCCTGCGGCGCCGTCGCGGGTCCGCAGGATGCCTTCCTCACCTCGCGCGGCCTCAAGACCCTCGGCGTCCGCATCCGGCAGCACTGCGAAAATGCTCAGACCATTGCCGAATGGCTCGGGGACCGAAACGACGTTGAACAGGTCTGGTACCCGGGTCTTCCGGAGCATCCGGGGCACGACGTCGCCGCGAGACAGATGTCCGGATTCGGCGGGATCGTGTCCCTGCGTGTACGCGGCGGCGAAGCCGCGGCCAGGGCGTTTGCCGAGTCCACCGAGGTGTTCGGGCTCTCCGTGAGTCTCGGGGGAGTCGAGTCGCTGATATCCCACCCCGCGACCATGACCCACGGGTCGACCAAGGGCACCCCCGAGGCCCCGCCGAGCGACGTCGTGCGCCTCTCAGTGGGCATCGAGGACGTCGAGGATTTGCAGGCCGACCTCGATCGAGCCCTGGCCGGAGTGCGCTGACCCCGGAGTCTCGACCAGCAGTCTCTAAGGGGTTTCACGTTGGATCGGGTACCTCTTGCCGCCCAGATCCGGGTCGGGAAGGACCTCATCCGGGTCGATGAGTTCCACACGGTGACCGTCGGCGGTGAGCCGGCGGAGGCCCTCCAGGAACATGCGGCGGGCCATGGCGTCCAAACGGGTCACCTTGGTGAGGTCGAAGACCATGGTTCCCGGGTCGCATTCGAGGGATGCCATGCGGTGCAGGATCGCCTCGGCACCGGAGAACTGGATGACTCCCTGGAGCCGCATCACGGTCTCGTCGTCGCCCTCGCTGACCGAGCGGATGGTGTTGGACCCGAAAATACCGGCGTTGAGCAGGTGGAGGCCCATGTCCTGGGAGAGCTTGTTGAACACGTTGACTCCCCGGACGCTGTTGCCCTTCGGATCCAAGCGGGGGGAGAACACGCCGATACCGACCTGACCGGGCAGGACCCCGAGGATTCCGCCCGACACACCCGACTTCGCGGGGATTCCGACGTCGGAGAACCAGGTCCCCGAGGCGTCGTACATCCCGGCCGAGACCATCACCGCGAGCACTTGGCGGGCCACGTCCCGGCTCGCCACGCGTTCACCCGTGAAGGGGTGCATACCCCGGTTGGCCAGGGTTGCGCCCATGACGGCGAGATCACGGACGTTGACCTTGATGGCGCACTGGGCGACGTACCCGGCGACGACCTGGTGTGCGTGTTCCTCGAAGACACCGAGGTTCCTCAGCATGTGGGCCAGAGCAAAATTCCGGTCCGCCGTCTCGAGCTCCGAGCGGAACACGGACTCGTCCATTTCGAGTTTTCGACCCGCGAGGCGAGAGAAGAACTCCACGGTGTGGTTGGCCCTGTCCTCCAGGGAGGAATCGGGTTCCGCCAGCATGCTGTGGATGGTGATGGCCCCCGCGTTGATCATGGGGTTCTTCGGTCGGTTCGTGCCCTTCTCGAGGGAGAGCTCGTTGAAAGCCTCACCCGTGGGCTCGACGCCGACTTTCGCGCTGATCGCCTCCAGGCCCCTGTCGGTGAGGGCAGAGGCGTAGGCGAACGGCTTCGAAATCGATTGGATCGTGAACTCGCGCTCGTCGTCGCCCACCGAATAGGTGCGACCGTCGATGGTGGTCAGGGCGATCGAGAAAACCTCCGGGTCCGCCTTGGCGAGCTCGGGAATGTAATCGGCGAGGTTGCCGCCGTCCATGGCGGTCGTGTCATTGAAGAGCTGGTGCAGGTACTTCCTTACGGGTGACTTCAATGGTTCCTTTCGGCATCGGCGTGGTTCAACGGCGGATGAGTGCCTGTCTCGAGCCTATTTCATCGAGCGGGCAGCGGGTACGACGGCGTGCGCACAGTTCGTCCTGAACTGCGAACTGTGCGTCGACCCTCATAACCAGTGTGTAGGCTCGAGGGCCACGACCTATGTGCCTCGGACGCGTTCAGGCATGACGGATTCGGCCTCGATTTCGACGTTCTTCGGGTCCCAGCGCGCCACTAGGACGGTGACGAAAATGATCAGAGGAACAGCCGCGAGAATGAGCATCGTTTGGGACAATCCCAGCGCGGCTATGACCAAGGGGAAGACATAAAACCCGACGATGGACCCCAGGCGGCTGCACGCCTCGGCCCAACCCGTTCCTGTGCCACGCAGATCGGTGGGATATGACAGCGTCGCCATCGTCTTGCCCTGTGCCCCCGGCCCGAAGGAATGGCCGAAAATAAAAGCGCCCACGAGAGTCGCAGCCAGGTACGGTGCGGATTCCACCTGCACCAGACCGACGGCGATCAGTGCGACGACGCAGATGCCGCTGCCGATCAACGTGAGCATGCGCCCGCCAAATCGATGCGTGAGGAATGGCTGAATACCGCCGCCCAGGAGACCGAACACGTTCAGCAGAATGGTACCGGTGACGATGGAAATGACGTCCAGCCCGAAGATCAGCCCCACGATCACGGGCAGATAGAATCCGACGGCAAAATATTGGACTGCTTGGAAGCCGCTCACCACCGCAACAACAAGGGACCGGACACGATATTGACGCTCGAAGATGCGACCGATGCGAGTATCGGCGTCCTTTTCCTCTTCTCCCTCTCCCACCACGAATTCTGTGGCGGGGAAGTTCTTGCCGAGGATCTTTACGGCCTCTTCCATGCCCAAGTTGTGGGCCGCCCACATGGGACTCTCGTCAGCGAAGAGGAAGCGTAATGCCAGGACCAGCAAGGCCGGGACAGCGCCTAACCCGACGGCCCAGCGCCACATGTGTTCCTCAAGACCAAGAAATACCAGCGGTAGGACCAAGGCCGCGGAGGCAATTGTGGCTGCGTACCACATTGGTTGCCAAAGATTGACGAACTTGCCCTTGTCCTTGTTGCGGGTGAACTCTGCAACCAGGCTCAGGGCAGCGGGCATGTCCAGGCCTACCCCCAGCCCCAGAAGGAAGCGCCAAATAATGAGTACCTCGATGGAAGGCGACAATGCAGCGCCGATCGCCGCGACAACGAAAAGTATCAGGTCGAGGATCAGCAATTTGTAGCGGCCGAGCTTGTCGACGAGGTACCCGCCGAAGATCGCACCCAGGAGGGCGCCAATCGCCATCGCGGAGGTGGTGGTACCTACCTGGAACGGAGTCGGGCTGAGCTCCGCTTTCATCGAATCCAAGCCGATCGCGAGTGATGTGAAATCGTACGCGTCGATAAAGATGGATCCCAAGGCAATGAGAGCTATGAGTTTCCCCCGGGAGCTCCCGGTGGGGTGGTTATTGACAAAAGTGATCACATCACGTTTGGTGCGCAAGACGACTGTATTCATGATGGCCTCTTTCCTGGGAAGCGGAGCGGTCAGCGAGCGATCGAGATCGACTGCTGTTCGGTGCCGCAGGCATCCTCCATGAGGGCGGCGGCCATAGAGGCACCGTGGTCCGGCCCCGCCCGGCCGCGCACCACGCGTTTTTCGCTGCTTTCGGCACGGTCCACGAGACCGGTCAGACGCTCGACCGCGACGTTGTCGATGAGAGGCACGAAATCGGCCTCGGCCGGCAGATCCGAGGCAATGGCACGCAGAGCTGCAGCGCGGGTCCTGGCGGGGTCGAGGACGTCACGGGCGATACCTGGGAGGGCGTGACCTCCGATGCGGGCTGCGGGTATGGAAGTAGTACTCACGAAATACTCCGTTCTTCGGAATGAACCTGGAATCGGTTCACAGCCTCGGCGTCGATGTCACCGACAAGGCCGAGAGCGTTGGGGGCGAGCGCAGCGCCTTCTCGGAGGGGAAAGCCGCCGGAGAGCAGATCGTCACGCAACGGGTTGGTGCGCACGTCGAGTTCGATCCATCCGGGGTGGGCCACGGTGGTGGCCAGTGTCAATGAGGCGCGAAGGCCGATGGCACCGGAGTACCAGTGAGGGCTCAGCCCGCAACCGGTGTCGTCGAGTTGTTCGTCGAGTCGTAGGAGGACGGTCAGTCCGCCTGATTTGGCGACGTCGGGTTGGGCATAAACAACACCTTCACTGGTGGAGAGACGGACTAGATTATCCAGTCCGTAGACGTTTTCACCGCTGGTCAGCGGCATGCCGGTGGCCTCGTGCAACATGGCGAGATCACGGGTGTCATCTCCGGAGACTGGCTCCTCCAGCCACTCGACACCCTGATCTTGAAGCCATGTCGTGTTCGAAACGGCCTCTTCGAGGGTCCACGCCTGATTGGCATCGGCAAAGATGGTTATGTCCGGGGCTGTCTCACGAACCGCCGCGATGGTGGCCCGGTCAGTCTCCTGGCCGAAACCAACCTTGGTTTTGACTGCGGTCAGGCCCATTTCGAGAGCCCGCTCGGTAAGTTCGTGGACCTTGGTGGGTCCGACGCCGCTGGCGTAGACCGGGACACGATCGCGGACCACACCAAGGGTCTGTGCGGTAGAGGTTCCGGCCAGACGACCCCTCAAGTCCCAAAGGGCAATGTCGATGCCGCTGATCGCTTGCCAGATCGGACCGTGGGCACCCCACTGCCGTCCCACTCCGCCAAGCGCAGTGACGAGGGAATCGAGCAATGAACCGGGGTCGAGCGCGTCGCGTCCCAGGGCGAGAGGGGCTACCCCTTCGAGCAGGGTTGCCATTCGTTCGGTGGCAGCCCACTCGGGGTAGTTGATCCAGCTCTCGCCGATACCCACCACACCACCCGCGTGGACCTCGATCAGGAACGTGCGTCGTGCGTTGAGCTGAGAGAAGGACATCGGCACGTGTTCCTCGAGAGGCGTTTCGAGGACACGGGCGACGATGCGCTCGATCGGCAGGCTGCTCATTGACTGGCTCCGGATTGTGAGCGGTAGAGCTCTTGGACGGCCCCGGTGTCGCGATCGGCCAGGCCCTGGTCCATGGCCCCGGTGTTCACGCGGTCAATGATCTCGGCGAGGTGGGTAGGGGTTCCCACCGAGCGGGCAAGATCGATGGCCAGCTTGTTGTCTTTTGCCAGTAGTTCCAAGGCGAAGGCCGGTTCAAAATCCTGCGCGATCATCTTGGGGGCAATCTCGCGGAATAGGTTTGAAACGGTCGCTGCGCCGGAGTCAGCAATGGTGTCAACAAAGACTTCGGGATCGACGCCAGCGGCCTCGCAGGTGGTGAGTACTTCGGCGGTGATCGCATTGATGGCACCGAACATGAGGTTGTTGAGAACTTTCACGGCCTGACCAGCCCCGACGTCGCCGACGCGGACGACTCGTTTGGCAACCGTACCTTCGAGCACAGACCGTACGAGTGCGGCCGCAGGTTCGTGTCCACCGGTCGGTAGCGTCCAGCTGCCGATCTTGTCCGGCCGGCCCAAGACGGGAGCGTCAACATAGGTGACGTCGTGCTTGGCAAGGATTCCGGCAGCTTCTTGGGCACTGCCCGGGTCGATCGTTGACATATCGGCAACCACGGCTCCCCTCGCCGTGGACAGCGGTCCGCGCGCCGAGGCCAGAACGTGCTCGGGGCGCGGTACGGAGATGATGGCCAGATCCGCTCCCTGCAATGCCTCTTCGGCGGTATCAAAGACGGTGATGCCTGAATCGGAGGCTTTTTCACGAGCGCCCTCGGAAGGGTCGAACCCCCGGACCTCGTGGCCCCCGGCGCTGATGGAGTGGGCGATACGACTGCCCATAGTTCCGAGTCCGATAACAGCGGTCAATGTCATGGCTTGCGCCTTTCGTTGTTGTGGTGACGTTCCGCGGAAGCCGCATCGTGGAGGCTCTCGCGCAAGCGGGTGATGTGCTCACGAGCCACTTGTTCCGCCGTGGCGGGATCTCCACCCCGGATGGCGTCAATAAGAGAGCGGTGCTCGGCGAGGGCCGCAGGCATACCGCCACGACGAGCAACGGTGGTAGTCATGGCGACGCGGATCTGCCCTTGCAACTGTCGAAGGTTCTCTGAAAGTCGGAGGTTGCCGCTGCCCTCGCGGATGTGACGGTGGAATGCGGCATCGAGCTTCATGTGCTGTTCCACATCGTCCGCCTCGACGGCGTCGCGGTGGGCTTGCCAGTTCCGTTCCAGGACATCGATGAATGCATCGTCCGCTGCTCGAGTTGCGAGCCGGGCCGCCAGGCCTTCGAGGACTTCGCGCACGTCATATATGGCGACGAGTTCGTCGAGCCCGATCTCCACGACGACGGCTCCGCGGTGGGAGACGCTCTCTGCCAGGCCTTCGTACTCGATGCGAGCGATGGCCTCCCGCACCGGGCTTCGACTGATATCAAGTTGCCGAGACAGCTCGGGGATGGACAACCGGGTTCCTGGGGCCAGGCGGCGACTGAGAATTGCGTCGCGAATTACCTTGTAGGCCTGGTCCGTGAGGCCATCGCCTCTACTGATGGATCTCGTATCCAATGTGAGCTGAGTCATGTCTTTCCTCCTTGGCGGCCAATTTACATGCAATATGTAATCTGGACAACAGGTGGACTCCGACATGTGTATGCGCGGGACGAGATGCGGGCGGCAGCGTCAGGGCAGGATTCCCGTCATGCTCACTTCTCGGGGGTCTGCGCGTCTCGTGGATCGCCCAGACCGGGGATATTTCTCAGTACTTCGGTGCCCGGGGCGCCCGAGGGGCGCTACGACTTGGCATCGCGAAGGGTCCGCAGGGCCATGAGTACCGCGCCGAGCATCAGGACGACGCCGATTCCGGACGTGATCCCCACCCCGGAGTCGAATGCGGCCCGAGCCGAGTGCAGGAGGGAGTCTCCGGCGGGTCCGCCGATGTGTGTGGCGACGTCGGTCGCACCGCCCAGCGTCTCTCGGGCGGCGTCGCGGGAAGCCTCCGGAACCTCGTCGGGGATCGAGACGTTCGCTCGGTACGTGGCGTTGAGGATCGATCCCAGTACCGCGGTCCCGAGAACCGCTCCGGTCTCGTAGGCGGTTTCCGAGATCGCGGACGCCGAGCCGGCCTTGTGGGCCGGGACGGCGTCCAGGATGAGGTCGTTCGAGATGGTCTCCGCGGACCCGATGCCGACGCCGAGAATCACGAACGCCAGGATCAGGCCCGCGTCCGACCCGGCAGGGCCGGCAAAGAACATGACTCCGAAACCGATCGCGTTCAGAAGGAGACCGGTTGCGACCACGTGGGCGGGTTTGAACCTCCGGACCACGGGGACGACGGCCAGTCCCGCCACAATGGTGGCTCCCAGTCCCGGGATCAGGGCGACGCCGGCCTCCATCGGCGTCATCCCGCTGATGAGCTGAAGGTGCTGGGACACGAAGTACAGGAACCCGACGAGCGAGAACACGCTCAGAAGATTCGATCCGACGGCCCCGGAGAACACGGAGTTGGTGAAGAGCCGGACATCCAGCATCGGGTCCGGCCGGCGAAGCTGACGGCGGACGAACCAGACCCCGGACGTCACGGTTACTGCGAAGCAGGTGATCACGGCGACCCCGAGCCCGTGGCTCGCGAAGGATTTGATGCCGTAGACCAGGGGAGTCATGGTCGCCATGACCAGAACGATGCTGGTGATGTCGATCGGGCTGGGCTGGGGATCGCGGGACTCGGGAATCAGGTGCCGCGCGAAGATCAGGAACGGGACGAGCATGGGTACGGCCATCAGGAAGATCGACCCCCAATAGAAATGCTCGAGAAGGAAGCCACCCACGATGGGGCCGAGCGCGGCCCCGCCGGAAAAGGCCGACGCCCAGATCGCGATGGCCTTCCGCCGCTCATTCGGGTCGATGAAGATGTTCCTGATCAGCGACAACGTGGCCGGCATGAGCACGGAGCCGAAGAGGCCCATCGCGGCGCGGGCGGTGATCAACCACGCCGCGCTGGGGGCGAAAGCGGCCGCCACGGAGATGACGGTGAACCCCGTGGCGCCGATCATGAGCAGCCGACGGCGCCCAATGCGGTCCCCGAAACTGCCCATCGGAACCAGCAGCCCGGCCAACACGAGGGAATAGATGTCGACGATCCACAGCAACTGCGTTCCGCTCGGGTTCAGGGCCGCCGAGATAGGGGGAAGTGCGAAGGAGAGGACCGTGTTGTCGACCGAAACCAGGAGAACCGGCGACATCAAGGCGGCGAGAGCCAGCCAGCGACGGTCGTGCAGTGCCGGACGCTCGGCGCGGCGTTTCGGGGCGATAGGCATGGCTCTCCTCTCCGGTCGGGACGATCGTTTCCGCATTACTGTACCGTCTGGACGGTTTAGTGCCAAGCAAGTATGGTCGAGGCCATGAGTGCGAAATGCCGTGTCCTGGACGCCTATGAGTCGATCTTGATTGCTGAGGGGGAGCGGGCGGCCACCATGGATGCCGTCGCGGCCCGCGCGGAAGTCTCCAAGGGCGGATTGCTCTATCACTTCAAGGACAAGACCGCGCTCGCCGAGGGGCTGATCGAACGCCTCCTGGAGTACGCCGCGGAGGACAATGCCGCCATGCGGGCGTCGCCCGAAGGCCCGTCCCGGTACTACGTCCGCACCTCCGCGTTCTATCTGGACCAGGATTCGGGCCAGGCCGCAGGGATCGACCGAACTTTCGTTGCGGTGCTGAGCCTGGGGCAGGACGCCCAGCCCAAGGCGCGGGAGGCGATGAGCCGGATCCACGCGGACTGGTACGACATAATTCTCGAGGAAGTCGGACAACCCGCCATCGCGTCGGCCATCCTCCTGATTGGCGACGGCCTCTATTACAACGCCGCCCTCGCGGGCGGGGGAGTCGAGGGTGTGCTCGATGCGATTCCGAAGGGAACCAATTTCGGCATCTCCACGGTCAGTCCGCAAGGGCTGGAGGATCTGCTCGAGATCGTTGACGCCCTGAAGGGGACGTCAATCTGAGGGTGGCGCCGCGCAACCTTTCCGGCTGCGGTTTCGCCGGAGCATGAACTCCACCCCTGAACGTCAGCCTTTCCCAAGCCTCCGGGTCAAGGAATCGACCGTTCGAGACATGATTTCCTCCCCCAGGTCGTCCATCCCTGGGCCGAGTTGTCCGAAGATTTCCATGCTGATGCACCCCACGATGTTTCCCCATGCCTCGATGCAAAATGCCGTCTGAGTGGGTGAGGTCGCGACTCCCAGAGTTTCGAGCTCGGGCTGGATTCGGGCTGCGAATTCGCTGCTCGGTTCGGGGCTGTCCACTTCAGACGGGATCGATGCGAGGAAAAGACTGATGACTCGCGTGCCAGGGCCCGTTGTCCTGTCCGCCGGCGCGCTGTATCCGGGGACCGGCGAGCCATAGAGCAAGGCCCATTGTTCCCGATGGTCGAGCGCCCATTCCCGCATGCCGAAGGCGAGTCGACGGAAGCGCTCGACGGCGGCCACGACTCCGTCCACGCGACTCTCCGCATGGTCGGCCAGCGAGGAGTATGCGTCGACCACCAGGAGCGTCAGCAGTTCGTCGCGACTCGAGACATACCTGTACACCGCGGAGGAGACGACGCCGATCGACCGTGCCACCTCGCGCAGGGAAAGGTTCGCCGCTCCACGTGAAACGAGCTGTTCACGACCCGCCGTGATGATCGCGGACTCCATGTGCGCCCGGGCCTCCGCCCGAGACAGGTGTGGGGTGCTCATGACCTCAGTGTGCCATTCCTAAAACGAGAGCGGTGCTCTTGAAGTATGCCATACGCCCTATTAGGCTGAGAGCATCAAATAGAGAGCAGTGCTCTCGGAAAGGGTGTCATCATGAAATACCTCGTGACCGGAGCAGGGCAAATCGGATCGCAATTGACCCATGACCTCGTCGACGCCGGGCACGACGTCGTGGTCCTGCGTCGTCGGCAAGTAGATGTGGGTGGTGTCCAGGTGCTTGGGGGAGACGTGCTGGACCGCGATCTGCTCGCGACGGCGATGGACGGGGTGGACGCCGTCTTCCACTGCATCCACACCGCCTATGACGCGAAACAATGGGAGCAGGTGCTGCCGACCCGCGAGCTGGCGGTTATGGACGCCGCGGCTGACGCCGGGGTCCCCGTCGTCTTCCCCGAATCGGTCTACGGTTTCGGCGAGCAATCCGTGGACCTGTCCGAAGGTGCAGAACCCGCCCCGATCAGCCCCCTGGGCGAAGTGCGCGCTCGGCTGCTGAAGGCCAGAAAGGAGCACCGGGCCCGCACGATCAGCGTCGTGGCCTCCGATCTCTGGGGGCCGACGGCCGCACCCAAGACGTCGGTCGCGCACCTGTCCGTTCTCGTGCCGCGACCCCAGAACAAACGTGGCTTCGCGATGGGCAACCCGACCATGCCGCATACGCTGACGTTCATTCCCGATCTCACCCGAGCGATGGCCTATGCGGCCGACCACGCGTCGGAAGTGGCGCCCGAGGGCGACGCCATCCTCCATGCCCCATCGCAGGACACGGGATCCTTGGAGGACTTCAACCGGACCGTGTCAGGCAGGGTCGGCGTTCGCCACAAGAAGCTCGTACGAATTCCCCGAGCCCTCCTGGCTGCAACCGGTCGGATCAACCCCATGATGGCGGAGTTGCGCAACCAGGCATACCTCTGGGACCGTCCCGCCATTCTCCGGTCGGGCGTGCTGACCGAGGAGCACGGTCTGAACCCGACCGACGTCGGCGCGTCCCTGAAACGAACGCTCGCCTGACCGGTGGGACCCTCAGGACTGCTGGGCGGTTGAGAAAGTCCCGCTGTCCAGCATCGTCTCGACCATGTGTCGCCGTGCCCGTTCGATACCCGTGGTCACGACGTCGTGGATCTCGGCCTCGTCGCCTCGGCGAATCGCCTCGACGATCCGGCCATGGTTCACGGCCGTGTATGGCTTGCCCAGCTCCTTGCGAAGGTTCAGGAACCGTTCGATCTCTTCGTTGAGGGCCGTGATGGTCCGCGCGAGGATGGGCACGCGGGTCAACTCAGCGATGCGGACATGCAGGTTTCGGTTCGCCTCGTTCCGAGCCGTGCTGTCCGAACCGCCGTGCACCGTCGCCTGGCTCAGGGCCTCGAGTTCATCGAGTTCTTCGCTGCTGGCGCGCTTGGACGCAAGGACGGCAGCTTCCGGCTCGAGCAGCGCTCGCAACCGGTACGTGTCCTGTGTTTCGGTGAAGTCGACGTTCTTGACGAAGGTTCCGCGACGGGGCACGACGACCACGAGGGACTCTCGCTCGAGAAGATTGATCGCCTGGCGTATCGGCGTTTTGCTCATGCCGTATTTGTCGGCCAGCCAGGCGTCCACGATGACCTCTCCAGGGCGCAGAGTGCACTGAATGATGTCCCGTTTGATCGCCTCGTAGGCTCGATCGGCCATCGACTGCTGGCGCCCCATGCCGGTCTCCGTTTCGCTTCTTCTGCCTGTTGACTTCGCTAGGAGCCTAGTCTAGCGTCTATCAGAAATATCACAGAAATATCACCGTGATATCAGGTGGTTTCCACACCGGCCGCCGGTTTCCCGGCGGCGTCGGCCATCGAGGCGAGGCGAAGAGTATGACGACGACGTCAGACGAGATGAACGCGAGCAAACCGCTCAACCGGTTCTACCGAGCCCTGAGCGCGATCGAGAGAGCGGGCAATCGGTTGCCACACCCGTTCTGGCTCTTCGTGATTCTCATTGCAGTCCTGGCCGTGGCGAGCGCAGTCCTGGCGTCGTTGAACGTGGAGGTCACTCTCCCGTCGTCAGGGAAGACCGCGGCGGTCAAGAACCTGCTCTCGGTCGAAGGTGCCCAGTACGCGATCAAGAATGCGTTGGACAATTACGCGACGTTCCCGCCTTTGGCGATGGTTGTGGTCGTCCTCTTGGGCGTGAGCGTGGCCGAACGCAGCGGTCTGCTCACCGCGCTCCTGAGATGTACCGTGGGCCGCCTCCCGAATCGGCTCCTGACCTTCGCTCTCGCTTTCAGCTCGATGACCGCGCACATCATGAGCGATTCCGCGTACTTGGTGATGATCCCCCTGGGCGCCCTGGCATTCCGGGCCGCGGGGCGCAGCCCTGTTCTGGGACTCATGGTCGCCTATGCGTCCACGGCCGTTGGATTCAATGCGAGCCCTCTCGTCACCCCGCAGGACGCGATTCGCTCCTCCCTGTCCACCGCGGCCGCCCAGATCGTCGATCCGGACTACGTCATGACGCCGGTGGCGACCTGGTTCTTCACCGCGACCTCGTCGGTGGTCCTCTCGATAGCGATCGCCCTCGTCGTCGACCGCATTCTCGCCCGGCGCCCCGATTTTTCCTCGACACAGTTGGACGCGGACTTCGCGGTCGCCGACACCCTGTTCAATACGACGGGTCCCGATGACTCCGCCCCTGCCGTGGGCGAGATCAAGCTCTCGACCACCGAACGGCGAGCAACACTGGCCTCAGGGGCCGTGTTTGCGCTGTGCGTCGCCGTGATCATTCTGATGCTGCTCCCGGGTTCACCGTTCCGGGGTGAGAACGGAGGACTCCTCGATTCGTACGTCGTCGAGCACATCGCGATCTTCATCTCGATCGTCTTCGCCCTCATGGGTATCACCTACGGGCGGATCACCGGAACCATTCCACAATTGGGCGACGTGCCGCCGGCCATGGCCGAGGGCATTCGGTCCCTGGCGCCCGTGCTGGTGCTGTTCTTCGTGGTCGCCCAATTCCTCAGCTTCTTCACCTGGACCAACATCGGGTCCGTGATCAGCGTCAACGGCGCCGACCTGCTTCGGTCTCTCCAAGCGCCCCACCTGGTCATCCTCCTGACCATCACTTTCGCGATCTGCATTCTGAACATGCTGATCACGAGCGGATCGGCGATGTGGTCGATCCTGGCCCCCGTGGTGGTTCCACTGGTGATGTACGTGGGCATGACGCCTGAGGCGGCCACGGTCGCCTTCATGATCGGGGACTCGGTCACCAACTGCCTCACCCCGCTCAACGGCTACTTCGTACTTGCCCTCGGCTTCGTCCAGCAATTCCGCAAAGGTGCCGGCATCGGGACCCAGCTTTCGTTCACGATCCCCATCGCGGGCGTCGTCCTTATCGTGTGGGTCGGTCTCTTCATCCTCTGGTACGTGCTGGGCATACCGCTGGGCCCCGGCGTTCCTGTCCGCTGACCACTCCGTCGCCGCCGAAAACGGCGAACCGTCTTTCGTTCTCCAACCGTTAGGAAATCTCATGGGAAAAATCGCAATCGTCGGCGCGGGCAATGTGGGTCAGGCCATAGCCGGCCACATGACGCTCAAAGGGCACAGCGTCCACGTCTTCTCACGCTTCGAAAGTGACTATGCCGCCATCCAAGAACGCGGCAGCATCCGGCTCACCGGGGAAATCGAAGGGGAAGCCGTTCCCGACCGGTTAACCACCGATCTGGCGCTCGCCGTCGAAGGCGTGGACGTGATCGTCGTGGCGGCTCCCGCATTCGCCCACCCGTACCTGTCCGGAGAACTTGCCGAAGTGATCGAGCCCGACCAGCTGGTGCTCTTCCAGCCGGCCGTTCTGGGCAGCGCTCTCGAGCTCACGCGAAAGACGAAGCTTGCCGGCCGCGAACCCGGCGTGGTCGCAGAGACCTCGACCAGCCTGTACACCTGCAGGCTTCAGAGACCGGCCGAGGTATACGTGGGGGCGGTCAAGAATGCTGTGCCCGTCTCGGCCATTCCCCGATCGGCGACCCCCACGGTACTGGAACGCTTGGAGCCGTTCTTCGGTCAACGATACGTCGACGGCGGAGACACGCTCAGGGTCGGCCTGACCAACATCAACCCCGTCTACCACGTGCCTCCGGCGGTCCTGAACTTCAAGACCGTCGAGGACGCCGAGCAGCGTCCGCAGCACACGCTCGTCACCGACCGGATCGGGGAAGTGGTCAACGAACTCGACCAGGAGCGCGTGGCCTTCGGCCGTGCACTGGGCGTCGAGCTGCCCACTTTCTGGGACTTCCTCGAAACGTCCTACGGGGTCCGTGAGGGCAGCTTCGTCGACCGTGTGGTCGCAGGGTACGGGCGTCAGGCCTTCCCGGAACCCGATTCCCTCACACACCGTTACTTCACGGAGGACATCCCCTTCGGGCTCCTGACGTGGAGCACCATTGCCGCGCAGATCGGCGTCGCGATGCCCATCACGGATTCGTTCGTGAACATCAGCGGAGTGCTCTGCGGGCGCGAGTGGGAACGCGAGGGTCGCACGGCCGAATCCCTCGGACTCGTCGGGGGCGACGCCGATTCCATCAGGACGGCGTTCGTCTCGGGCGAGTTCCCGCGGTAGACGCCGGGTTTCCTACGCCTCGACCCGTTCTTCCCGCAGGGACGTTTCCGCTCGTTTCTCAGCCAGTTCCTTGCGGATCACCCAGGTCAGGGCCGCGGCCCACAGGGCGGCGACGGCCAGCAGGATGATCGCGGTGGCCGCGGCCGGAAGAACGGCGTCGACGGCGTCGATCGAAAGCAACGTGCGGGCGTTGGTGAAAATGATGAGCCCACCGGCTCCCACCGCCAGAATTCGCGGGGCCATCAGTCGAACCAGCCAGGCCGCGACCGGGGCAGCGATTATTCCGCCGATCAGCAGCGCGAGAACGAATGGGAAGTTGATGCCGGTGTGGCCCAGGGCCAGCAGGAAACCTGCCGAGGCGCCGAGACTGACCACGAACTCCGATGCATCGATCGACCCGACGACCTTGCGGGGGCGGATCCGCCCGGAGGCCAACAGCGTCGGCGTCCCTACTGGGCCCCATCCGCCTCCGCCGATCGCGTCCATGAAACCGGCCACCATCGCGAGCGGCACCAGCAGAAAGCCCGGAACCTTACCGGAGAAACTGGGGCGTCGGTCCGGAAGGCGCAGGAACCGCCAGACCACGTAGATGCCCAAGAGCAGCAAGAGAACCGACATGACCGGTTCGGCGGCCTCCCCCGAGGCCGTGAGGACGTTCGCTCCGAGGAACGCGGCAATCCCGCCGGGGACGGCCATGAAACCGACGACCCTCCAGTCGATGTTGCCGAAGCGCCAGTGCGAGGCCCCCGAGGCGAGCGTCGTCCCGATTTCGGCCAGGTGCACGGTCGCAGAGACCGAGGCCGGGGCGAGGCCGGCGGTCAGCAACAACGTCGAGGACGTCACGCCGTAGGCCATCCCCAACGAACCGTCCACGAGTTGCGCGGCCAGTCCGATCAGGCCCAAGAGGATCAACGTGCGCATGGTCGCTCCAGAGATCGAGGTACAAGATTTCGATCACTCTATGGAGCCCTCGCGCGGTTCCCCAAAGGATGCGTCGCGGCGTGTACGCAAGTGACACCGCGTTTCGACGGGTGCTTTCGGAGGTTAGTGGGCCGTCATACAATCCGGCGGCTTCCCGCAGTCCGAATGGGGCGGCGTCAGTCGTTCCGGTCCAGCACCGTGCGGATGTACTCGGCGGTCGTATCGACGACGACGTCGGTCGCGTCCTTCACGACCTGCGGCGAGTAATCGAACGACGCCGAATGCTTCGCCCAAGCGTGCATGGCCAGGTCGTTCCACGAGTCCCCGATGGAATAGGTCTCGTAGCGGTCACCGAGGTGCGCATCGTCGAGCCACATCAGACCAGTGCCTTTGGTGCAGTCGGGCGGCACGATGTCCAGGAAGTCCTGGTTCCTGTGGCAGTCGACCTGGTCCGAGAAGTGTTCCTCGATCCAGGATCGGGCCCGTTCCAGGGTCGCTTCGTCGCTCTCGATCCACAGGGGGATGCCGACGAACTCGTGCTGAGGAATCTCGTTCGGCTCCATCGGCCGGAAATAGGCGAGGATAGAGCTGGCCTTCTCGCCCGTGGTGGAAGGAAACTGCACGTCGTCGGGCGCATCCAGGGTCGTCCCGTAGACCGCGATGCCCTCCTGGCGTGTCAGCGTGCCGACGATCTCCCGGACGGTTTCATTGGGCAGGGTATGGCTCATTAGCACGGTGAATTCGGAGTCCGTCACCGCACCACCGGTGTAGAGCACGTAATAGTCGAAGCTCAGTCCCGTCGCTTCCAGCGAATGCTTCGTGGCGGCAATGGACTTGCCGGTGGCGCATACGGCCAGGTGGCCCGCGGCCTGCCACTCGTGGATCGCATCGATGCTCTCCTGTTCGATCCTGCCGTCGAACACGAGCGTGCCGTCCAGGTCGAACGCCATGAGCTTCGGCGTCATGCGGGCTCCTTTGCGAAGTTGTACGGGGAATGGCCTGGGGACAACTCTACGGGGAGAACGGGTGCCGAGCGTGCGGCGGTGGGTCGGACGGCTCGTCGTCAAAGTATCGTCGATCACTCGGGGCCGATATGCTCGATCTGGATTCGAGCACGAACAGGTAAGGGACAAGGAGAAATGATGGGCAAGAACGAGGAGCGGACGGACATTCCGGGTCTGGCCGACGTGGAGGCCTACTACGAGGATCGGGGCAACGGTCATTTTCGTTCCTCGATCCACGCGCAAGGCGCCTGGAACGAGCGCGAGCAGCACATGGGGCCCGCCTCGGGAATTCTCGCCCACTGCTTGGAGCAGCACGAACCTCGCGAGGACATGCGGATCGCGCGCATCAGTTTTGAGATTCTGGGGATGATCCCCGGTGGCGACTTCGAGGTCGTCACCTCCACGATTCGCCCGGGCAGGACCATCGAACTCATCCAGGCCGAGTTCGTGGCCGGTGGTCGGGTCGCGATCAGGGCCCAGGCCTGGCGGCTCATCACCTCCGATACCACCCCGATCGCCGCGATCGAAGACCCTTCCATCCCGCCCAGGGACGAGTGCGTCGTGTGGAACGGTTCGGACGTGTGGCCCGGCGGTTTTATTCGGTCCATCGACTCGGTCCACTCGTCCACGCACCGGCCGGGTCGCGGTACCGCGTGGATCCGGCCGACCGTTCCCCTGATCGACGGCGTCGACTCGCCCGACTGGGTCCGACTCATCGGTGTCGCCGATGCCACCAACGGCATCGCAACTCGCGTGGCCCCCGGGCCGGACAGCTGGATCTTCCCGAATGTCGACCTGCAGATTCACATGTACCGGGAACCTGCGGGCGAATGGTTGGGGATCGACAATTCCGTGTCCTTCGGGGCTGACGGGATCGGACTCACCTCCTCGATCTTCCATGACGAGGACGGCCCCTTCGGCCGCGCGGAGCAGATCCTGACCCTCAGGAAGGGGCCGGGGCAGTCCTGACGCGGGTCCGGGGCAGGCCCCGTGACCTCTGTGTCCTCAAAGGCCACTTCCCCCCGTGGGCTTTCCATATGTGGAAGGAGACCCCGCCTGAAAGGTACTCCCAGTGATGGCCGTGGATTCTTTCATCAATGGAGCGCGACCGTTCGGGCTCCCGTGCGACACCCGGGTTTCCGCAGGGGCATCCACGGCTGGAGCCGGTAACTGTCGGAGACAGAGTCCAGATCGTGGCTTCACCTGGCCGATGAGCCTTGTGTGGGCGCGTATTCAGCTTCAGTGACCTGGAAGGCTGTGTGATCACGGTCCACAACAAAGGTTGACCAGGTGACCACGAATGGGGGCGTCAATCCATCCAGGCCCCTTTTGTTGCAACGTAGTCCAGTGGGCCGGGCAGATGGTATTTCCAGGTGCTATGCACGCGCCCCGGCTTGCTGAATGGGACGGCATGTCATTGATCGAGCTGAAGTGGAGGCCCAGCACGTGTCCCACTGAGGGACCCTCCGACGAACGGCGAAGACCACCCCAGAAACTCAGCAGCTCAACCGACCTCGGACCCCAAATATCACGCGTACTATATACTGCTAAGCATACTTAGCGTATTCTATGAATTCGCCTGGTCGGACCATAGAGCAGGTGACTGAAATGGAAAAAACTGTACGAATTATTGCCCTGTGCATGATTCTTGTGTCAGTACTTGTACTCATAATCACGCAGTGGACCCCCATCCTGGCGCTCATTCCTGTTGGTGCAGCTATGGCCCTATGGGGTGGGGATCATTTCTCCACGATGCCGACCCGAAGGAAAGAGCGGGAAAGTAGAGCTTTGTACGAATAGTGGAGCCTAAATATTCTCTCTTCTCCGTGCTATATGTGCAGTACATGACTCCTGTCACAAATAGGTAAGGTCGTGCAAACCAAGAACCACGGATCAAAAATCCTTGCCGTATCGAGGCTTGCAAGGGCGTCACTGTTGATACCAGTTGCTGGAGCGCAAGCACGGGCCGGCCCAGGTGGCGGCGGGGGCAGCGGGGGCCCGGACTTGCTGTCGTCATGATGGTGGCAAGTCGATTTGAGACGTCCTCGCCCCAGACGGATACCGCGGCTCGTCTCGCATGGCTGGCGTCGGGATGACGACCGGCCTGAAGGGTGGAACCAAACCCAGAGAACCTTCAACCCGGGATACCTGGTGGGTTGCGGGTCCAGTCTCTAACCCTGTCATCAATGACGGGGGAGCGACTTCTACAGCTGTCGTCACCTTTGGAAGGTGAGAGCAACGACCGTGCGTACGCGACAAGCTCAGGCCAGAAAGTCCGCCTGGACTAAGGGCTCTTCCCTAAGGACACGCACCGAGAAAATGCCCCGCGATCCCTCATCGGATCGCGGGGCATTTTGTGCCTGAAGTAACCGTCATTTACGAGGTAACAGATCTTCGCACCGCCGCCATGGATTGGTCGGCGCCGCTGCACCGCGATGCGGGAAGAAGGGAGATCGTCACGTTGCTCCCTGAGAGCAAAAAGCTAGCAACCAGAAGTTGTACACAACATTGTGCACATGGCTGTCGACACAGAGATGTTCCATCCGGAAAACACAAACGAAACATTCGCCAGCCAGACTTGGAGCCGCGTCACCGAGGTTGCTCGCTGACGTGGTGGGAGTTTCCACATTAGTCATCCCACCCGCGCTCCATCGATCGAAAGGGTCTGTCATGTCTGTTGACTTCGAGGCACCTCACGACGGCTCCTCCTCTGCCCCTCGCCTTTCCGCATCTGCTGCCACGCGCTCCGCGAGCCGCGAGAGCCTGGAGGACTACACCCTCCGGTTCGCCCCGCGCTCCTACCGCAAATGGACAGCGGGTGTCGTCGCGACAAGCGCCCTGGGCGGTATCGCTTATCTGGCCGACTTCTCCATCGGCGCCAACGCCGGCATCGCCTACGGCACCACTAACGCTCTGCTGGGCATCCTGGTCGCCGCGGTGATCATCTTTGTTACCGGCATTCCGCTGGCGTACTACGCCGCCCGATACAACATCGACCTGGACCTCATCACGCGAGGGTCCGGCTTCGGGTACTACGGGTCGGTGATCACGAACGTGATCTTTGCGACGTTCACGTTCATCCTCTTCGCCCTCGAGGGTTCGATCATGGCTCAGGGACTGGAGCTGGGGCTCGGCATTCCCCGCCCGATCGGGTACGCGGTATCCACGTTGATCGTCATTCCCCTCGTTGTCTACGGGATGAAGTCCCTGTCGAAGCTGCAGGTGTGGACCACGCCCTTCTGGTTGGTGCTGATGGTGGTCCCCCTCGCGTACCTGCTCTTGTCGGACCCGTCGTCCGTGTCGACCTTCTTCGCGTACACGGGCCAAGACGGTTCCGGCTCCGGTGTGAGCTTCGCGTCGGTGATGTTGGCCGCCGGCGTTTGCCTGTCGCTCATCGCTCAGATCGCCGAGCAGATCGACTACCTGCGTTTCATGCCGCCCCGCACCGGCGCCAACCGTCGCACGTGGTGGCGCGCGGTGATCATCGCCGGCCCCGGCTGGGTTGTGTTCGGGGCGCTGAAGCAGGCGGTCGGCCTGTTCATCGCCGTCTACCTCATCGCGACCCTCGACCCGGCGGCATCAGAGACCGCGAACGAACCGGTGCACCAGTTCCTCGGGGTGTTTGAACGGATGATGCCGGGCTGGCTGGCCATGACGCTGGCGGTCATCCTCGTCGTGATCTCGCAGATCAAGATCAACGTCACCAACGCCTACTCGGGCTCTCTCGCCTGGACGAACGCTTTCACCCGCGTCACCCGGACCTACCCCGGCCGGCTCGTTTTCATCATCGTCAACCTGGTGATCGCGCTGGCGCTGATGGAACTGAACATGTTCGACTTCCTCAACACCGTCCTTGGTTTCTACGCGAACTGCGCCATTGCCTGGATCGTCACTGTCGCCGCCGACATCGCTATCAATAAGTACCTGCTCGGACTGTCTCCGAAGCAACCGGAGTTCCGCCGTGGCATGCTCTACGCCTGGAACCCGGTCGGTGTGGTCTCGCTCCTCCTGGCCGCGGGTGTGTCGATCGCCATGTTCTTCGGCACTTTCGGCCCCGAGATCGCACCCTTCTCCGCCATCTTCGCCGTGGCCATCCCCGTCATCGTGACACTGCTCATGGCCGCGCTCACGCGGGGGCGCTTCTACCTTCGCCGCACCGACGACGGCATCGACCTTCCGATGCTCGACGCGGAAGGAAACCCCAGTGGGGAGCTGCTGCGCTGCCACGTCACCGGCCTCGACTTCGAACGACCCGACATGCTGCTCTCGGCCGAGCCCGCCCCCGATGGCTCCCCGCAGTACATCTCCTCTCTCGCCCTCGCGACCGACAAGATGGGTCGCTACGTCCTCCCGGAGCAGCGATGACCCCCGCCAGCGACCGTTCACCCGTGGTGCCTCGCGCGAAAGTCTCGCGCACCGATGCGGTCTACGAGCACCTGAGAGAACAGCTCATGAGCGGCCGTTACGCGCCGCGCGCGCGGCTCCGAGAGGACGCGATCGCTCACGAGCTCCAGGTGTCGCGCACTCCGGTTCGCGCCGCTTTGTTCATGCTCCGCTCCGACGGTCTGATCGACAACGACGAGTACGGCTACCGCGTCGTGATGCCCGATCTTCACCACCTGACCGAGCTGTACGAACTGCGCGTCACGCTTGAGATGCGAGGGGTGCAGCGCGTCACCGAACGCGAACTCGCCGGCTACGACTTCGCCCTGCTCGGCGCCGAACTCAACAGGTGGCGTGACCTGCAGCAGTCGCCGCCCGCACCGACTCCCCAGTTCGTGATGGATGACGAGCGCTTCCACGTCACACTGTGCCGCGCCGCGGGTAACGAGGCGCTTGTCGAGGCCCTCGAAAGCGTGAACCACCGCATCCGCGCCGTGCGGATGTACGACTACGTCACCGAGGACCGCATCACCGCGACCATCGACGAGCATCTCGAAATCGGTGACCTCCTCATCACCGGACACCTCGAGAAGGCCAAGGGGGCGCTGGGTGCGCACATCGGGGACTCCATGGACACCGTGATACAGCGCGCAACACGCGCCATCACCAACATGGTGACCCGCGGCGTCCTCTGAGCACCCGCCCCCCTTACTCGTACCGACCCCCGTCGGTGTGAGCTCCGACTCCGTACGCCATCCCCGGAAGGACCTCAACGCCATGTCTGAAAAGCACCTCCCCGCATTCGACACCGTTCTCGTCGCCAACCGCGGTGAAATCGCACGCCGCATCATCCGCACCGCCAAGCGCATGGGGCTGCGCACGATCGCCGTGTACTCCGACGCCGACCGCGCCAGCGCGCACGTCCGCGAAGCCGACGAGGCATTCCGGCTGGGTCCGGCCGCGCCTGAGCAGAGCTACCTGGACATCGACCGGATCCTCGCCGCGGCACGCGCCACCCGTGCGGGCGCTGTTCACCCCGGGTACGGGTTCCTCTCCGAGAACCCGGACTTCGCCCGCGCCGTCGAGGCCGCAGGCCTGGTGTTCATCGGCCCGACCTGGCAGCAGATCGAAGCGTTCGGACCGAAGCACAGCGCCATCGCCATCGCGACCGAGAGCGGTGTGCCGTGTGTGCCCGGCTCCGGACTGGTCGAAACGGCCGACGCCGCCGCCATCGAAGCAGAACGCATCGGGTATCCCGTCATGGTGAAGGCGTCGGGCGGGGGTGGCGGAGTCGGCATCGCCACGTGCTGGAACGAGGCGGACCTCCGCGCCGCGTTCATTTCGGTCACCCGACTCGCCGCCGCCAACTTCGCAACCCCCGGCGTGTTCGTGGAGAAATTCATCGCCCGCGCACGTCATCTCGAGGTGCAGGTGTTCGGCGACGGTGACGGCACGATACAGATCCTCGGTGACCGTGACTGCAGCCTCCAGCGCCGACACCAGAAGGTGATCGAAGAAGCCCCCGCACCGAACCTCCCCGACCACGTTCGCGCCCTGATGCACGACAGCGCCCGCGCGTTGGCCGCGCATGTCGGCTACCGGTCGGCGGGAACCGTCGAGTTCGTTTACGACACCGACACCGAGCAGGTCTACTTCCTCGAGCTCAACACCCGCCTCCAGGTGGAACACCCCGTCACCGAGCAGATTTTCGACGTCGACCTCGTCGAGTGGATGCTGCGGGTCGGCCTCGGCGACACTGGCCCCGAAGGGTTCCTCGCCCACATCACACCACGCAGCAACGGCCGTCACTCGATCGAAGCGCGTGTCTACGCCGAAGACCCGCAGAAGAACTATCAGCCCTCCACCGGGCTGCTCACGCGGGTGCGGTTCCCCACGGCGGACGGACACGAACGAGGCGACGTCCGCATCGAAACCGGTGTCGAAACCGGGGACGAGGTATCGCCCATCTACGACCCGATGATCGCCAAAGTCATCGTCACCGCAGATAACCGCCACGAGGCGTTCGCGGCGCTTCGGTCTGCACTGGACGCCACGGAATTGGCCGGCATCGAAACCAACCTGGGCTTGCTGGATGCCATCTGCACCACCGACACCGTACTTGCGGCCACGTTGACCACCAACCTCCTCTGCGACGTCTCCGACGTGCGCCCCCGCATCGATCTGCTCCGCGGGGGAGCATCGACCACCATCCAGGACTGGCCCGGCCGGATCGGATACTGGCAAGTCGGCATCAGCCCAGGCGGGCCTATGGACGATAGGTCCTTCCGCGCCGCGAACACCGCCGTCGGCAACGACGAAGGTGCGCCCGCGTTGGAGTGCACCGTCACGGGACCGGCCCTGCAGTTCGCGGTCAAAACCGTCATCGCGGTGACGGGAGCGCCCGCCCCCGTCACCATCGACGGCGTCCCGGCACCGCAGTGGGAACCGCTCTCCATCCCCGCCGGAGGCATCCTCGACATCGGCACCGTGCGCGGTACCGGCGCACGGACCTACCTCGCCATCCGGGGCGGAATCGACGTCCCCACCTACCTCGGTAGCGCCTCGACCTTCGAACAGGCCCGCTTCGGTGGCCACGGAGGCCGCCCCCTCGCGACCGGCGACGTCCTCCGCGCCCGAACCGATGTCGAAACGTCCGCTCCCGCGCCGATCCCGGTAGAGGATCGCATCACCACAGCGGGCGAGTGGAGCCTGCACGTGACCGAGGGCCCGCAGCCGGCGCCCGAATACTTCACCGCCGAGGACATGGAGAAGCTGTACGAAGCTACCTGGACGGTGCATTTCCACGCCGCCCGCACCGGTGTCCGCCTGATCGGCCCGAAACCGACATGGGCGCGCTCCGACGGGGGCGAAGCGGGCCTGCACCCCTCCAACCTTCACGACAACGCCTACTCCGTCGGCGCGGTCAACTTCACCGGTGACACGCCCTCCATCCTCGGTCCCGACGGACCGAGCCTCGGCGGGTTCGCCTGCCCCTTCACGGTGGTCAGCTCCGATCGGTGGAAGCTGGGGCAGCTCCGCCCCGGAGACACCTTGCGTTTCGTGCCCGTCGACACGACCGAACTGCCGCTCATCGCCGCCGCCAACCGCTCCAACTCCGTGTACGCGCCCACCGCGTCTCGCCGCGATAGCGACAACGGCGTCCTCGCCCGCGTGTCCGCGACCGACACGACCCCCGAGGTCGTGTACCGGCGCGGCGGCGACGACAACGTGCTGGTCGAATACGGCCCGATGACCCTCGACCTCGGCCTGCGCATGCGGATCTACGCCCTCATGCAGAGTCTCACCGAGCGGGCACCGGCGGGCCTGATCGATCAGACCCCGGGAGTGCGATCTCTGCATCTGCACGTGGACCCCGCGATCCTTCCCATCCGACACCTCGTCGAGATGCTCGTCGAGATCGAGTACCAGCTCCCCTCGACGAGTGACCTCGTCGTCCCCAGCCGCGAAGTGCACCTGCCCCTGTCGTGGGACGACCCGACGGTTACCGAAGCGATCAGCCGCTACTCCTCGCTCATCCGCGACGACGCCCCCTGGAACCCGTCGAACATCGAGTTCATCCGCCGCGCCAACGGCCTGTCCTCCGTCGAGGATGTCCAACGCATCGTCACCGACGCGGAATACATGGTGCTCGGCCTCGGAGACGTCTACCTCGGGGCCCCCGCCGCGGCCCCCTTGGATCCACGGCACCGACTGCTCACCACCAAGTACAACCCCGCCCGCACCTGGACCGCCGAGGGCGCCGTCGGCATCGGCGGTACGTATATGTGCATCTACGGCATGGACAGCCCCGGCGGATACCAGCTCATCGGCAGGACCATCCCCATCTGGGCAGGCTTGCGCGAACGCCGCACCTCCTTCACCGAAGGTCACCCCTGGCTGCTGCGGTTCTTCGACCGCATCAAATTCCACCTCGTCAGCCCCGAAGAGCTCGCCGAGCTCCGCACGGAAATGGCGGCGGACCGGCTCGAACTCGACATCCGGCCGGGTCAGTTCTCGCTTCGTCAGCACGAACAGTTCCTCGCCGACAACGCCTCCGACATCGAGATGTTCCGTGCGCGCCAGGCCGCCGCGTTCGAAAAAGAACGCCTCGCCTGGGAAGCTGCCGGCGAGTTCGCCCCCAAGGACGACACAGCCACGGCCGTCGCAGAAGCCGGGGACGACATCTACGCGCGACTTCCCGAAGGAGCCAGCGTCATCGAGGCCCCCATGGCCGGGGCCGTGTGGAAACTCGACGCGAGCACCGGCGACGTCCTCGACGACGGATCGAACCTGCTTGTGCTCGAGGCGATGAAGATGGAAACCCCTGTTCGAGCCCCGCGCCGCCTGACCGTCGTGGAAGTGCTCGTCTCCGCAGGCGACACCGTCTCCGCCGGCCAACCCCTCGCGATCGTCGCCTCCGTCGACGTTCCCGTACCCGCCTGACACCCCCGGCCTCTCTCTCGAAAGGAACCCGCATGAACACCAACAATGATCTGACCCGCCCCCTCTCATCCACCGCCGACCCGATTGGCCGCGTCGAAGCCGCCTACGAACGCATCGCCGCCGTCGATCGACCGGAAATCTGGATCACGCTCCGTACCCGCGAGGACGCCCTCGCCATCGCCCGCGAGGTGCAGACGCGTCTCGACCACGACGGCGCTGACTCCCTTCCCCTCGCCGGAACGGTCGTCGCAGTGAAGGACAACATCGACGTCGCGGGTCTTCCCACCACGTGCGCGGCACCGGCAACGAGCTACGTTCCCGAGCTCAGCGCCACCGCCGTCGCTCGTCTCGAAGAGGCCGGCGCGATCGCGATCGGAAAGACGAACCTCGACCAGTTCGCGACCGGCCTCGTGGGAACCCGCAGCCCATACGGCGCGGTCCGCAATGCCTTCGATCCGGACCTGATTTCCGGTGGCTCCAGCTCCGGCTCCGCCGTGGCGACGGCCCTCGGCATCGTCGACGCCGCCCTCGGCACGGACACCGCAGGCTCCGGCCGTGTGCCCGCAGCGTTCAACCGGCTCGTCGGTATCAAACCCACCCTCGGTCTCGTCCCCGCCCGCGGCATGGTGCCCGCCGCCCCCTCCTACGACACGATCACGGTTTTCGCACGCACCCTCACCACCGCACGCACGATCGTCGACACCATCACCGGCGTCGACCCGCTGGACGCGACCAGCCGTGCATGGGACCCCACCGCTCCCGTCGCCGCATCCCCGTCACCCCGGCTCGCCGTCGCGCAGGCACACAACCTGAGCCCGCTGAGCCCCGCCTGGCAAGACAGCTACGACCGGACTCTCGACAGCCTCCGGCAGGCCGGGGTGGAGCTGATCGAAACCGACATCACGCCGCTGCTCGACGCCGCCAAACTGCTGTACGAGGGCGCCATCGTTGCCGAGCGCACCTATGCCGTCGGCCGCCACCTCGACACCGACCCTGAACGCGCCGACCCCAGTGTGACCGCCATCATCCGCGGCGGCGGCGACAAGACCGCGGTGAACCTCGTCGCAGACCAGCAGAGCCTTCGCCGTGCGGCACTCACCGCCCAGACCGTTCTCGCCGACGTCGACGCCCTGCTCCTTCCCACTGCGCCCGGACACCCCCGCATCGACGAGGTGCAGGCCGACCCCATCGCCGTCAACTCGTGGGTCGGCACCTACACGAACTTCGTCAACCTGCTCGATCTCGCCGCCATTGCCGTCCCCGGGACCGAAGCCGATGGGGCGCCCTTCGGGGTCACCCTCATCGGGCCTGCCTTCTCCGACGCCGCTCTCGCCGACCTCGCTGGGCGAATGCTCCTCGACGAACCGTCCGTCGATGCAGCGTGGAACCCGCCCACGATCGACATCGCCGTCTTCGGTGCGCACATGACAGGCCAGCCCCTGAACGGGCAGCTCACCGACCTCGGTGCCGTCTGCCGGGGGACCATCACCACCGCGCCGACCTACCGCCTGCACGCTTTGCCCACCACACCACCGAAGCCGGGCCTCGTCCGTGTAGGGAGCGGGGGCGCAGCCATCACGGGCGAACGATGGTCCATCCCCGCAGCACATGTCGGAAACTTCCTCACCGGGCTCGCCGCGCCCATGACCGTCGGAGTGGTCGAACTCGACACCGGCGACACCGCACTAGGGTTCCTTTGCGAGCCCCTCGCGACGATGGATGCACCCGACATCACCTCAGCCGGATCATGGGCGACCTACCTCGCGACACGCTGAAAACCCACGCAATCGTTGAACCGGTATGCCTTCAGGTGGTTCCTGGCTTGAATGTCACCACAACCACCATCGCGGCTAGGTGTACTGTCCGGGAACGTTGATCGAGTGATTTACCGGTGATGAGGGCTTACGCTTCGCGCATTGACAGGCGGTATGCCAACCTCCTTGATGTCGTGACCAGAACAAGGCTCACTAGTGACAACAGCCTTCTTCACCCGCGACAACGCGAACCAACGGACCGCTGATCGTAGAGGGCACCATGCGATCAGATACCAACGCCCGCCGGTGGAAGCGAACAACACCGGCTCGACATCGCGGCAGCTTTCAGCCCCCTCGTTGGTGACGTACTGGATCCGAACTACCTTCTGGTCTGTTATCGCTTGCTCCAATGCAGAACGCATTGACCTCAACGACGCGGCGGGGGGGGGGGGGGGGGATTGACCCACACCCGCTCAGCCAGTCGCTCAGCCTGTTGTCGCGTCCGAGGATCAAGAACGTCAACGATCTGTTGTCCACCAGCACTGACATGATCGCACCATGACATCAAAACAGCAGGAAAAGGCCCCTCCCGTGATCATTCTGATCGCGGGCCATTGGCTTGGGGCATGGGCATGGGACGAAGTCGCCGAACAGCTGTCATCCGACGGCATGCGGGCCATTCCTATCACTCTTCCCGGCCTCGACGATCAAGACCCACAGCGCGCAACCAGGACTCTCGACGAGCAGGTCGCGGCGATCCAATCAGTAGTCGACGCACAGGGAGGTGATGTTGTTCTCGTCGCACACAGCGGTGCCAATGCTCCGGTCAGTGTCGTGATCGACCGACACTCAGAACTGGTCCGGCGGGTTGTGTGGGTCGACTCCGGTCCGGTCTCGCCAGGCAGCACCTTTGCCCCGGATCTCCCCGAATCTGTCATGGAGGTGCCACTGCCTGCTTTCGAGGCACTCAGTGAGCAGGCCAGCCTCGATGGCCTGAGCTCCGAGCACCTCGACCGCTTCCGCGAGAAGGCCGTCGCCGAACCGGCACCTGTCATGCGTGCAACTGTGAATCTGACAAATGATGACCGCTCCAGCGTACCGACCACGCTGGTGTGTTGCTCTATGCCCAGTGGGCAAGTACTGGAGTTGGCCGAAGGGGGACACCCGATGTTCGCCGAGGTGTCCAAGCTCGACAATATCGACGTCATTGATCTTCCCACCGGCCACTGGCCGATGTGGAGCTGTCCCGATGCATTGGCCGAAGTGATCAGCAGTACTGCTGTCCAACCTGCCTAACCGATCATCCAAGCAATTCATCCATAGGGACTAGCCCCACCTGGGCCGGTCCCTTTTCTTCGTCGCTATCCCGGGAGGATATCGTGAGCCACACCAACGCCGCCCTGACCCCGAGACATCGCCTCAAGGTTGCCCAACTCGTGGTCGACGAACACTGGCCTATTAGCGAGGTCGCCGCCAGATTCCAGGTCTCCTGGCCCACTGTGAAGCGATGGGTACTGCGCTATCTGGCTGGAGAGTCTATGCAAGATCGCTTCCTCACGTCCGCACAGCTCGCCGCACAAGACCGGCGGCAAGACCACTCAGCGTTGCATCAGGCTCCGACTTCGGCTACGCGAAGGACCTGTACAACTGGCCTACCGGCTGGGCATCGCCGCCTCCACGGTCCATCGGATACTTCGCAGTGCCCATCTCAACCGGCTGTCGTACACAGACCGGGCGACAGGTGAACCGATCAGAAGGTACGAACATGACCATCCTGGATCAATGCTGCATGTCGATGTGAAGAAACTCGGCAATATCCCCGACGGCGGTGGATGGCGCTACGTTGGCCGTAGACAAGGTGAGAAACACCGTGTCGCAACACCGGGCAAGCCCCGCAGCAAACACCGTAACCCGCTGATGGGCAAAGCATTCGTCCATACGATCATCGATGATCACTCCCGCCTCGCTTACGCCGAAGTTCACGACGACGAAACGGCTAGGACTGCCGCATTAGTGCTGATCCGCGCGGCGGGGTGGTTCGCTGCCCGCGGCATCACCGTCGAACGGGTGCTGTCGGATAACGGCGGGGCATACCGCTCGAATCTGTGGCGAGACACCTGTATCAGACTCGGTGTCACGCACAGACGGACACGACCGTATCGCCCACAGACCAACGGCAAGGTGGAACGCTTTCATCGAACCTTGGCTGACGGCTGGGCCTACGCCCGCTGCTATACCTCTGAAGCTGAGCGCCGAGAAGAACTGAATCGCTGGCTGCACTACTACAATCACCATCGCCCGCACACGGCGTGTAATCATCAGCCGCCGTTCTCTCGGTTAACCAACCTCCCCGATCACTACATCGCCCAAGCAGCAACCTGCTCAGCTTGAGCACGTTCTTTCTGGAGTCGGGTTACTTCTTCTCCTTCTTCCCGAAGGTGTCGTTCTCTCTCTATGTCAGACTCGCGCCTCCCTGCCTCTGTCCACTGCTGAAAGATCACTCCACCAAAAGCAAGAAGACTCGTTGCAGCACTAGCCCAAGCTGGCACCGTCCCCCAGTCCCAACCCCACATGAAGATTCCCCTCACTCATCCATCTTGAGAAGACAATATGAAGGCCGGCAAGGCATTGACTCGCCTTGCCGGCCTTCCGAAGATCCCGGGATATCCCCGCTGGCGCGGGGCACAAATGCCCAAAAAGGTCATGCCCGCCGGAGCGGGTCCTATCGAGGGACCTTCTAGCGCTAGCTCTTCTCGATCTCTCGTACGATCAACTCGACTTCGAAATCGCTCATAATACCAGTCATGAGCGATTTCAGTGGTAGATTTTCAGAGACCTTCCGAGTGCCAGAATGGGTCAGCATTGACCAATCGCCACGGCATCACGCAATGCACCCAGGTCTGGGTTGGCATAAAGTTTGGTCTCCCCATTGGTGACACACTTTTCTTCACTGGCGTACGTGTAGTTTATTTTGATTTTAATTGTCCCGCTCTCAGCGCAGTGGTTATAGGTCCCACGTTCGTAGTACCCATCATCCTGACCGCCGACATTGCTGGAAAAATCCGGAGACCAGCCGCAGGTGGCAACCGAAGCAGGCACAGCACCAACCGCGGAAACACCTATAGCGACAGAACAAGCAATCAAACCTGTCGATACTATATTTTTAATATTCATAGTTCAACCTCTCAACAGGCACCGATTGCTGAAGCAAACTTAATTTTTGGATCGTTTTCCGTGAATCCCAGGACGGTGTCCCCTGGGGTAACGCACTTCTCCTGATTGCCGTCATTTTCAGTTTCAACCTTGATCTTGACGTTTCCGCCACCGCAGTGTCCATAGTGAGCCACGCGGCGTTCGCCACCAAAAGCGTCTACTGACCCAATGATCGGGAGGTTGATCTGAACGATGGAGTCATAGTTCTGCGTTTCGACCGAGTAGCCGCACACGGCAGCTTGAGCTTCGTCCTGCGCGCCAAGCGGAGACATCGTGATGCCACCTGCCACCAGTGCACCGGCGGCCACTGATCCGAAAATTTTCGTGGTTCTGCTTCTCATGGTTCTCCTCAGTAGATGCTGTATAGATAGAATCAGACATGACCTGCGAAAGGATGCGAACAGCATGAGAACCAAGTCGCTCAACATGGCAATCGTCGTGTTCGTCGCCCTAATATTCCTGCTCTTCTATCTATTAAAGAATGAAATAATTCAGGGGATGGTCATCTCTGTGGGCCTTCTTGTCTGCTTGCTAGGGATCTCCTCCTGTGTTGTGCTCATTGCGCTCAGATGGTCACGTGACCGGGAGCACAACCAGAGGGTACATAGAGGTCCTGAGGATTATCAACACGATCTGTGATTCGTTATGAAACCGTTATCAAAGTGTTGTTAGTTCGTGACTTAGAGAAAGTTTCCAATATCCTTGATCTCCGAGGAACGGTTTCGGGGTCGCGGCGTCCCGTTCGCGTAGACCTGCCCCTAGGAGATGCGCGCCTGGTGGATCAGTTTCTGCATCCTTGCCTTACGATGCGTCCGGATCATCTCCGTCATTTCCTCTGGGGTCATCTCGCGCCCCTCGGGTTCCTTGTCCCGCCCGAAGAGCCGCTTCAGGAGACCCATCAGATCCACCGCCCGTCGCTCCGACCCGAGGGCTTCTGCGCGCGGCGATACTGCGAGGCGTACGTTTCGCCGGACTCAACGTTCTGCTTGTTCTGCTTCATCTGGCCGTATGCGCGACGCAGCTCGTCGGTCCGGTCGATCTGAGACTTCCGTTGCTTCTTCTTCGCACGGCTGTTCGGCTGGCCTGGGCGTTTTGTCCTCGTTGACATGATCCGTCGTGTGCTACGCCTTTTCGACCCGTCCACGTCGAGCGAAGCGTCGAAACGTTCTTAATAATTGGGCTCGTCGAAGGAGCTCTATGGTGGTGTTCGCGAAGGTTCGAGGAGCGCGGAGCTCCTCGGTGCGGGGCCGTCGGCGAGGAGTCTGTGGTCAAGTCCGCTTCGAAGAGTGCCGGCGAGGTCCGGGACGAGGAGCCCCTCGGCGCGAAGGTCAAGGAGGACGAGAAGTGTCTCTTTGCGAGGGTCCTAGGGCGAGGAGCTTTGGGACGCGGCGGGTCGGCCGCAAGCATTCATCTCGTTGCAACTCCGCAACGCGTGATGATGCTTCATGATGGTCCTTCTGGGTACTGACTACTGATAAAAACTACTCGACTCTTGAGCTCTGCGCGCTCAACGTACCCTCGACGCGAAAGACCTCTTCTTAGATGTGTTGTACCAACTCATCAATCCCGCCCCGGCCGGCGCTGCCAGTTAACTACCGGCTCGTTGGACGGCCCTGTAGACGGTTGACCGGGCTACCTCGAACAACTCGGCAACCTCCGCCGTCGTGTGCTCACCACGTCGATACTGCGAGACCAAGTGCTTCTCCTGGGCCACCGAGACCTTCCGTTTCTTGTCCCGCCATCTCTCTTTGGCTTTGGCCGCTGCCATGCCCTCATGGTGTGTATACGGGTCAGCTCACGCAGCATGCGGGAACGGAGGCCTCTCTCGGCCGGTGGCCGGTAACGGAAGAACTCGGCGGCGAACTGGAGATTATGCTCCACTCCCGCGGCCCGCGGCCCACCGCCTTCCTCGTCGGAGACCAGGCCATCCTGTTATCCTTGTAACAGAGAGGTCTATGCCCATATCTACTTCGGACTCCTCCGGGCCCTCTCGACCTCGCATTCTCGGTCTTCTTCGAGAAAACGCGTTGATGGGACTCCATGCTCACCGCCGGTTGCCCTCACAAGGTAGTACGTCGTGAGCCAGGATCGGATCACTATGGTTGCTTCACACGCGGCACCAGTAAACTCATCACCATCCAACCCAAATCAAGAATTCGCTGACCTTTCCCGCATCGTGCAGGAGCAGGGCATGCTACGTCGTCGCTATGGTTACTACTGGACGCGGATCATCGGCCTCACGGCCGCGCTGGTGGGTGCAGTGCTCGCCATGATCTGGATAGGAAACACTTGGTGGCAGCTCGCCGTGGCCGGCGCCCTAGCTTTGGTCCTTGCCCAGATCGCTTTCCTGGGGCACGATGCCGCCCACCGGCAAATCTTCAGTTCTGGCCGTTGGAACGACTGGACCAGCATGGTGCTCGTCAACCTTATGGTCGGCATGAGCCACGGATGGTGGCAGCGCAAGCACACCAAACACCACCTCAGCCCCAATAAGATCGGCACCGACCCCGATATTGAGTTGCCCATCTTCGCTGTCACTGCCGAGCAGTCCGCGCGGCGGCACCGTTCGCCGATAATCCGGTGGCTACGTGGCCACCAAGCCCTCGCCTTCTTCCCCCTACTGCTCCTGGAAGGCTTGTCCCTCCACGTCTCCAGCATCCGACGCCTGGCGTCGCCCGGGAAGGTCAAGCATCGGTGGGCGGAGCTCGGCCAGATCAGCGTGCGCCTCATCGGTTACCTAGTCCTAGTGTTCTGGATCTTCACGCCAGGACTGGCTTTCGCCTTTCTGGGCGTCCAGCTCGGGATCTTCGGGTTCTACATGGGCATGGCCTTCGCTCCGAACCACATGGGTATGCCCATCGTGGACGCAAAAAGTCGCCTCGACTTCTTTTCTCGCCAGGTCATGATGAGCCGTAACATCAAGGGACCGCTCATCTTGGACACGGCGATGGGTGGACTGAACTTCCAGATTGAGCATCATTTGTTCCCCTCCATGCCCCGACCCAACCTGCGTCGCATCGCCCCGATCATCGAGTCCTACTGCCGTGAGCGCAATATCGTGTACACGCGGACGGGCTTGAGGGCCTCATACGCGCGGGTTGCCCAGTACATTAATCGCGTAGGCCTCAATAACCGCGATGTCTTTACTTGTCCGTTGGTCCAGAACCGCCAGACTCCGGGGTTTTCGACGTCCCACTGATCCCGGATTTGTCCTTCTAGCAGGTCAACAGTGTCATCAGCGAGCCCCGTGGGTAGACCCCTGGCGGAACCACCCAAGCACCCATACCGTGCCGCTGGCATTGCATTCCCTCTTCGCCTGAAAAGGGTGAACGCCTCGCGATTCCGCGCGGACGCGTGATCGAGTGCCCCTCGGCCCTGATGCTCTTCTCCCTCGTCTTCTTCCCAGATACGGGTGCCTCGGCTTCACCGTTCCGGCGGACTCGAACACTGAGAGCATCCTCATCAGACCCGTCCTCGTCCCAGGAATCGGACTCTCGAACAACCAGAAGGTTGCTCCTGGTGCGCGTCACGGTGAGTGATCACTTCATGGACCGCCGCAGCTTCTACCAGCGCTCTCATTGCTTCCGCTCCTGCTGAGATTTCGGAGCCTCTGGGCCGACGATTTACCGGCACTCTGGACAAGACGTCAAGCGTAGTCGAGAGCTTGCAACGATATACCTGACCGGCCCTGCGGGGGTCTACTGCCTAGTTCTGGTCCTACTGCACGCGGACGTGCGCTGATCTCCAAGATCCCGGGTCCGACGATAACCTCGGAACCGTGACGTTGATCATCGCCCACCGATGCCTGGAACGTCCATCGAGATGATGGAATGGAACCATGCAAGGAAATCCCGAATACATCGATCGTTCTTCGCGCCCAGGTACCGTAAGTGACGTATCGAATGCAACCTCCCGCCAGGTGCACCAGCGCCCTCAGCCCTCGGCCCCTCAATCGCGAATCCTGTCGCTCGATGTCATTCGAGGTATCGCCGTCGCAGGCATCCTCTTGGTCAACACTCCTAACTTGCTCAGAGTCGATGCTTATACCGCGCCAGGGCACCCGACGTTGGTTCGACATCTGTTGGACTTGTTCGTGCAGGAGCGGTTCTTCCCGATCTTTTCCTTTCTCTTCGGGATCAGCTTCGCCATCGTTCTGACGGGGGGCAATGCAACGTTCAAATCACCCTCGGGTGGTATTGCTCCGCCGGCTCATTGCCCTTTTGGTGCTGGGCGTTATACACCAGTTTCTCCAACCCGGTGAGGCGCTTCTGCCGTACGCCCTCTGCGGACTTGTCTTGCTGCTACCGCTCAGCTGGCTCCCCCGTCGGTGGGCCCCTGGCATATGCGCTGTCATTGGTGCGGTGCTGCTGCTAGGGGTTTTGCTGACTCGCAGTAGCGGCCTCGGTCTTGTGCCCGGTCTGATCGTCCTGGGTTATTCCGTGGGACTGACGGATACCGTCCGGCGGGCTGAGACTGCCACCCGTACCAACGTTGTCATCGTGATCGGCACTGCTGTGCTCTCGACCATCGGCATTCTCCTGGTAGAGGGGAACCAGGAGTTGCGTGCAGATAGCCGCTTCCCGGGAGGAGTGGGTCTGATCATGGCTATCGGCTACTGCGCCCTGGCGCTGGTTCTGCTCCGGACGCCGCTGCGGGCTGTTCTCAGCCGTGTCTTTGTTCCCCTGGGTCGAATGGCGCTGACCAACTACGTCGCTGCAACCCTGGTGGTTATCCTGACCGCCCCGGTTTTCCGGGCAGTCGGGGTGGGTCCCGCTACGGACAAGAGTTGGTGGATGATGATCCTGGGATGTGCGGTGATTCTGGCGTGCCAGGTGGTCATCTCATCACTGTGGCTCAAGGCGTTCCTCTACGGACCCCTGGAATACGTCTGGCGGGCCGTGACCTGGTGGAAACGTCCCAGGTTCCGTCGCTTGGACGACCAATCACAGGCAGCACCTGAAACTCGGCGGTGAGTCAGTAGATGCCTGTTCTCTAATTATCAGCCTGTCTGCCACCCGCCTGAGGTCTAGCCAGCACGGTTCTGGCTAGACCTCATTCATTTCGCCCATCCTGTTTTCAGCTTCCGTAGTGGTATCGACATGCGGTGATACGTATTTCGTGGTCGCTGATCCTGTCAATGAGCCGGTGCTCGTCGGTAAACGTGGAACCAGGACCCGGAGAACCCATGGTCGAGTGGTTCAATCTTGCCAATGTCTTCATTGCGTGAGTTTCACCCCGGCGTGATCCCTGCGATGATCGCGGTGGTGGGTCCTGGTGTTGGATTATGTCAGGATTGATGCATGGAAATTGGCGTTACCCTCCTTGTCCTTGCCGGCTTCTTTTTCGCGCTCTACGGGTGGGGGCGACGCAAGGACCCTCGCATGTTGCGCAATGGCGTATTCTTGACGATCGGCGTGAGCGCTCTGGCGCTACTTGGGTTAATCGTTTTGGCGAGCGTTGTGCCGTTTGCCTGGACTCTCGTTATTGCCGCAATGTTTCTGGTTCCGGTGGCAGTGCTGATTCTGTCGATCGCTCTTATTGCAAACGGAATCGTGATGCTGAGGCACGAGGGGCGCAGATTGGGGAACTTGCTGTCTCTAATTTCTGGCGTGCTAATACTGGTTGTTCCTGCAATTCTTTTCGGCTTGTTTTCGCTGAGCAGGATACCTTACCCACTGAATATTGTTGCTGCATCAATAGGTTTCTTTATAGTCTTTATAATAGCCTATTACAGTCTCGCATTTGTTTCTTTCGCATTCTATTCAATTGTGTACGGCAGGATGTCTCGCAAAGTGCATCCTTCAGCAATTATTGTTCTTGGCTCCGGGCTGATCAACGGGGCAGTGTCTCCGTTGTTGCGCAGTCGTCTCGACCGGGCTCTTCAGATTTACGGGGCCACCGCCGCTGAGGACACTGGGCGACCCATTGTGGTTCCGTCTGGTGGGCAGGGCAGTGATGAATCACGACCAGAGGGCCAAGCGATGGCAGAGTACTTGCTTGAGCAGGGCGCTGATCCAGCTGATGTCTATCCAGAGGAGAAGTCGCGTACTACCTGGGAGAATATTCGGTTTTCGGAATCGATCATTTCCCGGGCTGATCGAATGGACGAGTGTGTTGTAGTAACCAATAATTACCACGTCCTTCGGGCTGCGAGCCTGACTCGTCGGGCGGGGATCAATGCGACTGTTGTCGGATCTCCTACGGCTCGGTATTTTGTCCCGAGTGCTTTTATTCGGGAATTTATTGCCATTATCGTTCAGTACCGTTTGCTCAATGGTATTGCTTGCTCTCCTTTGATTATTGCGGCGGCACTGTGGCTGGTGCTGTCGTTGTAGACCCAGGAAGCAATAGATATTCATAGGATCTTTCCGATTGATTCTCATCAAGGGATCGACCCCAGCGTTTCGTTGTGATCCGTGAGTGGCCTCTGTGTGTTTCCGCGCTGGCCGTTCCATAGCCACTGAGACTGCTGATCCGTCTCGTTCGACCATGGTCGGGCTGTCGCATTCGGAGATTGCTGTGTCCCGCCGGAATTGGATTCCGCGGGCGCTTCGGCGTTTGTCAATGGTGAGCAGGGTGTCGCACCGACTCAGGAAGGTATGCCCAGCATGTCCACGCGGACTGCTGTGACTGTTGCAACCACTCCGGAAGACGTCTCCGCAGTGGCTGCCACGCTCACGATGGTCAAAGCTCCGAAAACCGAAGTCGCCATCGCTGCCACCAACGCCGGGTCGTACTCGTTGACCCGAATCCGGAATGGTTGCGGTCGCGATGGTTCAAACGAGATGCAGGAGCTGCTCGGGTGGTGCGACCTGTTGTCTCGTGCAGAAAAATCACAGCAGGATCGGGACGACGTATCCTTGCACAGCTGAGTACATCGCTGGAAGAACGTGGATGGGGCAACCAGTCCACGCTGGTGGACCAAGAGGTCAGCACGTGGGGCCTGCCCATTCAGGATTAACTGAACACCTGCGGGCCGCACCCATCAGCGTGTTCGATGAGCCGTTGGCGGGACTGGACAACGAACGACGGCATATCGTGGTCTCGCGGCTATGGGAGCTGAGCCGGGAGAGCACAGTCGTTGTATGCGGCCACGACGCCGGTCCTTGGACGGACACCCGCACCATTCCGAAGCCCCATCAGCCGTGAAACCGGGAGAGCGCGCCGTGCGCCGAGCCCTGAAACCATTTCTGTACTTCGTTTACGGAATCATCGGACTCTCGCTTCTTGCACTGGTCCTCTCGTGGATCCTGTTTCCGCAGTATTCGGATTTCTGCATCCGCACCCACGAAGCGGTGGTCTTCATCCTCGCCCTGCGCAGCCTGTTTGCCTTGGGCTGGATCAACTCACTGCTCTACACCCGCAAACTGGTGCAAGCCCGCAACCGGCACGTGCTGGCTATCGTCATTGTCTACGCCGTCATCAGCTTCCTAGGTTACGGTCTTCTGGCCTTCCAGCCCGCTGTGCCGTGGCAGCCCATCATCCGATGTCTGCAATGCGCGATCGGCGCCAGCATGATCATCCTATTCTGCATTCCGAGTTGCCGGTCATCCATCAGGGATTACATCGGCGAGTATGAGTCAGCATCCGGATGACTCCGTGCCAAGGCCAGGATCAGCCGAGCACGCGAATACCCTCGTCGCTGGTCCACGTCACCTCGACGCCATTGCTGAACTTCTGGTGGATTTTCCCGTCCGCGCCCTGGAACTCGTCCGTCGTCGGCTTGCCCCAACCCTGTTCGCGGCCGTTCTCTATCCAGGCACCGCCGATGGCACCGGTCTCGATGATGGTGTGGGCGCCGTCGGACGGGGTCCACATCATGAGGTTCGATTGGCCGGATGCGGTTCGGAACCACTGGTACGCGTACCCGTCGGCGCTGACCTCTTCTGACGTGGGGTAGCCGTAGGTGTTCTCGTACCCGCCGTCACGGAATTTGGCACCGATGGCGCCCGAGAAATTCACCGAGTGCGTGCCCGTGAACGGAGTCCAGTAGATGGTGTAGTTGTTGCTGAACTCCTGGAAGACACCACCGTCCACCAGTCCGCCGCTCTCGTTGTTCCTGGGGGTCCCGAACTTCGCGGCCCCGCCCTGGGCGTCGTAGAGCTCCTTGATCCCGTTGACGACCACGGGCCCGCTGTCGACCGACTCGACCGCGCCCACCGCTGCCTCCGCGTTGATGCGTGAGTACCCGCTCACGCCCGCGCCGGTTCTGACCAGAGTATTCCGGATGCTCTCCACGTCCAGACCCGGGTCGCGCTGCTTCATCAGGGCGATGACGCCGGCGACGTGCGGTGCAGCCATCGAGGTCCCGTTGAGCGGGCCGTAGCTGGCCTGCGCGGGCGACTCGCTACCGGTGTTGTACGTGGAGTAGATGTCCGCACCCGTAGTCCCGCCCGGCGCGAGAACATCCAGCATCGGGCCCCAATTCGAGTACCCGGTCATGACATCGGTCGAGGCGGAGGCCCCGACGACGACCGCGCCGAGACAATTCGCCGGCGTCACATCGTTCGCGTTGACCCCTGCGTTTCCGGCGGCGACGACCACTGGAACATTCCGCGCATGGGCCCCATCGACGGCGGACTTCATGGTCGCGGAACACTGTCCGTCCCAGGCGGCCGAAAAATTGACCACGGACGACGGTTGGGGGTTGGCCGGAGCTCCTGCGACGGCTCCCCCTGAGGCCCAGGTGATGGCATCGGCGAAATCCGATTCGTAGCCGGATGCCCCGATGCCGAGGGCGCGGACGGGTTCGATGTTGGCGTCGGGGGCGACGCCGGAAATCCCGATGCCGTTGTTGGTCGAGGCCCCGGCAATCCCGGCGACGTGGGTCCCGTGCCAGTTCTCCGAATCGTTGAGCACCCCGGGATCGCTCGGGTCCCCGTCGCGACCGCTCGTACCGTCCCTGTCGTAGTCAGGCGAGACGAAGTCGTATCCGCCCGTGACCTTCGCATTGAGATCCGGGTGGTCCGTGATCCCGGTGTCGACGACGCCAATCGTCTGCCCGGCGCCCGTTGCGTGCTGCCAGGCTCCCGAGGCGCCGATGGTTCTCAGGTTCCACTGGTTCGACGAGTACATCGGGTCATTCGGGGTACTGGGGTAGGACGACGCCGCATTCTTGACGATCCTGTCCGGTTCCGCATACTCCACGGCAGGATCTTCCTCGAGTTTCGAGACAACCTTGTCCTGCGCGGCTTCATCCAGCTTCTTGGACATCTGCACGACATCGGACTGGTTGGCCGTCGCCTTGAGAAGCTTCGAGGTTTCGGAGGGGGCGACGTCGTCCGTCTTCTGCAGGAGCTGAGACTTGGTGTCCTCTGGCGTGGAATCTTTGAACCTGACCACCAGACGATCCGTGGTCGGTTCGACGGTCGAGGGGGTCTCCTTGGCCTGGCCCGAAGCCTGGGCGAGTGAAGAATCACCCGATGACTTGGTCTGGGACTGTTGTTGATTCGTCGGTCCGCTCGGGGGAGCAGCGAAGGCGGAAGGAACGGTTGAGATGGCGATGCCTGCCACGAGGCAGATTCCGGCCACAGTGCGAAATGTGCGCATGTAAACCCTTGGTCAAAGGTGCGAGAGATGGAGTGATGAATCGAGTGTTGAGGCCCCACCCGAGGTTTCGGGGGTGAGTGGGGTCTCGCGCCAAATTTTTGTTCAGGGCTTGTCTCTTGTCAATTAAAGACTCGGATTCAAATACCGTACATTCGCCGAACGTACGTGCCGTAGAGCCGGCGATAGGCGGCGGGAGAGGCTTTGAGCAGAATTCCCGCGAATCCGAAAACCGGCTTGATTCGGAGGGCGGCGGCGATCTGATTCCAGGAGATTCTGCGTTGGCACTGGGAAATGATCTCGCCTCCCTCTGCCTTGTCGAGACCAATGGCCTGTTGGGCATTGTTGAGGTAGGTCAGTATGCAGGAAATCTTGAATGCACTGAGTCCTTGTGGCTCGTCCAGCAGGGGCCCGGCCTGTTGGCTCAGGTGTTCCAGGAGCCTGTCGCTTTCCTCGACCGGTACGACTTTCCCCCACGTCGCCGAGTTCGCGTCGACCGTGTATTCGTACAGGGAGGGCTCAATCACGGCCATCCGTTCCGAGCCTGTGTACGCACCCAGGCTGAACACGGCGTCCTCGGCCCGGTGGATGTCCATGGGGAAGCGGACGTCCGCAATGGCATCAACGGAAATCAGCTTGTCCCAGACATACGGTGTGAGGTTGTCTTCGAGGAGTTCGAGACCGGCTTGGTTTCCCGAACGTGCTCCCGTCGATCCGGCCGAACGGTCCCGGTGGGACCCGTCCGTGCTCACCAAAGTGTGCCCACAGACCACCAAATCGGCGTCGTGCGTCTGAGCGAAAGCGTGCATGGTGGACAGGAAATTCGGGCGGTAGCGGTCGTCCGAGTCGATGAACGTGACCCATCGTCCCTTTGCCTCATCCAGCGCCTGATTGCGAACCCCGGAGACGCCGAGGTTGGTTTGATTGTCGAAGACCCTGACCCGAGAGTCCGGGTGCTCGGACAGGAATCGATGAATGGTCTCCGACGACTGGTCCGGAGAAGCGTCGATCATGACCAGCAGCTCGAAGTCCGGGTCGGTCTGGGCGAGAACTGAAGTTATCGCCGAGACAACACGTTTTTCCGTGTTGTAAACCGGCATAATGACGGATGTCCGAGGGCTCTGGGGTGAAGTCACGGTCTTCCTTCTATTGGGAGCGCTGAAGGTGCAGGATCGTTCTCATATTCTAAGGTTGCCAATGGGTCTTCCGAGAATCTGTCGCCGACTCAACGGCTCAGGAAGCGTGGTGTGTCGACGAGCTCTCTCCCCACAAGTCCGTGGCGAGTCGCGCAATATGCATCGTCAAATAGGTGTGTTCATCCTCCGTCAGCTCCTGATCCATGTGCATTTGCAGGAGCAGGGACACTTTGTGGGCGCAGTCGTAGGCCCGGGGGTATCCACCGCGGACGGCGTCCCGGACCGCAGGGAACGCAGGGTCCTGGGTCCTGGAGGCCTTTCCTTGCTCGGCGCGGACGAAGAGGTAGCGCAAGTGGGTCACGAATCGGGCCACGGAAAGGTGCGACTGGTTGACCTGGTACCCGTAGGCGGAGGAAATAATCTCGAAGATCTGGGTGAAGACTTCCGTCATTCTGAAGGTCTTCACAAGGTCAGCGGTCGCGAACTGGGAATTGACCAGATGCAGGGCGAGCGGAGTCGCTTCGTCCTCGGGGAGATCCGTATCGAAGCGCTCGTTGATCACGCCAATGGCTTTTTGCCCGAATGCGACTTCTTTCGGATACAGCTGACCGACTTCCACGCTCAATGGGTATTCGATGCGGAGCCCCTCCCTCGCGCGAATCAGAGCGTAATTGATGTGATCGGCGAGAGGGAGGATGAAGGAATGGGAAATGTTCGACTGGAGGTGCGCCCTCGCCATGGTCTCGAGTTCCGTCGCCACGGACAGGACGTCGGGAGGAATGTCGGACAAGAGGGTCGTGAGATGATCTTCCCCCTGATATTCGGGGACAAATTTTTGTTCGACCCTGTCCGGGTCCACAGGGTCTCCCCGTTTTTTGCCGAAACCCAGGCCGCGGCCGATCATGACCACGGTGTCGCCGGAATCTTCACATGCGAGGACCACATTGTTGTTGTAAATGCGGTGGATTCGCATCCCTGAGTCTTCCTTCCTCCCGGCGTGGTGGAAGTTGTGTGCCCCGCCGCTTCCCGGTTCATCTTACGGCGGGGCAGAAAATGGTGAGTTCGTCCCTTAGAACTCCATGAGCGGGAATCCGATCAGAATCACCAGGACCGTGATCAACAGCGCGAAGCCGATGACGAGCAAGCCGGTCAGCAAAACCTTGTTGGCTGTGCTTCCGGGGAATTTGGGGCGGCGGGGATCCTGCGGGTGCTTGTCTTGAGGTTTGCCCGGGGACTTCTTGCCCTGCCCCGCGCCGGGTGCGGCTGTCTGCTTCCCGCCGTTCCGAGGTGTCGCGGCCTGTTCCTTACCGGGTGCACCGGTGTTTGGCGTGTCCGTATCTCCCGTACTCGAAGTCGAGCTGGCGGCTGCCGCGGCCGCCGACGTGCCAGGACCCTTGGCGTTCGTGGGCCGCTCCGACGGAGCCTGCTTGCCCTGTTCCTGAGGGGTCTCGGCGGGCGCACCATTCGCGTTCGCCTTCGGCGACGCGGTGGGCCGCTCCGCCCGGTTGTTCCCCGTCGTGTTGCCAGCCTTGTTGCGCGTCTGGGCCGGACCCGGAGACTTGGGGGAGCCGGTCTGCTTCGATGCCTTGCGATTCGATCGTTTCCGGCCGGAAGCCTGAGGCTTTCCGGGTCCGCGAGCGGACTGGGGCTTGTCGGAGCCGCCGGACTTGCCGGACCCGCCGGGACCGCCGGATCGCGAGGGCTTTCCCGTTCCGCCGGGGGTCTGGGACGTTGCGGACTTGTCGGCGGGTGCCGCCTCCGCGCTCTCGGGTCCGGGGGATGCGGGGCGGGACGATGTGCCTCTGCCCGGTCGAGACGCGGAGTCGGACGTCGCGGACTTCTTGGGTTTCGGCTCGCGAGAATCGGCCATGGCTCTCCTTCCAGAATTGTGCTCCACCCTACACAGTCGGACGGCTTCGAATACACCTGGGACGGGCCATGGCGTGCCTTGTCAGGGCCGGTTTGGTCATTGTGACGAGGGTGCGCCGACGAGGTCCGCGGGTTCGGTGCGACGGTCCGAGCGTACGGTCCGAGCCTGAAGTGCCGAGGTGGCAGTTTCGTGCGGTCCCCGCCTGCGAGGGGGTTCCGGGCGGCTCCGAGGGGCGGGGCGGCGGTGCCGACGTGCTTCGGGCCTCCGACCCGCCGAAAGAGAGCCGGTTGCCCGAAAGAGAGGTGTTTTCCCGCGTCAGGAGGTGGCTGAACCCCCACGTAACGGGGGAAAACGCCACTGAATCGGGCAACCGCCAGAATAAGCAACCGCCACATCATGCGACCGCCAGATCGGGCACCCGCTGCACCGTGCTCCGCTGCTCAGCGCACGATGCTTCCGCGGTTTTCGCGTCGCTCCGAGCCGTGGTGGGCGATGACTGGTTATAAGGAGTAGGTTGGACCATAATTTCCGGTGGAGCGACCCCTATCCCCCTTTGAGGAGCGAGCACCATGAGTCATAGTCCATCCCCTTCGGCCGCGAAGGCCAGTAGCCGGGTCAAAGTTCTCGCCTTCTCGGGAGCCCTCGGCGGGTTCCTGTTCGGTTTCGATTCCTCCGTGGTCAACGGTGCGGTCGATTCGATCCAAGGTCGCTTCGACTTGTCCTCCGGCATGACGGGCTTCTCCGTCGCCAGCGCCCTGCTCGGTTGCGCGATCGGCGCCTGGATCGCCGGGCCGGTGTCGAATAAGTGGGGCCGGACCCGCGCGATGGTTCTCGGCTCCGTGTTCTTCCTGGTCAGCTCTCTCGGAGCCGGCTTCGCCTTCTCGGTGTGGGACTTGGTGGGTTGGAGGGTCATCGGCGGCCTGGGCATCGGGATCGCCTCCGTGACCGCCCCCGCGTACATCGCCGAGATCTCACCGAAGGATTCCCGCGGGCGGCTCGGTTCGATGCAGCAGCTCGCTATCACCATCGGTATCTTCGTGGCACTGCTGTCCGACGCCGTGATCGCCAACGGGGCCGGCGGGGCCGCGAACGACCTCTGGTTCGGCGTCGAGGCCTGGCGCTGGATGTTTATCGTCGGGGTCATCCCGGCAGCCGTCTACGGCGTCGTTTCCTGGGGTATGCCGGAATCGCCGCGCTCGCTCATGCTTCAGGACAAGCACGACGACGCTCGAAACGTCCTCCAGACGCTCGTCCCCGCGGACCAGGTTGAGGGCGAGGTCACCGAGATCCGGGACGCCATCGAAAAGGACCGTCTCGCGAACTCCGGGTCCCTCCGCGGCAGCATGCTGGGGCTCCGGCCCATCGTGTGGGTCGGCATCATCATGGCGATCCTCCAGCAGTTCGTGGGCATCAACGTCATTTTCTACTACTCGACGACGCTCTGGAGCTCGGTCGGATTCGACGAGTCCAATTCGTTCACCATTTCCGTGATCACGTCGGTGACCAACGTTCTGGTGACGCTCATCGCGATCGGGCTGGTCGACAAGGTCGGACGTCGGCCTCTGCTGCTGACGGGATCGGTCGGCATGTTCGTGTCCCTGGGAATCATGGCGATCGCCTTCACCCAGTCGGTCACGGTCGACGGCGGCCCGTCCCTCCCCGGCGCCTGGGGGCCGCTCGCGCTGGTCTTCGCCAACGTCTTCGTCATTTCCTTCGGCGCAACCTGGGGACCGTTGTTGTGGCTCATGCTGGGCGAGGTCTTCCCCAACACGATCCGCGCCAAGGCAATGGGGCTCGCGACGAGCGCGAACTGGCTGGCCAACTTCGCCGTGAGCATGCTCTTCCCGGTTCTTGCGGGCTTCTCGCTCGCATTCTCCTACGGCCTCTTCGCGCTGTTCGCACTGATCAGCCTGCCGTTCGCCTACTTCTTCATCCCTGAGACGAAGGGTGTGGCCCTCGAGGAGACCGACTCCATGACCGTGCCGCGGCGCCAGAAGGCGAGGACACCGAAACTCTGAGTCCTGTCTCCTGCCGCGCCGGCCGCGGGGCGGGGCCCGCTACGTTGCGGACCCCCGCGTCGTCGGCCGGTGGCAGGAGGCTCGCTTCAGGACTGCCCGAATTCTCCTTCCAGGCGGCCTCGGGACCCCGGTTGCACGAGTCGGGCCAGGCTGACCAGGCCCTCCTTGGACCAGGTGCGACGTCGAACCAGAAGGCAGGGTTCGGACGCGTCGATCTCCAGGAGGCGGCATTCCTCGCTGGTTCCCAGAACCGCCTCCACGATGTGCTTGCCCCGGGTCAACGGGGCCACGCGCGTGAGGTAGTCATTCGGGGTAGTGGTCGTGAAGTCCTGGTCGAGGTAGCCGGGGGCCTCCGAGGGGGCGACGAAACGGTCCTCTATTTGAAGGGGAGCGTCGTTGTCGTAGTGGACGACGAGCGAGTGGAACACCGTACCCGTGATCCCCTCCGCGGACAGCCAGGGGGCGTCTTCCTCGACCGTCTCTTCCCTCGCGAACAACACGTCGGTGCGATGGGAATGACCTCGCTCGTGGATCTCGTCAGCAATATTCCGGATCTCGACCAGCGACGAGGGCATCTTGAACTCGGCAATGAAGGTGCCGACGCCGCGGACGCGTTTGAGCACGCCCGCAGTCGTGAGTTCCCGGTAGGCGCGGTTGATGGTCATGCGTGAGAGGTCCAGGGCTTCGACGAGTTCGTTCTCGGAAGGAACCTGTTCGCCGGCCGACCATGTTCCGGACTCGACGCCGGCGAGGATCGCTTCCATGATTCGGCGGTAGGCCGGCCCGCTGTGCGTTCCTTGGGCGAGGTACGACCTCGTGAGCTCTTGGGTATCCACAGGTTCCTCGTCTGCTTGACATCAGGTTGTATATACAGGATTATACGACGTATAGAACTTTTGTGATCCACATTGCATCGAGGTGACGCCGGAAGCGTCCCATCGAGCTGGTGTCCGTGGGCCACGTGCCCAGGATGCCCCGTATCAGCCGTAAGGAGAAAACGACATGCACGAGGTTTCTTCGCCCGAGCACCAGGCCCGCCCGGTTTCCGCGCCTCGCGGTACCGAACTCAACACCCTGGGGTGGCAGCAGGAAGGCGCTCTGCGCATGCTCATGAACAACCTTGATCCCGAGGTTGCCGAGCATCCGGATGCCCTCGTGGTGTACGGCGGAACCGGGCAGGCGGCTCGCACGTGGGAGGCCTATGACGGCATCGTCCGCACCCTGAAGACCTTGAAGTCGGATGAAACCCTTCTGGTCCAGTCCGGCAAGCCGGTCGGCGTCTTCCGGACCAACGAGTGGGCCCCTCGCGTGCTGATCGCCAACTCCAACCTCGTGGGCGACTGGGCCAACTGGGAGGACTTCCGCAAACTCGAGGCCGAGGGCCTGATGATGTACGGCCAGATGACCGCCGGCTCCTGGATCTATATCGGGACCCAGGGAATTCTTCAGGGAACGTTCGAGACCTTCGGCGCCGTCGCCCGCAAACGTTTCGACGGGACACTGGCCGGAACCATCACGCTGACCGCGGGGCTTGGCGGAATGGGCGGTGCCCAGCCCCTGGCCGTGACGATGAACGAGGGTGTTGCGATCTGCGTGGACTGCGACGTCACGCGCATCGACCGCCGCATCGAACATCGGTACCTGGACGTCAAGGCAGACAACCTGGACCACGCCCTGGCGCTGGCCATCGAGGCCCGTGACGCCAAGAAGCCGTTGTCCATCGGCCTGGAAGGCAATGCGGCGGAGATCTTCCCCGAGCTCCTCAAGCGCGATGCACCCATCGATATCGTGACCGACCAGACCTCCGCCCACGATCCGCTGGCCTACCTCCCCACGGAAATCCCGTTCGCCGAGATGAAGCAGGAGGCGCAGCGCGACCCGCAGCTGTTCACCAAGAAGTCCCGGGAGTCGATGGCCGCACAGGTGCAGGCCATGGTCGAGTTCCAGGACCGCGGTGCCGAGGTTTTCGATTACGGCAACTCGATTCGGGACGAGGCCCGCAAGGCCGGCTACGACCGCGCCTTCGAATTCCCTGGCTTCGTGCCCGCTTACATCCGCCCGCTGTTCGAAGAGGGCCTGGGCCCGTTCCGCTGGGCGGCGCTGTCCGGTGACCCCAAGGACATCGAGGCCACCGACCGCGCGCTCTTGGAGCTCTTCCCTGAGAACGACCACTTGCGTCGCTGGATCACGATGGCCGAGGAAAGGGTTGCTTACGAGGGCCTTCCCGCACGGATCTGCTGGCTCGGTTACGGCGAGCGGCACCGCGCTGGCCTCAAATTCAACGAAATGGTGGCCAACGGTGAGCTCTCGGCACCCGTCGCCATAGGACGCGACCACCTTGACTCCGGATCCGTGGCCTCGCCGTATCGTGAGACCGAGGCCATGAAGGACGGTTCGGACGCCGTCGCGGACTGGCCCCTGCTCAACGCGCTGGTGAACACCTCCTCCGGGGCATCGTGGGTCTCGATCCACCACGGCGGTGGTGTCGGCATGGGGCGTTCCATCCACGCCGGGCAGGTGTGCATCGCGGACGGCAGCGAGTTGGCAGCGCAGAAGCTCGAACGGGTTCTGACCAATGACCCCGGGATGGGCGTGATCCGTCACGTGGACGCGGGATACGAACACGCGGCCACTGTTGCCGAAGAGCGCGGCGTCCGCATCCCGATGACGGAAGGCAATGCATGACATCGACTCTGCTGACAGGCATATCCGAACTCGTGACCAACGATCCCGGGCTCGGACGGGGAAAGCTCGGGATCGTGGACGAGGCGGCGGTGGTCATCGAGGACGACGCCGTCGCCTGGGTCGGGCCAGCGGACAAGGCGCCGTCCACGGATGCCAAGCACGACTTCCACGGCAGGGCCGTTCTGCCCGGTTTCGTGGAATCGCACTCCCACATGGTGTTCTCCGGAGACCGGTCGGAAGAGTTCGCGGCGCGGATGGCCGGAGAGAAGTACACCGCGGGCGGCATCCGCGGCACGGTCAAGCACACCCGACAGGCCTCCGAAGAGGAACTCCGGGACAACATGCGTCGCCTGCTCGACGAGTCGTTGCGTTCGGGAACCACCACGGTCGAATGCAAGTCCGGCTACGGTCAATCGGTCGAGGCCGAGTTGCGCAGCCTCGAGGTCGCCCGGTCGCTGACCGACGAGGTCACCCTGCTCGCGGCCCATGTGGTGCCCCCGGAATACGAAGGAAACACCGAGGAATACGTGCGGGTTGCCTGCGAGGAGATCATTCCCCGTTGCGCGCCGCTCGCCCGGTGGATCGATGTATTCTGCGAACAGGGTGCCTTCGACGAGGACCAGTCGCGCCGCGTCCTCCAGGCAGGCATCGATCACGGGCTCACGCCCCGCGTCCACGGGAACCAATTGCATCAGGGGCCGGGCGTCCGGCTCGCGGTGGAGCTCGGCGCGGCGTCCGTGGACCACGTGGTCCACATCGATTCTGAGGACATCGAGGCCCTGGCCGGAAGCGAGACCGTGGCCACGCTCCTGCCCGGAGCCGATTTCTCGACCCGCAACGCCTATCCGGATGCGCGCGCCCTGATCGACGCCGGGGTCACCGTGGCTCTCGGCGCGGACTGCAATCCCGGAACCAGCTACACCACCAACATGCCGTTCTGCATCGCCATTGCCGTGCGAGACCTTCACATGACCGCCGACGAGGCCGTTTGGGCCGCAACGGCCGGCGGTGCCCGCGCACTTCGCCGCGAGGACGTCGGAGTCGTGCGCCCGGGTGCGCGGGCCGATCTCATGGCCCTCGACGCGCCGAACCACCTTCACCTGGCGTATCGTCCCGGCGTTCCCCTGGTCTCGTCGGTGTGGCAAGCAGGCCGGCTCAAGTACTCGGCATCGGAGGTCAAGCATGACTGACAGCACGGCACCCGAACTTCGTGTAGACGAGCCCGCGCCCGCCTGGACCGGGAGAACCGACGGTCAGGGCACCGAACACCTCCGGTGGCACCAAGTGGTGCGTCCGTACGAGGGAGCACGCACGGAGAATCGGGGCGGCGTCGTCTTCCTCGGCTTCTCGAGCGACGAGGGCGTCGAACGCAATAAAGGGCGTCGAGGCTCATCAGAAGGTCCGGAAGCATTGCGGGCAGCCCTCGGCGGGCTCGCCATAGCCGGCCGGGACTCCGATATTCGGGCCTGGGACGCAGGTACGGTCGCCGTCACCGACGACCGGATGGAAGAAGGTCAGGAGCGCTTGGGCGCGGCCGTGACCACCCTGCTGGATGAGGGCCGGCTCCCCATCGTCCTGGGCGGCGGCCACGAGATCGCGTTCGGCACGTACCAGGGTGTCTCGAACTCTGCCACTCGACAGGGCAAGAAACTCGGTGTTCTGAACCTGGATGCCCACTTCGATCTCCGCCCCGACCCGGTTCCCTCATCGGGGACTCCGTTCCGCCAAATGCTCGAAGCCGAGGAGGCGGCCGGCACGGCGATGCAGTACGCCGTCCTGGGGATCAGCCAGCCGAGCAACACACAGATCCTCTTCGACACCGCCGAGAAGTACGGCGTCCAGTACATGCTGGACGAAGACTGCTCCGTGACCCATGCGCCGGAAGTCCGCCGTTTCGTCGAATCCTTCCTGGACGGCGTGGACCTGGTGTACCTGACCATCGATCTCGACGGCCTCCCGGCATCGACCGCCCCGGGGGTCAGCGCCCCCGCGGCCTACGGTGTTCCGCTCGAGATCGTCCAACTGGCCTGCGACATCGTCGCGTCGAGCGGCAAGCTCGCCGTGTGCGACGTCGCCGAGCTGAACCCGAAGTACGACGTCGACGGCCGGACCGCACGCAGCGCCGCGCGCTTGGTCCACCGCATCGCCACCACCGCGCAGAACACGAGTGCGCACCAGCAGGAGGAGCAATGAACGAAAACCAGCACAGCCACGGTGAGCAGGGCAGGCGCGAGGTCGTCGTCGGCATCGGCCCGGTCAGCATCCAGGACATCGTTGACGTCGCGCGTCACGATGCCCCGGTGCGCATCTCCGACGACGCTCTCGAGGCTATCGCCGAGACGAGCGCACGGATTCGTGAACTGGCCGGTTTCGAACGTCCCGTTTACGGGGTCTCCACCGGATTCGGCGCGCTCGCGACCCGCCACATCCCGCAGAACATGCGTCGCCAGCTTCAGCGGAGCCTGATCCGCTCGCACGCCGCAGGGTCGGGCCCCGAAGTCGAGCGCGAGGTCATCAGGGCCTTGATGCTGCTCCGACTGTCCACTCTGGCCACGGGACGCACCGGAGTTCGTCCCGAGGTCGCACAGGCCTACGCCGGAATGCTCTCGGCAGGGATCACGCCCGTGGTGCACGAATACGGATCGCTGGGCTGCTCCGGTGACCTGGCGCCTCTGGCACACTGCGCGCTCGCCGTGATTGGTGAAGGGCCGGTCAGGACCAGGGACGGAGAGTTGACGACCTCGGCTGAAGCCCTCTCCGAGGCCGGTCTGGAGCCGGTGGAACTCGCGGAGAAGGAAGGCCTCGCGCTCATCAACGGCACCGACGGCATGTTGGGGCAGTTGGTCCTGGCCATCTCCGATTTGGACCGCCTGATGAGGTTGGCGGACCTGGCCGCGGCAATGTCGGTCGAGGGGCAGCTCGGCACGGACCGGGTGTTCCAAGCAGACCTCCAGGCGCTCCGCCCGCACCCCGGGCAGGCGGCCTCCGCGGCGAACATGTCCGCGATCCTCGCCGATTCCGGAATCGTGTTCAGCCACAAGGGCGATGATTGCACCTACGTCCAGGACGCCTACTCACTTCGGTGCTCGCCCCAGGTGGCTGGCGCGGCCCGAGACACGATCGAGCACGCCCGCATGGTCGCCGGTCGCGAACTCGCCTCGGCGGTGGACAACCCCGTGGTCACCCTGGACGGACGCGTCGAGTCCAACGGCAATTTCCACGGCGCGCCCGTCGCCTACGTGCTGGACTTCCTGGCGATCGCCGTGGCCGACACCGCCTCCATCTCGGAACGCCGCACCGACCGTTTCCTCGACGCCGCGAGGAACCGGGGCCTGCCTCCGTTCCTGGCGGACGACGCCGGTGTCGACTCCGGCCACATGATTGCCCAGTACACTCAGGCGGCCGTGGTCTCCGAGCTGAAGCGTCTCGCGAATCCGGCCTCGGTCGATTCGATTCCGTCTTCGGCCATGCAGGAAGACCACGTCTCGATGGGCTGGTCCGCTGCGCGCAAGTTGCGCAAGGCCATCGACGGTCTGACCCGGGTCCTCGCGATCGAGATCCTCACGGCCGCGCGTGGCATCGACCTGAGAGAACCCGAGGCATCGCCGGCGACGGCTCGAGTCATCGCGGCCATCCGGGAGTCCGGAGTTCAGGGACCGGGCACGGACCGGTTCCTCGCGCCGGAAATCGAGAGCGTCGTCCAGCTCGTCTCGTCCGGGGCCCTTCTGGACGCCGTCGAATCCGTCACGGGCAGGCTCCAGTAACCCGCAACGATGCGTCCGGCGCTCGTCCAACGGAGTGTCGGACGCGTCGCCCCGGAGGCGCCTACTCGATCTCGCGAACGATGACCTGGTGGGAACCGGGTGCGACCCCACGCTCGATGAGCGTGTGATTGATCCTGGAGGCCACCTCCTGGGAAATCATCAGGGGGTTTCCTGGTGCCTGGCGGCTCACCCAGACGGCAACCGTGAGCGAGGCCTTCCCGTCGACCTGGTCCAGGCGCAGTCCCCGGGTGTCTGGAGCCTGATCTTCCGCCGACGCCGGCTTCTTCCACAGCGTCCGCAGAAAATCGCCCACACTGGGCTCCCTCCTCGCGACGCCGGGCACGGCGTCGACCGCGCGGGCCACCGCTGCGAGCAGGTCGGCCGATCCTGTCTCCTCGGCCGCGGAATCCGGAGAACCCGTGGAGCGATCACTAGTCATAGTGCACATCCTCTACCGTGAAGTCGACTTCGGCCACGCGAGCGCCGAGTTTGCGGGACACGGCGTCCACGACGGCGTCGCGAACGCTCCGGTCGAGAATCTCGACCACCGCGTCCGGGGCCATCACCACACCGATCGAGAGGCCCAGAATCTGGTGGCCGTGATCGGGGGTCGCAATGGTCCTGACCCTGCACCGGCGCGCCGTGAAGCCCGGGAAGGTATCGACCGTTTCGCGCGCTGTGCGGGCAATCAGCATCTCGCTGAAGGAGACGGTCGCCGCAGGTTCTCGGTGCACCGGTATGTCCGCCCCGCGGCGAAGATTGCTTCGTGCGAAGTCGACGATGCGGCGTCGAACATGTGGCTCGATCTCCAGCGAGCTGTCCGCCTCCTGCGCCTCGCGGGCCAACCGATCCAGTTGTTTCAGCCGCTCGCGGACCTCACCGCAGTAGGGGCAATCGCGTTGATGGGCATCGGGTTCGGAGTCGACGGTCTCGCACACCGACTCGACCGTGCGTCCGCACTCGAGTGACTCGTCGTCCGTCATTGCCACTCCTTCATCTCGTTGGCCAAAGTCTTGCGGGCTCGTGCCAGACGACCCCGCACCGTGGCTTCAGGGATCGCCAGCGTCTGTGATATCTCGCCGTAGGAAAGCCCTGTCTGTTCCCGGAGAATCCAGCAGGCGCGCTGCTCGGCCGGGAGCTTCTGCAACATCGCCGACAAGGCATCCATGCCTGAACGGTTCTCCGCGGCGCGCTGGGGATCCGAGGACGCCCGAGTATCCGTCCACACGGGGTTTCCGTCGGGAGCTTCGTCGATCGGAACCGTGGAATCGCGTCGAGGCGACCTGAGGATGTCCTTGCACTTGTTCACCGCCTGCCGGTAGAGCCACGTCGGGAAGGCCTGCGGGGTCTCCAGGAGGTCGAGCTTGACCCACGCGTTCATGAGGGACTCCTGGGCGACGTCTTCCGCATCGGCCCGATTCCCGAGAATACGGAACGCCAATCGCAAGAGCGGAGCCTGGTAGGTGTCCACGAGTTGTTCAAAGGAATCAATGTCGCCGTCCTGTGCACGGAGAACGAGCGTGGTGATGCGCTCGGAAGAGCCATTCCTGTCCGAACTCATAGTCCCCTCGACGTCGATCCATTTTTCGCCGCAATCGGCCGCATCCCTCGCGGACCATACTTCCAGAATGAGCGCCGAAACTGCACCCTCAAAAAATTCTTCGAAAAACTTCGTGACGAATCAGCACACGGCCCGTCAGTATAAGTACAAGCCCGTTTCGACCAGAACTTAGGGAGTTAGAAATCATGGCTACCGAAAACAACGTCAAGACCGCACAGCAGGGCAATGAGTCCGAGCGGAACAGCCCGTTGCAGACGTCCAAGGGCAACACGACCATCAACGACACCGTGGTGCAGAAGCTCGCCGGCGTCTCCGCCCGCGAGGTCCCCGGTGTCTACTCGATGGGCAATGCTGCCCGCCGTGCCTTCGATTCCATCTCCGAGCGCATCCCCGGATCGCAGACCAACGTCTCCGGCGGCGTATCCGTCGAGAAGGGTGAGAAGCAGGCGGCCATCGACCTGAGCATCGTCATCGACTACGGCACCTCCGTGGTCGATGTCGCCGACAGCATTCGTCGCAACGTGATCCGTACGGTCGAGCAGGCCACCGGATTGCAGGTCATCGAGGTCAACATCGATATCACCGACGTCCACCTCCCGAACGACGAGGACGACGACAAGGACTCCAACGACCGCGAACTCCAGTAATGAGAACGGGCCCCGAAGCCGAAGCTTCGGGGCCTGCCCTCGCACCATGGAAAGGGATATCAGCATGAAACCGAGCCAATTGGGACTCATCGTCGGTCTGGCGTTGGGAGCGATCGCCTTCTTCGGCGGATTCTTCGCATTCCTCGTCTCCGCCGTCTTCGCCGTGATCGGTGTGGGCGTCGGGCTCTTCCTGGAGGGTCGGCTGGATCTTCGCTCCATGACCGGCCGCGGCTCTGACAGGAGGTAGAGATGATGGCCAGCGCACATCGGCCGGCTCCGTCCCATCGCGAGGACGCCGGGTCGACCGACGGTTCCTCGTCGGCGGAGAGCCGCGGGGATCTTGTCATCGCGGACCGCGTCGTCGAGAAGATCGCCGCGCAATGCGCCTCGGAAATCCCCGGCATCGGGGGTCGAGAGGGAGGTTTCCTCGGAGTGGGGAGCCATGCGGATCTGGATTCCCGGCCGCGCGTCAGGGTCGAACTGACCGGTTCGATCGCCGTATTGAGCGTGGACCTGGGCATCGAGTATCCGCTTCCCATCGAGGAAACAACCGAAAGAGTCCGAGAGACTCTCGTGCGCAGGGTGTCCGACCTGGCCGGCGTCGACGTCCGGCAGGTGGATATCAGGGTCACGTATCTCGTGCCTCAGCGGGGCCGGAAGGAAAGGGTATTGCTGTGAAATCACTTCGACGGCGCCCCTCTCGCGCCATACCGTCCGTAGTGGTGTTGATCCTTGTGCTGATTGTGGGCGTTGGCCTGCTGTGGGCCGGGATTCAGAAGCTGTCCACGGGACAGTGGTGGCCGCAACTGAGCAGCGCCGCGGATTCCGCGTCCTCCGCCTCGTGGAACTCTGCTTGGGGGTGGGGTGCGGCTGCCGTTGCGGTGGTTCTCGGACTCATCCTGCTCCTGTGTGCAGTGTTGCCGGGCGGATTCAACGCGGCACGCCTGAACAGGCAGCCGGTGGATCCTGACTACTCCGGCGGCCCGATCGAGGCCGTGATCGGCAACCGGGGTCTGGCCACGCTGGCCTCATCCGCAGCGGCTCAGATCGACGGCGTGTCGGGAGTCAAGTCATCGGCCACGGCCAAGTCCGTAACCGTCCGCGTGACGACGCCCTTGCACGAGAGTTCCGAACTCGTGGGCGAGGTCAAGGCCGCGGTCGAGGAGCGACTCGCCTCGGCGGATCTCACACGATTCCCGAAGGTGCGGGTCAGCGCACAGACCAAGGACGTGTCATGAAGAAAACCGCTGGATCATTCAACAGAACATGGCTCACGATCATTGGCGTGGTCCTTCTCGCGGCCGGCGTGCTGTGGGGAATTGTGGCCGCGGGGCTGCTGGCCTCCTCCGGCGCCTCGAGCGGACACTGGGGACCATCCGGCAAGCCCTTCCAGGGGGCATCGTCCGCGCTTGACGGAACATGGCTTGCGCCCGTGCTGATCGTGGCGGGTGCAGTCCTCGTGATCCTTGCGCTCTGGTGGCTCGTCCGCCAGATCCCGAGGAGCGAGAAAGCCTCGACGTTCCGCTTCCACAAGGATCCCAAGCGCGGATTCACGCAGGTGGAGCCCAAAGTCATCACCGATGCGGTGGCGGCGCACCTTGAAGATCTGACGTACGTCACGGACGCGAAGGCAGGCCTCAAAGGCCAGCGAACCAATGCCGATCTCGTCCTGGACGTCACGGTCAACGAGCGTGCCGACCTCACCGATGTCACACGGGAGATCAGAGAACAGGTGCTCCCCTCGGTGAAGTCCGCGCTGGGCAGCCCCCTGGGCAGTGTGGGGATCGTCTACGCCGTCTCCCGGCAGTCGCGATCCAAGCGACAGGTCAAGCTGCAGTAGGGGATCGAGTCGTGGAGTTTCCTGGACCGGGCGTGGCGCGCGACACGGTCGGCCGGGGAGTATTGGGGGGACTCCACGACTCCGAGGCCCGGTTACGGGCCGAAGGCAAGGCCTTGATGCTCCGGTTTTCTGTCCGTTTTCGGGCGGATTTCCGGGCGCTTTGGGTGCACCGTCAAGTTGCGTAGACCATCGAACTCGGCACCACATTTTGTCTCAATATTCATGTGAATTCTGCAGTATATATTCTGCCGGTGCAATGCGTGAATTTTGGACTATTGTTGTTCGGGTCCGACAAGGTATCCTTGAAAGAGAGCCAACACCAGAAACATATAATTGCTCGCGAAAGGTATATATCATGGGACTCGGTTTTATTGGCTGGATCATTATTGGAATTATCGTCGGCGCTCTCGCCAAGCTCATCATGCCGGGGCGTCAGGGTGGCGGAATCATCGTCACGATGATCCTCGGCATCGTCGGCGGCCTGTTGGGCGGCTGGTTGGGTGGCGCCATCTTCGGCGTCCACGGCAATGGGTTCTTCTCATTGACCACTTGGATTCTTGCCCTCGTCGGCTCGTTGATCGTGCTCTTCATCTGGGGCCTGATCTTCGGTCGGAAGAACAAGGCATAGCGCGAAACTTTCTCTGAACCGGAAGAGGGGCGGACTGTGAACAGTCCGCCCCTCTTTGCGTGCTCATCGCCTGGGCTGCCACCTGAGCCGGAGTCGTTGGGATGCCATTGACCCGGGCTCGTCAGTCAACGGGACTCAGTCGTCTTCGTCCTTGTCCTTGCTCAGAACGCGCTGGCGTTCGCGGCGGCCGTGGGTCATTTGTTGCAGATCGGCCTCGGAATCGAACCCGGATCCCAGCCCGCCCGCGATGACCCCCATGGAGGCGCTGAGCCACGCGATGTCGAAGTAGTTGCTCGGATGGGTCGGGATTCCCAGCGTTTCCTGCATGAATCCGGGGCTGATCACCACGAGTCCGCCGAGCAGAATGAGAACGAACAAGGTGATGTAGAGGATCGAAATCGCAATCACCAGGGTCACCACCGTGGAGATGTTGTAGAGGGCGACGACCCGGGCCAGCCGGTCGTGGAGCGGCTTGTCCCATAGTCGGTTGCGGAGGATGAGCCAGGTGGTCATGACCATGATCGCGACCAGAGTGATGATCGCCATCCTGAGACTCGACAGCGACTCCGCCATCTGCCAGATCGAGTTGTAGAAGATGCCGAACGCCCCGGCCGTGGAGGCAGCCGTCAGCGCGCTGGAGAGCTTGGGTGCGGTCTTCCAGGGTCGGTTGGAGCGCACCATGCCCAAGATCGTGCGGGGAACGCCGGTCCACGTGTTGGAGTACAGCCGCGTGACCTTGTCGTCGCCCTCGCTGCCCCATTCGTTCCAGCTCTGGACGTGTTCGCCTTCGGACGCGGAATTCTGAATCAGGGACTCCACGCCGCGACCGATGGTGCTCACGAGGCGACGTCGGGGATAGAGCATCCCCATGGGCGGGCAGGAAACGACCAGGATGCCGCGGTTGAAGTCGATCTGCGCCACCACGGGATGGCCACTGTGGTGCAGGGGCATTTCGGTGAAAAGGATCCGGACGGCGTAGTCGACGTCGCGCGCCTCGTCGGGGAGGTCGAGGTCGCTGGTGACCTCGTTCTCCGGGCTGATCGGAATCAGATGTTTGATGTGTTTGATGTCGACCTCGTGGCCGACCACCTTGCTCAGCTCGGTCTCGATGTCCGGCAGGAAGTGCTTGACCCGTGCCGTCGGGACCCCCGGGTCTGAGACTACGAGGATGCTCGGTTTCGAATCGGATGATGTACTCAAGAATTCAGCTCCTCTATTCCCTGGTCAGGGCAGGCTTGTTGATCGCAAGGATAATTCGGGTCCTGCAAAAAGCGAAGGGTGCGGTACGCGGCGATGTCCGGGCGCCATGACGTCAGCATGGCACGGCGTCCCCGGCAATGCATCACGGAAGGAGGGGATCTGCCGTCTCCGTCGTTGGGCGGCGGTCATGTGAGGGGCCGGTACGAAAGCAGAAGCTTCAGTACCGGCCCGGCACCCGGGCAGGTGAAGCGTACAAGATCTCTGCCCGGGGTAACCCCCGAACGGCTCTTGAGCCAACACGCCGCTCGAGCGATACTTATTCTAATAAACCCGCTCTGACTTGGGCAAATGCATTTCTTGACGCGTTGTTGGGTCCCTGCGGGGAGGGGTTACGGCGCCGCGCGCCTGAGCGTAGGGTCGAAACCATGGATGCGATCGAACTCTTGAAGGACCTGGCCAACCGTCCGTCCGAAGTCGCCGCCCGGCTCAAGGACAGAGTCACGGATGACATGCTCAATGCCCATCCCGGGGAGCACGACAATTCGGTTGCATGGTTGCTCTGGCACACCGCGCGCGAGATCGACGAGCAAGTCAGCGCCCTGTCCGGGCGTGAGACGGTCTGGGTCTCGCAGAACTTTGACGAACGGTTCGGACTCGACCTGGAGCCGCACGAATTGGGCTTCGGCCAGTCGGCGGAGAGGGCACGTTCCATCGTCGTCGACGACGCCGGTCTCCTCTTCGAACACCTCGACGCCGTGGTCACGGCCGAGCAGGACTACATCGATACCTTGAGCCCCGCTGACCTCGACGACATCATCGACGAACAGTGGGATCCTCCGGTGAGCCGGGGCGCCCGCCTGGTCAGCGTCACCGAGGACGCCCTGCAGCATTTGGGTCAGGCCACCTATGTTGCGGGGATGGACGCTTCAGTCTTCCGGTGACGGTCTCAGCTCGCCCGTGGCCTGGTCGTTCTCGCCAGGGTCCTCGGGCTTGAGCAGCAGCGGCAGCCTCACCTCGAATTCGGTATTCCCGGGTCGAGAGGTGAAGGATACGGTGCCGCCGTGGGCCTCGACGATCGCCTTGACGATCGGCAGCCCCAAGCCGGAGGTGCCGACCTCCCCGGAACGCGCCTGGTCGGCACGCGCGAACCGCGCAAAGATCTTGTCCTGGAATTCCGGGTCGATCCCGGGGCCGTCGTCGGCAACCCTCAGGATCGCATCGCGGTGGTTTGCCGAGGCGTACAGCCCCGTGGAGACCCGAGTTCCGGGGTCGGTGTGCTTGCGGGCGTTCGAGAGCAGATTCAGCAGGACCTGCTGAATCTGTCTCCGGTCGGCCCGGATAGTAACGGGCTCCTCCGGCAGGGCCAGTTCCCACTCGTGGTCCGGGGCGGCGACCTGGAGGTCCGAGACGTTCTCGACCACGAGCTCGGTCAGGTCCACCGCTTCCTTCTCCGGCGGGCGGCCCTCGTCCAGCCGGGCCAGGAGCAACAGATCCTCCACGAGTCCTGACATGCGTTGAGACTGGGAGTCGATGCGGGCCAGGGACTTCCCCCCGTTCGGTGTGAAGTCCTCGGTCCACTTCAGAAGGTCCGAATAGCCGCGAATCGCGGCGAGCGGCGTGCGAAGCTCGTGCGACGCGTTGGCGATGAACTCTCGCATCCGGTCCTCGGACTTCTGCCGAGCCGTGAGCGCGGCGCCCACGTTGTCGAGCATCCGGTTCAGGGCATGTCCGACGGCGCCCACCTCCGTGTCCTGGTGCGCGTCCCTGCGGGCCACGCGGCTGGCACCAGGAAGTTGCCCCGATTCCAGGTCGAGCCTCGACACACTGGTCGCAACCGCCGACACACGCTCGAGGGGTTTCATGGTGCGCCTGACCGCGACCGAACCCAACAATCCCACCAAGAGCAGGGCGGCAACCGAAACCCCCACCATGATCGCGACCAGAATATTTAGGGTTCGCTGAACATTCTTGAGGGGCAATCCGGTCACAACCACCTGGCCCGTGTGGTCGACGTCCGAGACCACCAAGTACTTGCCCTTCGACAGGTCGACTTTCGTGGCCGGGCTTCCGGGTTCGAGATTCTTCAGGGTCTCGCGATCCGAGTCGGTCAGATTCACCACCGATCCGCCCGTGTCCAGGATGCCGCCCGCGAGGAACCGGCCGTCGTCGATCCTTGCATTGAGCGTCCCCGCTGCCTGTCCGGGCGCGTTCAGGGGATTGGGCGCCCCCTGCGGAGCGTCGCCGACGTCGCCCGGCCGGACCCCCGAGAAATTCGTCGCCCGGTCCGAGGCCTCCGTCAGCTGGGAACCGAGTTGATTGGTCAGCGTCGCGTTCATGGCCCCGTAGCTCACGACGCCGATCACGATGCTGGCCAGCCCGAGGAACAGCATCAGGATCAGGATGAGTCGGGTCCTCAGGCGCCACGCGCGACCCCTTCGGGGAGTCGACGAATCGCTGTCCTTGCTGGTCGCCTCCCGCATCACACCGCCGGCTTGATGACGTATCCGGCGCCCCGGACCGTGTGGATCATCGGATCGCGGCCGACGTCGATCTTCTTGCGCAGATACGAGATATACAATTCGACGATGTTGGCCTGGCCGCCGAAATCGTATTTCCAGACGTTGTCCAGGATCTGTGCCTTCGAGACGACCCGCCGGGGGTTCTCCATGAGGTACCGCAGCAGATCGAATTGGGTCGCCGTCAATGGGATCTCTTCCCCACCGCGCGTGACCTCCCGGGTATCTTGATTGAGCACGAGGTCACCGACCACGAGCTCGGCGTCGTCGACCGCTGCCACGCCGGAGCGCTGGACCAGGCGGTGCAGGCGGATCATGACCTCTTCCATCGAGAAGGGTTTGGTCACGTAGTCGTCCGCGCCGGCCGCGAGACCCTCGATCCGATCGTCCACGGCGTCCTTGGCCGTGAGGAACAAGCACGGAACCTCGGGTTGGGTGCGTCGAATGCGGGAGAGCACCTCGAGCCCATCGAAGCCCGGCATCATGATGTCCAGCACCAGCACATCCGGGAGGAAGCGGCGGGCCGTTTCGAGCGCAGTGGGGCCGTCGCCCGCCTGCCGAACGTCCCAGCCGATCATGCGGAGACCGACGCCGACGAGCTCGGCGAGCATAGCTTCGTCGTCGACCACGAGCGCACGAATCGGACTGCCGTCCGGGTGCTCCAGCAAGGGAAGGTTCTTGGCGACCTGCGCGGCCGAGGAGGACGAAGGGGATTGGCTCATGGCTCCCAGACTAATCCCGCGGACGGCATGGCGGGAGGGCGAATGCGCGAATTCCCGGAGCTCACAGACACGCCTTCGACCAGACACAGGCGATTCACAAGATGCAGGGACAGAGTCGAGGACCAACGGGTCGAGGACCTACTGGATGACCCACGGCGACGGCCGCGAAGACGACCAGACGGAAGGCCATCCGGTCGACAGAAAGGCTGTACATGACGTCGAAGAGAATGAATACATCAACGTGGAGCGTCCATCCGGATCGGACCACGTATCCGGCCACGCCCTCCGCGGACCGGCCCGCCTGGGGAGCGCCCGCCTCGGAATGGAATGAGTACCGTGGGGCGGCAATCCCGAAGGGCCCCGCGAGCACGGCCAAGACGGCGGTGGCCACGGCCGCGCTCGCGCTCGCCGTCACCGGGGGCGCAACGGCCACCGCATATGGGCTCTCCTCGGCGGGGGAGGCCTCATCCGACTCCCAGCAGGCCGGAGAAACCCAGGGGGCGAACGGCACCCAAGGCGCCAGCGGCTCCGAAAACGCCGCGGATTCTGGGCAGGACGGCGACGCCGACGCTGGTGCCACCGGCGGTTCCGGCGCCGGCAATGATGCGGCAGATGGGTCGAAGCAGACACCGGGCGTCGGCGACCCGCCAGGTGACGGAACGAACGGGCAGAAGCCCGGGGACCCGGGTGGTACCGGGGCGTGAATATACCGTGGCGCACCGCATGCACTTCCATTCGGCGGAGACGATGCGTCGGTGAAGATCTTGCGATAAGGTTGGTGACTGGAGATAATTCTTGTACCGCTGGGTAACCGGTCGGTACGCTCATCGCCCCGAGCCCTCTCCCTAGGGCCTTATGAAGTTTCAAACTTTTAAGGTACGCTCGGGGTCGAAGAGGCCCGTGTTTGTGGTTGTGGTTCCCCCAAACACGGGCCTCTTCTCTATCTACTGGGCCTTTTGACGAGTCGCACTCGGAGCCGCCGGAATCAGTCACAGGAGCGGCACAGCAGAGCCCCATCGGCGGCATAAGTCCGACGTGAACCGTTGGATGCATGATCACATCAACCAGTAGCGCAACGACAGGCCGTACCGGCACTCTCGAGCCCACGGAACCTTTGGACGGCCTCGGAGGAAAAACCTCCCCGGAATCCGACCGGGCAGTAACTTTGCACGCGGCGTCGTCCAGAATCACCGACATCGGTCGGCGGGCGATTGATACGGACGCCGCCGAAACCGTCATGGACATCACCATCCCGGTATACAACGAGGAGAAGGACATCGAGACCTGCATTCGTAGGCTCGGCAACTACCTGGAAGAACATTTTCCCTACTCCTTTTCCGTCACGGTCGCGGACAACGCCTCGACCGACCAGACCCTGGTGATCGCGGAGCGGCTCGCCCGGGAAATGCCCCACGTGCGGGTCGTGCACCTGGACGAAAAAGGGCGAGGCAACGCCCTCCGGCGGGTGTGGAGCGAGCCCAGCGCCGCCGTGCTCGTGTACATGGACGTGGACCTCTCGACCGACCTCGCCGCCCTTCAGCCGCTGGTGGCGCCACTCGTCACCGGTCACTCCGACCTCGCGATCGGGAGCCGGCTCGCTCGTAACGCACGGGTGGTGCGAGGCGCCAAGAGAGAGTTCATTTCTCGTAGTTACAATCTTCTGCTCCGCACGTTCATGGGTGCCCACTTTTCCGATGCACAATGCGGGTTCAAGGCCATCCGGGCCGACGTCGCCCGTCAGCTCATCCCCCACACCGGCGACGGCGCGTGGTTCTTCGACACCGAGATACTCGTGCTTGCCGAGAGAATCGGTCTGCGCGTTGCCGAGGTTCCCGTGGACTGGACGGACGATCCCGACAGCTCGGTCGACGTCGTCAGAACCGCCACCGACGACCTCAAAGGCATGGTCCGACTCTCCGCGGCCATGGCCAACGGCAGGATCCCGATCTCGGCGCTACGCGAGGAATTGGGCCGGGGCGCCATCGCAGGACAGACGAACAACCTGTTCGGCCAAGTCGTGAGGTTCTGCGTGGTCGGAGCCGGATCGACCCTCGCCTACATTGTGCTCTTCCTGCTTCTCCGTTCGGCGTTGGGGGCGCAATGGGCCAATTTCGCCGCGCTGCTGATCACGGCCGTGGCCAATACCGGGGTCAACAGGTTCTTCACCTTCGGCGTGACCGGGCGGAACAAGGCCATGACTCATCACATTCAGGGGCTGCTCGTCTTCGGACTGGGATGGGCGCTGACTTCGGGGGCCTTGTGGGGCGTCCACCAACTGCGAGGCGACCACGCCGTCGTCGAGACGGGCGCGCTGGTCATGGCCAACCTGATGGCCACGTTGCTGAAGTTCCTCATGTTCCGGTGGTGGGTCTTCCGCTCCGAGGCGGAATCCACGCGTCCGAGCGAGGCCGACGACGCCGCGCGGACCGTCGCGTAACCCCGACCCCACCCGAATTGACTGACCCAGGACTTGCGATGACTCCTTCACCTATCACCACACCCACCATGACCAGTACCGCCCCAACCGCGGGGGAGCCGAACGCCGACCCTGCTCCGCGCCGCGGGCCCATCCTCTTTCGAAGAGCACCCGGGGAGCCTGCTTGGATCAACCCCGCCATTGCGGCGATGATGGTCGTTGCGGCGACCCTCTACGTCTGGAACTTGACGATTTCCGGCTACGGGAACAGTTTCTACGCCGCGACGGTCAGAGCCGGGAGCAGCTCGTGGATCTCGATGCTCTTCGGGTCACTGGATGCCAATAATGGCATCACGGTGGACAAGCCGCCGGCGGCCTACTGGATACCATCCCTTTTCGCCCGCGTCTTCGGCTTCAGTTCCCTCACGGTCCTGCTCCCACAGGCCCTCATGGGAATCGCCACGGTGTGGGTCCTGTTTTTGGCCGTCCGACGGACCAACGGCAAGATCGCGGGGCTCGTCGCCGGATCGGCGCTGACCCTCACCCCGGTCGCCGTGATGATGTTCAGGTTCAACAATCCGGATGCCATGCTGACGCTCTGCCTGGTGCTGGGCGCCTACTTCACGATCCGCGCGATTCAGTCCGACCGCACCGTGAGGTTCGCATCCGCCGGGTGGATGCTCGCGGCCGGGCTCATCCTCGGCCTGGCGTTCCTGGTCAAGATGCTTCAGGGATTCATGACCATTCCGGCTCTCGTTGTGGCCTTCGCGATCGCGGCCCAAGTCGGCTGGTTGCGCAGGATTCGCGACGTCGTCGTGGCCGGTATCGGCGTGTGCCTCCCAGTGGGAGCCTATGCAGCAGTCTTCGCCTGGTGGCCCGAGGGATCACGTCCGTATATGGCCGGAACGGAATCGAACTCCTTCTGGGAACTGGTCATGGGCTACAACGGCCTGGCGAGGATCTTCGGAGATTCCGGAGGTGCGGGTGCGCCGGGAGGCGCGGGTGACCAGGCCGCGGAAACCGCCGGGGGCGGCGCGGCGGCCGGCGCCGCGGCGGGTGGAGCTCCCGGTGGCGGTGGGCCTGGCGGCACGATGTTCGGCGGCGACGTCGGAGTCTTCCGCATGTTCAACTCCGCGTTCGGTGCCGAGATCTCCTGGCTGATTCCGGCCGCGGTGATCATTCTGGTCGCCGGCTTCTGGTTGACGCGCCGTGCGCGGCGTACCGACGCCACGCGGGCGGCCCTCATCGTGTGGGGCGGCTGGCTGATCGTCAACGCCGGGGTCTTCTCCTTCATGGAAGGGACCATTCACCCGTACTACGTGGTAGTTCTGTCTCCTGCGGTGGCCGCAATCGTCGGCATCGGCGTCGCCGAATTCTGGCGGGGACGGCGAAACTCGGTGACCCGACGAACCGCCGCGTTGGCCCTGCTGGCGACCGTGATCTGGAGTTTCGCCCTCATGCAGCGCGAGGCCCCGGATTGGCTCCCGTGGGTCCGGTGGGTGCTTCTGATCGGCGGCTCGGTGACTTCCGTCCTGATCTTCCTGGGGCGGGGAAGGCCCGGAACCGGGTCGGTCCGACGCGGTGCAGCGGTCCTGGTGGTCGCGGCCCTCGTCTTCGGCGGTCTGGGGTCCGCGGCCTGGACCCTGGCAACAGTCGGCAATGCGCACAGCGGGTCGATTCCGACTTCGGGTCCCTCCGCCGCGGGCGAGAGTGGAATGGGCCAAGGCGCGGGAGGCCCGCAGAATGGCGCTGGCGGCCAAGGACAGGGCGACGGCCAGGGCAGCCAGGACCAGGCGGCCCAGCAGGCTGGTCAGGGGCAGTCGTCGCAACCCGACGGCGGCGCCAACGGCGGCGGAATGGGTGGCGAAGAATCGAACAGCGAGCTCACCGACCTTCTCAAGAACGCCGGGACGGAATACTCCGCCGCCACGGTCGGCGCGACGAGCGCCGCGAGCTACATGCTGTCGTCGGATACCGAGGTCCTGGACATCGGTGGCTGGATGGGCTCCGACCCCTACCCGACCCTCGACGAATTCACGTCCATGGTCGATGAGGGACGAATCCGCTACTTCGTGGCCGGCGGCATGGGCGACGGCGGAATGGGGGAATCGTCGTCCTCCGAAATCCAGGAATGGGTCAAGGCCCACTACGAGGCCACGACCGTCGGCGGCACAACGGTCTACGACCTGACCAAGGAAAAGTGACGGCCGCGTAGGTCGCGTCGCCTCCCGGTTCCGGTGTTTCGCCCTGGAGCCGGGAGGCGAACGGCCGCTGGTCGGTCAGTCGTCCATGTGCTTGATTCCGCCCCAGGTGAAGCGGACCAGAACGTCACTGAGCCTTTTCTGCTCTTCGGGCGTCTCGGCGGTGGAGATCACCTTTGAGGCCGTCAGGGCCGCACTGATGATGGCCTCCGCACAGAGACGGCAGGCGGTTTCCTCCGTGAATTTCGATTCCTCGCTCAGAACCTGGGTGAGGGTGTCCACGAGACGATCGCGCAACTTTCCGACACGTTGGTCGACCGCCTTGGTGTTGAGCATGTCCGACTCGAACAGAATCGTGTACCGATCGGGCTCCTGGATCACGAAATCGGTCAGCACGTGGATGGAGCTCTCCGTGCGTTCCTCGGAGGCCAAGTCCGCGTGGAGCGGCGTGTACATCATGGACAGGAACTGTTCGGAGCAGTCCTCGACAACGGCCAGGTACAGGTCGTCCTTGCTCTTGAAATATCGATACAGGAACGGCTTGGACAGGTTCGAGGTCTCCGCGATCTCATCCATCGTGGTGCTGTGAAATCCTTGATGGGCAAAGGCCTTCAACGCAGTTCCGAGAATCAGTTCGCGTGCTTGTTCGTGTTCCATACGCCGCTTCCGGGGCATGTCATCTCCTCCGAATATGTGTGATGTCTGCACCCTCCCCGGCCAATTTTTTCGATGAAAAGCTATTCGCGCGGCACGCATTGAACGGTGAGGCCGGTCGGTTTACGCCTTCGATTTTTTCAAGATTTCCATCATAAACCGTTCACAGGCTTCGATCTGTGACAACTCGACCCATTCATTTTCCGTATGGGCCTGAGCTATGGAACCGGGACCGCACACGATCGCCGGAATTCCGGCGGCAAAATATTGTCCGCCTTCGGTCCCGTAGGAGACATACGGCGACTCGCCGCCGCCATCGAGCACCGCGCCGAGTTCTTCGGCGAACTTCACGATCGGGGCATCGGCGTCGGTATTCAATGCGGGAACCTGAGCCAGGAGCTCGAAGTCCACGCCGACCTTGCTCAAGGCTTTCTCGTCCGCACCACCGAACGAGCGTACGCGGTCAATCTCTTGTTCGAGAGCCGGCTCGACGGTGGTGCGGAGATACTCGCGGATCCGTTCGGCCAGGTCGTCGGGGTCGATCCCGGGGACAATCCGGAAGTCGTATTCCAGCACGCAACGGTCGGCCACGATGTTGTAGGCCGATCCGCCCTGCGCGAAGTTCACACCTCCGGTAGTGTAGGTGATGTTGAAACCTTCCTTCCGGGGGCCGTTGTCCCGCAGGTCGTCGACCAGTCCGTTGAAGAAGTGGATGAATTCGCCGGCGTGTCTCACGGCGTTGATTCCCAGGGGTGCCAGGGAAGAATGCTTGGGGACCCCGCGGAACGTGAGGCGGCCGCGCTGCGGAGCCTTGTGGGCGACCACGATATTCATCAGCGTCGGTTCACCCACGATCGCGTACTGGGGTCGGACGCCCCGTTCCACGAATTCCTCGATCATGCGGGGCGCGCCCAGGCACCCGAGCTCTTCGTCATAGGTGAAGGCGAAATGAATCGGGTCAGAGAGTTCCTGCTCCACCACGCGCGGAAGCAACCAGAGCGCGACGCCGATAAAGGATTTCATGTCGGCGCCGCCGCGGGCGTAGAGCCTGCCATCCCTGATGGTCGGAACGAATGGGTCCGTGTCCCAGGGCTGACCTTCGACCGGCACGACATCGGTGTGCCCGGACAGGACCACGCCCCGACTCGTGCGACCATCCGCGGCCGGGACGGTTGCAAAGAGGTTGGCTCGCTCGCCGTCGTCGGAATACGTGCGGTGCGTCGGGATCGAATGGCGCTCGAACTGCTCCTCGATGTACTCGATCAGGTCGAGATTCGAGGTCTCACTCACCGTAGGAAAACGGAGGAGCCGATCGATCTGCTCGAACGAGGAGGGGAGGGCCGCCGGCCCGGAAGTGTGCACGGTCTGTTCAGTGGAAACCTTGTCAACGCCCATGAGCCCAGCCTAGTCTGTGGCTCGCCGGCGGAAAGAAGTTCGTTTCGCGCGATGGCGAAGGCCCCGCTGACCGAAGAGACGCGCTGGGTTGCCGTGTGCCGACGGCATCAAAATTGGGGGATCAGATGCCGTAGTGATTTTCGGTGATTGAATGACGCGATCGGTCTATGGGGGTCTGACCGCATCTCACCGAATTGCCGCACTGTGCACACGAGCAACCCAGCCCCACAAAGTTAGCCTGCCCATGAGGGGCCATAATAATTATTTCAACAAATTACGGAGAAAAATTTTTTCCTGATAGCGGACTGGACAGTAACTAAATTATGTATGAGTGGTCGCCCAAAGAATGGAATGCTCTTCGGTGATAAACCAGGGGAGTTCCCGGATCATCGTTCCGTGCGGCCTCGATGACCTCGGCGGTGAAAACCAGGGCGGGGCCGGCCTGGGCCTGCGTCAGGGTGCGGCACCGAAGCACACGACTCACGTCCGTGAGCAAGGGTTCACCCGTGGGCAGAGTTTCCCAGTTCATGACGTCGCCGAAGCGGGGTGCGCCGTGTGTCGCAAAGGTCTTCGCCAGTTCCACGTTCTCGGCGTCCAGGAGGTGAACCAGGTAGGTGTCTGCATCGGCTATGTGAGCCGCCGACCCGCGCCGAGCGGCCAGGGAGAACCCCAGGATCGCGGGGTCGGCGGATATGGAGGAGACGGACGAGGCGGTCAGGCCCACGGGGCCTTCCTCATCGGTGGCCGTAATGATGGCGACGCCCGCGGGGTGGTGTCCGAAGATCTCCTTGAAGATCTCGGAGATGGTCTCCCTGTTCTCTGGACTCGCGTCAGTCATCGATCATCCTTTCAGCGGGGTCGCTCCAGATTCCCGCTAGGCCTGCCTTTCGTCTCACGATAGAGCGGCCGTCCAGCGCCACGCAGGCGAAGACGTATTCTTACGTCTCATCTCCCAATGTGACCACAGTGTGAAATCGTGCGGTCTCGGATGCTGGGGGTCCATCACGCGAGGGGCAACGGCGTCGTCGGTCGCTACCGGGCTTCCGCGCAATTCGCCGGTTCCGCTTCCCGGCGTCCGACCGAGATGTAATGGAACCCGCCTTCTGCCACGCGGGACGGGTCGTAGAGGTTCCTGCCGTCGACAATCACTCGGCCACGCATGCGGGACGCGAGACGATCGGGGTCGAACATGCGAAACTCCTCCCACTCGGTGCAGATAGCCAACGCGTCCGCCCCGGTGAGTGCGTCCAGGTTGCCTCTGGTGAAGACGACCTGGTCGGCCTGCCGGCCCAGGGCGGACCGGAAGGTCTCCATGGCCACCGGATCGTATGCTCGAACATTGGCGCCGGCCTCAATGAGGGAACGAACAAGGTCGAGGGAAGGTGCTTCCCGGACGTCGTTGGTCTTCGGCTTGAACGCGAGGCCCCAGACGGCCACCGTCGCGCCCTGGAGGGACGGTACGGCCTTGGCCAGCTTCCGGAACAACGAGGCCTTCTGTGTCGCGTTCACGGCGCCGACGGCGTCGAGGATACGCGGCTGACACCCTGTGGCCCGGGCGGTGTGAGCGAGCGCGGCGACGTCCTTGGGGAAGCATGACCCGCCGTACCCGGCTCCGGCATAGAGGAACGGGTATCCGATGCGCGAGTCCGATCCGATGCCCACGCGGATCTTCTCGACGTCGGCGCCGGTGGCCTCCGCGATGGTCGCGATTTCATTCATGAAGCTGATCTTGGTGGCGAGCATCGCGTTGGCCGCATACTTGGTCAACTCGGCCGAGGGGACGTCCATGGCCAGGATCTTCTCGTGCTGCCAGTTGAGGGGCTTGTATGCGTCGCGCATCGTCTGCTCATCCTCCGGACACGACGTGCCGATCACGATGCGCTCGCTGTGCTTGAAGTCCTGGATCGCAGCCCCTTCTTTCAGGAACTCCGGGTTGGAGCACACGGTGATCTTGGGGCGGTTCTCGCGGTGCGACAAGGCGTCGTTCACGATGGCTCGGACGCGCGCGGCGGTGCCCACCGGAACTGTGGACTTATTAGCGATCAGCAGTCGGTTCTCGGCGAGCCGACCGATGTCACGGGCCACGGCGTCGACGTACGTCAGATCCGCGGAGCCGTCCGGGCTCTGGGGTGTTCCCACGGCTATGAAAGCTACTCGGGCATCGCGGAGCCCGTCGGCGGCATCTTCTGTGAAGTCCAGGCGCCCCTGAGCCGTATTGGCACGGATCATGTCCTCGAGGCCGGGTTCCCAAATGGGGCAGGCCCCGGACCGGAGCATGTCGACACGGCTTTGATCGACATCGATGCAGGTGACGTGGTGTCCGCCGTCGGCCAGGCAGGCCCCGGTCACGAGCCCGACGTATCCCGAACCAAAAATTGCGATTCTCATGGCTGCTTTCCTTGAATGTGATGGCCCGTGCAGCGGGCCGGCGGGTCTCTCGACGCTTCACGGTAGGTTTGCCCAGGCGAACTCGAGCTGAACTGCCCGTGACCTCTCCCAGAAGGTCTGCGGAAGGAGCGTTGCGTCGCTGGATCGGTGGTGCGCTCGTTGCGCTCCAAAGGGCAAGGCTTGTTGACGCGCAGAGGTGCCGTGGGACGGCCTGAAGGGTTGTCCGCGAAACGCACGCGGACGGTGGTTCCCCTCGCGGGGCAGGGGGAGAGGGCGTTGTGTCTCGCAGCCCACATACAGGGGCTTGGCCTCGGTCACCGGTCGAGTAGGCCTCGCTGATGCTCGCCCATCGTCCTTCGTTGCCCTGGGGCGTCTCGGGCCGTCAACTGCCACAAGTCAGGTCTCGCCATGAGAACCGGAAGCTCATTGCCTGTTTGTGCCCACGGTGGCCAGACCGATGGTCGGGTGCCACCCCGATGAGGCCTGAGCCATTCGGGCATCAACCAGAGGCAGCGCCGGGTGGCGGCGGAGGTTCCGGTGAAACCTGGATAGTGCCCCAGCGTGGTCCTCCTGATACCCACACGGATGACAGTGCCCTTCAGATATTCCTTACCGGAGGAGCGCAAGGGCGCGACATGGGCCCTGCTCATCCTCCTTGGTCGCGGCGAGCCATCAAACTCCAGGCACGGACGGCGCTCGTCGCGTGAACGGAAGCGACGTCACACGAGAGAGGCAGATGCCTAGCCCAGGATCAGGTGACCTGCGATGAAGAACATGAGCAGCGCGATGAAGCCGTCGAGGATCCTCCACGTTCCGGGCCGCGCGAAGAAGGGGCGAAGGAGTCGCGCTCCGAAGCCGAGGGCGAAGAACCACACGGTCGATCCCAATACCGCTCCCACGAAGAAGAGCCACCGGCCCGGGTCACCTTGTTGGTTGCCGACCGATCCGATGAGCACCATGGTGTCCAGGTACGTGTGCGGATTCAGAAAGGTCATCGCGGCGCACGTGAGAAGCAGGGCCAGCACGCTGGGGTCCGACGTCGTGCCGTGGCGAGCGGCGGAACGTGTGCGGGTCTTTGCACGCCTTTTCACGGCGACGCCGCCCCGGTGTGTCTCGTCGACCTCGTCTCGCTCGCGGGGATGGGCGGTCGAACCTTCGTCAGGAACCCTCGCGCCCGGCCCGATGGCATCCTGGGGTGTCACCACCAGAGCTTCGCCGCTCGGCCAGATCGCCCTCTTGGCGGCCATGAGGCCGTAGCCCAGCAGAAAGGCCACACCCGCCCAGAGCAACACGGTCTGCACCCACGGAACCTCCTGGACCAGGTAGCCCATTCCGCCGATACCGGCCGCGTACAGCAGGGCATCGGCAGCGATGCAGAAGATGATGATCGGCATCATCGGGCGCCCCAGGATCCCCTGTTTCAGAATGAACGCATTTTGCGCGCCAATGGCCGTGATGAGGGCGAGAGTGGTCCCCAGGCCCAGGAGAATCAGCGAGAAGTCGATCGTCATGGAACCACGGTAAGGCGGTCACAGGAAACAGTACAGCTAAACTATTTCAGGATACCTAAGCTCAGCTTAGGATAAGGGCATGAGGAGATTTACCGCCGAGCAGCTCAGAACCTTCGCAACCGTGGTGGAAGAAAAAACCTTCGAAGAAGCCGCACCAGTATTGGGGGTCTCCGCGTCCGCCGTCTCGCAGCGGATCAAAGCCATGGAGCAAGCATGTGGGCAGATCCTCCTCCGGCGATCCAACCCGGTCGAACCGACCGACCCCGGGGCCACGGTCCTCCGACTCGCGAAGCAGATCGAACTGCTGACCGTGGAGTCGGAACGAGAACTCACCGGCGGGGACCAAGCGCGGCGACTGGCGATCGCGTCCAACTCGGATTCACTGGCCACCTGGCTCTTGGACGCGCTCGCCTCGGTGCCCCGTGACGAGCGCATATACTGCGAGGTCCACCGAGAGGACGAAAGGCATTCCTCGGCCCTGTTGCGGTCCGGGTCGGTCATGGGCGCACTCACCGTGGATCCCCAGCCGGTTCAGGGGTGTTCCGTGGAAGTCCTGGGATCCACGCGCTACTTCATTGCCGCGTCCCCGGACTTCATCGACCACTTTTTTCCTGGTACCGAAGGGGTCCCGTACATGCTCACGGAGCACCGGCTTCGCGAGGCGCCGGTGATCCAGTTCGAACGCAAGGACATCATGCTCGACGATATGGTCCAGCTGCTCGCGGAGAGCCACGGTCTCAGGCCGCAAACGCAGGCCCCCCGCGTGTACATTCCTTCGTCGACCCAGTACTACCGTTCGGTGCTCCTGGGTATGGGGTGGGGAGCCGTGCCCGACTTGCAGGCGGAGGAAGCGCTCGAACGGGGCGAGCTCATCAAGCTCGTCGATCGGCCCATCGACATCCCGATCTACTGGCAACGGTGGACGATCGACTCGCCGGCGCTCCAGACGCTCACCGAGGCAATCAGAGCCACGGCTCACGATCGTCTCCGCCAATGACGGTGCCCCCCCCTGTCCCGTGGGCGAAGCGGATCGCGGGGTGAAGCGGGTCGCCCGGACGCTGCGTGCTCGGCACCAGGACGCGGTGGTTCTATCGGCTCAGGAACTCCGCGGCCGTCTCGCCCGCGATGCGGCCCGAATTGAACGCGAAGGCAAGGGTCAGGCCGTCGATCTGAGGGTACGTGCCGCCGTAGAAACCGGTGGTTTCGTTGCCGCCGGCGAAGAGGCCGGGAACCGGAACACTGTGTGCGTCAAGAACGCGGGCACGTTCGTCGATTCGGATTCCGCCCAGCGTCCCGCGGACGGTGTTGACCACCTTGACGGCGTAGAACGGGCCCTCGCTCACTCGGTGGCGCAGGATCGAGGAGGGGGAGAAGAATTCGTCGTCGTCGCCGTGCTCCACGGCCTCGTTGTAACGGTCGACGGTCGCGGCGAACTCCTGCGCCTGGAAACCGACGGCTCCGGCCAACTCCTCGACGGAAGTGCCCATGTAGGCCGATCCGCAGTCCACGGCTTCACCCAGGGCCTCCACGAGTTGCGGCTGGGCCGGAGTGCCCACGGTCCCGGGAGGCAGTGGTGCGCCGTGGTCCTCGGCCGGCGAAAGATCGAGCCCGTCCGAGGACAGTTTCTCGACCGTTTCCGAATCCAGAATCATCCAGAAGTGACCGCCCTGCTGGTAGACCGCTGATCCGCGCTGACCGAACCGATACGTCACGGCCTCGTCGATGAACCGTTTGCCCGCGGTGTTGACCCACAGCAAAGGAAGGTTCGCGAGCACTGCGAGCGCCCGGGAGGAATAGCGTCCGGGGACCGTGAAGCTCGGGATGTCCAGGGTCCGGTCCGCGGTCGCGACGCCGCCCGCCGCAGAAGCGATGTCCAGGCCGGTTCCCACGGACTTGCGTTCCCCGGTGAAGTGGAGGGTCGAAGCGTCGATGGGGCCGAGTTCCTTCTGGACCAGTTCGAGGTTCCCGACGAACCCACCCGTGCCGATCACGACGGCACGCGCCCGAATATCGACATGGACGGGGGCAGAATTTTCGTCCGAGGCCAGGTCTTCCTCTGCATCCTTGCTGAGCGCGGTCGTGGTCGAGATCGGCTTCCCGGCCTCCGTCTTGTCGGCTCGGATGCCCAGGATTTCTCCTTCGTCGCCGATCTCGATGGAGGTCGCCGCGGTTTCGGTCAGGAGGGTCCCGCCCATGGATTCGAAGGACTTCAACATCTTCTTGAATCCGCCGAATTTGGAGGCGTACCGATGGTACGTACGGGCGTTGCGATGGGCCGTCAGGATCCCCGTTTCGGCGCGGACTGGGGCGACGTGGGCGTCGTCGTGCTCGGCCAGGGTGGTTTTGAGCCCGTGCCCCTCGAGCCAGGAGACGGTCTCGCCCGACCGGCCGACGACGGCGCGCACCAATTTCTCGTTGCACCGGTGACGGTTGTACTCGGTGATGGCGTGGAAGGCGTCCTGCACGCTGAAGGTCTCGCCTGCTTCGCGCTGTTGGTCCGATTCGTAGGCGGCGAAGCCGGTGGCGCCGAACATCGCGGCCCCACCTGGGCGGTTGCCCTTTTCGAGCAGGACGACCCTGATTCCCTGTTCGGCCGCGGCCAGTGCTGCTGCAATTCCTGTGCCGCCCGCACCGAGCACGACGAGATCTGCCTCGTATTGCTCGGATTCTTCTCGGGGCTCAAACACGGGTGCGGTAGTCACATGTCCTCCATCGGTTTAGGTGTACCTAACAGCGTAGATGGAATTCTCGTGGCGTGACAGATGTGCGGCGGCGTCGGGATCCGGACGTCATCGAGGGAAAATTTCCGTCATGACTTGCCGCTGCCGCGCAACGGGAAGCTCGCGTGGCCTCGGGAATAGATATTGACGTCGGGGGGTTATGGTGAAAAAGGTTTACCTGTAAAGTAAATGGAGAACGTAGATCGAGAAAGGATCATCATCATGACCGCATTCAACGAGCTCACCCCCGGCACCTGGACCTTCGACCCCGCTCACTCCGAGGTCGAGTTCACCGTCCGTCACGCAGGGATCTCGAAGGTGCGCGGCACCTTCAACGAGGTCTCGGCGGACCTCAACGTCGGCGAGTCATCCTCCGTGACCGCCTCCGTGAGCGTCGGATCCCTGGACACCGGCAACGCCGACCGCGATGCGCACGTCAAGGGCTCCGACTTCTTCGACGCCGAGAACTACCCGGAGATGACCTTCACCTCGACCTCCGTCGAGTCCGATGGCGAGGATTTCACCCTCAATGGTGACCTCACCGTCAAGGGCGAGACCCGCCCCGTGTCCTTCACGGGCGAGTTCGGCGGCGTCGCCGTCGACCCGTTTGGTGCGACCCGCGCCGGCTTCTCGGTGGCTACGTCGATCTCCCGCAAGGAATTCGGCATCACCTGGAACGCCGCCCTGGAGACCGGTGGAGTCCTGGTGTCCGACAAGGTCATCATCTCGCTCGACGTCGCTTTCGTGGCTCCGTCCGCGTAAGGAAAGCCTGACGGCATTGCATCCCGGGCAAGGCCTCCCGACCTCATTCCGAGGCGGGAGGCCTTGACTGTTCGGGCGCCCTCGACCGTGCGCTACGGTCGAAGGAGAAACATTGACCGACCCGCCGACGGAGGTTCGCCATGGCGACGCTCGAAGACTGGACGAAAGCCCACCGATCCTGGGTCGATGACTTCGTTCTGAGCCTCAGGAGCGCAGGGGCGACGTCGGAGGAGATCGCCGACCGGCTCTCTGCTGTGCACGCTCATTGCGACGACGTTGACCGATTCCCCGAGGACGAATACGGCGACGCCCAGGGCTACGTGCGGTCCTTGGGATTCGAACCCAAGTCCACGGAGAAACGAGGAATTCTCCACATCGCTCTGCCGGTCGTCGTGCAGGTTCTCTTGCTGCTCGTCGGTTCATATGCGATCCGCGACTGGATCACGGGCACCGACCTCGTGGTCAACATGGGCACCCTGATCTGCTGGATCGTTCTGGTCGCCCTGGTCGGGGTCACCACGGCGACGACAGCCTGGGGGAGCACCGCGATCTACAACGCATGGGTCTTCGGCATCGTCTTCGGAATCGCCATTGTCATGGGTGTTGCGGGCGCGGTCCTTTCGCGGGCCGACCTCCCCATGGTCTTTTCCGGAACCCCGGTATTGCTGGCCGTGGTCGCGATCCTCGGGGTCCTGGCCATCGCGGTGATCTCCACGCTACGACTCAAGCGCTCGACGTCGCCCCTTGTCCTGGCCGTGTTCTGGGTGATCCCGCTGTTTATGGCGATCGACGCCGGGTTCACCGCCTTGAACGCCTGAGTCCGGTCCGGGGTCGGACCCGTCCTGGTTCGGCCTCGCGGGCGCTGCCACCTCGGTAGCGGCAGCGGCGGCGGAACCCGCGCCTCCGCCCGAGTGTTCGGCTTGTGTCCTCTCGGTTCCGAAAGCCGCACGCGGGAAAACCCGCTACGAGACCAATTTCTGGATCACGAAGTAGACCGCCGGCACCAGAACGAGCAAGAGAAGAGCCCACCGTCGGAGCCGCGTTTCGGTTTTCGCGGCCCTGATGTCGGGGCGGGGTTCCTGCGCGCGGGCGTCGGCATCCGCGTCGGTCTCGGTCCTCAGTTGAGCGACCGGCCCGGCATCCGCGTCGTCTCCACGGTCGACGTCGTCACCGTGCCCGTCCTCGACCCCACCGCCGGTGCCGTCCACCGCGTTGGGGTCACGCTCCGGCTCGTCCTCGGGACCGAGGGGAGACCGGTCAACGGCCACTCAGCGCCACCTGGTGGTCATGATGAGTCCGATCATCATCAGTCCGATACCGATTCCGATGTTCCAGAAGCTGAGGTCCGGAATGGGGAGGGCCTGGTTGGAGATGTAGAACGTCATGATCCACAGCAACCCGATGATCATGAAGCCCAGCATGATCGCGATGTACCACGTGGGGGTCGGTGAGGACTGCCGGATGTTGGAGGTCATGTCGTCCGCGATCTTGCGGAGACGCTCGTCCTCGGCACTCTCGTACGACCGCTTGGATTTCGCGGTCGAACGGTTCGCCGAGGTCTCATTCTCGTCCTGCTTGTCGGCCACAAGTGTGGTCTGGCGGTCCGTTTCGGCGACGGCGTCGCCCGTGTCATTCGACGCGGCGTCGGTTGCAGAACCCGCGACGCTCGAGCCGGAGCGGCGCGATCCGAAGCGCCCGCGCCGGGCCTTCTTGTCGGGCGAGGTGCCGCCGGTGGGCGTGTCCTCGCCGTTGTTCTTGTCCTCGGCCATTCTCGATCCTCCTGGAATCCCGCGCTCGACGACCGCGGTGTCCACATCAGGTATGATTCTTGCGCGCAACGGCACCTCTTCGGCGTCCGTTCGCCTGATTGTCGAGTCTAACCAATCCGCCAGGGTGTTGCCGATACGGGCAGGTGGATTCACAGCTCGTCCAGATGATTTTGGCAACACATTCTGCGCCTGGAGGTAGCCGTGTCGGCCGGTGAGAGGCCCGAATGCGCCGGACGACGTCGCGGCGGAGTCGTGGGAACCGTGGTCCAGGTCTTCGGTGAGCTTCTCATCACTGTCGGACTCGTGCTGGTTCTTTTTGTTGTCTGGCAGCTGTGGTGGACCAACCTGGAATCCGACCAGACGCAGGCCGACGCCGTCGCCCACCTCAAGGACGACTTCCGCTCCTGGCCTCCGGAAAACACGCAGGGAGACTCCGAGAACCCTGTCGTCGACGCCGCCCCGGGTCACGGGCAAGGCCTTGGCATCATGTACATTCCGCGATTCGGGCACGACTACGAACGTCCGATCATGCAGGGAACGGGGCGCGATGTCCTGGACACCCTGGGTATCGGGCACTATGAATCCAGTGCCATGCCGGGAGGTGTGGGCAACTTCGCCGTGGCCGGACATCGTCAGACCAACGGCAAGGTTTTCGACCAGATCGATCAGTTGGTGGCCGGAGACCGCATCTACGTCAGGACCGCTTCGGGGTACCACACCTACGTTTTCCGAAACAACGAAATCGTGCTCCCCTCCGCCACGGATGTGATCACCCCCGTTCCCGGGAACCCCGGGGCGGAACCCCAGGACCGACTCATGACCCTGACCAGTTGCAACCCCCGTTTCGGGTCATCCGAACGGATCATCGCCTACGCTGTCTACGAGGGATGGCGGCCCCAGACGGAGGGCCCACCCATGGAGATTGCCGACCAGGTGGGAGAGGGCGGAAAATAGATGTACGGCTGGATCTTCGCCCACTTGCCCGGTCCCTTGTGGGTCCGGATCATCATTGCGATAGTTCTGGTGGTTGCGGTGGTCTGCCTCATGGTGGAGTACCTGTTTCCTTGGCTTGCCGAGTACAGCCCGCTGAGCCCCAACGTGACCGTCGACGAGTAGGAGAATCCCATGACCATCAAGATCCTTGTGGTGGACAATTACGACAGCTTCGTCTTCACCCTCGTCGGATACGTCCAACAGTTCGGGGCGGAGACCACCGTGATCCGCAATGACGACCTGACGTCGGCAGAGGCCAGGGACTTGGCCGAACAGCACGACGGCGTCCTGCTCTCGCCCGGCCCCGGCGCACCCGCCGAGGCCGGTGTCTGCATCGACCTCATCAACTGGGCCACCGAGCGCGACAAACCTCTCTTCGGGGTGTGCCTCGGTCACCAGGCGATTGCCGAGGCCTTCGGTGGGACGGTGACCCATTCGCCCGAACTCATGCACGGCAAGACCTCCCGGTTGACCCACAACTCGACCTCGGTCTTTTCGGGGGTCAGGACACCGTTCACGGCAACCCGCTATCATTCGCTGGCGATCCAGGACGGCACCCTGCCGGAGGTCCTGGAAGCCACCGCCTGGACCGAGTCGGGGATTATCATGGGCGTGCGTCACCGCACGGCCCCGATCCACGGGGTGCAGTTCCACCCCGAGTCGGTGCTGACCGAGGACGGCTACCTGATGGTGGGCAACTGGCTCGAATCCCTCGGGCTCTCCGGGGCCGTCATGAAGGGCCGCGACCTGTCCCCGTTGATCGAGGCGTGATCACCGCCCGGTGACTCCTTGTTGGGCCGTCTCGTCCCCAGGGGTCACCGTGGTTGGCTGGCGCTGGGCGACGGCGAGGCGTTCGAGGGGCTGCTGCTGGGAGACGGGGTATTCCCCGGCTTGTCGTCCCCGTTGGCGTTGTTGTTGCCGTTCCCGTTGTTTCCACTGTTATTGCCCGAGCCGCTGTCCGAACCTGAACCGTTGGATCCCTGGCCCGACCCGTTCGAGTCGCGGTGGCTGCTCGAGGGGCTGGGGGCCGGCGTCGACGTCGGCCGCGGGCCCGAGGATACGGTGATCGTGACCGTGGAACCCTGGGCGACGGACGTGCCGCCCTGGGCTGACTGCCGTATCACGGTTCCGGCGGGCTGACTCGAGTTCTCGGTCGTGATCTCTGTCGAGAGCAGGGTGTCCTTGCCGGTCAGCTCGGCCACGGCCTCGTCGCGAGTTTTGCCGACGACGTCGGGCACCTGGACCTTTCCGGTGGAGAGCACCAGGTTCACGGTGCTGCCGGCCTTGACCTGTTCGCCCAGGTTCGGATGGGTCCCCACCACGAGGCCGGCCTGGATGGTCGGGTTGTTGGCGGTCTCGACGCGTCCGGCCTTGAGTCCCAGCTCCTCGAGGCGGGAACGGACATAGGCCTCGGACTGGCCGGCGAGGTCATCGGGCAGACTGAGGTTCTCCGGACCCTTGGACACGTGCAGGGTCACGGTCGAATCCTTCTCGACTTCGGTTCCCTTGCTCGGGTCCGTCTTGATGGCGTTTCCGCTCTCGACCTTGTCCGAGAAGTCTTCCGTGACCTTGACCTTCAGCCCCTCGTTGCGGAGATGGTCCTCAGCATCGGATTCGGACTGGTTCTCGACCGCGGGCACGTTGACGTAGACCGGTTTGTTGAGCTCATTCTGATAGTAGAGCCAGGCGCCGAGGGCGGTGGCTGCCAACAGGAAGATGATGAGTCCGAGGATCACGTTCTTCCAGGCGGCACGACGCCGCTTCCTGGCGGCCAACGCCTTGTGCCGCTCGTAGTCGTACAACTCTTCGTCGGTGTATTCGTCCTGTGCCGAAGGGAAGAAGCCCGAGACGCTGGAGTCCTCCATCTGGGGAGTGCGCCCTTCGTGCATCGTGTATTCCGAGTCCTGGCCGCCCGGCGTGTCCTCGGGAGAGTTCAGGGAGGACGTATACGCGTGGTCGCCGTTTGCGACGTTCGCATCGTCCGCGGACCGCGATGCGGCTGCCCCGGCACCTGCGGCCGTTGCACCCGCGGCAATACCGGTCACTCCACCGATGGCCTGCGTGGGGTCTTCATCGGGGTTACCGGCGTGGTCCACGCTGATTCCGTGAGAGGCGTTCTGGAGGGCGAAGGAGAAGTCCTCGGCGGACTGGAAACGGTCTGCCCGGTTCTTCTCCAAAGAGCGGAGGGCGAGGGCATCCAGCGCCGGTGAGATCTCCGGCCGGAACGTGCTCGGGGGCTCCGCGGTATCGCGCATGTGCTGCCCCATGACCTCAACGCTCGACGAGCCGTCGAAGGGCGGCCGTCCCGCGAGCATCTGATAGAGCAGGCACCCGACCGCGTACAGGTCGGAGCGTTCGTCGGCGGTTTCGCCCCGCGCCTGTTCGGGGGAGATATATCTGGCCGTGCCCATGATCGTCTGTGCTTCGGTCAGGGGGCGCGCGGTCTCGGTCATGGCCCGGGCGATGCCGAAGTCCATGACCTTGATCCTGGCCGGACGCCCCAGGGCCTCATCCTCTTCGGTGCGGTCCAGAACCATGACGTTCCCGGGCTTGATGTCCCGGTGGATGATGCCGCGCTCGTGGCTGTACTGCAGCGCGTCCAGAATCCCTTCGGCGTAACTGATGGCGTCGTCGATCGGGAGCTGGCCCTTTTCGGCCAGGACGTCCTTCAGCGTGTTCCCGTGCAGGCGCTCCATCACGATGTACGGGACCGAGTCCGAGTCGACCTCTTCGATGGGTTCGACATCGTCTTCGGGATGTTCCGGCTCGACCTTGGGCATCGGCGCGGTCGCATCCGGGTCCTCCAACGCCTTTTCCTCGGTCACGGGGCTGAAGGTGCCCGTGTCGAAAACGGCGATGACGGTCGGGTGGTTCATCGAGGCAATCGCCTCGGCCTCCCGGCGGAAACGAGTGCGGAACACGCCGTTCTCCGCGTGTTCCGGACGCAAGACTTTGATGGCCACCTGACGGCCGAGGCGATTGTCCTCGGCGGCATAGACGGTCGCCATACCGCCGGAGCCCAGGATCTCACCCAGTTCGTACCGGTGGTCGAGAATACGTGGAACGCGCAGAATCATAGGTCTCAGTTATTCGTTGGAGCCTTGGGTGCCGTCTCCCGACGGCTCACCCGGGTGGTCGTTCTCGGGTGCCGCAGAAGGCGCGGCCTGTGGTGAGTCGGTCGACGGAGCTGAGGGCTCGCTCGGCTGAGGGGTGGGGGCGGTCGTGGAGGGTTCCTGGCTCGGATTCTCCGGGGCTGGGGCGGACGATGAGCTCTTCCCGGAGCCCTTGGACACGTAGACGTCCACGTTGGAGCCGACCGTCACCTTGTTGCCCTCGCTCGGCGAGGTCCGAATGACCTTGTCGGCGGATTGCTCGCTCGAGTTCTCGTCGTGGCGGGTCACGTTGACGCCCAGTTGGGTGATCTCGTCGATCACCGTCTGCCCATCCCTGCCCACCATCTTGTTCGGCAGGCTCACGGATTCGGGGCCCGTCGAGTACACCACGGTCACGTTCGAACCGGCGGCGACCTCACCTTCGGGGGACACCTCGAGCACGGAGTTCTTCTCCTCGCTCGAGCTCTTGCCCTCGGAGTGGGCGGACAAGCCCATGCTGGCGAGCTGGGAGACGACGTCGTCCAGCTTCTTTCCCTTGTAGTCGGACGACTTGATGGTGATCATCTCCGCCGAACTCGAACTGGAGGTCGGGTGCGAGGACGACGAGGGCGCGCTCGTGGCGGCCGGGCCCGCGGTGCTCGGGGAGGCCGATGCGTCCGTGCCGGAGCCGGATTGGATGACCCACCAGATCCCCAGACCCGCGGCCAGGAGCAGGACCAGGAGCGGGACGAGCCACTTCCACACGGCCGTGCCCTGACGGGACTTCTGCTCGCCCTTGTCCGTGTAGTCCCCCTGGTACTGGAGGGACCGGGGCTCGCCCACGGTGGGCAATTGTGACGTCGTCGGCTGCGGCTGGTAACCCGCCGCCGATGCCCCGGAACCGAACTGTCGGGTCGCGTCGGTGCCGCCCATCGACTCCGTAGGGGCGGTCACCGGCTGCGTCTGTCCGGTATCGGTGCTGATCGGAAGGTAGGTCGACAGGCCGGGGACGGCCTTGACCGCTGCCTTGAGGTCGTTGCGCCGGATGGCGTCCACCGCGCTGGCCAGCGTGGTCGCGTTCGCCGGTCGTTGCGCCGGGTCCTTGGACAGCAGGCACATGATCATCGCCTGCGCCGGTACGGGAACCGACTTGGGCAGTGACGGCGGCGGATCGTTGACCTGGGCCAACGCGATCGCGATCTGGGACTCGCCCGTGAAGGGGCGCTTGCCCGCGAGGCACTCGTACCCGATGATGCCCAGCGAGTACAGATCCGACGAAGCCGTGGCGGTCTGGCCGGTTGCCTGCTCCGGGGCAAGATACTGGGCGGTGCCCATGACCTGCCCGGTCGCCGTCAGCGGAACCTGGTCGGCGAGGCGGGCGATGCCGAAATCGGTCACCTTCACTCGGTTGTCCGGCGTGATCATGATGTTGCCGGGCTTGACGTCGCGGTGCACGAGACCCTGGGCGTGCGCGGCCGCCAGGGCACGCGCCGTCTGGGCGATGATGTTGAGCGTGCGGTCCGCCGGGAGAGTCTTCTCCCGTTCGATGATGTTGGACAGGGGTTCGCCGGGGACCAGCTCCATGACCAGGTAGGCCGAGCCTTCTTCCTCGCCGTAGTCGAAGACGTTGGCGACACCCGGGTGATTCAGCAACGCCGTGTGCCGTGCCTCCGCGCGGAAACGCTCGAGGAAGCCCGGGTCGCCGGTGTATTCCTCTTTCAGGATCTTGACGGCGACGATGCGGCCCAGGACCTTGTCCTTGGCCTTCCAGACCTCGCCCATGCCTCCGACGGCGATGCGTTCGGTCAGGCCGTAGCGACCACCGAGGGTCGTCGATGATGAGGGCCTCACTGATTCAACACCGCCTCGAAAAGTTGCTTGGCACCGGGGCTCGTGAGCTGGGCTCCTGTGACCGCGTCTACATCTTCATAGACAATAGCAACAGCTAGTTCCGGGTCGTCCGCCGGCGCGAAGCCGGTGAACCATGCTTGGTTGTTCCCGTCCGTACCGGTCTCGGCGGTACCGGTCTTTCCTGCGACCTTGGTCCCGTCGACCTGTGCCCCGGACGCGATGCCGTTGTCGACGTCGTTGACCATCCAGTCTCGCACCTGGTGCGCGACGTCGGGCGAGGTCGACTCGCGCAGCTTCTCCGCGGAGAAATCGTAGAGCGTGCTCAAGCTGTTCGACCGAACGGTCTTGACCATGTTCGGTTTCATCTGGACGCCGTCATTGGCGATAGCGGAGGACATCATGGCCACCTGCATCGGGGTGGATTTGACGTCGTACTGACCGATCGAAGACAACGCTAGCTCGCTCTTGGACATGCCACTGGGGAAGTTTGATGGGGTGACCTTCAACGGTACGGACAGATCCTGTCCGTAGCCGAAGTTCTTGGCCGTCTTGGCAATCTTATCCTCACCGAGGTCCATGGCGATCTGAGCGAACGGAGTGTTGCAGGACTGCTCCAGAGCCCACTCGATGTCCGCCTTGGAACGGGACGCGCATTGGCCGTTGACGTAGTTCGGCAAGGTCGTGTCCGTGCCCGGCAGAGGCAGGTTCTGAGGGTTGTCCAGCTCGGAATCCTTGTTGTACTTCCCGGATTCCAGGGCCGCGACGGCATCCATGATCTTGAACGTCGAACCCGGCGAGTAGAGATCCCCCGAGACCGCGCGGTTGTACAACGGCTTGTCCTGGTCCTGGTTCAGCTCCGAATAGGACTGGATGACCGATTTCGAGTCGTGGGAGGACAGCTGGTTCGGATCGTAGCTGGGCGCCGAAACCATCGCCTTGATCTCACCCGTCTTGGGGTTCATCGCGACGATCGACCCCTTGTGCCCCGACATCAACTCGGTGGCCTTCTTCTGCAGCTTCGGGTCGATCGTCAGCTCCACCGAGGCCCCGTGGGTCTCCTTGTTGGAGAAGATCTGCGCGATGCGGTCGTAGAACTGTGAGTCCGACTTGCCGGACAGTTCCTCGCCGAGCGCTGACTCGAGCCCGGTGGAGCCGTACACCATCGAGAAGTAGCCGGTCAGGGCGGCGTATTCGTCCGTCTGCGAGTACTCGCGCTTGTACCCGAAGCTGTCGTCCGAGGGGACGGACTGGGCGATCTCGGACCCGTTCACGAGGATGGAGCCGCGGGCGGAGCCGTACTGGTCGTACAGTTGCCGGGAGTTCCAGGGATTGTCCTCAAGGGCTCCGGCATGGATGAACTGAACGTATGTCAGGGAACCGACGAGGAGGATGAACACGCCCGCGACCGCGAGCCATGTTCTTCGGATGGCCTGATTCACGAGTGACCTCCTGCTGTATGTGGGGAAGAAGCAGTTTCCTCATGAGAAGACGAACCAAGTTTGGAGATGGCGGCGGTGGCCCCCAACTGGCCGGTGTCCGCAATGTCCTCGGCTTGGCCGGCGTCCTCGTTGACCACGCGCGGCGAGCGGGCCGAATGGGAGATTGCGAGCAGCAGCCCGACGATGAACCAGTTCGCCAGGAGGGATGAACCACCGGCGGACATGAACGGCGTCGTCAGTCCGGTCAGGGGGATCAAACGGGTCACGCCACCGATCACCACGAACAGTTGCAGAACCATGGCGGAGGAGAGGCCCGCTGCCAAGAGCTTGCCGAATGCGTCCGGGGTCCCCAAGGCGGCGCGGAAGCCGCGAGAGACCAGCATCAGGAACAGCATCAGGATCGCGCCGAGGCCAAGGAGACCCAGCTCCTCGCCGATTGCGGTGACGATCATGTCGGAGTTCGCGAAGGAGACGAGATCCGGCCGCCCGTTGCCGAGCCCGCGACCGAACAACCCGCCCGAGGCGAGGCCGAACAGGCCCTGGATGATCTGGCCGGAACCGCCGGCCTGCTGGTTGTAGACCGCGGGGTCGAAGGCGTGGAGCCAGGAGTCGATGCGGACGGTGACGTGGCTGATGGTCTTGTACGCGAAGAAAGCGCCGATGGCCACGAGGACCAGCCCGACGCCGACCCAAGTGAACCGGTTGGTTGCCAAGTACAACATCGCCAGGAAAAGCCCGAAGAAGAGAATGGCCGAGCCCAGATCGTGCTGGACCACCAGCACGCCGATGCTCACGAGCCAGGCCACGAACATCGGGGCGAAGTCCTTGAAACGCGGCAGGCGCACCCTTCCGATCTTCTTTCCGGCCAAGAGGATGAGGTCACGGTTCGTCGAAAGATACCCGGCGAAGAATATGGCCAGCGTGATCTTGGCGATCTCTCCCGGCTGGAACGTGCGCCCGCCGATCGAGATCCAGATCCGGGCACCGTTGATCTCCGTCCCGAGACCTGGGACGAGCGGCAGCAGCAGGAGGAAGATCGAGGCGGCAAGGCTGATGTAGGTCACCCGGACCAGGGCCCGGTGATCGGTGAGGAACCAGAGCGCGGCGGCGCACGCGATCATCGCGACGGCGCTCCAGGCCGTCTGGGAGCCAACCGAGGAGTTCGGCGTCGTGAGATCGATCCGATAGATCATCGTCAGACCGATTCCATTGAGAACCACGACGATGGGCAGGATGAAAGGATCCGCGTATCGCGCCTTGAGGTGGAGGATCACGTGGATGATCAGGGAGCCCACGATCAGCACTGCCGCGGCCGAGACGATGCGATGGTCCCATGAGGCCGTATTGCCCAGGTCTACGAGGCACATCGCGCCGATGGCGACGATCCACGAGATGACCAGCAACAGCAGCTCAAAGAGCCGCCGTGGCTTGGGGACATGCTGCTCGGCGTCGGGAGCGGTGGACTGCTCCTGCGAAGACTGCGCACGTGTTGTCACTGGTTGTCACCTCCCTGGTCGTTGCGATCGGGCTTCTGACTATCATTCCCCGAATCCGAGGATTTATCACTGGACGGCGGCGCGCTCGAGACCGTTCCTTGCGGCGCCGGACTGGGGTTGTCTTCCTGGGCGCCTAGGTCGAGATCCGAGATGACCCGTTCGGCTTCGGCCTTCGACGAGGTGTGGATCCCCTCCTGGACGCGAGACTTGGAATAGTTCGGCAACTGGGAGACCTTCACATCGGTCTCCTTTTCCAGGCTGTTCAGATGCAACGGCCCGAGGGACTGGTCCACGCCGCGGTAGATGGCGACCTTGCCTTCGTTCACGCCGACGTAGTACTGGTTGTTCACCCATGTCAGACCGGCCCAAACGGCCCCGACGACCAGCACCGCGATGAACGCCCAAATGAAGGCCGCCAAGCCCCAGCGTCGTTTGCGGCGCCGTGGGCTGTCCAGTTCCTCCAGGAGTTCGTCCGGGAGCTCCTCGCCTTCGTCTGTGTCCATCGAGGGTGTGCGGGCCAGAGTCGCCCTGCGTTGCAGGGTCGCATCCGTGACGGTGGGGATCTGGCCCGTGTGGGTTGCGGACGATGCCGCCCCCACCAGGAGGTGCGGCCGCTCTTCGAGCTCGCGACGCAGCACGGAGGCCGAGCTCTCTTCCTGCTGGCTGGCCTCCTCCAGGTCGATGCCCGAGCGCTGGACCATGGCGTTCAGCACGGAGTCGGAGAACGAATCTCCCCGCCACCTGCCGTGCCGGAGGGTGTGCCGGAAGCTCTCTCCCCTTTGGCGCGGAAGACGACGCCGCCACGGCGCCCTCCTGTCCTCGGGGTCGCCCCCAGGGTCCTGCTCACCCGAGTGCGACCCGTGGGAGGGGTTTCCGACGCCGGCGACGTCGTCCGGGCCCACATCGGAGGCGCCGGTTTCCGGGGAGGTTTCTTCCCAGGGCGCCAGTCCCGAGTCGTCATCGATCTCCCGGAACTCGGGCCAGCCTTGATCCGCCTCCGGGTCGGAGACGCCGGAACGAGACGCCGGTGCCTGGGGTTCTTCCGAGACGCCCTCTTGGTGCTCGTCCGCGCGGCTGTCCCGGCCGACGGCGTCGAGACGGCTCGTCACCGCGTTGGCGAGGTTGGCGGAGTCGTTGATCTCGACGACGGCCACGGTGACGTTGTCCGGTGCGCCACCGTCGAGGGTCAATTCCACGAGGGATTCGCAGATCTCCTGGAGGTCATTGGTGGATCCGAGAACGGATTCGATCACTTCGTCGGAGACGACGCCGGACAGGCCGTCCGAGCACAGCAACCATCGGTCTCCGACCTGCGCGTCCACGCGTTTCAGCTCGAGCTCCGGGGAGGCGTCCGTGTCGCCGAGGACGCGCATGATCACATTTTTGTGCGGGTGATTCTCCGCCTCCTCCGGTTTCAGCCTTCCTTCCTCGACCAGACGCTGAACGAAGGTGTGGTCCGTGGTCATCTGCTCGAACTTCTTGCCTCGGAGCCGGTAGGCGCGGGAATCTCCGATGTGGGCGAGCTCGAGTTCGTCGCCGTCCACCAGGAGGGCCGTGCAGGTGGTGCCCATGCCCGCCAGAAGGGGGTTCATCTCGACCAACTGGTTGAGGATGATGTTGGCCGTCTGGATCTCGTCGGCGAGGATGGTCCCCGCCGAGCCCTCGTACTCCGAATGGTCCAGGGGCGTCAGGTCCAGGACCGTCGACGCCGAGGCGACATTGCCCCCGACATGGCCTCCCATGCCGTCGGCGACCACGGCCAGGTAGCGCCCCGCGTAGGCGGAGTCGTCGTTCTTGCTGCGCACTCGGCCCGTGTCCGAGCGGGCGGCATACCGGAAGGCAATATTCATGGGCCTTACGCCCTCAACTCGATGACGGTGCGTCCCACGGTGAAGGGAACGCCCGGCTCGACGAGCGTGGCGCGGGTCAGTCTCTGATCATTGACGAAAGTGCCGTTGGTGGATCCGAGGTCCTCCAGGAACCAGCGCGAACCCTGCGGAAAGAGGCGCGCGTGGTGGCCGGAGCAGTAGTCATCATCCAGGGGCAGGGTGCAGTCCTGGGCGCGTCCCAGAAGCACGGGGGAATCGCCCAGGCGCGCAATGCTCCCGGTTCCCGGCCCACCGATGATCGCGAGCTGGCTGGGCCGTTTGGGGGCCTGCTGTTTTTCGGTGCCTGCTGTGCCGGTTGCACCGGCTTCACCCTTCTTCTTGTTCTTCTTCCTGCCAGGCAGGGACGTGAACCGCAGGGTCTGTCCGAGACCGAGGTCCCGACGCTGTCCGGCGAGGATCACGAAGACGAAAACCCACAACAGGGCGAGGAATCCGAAACGGAGCAGCGTGACGGTCAGCTCTGAGGCCATTAGCGACTACTCCTCGGGGCCAGCAGACGGAAAGTGATCTTGGTCCGACCCATTGTAATGACTGTCCCGTCCACGAGCTCGCGGCGACCCCTGAGTCGGGTCCCGTCCACGGAGGATCCATTGGTCGAACCCAGGTCCACGGCGAGGAAAACGCCGTCCTGGTTGAGGATTTCCAAATGACGCCGTGAGACGCCCGTGTCCTCGACGGTGATATCCGCTTCCGACGACCGACCGAGAACGATCGAGCTGGCCTGGATCGAGAACCGCTGCCCATTGATGTCCAGAACCGGCTTGTAGCTCGGAGAAGCACCAGGGGATTGTTCCTGCCGCTGCGGGGAAGGAATGGCCTGGGTGGCGTTCTGGTCCTCGCCGTGGTGCCGGTTCGCATTTCCGGCGCCGCGTCCGGGCACGCGAGGAGCTATCCGGGAAGAGCCGCTGGGAAGTCTCCCACTGGATGCGGCCGCGGTGGCCGCGGGAGCGGCGGAGGCGGCGGCGTCGGCCGGATCTGATTCGTACTCAGGTGCGTACCCGGGGGCGTAAGCCGGTTCGGGCTCGGACGGTGTGGTGGTCGCTTGTTGCGCGACCGGCGATGCCCCGCCCCGTCCGCCCTGCTGCGCCGCACCGTAGCGCTCGCTGGCCGCGGCGGCCGACGTCGACGGTGCCGTGCGGGTCGATTGTCTCCTCGATGCCGACCTGCCGGCCCGTTCCTGGGTGGAGAGCACCAGGAATTCGCCCTTCTGAAGCTCTTCCGTGTGTGCTCGGGTGAACGTCACTCGTACGGCGCCCCTGAGGGTGTACCCCTGCGACCTGGCGTGCCGGATGGCGACGTCGCACAGTTCCTCGGCGAGGTCCTGACCCCAGGACTGGGCGCGCGAGAAATCGGCGTCGGAAAATTCGATGGTGAAGACATTGGGCGCGATGGTGCGCCCTTCGGCGATCGCATAGGACTTCTTGTCCATCTCCGAACGCAGTCGACTCGCGACGTCCACCGGCTCGATGCGGTTCTTCGACCCGGCCGAGAAAACCCCTCGCACAGCCTTTTCGAGACTCCGCTCAACGTTTTCAATGAGTCCCATGGGTTGCCTCCTGGTTCTGCGACGTCGGTTCCGAGCCGCCCCTGTTTTAGGGTACGGGCTACCGCAACCGCGTACGGCTTCGGACACAAGGATAGTAGAGACTCATCCTGAATAGACCGTCAACGGCGCATCGAGGCCGCTTCCGCGTGGACGAACAGTCCTCGCGGACCTGGATCTGCAGCGTGTGGACGAGCCGTTCGATGCGCGGAAGAGCGGGCGAGGAGCGGATGCGGGCCGGATCAAATGTGGGGAATGGCCGGGGCGGGTCGCGGACTTTTCTGTGGGTCGTTCGGCGCGGCGAGGTGGCGGTTTCGTGCGCCTTGCGGCGCGAGGTGGCAGTCTTGTGCATCCTGTGGTGCGAGACGGCAACTTTGTGCACTTTTGCCGCCGATTTGTGCGCAGGATCGCCACCTCGGCGCGTTTGCCGCACCAGATTGCCTCCTCGCGGCGGACGTCGGAACGCAGAAGTCGGACGGTGGGAATCGGAATCGGAAACAAGAACGGCAAGAAGGCCAAAATGTGCGCAGCGGCACCACCTCGCGGGGCGCTGCCGCGGGAGCGTGCCCTGGTGGGGTGGGGGTTGCCCGAAGGAGAGGTGCTTGCCGCCGTTAGGTGGAGGTTAAACCGCCACCTAACGGCGGCGGACGACGCCGAATCGGGTAACCGCCACCCAACGCGGCCAGCCCCGACCCGGCCAGCCCCGACCCGGCCCGATGAATGACCTGCCCGGAGCCTCGGGATCTGCGAGGTCACGATGTGAGTGAGGTGTCGGAAGACACCTGCCCCGCGATTGGACAGGCCGCTTAAGGTCTGGGTACGATAATCAGCGTTGCTTTTCGCGCGTCGCCTGCTGGGTGGCGAGCGAGTCACTTGCGCGAGTGGCGGAATAGGCAGACGCGCACGGTTCAGGTCCGTGTGCCCGAGAGGGCGTGGGGGTTCAACTCCCCCCTCGCGCACCCATGGCTCCAAGAGCGAATTTGGAGCAAAAATCCCCGATCAACACATTGATCGGGGATTTTCTTTTAACCTCCTCGTCTCGGTGGAGCTGAAGAAGACCCTCCAAGGACGAGGCCAGAATTGTGCTCTGCCGCACTGTTCACCCGCGGGATAGGGGATCGCCGACGACGTCAGCCCCGTACCAAGAGCTGGTCGACCGACGCCGGCCAACGACACGGATTCGGATCATCGGTCGGCTGGCCTGCCGTCAGGACTCCAGGCAACCGTGGCGCCTTCATCCGGTATCGGTACATGAATAGGGCGGATCAGTAGGCCTTGTCGCGCTGGGGGACCACCAGGTGGATCACCGCGAACCGGCCGTCGTCGACGGCGTGCAGCGCGTCGTCGAGGGCCTGGGGCAGGGATTCGTTGTCCTCGACGCGGATTCCGAAACCGCCGTAGGCCTGGGCCAGAAGGGCGAAATCCGGGTTCTGCAGCTGGGTTCCGCTGATCCGTTCGGGATACTGGCGCTCCTGGTGGGTGCGGATGGTTCCGTACTCGCCGTTGTCGGCTACGATGACCAGCGGTTTCGCGCCATACTGGGTCGCCGTCGCCAGCTCCTGGCCGTTCATCAGGAACTCGCCGTCGCCCGCGATCGAAACAACGAGTCGTTCCGGGTGACGCAGCGAAGCCGCCACCGCGGACGGTACCGAGTAGCCCATCGAACCGTTGCGCGCAGAAATCATCCGCGCATAGCCGTGGGTCGGGAAGTAGCGGTGGGCCCAGTTGGTGTGCTCACCGGCCCCGAAGGTGACCATGCAGTCTTCGGGCAAGCGGGGGACCAGGTTGCTCATCAGCGAGTCCATGGTGACCTGGCCTGAAGTTTTCGTTTCGGGGAGGGTCGAAAACTCGACCTGAAGGCCCCGGAGCTTGTCCCGCCAGCTCTTCCACGAGTCATTGACGGGAAGATCCATGCGCAGAAGATCCCGCACGAAAACGTCCGGTTTCGCCACGATCTGGTGCGTGACCGGGCCTGAGCGTCCCCGGAGTCCCGGGTCGATGGTCACCAGGAAGTTCCTTTTGTTCCAGTCCTGTCGAGAGGTGAAGCCTCCGGTGATGACGTCGCCCGGAACCGTACCCACGAATACGATCAGGTCCGCCTCGTCCAGAACCCGCTGAGAATGCGCAGGACGCCCGTACCCGAGGGGACCGATGTAACTGGGGGACGTGAAGGGGACGGTGCCCTCGCAGCGCCACTCGGCGCCCGCCGGCAGATCGTGGGCCTCCAGCCATGCGGTGAAATCGGCCGCGGCCTTCTGGGTCCAGTCGTTGCCCCCGAACACGAACAAGGGTTTCTCCGAGTCGAGGAGAGCGTTGTGGAGTTCTTTCCAGTCGCTGACCGTCATGCCGCCCATGGCGATCGGGATCTGCGGATGCGGGACGGGATTAATCTGTTGCTGAATGATGTCCTCGGGCAGGCCGACGACGACGGGCCCGGGCCGCCCCGAACGTGCCGCAAAGATCGCCTCAGCGACGAGTTCATTGGCCCGTTCCGGGTGGTCGAGCACCATCACGCGTTTGGCGCCCGTATCGAACCAGGCCTTGGGATCGAATTCCTGGAACGCTTCTTTTTCCCTGTGCTCGAACGGAATCAGCCCGACGAAGAGCACCATCGCCGTGGAATCCTGCCACGCCGTGTGCAACCCGACGTGCGCGTTCGCGGCACCCGGCCCGCGGGTGACCATAGCGACGCCGGGGAGGTCGGTCAGTTTTCCTTCGGCTTCGGCCATGTAGGCGGCCCCGCCCTCATGTCGACAGACGACGGTGTCGATCGACGAGTCGTGGAGGCCATCGAGGACGTCGAGGAAGCTTTCCCCCGGAACGGTGTAAATCCTGTCGATGCCGTGGTTTTCGAGGGAGCGGACGATCGCGTGTCCCGCTGAGGTCATGGAGTGGGTCTCTTTCCGGCGGTAGGAGCGGACGCCGTCGGGCGGTTCGCGCACCGAGTACGGACGGGAACCGAACGGCGTCAGTGGCCTCGACCGCGCGCGTCCTTGCGCGTGGCCCCGGTCACCGGACATCACAGTATCGTTCGCGGTGATCTGGTCCTTAATATTCGTTCGTATGACGGAATCGCCGTGCTGCCGGGGGCGATGAGTCTCGGTGCGGACGTGGGGTCGGTCCGCCTCGCGCCGACCCACGCACGGGGTTGCCACCTCGGCAGCCCGCACCGCCCGGACGACCACGCCCGAACTGACTCAACCTCACCAACCCGCGGCCGTCACGAAATTGCCAGAAAATTCACAGGCTACTAACTTGAATAGCGCGCCTATTCGTGTGCGGCCGTATGCCGGGCCGCCACCCGGAGTCGAGAAACCGGCTCACATCGCCTCGCGGACGGAGCCAGAGAGCGAGTGCGCGATCGAGATCCCGTGGGAATTAGGGCACGTGTGTGCCCGACGCCCACGACTCGTGGACCGGGCCCCAAGTAGTCAGGAGAGAAGTGTCGGATTCGCAGGAGTTCAGTTCGCCGGAGAACGCGACGTCCCGAGGGGTGGAGCGCGAACGCTTCGGTGGTTCGCAGCGTTCCTTCGCTGACGTGGTCGAGCGCAAGGAGAACCGACCTCCTAGTTCGAGCGAGGACATGCGGCGCGGCCCCTCCGAGCTGCGCAAGGCCGCGGAGCCGAAGGTCAACTGGAAAGTCCTGCTCATCTCATCGGCCGTGGTCCTGGCCTTTTCGCTGTGGGCCATCGTCGTTCCGAAATCCGCCGAATCGACCATGAGCCAGGTGGTGGCCTGGATCGCCGAGAACCTGGGGTGGTTCTACGTCCTCACGGTCACCTGCGTGATCCTTTTCGTCCTCTGGGTGGCTTTCTCCAAGCAGGGCAGCGTCCGTCTTGGACCGGACCACTCCAGACCCCAATACAAACTGTTCACCTGGGTATCGATGCTCTTCGCCGCGGGCGTGGGGATCGACATGCTGTTCTACTCCGTGACCGGCCCGGTGACCCAGTACATCCAGCCGATCAACGCGTCTCCCGAGAGCTCCGAGGCAGCCCATGAGGCCGTGGTCTGGACGATGTTCCACTACGGCGTCGCCGGGTGGTCAACCTATTCGCTGCTCGGTATGGCCATGGGCTACTTCGCCTACCGCTGGGGTATGCCCCTGTCGATTCGTGCGGTGCTCTACCCGTTGCTGGGCAAGCGCGTCCGCGGGGCCACCGGCGACGTCATCGACATCTTTGCCCTTGTGGGCACGGTGTTCGGCGTGGCGACGTCGATGGGTATCGGCGTCGTTCTCCTCAACGTCGGCTTCGCCTGGCTCTTCGGACTTCCCGAAGGGCTCGCCCTCCAGATCGCGCTGGTCCTGGTTGCTGTCATCATGACGATTGCTGCCTGCACCTCCGGCGTGGACAAGGGGATTCGCCTGATCTCGGAGCTGAACCTGTGGTCCGCGGCGGCGATGATGATCTACATCTTGGTCACGGGCAAGACGGCCTTCCTTCTCAACGCGATGGTCGAAAACATCGGCCGCTTCGTGTGGTCCCTCCCCGAGCGGACCATGCAGACCATGGCCTATGAAGACGGCGGGTCCGGGTGGATGTCCATGTGGACCCTGTTCTTCTGGGCTTTCTGGCTGGCCTGGGGGCCTTTCGTCGGCCTGTTCCTGGCGCGCATCTCCCGTGGCCGCACGCTCCGAGAATTCGTCATCGCCGCGATCACCGCTCCGGTGATGTGCGACTTCTTCATCGTCACCATCTTCGGCAACAGCGCTCTCTCCCGGGTCATGAGCGGTGACAAGGACTTCGCGCAGCTCGCGATGGATTCGCCCGAAGCCGGGTGGTACGCGCTCTTGGAGAATTTCCCGGGGGCGGCCTTCCTGATCGGCCTGGCCACGCTGTCCGGCTTGCTGTTCTACCTGACCAGCGCGAACTCGGGGGCGATGGTCATGTCGAACTTCTCCTCGACGATTCCCGACCCCTCCCAGGACGGCGCGAAGTGGCTGCGCATCTTCTGGGCCGTGCTGACCGCATTGCTGACGATCGCGATGCTGGTTGCCGGCGGCGTCACGACCATGGAATACGCGACGTTGATCTTCGCTCTCCCCGTCACGATCGTGGCCTACCTGGTCATGGCCTCGTTCTCCAAGGTTCTGCGTATGGAGCGCGCCGAGCGCGAGGGGCGGCTGCTGATGAGGTCGTCGATAGCGTCCGACGGCGGCGTCAAGCCTGAGAAGACCTGGCGACAGCGACTGGCCAGGATGCGTTCCTACCCTTCGCAGCGAGCGGTCAAGGAATTCGAGAAGCAGACGATCGGACCCGCGCTCGAGGCCGTGGCCGCCGAATTCGTGGAGCAAGGATATGCGGCGACGCTCTCCACCCAGTCCAACGAGGAGACGGATGTGGACGAGTGCACGCTCCTGGTAGAGATTCCGGATCACCGCACCTTCCGGTACGAGGTTGCCGCGGTCGAGGCGCCCGTCCCGATGTTCGGTGGCCGCATGTCCCGCGAGATCGACGTGTACTACCGGCTCGAGGTCTTTACCCAGACCGGCTCGGAAGGGTACGACCTCATGGGGCTCACGCAGCAACAGGTGATCGACGACGTCCTGGACCGTTTCGAAGCCCACCTCGGCTTCCTGAAGTACAGCGCGGCGCACGACGCCGTATCGATGGTGACGCCCGGCGAGCACTAGCGGTAGGGCCGGGGCGGGTGCTGATAATCTCAGTTTGCACAGGGGAACCGAACCACACCCGAGGTGAATTGTGTTTGACAGTCCATCACTTCCTCCCGCTCTTGCTCGGTCCGCGCGTGAAGCGGCGGGCGACCCAGAGGCCGCGTTGCGGCTCGCTCCGGACATCGCCGATGCCCTCGGGCTGCCGGGAGGAGGCAACACCCGGCACCTATGGCGCGGCCTGGCCGAGCTGGGCGCCATCGACTTGACCGTGGCCCGCACCATCGAACCCGATCTGGACGCTCGCGCAATCCTCGATCAAGCCGACCGGGTCGCCGGCGATCCTGACGCAGGCATGCCTGGGCAAACACGAGACGTGGGGCTGGTCCCCGGAGCCGTCGGTGGAGCGCGGACTTGGGGTGTCTACGCCGCCGAGTCCCCGGACCATCGGCTCGAGGCCAACCAGGGGAATGATGGCCGCTGGAGGATCACGGGCCGCAAACCCTGGTGTTCCCTGGCGGGGACCGTCTCGAACGCCCTCGTGACGGCTTGGACATCGACCACGGCCCGCAGGCTCTTCGCGGTGGACCTCGCGTCGTCGCGGGTTCGTGCGGGTGAGGACCGCTGGGTCGCCAGGGGACTCAGCCGCGTCCAGACTTCATCCCTCGAGTTCGACGCAGCTCCCGCCGCGCCGGTCGGCGAAGACGAATGGTATTTCACGCGCTCCGGCTTTGCGTTCGGTGGCATTGGGGTCGCGGCAGTCTGGTGGGGCGCGGCATGCAAGCTGGCGGCACAACTTGAGAGCTCATGCCGTTCGCGCACTCCGGACCAGATAGCCCAGTTTCACCTGGGTCAATGTTCACTTGCCCTGGAAGCCGCTCAGTCGGTGCTGGCCGACGCCGCCCACCGCGCGGACACGCTCGACATGGCTGTTGCCTCTACCGCGGTAGGGGCGGAGGCCGCCTGGGCCACGGCCCTGCGAGTGCGAGGGTCGGTGCACCGCGCTTGCGAGGTGGTCCTGACTGCCGTTGGTCACACGCTGGGCCCTGGGCCCCTGACACATGACGATGAATATGCTCGCCGTGTCGCTGACCTGCAGATATACCTGCAGCAGTACAAGCCGGAACGCGACGTTGCCGCCCTGGGCCAGTCCATTCTGGATGGCCCCTCGACCTTTGGGGGTCTCGCGTGACCCCGCGCCGTACCCCCGCGTTCCGTCACGACGACGCCGGAACGCCGGAGTCCGTGTGGGAATCAGAGCCACTGCTCGAGCGTGCAGACCCGTTGCGGCTCGATTGCTTCGACAACCTCGTGGTCGTGGCCGCCCACCCCGACGACGAAACCCTGACGGCTGGCGGCCTCATCGCCGCGGCTTCTTCCGAAGGGATTCGGGTCGACGTCGTCATCGCAACCGCCGGTGAGGCATCCCACCCGGCCTCTCCTACACACGGTCCGGACGATTTGCGCGTTATCCGGGACCGGGAAGTACGAGAAGCCGTCGGTATCCTGGCCCCGACCGCGCGCGTTCATCGCCTCGATTTGGGCGACGGTCGCCTCCGGGAGAGCGTCCACCAGCTGGTCGCCGCGCTGGTGGACGTGATCGGGCAGGCGGCAGGTCGGACGTTGGTCGTCTCGACGTGCCGTACGGACGGACACACCGATCACGAGGCAGCGGGTCAGGCGGCTGCGGCCGCCGCATGGCGGACCGACGCGACTCACCTCGAGGCGCCCCTGTGGCTCTGGCACTGGGGAACCCCGGAGGATCTGTCCGCCCTGGCCGGTGACCGGGCACTTCTGCGCCTGGACATCGACGACGCCGCCCTGGCGGCCAAACGCTCTGCCATGGTCGCGCATGCCTCGCAGACACGCCCCCTCGGAAACGAACCGGGCAACGAGGTCCTCCTGCCGCCGCAGGTCACCAGACACTTCGAGCGGTCATTCGAGATTTTTGTGAGCCCGGGGCATGACGTGGAAAGCCCGTTCGATGAGCTTCATCGCCTCTCCGAGGATCCCTGGCGGACCCGGAGCAGCTGGTACGAACGGCGCAAACGCGACCTCACTGTGGCTTCTCTGCCGAGCCCCCGGTACGGGACTGTGCTCGAGCTGGGGTGTTCCGTGGGAACACTGGCCCGCGACCTGCTCGAACGGTGCGAGAAGGTCGTCGCCGTCGACGAGAGCGCGAAGGCACTGGAACGGGCCCGTCGAGTCTCCGATTCGCCCGACATCGACTGGGTACGGGCCTCCGTCCCGGAGGAATGGGAGACGGTGGCCGAAGGGGCACCATTCGACGCTGTGATCCTGTCCGAGGTTGGATATTTCCTGAGCCCCGAGCGCCTGGCCCGACTCGCCGAATGTATCGCTGACTCCGGGGCGCAGACCGTTGTGGCCTGCCACTGGGTGCATCCCGTGGTCGGGTGGCCTCTCACCGCGCGCGAGGTCCATCGAATACTCGACGAGAGAATGGTTTTGCCGCGCACGGTCACACTGACTGACCCGGACTTCGATCTCGCGGTGTGGTCGGCGACCTCCTCATGGGGCGGTGACCCTGATGGGGCGTGATGACCGAGGGCCGCTCGACGCAGTGCGCGCCGTCGGCGTCGTCGTTCCCGCGCACAATGAGGAAGAACATCTTGGACGATGCCTCACCTCCCTTCAGGCGGCTACTGAGCACCTTGTCCTCCCAGTTCGCGTTGTCGTGGTCCTGGACAGGTGCACAGACGCCAGCGCCCGCGTCGTTGCGCCCTTGACCGGTCCAGCCGATACGAGCGGGGCCTCGGTCGTGATCACGGTGCTCGAAGGACAATTCTCGAGCGTCGGGGCGGCCCGGGCCGCGGGCACCCGTAGCATCGTGGAGGCCTTTCCGACCCTGTCGCCCGAGGTTGTCTGGACCGCCCACACCGACGCCGACTCCCGGGTCCCCCCGACCTGGCTGCGTCGTCAGATTGACCTGGCGCAAGCGGGTCACGACGTCGTTATCGGGAGTGTTGAGCCAGATGAGCCCGTCGAGGCGCCTAGCTACAAGCTGTGGCTCGAGGGGCATCCTCTGGGTGAGGGCCACTCTGCGGTTCATGGCGCAAACCTGGGTGTGAGGATGTCGAACCTTTTCTCGGTGGGAAACTTTCGGGACCTGCGCCTGGGGGAGGACGTGGACGCCGTTGAGCGCCTGAAGGCATCGGGCGCGCGGTGGACAGCCACCGACACCACCCGGGTGATGACCTCCGCGAGGCGGGAGGGACGCGTGCCCGATGGCTTCTCGGCATACATGCGTGAAATGGATCGGCGGATCGACGTCGCCCGGAACAGCGCCGCCAAGAATGTGTCGGGTACGGAATAAAAGGTCGCTGACAAGGGAAAATACTTGCGCAGAAGGCTCGGGCAGGGTTGAGTGGACAGTGAAGCGTACAGCCGTGACATCACGAGAAGAACGATAATGGCTGACCAGTACACGAGAACGCGTCCCCTCACCCGCCAGCGGGCCGAGGATGCCCCCAGGGTGCATCGACGTCGCCCTGCGGTCGGGAGCGCGTGACTGTTCTGCCGGGCTAAGGAGCTCAGCATCTTGGACAACACACGACCGATACCGGTGACTGCGCTGACGATTCCCGCACGATACGTGCGCCACGAGTCCCAATGGGCCCTCCAGGTGTGCGCGAAATTCCAGTGGGAATGCCATGCGACGAGCGGTGAGGTCCGCGACGCCGCGGGAAACCTCATCGCCAAGGACATCAAGGAACTGACCAGGACCATGATCTCCTTGGGGTGGATCATCCCCAAGGACAGGAGCGATCCCCGCGCCGGGATCCTCTGGAATCGCGTGCCCAGGGACCCGACCACCGCGACCGAGCAGGTGCGGTTCCCTTCCCTCGCCCCTGGCTCATTGGCCTCGGGCCACACCGCCGGTTCGGAACGGATCGGAACGTCGCAAGGAAAGGAGTGACACTATGACCACTTCGAATGGTGACAAGGAAGAAAAGGAGCTGTCCGAGGAGGTTCCCGGGCAGGGAGAAACCACCCAGGAAGCCGAGGACCAGCGCATCGACAAGGACGGCAAGAACTCCGAAAAGTGACAGCGCCGAAAAAGGGCCCCGAACATCGATGGATGTTCGGGGCCCCTCTATTGCCTGGGGGACCGGGTGATCAGTCCTCGGTGCCCTCTTCAGGGCGCTGGCCGAGCTCGGCGTCGAGACGGAGGATTCCGGATCCCTCGCCGTCGATGAGCTTGACGCGGCCGATGATCTCCGAAGCCGTGGCTTCTTCCTCGATCTGCTCGTCGACGAACCAGTTCAGCAGCGGGCGGGAATCGAAATCGCCCTCCGCCTCTGCCTCGCGGTAGAGATCGCGGATCGACTGGGAAACCTTTTCCTCGTGGGCCAATGCGGCCTCGAAGATTTCCAGAACGGACAGGCCGGTCTTCACTGCCGGTGCGTTGATCTGGCCGATCTCGGCGTGGTTGCCGCGGTCGGAGAGGTGATCGATGAACTTGTTGGCGTGGACGACTTCCTCATCGGCCTGGTGGCGAAGCCACGCGGCGATGCCGGGAAGGTCCTGCTCGTCCGCCTCGATGGCGAGCTGACGGTAGGTGATGGACGCTTCGAACTCGAGGGTGATCTGGTCCTGGAACTTCTTTTCAAGATCTGTAGACATCTTCATAGGTTCGAGAATATGCCCGTTTGTGCGGCTTGTCAGCCGTGTACAGCCTTTCCTCAGACAGACTTCAGGTGTGCATCGGCTGAATTTAGGTCAGGGTTTCCAAAGTACATTCCTGGGTCATTCGGCAGACAAAAAAGGGCCGTTGGCGAACGCTTGTTCGCCAACGGCCCTTCGGTAGTCCCCCTTACGAGGGGGAATCACGCTCAGATAACGCGGATGCTCGTGGCCTGGAGACCCTTGGGGCCCTGCTCAGCCTGGTATTCGACGTTCTGGCCCTCTTCGAGGCTGCGGAAACCGCCGCCCTCGATAGCGCTGTAGTGAGCAAAGAGATCACTGGAATGGTCATCGGGGGCAATGAAGCCATAGCCCTTTTCGCTGTTGAACCATTTGACGGTGCCTGTAGCCATTATTCTAACTTTCCTTCGTGTCGGTCACCTGGGGTGACCATGTACTCCGCGTCGATTCTGCCGACGCGGTTCTTGAGCTGCTGAACGCAGACGTACTGCTTTAAAGAACTCAAAAATTTTGGGGGTGTTGAAGCGAGATAGTTCTGTCTCCGCTTCGGTTGGTGATGGGATGCTCGCGATATTTTCAGGGGAGCGGTGGTTTCGATGGTGATTGCCGGCGGTGCTGACGGACTTCTTTGTGCGTCTGCGGCTCGACGTGTTCGGTTTCAACCCTACCAGGCGTTGAGCACCGTGTGTGAACGCGTCGTCACGATGACGGAGGATTCCGCCGGGCGCGATGTCTGTGGCTTTTTGTGTCCGACGACGCCGCAATCGCACTCCCGTCTGTTATCGCGGGCGAGGACGCGGCGTCGTCGGCATGTCTCCCGAGACCGCGTCCCGGCTATTTGGCCTCGACTCGGGGCCTGACCCAAACCTCAGTGATCTGCGTGTCCGCTGGCGCGTCGATCACGTGGCGGATCGAACGCGCCACGGTCGAGGGCTCGATGAGCTTGGGAGGCTCGGACTTGGGGTAGTCGTCGTCCCACTGGACCATTTTCGTGTCGGTCGGTCCGGGCGCGACGGTCGCGACCCGGACGCCGTCCTCCGCGACCTGTTTGCGGAATCCATCGGCCGTTGCCTGCAGTGCGTGCTTGGTGGCCGAGTAGATCACGTTGTACTGGTTCGACCCCCGAGAGGCTCCCGAGCCGAGGAACACCACGGTGCCCTGGCTCTCGCGCAGTTGCGGCAGCACGGCCCGCGTGACCTCGGCGGGCGCGGTCACGTTGGTTCGAAATGCGTCCTGCCAGTCGGTGGGGCGGGCGTCTTCGAGCGTGAACCGGGGCGCGACGGCCGCCGCATTGACCAGAGCATCGACACGCGGCAGAAGGTTGAGCACCTGCGCGATGGCGTCGACGTCGTTCAGGTCCATGACCAGCGGCACGATCCCGCCTTCGGGCCCGCCCGATTCAGCGAGCTCTGCGAGTTTTTCCCGATTGCGCCCGATGGCGACGACGAAACGGTCGCGGGAGAGGTCTTGGGCAACTTCGGAACCGATCCCCCCGGAGGCCCCCGTCACGACGACGACGGGGTGGTTCTCGTGGGATGCGGTGAGGTCTCGGATCCTCTCGAGGGATTCGGACACGGTGTTCGGTGTGACGGTCGAGTCGTTCATACAGGTCACTTTACGGCCAGGGTGTGATCAAGGGGAGGGGTGGCGGGGATCGCTGCCGCACGGGGCGGGACCTGGAGTGCTACAAATCATAAATACCTGCGTGTCGAGCACGTTGCCAGGATTCGTCCATCCGTTATTATCAGTACCAGCAACGGATACAAGTCCTTGTACAAACCACCCGGCGAGGCGGCCCCCGACTTTCCGTGATCCTTTTCCTGTCCTGGGGAAAGTCACTTCCGCAACGGAGCATCGGGCACCGTCCACCGCCCGGAAGTGGGTCAGGTTTGCGCCAAGGGTATCCGACGCTGTTCCGGCCGAACACGTGCGACCGGAACTGCTTCCGCACGGAGGTTGGCGACCGACGTCGTACGGCGCCCCTCCATATGGGGGAATTGCGGAAGCTGACGTCCCGCTCGTGCTCGCACTCGAGCGGGACGTTCCATTTAACCTGGTCACAAGGTAGGCGCGGCGTTCAGCTTCGTGTCCAAGTCGTTATCTGTTTAACAGGAGGCTTTCAGGCCATGGGGGGTTGTGTTCCAGTCGGGGCGATTAGGTTAATAAGTACCTCATAAGGTGCGAGTGATTGATGAGAGGCGGACCGCGAATCCGTCTCGGATCATCGGCCGGGGGTGGAGCGTTTTCCCTATAGCTCCACTCCCGGCCGTTGGTTTTTAACAGGGTGGCTTCGGGGCGGGGTTTCGGGCCCTGGGTGGCGCGGATGGATGCGGCGTCCTCGGCAACGGGACTTCGACGCCGCCGCGGTCCCGCTTCGCGTCCGGGTCGGCGGCGGCCCACGGTTCTTTGCGCGCCGCAGGTTCGGTTTTGTGGCGGTTTCCCGATTGCGAGGGTTTCTCCGTCGTTAGGTGGCGGCCAAAACCCCACCTAACGACGGAGAATGCCACATTTGGAGGCAACCGCCTCCCAACGTGGGGGCAAATTCGGGTCTGGAATCGCGGTTGGGGACGGAAACCGCCACCGAATTGGGCAACCGCCTCCCAACGCGGGGTCGGGTTCTCGGTCAGTCCGCCGATTGACGCCGAAAACCGCCACCTGAGCGGGGAACCACCACCTGACGGAGGTCGGGGCGGAGTCGCGAACCGGCTGTTGACGCCGGGAATCGCCACCGAATCGGGCGAACGCCACCGAATCGGGCGAACGCCACCGAATTGGGCAACTGATTCTCGAAGGAGCCTCCGCCCGACGCGTGCCGACGTCCAACTTTGCGGCGTCGTCCTCCCAACACCGTTTTCCACAGATTGCCGGAACGGGTGCCAGGGTCGGTCAACGGCGTCGATAGTGGTCGTATGAACGACAAATGCCCTCCGATAACATCCTCGGACGTCATGACAACCAGATTTCTGCTGGCTCAGGGCGAGACGGAGAAGACACTGAGCCACAAGATTCGCTCAGGGGAGTTCACCCGAATCTCGCGCGGGGTCTATGTCCGCGCCGACCGGTGGCATCAGGCGAATGAGCGTGAAAGAACAATCGCCCGGCACCTCGCGGTATGGAAGACAAATCAGCTCTCGTTCGTCTTTTCTCATGTGTCGGCCGCGCTGTTTCACGACATCAGCCTTCTTCGTCTTCCGGACCGCATCCACATCACGACGCCGTAGCGCACCTTCCCGAGCAACCCTCTGGTGAGGGCGCATGCTCGCCCGCATGCACTGGACGACTGGGTCAGATACCGGGAAGGGCCACATGTGACACCGCTGGCGAGGACGGCCTTCGAGTGCTCGCTGACCCTTCCGGTGAGCGAGGGGCTGATTATTGTGGACCAGGTCTTGGCACGTGGAGTGGATAAGGCCGAGGTCGAGTCGTTGGTCGTGCGTGGTCGAGGTCGTCATGGCATCGGAAGGGCGCGCCAGGTTCTTGAGCTCGCCGACCCACGGTGCCAGTCCGTCGCCGAAACAATGACCAGATTCGTTCTGTGCCCGCCCGGCCTGCCTCGTCCCGTCTCGCAGCAACCCGTTCGTACGAGAGAGGGGACCAAGCATCTGGATTTCGGGTGGCCGCGCTTCAAACTGGGGTTGGAGGTCGACGGAAAGTCCAAGTACTTCGACTTCGCGCCCACGGATCAGGTGGTTTTCAAGGAGAGGCATCGGGAGAAACTGATCGTCGCTGAGGGCTGGACGATCCTGCGGACGAACTGGAACGAAGTTACCCGGGATCCGGCAGGCTTGCGTTTGCGAATCGCGGCCGCGATGGACAAGCTCCGATGACCGCGGTTCCGGTCTGTGCGATTGGCCGACCGCGCGTTGGGTGGCGTTTACCCGAAAATGAGGCGTTCTCCGTCGTTAGGTGGGGGCTTCGCCGCCACCTAACGACGGAGAACGCCTCCGGATTGGCTAACTCCCTCGCAACGTAGCGGCCAACGGCGTCAGGAATCGTTGGTTGAGGGCGGGAACTGCCTCCGGATTGGGCAACCGCCTCCCAACGTGCGAATCAACGAGGAAAGAACCGTGGGTCGACGACGGCGACCGCCTCCGAAGTGGGCAACCGCCACCTAACGGGGAGCACACGAGAGCAGGAAGTGTGGGCCGGCGACCGCCTCCGAAGTGGGCAACCGCCTCCCAACGCGCGGATCAACGGGGGCAAAGAACCGTGGGCCGGCGTCGGGAACCGCCTCCGAAGTGGGCAACCGCCACCCAATCCGGCCACCCAAAGCACCCCAAACCGGCCGCCCCGCACCCGTATGGTCAGCCCACCCCGACCCCAGGCCGCTGGGGTGGTCTCGACCGTGCGATTTAGAATGGTGACCATGACTTCCGAGAACCAGGCTCCGCAGGAAGGGCCGTCGAGCGTCCGGCTCGACGCGTGGCTCTGGTCGGTCCGGCTCTACAAGACCCGGTCCTCGGCCACGACCGCGTGTCGGGCGGGGCACGTGAGGCTCAACGGCCAGCCCGTCAAGGCCTCGCAGGCGATTCGGGTGGGCGACGTCGTCAAGGTCAGGACTCCCGGCTGGGAACGGGTCTTCGAGGTCACCAAATTGCTGACCAAGCGCGTCGGGGCGCCGATCGCGCGCACGTGCTACGTCGACCACTCGCCGCCGAAGCCAAGCGCCTTGTCGGCACCGGTGCCACGTCGTGAACCGGGCGCCGGTCGCCCGACGAAGAAGGAACGGCGCGAGCTCGAAAAGCTCTGGGGCCACCGGGGCTGAAGGCCGCCGGGGCCGCCCGAACAGTGCCGCGGACCGCCCGAACGGTGCCGTCGCCGCGCGAAGAGGCCGTGGGTCGCGCGAAAAAGTCGGGCGTGACCCGACCCGGACGAGCCTGAATCTACGCCGCCGCCAACCCCAGCGTGACCACGAAGGCCGACACGGAAACCAGCAGTCCTACGGGCCCCAGAACGGCAGCAATCCACACCCACGTGCGGCGATATCCCCGGGCGAAGCCGATGACCAGGAGGATGAACCCCAAGAAGACGAGCGCAACCCAGAAGACCTGCGACGCCGCGCAGACCACCGACGGGGCGTAGGCGGCTCCGTCGCCGTGGTCCAGGGCTTCCTTGACGGTCCGGTAGGGCAACGTCCTTTCGGCGTGCTCCAAGAGCAGTCCGGTCAGGACGGAAGCGACGATCGAGAGGGCGACGCCGATCGCCGTCAGTACCCCGCCGACGCGAGACACCCCGCGGCCGCGCTCACGTGGCGCCCCGGGTGCCACACCGCCGCGTACCGCCGCCCCGGTCCCCGCACCGACGGAGGCCTCGGCCCCAGGGGTCCCTGCCCCGGACCCCTCGACCACGTCTGTTGCTGGTCCGTGCTCGAGGGGTCTGGGGCGGGTGCTCATGATTCGAGGTATTCCTTCAGGTGGCGGCCGGTTGTCGTCGATCCGGATGTTATCAACTCGGCCGGTGTCCCTTCGAAGACCACCCGGCCGCCGTCGTGCCCAGCGCCCGGTCCCAGGTCGATGATCCAGTCCGCGTGAGCCATGACCGCCTGGTGGTGCTCGATCACGATGACCGACTTCCCCGAGTCCACGAGCCGGTCCAGGAGACCGAGAAGCTGTTCGACGTCGGCCAGGTGCAGTCCCGTGGTCGGCTCGTCTAGGATGTACACCCCGCCCTTTTCCCCCATGTGCGAGGCGAGCTTGAGGCGTTGGCGCTCGCCGCCGGAGAGAGTGGTCAGTGGTTGGCCAAGACTCAGGTAGCCGAGGCCGACGTCGTCGAGCCGCTTGAGGATCTTGTGGGCCGCCGGCACCTTGCTTTCGCCCGCACCGAAGAACTCCAGGGCCTGCGCGACCGACATGGCCAGGACCTCGCTGATGTCCTTGTTGCCGAGGGTGTATTCCAGAACCTCCGGCTGGAAGCGCTTGCCCTCGCAGTCCTCGCACACGGTCGAGAGACCGGCCATCATGCCGAGGTCGGTGAAGACGACGCCCGCTCCGTTGCAGGTCGGGCACGCACCCTCGGAGTTGGAGCTGAACAACCCCGGCTTCACCCCGTTGGTTTTCGCGAACGCCTTGCGAATCGGGTCGAGGAGCCCGGTGTACGTCGCCGGGTTGCTGCGTCGTGACCCCTTGACCGGTGACTGGTCGATCGCAACGACCCCCTCGTCCTCGGCGTGGGTGCCTTTCAACAGGGAACCGTGAAGCAACGACGACTTCCCGGAGCCGGCGACGCCGGTGACGACCGTTAGCACCCCGAGAGGAATATCGACGTCGACGTCCTGCAGGTTGTGCCGGTTCGCCCGCGAATCTCGAGCGCCCCGGTCGGTGTCCTCACGGCCTCCTTGGGGCTGACGCGGTCCTCCAAGTGCTTCCCGGTGATCGTGTCCGAGGCCAGCAACCCGTCGACGTCGCCCTCGAAACATACCTCTCCGCCGTCGGTCCCGGCGCCTGGACCGAGATCCACCACGTGGTCGGCGATGCGGATCATCTCCGGTTTGTGCTCGACCACCAACACGGTGTTGCCCTTGTCCCTGAGCTGGAGCAGGAGCTTGTTCATGCGTTCGATATCGTGCGGGTGCAGACCGATGGACGGCTCGTCGAACACATAGGTGACGTCCGTCAGCGAGGACCCCAGGTGTCGGATCATCTTGGCGCGCTGTGCCTCGCCTCCGGACAAGGTCCCGGAGGAGCGGTCGAGGGAGAGATACCCGAGACCGATCTCCACGAATGAGTCCAGAAGATAACGCAGCGAGGCCAGCAGCGGCTCGACCGAAGGAATCTCCAGGTCCCGAACCCAGTCAGCGAGGTCGCTGATCTGCATGCTGCACAGGTCGGCGATGTTCTTGCCCTCAATCTTGGAGGACAGCGCGCCCTGCGTGAGCCTCGTTCCTCCGCAATCGGGGCAGGTGACGTAGGTGACCGCGCGATCCACGAACGCGCGCACATGGGTCTGCATCGACTCCTTGTCTTTGGACAGCATCGACTTCTGGATGCGGGGGATCAGGCCCTCATAGGTCATGTTGATGCCCTCGACCTTGATCCGCACGGGCTCCTTGTACAGGAAATCGTGCATTTCCCGCTGCGTGAATTCCTTGATCGGCTTGTCCGCATCCACGAACCCCGACCCGCTGAAGAGCCGGACGTTCCACCCGCCGCCGGAGTACCCGGGGACCTTGATAGCCCCCTCGGCCAGGGACTTTTCCTCGTCGTAGAGTTCCTCGAGGTCGACGTCGGTCACGGACCCCATGCCTTCGCACCTGGGGCACATGCCACCCGTGACCGAGAAGGTCGTCTTGGTGGCTTTCCGATGTCCCTTCTCGACAGTGATGGCGCCCGACGCCTTCACCGAGGGAACGTTGAACGAGTACGCCTTGGGCCCGCCGATCGAGGGCTCCGCGACCCTGCTGAACAGCGTCCGCAACAGGGCGTTCGCGTCCGTGACCGTGCCGACCGTGGACCGGGCATTGCTGCCTATCCGCTCCTGGTCCACGATGATCGCGGTGGTGAGACCGTCCAGGAAATCCACTTCGGGCCGTGCCTGGCTGGGCATGAAGCCCTGGATGAAAGCGCTGTACGTTTCGTTGATGAGCCGTTGGGAGTCCGCGGCAATGGTTCCGAAGACCAAGGAGCTCTTTCCCGAGCCGGACACGCCCGTGAACGCGGTCAGACGCCGCTTGGGGAGCTCGACTTTGATGTCCTTGAGATTGTTCTCTCGGGCGCAATGCACCCGAATCAGGCCGTGGGAGTCGGCGGGGTGGACCTGGGCTGAGGTGGTGCTCATGATGTGATTCAACCAGATGACCCGAGACCCGAGCTCCTCCTAGACTGACCGGGTGAACAATCCTCCTGACCAGAGCCCTGCCGAGACGTCCGCGAAAAGCCTGAACCGGCAGATTCTGGCCCTCGCACTCCCCGCCTTCGGAGCTTTGATCTCCGAGCCCATCTTCATCCTCGCCGACACTTCGATCGTCGGTCACCTCGGAACCAAACAATTGGCCGGTCTCTCCGTCGCGTCGACCGTGGTCCAGACCGTCATCGGGCTCATGATCTTTTTGTCCTACTCGACCACCCCGGCCGTTGCACGGTTCTTCGGTGCACGGAACCTCAAAGCCGCCTATGAGAAGGGTCGGGATGGTCTCTGGGTCGCGCTCGGGATCGGCATCGTGCTCGCCGTCGCTGGGGCCGTCCTCGCGCCGACAGTCCTCGGGCACATGGGCGCGCAGGGCGAGACCCTGGACCATGCGGTGGCCTACATGCGCTGGTCGATGCCCGGCCTTCCCGGAATGCTGATCGTTCTGGCCGCTCTGGGAATTCTGCGCGGCCTCCAGGACACCAGGACGCCCCTGTACGTCGCCTCGGTCGGGGCCGGGGTGAACATCGTCCTCAACCTGATCCTGGTGTTCCTCCTCGACCTCGGGGTCGCGGGTTCTGCCATCGGCACGTCCCTGGTCCAGTGGGGCATGGCGGCGATCTATTTGCGCATGATCATGGGTGGGTCTCGGGAGCACGGCATCTCTTGGAGGACGACGTCGCGACGGATCGGCGAGATCCTCTCGGTCGGGTCCTGGCTCATGCTGCGTACGGCCTCGATGCGTGCCGCGATGCTCCTGACCGTCTTCGTGGTCACTCATCAGGGGCCCGTCAACCTGGCCGGCTACCAATTGACCATGTCGCTCTTCGGGTTCATGGCTTTCGGGCTCGATGCGCTCGCGATCGCCGCACAGGCCCTGCTCGGGAAAGAAATGGGCAGCCGGGACCTGACCTTGGACTCCGAGAAACAGCACGTCCGGGGGCTCATGAACCGCCTGATCCGGTGGTCGCTGGGCTTCGGCGTGATCACCGGGCTCATTTGCCCGATCCTGGGCTACGGATTCGGCTGGGCCTTCACCCCCGACCCCCAGGTCCAGCATCTCTTCGCGATCGCCATGATCGTGGTGGCCATCGGACAGCCTTTGGCCTCGTACGTCTTCATCCTCGACGGCGTGCTGATCGGGGCCCAGGACGTGAAGTACTTGGCGCTGGCCTCCTTCGTGTGCCTGGTCGTCTACTCTCCGTTGCTCTGGTGGATTCTGGTCGTGAGCGGCGACCAGGGTGACGGCGTCGACCGCTGGGGTTTCGTCTGCATATGGCTCGCCTACGCCTTGGGCTTCATGGGCCTGCGGGGTATCACCTTGGGGTGGCGCTCGCGTTCTGACGTGTGGATCCGGGCCTGAGGCACATTCCTGGGACGCATTCCGGCGGAGGATGCCCATGCCCCGGGTAGTGACGACGCCGCGTTCAGGGGGACGTCCCGCTGTGCACATGCCGCCGATAAAGGTTTGCTACTCTAACTACATAGGCAATGCTTCATAGTAATTAAGGGTATACTTCTTCTGTCTATCCGGCCGTCGGGGGCCCACCGTAGGCATCCGACGATTCACGGTGTCATGGAGATTCTGTGTTCCTCGCAAACCTGTTGATCGCCCTCCGTGAGGGCTTCGAGGCGTCCCTCATCGTGGGGGTCCTCGTCGCATGCCTGGTCAAGGCCGATCGACGAGACGTGCTTCCCCGGCTCTGGCTCGGAGTCGGCCTGGCAGCCCTCATCCCGCTGGCGATCGGTGCCGCGCTGACCTGGGGGCCGAAGACCCTGACGTTCCAAGCCCAGGAAATCATCGGTGGTGGCCTGTCTCTGGTTGCCGTGGCGATGGTGACGTGGATGATCTTTTGGATGGGCCGTCACTCCGGGGGCCTCGAGCAGGAACTGGAGTCGTCCACGCGGCGATCCCTGGTCGAGCGGTCCTCGGGTTGGGGGATGGTGTGGATCGCGGTCCTGGCCGTGGGACGGGAAGGGGTCGAAACCGCGCTGTTCATCTGGGCCACGGTTCGTTCGTCCATCGAGACCAACGCCGTGGCGACCACCGCGGGAGTGGTCACCGGCCTGCTCCTGGCCCTCCTGCTCGGCCACCTCGTCTACCACGGGGCCCGCACCATCGACCTCCGCAGATTCTTCTCCATCACGAGTTGCTTCCTGATCCTTGTCGCGGCCGGGATCTGCTCTTACGGGATCGGAGACCTCCAGGAGGCGGGGGTACTTCCCGGCATCATGAATCACGCGTGGGACCTCAGCGGCAGCCTTCCGGCCGCTGGCTCCCCTCTGTTCTGGCTCTACGTCCTCGGCCAGGCCACCTTCCAGGTGAACCTCCAGCCCACGGTGCTTCAGGTCATCGCGTGGATCGCGTACTTCGTCCCGATAGCCGTCCTGTACGCCTGTCGCTCCGGGATCGGGCGGAAAGCCCCCTCCGAGACCGTGCCGGCTGGGAAACCCCACTGACCCGGAGGAGCCGCCACCGGGCGCCCCACAGACTTTCTTCCACGCCGCAGGCCCGGACGACGTCGCTCGGGCCCTCACCACACCCAGAGGAAATCATGAAGAACACCAAATATTTGCTCGTTCCCGCAACCTTTGCCCTAGCACTCACCCTGGCATCCTGCGCCGACAACCCTCAGGCTTCGTCCGGGGCGTCGGCGAGTGCGCCGGGAGCCCACAAGGTCACGGTGGACATCACGGACGATACATGCACCACGAAGCCCTCGCAGATCCCTTCGGGCAAGGTCGAATTCAGCATCTCGAACAAGGGAACCAAACCCAACGAGTTCGAGATCCTCACGGAGAACAAACTCCAGATCGCCTCCGAGAAAGAGAACATCGGTCCCGGCACGACCGCCGAGCTCACCACCGCGCTCAGACAAGGCACGTACTACACCGCGTGCAAGCCCAACATGGTGGGCAACTTCGTGGGCCTGTCCGAGTTCGAGGTCTCCCAAGGAGACGACGTCGACGTCTCCGAGGACACCAAGGCCGCGGAAGATCGAGCGATCACCGGGTACACGTCCTACGTCAAGGACCAGACGGGCCAGCTACTGACCGCGACCCAGGAGTTCGCGAAGGCCTACACCTCGGGTGAGGTCGAGAAGGCAAAATCCCTTTACCCGCTGGCGCGCCAGCACTACGAACGCATCGAACCCACGGCCGAGGCCTTCGGGATCGAAGAGGCCGGGGACCTCGACGCCGCCCTGGACGCCCGAGTCCAGGACCTCTCGGCGGATGCCCACAAGGAGCCCACCGACCCCGAGGTCCTCAAGGGGTGGACCGGATGGCACCGCATCGAGGCGGACCTGTTCGGGAACGACGACTCGCCCTTCCGGTTTGCCAGCGACGAGGAACGCCAGAAGGCCGCGGACGATCTGAACGAGAACACCCAGAAGCTCTACGATCTCGTCTACGGACAGATCAAGGGCGTGGACGGTGACTTCGAGCTGAAGCTGGCGGACGTGGCGACCGGGGCGTCGTCGTTGTTGGAGGAGGTCGCGAAGTCCAAGATCGTCGGCGAGGAGGAGACCTTCTCCCACACCGACATGTACGACTTCAAGGCCAACGTCGAGGGGGCCGAGGTCGCGTACGGCAACGTGGCGGATTTGGTGCGGAAGAAGGACCCCGCTCTGGCGGAGTCGGTCGAATCGAATCTCGGGACCGTGAAGGCCCGGATCGAGGAACAGGTCTCGGGGAGGACCGACGACGGCACAGAAACCTTCCGGGACTACTCTCTGGTCGCCGCGGTCCAGAAAGACGCCGGGGAAACGCCGGACGCCTCCGCCTACACCGAGACGCAGCGGAAGTTCTCCGATGCCGTCAACGGTCTGAGCGAGCCGCTGTCCAAGATCGCCGGAACGGTCCTCCACTAGGGGCGACCGCGACGATGTCAGCACACGAGCATGCCGGGAACGATATCAAGGACCCGGCAGGGGGTGAGGCCGTGCCGACCAGCGGGCGGAATCGGGGGTTCTCCCGGCGCAGGCTGGTCGGCGCGGCCGGCGTCGCGGGTCTCATGGGGGTCTCGGGCTTCGGCGGTGAGGTCCTGGGGCACCGGAGGGGGATCGACGCCGCTGCGGCATCCGGCCCGGACGAACTTCGGTACCGTTTCCGCGGGGAGGTCCAACAAGGAATCCTGACGCCCGCCCAGGACACCATGTATACGGTCGCCTACACGGTCACCACCCGGAATCGGGACGGGCTCCAGCGACTGCTTACCGCGTGGACTTCCGCGGCGGAGAAGATGGTTGCGGGCGAACCGGTGGGAGGTGCAGAGAACACCGTCGAGCTGCCGCCGACGGACACCGGCGAGGTGTGGGGGTATCCGCCGAGCGGGTTGACCATCACCTTCGGGTTCGGGCGTTCCCTGTTCGTGGACGAGCACGGCGGTGACCGTTTCGGCCTCAAAGACAGAATGCCGCGGGTCCTGGCCGACGGTGTCCCCAAATTCGCGAATGAGGCACTGCGGGCGGCGGCCAGCGACGGGGACATCCTGATCCAGACCTGCTCGAACGACCCCCAGGTCTGCGTGCACGCGGTCCGAAACCTGACCCGCATCGCCTTCGGGTCCGCGACGCTCAAGTGGGGTCAGATCGGATACGGGCGCAGCTCATCGACGTCGAAAGAGCAGCGGACCCCGCGAAATCTGCTCGGCTTCAAGGACGGAACCGCGAACCTCAAGGCGGAGGACGACGCCGAGCTCCTGCGCCGCCACGTGTGGGTCCAGCCGGAGGACGACGCCGCGGCCTCCTGGCTGAACGGCGGGACCTACGTCGTCGCGCGCAAGATCCACATGCACCTGGAGGTTTGGGATCGTGTCCGACTCTCCGAACAGCAAGAGGTGATCGGTCGGGACAAATATCACGGTGCGCCCTTGTCGGTTTCCGATCCACAGGATTCGGACGAATTCGCTCGACCAGACTTCGCCGCCCCGGGTCGAGACGGTGGCACCGCGATCCCTGCTGACTCGCATGTGGCGGTGGTCGGCGCCGACAATAACCAGGGCGTCCGGATGCTCCGCCGCAGTTACAACTACACCGACGGCAACGACTCGCTGGGCCGTCTGGACGCTGGGATGTTCTTCGTTGCGTTCGTGCGCGATCCGCGGACGGGTTTCTACCCGGTACTGAAGAAGATGACCGAGAAGGATGCCCTCACGGAGTACCTCCAGCACCAGGCCTCTGCCCTCTTCGCGGTACCGCCGGGCATTCGAGAAGGAGACGCCATGGTGGGCCAGCGCCTGTTCGATGAGCGGTGCTACGATGAGACGCGCGACACGGGGTGCCTCCGAGGGAGGCTGAGATGAAACCCGTCGAACCTGATGCAGTTAGCACTGGCGAAGGGAATGTCCGCAGAGCGCTCGCGTACCCGCGCACCTCCGCTCTCGTCGAGGGAGGCTCGCTCTATGGGGTGCCTTCGCCTCGGCAGAGAGGCAGAGACCATGACAGAAACACGCACCGCGATTCCCCTGAACGAGCACATCGTCGTCGTCACCGGCGGCGCGCGGGGCCTGGGGGCGAGCATCAGCCGAGCGTTCCTCAGAGAAGGCGCCCGGGTGGTGATCGGGTATCACCGCAGCAAGGACGATGCCCAGCGCATCGTCGATGACTACCCCGACCGGGCCCGGTGCGCGAACCTCGACATTCGCGACCGGGAGAGCATCCAGGAATTTGCGGCGTCGTCCTCGGAATTCTTCGATTCCGCCCCGACTACGCTGGTGAATAACGCCCTGGTGGATTTCAGCTTCAACGGCGAGGCGCGGTCGAAGGCCGCCGATATCTCCCCCGAGGAATTCCGGACGCAACTCGACGGTTCCCTCCATGGGCCGCTCGCGATGATCCAGGCGCTCCGGCCCGGGATGGCCGAACGGGGATTCGGGCGCATCGTGAACATCGGTACGAACCTTTTTCAGAACCCCGTGGTCCCGTACCACGACTACACGGCGGCCAAGGCCGCACTGTTGTCCCTGACCAGGACCTTCTCGCATGACCTGGGGCCGGAGGGCATTACGGTCAATATGGTCTCGGGTGGTCTGTTGCGGGAGACCGACGCGAGTTCGGCGACGCCGGCCGAAGTCTTCGACGCGATCGCCGAGGGCACGCCCCTGCGTTCCGTCACCTCCCCGGACGAACTGGCCGACGCCGTCCTCTTCTTCGCCTCCCCATGGGCGCGTGCGGTCACCGGTCAGAACCTGATCGTCGACGGAGGGCTGGTCAAAGGATGAGCGACCGGAAAAAGCAAGCACACATCAATCTGTTCATCTACGGGTGCGGGCATCACAATGCGGCCTGGCGGGCCCCGGACTCCTCGGTCGACAGGCTCGGGGACATCGCCTATTACGAGGAACTCGCCCGCACTGCCGAACGCGGCAAGCTTGACGCGGTGTTCTTCGCCGATGGCCAGTCGTTGAGCCCCGGCGGACTCGAAGACTCTCCCGCGTGGTTCCTGGAGCCGCTCACGTGCCTTTCCGCGATGGCGCGGGCGACGTCGAAGATCGGCCTGGTCAGCACGGTGTCCAGCTCATTCTGGACTCCCTTCCATGCGGCCCGGATCCTCGCGAGCCTCGACCACATCAGCGGCGGGAGGATCGGTTGGAACGTTGTGACGTCCATGTTCGACGCCGAGGCGCGCAACCACGGTGGGACAACCCTGCCGGGGCACGAGGAATGCTATCGCCGGGCTGAAGAGTTCGTCGACGCGGTTCAGGCCCTGTGGGATTCGTGGCCCCGCGCCTCGATCCTCGCCGATCGCGAGGGGCGGTACGCCGACTCGACCATGATCCACGGCGTGGACCACGAGGGTGAACACTTCTCGGTCGCCGGTCCGCTCAACGTGCCCGAACCGCCGCAGGGGCGTCCCGTGCTGTTCCAGGCCGGCGCCTCCGGACCGGGACGAAGCCTCGCATCGCGCCGGGCGGAAGGTATCTACGCCGTCGCCTACGACCTCGAACAGGGCGAGGAATACCGCACGGACATTCGTCGTCGGGCCGCGGCCGCGGGACGGAACCCGGACGACGTCGTCGTGATGCCCGGGCTCGTGACCTACGTGGGCTCGACCGTCGAGGAAGCCGAACGGAAGCGAAGGGAGCTGGACGAGCTCCTGCCCGTCGAGGCCTCCCTGCGCCAGCTGGGGAAATTCGTGCAGCGCGACTGCAGCGACTGGGAGCTCGATGCGCCGGTCCCGGGACTCGAACCGCTCGAGCAGTTCACCGGGCCCAAAGGGCGATACGCGACGATTCTGCGCATTATCGAAGCCGAGCGCCCCACGGTGCGCGAGCTCCTGGGGCGACTCGCGGCCGGTGGCGGACACTGCACCATGGTCGGGACCCCGGAGACCATTGCCGATCAGATCGAGCACTGGATGGACCACGGGGGAGCGGACGGGTTCAACCTGATGCCCCCGACCCTGCCGGGCGGCATCGAGGACTTCGTGGACCAGGTGATTCCGGAACTCCAGAAACGCGGCCGATTCCGCACGGACTACGACGCCGCGACCCTCCGGGGGCATCTGGCTGGAGGGGGAGGCACCGACGGCGCGGAGCCCGCGTAAGCCGGGACTGTTCTCCGCGAGCGTTCCACCCGAACCCAAAACTCTGAGACAAGCCGTTGACCAGGAGCAACGCTCTCTGCTGATGATTCTTTCCGGTGTGACCCTGCTGATCGGGACCATCGGCATCATGAACACCTTCCTGGTCGCCGTCCTGGAGCGACGCCGGGAGATCGGGTTGAGGCTCGCCGTGGGGGCGCGACCCCTGGGCATCGCGGCACAGTTCTCCGCCGAAGCCGTGCTCACGAGCGCCGTCGGCACGATCCTCGGCACGGCCCTTGCCCTGGACGCGGTCGCGACCATCAGCCTCGTGAACCACTGGCGACCCATCCTCCGGATGGACACGGTGCTCGGCGGCGTCGTCGCGGGCCTGGCCGTGGGTTTGCTGGCGGGCGCCTACCCCGCGTGGAAAGCCGGGAAGACGGACCCTGTGGAGACCCTCATGCACGCATGACGCCCGGCGGGTCGGTCGGAGACGAACCCGCGAACCTGCAGACCACGAGGTCGATCGAGCTCCCGCCGGGTTGGACGAAGCGAGTGCATCATCCGAATGGTTGATCCGAACTCACTCTTTCCGGCGATGTCGAACAGGCGCTGGCTTGGTGAAATTGAAGAACCTGGTTTTTCGGACTCAATACCGAGTCGGTTCACCTGCCGACACGACGCCTATAGGAGCATTATGAAAAAGCTGTTCAACGCTGCATTCATCTACATGGTGGTGGGGGTCCTCTCTGGGCTCTTCTACCGGGAATTCACCAAATCCCATGATTTCCCGGAGGGCGGGTTCACCCAGCTGAGCCTCGTCCACACGCACGTTCTCACACTGGGATTCATCGTGCTCCTCGTGGCGCTGGCCCTGGAGAAGGCATTCGGATTCTCCCGCAGCCCCAAACTGTTCACCTGGTTCTTCTGGCTGTACAACGCCGGCGTCATCGTCACCTCCGGCACCATGGTGTGGCACGGAATGCTCACCGTTCTCGGACAGGAATCCAACGCCATGATCTCCGGCATCGCCGGGCTGGGACATATCCTGATCACCGCGGGCATGATCGTTCTGTTCATCGCTCTGCGACGGGCCGTCATCCGCGATCAGAAAGACTCGACGAAATCCGTGCAGGCCTAGTCATGAGCCCGGTTGCCGATTCGAACCCGGAAACCGGCGAAGCGCCCAAGCCGTCTTCCAAGGACTGGTTGGCGCTCGCCGTCCTCGCCGTCGGGCTGGGAATGATCGTCCTGGACGGCACGATCGTCGGGGTCGCCCTGCCAGAGATCATCTCCGACCTGGACCTGGACCTCACGGAAGCCCAGTGGGTCAACAGCCTCTACGCGGTCCTTCTCGCGGCCCTGCTGCTCTCCACGGGTAAGCTAGCGGATCGTTGGGGACGCAAGGTGATGTTCGTCGTCGGGCTGTTGGTCTTTGTCGCCGGCAGTCTCTGCGCCTCCCTGGCCGTCTCCGCCGGGCCGCTCATCGCGGCCCGCGCCCTCCAGGCCGTGGGGGCGGCATTCATCATGCCGTCGTCGCTGTCCACCGTGAACGCGGTGTTCCGAGGCAAGTACCGGGCGCCCGCATTCGGCGTGTGGGGAGCGGTGATGTCCGGGGCCGCCGCCGTCGGTCCCCTCGCCGGCGGCGCGCTGACGCAATGGGCCTCGTGGCCCTGGATCTTCCTCATCAACATTCCGCTCGGCCTCGTGATTGCCGCGGCCGCGATCATCACGGTGCCCAACACGCGCAACCCGGAGCGACGCAAGGGGGCCGACGTCGACGGCGCCCTGCTCAGCGCCATCGGATTCGGGGCCCTCGTTTTCGCGGTCATCGAAGGACCCAACCTCGGTTGGTGGACTCCTCAAGCCGATTTCTCGATCGGCGGGTGGGTCTGGCCGCAGACCGCGGCGATCTCGATCGTTCCTGTGACCTTGCTGACCGGCCTCGTCGCGATCGTCTTGTTCGGGGTGTGGGAACGTCACCGTGACAAGGTCCAGCGCTCGGCGCTGCTCAACCTCGATGTGTTCGCGGTCTCCACATTCTCGTGGGGAAACCTCACAGCGGCCATGGTTGCCGTGGGCGAGTTCGCGATCATCTTCGTGCTCCCGCTGTACCTGACCAACGCTCTCGGACTGAGTCTCATGGGTTCGGGGCTGATCCTCGCGGCAATGGCCGTGGGCGCCTTCTTCTCGGGGGCCTCCGCGCGCCACCTCGCCGCGCGATTCGGCGCTGAAGGCACCGTGCTGATCGGCCTGGGACTGGAGGTTTTGGGCGTGCTGGTCCTCGCGCTGTTGCTCGGCCCGTCGACGTCGGGGTGGATCGTGGCGATTCCCCTGGTGGTCTACGGGCTGGGTCTCGGTCTCGCCTCGGCGCAACTGACCGGAACCGTGCTGCGGGACATTCCCGTGGACGTTTCGGGCCAAGCCTCCGCCACGCAGTCCACGGTGCGCCAGATCGGCTCCGCCCTCGGCACTGCCTTCGCCGGTGCGGCACTGTCCGTGTCCCTGAGCCTCACGATGCCTGCCTCGTTGGACGGCACTGGGCTGGGCCACGACCGTGCGACACAACTTGCGGAGGCCACGCGCCAATCTGCCGGTGGGACGATACCGCAACTGCGGCAACAGGCAGAGTCCGGGCACCTCGGTCCGAACGCCCAGCCCATGGTCGACGCCCTGACCTCGGGCTTCGCCGACGCGGTCAGGTGGGCGCTGCTCGTGGCCACCGTGTTCCTTATCCTCGGATTCATCGGTTCGGTGAAGTTGCGTCGGGCCTCAACGCGGTCACGAGCCGCGAGTCAGGAAGGGGCATGACCCGCAGGATCGATGGGGCGTGCCGCGCAGCGGGGGGGGTCCGGGACACGCTGGGTTCCTGGTCTACTTCTCCAATTCGATCGTGACGTGCTGGCTCTTCATCAGCGGCTGCTCTGACTGCGTGCTGTAGTCCTCGATGCCGATCAGCACGTTCATCTCCGGCATGTAACCGGCAGCGCTGCCCTGAGGGATGTCCTTCGCGAAGGCCCGGTACTTGTTCAGTCGGCGCATGATGCCCAGCTTCGAGGTGGACGTGATGGACACGAAATCCCCCTCCTGGATCCCGCGGGCGCGCATGTCGTCGGGATTCATGAACACCAGAGTGCGGATGTTCTTGATTCCGCGGTAACGGTCATTGTTCGAGTAGATCGTGGTGTTCCACTGGTCGTGGGAGCGCATCGTCTGAAGCACCAGCTTGCCCTCACCGGGATCGACCTGCGGAAGCTCGGCGGTCGAGAAATTCGCTCTGCCCGTCGGGGTCTTGGAAAAGTCCAGTTCCCGGGCCGCCTGGTAGATGCGGAACCCGGCCGGCTGGCGGACGCGCTCATTGAAGTTCTCGAAGCCGGGCAGAACCTCGGCCATCACGTCACGGATTTCGTCGTAGTTGTCCACGTACTTCTCGAACGGCGTCGTCGAATCGGGCAGAGTCGCGCGAGCCATCCCGCCCAGGATCGCCATTTCCGACAGAAGATGCGGAGACGCCGGCTTCTTCATGCCGAAGGAGGCGTGGACCATGGACATCGCGTCCTCGGCAGAAACGCACTGCTCGCCGGAGGCCTGGACGTCCTTCTCGGAACGACCCAGGCAGGGGAGGATCAACGACTTCTTGCCGTGCACAATATGACTGCGGTTCAGCTTGGTGCTGACCTGTACATTCAGATCAAGATTCCGCATGGCCCTCTCGGTGTACTCCGGATCCGGTACCGCCCGGACGAAGTTGCCGCCCAGAGAAACGAATACTTTGACCGAACCCTCGTGCATGGCTTCGATCGAGCTGACCGTGTCCAGGCCGTGCTCAGTCGGCGCATTCAGGCCGAAAACGTTGTTGATCTTCTCGATGAAGTCCTTGCTCGGACGGTGGTCGATGCCGCAGGTCCGGTTGCCCTGGACGTTCGAATGTCCGCGCACGGGGGAGGGGCCGACGCCGTTCTTGCCCAGGTTTCCGCGAAGCATGAGGAGGTTGACGATCTCGCGGACCGTGTCCACGCCGTGCTCGTGCTGGGAAACACCGAGGCACCAGGAGATCAGCGTCTTGTTGGACTCGCGGTACAGGTTCGCGAGCTGCATGATCTGGCCCTTGGAAACACCCGACTGCTCCTCGATGTCCTCCCAGGAGGTCTGCTCGACGAGCGTGCGGTACGCCTCGAAGTCGTGGGTGTACTCCTCGAGGAATGCGTGATCGATGGCCTCCGGGTCGTTCTCGGAGAGTTCGACCAGACGCTTGCCGATGCCGCGCATCAGCGCCATGTCGCCACCGGGCCGCACCTGGAGATTCAGGGAGGAAGTCCGCGTGACCTTGGCCATCATCATCTGATCGATTTCGTGCGGCACGATCGTTCCGTTGGTCGCGCCCTCAATGATCGGGTTGATGTGAACGATCTTGGTGCCCTTGCGCTCGGCCTCGGCCAACGCCGTGAGCATGCGCGGCGCATTGGACCCGGCGTTCACGCCCATCACGAACAGCAGGTCCGCCTGGAGCCAGTCGTTCAGGTCGGCAGTTCCCTTCCCCGTGCCCAGCGAAGCCGTCAACGCACGGCCGGATGCCTCGTGACACATGTTCGAGCAGTCGGGCAGATTATTCGTGCCGAACTCGCGTGCCCAGAGCTGGTACAGGAACGTGGCCTCATTGCTCAGGCGCCCCGAAGTATAGAACGTGGCTTCGTGGGGGCTGTCCAGGCCCCGGAGGGTGTCCCCGACCATCGCGAAGGCATCCTCCCACGTGATCGGAATGTAGTGGTCGGACTCGGCGTCGTAGGACATGGGCTCGGTGAGCCGACCGACCTTCTCCAGGTCATGGTCGGTCCAGGACTCGAGCTCCGTCACGGAGTGCTTGGCGAAGAACTCGCGCGTCGTCCGCTTCGGCGTCATCTCCCACGTGACGTGCTTGATCCCGTTCTCGCAAATATCCATCGAAACACCGGGATCATCCGGCCAGGCGCACCCTGGGCAGTCGAAACCGCCGTCCGTCTGGTTCATGGTGAAGATCGAACGGGCGCCCTCGATCGGTTCCCGCTCCTTGACCAAGACCTGGCTCACGGAGAGCGCGGCGCCATAGCCGGCCGCCGGGTGATGGTATGCCTTGTGGGAGAAGGGCCGGTGCGTGCGGGGGCCGTAACCGCCCTGGCCCTCCTCGCCATCGGTGTTCCACTCGGTGACGAGCTGACCGGTCAGCCCCCGGAGATAGGAACTTCCGAGCGGGCCCTTGTGGGCACCGGGAGCGCTGGCAGTCTCGTCGGACTGTCCCCTGACGTGTGGATGAACGGTCATGCTCTCTCCTCGCCCGGTGTATGGTTCCCTCGTCCGACCGGCCCGGGAGCGGTCGGATCGACGTCTTGCCGCCCACGATACTCCGCCCACGAAATAAGTGGCCAGACGATGGGTTCTGGGCCGGGACCTTGCGAAAGGCCCTCGTCCCCCCGCCGGGATTCTGGTCGGTCAGGTCGATGCCATCCCCAGAAGCTCCTGGTGGACCGTGGTGTCGCCCGTCAGCTCCGGGTGGAAAGAGATACCCAGAACGTTGCCCTGCCGCACAGCAACCACTCGGTCCTCGTGCTCAGCCAGCGGCTCGACCTCCGGGCCATGGCTCGTGACGACGGGTGCGCGAATGAACGCGGCACGGACCGACGGCGATGCCGCACCGAACCACTTCAAGGTGACTTCCGCCGAGGCCACCTGGGAACCGAAGGCATTCCGGGAAACCCCCACGTCCAGCACGGACAGGGACTGCTGTCCCGGAGCGGGGTCATCGATGTGGGAGGAGAGCAAGATCAGGCCCGCGCACGTCCCCAGAACCGGCAGGCCGCCTCGAATCGCGTCGATCAAAGGGTCTCGTACCCCGAAGATCCTGGTCAGGCGGTCGATCGTGGATGATTCACCACCGGGCAGTACCAAGGCATCGATGGCGCCCAGCTGCTCGGGCCTACGGACCAATACGGTCTCCGCACCGAGGTGGCCGAGCATTCGCTGGTGCTCGGCCACCCCGCCCTGGAGCGCGAGAACCCCAATCGTTGGGTTGCTCATCGCCGCCTTACCACCCGCGTTCGGCAAGACGGTGCGGCGCGGGCAGATCGCCCACGTTGATGCCGACCATCGCCTCGCCCAGACCGCGAGAAGCCTCGGCGACCGCCGCGGCGTCGTCGTAGTAGGCGGTGGCCTTGACGATGGCGGCCGCACGCTGCTCCGGGTTCCCGGACTTGAAGATGCCGGAGCCGACGAACACGCCATCCGCACCGAGCTGCATCATCATCGCCGCATCGGCCGGTGTCGCCACGCCGCCCGCGGTGAACAGAACCACCGGCAACTTCCCGGTGCGAGCGACTTCCAGGACGATGTCGTACGGGGCCGAAAGCTCCTTCGCCTTGACGTACAGGGCATCGGGCGACGCCGCGTACGCGGCCTGCAGGTCCGCGATCTGCGCCCGGATCGTGCGGATGTGCTTGGTCGCCTCGGACACGTCACCGGTCCCGGCCTCGCCCTTCGAGCGGATCATCGCCGCGCCTTCGGCGATGCGACGCAAGGCCTCACCCAGGTTCGTGGCGCCACAGACGAATGGGACCGTGAACTTCTGCTTGTCGATGTGATTGACATAGTCGGCGGGGGAGAGAACCTCCGACTCGTCGATGTAGTCCACCTTCAGGGACTCCAGGACCTGGGCCTCCACGAAGTGGCCGATACGGGCCTTGGCCATCACCGGGATGGACACGGTGTCGATGATCTGGTCGATCAGATCCGGGTCGGACATCCGGGCGACGCCGCCCTGGGCCCGTATATCTGCGGGCACCCGCTCCAGAGCCATGACGGCGACCGCGCCCGCATCCTCGGCGATGCGTGCCTGCTCCGGGGTGACCACGTCCATGATCACGCCGCCCTTCAGCATGTCGGCCAGACCCCTCTTGACGAGAGGGGAGCCGGTGCGGGCAGAGGTTTCGTTCGTTGAATCAGTCATGGGGTCCATCGTCCACCGCATGGGTGGATCACCGTAAGGGCCAGAATTGTGGAAAATTTTTGGTCCAGTCGGGCGCAGGCTTCTCCACCCCCCGGGCGGTCTGGTGTGTTTGTGCCCGGCACCGGAACTCACCGTCCCGCCGTCCCGAACGGACGCAGGCACCTCAGAGTTCCGGAAGGAAGAGATCCTCGATCATGCACTCGAAGACGGCGGCCATGTGGAAGGCCAAGGGCAGGGAAGGGTCGTACTTTCCCTTTTCGATCGAGAGAACCGTCTGTCGGGAAACCCCCAACATGTCGGCCAGGTGCTGCTGGGACCACTCCCGTGAGCTTCGGTACTCTCGCACCCGGTTCTCCATCGTCAGCTCCTGGCTTTGATGACGGCGTATCGCAGGGCGAAGTCGAGCATCATCACAACGCAGGCGCCCAGGAAGAACCAGGACATATCGAAGGAGGGCCTCCACCATGTAGTCACCACGGCCCCCAATCCCATGATGATCATGAGGTCATGGAACACTCCCTCCGCGGCGCGGGAGTACCAGGTCGACTCGATCGACTTCTCCGGGTCCCGGGTAGCGCCCCGTACCGTTTTTCTGTCCACGAGGGCGACCCACCACAGCATGGTCAGCGGTGCCCAGAGAAACACCAGGAAGACAAAGAAGGCCAGGGTGTTGAAGGAGCCGGACGTCGTGAGGAGCGTCGCGACCACACTCGCCCCGCCGTCCGTCAGCAATCCGAGTGCTAGAGCCGGTTTCCATGCCGGGATCTTTCGGGAGCCGACCTTGGTATACCCCCAATGAGGAAGAAGGTGAGTTTCGGTGTGCTGAGCCATCAGCCCTCCTTGTAAAGCATCCTTGACGTGTCAAGCCACCTTTACATGCCAGGGCGTCGGACGCAAGCGGGCAAGCTCCCCTGCCGACGTGCAAAGCGATGATGCGGGTCGTAGAGAACATGCAAAAAATCCGGACATTGTTTATATGTCGTGGCTGGCATGCAAAAATCTCCTAGAATTTTTGCATGTCCTGGTCTCCCTCCGTCGCGTACAACGACCTTCCGGACCTGCCTCCTCAGGTGACCGTGGAGACTGTTCCCGTGTCGAAAACCCTGGTCACTGCCCGTGCGGAGGCGGAGTGATCTCGATGCCCAGATACCGTTCCGAGGCCGACCTGCCCCTCAGCGTCACACGCGGGCAGGGCACCATCCCCGGCCAGATCGTTGACCAGATCCGTTCCTTGGTCGCTGAGGGACGGCTTCGTCCCAGTGACCCGTTGCCTTCCAGTCGGGCTCTCGCGGCGCGGATCGGCGTCTCGCGCGGCTCCGTGACGTCGGCGTACGACCAGCTCGCTGTGGAGGGCTATCTCGAAGCAGATCGCGGTAGTACGCGCATCACCACCGAACTCTCCGGCCTGGGAGCGGGAGGTTTCACGGGAAACAACCCCGCCGCGATCAATGTCGCGCCAGCGACTCCAGCGAGGGGACCTCATGCGACCTCGTCGTCCGCGGCAGGACACGCGCGAACCCAGGTCCGGAATCGCGCCCCGATCGTGGGAGGCGCGAAAGAAAGCCGGGCTCTCGCACTCCTTGACCTCCGTCCCGGGACCCCGGACACGTCGTCGCTGGCCAATACGACCTGGCGGGCCGCGTGGCGAGCCGCCGCGGCCGACCCCTCCCTCGGGTACGAACCCCAAGGATCCCCCGACCTCCGGAACCAACTCAGCGAATACCTGCGACTCATGCGATCGGCCATTCGGGGCCCAGACGATCTTCTGGTCACCGCGGGTGCACGCGATGGGCTCCGTATCCTGCTCATGACGCTCCATGAGAGGGAAGGGCGACCCCTGGTCGTCGCCGTCGAGGACCCGGGGTACCCGTCGCTCCACAAGGTTCCGCAAGCGCTCGGTCACCGCATCGTTCCGATCCCCCTGGACGACCAGGGTCTCGATCCGGCTCGCCTCCCGTCGGGAGCGGACCGGCCCGACGTCGCGCTGGTGACCCCCTCGCACCAGTACCCGATGGGTGCCTCGATGCCCGCCCCGCGGCGGCTCGAACTCATCCAGTGGGCCGCAGAGAACAAGGCGATCCTCGTCGAGGACGACTACGACTCCGAACTCCGCTACGTCGGTGACCCGTTGCCGGCTCTCGCGGCCCTCGACGAGCCGGGAACCTCCGTCGTGACCCTCGGCTCCTTCGCGAAGGTCCTGACCCCAGGGCTGGGTCTGGGCTATCTGCTCATGCCGAGCCATCTGAGAAAGGAGCTGGTCAGGCTCAAGAGCGACGCCGGCCCGCCGATCTCAGGGATCCTCCAGGACGCCATGACTCGTTTCATGGCCGACGGAGGCCTCCAGAGGCACACCGCGCGCATGCGGAGGAGCTACCGACGCAGGCGGGACATGCTCGCCACGACCTTCGACACGGCGAAGGACCTCCCCGGCGCCGAGGTCCTGCCCATGGACGGCGGGTTGCACGCTGTCATCCGCCTGCCCACAGCCGCTGCGGAAGAGCACGTCATCGACGACGCCCGGCGTCGCGGCGTCGCGGTGGGCGCACTCGGCACCTACTGGAGTGGCGGCAGCGGGTGGGCCGGAGTCGTCGTCGGCTTCGGGGGCCTCTCCGAGCAACGATTCGCACGCGGCCTCACCCTGCTCCGGGAATCGCTCGAGTGCTGTATCGGACAAGTCTCACGTTTCCGGTGACCGAACCGGGCGGTAAGCTGAAAGCCCGCGCCGAAGCTCTCTCGTGCGCGGTCGCGACACCCAATTTGCGAAAGGCACGCCGCCGAATGCCCGCTCAGGAAATCCGCCAGACGGTTCGGGAGCTTCACGCTCTGTTCGGACCGGTGCTGATCCGCTCCCTCATCTGCCTCGTATACGGCCTGATCACGGTCTTCTGGCAGGAGCCGAGCCTCATGCTCGTGCGCTGGATCCTGGGCCTCTACCTGATCGCCCAGGGCATCGGGCTGATCTACATGCAACGAAGCCTCAACGAACACGTCTACGGCAAGCGAGGATCCAGCAGCTCCGTGATCCAGTCGTTCGCGATCCTGTACTTGCTGGGCGGCGTGCTCACGGTGGCTTTCGCGGCGTCACTGCCGATCCTCGTGCTCATCGCTGGCCTGATCCTCACAGTCTGCGGAATCACCGAACTGCTCCAAGGAATGCGAACCACCCCGACTTCCGCAATGTCCAAGGACTGGAAGATTGCGGGATTGGTGACTTTCCTAACGGGAGCGGCCCTCTTCCTCGTCGGCGAAATTGGCCCCAAGGCGAGTTTCGGCGTCACCGGCGGCGGGGCGATCATCGTCGGCATCTTCCTGCTTCTCGCGGCGCTGACCTTCCGGCACGACGCCGTGGCCCTGGAACAGCAGAACCCCGGCGACTAGTCCCCGGAGGGCGAAACCTTGGCGGGCCCGAACGGCGCGATCCTGCTTCGGGACGTAGACTGATGGGGCATCCGCAGACACCAGGAGGAACACACGTGGCACAGCGCCCCAAGCGCGGAATCAAGGCCGACATCAAGGGACCGCTCATCATTGCGGCCGTCCTGGCCGTCGTCGCATTCGTGTGCATCCTGATCTTCGCCACGGGCGGTACCAACAACGCCCCCGAATTCCGTCTCGCCCTGTCGGTGGCCGGTTGCGTCTTCGTCGGGACCCTCGTCGTCTGCGCGACCCTGATCATCGTCGAGAAGCCGAATGACGAAGAGCTGGGTCAGGGCACAGGCATCAACAAGAGATCGGCCGATCTTTACGCTCAGGCCAAAGCGCGCAAGGATGCGCGCGAACGCGAAGCCCGCGAACGCGAGGCTCGCGAAGGAGACAGCTCCGAAAAGCCCGACGCCGAGTCCACCGACTCCGAGGCCGGCCCCGACTACGGTCGACGAGCCCATCCGGAAGAACACAACTGACCCCAGGGGATCCTGGAACCACAAGAAAATCACCGCCGAGCTATGGAGAGGCTCGGCGGTGATTTTCGTTGACGTCCGTGAACGGACCGGCCGGGGGCTACCTGCCGAACCTCTTGAGCCGCAGGGCGTTCAGGATCACGAAGACCGAGGAGAAAGCCATGGCGGCACCCGCGATCATAGGGTTGAGCAGGCCGAGGGCCGCCACGGGAATCGCCACGACGTTGTACCCGAACGCCCAGAACAGGCTGGACTTGATCACGCGGAGCGTGGCCCTGGACAGTCGGATGGCTTGGGCCACGGCCCCCACCTCACCCCGGACCAGGGTGATATCCGATGCCTCAAGGGCCACGTCGGTGCCCGCGCCCATGGCCACACCGAGATCGGCTCGTGCCAGCGCGGCCGCGTCATTGACCCCGTCGCCGACCATGGCAACGACCCTTCCCCGGCCCTGCAGCCGCTCGACCTGTTCCACCTTGCCGCTCGGGCTGACACCGGCGATCACGTCCGAGGGGTCGATGCCGACCTCCGTGGCGACAGCGCGTGCCACGGGGGCGGCGTCGCCGGTCAGGAGGATGGGCCGGAGTCCCATCTCGCGGAGCTCCGCGATGGATGCGGCGGCGTCGGCCTTGGGCCTGTCGCGGAGAGTGAGCAAGCCGGCCGATATTCCGTTCACCGCGACGAGGATCGACGTTGCCCCACCCTCCTGGGCGTGGGACACCACCTCGAGGTGGTCGGAGGGCACATCCACACCGAGGTCCGTGAGCCATGAAGCCTGCCCGACGGCGACGTCGTGCGCGGAACCGTTCATGACGACGCTCCCCCGCACTCCGCCGCCGGCCGCGCTCGTGAAGTCATCGACCCGAGGCAGCGAGCCGTGCGCCCGCCGGGCGGCATCGGCTACGGCGCGCGCAATCGGGTGTTCGGATGCGTCCTCGACGGCACCGGCCAGAACCATCAGGGCATCATCGTCCTGGACCGCGGCCGACGACGCGAGCACCCGGGTACCCTCCACGGAGAGCTCCCCGCTCGTGACCGTTCCCGTCTTGTCGAGCAGAATCGTGTTCACGCGTCGCGTGTCCTCCAGAACCTGGGCCGACTTGATGAGGACGCCGAGTTGGGCGCCGCGGCCGGTGCCGGTCAAGAGCGCGGTAGGGGTTGCGAGACCGAGGGCGCAGGGGCACGCAATCACCAGAACCGAGACGCCGGCAACGAACGCCGGTGTCAGCGCGCCGCCGATGGTCCACCACAGAATGAATGTGAGGGCGGCCAGGACCAGCACGATCGGGACGAACACCGCCGAGATCCGGTCCGCGAGGCGGGCGACCGGGGCTTTGGACGCCTGGGCGTCCGCGACCAGGCGGCCCATCTGCGCCAGCGTCGTTCCTTCTCCGACTCGCGTGGCGCGCACCAGGAGGCGGCCGTTGGCGTTGAGAGTCGCCCCCGTGACATTGCTTCCCGGGCCGACTTCGACCGGTACGGACTCGCCCGTCAGCATGGACTCGTCGACCGCGGAATCGCCATCGACCACGACGCCGTCCGTCGCGATTTTCTCGCCCGGTCGGACCACGAATTCGTCGTCCACACGCAAATCTTCCACCGCGATGCGCACCGGCTCGGCACTGCCGGAGCGAACGACGTCGACCTCCCGGGCGCCCAGGTCGAGCAGCTTGTGGAGTGCCTCGCTGGATCGGGACTGCGCCCGAGTCTCGGTGTACCGGCCGATCAGCAAGAAGAAGGTCACCACGGCGGCGGTCTCGAAGTAGACCTGATGGGAAGACATGTCCATGTGCCCACCCGGGTGGGCGCCCGCCGTCATGCCCGGATCCGTGACCAGTCTGCCGAGGGAGTACAGGTAGGAGACGACGACGCCGAGCGAGACCAGCGTGTCCATGGTCGATGCGCCGTGACGCGCAGCCCGAGCCGCGGTGACGTGGAACGGCCAGGCCGACCACGTGGCCACGGGCAGGGCGAGAATCGCCGCGGCCCAGGCCCAGTGCGGGAACTGGAACCACGGGATCATGGATATCGCGAACAGCGGCACCGTGAAGATCGCTGAGACCCAGATGCGCCGGATCAGGGACGACTCCGGAGGCATGGCCATGTCGTGGCCATGGCCTTCCCCGTGGCTGCTCTCCGTGTCCTGCTCCGATCCGGGGGAGTGGTGCCCGTGCTGCACGTGCGCGGACTCACCTGCTTCCCCCGACGGATGGCCGGTGCGGGCCGCGGCCCCGGCCGGTGCGGCGGCGTCAGCCTGCGCGGTAGCGCCGGCCGGTGCACCCAATCCCGTGCCGGGCGTGCGTTTCCCGGTCGCGAGGGAGGGTGTGTAACCGGCCTTGCGCACGGCCTCGAGCAAGTTTTCGTCGGAGATATGCGCGGGCGCGGTGACCTTCGCCGAACCGAGCGGAAGGTTCACGCTGGCCTCGACGCCATCGAGCTTGCCCAGCTTCCGTTCGACCCGCCCGACGCAGGAAGCACAGGTCATCCCCTCGACGGTGAGATCGACGACGCGGTCGCCCTCACCGGTTGACGGGTTGTTCGCTGATGGTGTTGCGGTGGGCATGAGTCCTTCTAGCGCGAGTAGTGGTGGATGGGGTCAATCGACCAGGGTGTACCCGGCCTCGACGACGGCGTCGTTGACCGCCGCAGGGTCCAGCTCACCCTCGTGGGTCACGCGAACGGGGGAGTCCCCACCCGCTTCGAGCGAGACCTCCACCGCCTGCACGTTCCCGATCTCCTGGAGTTCCTCGGTCACGGATGCAACGCAGTGCTGGCAGGTCATGCCGCGGACCGTGATGTCTGTGGTCTTCATGTGCTGTCCTTTCGAGAGAGTGGTGTTCGGGCGGGGGCGCGAAGGCCGGGGTTGCTAGCTCCGAACGAGTCGTGAAATGGCCGCCGTCGCCTCCGAGACCTTGTCCCGGACGATCGCGGGGTCGCCCCCGCCGGCGGCGGCCTCGGCCGCACCCACCACGCAATGGTTGAGGTGCTCGTCCAACAGACCGATCGCGACGGCATGCAGTGCCTTGTTGGCGGCCGAAATCTGAGTCAGCACGTCGATGCAGTACGTGTCCTCCTCGACCATGCGCTGTACCCCGCGGATCTGGCCCTCGATGCGACGGAGTCGCTTCAGGTAAGCCTCTTTGTCATGGGTGTACCCGTGCGGAGGCCGATTGGGGTCCGCTGCCTGGTGGCTCGATGTTTCGCTCATGACCCCGAACGTATACCCCCTGGGGGTATAATACAAGGGGTTGGTTGTGAGAATCGGAGCGTTTGGCGCCGAAGGGGCGAACGCTCGGGGTTGTTTGTGCGAGAGTTGACCTATGGCTTCGAAGATTGAGGACTACGCCCTGCTCTCCAACATGAGCACTGCCGCACTGATTTCGCGGGACGGATCCGTGGATTGGTTCTGCGCACCCAGGTTCGACTCCGAAGCCGCATTCGCAGCACTCCTGGGCTCCGACGACCACGGTCGTTGGCTGCTGGCCCCCGCCGCCGCAGTATTCCCGGACACGGTGACCGGCGCACCGGAAGAGGGCGCGGCCCAGGATGACGCGCCCGCCAAGGTGGCCGAGCGCTTCTACGGCGAGAACTCCTTCGTGCTCCATACCATCTGGTCCACCAGCACCGGATCGGTGAGGGTCACGGACTTCATGCCCCTGGGCAACAGGACGGAGATCGTTCGTCGCGTCGAGGGGCTCACGGGCGAAGTCACCATGCACCAGGAACTCGCCCTGCGATTCAACTACGGCCGCACGGTCCCGTGGGTCACCCGATACGACGGCGCCCCGGACCCGCAGACGGGTTACCCCGATCCGGCCGATGGGATGCTCGTCGCGATGGCCGGCCCCGATGCGTTGGTGTTCCGTGGCGACCCCATTCCCGACGTCGCCCATCGTTGCCACGCCGGTCAATTCGACATTTCCGCCGGCCAGGTGAGGGACTTTTCGCTCACCTACTTCGCCTCCCACCGGAATCCGCCGGCACCGGTGGACTTCAACGACTCGTTGCACCGGACCGCCGACCAATGGAGCGAATGGTCCGATCTGTACAACGATCCGAGCGAACCCGTTCCCACCAGCACCGGGCCGGTCCCAACGACCACGGCGATGCCCGTGGTCGACGGCCATTCCGGAGCCATCCCGCTCGGCGCGGTGCCGGGTGGCGAGACCGAGGAAGAAGAAGAGCAGGACCCGAAGCTCGAGACCTATCGCGAAGCACGGCGCCAGTCCCTGCTCGTGATCCGCGCGCTCATGAACCGCGAGACAGGCGGCATGGTTGCCTCCCCGACTACCTCATTGCCCGAGGTCATCGGGGGCCAGCGAAACTGGGACCACCGGTTCTGCTGGTTGCGCGACGTCGCCCAGTCGGTGGGAGTCGCGATCGGCCACGACCACGACCGTGAAGCGACCCAGTTGCGCAACTGGTTGCTCCGAGCCATCGCCAACGACCCGACCCGGTTGCACAACGTGTACGGTCTCGCCGGGGAGAGCGACGACTTCGAGCGGAAGATCGACCTACCCGGTTATGAAGGATCCGTGCCCGTTCGCCGCGGGAACGGCGCGGCCATGCAGTTGCAGGGAGACGCCATGGGCCAACTCATGGTGACCTTCGAGAAACTGCGCCGCTTGGGCTACGCGGAAGACCACCTCTCATGGCCCCTGCAACAGGCCCTTCTCGGGTCCGCCGTGGACCACGTCGGTGAAGAGGACCAAGGAATCTGGGAAATGCACGGTGAAACGCGCATCTACACCCATTCCCAGATCATGCTGTGGGCCGCGCTCGACGCCGGGGTCCGCGGGGTCCGGACGCACGGGTTGTCCGGCGACGCCGACCTCTGGGCGGCCGCCCGCGACCGGCTCGCCGAACAGATCTGGACCCACGGCTTCAACCGGGAACTCAACTCGTTCGTGCAGTACTACGGCGGAACGAGCGTCGATTCCGCGCTGCTGAATATCGCCCACACGGGATTCGTCTCCTTCGATTCGCCGGAGATGCGCGGCACCGTGGAACGCATCGAGAACGAGCTCGATGCCGGTGGCGGACTGATCTACCGGTACCGCAACGCCGACCGGCTGGACGGATTCGAGGGACAGGACAACGCCCACTTCGCATCCTCGTTGTGGCTTGCCGAACAGCACATCCGGTCCGGGAACATCGCGCGCGGCCGCGCAATCCTGGACGGAGTGCTGGACAAGGCCAACGACGTCGGCCTGCTCTCTTCCGAATACTCCCTCGCCCGCTCGCGCATGACCGGGAATTTCCCCCAGACGCTCGCGCACATCGCCCTGGTCTCCGCGATCGACGCGATCCTGCTGTAGACGTTTCACCGCCCCGCCCCGCGCAGAGGACGGCGTCATCCGTCCAACGGCACGGTCCGGTCGATGCGAATCCGGTCCAGGAAGTCCTCGTTGTGACTGACCACCAGGAGAGCGCCCCGGAATCCGCCCAGGGCGTTGACCAACCAGTCGACCGTGCCCATGTCCAGATTGTTGGTCGGCTCGTCGAGCACCAGGAGTCTCGGCGCGGGTGCCGAGAGAAGGATCCTGGCCAGGGCGACACGGAAACGCTCGCCGCCGGAGAGCGTCCGAACCTTCGCGAAGACCGTGTCGCGTCGGAACAGCAAACGCGCCAAGTCGTCCCGGAGCCGCTGGTCGCTGGCCCCAGGGTTGCTCGCGGCCACGGTTTCGAGAACGGTTGCCTCCGGGTCCAGCTGAATCCGCTGGGGAAGATACCCGATGCGATCGGTCCTCCCGATCACCTCGTAGACCCGGCCCATGCCAGGCGGCGGTTCGAAGGACACGGGAGCGCCGGTCACCACGCGCTCGAGCAGCGTGCTCTTGCCCGAACCATTGCGTCCTGCGATCCGCAGGTGCTCCGGCCCGGAGACGATGACGTGGGCTTCGTCCGTCGGCAAGGGAACGACGTCGGCCTCGGGCTCCTGCGCGGAACTGACCTCCGCGGCGTCCTCGAGAAGTTGTAATTCCACGATTCTGGTGCCGTTGCCGACCGCAGTGTCCGGCAGGTCCAGGTAGACGTCCTCGGTCTGACGGAGCGAGTCCTCGGCCGCCGCGAGCCTGTTCTTGGCGGCGCGCTCGTGGTCGGCCATCAGGGCACGCGCCCGCGCCGAGGACTTCTCCGAATTCTCTTTGTCCCCGCCCAAGGCGATGGGAGGCTTGCGCTTGGTTTCCGCGAATTTCTTGCCGCGCCGTTCGTCCCGCGACTGCCTGATCTGCTGGTTGATCCGGTCGCGCTTCTCCCGGTCCGCGGTCGCCCGGGCATCGCGAATGTCGCGACGCTTGGTCTCTTCCTCGGAGTCCACGATGGCTTCCCACTCGGAGAAACCTCCCTCGAACCGTCTCAGCGTCGACGCCGGGTTCCGCGGGTCGACCTGTCGAAGCTCGCTGATCGAGTCGCACCGTTCCAGGAGCGCTTTGTCGTGGCTGATCACGAGTAACGGCATGCGATGCCGCAAACGTTCCAGGAGGTCCGCCAATTGCTCGCGGGCCTCGGCGTCGAGATTGTTGGTGGGTTCATCGAGGATCAGCGCCTCCGGCCGTGCAAGCTGGATCCCGAGTAACGCGGTCCTGACGGCCTGACCTCCGGAGAGAGTGCCGACCTCGCGGTCCAGGCCGATCCCGGGCATCCCGGCTCGGTGCATTGCTGCCTCGGCGCGGTCGCGGAGATCCCACTCGTCACCGATCACGTCGAAGTGCTGTGGATCGACGTCGCCCCGCGTCACCGCGTCGATCGCGGACAGAACGGGGGAAATGCCGAGCAGATCGGCGACCGTCGTCGCGGTGTTCAAGCCCAGATCCTGCCGCAGGACGTGGGTCCTTGGCGGGGCCGTGGCCGAGCCGCGCGCGGGGTCGAGGTTACCCGTGATGATGTCGACCAGGGTGGACTTGCCGGAGCCATTGGACCCGATGAGGCCGTGCAGGCCGGCGTCGTACACGACGTCGACGTCAGTGAGGCATGGGGTTCCGTCCGGCCAGGAAAAGGCGATTCCGACGAGGGAAATGTTGTGTTGGATAGGCATAAAGGCGTCCTCTCAGCGTGTGATGGCCGGCCGAGCGGACGCGAAGGTCCTGCTCAGCCGATGGCGGCGAGAGGTGCACTGTCCAATGCATTTCCTTTGTTCGGGGGCAGAAGCGAGACGAGCGTAGCACGCGATCCGAGTCGATGGGAATGGCGTGAGGCGGACTCATGCGCCGCGAACAGGTTGTTGCCGGGCAGAGAATCCCGAGTCGTGACGACGCGGACGATCTCTTCCAGCTCGTCGACGACGTCGGCTACGCGAAGCGCCCCCTGCCTTGACGTGGCAGGGGGCGCTTCGCGTGATACCGCAGTCCGAATCAGCCGTTCTCGGGCGGTTGTGGGTTGTCTCCCGAGGAATCCGGCGAATCACGGGTCTCCGGAGGGGCCGACCGGCGTCCGTTTCCGGGCTCGGGGTCAATGCCGTAGCCGCTCGAGCGGCGGGGGCGCGCCGAGTCGTCCGTGGAACCGGTGGAACCCTCCGGGCCTGCTGCGGGGTTCCGGCCGGCAGGACCGTTCGGGTTGGCAGGACCGTTCGGGCCGGCAGGGCCGTTCGGGTCGCCGAATCCGCGTCGACCGGGGCCGGCCCAATAGATGTCCAGGAGGTCGGGGATCACGCGGTCACGGCGGTCGGCGACCTCCTTGTCGGAGACAACGTTGACGCCCCAGTGCGCATTGCCTGGCTTCTCCGGGTACGTGCCCAGGAACTCGGTGCTCTGGAGTGGATCCGGCCAGGAAGCCGCCGGTTCCGCGGCGGGAACCATGGACAGCGGGTTGTTCGCCGGGTTGAACCGCGGACGCCAGATGAGACGGCCGGGACGGGAGCGGTCGCGCAGGGCGTGAGCGCGCCACGTCGTCGCCGGATGGGACATGTTGAGGTTGGCGAGCCACGTGAACAGTCCGCGCTCGTAGACGGCACGGTCCGCCAACTCCTGGAAATTCACGTCCTTGTTCAGGTACTTGCCGGCCGCCAGGGTGCGGATCGTGCCCTCTGATCCGCGCGGGCAATACCGGTAACCGAAGTTGTCCGCGGTGTACTCCTGTGCCCTGGAGAGGATCGAGGCCAGGAACGGCACGTTCTGGAAGGCCGAAATGCCCAGGAGCCGGAAATATGAGGTGTGGCCGGCGGCAATGTGACCGACCTCGTGGCCGATGATGAAACGCAAGGCGTCCGGATCACGGGCCTCGCCGCCGACCTCGAACAGGTCGGAGTAGATCGCGACGAAGCGACGGTGACCATGACCCGAGGCGAAAGCGTTGATCATGCCGTTGCCCAGAACCACGTAGGCGTCCGGTACACGGCGCAGACCGTGGGCTTTGGCTGCGCCCACGAGCATCTCGTAGGCCTCGGGGAACTGTGTGGGGGTGATGCGGACGCCGCTGAGTCGCATCTGGCCGTACAGGATGCCGCGACTGATGAAAATCGCGATCGGAACGATGCACATCAGGGCCAGTAGCTGGTCAAAGGTCGACGCGGTGTCGGCCTCCGTGTACGTGGTCGGCGTCGTGATCATCGGCATGAACGTCCGGATGAAGAGGACCCAGAAAGCGAAGGTGTAGGCCGCGATCGTGAAGCAGATCCCCACGATGAGCCACGGGATCTCCCCAGGATGCCGCAACTTGCCGCGCAATCCTTCCCCCAGGAGGGACTGCGTCGAAAACAGCGAAGGCCCCGGCAGAGGGCTACGTGCTCGTTGACGGGAGTCCTCCGGGACCCAACCGTTGCTGACGTCGTCGGCCAGTGGCTGGGACGGCAACGCGGATTCCGGCGGATGGACCCCGGGCGCCCCGTACTTGTGGGCGTCCCTCTCGTAATCGGGGCCTGGAGGGGGGCCGTAGGGGTTCTGGGTCATGAACGTCCTCTCGGTGGCTCATCTCAGCGAGGTGTGTTTCGGTCGCCGCGGCAACACTTCGCTTCCCAACTGTACCCAGCGAGGTCGTGAGATGGGTGAATCCCGATCGACGCACACTCGTGAGAACGCGGACAGGCGCCGGTCTCCGATTGACGGAAACCGGCGCCTGCTCTCGCCGAACTCTCACCGGCTCAATGCCGGTGGGAGATCACGGCCGGAAACTCAGACCGTGTAGACCCAGGGAGTGTTGCCCTGGGCCGCCGTCGTGATGATGTTGGTCAGCTGCGTCTCGGTGGCCTGGTAGGACTTCTTCGAGGTCTTCAGCGGGTCGTTGACCGTGAAGGTTCCCTTGTCCTTGTTGTAACCGGAAATGTAGACGAAGTGTCCGTATCCCGGCTCGGCGTCCTCGCCCTCAATGACCCCGGTCTGCGTCAGGACCACGGCACCCTTGCCGTCCTTGATTTGCTCGATCGAGTTGGTGGCCTCTCCGTTCACATGGGCCGTGCCCTTGACGCCGTGGTTGCTCAGGATCGTGGCGACGTCATCGCTCTGGAGGAATTCGGAATCGCCTCGTCCGGCCTCTTCACGGATCTGGGTCATGGCGGCACTCTGGTCGGAAGCCGAGTAGTCGCTCGGCAACTTGCCGCCACCCTGCAGGAGAGCCATCAGGATGCTCGCGGGGCCGCAATCGTTGTACTGCGAGGCCTGTCCCTGGACCTGGCTGATGTACTGGAACTTGTGCTCCGCCTGGGTCGACGCCTGGGCAGTGTCGGCACTCTCGGGGGTCGCGGTGGTCGCGTTCGCGGCGCCAGCCATGGCACCGGTGGCCAGGGAAGCGATAGCCGCACCTGCAACGAACCTGCGCTTGAAGTTATTCATCATCGAATGTTCCTTACCGTCTGTTTCTACTGTTTCGGGCAGAACTGAGCGTAGGAAGACGGTGTGTTCCGAGTCAACGACGTCACTCAAAATGTGTGAACGCCGCGATAAACCCCTTAATGAGCAATTTGTAATAGATAACACCAATGTGTGATGGCGCCGGGCGCGGTGTCGTTCGGGAGGTATAGGGAGAATATGTTGTCCTCGTGAAAAATTCCCCGAATGGTTGATTATGCATCAACGAATAGGTATATGAGTGTCGTTTCGGCAGTTCGATAAATGTTTACTTGAAATTTCTCGCACGGTAGCTCCCTGGAAGGGGATATGTTTCCTGGAGCCTTCAATTGATACGTTTTACCTAGCCAGGCGACTGTTTGGCGTGAATGGTAGGTTGGTAGACCGGCCATTCAACCGTTTTGTCGAACTCTCATGGTTCTGTACTCTGAGGTACTGATCCACTTTCTGAACCACTGGGGAACCTCACTATGACTTGCACAGGCAAGGCCCTGTCCGCGCGCGCCTCGGCCGCACTTCTCATCACATCCGCACTGTTCTTGGGAGGGTGCTCCGCCGATTCGGGGGACAACAAGTCCTCGTCGCCCCATGCCTCGCAGACTCAGTCCTCCGGCGATGCCTCCAAGGGATCGTCCAAGGACTCGAAGACGGATGGGGATTCCTTACCCAAGAAAGCGAAGAAGAACGAGCTGATCGGCGGCGGGAAGACCGTGTTCCCGGATCGTCGCATGGTTGCGCTGTACGGAGCACCCGGAAATCCTTCCCTGGGCGTGCTCGGTGAACAGGATCCCGCGGCCTCGGTCAAACGGGTCAAGGACCTGGCCAAGCAGTACGAGCCGCACAGCGAGGAGCCCGTTATTCCGGCCTTCGAAGTCATCGCCTCGGTCGCGGACGCGGCGCCGGGCGAGGACGGGGACTATTCCAACGAGATGACTCCCGAGCAGCTGCGGCCGTTCCTGGACGAGGCCAAGAAGAACGGCGTGTACGTGATCCTGGACCTCCAGCCCGGGTTGCAGGACTTCACGAGCCAGATCAAGGAATACGAGGACATCCTCAAGGACCCGAACGTCGGCGTCGGTCTGGACGCGGAATGGCGACTGGCCCCCGGGCAGAAACCTCTCGAGCAGATCGGGTCCGTGGACGCTTCCGAGATCAACGATTCCCTCCGCTACGTCGCGGACCTGACCAAACGTGAGAACCTGCCGCAGAAGGCCGTGGTCATCCACCAATTCGCCGGATCCATGATCACGAATCGCGAGCAGATCGATACATCCCACCCGGAACTCGCATTGACCCTGCACGCGGACGGCCACGGTACTCCGGGACTCAAGAAAGAGACCTGGGAGGCATTGCAGAAGGGGCTGCCCCAGGGCATCCGCATGTCGTGGAAGAACTTCTACGACGAAGACACCCCGATGTTCACACCGGAGCAGACCTACCAGATGGATCCCAAGCCGTGGGTGGTCACCTACCAGTAGGCCCGGTCGCTCCGGACCCGTCCCGGCGTCGCCCGTTTGCTACTTCTGCGTCGCTTTCAGTGCATCCGGCGGGAGCGGCCTGTCGGCGTAGACCACGCGTATCGCGGAAGGGTCGGGGTTTCCTGCGTCAGGTCCACGGTGGCGGAGCGTGAGGCCCAGTTTTTCGGCGACTGCGGCCGACGCCCGGTTGTTCTCGAGCAGGTAGGCCACGATCGGGGTCTCCGGGCGAAGCGTCTTCGCCCGATCGAGGGCTCGACGCGATAGCTCCGTGGCCAGGCCTCGCCCTTGGGCCTCGGGGAAAAACCGGTACCCCAGATTCCAGAACACGCCGCCGCGCAGGGCACAACCTCCGTGACCGACCACCTTGCCGTCCTCTCGCGCGACCCAGGTTCCGAGGCCTGCATTCCAGGCTGAAATCCAGCCCGCCAGGACATCGCGCGTCGTCCCGACGTCAGCGAACCTGCCGCTCGGCAAATGCGTCCACACGCGCGGGTCAGAATACAGCCGGTGCAGTTCGTCCAGGTCGGACATGCGTGGAACGTGCAGGTCGAGCCGCTCTGTGCGGTCCTCGGGTCGGTCGGTCGTTGCCGCTCGCTCGGTGTTCGTCACTGGTCCTCGCCTCCCGGCCGCTGTGATCCCGTTGTTCGCTGCGGTTTCTTCAGTCTATGGCGGGTGCGGCGGGTTTGTGGGGTGGGGTTCTTGTGCGCTGCTTGCCGCGAGGTGGCGGTCTTGTGCGGAACTTGCGGCTAAAACCGCACGGGGCTGCCACCTCGCGGGCGCATCGTCCAGGATGACGACGCCGTCGTGCCCGTGGGGAGGGCGGTTGGGTGGCGGTTACCCGAATTCGAGGTGTTTGCCCTTATAAGGTGGGGGTTTAACCGCCTCTTGTCGAGGGTCGGCGCCACCGAATCGGGTAACCGCCACCGAACCGAGGTGGGCAACCACCCAAACGGGTAAGTGTTGAGGCGGGCAACCGCCACTGAATCGGGTAACCGCCACCCACGACGGGGGCGTGCGGGGTTTCGTGCGCGCTTCTGCCCGGGCGCATCGAGCCGCACGTCTGCCCGGGCGCATCGAGCCGGGCCCCTAGCTGGGCGACCGGCAGCCCCTACCGGGCGACCGGCATGGTGGCGGGGTCGTCGCCGTGCGTAGGGTGTAGTCATGGCTGAGCAGACATTCCACGCAGAACACAAGGTGGCCGGCGGCAAGCTCGTGGTCGCGGACGTCGTCGTCGACGGTGACCGGATCACGAACGCCACGATCTCGGGGGACTTCTTCCTGGAGCCCGAGGAGGCGTTTTTCGAGCTCGCGCCCGCCCTGGTGGGTTCCTCGATCGCCGACGACGGCGCGGCCCTCACCGCCCGGATCGATGCGGCGCTCGCGGCCTTCGGTGACGATTTGGACCTGCACGGGTTCTCGACGGGCGACGTCGCCCTCGTGGTTCGCCGGGCCATCACGGGGGCGAAGGATTTCGGCGACTTCGACTGGACCCTCTTGCGCCCCGGCCCCCTTCCGACCAGTCTCAACGTGGCCCTGGACCAGTACCTGTTGGAGGAGGTCGCGGCGGGCCGCCGGGGGCCGACGCTCAGGTTCTGGGACTGGGAGGACAGGGCCACGGTGATCGGCTCGTTCCAGTCCTATATGAACGAATTGCAGCCCGACGGCGTCGAACGGCACGGGATCGACGTCGTCCGGCGCGTCTCAGGCGGCGGGGCGATGTTCATGGAAGGTGGCAACTGCGTGACCTACTCGATGTATGCCCCCGCCTCGCTGGTCGCGGGGCTGAGCTACGAACAGTCGTACGTGTTTCTCGACCAGTGGGTGCTCCAGGCCCTCGGTGAACTGGGGGTCAACGCCTGGTACAAACCGATCAACGACATCACGTCCTCGGGCGGGAAGATCGGGGGCGCGGCCCAGAAGCGAGTCAGCGGTGCGATCCTCCACCACGTGACCATGTCCTATGACATCGATGCGGACAAGATGACCGAAGTCCTCCGCATCGGCCAGGCAAAGATTTCGGACAAGGGGATTCGCAGCGCGAAGAAGCGTGTGGACCCGCTGCGCCGTCAGACCGGGGAAAGCCGGGAGGGGATCATCGCCACGATGGGACGCACCTTCGAGGCGCGCACAGGTGCGACGTGGGCCGAGCTGTCCGAAGCCGACCTCGAGGCCGGGCGTCGGCTCGTGGACGAAAAATTCGGCACCGAGGAGTGGACCCACCGCGTCCCGTGACGGGCCGGTCCGCGGTCGATCCGAAAATCGACCGCGGACCGGTCTCGACGCCGAGGCGTCACGTCAGCAATTCCGCAACGATCACCAGGGGTCGCCGTACAGGTGGAGCTCGGGGTCATCCGAGTCAATGTCCGGGTCCGCGACGCTGAAGAAGACTTGTTGGCCGGTGCGGTTCTGCACATCGTGGATGAGCAGGGCGTAGCGACCGGTCGGCAAGGTCGAGAAGTCCTTGCTTTCGATTTGCAGCTGCCCGTGCTCGTCCTTGGTGATCTGGGCGTCCAGAGTGACCGTTTCGCCCTTGCCCGTGGGGGCGTCTCGGTACGTCACGTCCACCTGGTATTCACCGTCCTCCGAGAGGGGGAGGGTGCTCTGCGGGTTGATGGTCATGGAGTCGAAGCTTCCCGCCCGCATGGCCGGGACACCATTCGGATAACCCCAGGAGACCTCCTCCTGGGTGGGCATCACCGCGAGGGTGTTCTCGGCCGGTGAGTAGGTGGCTCCGATCCTCAGGCCGGGCTCGTCCGAGGGCTCCCCGGTCTCGGGGCTCACGTAGGCGGGGTTCTCGGGATCGGTCTCGTCGTCGGCAACCCGACCCGGAACTTGGACCATGAGGTTGCCGGGCAACTGGTCGAAGGATTCGGCACCGGAGAGGTCCAGGGTCCCGCCCTTCGACTCTGCGAGGATGTTTTCGCCGCACAGGCCGTTGCCGATCTTGACCTGGTACTTCCCGTCGGGCGCGGGTTTCTGCTCCGTACCGGTGTCGGGGAGCGTCAGCTTGTAGTCGGTCGATCCTTGGTTCTGCTGGACCAGTTGGGGCTGGCCGCCGGCCCCGCGCCACATGTCGTAGGCCCGGGGCGCCGTGCCATGCTCCTTCAGCCAGGTGTCGGCGTGGGTCTGGGGTGCATCCGGGTTGCCCGGCACTTGTCTGTTGCACAGGCTCGAACCGCCAGTGCCTTCGGCCTGTGCGGGCGCCGCCAAGGACAGGGACCCGAGTGCCAATGCTCCTGCGGCCCCGAGTGCGGCACATGTCCGGGTTCTCGTGTTCGTCATCATCGCGGGTCTCCGATCCGTGAAATTCTAGTGATTCATCGAACACTCCGGACGCTACTGAAGCGGGCGCCGCGGCAGGTTAAGGTTCGGCCTCAATTCTGAAATAAATGGTCGCGGTCCGGTCACGGCCTCACGTCTCCCGCGAGCCCGTCATCGTGCCGTGGGTCAACGCGCCGTAGGTCGGAGTCGAACATTCCGATCTGACCAACGGATCGTCAGCGTTCGTTGAGCAGGGAGACGGGAAGGGCGTCCAGCGCGGCCTGGACCAGGCGGTGGTCGCGGGCCCCGCGGCGCGTCGCACTGAAAATCCGGCGGTTCGGCGTCGGATCCCCGTGGAGCGGGATGCGTGCCACCGGCCAGTCCTCGTGGAGTCTCGCCAATTGCGGTACCAGGAAGACGCCGAAGCCGTGGGTGACCAGAGCCGTTCCCGTTTCCCATTCGTCGCTCCGGTGCGCGACGTTCGGCGAGAAGCCCGCACCCAGGCAGGCCGCCATCACGAGCTGGTAATAGGCGCTGTCGGGGCGGCCGACGATCCACGGCTCGTCGGCCGCCTCAGCAAGTCGCACCGACGGCTTGCCGGCCAGGGGATGGTCCCGCGGAACCACCAGTTCGAGGGGGTCGTCGGCCAGGTATACCTGGTCGAAGCGCGGATCGGAGGATGACGGCGTCATCGACGTCGCCGTGTACAGGGCCAGGTCCGCGTCTTCCGAAAGCAACAGGTCGAAGCAGCGCGAGGGTTCGGCCTCGATGACTCGGACCGTGGTCTCCGGGAAGTTGTCGCGCAAGTGGGCGGCGGCCTGGGGAAGGAGCCGGGTTGCGGCCGTGGAGAACCCGCACATCGTGAACGAGCCGGTGATGTGTTCGGGGTCGGCCGCGAGCTCGGCCCGGGCCCGCTCCTCCTGGGCGAACATCATGGCCGCGTGACGCAATACGGTGTGGGCCGCGCTCGTGAGCCGGACGCCTCTCCCCACCTGGGCCAGGAGCGTCACGCCGAGTTCCTCGGAGAGCTGGCGCAATTGGTGGGAAACGGCCGATGGCGTGTAGTTCATGGCCTTGGCCACGGCGGTTACCGTTCCGTGATGGGCCAACAGCTGCAGGACTCTCAAACGCGCGTCGATCATGTAAAAAATATACAAGGTAGCGTCAAAAAACGTTTGCTTTTATTCAGTAGTCCGGCGTTCGATAGTGGAAGCATGCTGAATCACCGTGTGCTTTCCCCATCCGGCAAGCCGGCCGTCCCTCGGCGTCGGAATCTCGTAGCGCCCGCTCGGGGCGCTCGGAACGAGCACGTGACCACGACCAGGGGGCAGGTGGCCACCGGCGTTGCACTGCTCATCGTCCTGACCGCTGGGGCTTATATTCCGTCCCCGCTCTATCCCGGGTACCAGGCTCAGCTGGGGTTCAGCGACCTGACCATGATTCTGATCTACGCTACGTTCGCGCTGGTCAGTATTCCCGCACTGCTCCTCTTCGGACCGGCCTCCGACGTCCTGGGCCGTAGGAAGGTTCTCCTGGCCAGCATCGTTCTCTCGGGGGCGGGATCGTTGTGCTTCCTGTGGGCGGGGAGCACGTTCTCGCTGTTCCTGGGCCGCGCCTTCCACGGCCTGGCTCTTGGCGCCGTGACCGGCCCCGCGACCGCGTGCGTGATCGAGAATTCGGCGGTGCACGCGAACAAGTACAAGATCTGGGCCTCCGTCCTCGCTACCTCGGCCTTCGTTGCCGGCACCGCGGCCGGCCCGTTCTTCGCCGGTGTTCTGGCCGAATGGGCTCCGCTGCCGGAAGCTCTGCCCTATCTCGTGCACCTGGGGCTCCTGGTCGTGTGCTGGATCCTGGTGTCGGGGCTCCCGCGCGTCGGCGGCGCCTCGTTGCGCACGTGGCGCCCGACCGCACCGCGCGTCCCGCGAAAGATCCGACACCTGTTCCTGGCAGCCGCGACCACCGGTTTCCTCTCCTGGACCGGGGCCGGGATCTTCTTGGCCACGATCCCGACCGTTCTCGAACGGACCCTCCCGGATGCCACGACCGCGATGACGGGCAGCGTCCTGGGTGCAATGCTCCTCTTCTCGATGGCGACCCAGCCCTTGATCGTGGGCATCTCCCCGATCCGGATGCAGATTCTCGGCTTAGGGCTGATCGGCGCGAGCCTGGCGGTTTTGGCCCTCGACGGGGGCGGGAGCATCGACGTCGTTCTCGGGTCCGCGGTGTTCGCGGGCGCAGGGCACGGCCTGGCCTACGGGGGTGCGACGGCGATGCTCGACGGCGTCACCCCGGCGGAGTCCCGGGGAGGGGTCAACGCCTCGCTGTACCTGGTGTTCTACCTCGGTGCCGGGGTCCCGGCGATTGCCGTCGGCGTGCTGACCTCCTGGTGGTCCATGGAGACCGCGGTCTCCTGGATGAGCGCCGTCGCCGCGCTCTCGAGTGTTGCGGCGTCGGGAGGCATCGCTGTCCTCTGGAAAAGGCGGCGTCGCGCCCGAAAGCACGACGCCGCCGCATCCGAACTCGCCGCTACCTGACCCCGAATTCAACCGAGTCGGTGGTCCAGGCACGTGCCTGGTCGCTGAGCGTCACGCCCAGGCCGGGACGGTCAGGAACGATCATTCGTCCGTCCCTGGTCTCCAAGCGTTCGTTGAACAGGGGATCCAACCAGTCGAAGTGCTCGACCCACGGTTCCCGCGGATACGTCGCGGCCAGGTGGAGGTGGATCTCCATCGCAAAGTGCGGCGCGAGATCGAGTCCGGCCTGATCGGCCAAGGTCAGGAGCCTCTGGAACTGGGTTACGCCGCCGACCCTCGGGCAATCGGGCTGGATGATGTCACACGCGCGGTTCTCGATGAGCCGTTCGTGCTCGGCCACGGAGGCGAGCATCTCGCCCGTCGCGATCGGGGTGTCCAGCGAGCGGGCCAGATCCGCGTGGCCCTCGACGTCGTAGGCGTCCAGCGGTTCCTCGATCCACGTCAGGTCGAATTCCTCGAGCCGCCGACCCATGCGCAGGGCCGTTGCCCTGTCCCACTGCTGATTGGCGTCCACCATGAGGGGAACGTCCGGGCCGATGTGGTCGCGAACCGCCTCGACCCTGCGCAGATCCTCGGCCGAATCGGGAAGACCGACCTTGATCTTGATCCCACCGATTCCTTCCTCGATCGACCGGCTCGCCCGGTCCTTGACCTCCTCGATCGAGGCGTTCAGGAAGCCTCCGGAGGTGTTGTACGTCCGCACCGAGTCACGATGGGCGCCCAACAGCTTGGCCAGGGGGAGCCCCGCACGCTTCGCCTTGAGATCGTGGAGAGCCAGGTCGATCGCGGCAATGGCCTGGGTTGCGACGCCGGAGCGCCCCACGGATGCGCCCGCCCAGACGAGCTTGGTGCCAATCCGGGCGATGTCATTGGGGTCCTCACCCAACAGGCCCTCGCCGATCTCCTTCGCGTGGGCATACTGGGCCGGTCCGCCTGCCCGCTTCGAATAACTGAACCCGACGCCCTCGAAGCCCTGCTCGGTGGTGATCTCGGCGAAGAGGAACACCACCTCCGTCATGGGCTTCTGGCGGCCCGTGAAGACCTTGGCGTCGGAGATGGGGACCGAGAGCGGAAGCCGCGCGGTCGAGAGGGCGACGTGCCGGATCGAATCCCGAGTCGTGGTGGTCATGATGGTCTCCTATCGGTCGAGTGCCGGACGCTTGGGGTCGAAGGACCACCCGGGCACTAGGTACTGCATGGCCGCGGCGTCGTCGCGGGTCCCGAGTCCGTGTTCGAGGTACAGCTGGTGGGCCTCCTCGAGCCGGTCCCGGTCGATCTCCACGCCCAGACCGGGCGTCTCCGGGACGTCGATCTGTCCCTCCCGGATCTCGAAGGGCCGGGTGGTCAGGTGCTGACCGTCCTGCCAGATCCAGTGGGTATCGAGGGCCGTGATGTTGCCCGGGGCCGCGGCACCGACCTGCGTGAACATCGCCAGGGAGATGTCGAAGTGATTATTCGAATGGGACCCCCACGTGAGTCCGAAGTCGTGGCAGAGCTGGGCGACGCGGGTGGATCCGCACATCGTCCAGAAATGCGGATCGGCCAGCGGGATGTCCACGGAGGCCTCCCGGATCGCGTGGGCCATCTCCCGCCAGTCCGTCGCGATCATGTTGGTCGCCGTCCTCAGGCCGGTGGCCCGGCGGAATTCGGCCATGACCTCACGCCCGGAAAACCTGCCTTCGGCGCCGCAGGGGTCCTCGGCGTACGCGATGTACGGGGCCATCTCGCGTCCGTATCTGATCGCGTCGTCGAGCAACCAGCCGCCGTTCGGATCGAGAGTGATGCGGGCGTCCGGGAAGTCGTTGCTCAATGCCTTGACGGTCTCGACTTCGTCCTCGCCGGGCAATGCGCCGCCCTTGAGTTTGAAGTCCTTGAACCCGTACTTTTCGGCGGCCGCCCTGGCAAGATCGACCACGGCCTCCGGCGTCACGGCTTCTTCCCGCCGCAGGCGATCCCATCCGCTGGCCTCGGGTTCCCGCAGGTACGGAAGATCGGTTTTGTCCGGGTCTCCGACGTAGAACAAATACCCCAGCATGGGGACGCTGTCCCGTTGCTGCCCGTCGCCCAGGAGCTCGGCGACGGGAACGCCGAGAAACTGCCCGTTGAGGTCCAGCAACGCCGATTCCAGGGCCGTCACGGCGTGGATCGTGACGCGCTGATCGAACGTCTGGTTCCCGCGTCCGGCCACATCCTGGCCGGCGAAACGGGAAGAGACCTGCCGCAGCAGGGACTTGTGCCGGGTGATCGGTTGGCCGGTCAGGAGGCCGGCGGCCTGCTCGATCGTCGATCGGATCGGCTCACCACCGGGGACTTCACCCACCCCTGTGCGGCCCTCGCCATCCGTGATCACCACGATGTTTCGGGTGAAGAACGGGGCGTGGGCGCCGGAGAGGTTGAGCAACATCGAATCGTGGCCGGCCACCGGCACGACCTCGATGTGTTCGATTCTGGGAACGGATGCGGACGTCATGACATGTTCTCGCTTTCCTCGGTCCTACTTGCCGTCGACCGACTGGCCGACCGACCACGGATTCGCATCCGAGGCCGGTGCTGGGAGAAGGTCTTCGGGGAAGTCCTGATACGCCACGGGCCGCAGGAATCTTTCGATCGCCAACGTGCCGACGGACGTCGTGCGCGCATCGCTCGTGGCCGGGAACGGTCCTCCGTGGACCATCGCGTGTCCGACCTCGACGCCGGTCGGCCAGCCACCGTAGAGGACGCGGCCGGCCAGCCGTTCGAGACGCGGGAGCAGGGTCGCGACGTCGTCCCGGTCCGAGGGCGCAGCCTGGACCGTGACAGTCAACTGGCCCTCGAGTGCCGTGATCAGTTCCTCGAGGCGTGACGGTTCGGCATAGCGAACGATCACGGACGCGGCGCCGAAGATCTCCTTCTGCAGCTCGCCGTTCGCGAGGAAGGTCTCCGCGTCGGTCCGGAACAGCACGGGCCCGGGGGCATTGGCCCCTTCTCCGTCCCCGCCGCGGGCGATGACATCGACGCCGTCCTGCCCGGACAAGTTCTCCACGCCCGACGCCCAGGAGGTCGCGATCGAAGGTGTCAGCATCGTCTGTCCGCTCGAGGCGTCGATGTGCTCGACGGCGCGGTTGACGAAGTCGTCTCCTCCGGGGCCCTCGGGCACGAAGACGAGTCCGGGCTGGGTGCACAGCTGGCCCGATGAGCCCGTCACCGAGCCCACGAAGGCTTCGGCAAGGGACGCCGCGGAGCCGAGGGCCCCGGGGAGCACGATCACGGGGTTGATCGAGCTCATCTCGGCGTAGACGGGGATGGGGGAGGGGCGCTCGAAGGCGGTGCGCGCGATGGCCAGCCCGCCCGACCGGGAGCCCGTGAAGCCCACGGCGGTGATCCTGGGGTCCGCGACGAGCCTCTGGCCGATTTTCGCCCCGGGTCCGTAGACGAGCGAGAAGGTTCCGCCGGGCAAGCCCTCCTGCGTCACGGCCTCGTGGATCGCTTGGGCAACCAGTTCCGCGGTACCCGGGTGGGCGTTGTGGGCCTTGAACACCACGGGGCAGCCCGCGGCGAGGGCGGAGGCCGTGTCACCACCTGCTGTCGAGAAGGCCAGCGGGAAATTGCTGGCCCCGAAAACGGCCACGGGACCCAACGGAACCATGCGCTGGCGGATGTCTGCCCGCGGTGCCGGTGCCCGATCAGGCTGCGCGGGGTCGATCCGGACCCGGTGGAACGCGCCCGAGCGGACCACGCCGGCGAAGAGTCGCAACTGGTTTGCGGTTCGCGTCAGCTCCCCGTTCAGGCGGGCCTCGGTCAGGCCGGTCTCCCGGCGGGCACGATCGACCACGTCCTGCCTGCACGCGTCGAGGTTGTCCGCGATGCGATCGAGGAACCGTGCTCGCGCTCCGGGCTCGGTCGCGCTGTATTCAGGGAACGCCTGCTCGGCGGCCCGGGTGGCGTCGTCGAGCTGGTCCGGGCCGATGAGGGTGAACACGGGATCGAGGTCCTCCTCCGTGCTCGGGTCCACGGCTCTGACGTCTCCCTCGGTCCCGGCGATCCATTCACCATTGATCAAGGACTGTCCGTTGAGAGTGGTGGTCATCGTGTTTCCCCTTTCTGAGTGGTGGGAACGTCCGCGACGTTCGCGGCGCGGACAAGCTGTTCGAGATCGTGGTAGTCCTGCTCGCGCAGGTCGTGCAGTGGGGGCCGGACCGATCCGCAGTCGTGTCCGACGATGCGCAGGCCGGCCTTGATGATCGAGACGCCGTAGCCCTTGCCGCGGTCCCGGATGTCGAGATAGGGCAAGACGAATCTGCGAAGTTTCTCTTGGACGGCGGCGTGGTCGAGGTTTCGGACGTCGGCGTAGAACTCCAGCGCGAATTCCGGGGCAAAATTGAACATCGCGGAAGAATAGGTGCTGACTCCCATCTGGAGCAGCGGGAGCGCGTACGTCTCCGCCGTCGGCAGTCCGCCGAGGTAGAAGAGACGGTCCCCGTTCATCGCGGTCACACGCGCCAGGTGCTCGATGTCGCCCCGGGCATCCTTGAACCCGACGAGGTTGGGGTGCTTCTCGGCCAGTCGCGCAATGGTTTCGGCCGAGTAGATCGCGTTGGCCCGGTTATAGACGATGACGCCGATGTCCACCGCGGAGCACACGGCGGAGGCGTGCTCGAGCAGCCCGTCCTGATCGCATTCGGTCAGGTAGGGCGGGAGGAGAAGGATGCCCTCGGCCCCGGCCTGCTCGGCGGCCTGGGCGCACCGGATGGCCTGCCTCGTGGAGCCGGAAGCCGACCCGAGAACCGGGACCTCCGGACGAGTCGAGCCGACGGCCCACTCGGTGACCCGCGCGTTCTCTTCGGGCGTGAGGCTGAAACCCTCACCCGTGCCGCCCGCAGCGAAGAGCCCGGCGACGTCGAAACCCGACTGCCACTCGATGTGATCTCGGTATGCGGTCTCGGCGAGTTCGCCCTGGGGGTCGAACGCGGTCGCTGGAAAGGAAAGCAGGCCATCCTTGAGACGGTCCGCCAACTCGTGGGGTGAGAACTGCGCCATGGGAACTCCTCGAATGATTCGCGCGTCTGGAAGTGGAACTTCTCGGAGTCTATGAACTGCGTCTCATGCTCGTCCAAGTGCAATTCCGCATTCAGTGATGCATCATAAGCATCACTACTCAGAGGTCAACGGGCCCTTCCCTTTGGGGGTGGCGTCCAGAAGCTCCCTCAGCCGCGATGCTGTGGGGGTCGCGTTGTCCGCCGAGGTGATGAGCTGCAGTTCGACAATGTCCCGGCGCAGGTCGTCGAACTGACGGTAGCCCACGCCGGGGAAGTTCAACTTGGTCGCGGACTCCGGGACCAAGGCGATGCCGTGCCCGGCGGCCACCAGGCTGATCATCGTGGTGATCTGGCTCAGGGAGTGGGAGACGTCCGAGTGGTCGATCGAGAAATTCCGGACGACGAGGTCGTAGAAGTATCGCGCCCCGTCCGCCGAGTGCATGATCAACGGATGGCCGGCAACATCCTCGCGGTGCAAATGGCGCCCGCACAGCAACTCGTGGCCCGTCGGGGCGGCCAGAACAAGACCCTCGGTGTGGATCAGGTCGACCCTGAAGTCCTCCGAAGCGCTCGAGAGACGACCCAGACCCGCGTTGATGCGTCCGTCCTCGAGCGCCTCGAGCTGTCGCGATGTCACCATTTGGTGCAGCTCGACCGTGACATCGGGCATGCGTTCCTTCGCCAGGGTGAGGATCGGCCCCAGGAGCGTGAGTCCGGCCGCCGCGGTGTATCCCAGGCTGAGTCGCCCACGGAGGCCGCGGGATGCCTGGACCGCAGATTCTCCGGCCCTGGTCGCATGCGAGAGGACCAGGCGTGCCTGGTCGAGGAATGTGGTGCCGGCGGCCGTGAGCTCGACCTTCCTGTGGGTGCGTCGAACCAGCTCCGTTCCCAGGCTTTTCTCCAGCTTCTGGATCTGGCGGCTCAGCGGAGGCTGTGTCATCGAGAGTTCCTCGGCGGCCCGCCCGAAGTGCAGGTTTTCCGCAACGGCGACGAAGCACCGGAGCTGGTCGAGGGTGAACATGTGCTCCTCCAGAATGTTTGATGCGATTCAAGTATTACTTCATGCAAATCTAGTCTTAGACAATATTGAAACATGAATCATAAGCTCAATCACACTGTGAACCAGAACACGACCTGACGCATCCGACCTGCACCGAGGCATCGCCCGGACGGCAGGGGTTCGAAGGAGAATTCGATGCCTTTACTCATCGTGGCCATCGCAGTGGCATTGCTGCTGATTCTGATGACCAAGTACAAGCTCAACGGTTTCGTTGCGCTGCTGATCGTCTCGGTGCTCGTGGCCGGGTGGGGTGCCCTGTCGGGTGTTCTGACGGTGGACGACAAACCCGCCGATGTCTCCGACATCCCGGACATCATCGGCAGCGGAATGGGCGGTCAGCTCGAAGAAACCCTTGCTGTGATCGGCATCGGTGCGATGATCGGCCGCATTCTTGGCGACGCCGGGGCCGCACAACGGATCGCCCTCAAGGTGGTCGGGGCACTCGGCGAGAAACGTGTCCAGTGGGCGATGATCGCCACGGCCATGCTCATCGGCGTGACGATGTTCTACGAGGCGGCCTTCGTGATCGTGGTTCCGATCGTTTTCACCCTGGTCCGGGCGACGCGCACGAACTTGCTCTGGGTCGGTCTGCCGATGTCGATCGCCCTGTCCACGATGCATTCCTTCCTGCCCCCGCACCCGGGCCCGACGGCGGCAGCGAGCATCTACCAGGCTTCACCTGGTCTCGCCTTGCTCTACGGACTCTTCATCGCCGTCCCCGCCGGTGCCATCATCGCGATGGTTTGGCCGCGGCTGTCCTTCGTCAAGAAAATCGACCCGGAGATCCCCCGTGGGCTCGTGTCCGAGAAGTCCTTCACGGAGGATGAGATGCCGAGCATGCTCCGCTCCGTCGTCGTCGCCCTGCTTCCCGTGGTGCTGATCGCCGGAGCGGAAATCTACATCATGGTCGGGACCGAGGGGACGCCGCTGATGCACGCGGTGTCCTTCATCGGTTCCCCGACGATCGCGCTGCTGCTGTCCCTGATCGTCGCGATCATCATCTTCGGTCCCCTCAGTGGCCGACCACTCACGGAACTCGCCGTCTCGATGGCCGACTCGGCCCGAGCCATGGCCATGATCATCATGGTCATCGCCGCCGGCGGCGGCTTCAAGGAGGTCCTGGTCTCGACCGGCATCGCCCAGTACATCGCGGACATGACCTCCGGGTGGCCGATCCACCCCATCATCCTGGTCTGGCTGACCGCCGTAATCCTTCGCATCGCCCTGGGATCGGCGTCCGTCGCGGTGACGACGGCGGCCGGCATCGCGGCCCCACTCGTTGGTTCGAGCGGTGTCTCTCCGGAGCTCATGGTCCTGGCGACCACGTGCGGTTCGATCGCCGTCAGCCACGTCAACGACCCCGGGTTCTGGATGTTCAAGGAGTACTTCAACCTGTCGGTCGTCCAGACCCTCAAGGCGCGCACCACCTACACCACGGTCCTCTCGGTTCTCGGGCTGGGAGGGGTGCTCGTCATGAACCTGATCATTTGAGGCGGCACGTTGCTGCGCCCGTGGGTCCCGGGTCGACCAGGTGCGTCGGGCCCGTGCGGGGCCTTATGCGGCCGTACCGCCGGGTCTGCGGCGTGGATGGAGGCCGGCGCGTGCGAGATCGCGGATGCTCGTAGGGGCGGACAGAAGAAGGATCAGGAGGGAGCCGACCATGAGTGCGCGGAAGTCGAACAGCCAAAACCCGACGATCCCCAGGGAGCCACCGACCATGAACAACAGGATCAGAAGGGCCAGGACCTTGGCCTTGTGCGGATCCATCCGAACCGATGAGGCGCTTCGCGGGATTCCGCCGTAGATCCACTTGCCGATCTCGACGCCCAAGTCGGTGATCATCCCGGTCACATGGGTCGTGCGCACGGGGAAGTCCCGGATCTTCGTGATGAGCGCATTCTGGAGCCCCATCGCAAAACAGAGGGCCGGAACGAGGATGAGATCAGCACGTACATGGTCCAGGTCGCCCGCGAGAAAACCCACGGCGAGGACCAGAAGGCCCTCGGCGGCGAGGACGTTCGCATACCTGCTCGCCAATCTTCGTCTTTTCGCCCAAGTAAAGAGAATCGTGCTCGCCATGGTTCCGGCGATGAAGGCCCCTACCGCCAGCACTCCCGTGAGCAATGAGCCGAGCTCGGCGAGCATCGTGTGCTGGGCAAGGTCGGCCACCATGCCGCTCATATGGGAGGTGTAGATCCCGAGGGCCGTGAAGCCGACGGCGTTCAGCGCCCCTGCCTGAAGGACAAGCAAGTAGGCCAGGTGGCGGTCGGATTTCGGGTGACGGTGCGGGCCGGAGACCACGTGGGGATATCGCGACGCTCTCGTCAGGCGGGCTGCCATGGGGCTGGTCGAGTTCTTCAGGGCTGGTCCTCACGATCTTTGCGGTGGTGGGGCCGGTCCGGCGCATGAGGCCCGCTGGGTGCGGACGCCGGGGCACATGCGGCTTCTCTGGGGTTCTCACCCTGTCATTCGGGCACGTCTGAGTACCAGAGTTCGGCGGCTATTGGTCCTTTCGTGACACGCCCCGTTCGACGCCGATGGGTGGCGAAGCCTCTCACGCACGGCCCCACACACAGCCTCGTCCGACGCAGCCCTCCACGCAGTACCCGATCAGAAAGGCACACCATGACGGACACCACCACTATCGCGGACATCCGGATCACGCCGGTCGCCTTCGCCGACCCACCCCTGCTGAACTCGGTCGGCGTGCACGAGCCCTATGCACTGCGTTCCGTCGTCGAGGTCGAAACGTCCGGCGGCGTCGTCGGGCTGGGGGAATCCTATGGATCCTCAATCCACGTGTCCCGGCTGAAGCTTGCCGCGCAGGCTCTGCGCGGGCTCGACGTGCAGAACCTGTACGCCCTGCGCCAGGCCGTGGCACAAGCTCTCACCGCCGACGAAACAACAGGCGGAGACGGAATGGCCGGGATGGTCACGGCGTCCTCGACCCTGGACCGCGTGTTCTCCCCGTTCGAGGTCGCGGCGCTCGATATCCAGGGCCAACAGTACGGCGTCCCCGTCAGCACTCTCCTCGGAGGCCTGGTCCGGGACGAGGTCTCGTTCACCGGATACCTTTTCTACAAGTGGGCGGGGCATCCCGGTGCGGAACCCGACCGATGGGGCGAGGCGCTGGACGCGGCCGGGATCCTGGTCCAGGCCGAGACCATGATCGAGGAATACGGGTTCACCGCGCTCAAACTCAAGGGAGGCGTTCTTTCCCCCGAGGCGGAAGCGGAAACCGTGGAAGCGCTCGCGGACCGGTTCCCCGGGACGCCGATCCGGCTCGACCCCAACGCCGTGTGGTCGGTCGAGACGGCCGTCCGTGTCGGCCAACGGCTCGAGGGCAAGCTCGAATACCTCGAGGACCCTTCGCCGGGGCTGGAGGGCATGGCGGATGTGAAACGGCGGGTTCCGATGCCTCTGGCAACGAACATGGCGGTCGTGGCCTTCGACCAACTCCCCGAATCCGTGCGACGCGGGTCGGTGGACGTGGTCCTGTCCGACCCCCACTTCTGGGGTGGACTCGGGCAGACCAAGCTCCTCGCAGGAGTGGCCCAGACCTTCGGCATGGGACTGTCCATGCACTCGAATTCGCACCTGGGGATCAGCATGGCCGCGATGCTTCACGTCGCGGGCGCGACCCCGAACATCGACTACGCGTGCGACACGCACTGGCCCTGGAAGGGCGCCGAGGACGACGTCGTGGCCGGTTCGCCGTTCTCCTTCGACGGGGGCGCCGTCACGGTCCCGACGTCGCCCGGACTCGGAATCTCCCTCGACCGCGACAAGCTCCAGCGAATGCACGAACAATACTTGGCCTCGGGGATGCACGAACGGGACGACACCGGGTACATGCGACGGTTCGAGCCGGCCTTCGATCCGAGCCTCGGCAGGTGGTGAAGCTGCCGGTATGACGCCCATCGAATGAGGTGCGCCACTTTGTGCCATGGTGATGGGCACAGGGCTCCATGCCTGTCGAGCGACCTCAAATCCGTGGTCCGATATCCTGGGCACATCGGTGCGCCCTGGGGTTCCCTGAGATCTCGGCGCTCCGACGGCTGACCCCGCTGACGGTGATGACTCGTTCCCCGCCTCCGACGGCGGCCGATGCCCTGGATCATGAATGAAGCCGTCCCGGCCCAGTGCGTGACACTCGGGCGATACGGAATATGCTTGATCCGTTCAGGAAAGTACCTTCCCCTGCCCATCGGAGTTCAGAGTTTTGCACAAGTTGAAAGAGGCCGACCCCCTGCAGGCCTCCGCGGTCGGCCAGTCCGTTGCTTGGGGCAAGGTGATTCTTTTCGGGGAGCACTCGGTGGTCCACGGGCATCCCGCGATCGCATTTCCTCTGCCCCAGGTCGGGCTCACGGCCACCGCGACACCGTCCCCCGGCCCGGTGTGGCTCACGGTCGACATCTACGACGGCCCCTTGTCCGGCGCGCCCCCCATGCTCGCGCCCTTGGGAGCGACCATCACCGCGACACTCCGACGTATCGGACGCCCGGAACGCGGGCTCCACATCACCTGTATCGGGGACTTTCCCCTCGAGCGGGGTCTCGGCTCGAGTGCGGCGGGGGCGGCCAGCATCGTCAATGCGATTCTCGATCTCACGGGCGACGACCTGCCCAAAACCGTCCGTCACGAACTTGTCCAGACGGGTGAGAGGGTCGCCCACGGCAACCCGTCCGGCCTGGACGCCTACACCGTGCTGAGCCGGTCGCCGATCTGGTTCCAGAACGGATCCGCCGAAGGCATCGAGGTCAACCTGGGTGCGCCCATCGTCGTCGCCGACTCGGGGCAGCCAGGCGATACCCACTCCGCGGTCGGCGCCGTGACTGAAATGCGCCGGACCAACCCGGACGACGTCGCCCGTTACTTCGAAACCATCCGCGACCACACCATTGCCGCACGGGAGAACCTCAAGAACGACGAACGCGTGGCCCTCGGCCGCCGCATGTACGAAGTCCACGAAGCCCTGCACGAACTGTCGGTCTCCAGTCCGCACCTCGACCAGCTCGTACGCTCGGCGCGTGAAGCCGGTGCGCTCGGCGCCAAACTGACGGGTGGGGGTCGCGGCGGTTGCGTGATCGCCCTGGCGAGCGATTTCCAGCACGGGCAGGACCTCGCCTCGCACCTGTTGCGGGCTGGGGCGCTCCAAACCTGGATTCTGAACCCCGAGGAGCTCGAGCAGTGACCGCAGAGCGCGCCACGGCCGTGGCCCACCCCAACCTGGCCCTCATCAAGTACTGGGGGAAGAGGGACGAGCAGTTGGTCCTCCCGTGGACCGGCAGCCTGTCCCTGACGCTCGACGTCTTTCCGACCCGAACGAGCCTCACCCTTGACCCGTCCCTGGACGAAGACCGGTTCCTCCTCAATGGTGCCGCGGTCACCGGAACGCCCCTGGACCGGGTGCGCACCTTCCTCGACCTGGTCCGCGAGCAGTCCGGGAGCCGCGTCCGGGCGCGCATCGAATCCGAGAACTCCGTACCGACTGGGGCCGGGCTGGCCTCGAGTGCCTCCGGCTTCGCCGCACTGGCCACGTCGGCGAGCCGCGCCTACGGACTCCCCACGGACACCGTCTCCCTGTCCCGCCTCGCCCGGCGCGGTTCGGGGTCGGCGTGCCGCTCCGTGATCGGCGATCTCGTCGAATGGCACGCTGGCGAGGGTTCGGGCGAGGCGGCCGATGCGGCGTCGTATGCGGAGAACATTCCCGGCCCGGACCTGGCCATGGTCATCGTGGTCGTCTCCTCTGCGGAGAAGGCCGTCTCCTCCCGAGTCGCGATGCGCGAAACGATCCGGACCTCGCCGTACTTCGACGGCTGGGTCACCGGGACCACGCAGGATTTGATCGACATGCGTGGGGCGCTCGCGGCGGGCGACTACACCCGCGTCGGGGAACTGACCGAATCCAACGCCCTGCGCATGCACGCCGCGATCAACGGATCCCGGCCTCCGGTTCGTTACCTCGCCCCTACCTCGGTGGAAGTCTTCGACACGGTCGAAAGACTGCGGGCCGACGGACTGGAGGTCTACGGAACGGCCGACGCCGGTCCCAACGTCGCGGTCCTCTGCCGGAACGCCGACCTGGACCGGGCACACCGTGCGTTGGCCGAACGCTTCCCCGGCCTCGACCTCATTCCGGCCCGATCCGGACCGGGCGCGCACTTGGTGGAGAACGAATGATCGTCACCGAGGCACCCGGCAAGCTCTATGTTCTGGGCGAGTACGCTGTCGTCGAGCCCGGGCATCGAGCCATCCTGATTGCCGTGGATCGGTACGTCCGCGTCGAGGCCCGACCGGCCGAGGAGGTCGGAACATTATTCTCTACGGGCACCGACCGGAGCCTCTCATGGCGGCATTCCGGCGACGTCGTCGACGTCGACGAGGACACCGTGGGCTTCTACCGTTACCTCATCGCTGCCCTCAACGCGGTCGAGGGGCTGCGTCGGGAGAAGGGGATCACCGCACGGCACTACGAATTGCACGTCAGCAGTCACCTGGACGACGCCGCGACCGGAACCAAATTCGGTCTCGGGTCATCGGGGGCCGTGACCGTCGCCGCAGTCGCCGCCATCGGTGCGATCTACGATCTCGGCCTTACTCCGGACCAGGTCTACCGCCTGGCGATGATCGCGACGGTTCAGGTCACCCGCACGACCTCGGGAGGAGACATCGCCGCGAGCGCGCTCGGGGGATGGGTCTCCTATGCTTCGCCCGACCGTCAGTGGCTGTTCGACGCCTCGCGCGAGCGTTCCGTCGCGGAGCTTCTGGATGCCCCCTGGCCGGGCCTGCGCCTCGACCGTTTGGACGAGCTCGACCCTGACGGCGACGATCGGGCAGTCCCCTCGACCGCCGGGTTCGCGGAACCGGGCGATGTCGAGTCCGCAGAGGAATCGCCGCTGACGGTCCGCGTCGGTTGGACCGGCGAACCTGCGGACACGCCAGAACTCGTGGGTCGTCTCCGCAAGGACACGGCCCTGCCGGCGGATCTCCTGGACCGCAGCGACGACCTCGTCGAACGCCTGGAACACGCCTTGACTAGTGGAAACACTGATAATGTGGCCGATATCGTGGCCGCGGCACGGGCTCTTCTGGGAGAATTGGCCCAGCAGCGCGCGAGCATCATCGAAACCCCCGAGCTGACCGAGCTCGTCGAATCCGCGCTGAAGACCGGGTGGGCAGCCAAGTCCTCGGGATCAGGAGGCGGTGACTGCGGTATCGCGGTCGGCCCGGCGGGGCGCGACGACCGCGAACTCGAAAGAACCTGGATCTCGGCCAATATTCGCCCGCTGCCGCTCCGTGTATCACCGCGCGGCCAGAAGATCCTGACCGACACCGCACGCCCCACCAACCCGAGGGACTCCGCATGACCGGAAACCGCAAGGACGACCACCTGAACTTCGCCGCGGCCCAGCAGCGCGAGGAACCGCACCGCACGCCGTGGGACGACGTCCGGCTGGTCCACCATGCCCTCGCCGGAATCGATGCCGCGGACGTGGACATTTCGACCTCTCTGCCGGGCGGCATCCGCTGGCCCCTCCCGTTCTACATCAACGGCATGACCGGCGGGACCGAGACCACGGGACGCGTCAACGCGGCCCTCGCAGAAGCTGCGGCCGAAACCGGGATCGCCATCGCGACCGGATCGATGAGTATCTACCTGCGCGACGAGACCGTTCTGCCGACGTTCCGCGTGCTCCGGGACAAGAATCCGCACGGTTTCGTGATGGGCAACCTCAGCGCCGATGCCACGCCGGACCAGGTCCGCCGCGTGGTCGACGCGCTCGAGGCAAATGCGCTCCAGATCCACGTCAACTCGGTCCAGGAGACCGTGATGCCCGAAGGGTCACGCGGGTTCGGGGCGTGGAGCGAGAACATCGCGGCCGTGGTCGAGGCGACATCGGTTCCGGTGATCGTCAAGGAAGTCGGTTTCGGAATGACCCGTGAGACCATCGCCCGGCTCGCTTCCTTGGGCGTGACCGTCGCGGACACGGCGGGCAACGGTGGAACCAATTTTGCTCGGGTCGAGAACGATCGACGAGCCGGCAAGGACTACTCGTTCCTGGCCGATTTCGGCCAATCGGCGCCGTTCTCGCTGCTCGATGCGACCACCCTCCCGGAGACGACGCAGCGCCCCGCACTGCTGGCCTCGGGTGGGGTGCGCAACCCTTACGACGTCGTCCGCGGGCTTGCCCTCGGCGCGCGTGCCGTCGGTGTCGCCGGAACGTTCTTGCACACGGTCCTGGGCGAGACCGGCCTCGACGCCGGGGCGGACGGTACCGAGCGACTCGTCCAGCAGATCACCGACTGGCGGGACCGACTGACCGAAATGTACGCGATGTTCGGGGCGGCCACGACCCAGGACCTGAGCGCAACCGACGTGCTGATCAGCGGCGACCTCGCCGAATCCGCACGGCTGCGCGGGGCGGACCTCGGGTCCCTGGCCACCAGGCGCGGCACCAGCAAATGACCGGAGGAAAAATGCAGGAACCGTTTCAGACACCCGTCCCGACCCAGTGGATCGGTCCGATCCGCGTGTCAGGGAACGTGATCGGAAACGAAGAGGTCGAGGTCCCCCTGGCCACCTACGAGACGCCCTTGTGGCCCTCGGTCAAACGGGGGTCCAAGATATCCCGCATGGTCGAGGGCGGAATCCGGGCGACCCTGGTCGATGACCGCATGACCCGTTCCGTCTACTTCGAAGCCCCCGACGCCGGGACCGCGCACCGCGTGGCCCAAGAACTCGATGCGCGCCGCGACGACCTCCAGGCCGTGGTCTCCGGGGCGTCGCGCTACGCGAAGCTCATTGACCTGCATTTCCAGTACGCGGGCAACCTCCTGTACGTGCGCTTCGACTTCACCACCGGTGACGCCTCGGGGCACAACATGGTCACGCTCGCGGCCGACAACCTGATGCCGTGGATTCTCCAGCAGTATCCGGAACTCCAGTACGGGTCGATCTCCGGGAACTTCTGTTCCGACAAGAAACCCACCGCGGTCAACGGCATCCTCGGCCGTGGGAAGAGCGTCGTCACCGAAATCCTGATCCCGCGCGACGTCGTCGCCCGGTTGCTCCGGACCACGCCCGAACAGGTTGCGGACCTCAACACCCGGAAGAACCTCGTGGGCACGAATCTTGCCGGCGGCCTCCGCGCCGCCAACGCCCACTACGCAAATATGCTGTTGGCGTTCTACCTTGCGACAGGCCAGGACGCGGCGAATATTGTGGAAGGATCACAAGGCATCACGACGGCCGAGGTCCGAGACGGGGATCTGTACTTCTCGTGCAATCTGCCCAATCTCATTGTGGGAACAGTCGGAAACGGCAAGGGCGCGGGCCTGAGCGTGGTCGAGGACAACCTGCGGAAGCTCGGTTGCCGCGAGGACCGGGAGCCGGGCGGGAACGCACATCGTCTCGCGGTGCTCTGCGCCGCATCGGTCCTGTGCGGGGAACTCTCCCTCCTGGCCGCTCAGACCAATCCTGGTGAGCTCATGGAAGCCCACGTGAAGATCGAAAGGAATCAGTAGTTGAGCACTGACAACACCCAGACTTTCCCCGGAGGCGCCGGCCACGACGACGCGCGCTCAGCGGCGTCGTCCACTGCCGCCAGCGGCATCCAGGACATTGCCTTCGCGACCGGTCACTACTCCTTCGATCTCGCGCATCTCGCCGAGAAGCAGGGGATCGACGTCAACAAGTACTACATCGGCATCGGCCAGGAGAAGATGAGCCTGCCCGCCGATGACGAGGACATCGTGACCATGGGCGCCGCGGCCGCGCAGCGCATCATCGACCGCAACGGCACGGACGGGATCCGCACGTTGCTGTTCGCGACCGAGTCGGGCATCGACCAGTCCAAATCGGCCGGAGTCTATGTGCACGGGCTGTTGAACCTTCCGCGCGAGGTTCGCACCATCGAGACCAAGATGGCCTGTTACGGCGGAATCGGTGCGCTCCAGATGGCGCTCGGCATCGTGGCCCGGAACCCGGAAGAGAAAGTTCTGGTCATCGCCGCCGACGTCGCCCGGTACGACGTGGACACGTCCGGCGAGCCCACGCAGGGTGCAGCCGCCGTCGCGTTCCTGGTTCAGTCCGACCCGGACATTCTGGCGATCGAACCGGGCCAGGGCGTGTACACGCTGGACGTCCAGGACTTCTGGCGGCCGAACTACCGCAACACGGCGCTGGTGGACGGCAAGTTCTCGGTCGGCGCCTACCTGGACGCCCTGGTCGGCGCGTGGCACGACTACCGCGCCCATGGCGGCGTGGACTTCGACGACATCGACTGGTTCTGCTACCACCAGCCCTTCACCAAGATGGCTGTCAAGGCACACGTGCGGCTGACCGAAGAGGCTGGCACGCCCCTGGAGAAGGCCGAAGCCGCGGCCGCCCTGGCACCGACGTTCGGATACAACCAACAGCTCGGCAACAGCTATACGGCCTCGATCTTCCTGGGCTTCCTGGCTTTGCTGGATTCGGACGAGGAGATTGCCGGTCAGCGAGTCGGGTTCTTCTCCTACGGTTCCGGCGCGGTCTCCGAGTTCTTTGTGGGTGTCATCCAGCCCGACTACCGCGACCACCTTCGCGCCGAGGAGCACCAGGGCATCCTGGACGCTCGCGAACCCATCGGCTACGACGAGTACCGCGCCCTGCACCCGGGCACGTTCGTCCAGGCTCAGGAGAACTTCACGACCGAGCGCCGGACCCGGTCCCCGTTCCGTTTCGAAGGCGTCGACGAAGGCTCGAGGCTGTACGGCCGGGCGTGAGCGGGCTCGGCCGGAGCGCGAGGTGGCAGTTGTGAGCGCTACTCCGGGCTGAGGTGGCATTGTTGAGCGGATTTCGAGGGCAAGACTGCACAAGGTTGCCACTTCGCGCTTCGGACCGCGCAGGATTGCCACCTCACGCGGGTTCGTTGGCGATATCGCGTGTGTCTGCGGCCTTTTTGTGTGGGGTTTGCCGGATGGCGTGGGGGCTGCCGGTCGACGCCGGCCGCGGATTGAGCGCTTTCGTATCCCGTTGGGTGGGGCTTGCCGGATTGGGTGGGGTTGCCCGTCGTCGTTGGCCGTGAATTGAGCGCTTTCGTATCCCGTTGGGTGGCGGTTACCCGATTGTCAGGCCTTTTCCCCCGTTAGGTGCTGGTTCAACCGCCTCCTAACGGCGGTAAGCGGCACCGAATCGGGTAACCGCCTCTGAACACATGCGCCAGACTCCGCCCAGAGCCCAGAGCCCAGAGCCCAGAGCCCAGAGCCCAGAGCCTCAGCCGTTATCAGGCGGTGTCCTCATCCGTCCTCGACCGTAGCCCGGTCAGCCGGAGCCCGGTCGGCCGGAGCCTCCTCAACCTGGATGCCGTCGGGTCCGACCGTGACCGACACGTCGGTCAGGGAATCGACGACGACGTCGGCGTCGGCGACCTCGGCCCGCTGGTGTGAGGTGCACACGGCGAGCACGGTCGCACCCGCGGCGCGACCAGCGGCGATGCCGGCCGGGGCGTCTTCGATGACAAGGCACCGGTCGATGGGTGAGCCGAGAGCCTCGGCTGCGTTGCGGTAACCCTCGGGATCGGGCTTGCCCGCGACGACGTCGTCCGCGGCGATCAAGATGTCGGGAACCGGCAGGCCCGCGGCAGAGAGTCGCTTGCGCATCAGACGCCCGGATCCGGAGGTCACCGCGGCCCAACGAGGCTCGGGGAGTCGGCCCAACACATCAGCCGCGCAGGGGAGGGCCGTCACCCCCTCCAGATCTTGTAATTCCATGTCTTCCAGCTCGATGGTTGCGGCCGGAATTTCCGATGCCGGCAGATACCTGGCGACGACGTCCTCCGAGCGAACCCCGTGGCAGATGCTCAGAATGTGGGCGGCGTCGAGATCGTGCTCGGCAGCCCACGTCCTCCACGTGCGTTCGACGGCGGCCGTGGAATCGACGAGTGTCCCGTCGATATCGAACAAAATTGCCTCATAGTGACCTATCACTCACCTCACGGTACGTCATGGGTGTCGGGCGGGCGGTTCTCCGCCGGGGTCCGGCCCTCGACCGGGCCCGTCCGACCCGCCCGCCCGAACTGTCAGCCCGAACCGCCCGTCCGAACCGCCTGACCGCAGCTTCCGCGCGGCTCCCGGCAGCGCCTCCCGCCAGCCGCTACGCCAGCCCGTAGACCTTCGCGAAGGGGTCCCAGAAACTGTCACGATGCGGTTCGTACTCGATGGCCCGGGTTGCGGCGTCGGCGTCCTCCGCGCCCAGGAGATCCGTCATCAGGGCGTGCGTCATGTCCATCCCCGCGGCGACTCCCGACGACGTCCACCGGTCCCGGTCCCTGACCCATCGGGCCTTCGCGACCCACTCGACATCCGGTCCGCAACTGGTGGCCCACTCGAAGGCCTTCTTGTTGGTCGTTGCGCAGTACCCGTCGAGCAGGCCCGCGGCCGCCAGCAGCGCCGAGCCGGTGCACACCGAACCGACCAACGGGCACGCGGCGCCCACGCCGGCCAGCCACCCGAGGAAATCGGCATCCCGCGCCAGTGGCCGCGTGCCCGCGCCCCCTGGAACCAGAAGCACGTCCGTTTCGGCGCCTGCGACGTCGTCGTACGCGATCTCGGAGACGACGCCGACGCCCTGGGAACTCGCGACCGGACCAACCTCGGGACCGCACCACATGATTCGACAATGGGGCGACTTGCTCAGGAGCTCGACAGGACCGAAGACGTCCAACAGTTCGAATCCCTCGAACAGGACGACGCTGAGACGGAGTGGATCCACCGGTTTGTTCATGCGGCGATACTAGCTCCGGTCTACCCCCGCAGCCAGACGCTCGAGTTCCCGGCCATCTTGCCGTCCTCCAACGGTGAGCTGGTCAGCATGATCTCGCCCTCAGGAAGCTCGGCCGGCGAATTTCCGAAATTCGTTGCGCACACCCACCCGTTGGGGCGGCGGAAGACCAGAACATCAGGGTCGGTGTGCTCGACCCACGTGAGAGATTCGGCGGTCAGCCACTCCCGTCTGAGGGCCAGGGCCCGCCGGTACAGGTTCAGTGTCGACTCCGGATCCGCATCTTCGGCGTCCACGGCATACTGGCTGAACCAGGCCGGCTGGGACAGATGGGAACCGGCCTCACCGAATCCGAGACTCGTCCCGCTCGAGGACCAGGGCAGGGGCACCCGGCATCCATCGCGCCCGATGTCGACCCCACGGTTTCTGAAGTACGTCGGATCCTGACGCTCGCTCTCCGGGATATCGGCGACTTCGTGGAGACCCAGCTCCTCGCCCTGGAAAAGGTAAGCGCTTCCGGGAAGGGCCAACTCGAACAGCGTTGCTGCTCGCGCCCGGAGGATCCCGGTTTCCCTGTCCAGCTGGCTCTCGGGCCCACCGGAGAGCAACCACTCGTTGCCGACCTCCTTGTTCGTGCTTCCGGCGCGCGTCGGCAACCCGTAGCGCGTCGCGTGGCGGACGACGTCGTGATTGGACAGGACCCACGTGCTCGATGACCCGGACTCCTCGGCGAGGGCCAGGTTGAAGGACACGATCTGGCGGAAACTGTCCGCCTCGAACGTTGCGGACAGAAGATCGAAGTTGAAGGCCTGCCCCAGCCCGGAGGGACTCGCGTACTGGGGCCTGCGGTCGGACTCGACCCATGCCTCGGCGACGGCGGTCCTCGGCGGATCGAATTCGTCGAAGACTTTCCTCCAGTCGGCGTAGATCTCGTGGACTTCGTCCCGGTCCCACAGGGGATGGTTGCCGTCATGAGGCATGGCATCGAGTTGCGCCTGGCTCGGCAGAGGATCCGAGAGATCCTTTGCGAGTCCGTGGGCGACGTCGATCCGGAAGCCATCCACGCCCCGTTCGGACCAAAAGCGAAGTGTCTTTCGGAAGTCTTCCCTGACCTCCTCATTCTCCCAATTGAGGTCGGGCTGTTCCGGGGCGAAGTTGTGCAGGTACCACTGACCGTCCGCAATTTGAGTCCACGCCGGCCCGCCGAAGATTGATTCCCAGTCTGCGGGGGGTTCGTTGCCATCCTGGCCTGAACCGTCGCGGAACACGTACCGGTCGCGGGCCGCGGAGCCCCGGTCGGAGGCGAGCGCCTCCTGGAACCACTCGTGCTGGTCGGAGGTGTGGTTCGGGACGATATCGACGATCAGTCTGAGACCCGCCTCGTGCAGCGCCGCGACCATGTCGTCGAAATCCTGCAAGGTGCCGATCTTGGGGTCGACATCCCGGTAGTCGGAGACGTCGTAGCCACCGTCAGCCAGTTTCGACGGATAGAAGGGGCTGAGCCAGACGGCATCGATCCCCAAGGTCTTCAAATACGGGACTCGGGAAGCAACTCCCCGGAGGTCGCCAATTCCGTTGTCGTCCTGGTCTGCGAATGAACGGGGGTAGATCTGGTATACCACCGCCTGTCGCCACCAGTCAGCACCTTGGTGGGAGGGAGCCGTTGCGAGGGATTGTTCGGTTGTTGAGACTGCCAACTGAGGTCCTTTCGGGAGAGGGGGTGAGAGACAAAAATGCGGTGACTATTTGAGCGCGCCCTGCGTCAGGCCCGACATGACCCACCGCTGACAGACCACGTAGGCGATGACCGATGGGCCGATGGCCAGCAGGTAGGAGGCGAAAGCAATGTTGTAGCTGTTGCTGAATTGCTCTTGGAAGATCTTCTGGACCACGGGGAGCGTCTGCATGTCAGGATTGGCGATGATCATTGACGGCATCATGAAATCGTTCCAGGACGCCAGGAGCGTGAAGATGGCGACGGTCGCCGTCATCGGCCCCATGAGCGGAAAGATCAGAGTCCAGAAAATTCGTCCCGTTGAAGCGCCGTCCACTCGTGCGCTCTCCTCGAGCTCCTCCGGCAGACCGCGGATGAATGCGGTGAAGAGCATGACGTTGAAGGACAGCTGGAACATGATGTGCAACAGGATGACGCCAGCGGGGTTCGCCAACCCGACGTACCCGCTGAGCTTGACCTGCGACAGGGCCAAGACCGGGAACGGCAGAAACATCGCTGCCAACAAGTAGTAACAGGAGAACCGGAAGAACGGGCGGTGCCAATGGCGCGCGATCGCGTAGGAGGCCATAGCACTCAGCAGCACCGAACCGATGACGCTGATGACCGTGATCGTCAAGGACACCGTGAACACCGTGGGGAAATTCGTCAGTTCCCATGCTTCACGGAAACCTTCCAGGGACCACGGCCGGGGCAGATCGAATGCTTGTCCCTCCACGGCCTGGTCTGTTGTCTTGAAGGCCATGGAGATGCCAACGAGGAAGGGCAGAAGCACCGCGAGTGAGCACACGCCCAGCACGAGGGTCCGTACCCAGGCCCTGGTGGTTCGGCTTGCTCGGGGCCGCGGTGATGCTGTTCGTTGCGTCGGGCGGACCGAGGAAGCGGGTTCGCGCAAATCCTCCGGGGGCGGGGTCATCATGGTTGCGGACATCAGATGCTCGCCTTTCCTCGGGAAATTCTCAGGTGCAAAACGGCGATTGCCAGGGTGATCAGGAAGAAGATCACGGAATTGGCCATTTGGTAGGCATAATCGCCAGTCTCGAATCCCTTGAAGATCGACATGGCCACCGACCTCGTCGCGGTTCCGGGGCCGCCGTCGGTCAGACCGACGATGATGTCGTAGGAACTCAGGAAGTTCTTGAAACCGAGAATCACGTTGATCAGTACATATCCGGAAATCATGGGCACGGTAATGCGTGACAGCTGTTGCCAGGGACTTGCGCCGTCGAGGGACGAGGCCTCGTAGACGTCATCTGGAATTGTCACCAGAGCCGCAATGTAGATGAGCATTGCCTGGGGCGTCGCCTGCCAGGCAGTGACCAAGACGATCGCGATCCACGCAAGATGCGGATCGGCCAGGATCGAATGCGTCAGCGGCGCGAATCCGATGCTCTCGGCAATTCCGGGAAGCGTGGTGGAGAAGATGAACTGGAATACGAAGGCGATAATGATGGCCGAGACGACCATCGGAAGCACGAATACAGTCCGCAGGAGGGTGCGAAACCTGATGTTGCTGGTCAGTCCGATCGCCAGGAACAGTGCGACGATGTTGACGACGACGACGGTGGCCAGCGCGATCCCGATGGTAAATCCGTAGACCCTCAACATACTGGGATCGGAGAACAGCACCGCGTAGTTCTTGAGGCCGATCCAGTGGAAGCCGCCGAATCCGACCGAATCGGTGAAGCTGAAGAAGATCCCCATGAGAGCCGGAAAGGTGATGCACAGAGTGAACAGGGCCAGGGCAGGGAGGAGGAACAGATAGTAAACCGGTTCGATGCGTCGTCTTGTTCGAGGTTGAGCAAGCCGGTGACTCCGGCGTCGATTGGTCCGAGATGGTGAGGTATCAGTTGTCATGACTCGTCTTTCGGTCTAGACGTCTCGCAGGGCGGGTGCGGAAGAAGCTACGTCGTCTGACGGCGAGCGAGACGTTGCCAATCTCCATCGAGGGTTTTCAAGGTCTTCTCCAGGTCGTCTCCGGTGAACAAACCCTGCATATAGCTCTCAAACGGGATCGTCTTGGGCACCGCGGTGGAGACACCTTGGTAGAAGGCCGCTCGGTCGACGTATTTTTGCATGTCCCCCAGGCGCGGGTCGGTCGCCGCTGGAGCGCCCTCTCGGACGGAATACCCCAGGTTCTTTTCGTTGTAGTCGTCAGCCACCTCGGGGGTGATGAGGTAGCGGAGAAGCTTCCGGGCGGCATCGGGATTCTTGGCCTTTTCCGGGATCCACAAGGCCAGGTCCAGATTGACTCTGACCTTGAGGTCTTCCGCGCGCTCCGTCATCGGCAGGGGGAACACTCCGAGCTCTGCTTGGGGATTCAGTTTCAGAATGTCCGGGAGCGCCCAGGGGCCTTGGAAATACATTGCCGCCTTCCCTCGGGCGAAGGCGACGTTTCCGTCTCCGTACTTGAGTCCGGTTGCATTCTTGTTGGCGTATTTGTCAGCGATGGTCAGAGCCTTGCGCAAGGGCTCCCGAAAGTTCCGGCTGAAGGAATACTCCGAGTCCGGGTCCACTTGGTCGCCCTGCTCGCGCAATGTGCTGAAGAAGTCAGCGACGTCGATCGAGCCACCGATGCTGTAGTCGACGATGCCCTGGGCGACGGTCCACGCCGCGGCAGACGTCAGGCAGATGGGGGTCTCACCGGCTTCCAGGAGGGCATCGCACACGTCAAGGAACTCTGAGTGGGTCCGAGGGACGTCCAGACCGTGTTTGTCGAAGATCTCTTTGTTGTAGAGAGTTGCAGCCGAGGTAACGGAGTATGGAATCGTGCTTACTCGATCCGGATACGTGGGGTACTGGTCTACAAGCTCCATGAAGCGTGAAGCGATCCCCGCCTCGCGGGCTATGTCGGACAAGTCCGAGAGCTCTCCACGCTCCTGGAACCGAGCCATCTCGTAGTTGTAGTTCAGCAATCCGAGATCTGGGGGAGCAGCCCGAGCGAAGCCCGATGAGAGGTTGGACGCCGTATCGTGCACGGCCTTGAGGACGTCTCCCTGGGCCGCATTGAAGCGATCCACAACTTTTCTGAAGTAGGGAATAGCTTCTGGCTTCGACTGGTAGAGCCTTACCTCGCTGGAGCGATTCGTCCACCCACATCCCGCGAGGCCGAGACCGAGGGCGCCCAACGAAGCGCCGATCATGGCTCGCCGAGTCAGCGTGTGCGCACTCATGACACCCTTGCCCTCCACGTTGGCCTCCTGTGTTCCAGAACACGTTTATCAGTGGCATTAAATATATCCACTAAATAAAAGAGAGGCAATACCCTGGACTAATACAGATCCACAAGGGCGAGGGCAGAGCCGGGGAGCGCAGAATGGAGGCCGGGCAGTGAGTGGCAGATCAAGCAGAGCGGGGTCCTCTCAGATCGTTCGGTCGATGAACGCCCGGACGGTACTCGCCACGATGTGGAAGGGTGAGCCGATGACGGCAAACTCCCTGATGCAGAGTACCGGTCTGACCCGGGCTACCGTCCTGGCTCTTTGCAAGGACCTGGCGGACGAAGGATGGCTGGTCGAGGCCGAGAACTCCAGGGATGCGGGCACCTCCACCAAGGGGCGCCCATCTCTGCGGTATGTCTTCAATGCGCGGAAAAAGATCGTTGTGGGTGTCGATGCGGGGCAGCATCGACTCAAGGCGACGGTGGCAGATTTGTCCGCCGCCTCCCTCGGTACGGCCCAGAACTCGATGGGCCACGGTTGGGGAACGCCGCAGCAGCGCCGAGATGCCATCGTACGAACCATCGACCAAGCGCTCGTCGATGCTGCGGTCTCGCCCACCGCGGTGGATTCGGTGGTCTTCGGCGTCCCTGCTCCCGTGGATCTCGACGGGATGTCTCCCGAAGGTCCGAACGAGTACTGGCACACGATGAATCCCGGTCTCAACCGGCTGGTCGACGACAGGGGATGGCTCGCTCGGGTCGAGAACGACGCCAACATGGCCGCCTTCAACGAGCTGAACTGCAACCCGGAATTGCGGGAATCATCCTTCGCGGCGTTGCTGGTTGGGAGGAGGTATGGGGCCGGGATCGTATTGAACTCGCAGCTCCTGAGGCAACGTCGGGGCAATGCTGGCGAGCTGGAGATTCTTCACATGGTGGATGGAGTCGGAGGGGCCGACGGCGCCGGGTACAGCGCTCAGGTCCTTGCCGTTGAAGCCATCGAGCGGGCAAAGGCAGGTTCCGGCCCGTCCACAAGCCTGTCGATGTGGTCGGAAGGGACTATTCGCGCCGAGCACGTTTTCATGATGGCAGACCAGGGGGACGACGTCGCACGAGAGATCGTGGACAAGGTCGCCGATCGGATTGCTCGGGTCTGTGCTCTGCTGGCGGGGCCGCTCGGGCTCGAAGGGGTAGTGATTTCCGGGGGCATGGCCCCAGCGCTGAGCAGCCTGGTGTCGCGCATCCAGGAGTCCGTCCAGAATTATTTGTATGCCCCGTGGCTGAAGATCTCAGCTTCTGCCACTGGTGCGGACGCCGTGTGCAATGGCGCTGTTTTCGCGGCCATCGAAGGGGTACGGGAGCGGGCCCTCAAGGGGCTTTAGCGGTCTCGGCGGCCTCTTTGCCGTACCCGGGCCTTGGCCGCGGCGGACACGCTCAGGCGGCGGAGGACCCCTTGGCGCGTGCCACCTCCGTGCTCCGCTCGTCGTTCGAGAAGACTGCGGCTTCATCGTGAGCGAGATTGTGCCCCGAAACGGAGTCGAAGAAGTGGCAGTGCCCGGTCGGCGCCAACCATACGCGGTCGAACCGTTTGAGCGGACTTCGTCCCGTGGTCCTGACGATGATGTGGGCCGGCCGTTCCGTGTTCGGAGAAACAATGGTGATGGGCGATCGGCGGGGGAGCGAGACGTGGACATACGCGTCCGCACCCAGCTCCTCCACGAGTTCTACCTGTGCTTCGAAACCCTCGGATGCCTCGACGACCTCGAGATCTTCTGGCCTGATCCCCAGGTGCACGGTCGGGCTCAGGGTCCGTGCACGCATCTCGTCGGGGAATTCGATGGTTGCGTTGTCAAGCCGTACGCCGCAGGGCTCGACGGTGCCTGAAAGGACGTTCATGGAGGGGGAACCGATGAACCCGGCCACGAATTCGTTGGCGGGGTGGTCGTAGAGGTTGGCCGGAGTGTCCACTTGCTGGAGTCGGCCGTCCTTCAGCACGGCGACGCGGTCGCCCATGGTCATGGCTTCCGTCTGGTCGTGAGTGACATAGACCGTGGTGACACCGAGATGCTCCGTCAGCTCGGAAATCTGGCTTCTCGTCTGCACCCGAAGTTTCGCGTCGAGGTTGGACAACGGCTCGTCCATCAGGAAGATTTCAGGCGATCTGACAATGGCTCTGCCCATGGCCACGCGCTGACGTTGGCCCCCGGACAGCGCCTTGGGTCGGCGGTCCAGGTAATCGGTGAGATCGAGTAGCCGGGCCGCTTCCTTGATTCGCCGGTCGCGTTTGGCCTTGGGGAACTTGGCGATTTTGAGCGGGAAGCCGATGTTTTCGCGGACGGTCAGATGCGGATAGAGCGCGTAGTTCTGGAACACCATGGCAATGTCGCGGTCCTTGGGGTGGAGAGGGGTTGCGTCCCGGTCTCCGATCCAGATCCGGCCGTCGCTCACTTCTTCGAGGCCCGCCAACATTCTCAGGACCGTGGACTTCCCGCATCCGGACGGCCCGACGAGGACCAGAAACTCTCCGTCGTGGATGTCGAGATTCAGGTCAGAGACCGAATCTCTCATCGCACCCGGGTACCTGCATGTGACGTTCGAAAGGCTGACACTCGCCATCGGAACTCCTGACGTGGGGCGCCGTGCCCCCGGTGGGAATTTATTTAGGCCAAATATAAACTCTGTGCGGCAAATTTCATAGCCCACATCACACTCGACGCGAGTTTTTTTGGCGTGCAGCCAGCCCTGGGGCGCCGAGGCGCATGCGGTCCACCTCGCGGCGGACCGCATCGCCCTCAGCCGGTGATCCCCTCGAACACTGCGCGTGCGGTGCCGGCGATGGCGGCCTTCTGGGCGTCGGTGTCGTCTGTGCGGCGCGACGTGCTGAAGACCGACATGACGATCGGTCCGCCCTGCTCCGGCCAGATGACGGCGACGTCGTTGGACTCGCCGTGGGTGCCGGACCCGGTCTTGTCGCCCACGAGCGTTCCCTCGGGGAGGCCGGCCCGGATCTGTTCGGCACCGGTCGTCGACTCCTTCATCCACCCGACCAGTTTGTCGCGTCCGGAAACGGACAGTCCGCCACCGAGGGCCAGGCGGTTCAGTGTTTCGGAGAACGCGGCAGGAGTGGTGGTGTCGAGACCGCCGGAGGCATCGTTGAGGTCGGGCTCGACCCGGTCGAGCCGGGTCGTGAGGTCGCCCGTGGAGCGCACGAAGTCGGTCACGGCCTCAGGGCCGCCGCACTGCTCCATCAGCAGGTTCGACGCCGTGTTGTCGCTGACCGTCAGAGCGGCAACGCAAAGTTCCTCGACCGTCATCCCGTCCTCCAGGTGCTGGCTGGTCACCGGAGCGTAGGCCAGGAGGTCCTCCTGGGCGATGTCGACGTGCCGCCCGAGCAACTTCGGGTCCTGGGAGGCGAGGTTCAGGACCGTCGCGACCACCAGAACCTTGCTCACCGAGCAGAGCAGGAAGGGTTGTTGATCCCGGTAGCCGAAGCACGCACCGGTCGACGTGTCGATGGCGTGGACACCGATCTCGCCGTCGAGCTGGCGTTCGAGTTCACGAAGCTCGGAGACCACGTCGGACTGCCGCGCGCGGCCAGTAGCCTGCGTGCCGCCGCCGGACTGTGCAGGGCCCGGGGCCGATGCTCCCGCGGCGGTGGCGATGAGGGTCGCCGGGATCGCGGCGGCGGCGCCCGCCAGTATCGTTCGGCGGGTCATGGAACTCGAGGCGGTCTGTCGACCTGCGGATCGGGCGGAATGTTCCTGGGGAAGACGGAACGACATGGTCAGCCTTTCTCTTGGGGGTGAGGGCCGTGAGGCTGGGCGCCCCGACGGCGCGTGGGGTCATCCGACCGGGCGCAACGGCAACCGACGCACGACGTCGTCATCCGCGGCCGCGGGCGACCGATGTTTCCTGGCCCACTCTATCTCGCCCGTGTCGATGAGTTTCTGAAGACGTTCCAGACGGGCGGCCGTCGTTTGGTCTTCCGGCTGGTGGATCGAGAGAGCGAGCCTGCGATCTTCCTGCACCACGAGCGTCAGGTTGCTCAGGCGCAAGGTCCCCACCCAGGGGTTGTCCACGGTCTTGACGTGGTTGGCCTCGCGCACCACGTCACCGGAATCCCAGAGCCTCCGGAATTCGGCGTGGGTACGGAGCTTGTCCAGATGTGCTCCCCAGTCGGGGTGCTCGGGGGATTCGCCGAATGACGCGCGCAACTTGGCCACGAGAATCCGAAGCTGCTCGGGATCATTCCGGTAGGCGTTCTGCCACGTTCGGTTCTCCAGCAGCTGGTGGACGCAGGAGCGATCCGCCACCTTGTCCGCGTCGTCGAACAGAAAACGGAAGGCCGGGTTGTAGACGCGCCACCGGTAGAGCTCATCGTGGACCATCGCGGGGTACGGCATGGCCTTGTCCAGCATCGCACGGAGCCGGTCGTCGATGATGCTTGTGCCCGGGCGTTGGGCCTGCGCGGGGTAGCCACCGAGCCGAAAAAGGTGGGCGCGCTCTTCGGGCTCGAGCAACAGCGCGTCAGCAATGGCGGTCAGGACGTCCACGGAGGCATGGACTTCGCGGCCCTGCTCGAGCCACGTGTACCAAGTGGTCCCGACGTGGGCCAGAACCGCGACCTCCTCGCGGCGCAATCCCGGCACGCGGCGTCGCGGTCCGCACGGCAGGCCGACGTCCCGAGGCGTGAGCCGATCGCGGCGGCTGCGCAGGAATGCGCCTAGCTCGTGATTGCTCAGCTCCTGGGAGGTCGTCCTTGTCATGAGGACATTCTTGCAAGGTTGAGAACCAGGTGGGAAGCCCTCAGCCTGGTAGTGGCACTACCAGCATGGCCCGGCACTGCCACTGTCTTCCCCACGGCAGCATGGTGGTGACATGAACAAACCAATCCTTTGGCCGCTGCACCTGGCGGCCCTGCTGTCCACTTTCGTCTTTTCCCTCGGGTCCATGACGGCTCCCCAGATGAAGGAATCACTCGGGGCCGACGGCGGCCAGAGTGCGCTCATGGTCGGCATTTTCGCCGCCGCGTTCGCCTCCGGGATCATCTTCTGCGGCCGTTTGGGGGACAAATTCGGGCGACGCCGGCTGTTCATCATCGGCATGCTGGGGCTCGCGGTGTGCTCCGTCGGTGTGGCCTGCGCGTGGAGCCCCGGTACGGCCATCGCGGCCCGAGTCGCGCAAGGTTTCGCCGCCGCGGCGATGATGCCGCAGATCCTGTCGATCATCCAGTCCGCCGTCTCCGGCACGGATCGGATCCGTGCGGTCGGGGTCTACACGGCCGCGGCCGGCGTGGGCACCGTGGCCGGTCAGGTCATCGGCGGGTTCCTTGTCTCTGCGGGCGGTCCCGACCTGGGGTGGCGGCTGGCGTTCGCCGTATTCGCTGTCCTCTGCGTTCTGGCCGGGCTGAACGCATTCCGTCTGCCCGCCGATGGAGGGAAACCGCAGCTGCAGACCGACCCGGTCGGGGCATTGCTGCTGCTGACCGCGCTCGGAAGCCTGATCACCGGGCTCTCGCTGGGGCCCAAGGCGGGTTGGCCGAACTGGTGCGTGGCCCTGATAGTCGTTGCCGTGGTGGCACTCGCCGGGCTGGTCCTCCAACAGAGGAGCACCGCTCGGCGCGGTGGGCAACCCCTGCTTCCTCCGGAGGTTCTTCGTGCCCGTCCTCTGGCGACCGGCGGCGTCATGGCCATGGTGTTCTTCGGCGGATACGGGGCATGGACGTTCAACTACGCCGTGCTCACCCAGTCCGGCCGAGGCGAGCCCGCCTGGCTGTCCGGGACCGTGCTCGTTCCCTTCTGCGTGGCTTTCCTCCTGGCGTCGTTGCAGTACCACCGCATCACCGCCCGGCTGGGCGGGCCGGGCACCATGCTGGTCGGTGCCCTTCTCCAGGGCATTGGTCTGGTCGGCGTCGGCCTGGTTTCCCTGGTGTCCGACGCCGGCTGGGAATGGTGGTTCCAGGTGCCCGCCGTCGTGCTGGGCGTCGGTCAAGCGCTCCAATTCGGTCCCTTGGTCTCGACCGTGATGGCGGAAGTCCCGGAACGTGTCGGGGGACTGACCGGTGGTCTGATCTCGACGATGCAGCAAACCGGGATTGCCGCCGGTGTCGCCACGATCGGCGCGGCCTACACCTGGTTCCAGTCCCTGTTCACGCCCACCCAGGCATTCGGCATCGTCTCGGTCGGGCAAGTGGCACTGGTCGCGGCATTCGCCGTGGGCGCCGTCGTGCTTCGACGGGCCGCCAAGTCAGCCGCTTCCGAGACCTCGGTACCTGCAACGACCGAGTATCCGGGCCGGGTCGAAAACCCAACGGGGATCGAGCAGCCGGCGCCGACACCATCAGGGGTTCGCTGCTCCTGATCCTGCGGGGCGGTTACCGGTGGTCGATCCTCGCCCCGACCAGGCCGGCGGTGGCCTCCGCGATAGCGCGCTCCTCATCGGTCGGAACCACCAGCACGGTGATCGCGGAATCATTGCCGGAGATCACGCGCGTCTCTGCGCTGCGGACCTCGTTCGCGTCCGGGTCGAGGGTGATGCCGAGGGCACTCAGCTCGTCCACCACGAGCCTCCGGAACGCCGACGAGTTCTCGCCGATCCCGGCCGTGAAAACGAGGCACTGCATCCCGCCGACCGCCACGTGGTAGCCGCCGATGTACTTGGCGAGGCGATAGGCCGCCATGTCCATGGCCAGCTGAGCCCTGGAGTCCCCGGAGCCGGCGCGCTGCTCGAGCTCCCTCATGTCGTTGGTTCCGCCGACGGCGGCCAGGCCGGATTCCTTGTTCAGGATCTCGTCCAGCCGCTCGGCGTCGACGTCTTTGTTGTGCGTCAGGATTCCGGTGAGCACGGAAGGGTCAATATCGCCCGAACGGGTCCCCATGACCAAGCCGGCCAGGGGCGTGTAACCCATCGACGTGTCGATCGATGCTCCGCCCCGGATGGCCGTGACCGATGCGCCGTTGCCAAGGTGCGCAATCACGGCGTCGAAATCCTCACGGTCCGCCCCGAGGAACTCCGCCGCCTTACCCGTGACGTAGTCATGACTGGTGCCGTGGAAGCCGTAACGACGGATGCCGTGCAGACGGTAGAAAGCATCGGGGATGGCATAGCGCCAGGCCTTTTCCGGGAGGGACCGGTGGAAGGCTGTATCGAAGACGACCACCTGCGGCATCTCCGGCCACTTCTTCTGGATGGCCCTCAGCCCGAGAGCCGCCGCAGGGTTGTGCAGCGGCGCCAGGGGCGCCAGACGCTCGATCGCGCGAATGATCTCATTGTTCACGATCACGGGCGCCGAAAAGCGTTCGCCACCGTGCACGACCCGGTGCCCCACGGCGTCGATCTCCCGGCCGTTCAATTCCCGATCCAGGCGCTCCGCCATGACGTCCAGCGCCTGGGAATGATCGGCGATGTCCCCGCCCTCACCGATGTTCTCGATCAGACTCTTGGTGAGCACCTCGTCCCCCTCCGCGCCGAGGGTCGCCTGTTCCAGCGTGATCCGCTCGTTGATCGCCGGCATCGAGGACGTGTACGGGGTGACGTTCTCCTCCGAGGTGGTGACCTCGCGTACCTGGTACTTGATCGACGAAGATCCGGAATTGATAACGAGGACGAGCATGGCGTTCCCTTCGCGTCGTGACGGTATGAGGCTCATTATTCCACCGTCACGACGCGCAGGAAGACGCCTGTGAATATCAGTTCTTCGGCCTGACAAGCCTGCCCGCGGCGTCGTCCTCCGCCGCAATCTCCGCAACCTTGTAGTGCATCTTCTTGCCCGTCGGGGTCAGAGGGACCTCGTCCACGAACCGGTACTCGCGAGGGCGCTTGAAGTCTGCCAGTCGCTGGTTGGCCCGGCAGAGCTCATCCAGCTCTTCGGGGGCAACGCCGTCACCCTCCGGGATGATGTATGCGGCAACCCGCTGGCCCCAGTGGGGGTCCGAAACGCCGACGACGACGGCGCTCGCGACGCCCGGGTGCTCCTCGAGGACCTCCTCGACCTGGACGGGATGAATATTTTCCCCTCCGGAGATGATCATGTCGTCCTTGCGGCCGACCACGGTCACGAATCCCTGCTCGTCCCACGTCGCGAGGTCGCCCGGGTACAGCCACCCATAATGGAACTTTTCCTCGTCCCGATCCGGATTGTTGTAGTACGAGAACCCCGACTTGGGCGAGCGCATGATGACTTCACCGATCTCGGTGTTGTCCTGCGCGGCGGTCTCCTCGGGCGTCGCGACGCGGTCCTCGAAGATCCGCACGACGGCGACGTCGTCGTCCGTGCTGGCCCGGCCCGCGGTGCCCGCGTGATCTGGTAGATCCTCGGGGCGGAGGAACGTGTTCCAGAATGTTTCCGTGGTGCCGTACCCGTTGAAGATGCGCGGCGTCAGGACATCCTGGTAGCGGATGGCGTCGGCCCGCGACAGCGGTGCACCCATCGTGACGATGCCCCGCAGCGTCGAGAGGTCGCGAGGACGTCGCTCTTGTGCGGCGGCGAGCATGCCCAGTGTCACGGGGGCACCGATGAGGAACGTGATGCCGAGCTCCTCCGTCAGGTCCAGGGCCTTGTCCGGGTCGAAGGCGCGCATCGGGACCACGGAGCCGCCCGAGTAGAACACCGGGTTCGGGCCGCCCGAGTAGAGACCCCCGCGGTGGAACCACGGGGTCGTGTTGAGCGTGCGATCATCTGGCGACAAGGGGAAATGCATGATGACGTCGTGCGCGGACATGACCTCGACGAGGGAGGGCAGCGGAATGCCCTTCGGCATCCCGGTGGTTCCGGAGGTGTAGAGGCGGGTCGACTCCTCGTAGGTCGAGAAATCTTCCGGAACGTGCGGGCGGTTATCGGGAGCGCTCTCGACGGCATGCCAGAAGTCGACGACGTTCTCGCCCGTTCTGCCCTCCAGGACCCACTCGGTGGGCGTATCGGTGGCCAGTTCGACGGCGTGTTCCGCGGTCTGCTGGTACTTGCCGGTGTACACGAAGACCTTCGGCGAGCTGTCGTCCAGAATATGGGAGGTCTCGCCCGCGGAGAGCCGGTAGTTGATCGGTACGCTCACCGCGGCGATGCGCTGGGTCGCGAGGTAGAGGATCGCGAATTCCGGGCAGTTCGGCAATTGGTAGACGACGGCGTCACCGCGGCCGACGCCGGCCTCGGCCAGCGCGGACGCCGTGCGGGCGACGTCGGCGTCGAGCTCGGCGTAGGTCCAGTTGCGCCCGGTCTCCGGATCGATGATTGCCCAATCGTTGCCGTACCGACGAATATTGCGGCGGAAGCCCGCCTCATAGGTGAAGGCGCCTTCGAAGTATTCCTTGAAGCGTTGGGGGTCGTACACCTTCCGCATCTCCTGATTTCAATGAGTGATTTACATAGCTAAACTATAGATATTCTGCGCCGCGTCCGAGACTCCGGCAGGTGGGGTGCGGTGCGTTGGAGACGCGGACAGGTGCGGTGGCAGGCATAGAAATTTCTATGACACCCGGTCTAGCACAAAGCGAATTCGGATTCATCGTCCCGGAACGCACCGAGCCCAGGGAACCAATCATCGCGACCGGGCCGCGGACGATGATTCCCTGGGCTCGACGAGCCGCGGGAGCGCGGGTTACTTGGCTTCGGCCGGGGTTCGGGTTTCGGCGCTGATGAACCACGACTGCTGCTCGAGCTTCTCGATGATTCCGTGCAGGATGTCGGCCGATGTCGGGTCGGCTGCGTCGACGGCGTCGTGGACCTCGCGCATGGTGCCCGTGGTCGCCTCGATCGCCCGAACGATCAGGTCGATGGCGTCGGTGGTCAGCACTTCGCCCTGCGGCATCTCCGGCAGGGTGGTGTCCGCTGCGACGACGCCGGGCCGGCCGTCCGGCGTGGCGTGCAACGCGCGCATGCGTTCGGCGACGTCGTCCGATGAATCACGGGCGATATCGACGACCTCGTCCAGGTTCAGGTGCAGGTCGCGGAAGTTCGGGCCCACAATGTTCCAGTGGGCCTGCTTGCCGACCATGTGCAACGCGATCAGGTCGACCAGGACTTTCTGCAAGTCGTCCCGCAGTTCCCTGGGCGCGACGAAACCCTTCTCGGCGTTCTCGCGGCGGGTTGCGGTGTCTCCGGCGGGCTGCGGTGCCTTGATGGTGTCAGTCATTGCATCTCCTTGCATTGATGGGCCCACGTTCGGGCCTCGATGTGGTCCGTTTCGATGCGATTCGTCGTGGTTCGATACTGTCTCGCACGACGGCGGGTCAGTTGTCCGTGGCCGGGCGCCGTCCCTGCAAGTCGGTCATGTCGCCGATCGCCTCGTCACCGGGTTCGCCCTGAGCACCCGGTTCCCGGCGATAGGCTTCCTCCTCCTCGGGAGTCATGCCGATCTTCTTTTCTCGGGATTCTTCGGGGTCGTTCGTACGGCTCATCGTGCACCTCCTTGGTTCTCGGCGGGCCGGGCGATGTCTCACGTCCCCTGTTGCCGGGCCGGCCTTCGTTTTCCCACGTCAGGTCACGTTTTCGACGATACTCGGCGGCCGAGGGGCAGGAAAGGGGTGTCAGCTGTCGGTGGACGGTGCTCGAGGCGGCAGTTTTGTGCGTCGTCCCCGCTCGAGGCGGCAGTGGCGTGCAGTTTTTCGGCTCTTTCGCCGCACGCCAGTGCCACCTCGGCGCCGGAGAGGGGCGGTTGTGCACGGGATTGCCACCTCGACGCCGGGGGGGGGCGAGCCCATCCCGACTCAGGCGCCCCGAGTTTCCGGCCGGCGGAAAGTTTTCTCGTGGCGGTCCACATCGGAATCCAGAAGCATGGTCCGACAACAGCACATCGGATCACACACCAGGAGGACGAGATGGAGACTCTCACCGTGATGCTCGCTTGCGGGTCAGGAGCGAGCACAGGATTCATGGCTGCGAACATGAAGAAAGCCGCGAAGGACATGGGCCTGGATGTCGACATCATCGCCCGCAGCGAGAGCGAGATCAGCGAATACCTGAACCGGATCGACGTCCTGATGATCGGCCCGCATCTGGAGTACCTGTTCGACGACATTGACAGCTATATCGGCGATGCCGATATCGGAGTCGTGCTGATGAAACCGGACTATTACTCGACCCTCGACGGCAAGGCGGCGCTCGAACACATGCTTGAGGTCTTCGACGAGGACGACGAGTCATGAAAGGCCTGCTGAGCTGGCTGGAGCATTCCTTCAGCCCGCGCATGAACAAGGTCAACAGCAATCTGTGGATCGTCGCCCTCAAGGACTCGATCATGCAGATCCTGCCGTTCATCTTCCTCGGCAGCCTGTTCTCGATGCTCTCGATCCTCAACGAGATCTTCTCCGGTTGGCCCGACTTCCACGGGCTCTACTCGTGGACCATGGGCATGATCTCGTTGTTCGTCGCGTTCCTGATCCCGTTCAACCTCATGGAGCGTCTGCACGCGACAAAGCAAAGGCTCATCGCGGGCATCGCGGGTCTGGTGCTTTTCCTGATCACGGTCTCTCCCGCCGTGATCGACGCGGGCAAACCGGGGTTCAAGAACGAAGCGCTCGGAGCTGGCGGCATGTTCGCGGCCATCATCACCGGTCTGATCACCGGGTGGGTCATGAAGCTCTTCGCCTCCTTCACCTTCTTCAAGAACTCCTCCGCCATACCCGACTTCGTGCGCAACTGGTTCGACGCGATGCTCCCGGTAGCCGTCGTCGTCGTCTTCGGTTGGGTCCTGATCGACGTGATCGGCGTCGACCTGTTCCGCGGTATCCAGGCGGTGTTCTCCCCGGTCGCAGACATTATTCAGACGCCGTACGGGTTCGCGCTCATGATGTTCCTGTCCTGCTTCATCTACTCGATGGGGATTTCGGTCTGGGTGCTCTCCCCCGTGCTGCTTCCCGCGATGTACGCGGCGATGGCCGAGAACGTGGCCGGTCACGCCGACCATCTCGTGACCTATTCGTCCGTGTATTCGACCTACCTCTGGATCGGCGGCGTCGGAGCAACCCTGCCGCTGGTCCTCCTCATGCTCAGGGCCAAGTCCACCAGGCTTCGCGCCTTGGGCAAGGCCGGGCTGGTGCCATCGGTCTTCAATATCAATGAACCGGTCATTTTCGGTGCCGTGGCCTGGAACCCGACCCTCATGGTCCCCCTGTGGTTGCAGGGGATCATCCTCCCGTTGCTCCTCTGGTTGCTGACCAAGGTCATCCCGTTGGGTCCGATCCCGGACAAGCAATTCGACCTCTGGTACATGCCGTACCCGATCTCCACGTGGCTCTCGACCGGATCGTTCTCGGCGGTCCTCGTGGCCCTGATCGTGTTCCTGGTCTCCGGCGCCATCTGGTCTCCTTTCCTCAGGGTCTACGACCGACAGCTCGTCAAGCAGAGCGAGGCCGAGGGCCAGAAGGCGGCCGCGGGGGCCAAGGCCCCGGAGACGGGACGGACGACGACGGTGCGCAAGATCAAACGCAAACGTCCACCCATGAACACACCGGCCCCAGACCACGGAACCTCGCCCCGACCCGATCCGACGAAGGAATGAAGATTATGTCGACCACCCCATCCCAGGCTCCGAACGACGAAGCCATGAAGATCATCATCAACGCCGGCAAGGGTCGCACGGACACGTACGCGGCCCTCTCCGCGGTCGCCGAAGGAGACTTTCGGCGAGCGGGAGAGCTGCTCGAGAGCGCGGACAAGAGCGTCAGCGAAGCCCACGTGGTACACACGGATCGCATCCAGCAGGAGGCGAGCGGAGAATCGACCGCGTATTCGATGCTGTTCACTCACGCCGAGGACACCCTGATGACGGCCTACGGCGAGTTGCGTCTGGTCCGGAAGATGCTCCCCATTTTCGAGAATTACGAGACGCGCCTCCGGGCGCTGGAAGAACGCGAGGTTGCACAGCCATGAGCCCACAGAACACATTCCCCGCCGACTTCCTGTGGGGCGGAGCCATCGCCGCGAACCAGGCCGAAGGCGCCTGGAAAGAAGGCGGCAAGGGATGGTGCCTGGCCGACATCAACCAGTTCCGGGACGACGTCGCACTGAAGAAGAAGTCGAACAAGGAGATGACCACCGACCAGATCGCCGCCCACGTGGCGGACGAGGACGGCGTGTACCCCAAGCGCCACGGGATCGATTTCTACCACACGTACGACGACGACCTGCGGCTGCTCTCCCAGGCAGGATTCACCTCCTTCAGGACGTCCATCAACTGGGCACGGATCTTTCCCCAGGGCGACGAGGAGAGCCCCAATGAAGAAGGCCTGGCCTTCTACGACCGGCTCATCGATTCCGTGATCGCTCACGGGATGGAGCCGGTGATTACGCTGTCGCACTACGAAATGCCGCTGCACCTGACAACCGCGTACGCCGGGTGGTACTCGAGGGAACTGATCGACCTGTTCCTCCGGTACGCCGAAGCCGTTTTGCGCCGCTACTCGGACCGGGTCAAGTACTGGATCGTGATCAACCAGATCAACCTGATCACTCACGAGTCCTTCAACCACCTGGGCGTCGCGGAGGACAAGGTGGAGGACATCGTCTCCGCCAAGCATCAGGCGGTGCACCACGAGATGGTCGCCGCCGCGGCCGCCACGAGCTTGGGACGCTCGATCTCGTCCGAGAACCGGTTCGGCGTGATGCTCTGCCACACCTTGACGGACCCGGCGTCGCCGAAACCCGAGGACGTCTTCGCCTCGTTCCGTCAGAACCAGATGCAGTACCTCTACTCGGACATCGCCCTGCGCGGCGTGTACCCGGGATATGCTCGCCGGTATTTCGAGGACCGGGACATCGACGTCGAGATCACCGCCGAGGATGAGCGCGTTCTCCGTGAAGGTACCGCGGATTACATGACCTTCTCCTACTACTACACGCGGATCATGGACGCGGCCTGCTGGGCCGCGGGCGACGTCGACGGCCGACCCAACCCGCACCTCGAGGAGTCCGACTGGGGGTGGGCGATCAACCCCACCGGGCTGCGGATGGCGCTCAACGCGTACTGGGACCGTTACCAGGTTCCGATCATGATCACCGAGAACGGATTCGGTGCCCAGGACGTGTTGGAGGACGACGGGTCCGTGCACGACCCCTACCGCAGCGACTACCTGCGGGAGCACCTCGACGCCGTGGCCGAAGCCATCGGGGACGGCGTGGACGTGCGTGGCCACTTTGCGTGGGGTCCGATCGACATCATCTCCTGCTCGTCCTCCGAGATGAGCAAGCGATACGGGTTCATCCATGTCGATCAGGACGACTACGGGCGGGGGAGCGGTGCCCGTACCCTCAAGGACTCATACTGGTGGTACCGCGATTACGTGACCGCAGCCCGGTCGGCGACGCGCAAGAATGCATCCTCGTAAGACGTGAGCAGGACAGGTGTCAGCACGAACTCGTCGAGAAGAACAGCTGGTGGGCATCCTCGCTCGCGAACGGCACGCCGTGTCGGCGTCTACCCTGGCGCGTGCGCTCGCCGTCACGGAACGCTCGGTGCGCAATTACGTTCGCTCGGTCAACGACAGGTTCGGCGCCGAACTGCTGGTGAGTTCTTCCGAGGGGATCAGGCTCGATCGCACGCTCTACGACGAGGTGCGACGCCGCTCCGACGGTCACCTGCGCATCTCCAGCGCTCCGGAAGAGAGGCTGGACACGCTCATGGTGGCCCTGGTCAGGTCCGCTTCGGTCGACGTCTTCGATCTTGAGGAGCAACTGTGCGTCAGCGTCTCGACCATCGAGGCCGACGTCGCGAGGGCGCGGCCGTTGTTCGCGGAATATGGCCTGACGCTGGTGCGTGAGGGCGACCGAATTGGGATCGAAGGGACCGAGCGGCAGAAGCGCAGGTTCTTGAGATCATTGCTCTACAACGCCTCGGAGAGTGCGGGTCTCGAGGTCATGCGAGGAATCCGCAGCGAGCCCGACTCCGCCGTGGCGCGGCTGCACCGACTCGTGATGACTGGGCTGGAACATTACGGTCACCTCCCCAACCAGTACGTGCTCGGTGAACTCATGACCCACCTGTCCCTCGTCGCCGAACGGTTCGGTCACGACGGGACGGTCGGCGAGACGGGCCCCGCTCGCCGTGACTCGGCGGCCGGTGGGCCAGTAGCCGATGAATCAGCGGCCGAGGCGGTCGCGGAGTCCTTCCGGAAGGTCTACGGTTGGGCCCTTCCTCCCGAAGAACTCGACGTCCTGCGGGCGTACCTCGATGCGGGCCGGGACCGAGATGCGTCGTCGGGCGCGGAGGAGGACGAGGCACTGAGCGTTGTCGCGCGCACAACCGTCGACCACGTGTGCGGACTCTTCGGGCTGGGCCACCCGCGGGACGAAACCCTGGACGCGCTTCTGGTCCACATCCAGAGTCTCGGTCGGCGGGTTCGTAGCGGAAACCAGTGGCTGAACCCGCTCGGTCAAGGCTTCAAAGCGGCCCACCCCGTGGTCCACGAAATCACTCTGCACCTGTCGCAGGCCCTCGAGAGCCATCTCGGGGCAGCGCTCAGCGAGGGGGAGATCGATTACCTGTCCTTCCACCTGGGCACTGCCTTCCAGGACAACATCGACGCCGGCCCACGTGTCACCTACACCATTGTCACGCCCTCCTACGGACGCCTGTCCGAGACAACGATCGATCGGATCGTGCGGGCGGCTTCCGACGACGCGGTCTGCGACAGGACCATCATGGACCTGTCCCACGACGTCACGGCGGTCCCCAGCGACATCATCATCAGCAGCGTCCCTGTCCCGGACGCGGGGGACATTCCGGTCGTCCAGGTCTCCCCGTTCGTCGACGCCGCCGACGCGTCGGCCATTGCCGGGGCCATCGGCCAGGAGAAGCAACGACAGCGGCGTCACCAGGTGAAGGAGAGCATATTGCGCATGCTCGATGCCGACTTGTTTCTGGAGATCGGCGCGGAGACCTCCCCCAAGGCCGCGATCGAGGTCGGTTCTGAGGCCCTTCACCGTGCGGGGTACGTGCAGGGAGACTACGCGGAGGACGTCATGGACAGGGAGAGGCGCTCGTCCACGGCCTTCGGGAACGGTTTCGCGATACCGCACTCCCTGCATACCGATGCGCTCAGGTCCGGCGTCTGTATTCTGCGGCCGGAGCGGTCGATGATGTGGCACGGCGAACCGGTGCGGTTGATTCTGTTGTTCGCGGTTGCCCCGGACGGTCTCGTCGTTTTCCGGAAAGTTCTCGACGTGCTGAGTCAGGTACTCACGGATACCGAACGTTTCGAGGAATTCGTGGACGCGGCGGGCAGCAAAGCCGACTTCGTCCGGGCTCTCGACCGCGTCGTCGCGTGACAGAGGGGGTGTCCCTCCTGTCGATCTCTTGTGGCCCTTCGCGCCGCGTCGTCGACGGTGCGAGCTCGTGGTGAAGCTCGGAGTCAGTGGTCGCCCGCCGGCCGAGGAGCCGGAACGGGGGAACCAGGTGCTCCCGCGATGAAACTGTGCTGGAAGCCCGCGAAGAGGCACTGCGTCAGGCGAGTTGCTCTATGACACCTGGGAGGCGGCGCGCTCCTGATAGAGCCCGGTCGGTCATCGCAGAGGCGTCGATGTGCTCCTCGGCCATGGCGTCGTCGAAGATCTCTAGGTCGAGTGCTTCCACCGATGCAAGGTGGTCGACGGTGTCCGGAGTGACCATGGTGTTCATCAACTGCAGGGCACGGCTGTCGGCCGAACCGAGAGAAAGCGCCTCCTTGAGCGTAACGGCGGACAGGCCCATTGGCGTGGCCAGCTCGAGCACATCAGCGATTGCGGCCTGGTTGAGAGCCAGCAACGTATTGTTCAGCAATTTGGCCATCTGGCCGGTCCCCGGACCTCCCAGATGCACGATGTTGTTTGCGCAGGCTTGCAGCACCGGTGTCGCGGAGTCGACGGCGCCATGGGGCCCTCCGACGAACACGGTGAGCCTCCGGGATTCTGCCCCGGGACGCCCACCACTCACGGGGGCATCGATCACGGAAATGCCCGACGCTCTGCCCAGCCGGTGCAACCGCCGCGCCGTGCCTGGTGACCCCGTTCCATGATTAATCACCGTGGCACCGGTTCGCAGGTTCGGTAACAGGTCCTCCCGGAGGAGCTGGTCCACGACGTCGTCGGTGCTGACGCACAGGATCACGGTATCGACGGCCGAAGCCAGCGAGGCGACCGAATCGTGAGAGGTACAGGGGGTGTCGGACAGAGGTCGCAAGGAGTGCGGCCGTCGCGCCCAGACGTGCAGATCGAATCCGGCGTCCATGATCGCTGTTGCGATCGGGAGGCCCTGGACGCCGAGTCCGATGAACCCGACTTTCGCAATGGTGGAATTGTTCAAGACGTTCTCCTTGCGTCCGAATCCGGTTGGAGGGTGGGGCTAGTTCCGATAACGCGCGGCCAGTTCCGTGGACTGTGCCCCGAACGCCGCGAGGTCGGCATCAAAGACTTCCTGCAACACCTGCGCTTGCTCGACCCCGGGTGCGGTCACGATTTCCCCAAGTTCCATGCCCCGCAGACTGGCGGTGACGACGTCGCCGGCCGTCATCCGCGAGGCTTGGGAAAGATCCATGCCTTGTCGTTCGTGGAACTCGGTCGCAACCACGCCTGGAAGCAAGGCCTGCACACCGATGCCGTACTGGGACATTTCTGACTGGAGTGTTTGAGAAAAGGTGAGCGTGTAGGCCAGTGAGGAGGCGTACACGGACCGACGCAGGCCGACCTGCTCGAGAGTCGCGGGTCCGCTGAACGCGATCATCCCGGCAACGTTGACGATGTTCCCCTGACCACGAGCAATCATGCCCGGCACCACTGCGCGTGCGAGCCGCGTGGGAGCAAGAACTTTCACTCCGATGAGTTCCGTTGCATCTGCCGGTGCAAGTTCGGCGAACGGCCCGTAGTGGGCGACGCCGGCGTTGTTGACCAGCAAGGTCACGGGCTGATCGCCGATAGCGGCGATTGTGGTTTGAAGCCCGCTCTCCGTGGAGATATCCGCGGCGACAGTTTGTATCCGGACTTCAGGGAATTCATGGGCAAGTTCGGCGAGGCGTTCTTCTCGGCGTCCGACGACGATCAGCGATGTTCCCCGTTGTGCGAGGCGCCGAGCATATTCTTGCCCGATTCCCGACGAAGCCCCTGTGATTACTGCTAGTCCACTCATGATGGTATTCCTTTCCTGCGGCCTGATTGGCGCCGAATTGATCGATGGGGATCGATTCGGACGCGATGACGAGTCGATCTGTTCCTATCCTGTTCCCGATCGAGAGCGTGCTGGTATGCCCTCTTGACAGTGGTCCCAGCAGGACCACTGTCGGAAAGTAGGTGGACCATTACGCTGTATTCATGGCCGATCGGGAAAATATGCTGGGCAATTACTTGCGTGCACAACGAGAAGGAACCAGGCCCGAGCAGGTTGGTCTGCCCAGTCAGCGGAACCGGCGAGTTCCCGGACTGCGCCGAGCAGAGGTTGCCTTGTTGGCCGACATCAGTGCCGACTACTATCTCCGTCTCGAGCAGGGGCGCGACCGAAGGCCCTCGTCACAGGTGCTTCAGGCCCTCGCAGGAGTCTTCGGCCTCGATGCCATCGGTACCGCGTATTTGCTGTCCCTCGCGGAGCAAAAGGGGACTACGGCACGGCGTCGCCCCCAACGAGAGGTTGTGCCGGAGTCCGTCGCCAAGTTGCTCCGCACGATCAACCTGCCCGCATTCGTCGAAGGGCGGTACTTCGATGTGCTTGCGGCCAACGAACTCGCGACGGCGGTCTCGCCGGAGCTGACCGTGGGAAAGAACCGCCTCCGGTCGGTGTTCCTCGATCCCGATGAACAGCAACTGTTTGAGGACTGGGAGGACACCACCGCAAGGCTTGTTGCTGGGTTTCGCCGTTCGGTCGGCTCGGATACTCACGATGCTCGTTTCATTGACCTCGTCGGCGAACTGTCCCTGGCCAGTGAACGATTCTGCGCGCTGTGGGCGCGGCAGGAGGTTCAGCCGAGGCAGAGCTGGCACTTCACCATTCAGCACCCCACGATGGGCGAGATGACCTTGCTTCGAGAAAAAATGGTGCTGGGCGACGTCGATCGTGGACTCTCGCTTGCGATTTATCATCCTGAACCCGGCTCTGCTGATCAGGAGAAAATGCGGACACTGGCATCGACCATTCACAAGCCATGAACCAGGTCGGAACGAAGAATGGGGCCTGATGCGGAGCGTCAGCGATGAGCAGTGCAAGGGTGGGTTACCGGCATGCCCCGGCATGGCCCGGCATGGCCGCATGATCATCTACGAGACGGCGACGAGCCCGGACGGTGACTTCAGGCCTTGGGGCTCAGTACTTGTTCGATGTTCACCTGGTGGATTTCCGTCGGTACGGAAGCGGCGACGGCCGCGGCGTGGCCAGCGGGACCGGGAATGAGGCAGGCCCACAGCCCGTGAACCCTTGCGGAGGCGGCCTCGACCACCGGGTGCCAACTCAGGTCGTGGGTGACCGTTCCGTCCTTCCACGGTGTGAGCGTGCGTGGCTCGCCCAGGAGAAGATCGTGCGGAGCATGATCCAGTCCCAGGCCGGCGGCCTTGAGCACCGCTTCCTTGAGAACCCAGCGGTCGATCCGATCACGGATCCTGGTGCCGGGATCCGTGGACGCAGCCGGTGGCGTCGATCGCGAACCCGGCGGGACGACGTCGAGGGCGCCCGCCTCGACGGGATGGAGCGCATAGTGATCGAATCCGGGGAACAGCCGATCAGGGATGCGCTCGATATCAACCCCCAGTCGCAGGCCGGTCCGCGCCACCCCGGCGAGAGCGGCGTTTTCGGACCTGGAGCTGCTCAGGCTCGCAGCCTGGGACCTCGGCGGACCATGGGGGCTCCCGCAGAGGGGGCACTGGCGGTCGATCATCAGGTCGGCCGCTTGTAGGGGTTCCATACCGGATCGATGCGCCAGCAGCAGTCGCAGGGCGGCCCGCGAGGTCAGAGCTCGTCGTTTGTCCGTGGTTGCGATCTTGAGGTCGGCGTACGCGGTATCCTCGGCGGTAACCGCGTCCTCGAGGCCGCTCAGGGCACCGCCGTTGCGCGCCGGCAACTGCGCTTCCAGTTCCGGGCAGGAGGCGTGCAGAACACTGATCATCTCTGCCCCGAGGGTTTCGGACGGGATCAGCGGTTGCTGATCCGGCGGTACTGGGTCACGGCGATCGGTGCGAAGACGGCAATGATCGTGACGGAACACAGGAGGGCGTAGAGCGCCGCATGTTCCGCGGGCCAGCCGCCGGCCGCGCTGAAGTTCTCTGGTGCGGTATTGCCGAAACCCTGCCTGGCCATCGTCGCGATGGCGGTCACCGGGTTCCACTCGGCGATGCTGCGCAACGGGCCGGGGAGAGCATCTGCGGAAACGAAGGCGCCGGAGATGAAGCAGACCGGGAACAGCCAGAGCAGGCCGAGGCTTTGGGCGACCTCCACGCTGCGAGCGGTGAGCGCGACGACGGCGCCGACCCATGCAATCGCAAAAGCGTAGAGCAGCAGGATGAGGAAAGTGAGGATCACGCTGAACGGATCGGTGCTCGTACGCCAGCCGATCAGCAGTCCGCAGATCACCAGGACGGCCGTGGAAATGACGCTGGTGATCAGGTCTGACCAGGTGCGCCCCAGAATGACTCCGAGGCGGGACATCGGCAGCACCCGGAAACGGTCAACGATTCCCTCGTGGAGGTCCTTGGACAGATAGACCGCGGTGAAGGAGGAATTGAAGGTCAGTGTCTGGGCGAGCAGCCCGCCGATGAGGAACTCGCGGTATTCGGCGCCTCCGAGGGCTCCGCCGAAGACGAACCCGATGATGAGCACGAAGATCACGGGCTGGGCCACTCCGGTGACGAGCGCCCCCGGGGTCCTGCGGACATTGGTGAAATTGCGGGCAGCAACGATAGCGCCGTCGCGCAGACTCGACATGAGGGTCATAGGCTCAATTTCTGTTCCGGCTCGTCGGCGCGCACGCCGGCCGGCTTCGCGGTGATTTTCAGGAAAACGTCGTCCAGGGTCGGTTGCCTCAAGGCAGCCTCATCGATCCCGATCCGGGCCTCGCGCAGGACGCGCAGGGCCGCGGCGAGGCTGTCCTCGCCGTCCGGAGCCGTGGAGGTCAGCCGCCTGGACCGCGTTCCGACGGTGACATCCAGGCCCAAATCGGTCAGCCGGGTGCGTGCCACGGGCACAGCCTCCAGGCGATCCAGGGTCAGATCGATCCTGACGCCGCCGGCGAGAGACTTGAGGTCGGTTGCGGTGCCCTCGGCGATGATGCGTCCCCCGTCGATGACGGCGATGGAGTCGGCCAGCTCATCGGCCTCCTCCAGGTACTGGGTGGTCAGCAAGACCGCGGTGCCGTCTTCGGCCAGTGAGGAGATCGCGTTCCAGGTATCGCGGCGGCCGCGGGGATCAAGGCCCGTGGTGGGCTCATCCAGGACAATCACTGGCGGTCGGGCGACCAGGGCGCCCGCGAGGTCGAGACGCCGTCGCATACCTCCCGAATAGGTTCCGGCCCGTCGTTTGGCGGGGACGCCGTCGAGCCCGAATTGTTCGAGCAGCTCCCGGGCCCTGATCCTGGCGGACCGGCGGCGCATTCCGTAGAGCTGCCCCACCAGGGTGAGGTTCTCCATGCCGGTGAGCTTGTCATCGACGGCGGCGTACTGACCGGATACGCCGATCCGGCTACGCACCTCATGAGCTTCGCGGCGTGCGCTGTATCCGTCGACCACGGCGTCGCCGCCGTCGGGATTCAGCAGCGTGGTGAGCACCCGTACCGTCGTGGTCTTGCCGGCCCCATTCGGGCCGAGCAGCCCTTGCACGGTTCCGGCGGACACCTCCAGGTCGACGCCGTCGAGCGCACGAAATTGTCCGAAACTCTTGCGGAGCGACTGGAGCGAGATCATGGGGCCGCGCGGTTCCGTCAGGGAGCCGGGGCTCATGAAATGGCCCTGTCGCGCTCTGCGCTCGGGGTGATATCCGGCCAGTGCGCTTCCACGTAGTCCAGGCATTCCTGACGTTCCGCCGGCCCGTAGACTGCGACCCAGCCGTCAGGCACAGCGGAGAAATCGGGCCATAGCGAGTGCTGGCCCAGGTCGTTGATGACGACCCTGAAGGCAATGTCGTCGCGATCGAATGGATTCAACATCATCGGACTCCTTGGGATAGCTGGTTGTTCTTGGGTCCCGATCAGGTCAGGCAGGTACATAGTCAGTTCGGAGCGGTTGCGCAATCGGATTGCCGTGACGCCTTCTGATGCGCACCCTCGGACCCCGCCCGGGGCTCACAGGGTTCCCCACCGCTGAAGGGCGGCCGCCACGTGGCGTGCCGACTCGGGGGTGAGCATGTCCGCATGTGCCGCCGGGATTTTGTCCACGGTCACGTGCCCGTTCACATAGGACGACCACGAATCCGGGGTGGGGCGCCCCGCAGGGACGTTGTGCGTCGCCTCCATGACGCGCATGTCTCCGTCGACAACGGGGATGGGCGCAGTGTCCAGGAGACCCGCAATGGTGCGGAACCTCCGGATGATCGTGTCCATGACTGCCTCCGGAACGGCCGCCAGAGAGCTTCCCGCCTCTTCCATGAGCTCCGCGACGCGATGAACGTCGAGCACCTCGTCCTCCGGGACCTCGGCTCCGATATTTGTGAGGAGGCTTCGCCAGAGGTCTTGGTCGGTCTCCAAGGCGGCCGCGGAATCTCCTTCCGGATAGGCATCCATCACCGCGAGAGTCGACACCTGGTGACCGCGGTGCTGCAACTCGGCGGCGATCCTGTGGGCCAGCCGGCCTCCGAGCGACCATCCGACCAGGTGGTACGGCCCCTGAGGCTGTTCTTCCTGAATCGTGGTGATGTACCGGGAGACGAGCTCCTGCATCGACGCCGGTTCCGTGATCTCGGGTTCATCCGGGGCCAGGCCGTGCATCTGAAGCCCCAAGAGCGGTCGCTCCGTCTCCAGATGTGACAGGAGCGCGGAGAATGCCCAGGACAGGCCGCTCACTGGGTGAACAGCGAAGATCGGTGTGCCGTGCCCTTCGGAACGCAGCGGAAGCACCGGTCGGAGGCTATTGGAGACTTCATGCCGCCCCGATTCGGCCAGCGCCGCCAGAGCCTCCACCGTGGGCCCCTGAAAGATGGCCTGGACCGGGAGCTCGGAACCGAGCTCCGAGTTGACGGCCGCAATCGTGGGCTGAGCGAGGAACGAATGGCCGCCGAGGGCGAAGAACGACTCCGTCGCCGAGACCTCGGTGACTCCCAGGACGGTTTCGAAGGCCCGCGCCACTGAACGTTCGGCGGGAGTGTTCGGAGCGCGGCCCGGTCGAGCAGGGCTCAACCGTTCCGGCTCGGGGAGAGCGGCGTCGTCGACCTTTCCGTGAGGCGTCAAGGGGATTTCGGCCAGGCACTGGACCGTGGCCGGGACCATGTAGCCGGGCAGCTGGCGTCCGAGCTCGTGGAGCAGTTCTGTGGAGAACTCCTGCGAATCATCGCACTGGCGTCCCTGCGGAACGATCCAGGCGATCAACTCGGTCCCACGGTGTGTCTCGCGGGCCCGGACCACGGCTTCGGCGACGTCGGCCTCGGCGCGCAGCAGAGCCTCGACCTCGGTCGGTTCCACCCGGTAGCCCCGGATCTTGACCTGCGAATCGGCTCGCCCGAGCGTGCGGATGCGTGGGGCGAGATCTCGGAGCCGGCGGTGTGCTCCGTGCTCATCGAGGGGTGGCTTGGGTGGTTCGTCGCCACCGTCATCGGGCCGCTCCACGAGCACCAGATCGCCGGTACGGTACATGCGGCTGCCGTCCTTGGAGAACGGGTCGGGTGAGAAGGACGAGGCGGTCATGGACGGCTGACCGGCGTAGCCGTCGGCCAGCTGCGGACCGGCCAGCCACAGTTCACCCGTGGCCCCGTCCGGCACCGGTCGGAGCCGATCGTCCAAGACATACGCCCGCGTGGACGCGGTCGGCGAACCGAGATCGGGCCGAGGATCCGCTGACACATCGGCGACGAGCGCATCGACCCCCACCTCTGTGGGGCCATAGAGGTTCCACGCGCGGACACCGCTGAATCCACGCAGCCAGGTCCACAGGCCGGGATCCACCGGTTCTCCGCCCAACAGAAGGGTAAACGGGTTCTCCACCGTCTGTGATGCGAGCAGATCGGGCAGTCGGGAATGCGCGGTCAGTGCGCTGACGTAGCTCGGCGTGCTTTCCCACGCGGTGATGCCCCGGTCGGCGAAAAGGGTCGCGAGGGCCTCCGGATTGCGTCGGGTCTCGTCGCCGACCAGATGCACCTCGTGGCCCGCCAACAGCCAGAGGACGGGATCCATAGCGGCGTCGAAGCCCACCCCGGTGGTGTGGGCCAGCCGCACCCGCTGCTCCCGCGGGTTCGGGATGATCGTCCCGAGGTGGGATACCAGCAGATGGTTCAGGGCACGGTGCGGGACCTGGACGGCCTTGGGCCTGCCCGTGGTCCCCGAAGTGAAGATCACGTAAGCGGCCTGGTCCGGGCGGTTGTGGACGGCACGTGACGTCCGTCCGGCCGCGATATCCGCTTCCCGGGTCGGCCGCCCGGACTCGATCAACGCCGCGATGCCGAGCACTCGTTGCCCGGATATTCCTCCGAGGCCGGCGGCGTCGCGGGCCAGGGACGAGGACGAACTCAAGCCGGCGGGAGGTTCTTCGTCGCTGTGAATGACCAGGCGTGCCCCCGAAACGGCCAGCATGTCGGCCACCCGGGTCTCCGGCAGGGAGATGTCTATGGGAAGCGCGACGCCGCCGGCTCGCCACACGGCCAACACCCCGGCCATCGTGTCGGCGGACCGCGGCAGACACAGGGCGACGACGTCGCCGGATTCAACTCCCTCGGCGGTGAGCCCGTTGGCCAGCTGACGGACGCGTTCGTCCACTGCGGAGAAGGTGAGGGTCCTGTCCGGTGCGACCAGGGCCGTATGGTCGGGGACCTGGCGCAGTGTCGCGTCGAAAACGTCGGAAGTGTCCGTCGCCTCCGTCAAGGATTGCGGCTGTTCCGCACCGGGGCGGGCGGTAGCAGTCTCGTGCACCGATCCACGGTACGGCCAGGGCCTCAGCGGAGACGCCAGCCCCGTCAGGGGAGTTTCGAGAACAGGCCTCTCCGGCTGCTGAACGGCCTCCGCAACGAACTGGATCCACCCTTCCACCAGCCTGCGGGCGGAGGCCGCGGTGAACTTCGCGGCGTTGTACTCCAATACGCCGCCGATTTCTTCCGCCGGCTCCCTGCCCGGACGCAGGGTGAAAGACAGGTCCATTTTCGCGTCGCCCGTGGTCCCAGGGTCCAGGACGGTTGCCGTCACGCCTTGCAGATCCAGCTTCACATCGGAGGGTTCCTCGACCGAGAGCATGGTCTGAAAGATCGGATGCCGGCCCAGCCGCCGCTCCGGCTCAAGACGCTCCACAATACGTTCGAACGGCACGTGCTCGTCCTCGAGCGCGTCCAGAGTCTGGCCCCGGGCGATATCGACGGCGTCGTAGAAGTTCGCGGACTCGCCGTCCAACGGCAGACGGATCGGCAGCGTGTTCACGAAGAACCCGATGAGATCCTGCATATCCGGGTCTCGCCGTCCGGCCGAAGGAGTGCCGAGCACGATGTCGGGCCCAGCCCCGATGCGGCGAAAATACCCCGCCAGGGCCGCGAGCCAAACGTGGAAGCCACTCGCGGACCGGGCCGCGGAGAGCTCCGCGATGTGGGCCGCCAACCCGGCGGGAAGTGCGAAGGACACCTGTCCCGCGGGCTGGCGCGCCGACTCCGCGCCCCTGCCCGAGAAAGGCAGCTGAAGCTCTTCTGGGATGCCGGCCAGGCGGTCCGCCCAGCGCTCCAGGGCGGCGTCCTCGGCGCGGCCGGCATCATCCCGCTGGGCCACAGCGTGCCGTTCCCGGCGTGCGACGTCGCCGAACTGGACCCGCAGGGGGCGGAGGAGAGCGGTCTCGTCGCAGAGTCGGGCGGCGTAGGCTGCGCCGAGATCCCGGACCAGAGGGCCGAGGGACGCGCCGTCCGTGGCGATATGGTGAATCACCAATTCCAGCCGCCAGCTGTTCTCGCCGAGACGGACCAGCGCGGCGCGCAAAGGTGTCTGGCGGGTCAGATCGAAGCCGGACGAAAGATCCAGGGGCGTCTCTCCAAGCACTCCCGTCACGGGATCGTGGACGCGCTGAACCGGAATCGGCTCACCGCTGTCCCCAGAAAGCTCCGCAGGGTAGCTCGTGCGCAACACCTCGTGCCGAGCGACGAGATCGTCCACGGCGGCCGCCATCGCCCCGGTGTCGAGTTCACCGTCGAGCCGCACATGCAGGACCACGTTGTACTCGGCGCTCTCGGGATCGAGGCGGTTCAGGAACCAGAGGCGGTGCTGGCCGGCAGTCAGCGGCATGGGGTCGACGGAGTCACGCGGATGCTCCTTCGCCCAATCCGCCAAGGGCTGGTCGAGCACCTCCCGCACGACATCCGGTGCGGTGTCGGTGCCGCGTTCTCCGGCATCCTCATCCCGGAGAGGGCGACCGGGCGCGGAAGCCAGCGAGAGCAGCCGACGAGGGGACCCACCCTCAAAGACCGCGCGCAACGGCACGTCGAGGCCCAGCTCGTGTTGCAACCGCCCCACGAGCGAGACAGCCAGCAACGAATGCCCGCCCAGGGCGAAGAAGTCGTCCTCGGGACCCACCCCGGAGATCCCCAAGACCTCTCCCATGAGGTCGCATACCTTCCGCTCGTGCTCGTTTCTGGGGGCGGAGTCGCTCGCCCGGTCCTGCGGATCCGGCAGAGAGGAATCATCAACCTTGCCGTGCGCCGTCAGAGGGACCGAGTCAATGCGCGTCAGACGCGTCGGGAGCATGTACGAGGGCAGGAGCCGAGCCGCCTCGGACAGCACCACCTCGAGCTCACGATCGGTCACCAACCAAGCCGCGAGCTGGGCGGTCTCAGCCCCTCCAGGGGCCACCACCCGAACGATGACAGAGTCGACGCCGTCGACGGTACCGAGCACTGATTCCACCTCAGCAAGTTCGATGCGGTAGCCACGGATCTTGACCTGGTCGTCGTCACGCCGAAGGAAATCGAGCGTGCCGTCCGCACGACGGCGAACGATATCGCCGGTGCGGTACAACCTGCCCCCGGACGTCCACGGATCAGGTACGAACCGGACGGAAGTTTCCCCTGGGCGACCGCGATAGCCGTGCGCTTCGGACAGACCCGAGAGATACAGTTCCCCCTCGACCCCGGGCGGCACGACTGAGAGATACGGGTCCAGGACGCGTGCGGTGACGTTGCCAATCGGCCGACCGATATGAGGTTCAGTTCCGGTCATCCGGCCCAGCACGGAGTCCACGGTGAATTCACTGGGCCCGTACAGATTCCACCCCGACAGTTCCGGGGTGTCGACGATCTTTCGCCACAGCGCAGCCGGCACGGCCTCACCGCCGAGGGCAACGGTCAGTCTGCTGCTGCGCTCGCGGAGAGAGTCGATCAACCCGACGGCGATCAGCTGGCGAAGATACGACGGAGTGGTCTCCAGGACGGCAATATCGCCATCGACCAGAAGGGCGGCAACGCTTTCGGCATTGACCCGTTGTTCTTCCGAGGGAATCTCCAGCGTGGTCCCACCGACGAGCCACAGCAGCGGGTCCCAGGCGGCGTCGAAACCGAGCCCGCTGAGATGAAGCATGCGAGGCAAACCTTCGGCGCAGGCTCGTTGATGGGGTTCCACCAGATGTTCGTGGTGGTGGACATAGACATTCTGCAGCGCACGATGCGGCACCTGGACGGCCTTGGGCACGCCCGTTGTCCCCGACGTGTGCACGAGGTAGGCGGTGTCTCCCGGTGCCGGGTGTGCCGGGACCGGGTGCTCGGCCGGACCCTCCAGGTCCGTTGGATCGAGGAACCGTACGGGTGTCGGCGTGGACGCCAGTGCATCCTGCACAACCTCGGAGAGGGTCCCAGCGTCCACGATCGCGGCCTTGGGCTCCGAACCCGAGACGATCCGGGCAATACGGGGCGGGGGATAGGAGACATCGACCGGCACGGCGACCGCGCCGGCGCGCAAGCTCGCCAGGACGCCGATGAGCGCGTGGACCGTGCGCGGAAGAGCGATGATCACGCGGTCTCCGGGCTCCACGCCCGCTGCGGCCAAGTGCGCGGCGCCATCGTCCACGGACGCCGACAATTGGACGAAGTCCAGTGCCCTGTTCCGATCGGACAGCGCCGGTGAGTCCGGCCAGCGGCGTGCGGTTGCGGCGAGCGTGTCGATGATCGTGCCGGAGGCCTCCACTGGTGCGCCGGAACTGTGTTCCTCGAGCCAGGCCGACGTTCTCGGATGCACCGAGGACAACTCAGAGACTCGGCGCGCCGAGGAGTGCTGCCACACCTCGAGTACTCGGACGACGCCGTCGAGAATGCTCTGCGCCGTGCCCCTGTCGAACAGGGACCGGTCGAAGCCCAAGGACAGACCGAGCGGTCCGTCCTCGCCCGCGGGAGCGTCCACGTCCATCATCAGATCTGTCTTCACCCCGGCACTCGTCACCTGGGGAGGCACCGTGACCTCGACCCCATCGAGGGATATGACGGCGGGCTCGGTGTTTTGCAGGGTCAGCATGACCTGGAATACCGGGTGCATATCCGGTGTGCGTGGGGGACTGACCGCATCGACGACCGCGTCAAAGGGCAGGTCTTGATGCGCGTAAGCAGCTAGATCCGATTCCCGGACGCGGTCGAGGAGTTCGCCGAGCTCCGGGTCCCGATCCAGTGAAGTACGAAGCGCCAGCGTGTTGACGAAGAACCCGACGAGTTCGTTCAACCGTGGATCGGTGCGGCCGGCGACGGGAGCGCCGATCACGATGTCCTCGCCTGCCCCGTGCTGCTTCAGGGCCACGGCCAGCGCGGTGTGCAAAACCATGAAGAGGCTTGCCCTGTGATCGGCCGCGACCTCGCGCAGAGCGGCATGGGCGGCGGCGTCGAGCGAGCTTTCGAGTTTTTCTACGCGGCCCATCGACGGACCGACGTTCGCGATGGCTTCTTCCGTTCCCTGCTCCTCGTTCTCGACCATTCCCTCGGGGGCCAGGCCCCGCGGGCGGTCCCGAGGCAGACCGATTTCCGCCGGCGCTCCTTCTAACCTGTCCCGCCAGAAGGCGATCTGCCGATGCACTTCGCCGGATCGGTCCGTGTTCGCGTCCAGATGCTCCCGCTGCCACAGGCTGAAGTCGACGTAGGTCACGGCGAGCTCATCGAACTGGGGCGTTTCGTTCCGAACCCGGGCGGCATAGGCTGCCGAGAGATCGCGAGCCAAGGGCGCCAGCGACCAACCGTCCGAGGCGATATGGTGCATGACCATCACCAGTGTGTGATCTTCGGGTGATGTACTGAGCAGCACGGTGCGCAGCGGCGTCTCCCGCGTGATGTCGAAGGGGCGTGAGGCTTCCTGCCGCACCACGTACTCGAAGCGATCGGCAGGAACAGTCACCGCGGTGAATCGGGGCCGACCGGCCTCTCCGTTCAAGACCTTCTGCTCCGGCTCACCGTCGCGAGCGGGGAAGATCGTGCGTAGCGGTTCGTGGCGCCAGGCGATATCGGCCAGCGCCTCTTCCAGCGCGGTCGCGTCAAGGCGGCCCGTCAGGTGCAGGACCACGGGAATGTTGTAGGCCGGCGAGTCCGGTTCGAGCTGGGCCAGGAACCACAGCCGGCGCTGGGCCAAGGAAACCGGCACCGTGTCCGGACGCGTCCGTCGCCGCAGCGTGTCGACGGCGGACACGGAATCTGCATGCTGGAGTCGCGCAGCCATGGCGGCCACCGTGGGGCGGTCGAAGACGTCGCGTACCCGGACGTCGATCTCCAACCGGTCGGTCAGCTGTGCAGCCAAACGAGTCGCCAGGAGCGAGTGTCCGCCGGCTGCGAAGAAGTCCTCGTCAATGCCCAGCCCGTCGGCGTCGAGCCCCAGGACGTCGGCGAACTCGGCGGCCACGTCGCGTTCGAGGACAGTCCTCGGGCGTTGCGTCTCGGCATCCTGCGTCCGTGGCTCGGGCAGCGCCTTGCGGTCGAGCTTGCCGTTGACCGTGAGCGGAAAGTCGTCCAGCACAACCACCCCGGCGGGAACCATGTACTCAGGCAACCGGTGCCGGAGCTCCTCTTTCAGCTGGTACCCGTCCAGGACGGTTTCCGAGCGGTCCCCGGTCTTGGACACGTAACCGATGATTCGGGTCGTCGGCCCGTCCCCGTGGACCACCGCGGCCGCCCGGCCGACGTCGTGAAGAGAGCTGAGCGCCGTCTCCACCTCGCTCAGCTCGACCCGATAGCCGCGGATCTTGATCTGGTCGTCGGCGCGCCCCATGAACCGCAACGTCGAGTCCCGGCGGCGACGCACGACGTCGCCGGTCCGGTACATCCGCGAGCCGTCGTCGGCGAAGGGGTCGGGGACAAACCGTGAAGCACTCGAGCCGGGCTGGCCCACGTAGCCCCGGGCCACGTTCACACCCGCCAGGTAGAGCTCACCCACGGCACCGTCCGGGACCGGACGCAGGCCGCTGTCCAGGACATAGTGTCGGCTATTGCGCACCGAGGAACCGATGTGCGGCTGATCCTCGGCGCCGACGTCGGTGACCATGCTGTCCACCGTTGTTTCCGTCGGCCCATAGAGATTCACGGCCCGGACGCCGGACAGGTCAGCCAGCCGGTCCCAGAGGTCTTGGCGAAGGTCTTCGCCGCCCACGGCAATGAGCGACGGGTGAGGTTGGGGAGAGTCGTCGGTGGTGGCGTTCAGGAGGTCCGTGTCCAGCAGGGCCTCCGCGAAGGACGGGGTGGTCTCGATGACATCGATCTCGTGGTCCTTGAGCAACGCGGCGAGAGCCTGAGGATCCCGCCGGGCCTGATCGTCCACGAGATGCAGCTCGTGTCCGGCGAAGAGCCACAGCAAAGGGTCCCAGGCGGCGTCGAAAGAGAGACCGGCGGTATGCGCGACCCGCACGCGCCGACCGAGGCGGGCCCGGGTCGGCTCGAAGAGTTCGGCCCGATGCTCCTGGTAGAGATTGCGCAACGCTATGCGCTCGACGCCGACCCCCTTGGGACGTCCGGTGCTTCCGGACGTGAAGATCACATAGGCGAGATCGTGCTGGGAGGCCTCTGGAAGCCCTCGAGGGTTGGGGGAACATTGGTGCCATCCCTGTTCGGTGTCCGCATCCGTTGCCAGCGTCCGCAAGCTCCACGGCGTACCCGCCTGTCGGTCCTTTGCCGCTTGCGAATGGCTGGTCAGCATGAGCGCGGGGTCGGAGTCTTCGATCATCTCGGCCACGCGCTCCACGGGGTACTCCGGGTCCAGGGGCACATAGGCGCTGCCGGATTTGAGCACGGCGAGCACAAGCACGGGAAGGTTTGCGCTGCGCTCCACGCGTACGGCGATCGCATTGCCAGGACCCGCTCCGCACGTGAGCAAATAGTTGGCCAACCGGGTGGAGTCTTCCTCGAGCTTCCCGAAGCTCAGCGTCCCGTCTGGGGCGACGACGGCTGTCTCGTTTGGGCGATCGGCGGCGATCGAGGCGAAGGACTCCACGATGCTGAGGGGCTCGATGGTGCGGCGAGACCCGGCTCCGTGCTCCAACAGCCGGGCGCCTTCGTGCTCCGTGGTGAGTTGGACCTGATCCACGGTGGTGGTCGGCGTCTCCAGGGCGGAGGCAATGAACCGGAGCAGCCGATCCGCGTGCTCTTGCAGGGTCTCCGCGCTGTGCAGGGCGGCGTCACCCTCCAGGAGGAGAGTCGGTTCGGCATCGGTGCTGCCCAGTCCGGAGAGGACCACGGAGAGATCGTGGACCGGACCCGTGGCGAGGATATTGACGCGCGCCGAGGCCCTGCCGAATTCCAGGTCCTCGCTCACGGGAAGGAAGTTCACGGAGGTGCCGGACATGCTGGGAGCCTGTGGGAGTTCCTCGAGCCGGAAGCGCTGATGGCGGACGGCGTTGCGCACAGTCTTTCCGGCACGCAGCACGGTGTCCTCGATGCTCTGGCCGGGAGACACCTTCAGCCGCAGGGGAAGGATGTTGGAGAGCATCGACGGGATGGACTTGGCGATGCGGCCGCGTCGGGCGGTCACAGGCAGGCCCACGGAGATCTCTTCCTGGCCGGTGATCCGTCCCAGGTACATGCCGACCACCGCGATCACGGTGCGAGGGATATCGCGGCCGAGCTCGCGCAACGGCTTCGCCTCACGTTCGGTCAGCGCTCTCCGGACCCGCACGACCTCTTTCGCCGGACCGTTCGGGGTTCCCTCGAGCCCCTCGATCGCGGCGTCGTCCTGGATTTCACGGCGCCAGAACGCCTCGTCCTCCGTATGCTGGGAGGAACGGTGGTAGCTGTGAAGGTCGGCCAGGAGGTCCTCGTGACTGGGGAACGGCGAGGGGATAGCGGCAGCCGCCTGAGCGATGCGTGAACCCAGCCGGTTGCTGAGGCTCTCGGGAGGGACCCGCTGGATCAAGGCCGAATAAACCCGTGAGAGGTAACTGGTGACCATGACGGCCGAGTATCCGTCCACCATGATGTGATGCATGCGTTGGTAGAAGAGGCTCTGTCCACGTGGAAGCTGGAACAACACGGCGGCGCTGAGATCTTCGGAACCGGGAACCCGGGGAGTGGCGAGGTCCTCGGTCATCCGCTGGTCTGCGACGTCGCGGGCTTCGCGAGGGCTCAGGTCGCTGAGGTCCACGGTGGACACCAAGTGGTCCGACGGGTCGGGACGCTCCATCGTCGCGAAGGGCCCATCGCGGTCCGCGTCGAATCGCAAGGAGAGTGCGTCGATGTCCCGGACAGTCTTCGTCCAGGCGATGCTGAACACCTGGGCATCGATCCGTTCGTCGAACTCCAGGTACTGGCCGATCTGGTAGGTCGCGTTGCCCGTATCCAGTTGCTGGGCATACCAGATGCCCCGCTGGGCGGGCGTCAGCTCGGTTCTGCGCGTCGAGGTCTCGGTTGCCCGGGCCGAGGGCGCCGGTGCAGTGGTCGTATCCATCAGATGATTTTCGATTCGGGGTACCTTGTACTCACATCGGGTGCAGATACCCAGGTATTCGGAGCGAGGCCGTTGTTGGATTGGCGGTGGCGAGCACAAAGTCGAGTCAGCGGACGTATCGGGGATCCATCGACGTCGAGCGCACTCCTTCGCCCGGACACCAGTGGTGAGGTGTCGCCACGTGGTGGGGCGAATTCAGCCGTTGTGGCTCTCGAACACGGCGTAGACCACGTAGGTGTCTTCTCTGATGAATCCGCGGGTGCCGAACTTGGTATGACTCATGATGGTGCTGTCGTCCTGGGTTTGGGCTCAGGTCCGGTAGCGACGCTGCAGATACACGACCCCTCTACCTACTGCCGCCAGCCCGACTGCACCGGCACCAATGCCTACTGCGGTGGAGGAAGGGTCGGTTTTCTGGCCGACCTCGGCATCGACGCCGCCCTCAGGGACAGCGCCCATTTGCGAGGCGTTCAGGGCCCGCACGCTGCAGGCAGGGTTGCCGCCAACGGCAATGAGTCGTCCAGCGGGCTCATTTCCTGCTGGTAGGTCTGGCTCAGATTCATGGGGCCAACGCCGTCTAGAACCACTACCGCGGTCCCGTCCTTCAGCGCCTGATGGGTGGCGCGCGTCGTTGCAGTGCCGTCTGTCTCGTTCCGACGCGGCCGGATTCAGAGGCCGGGAACACACATCCATATGCGCGGCGGTACCGAATCAGAGGTACATCCCACCCGGGATCACACAGAAACGCCGCCCGGCGGACGAGTGGCGTGGGCCGGGAGAGGACTGCCCTGCGGGGCGAATGCTGCCGTCGTATCGGGCGTGCAGCACCTCGAGAAGTTAGAGAGATCATGTGAGTTCTTCCTCAGCTGCCCCGGGAGGTCGTCGTGGGGCATCGAAGAGAGGTCTGAACGACGCGGACGAGGCCTATCGGGCTGCCTTGGTCGCTCGTAGCGCCCGAGGCGACGATTCAGCTTTTGCTGACCTGTACGATGCCACCGTCTCGGTGGTCTACGGTGTCGTGATTCGTTTGCTCCGTTCCAGTGACTTGACCGCCGAAATTGTTCAAGATGTCTATCTCATGGCCTGGCAGCAGGCGGTGAAATTTGATCCCGCTCGTGGAACGACCAAAGCCTGGTTGTCCACGATGGCCCACCGCCGCGCAGTGGATATGATCCGTTCCAGCGCGCGACGTCGTGACCGCGAGGAGTACTACCAAGTCAGGGAGGGGGAAGGCGGCCCCGCAGACCAGACGTGGGACGGAGTCCAAAGTGCTTTGGACAGAGAGGACGTGGACTCGGGGTTGTCTCAGTTGAGCCCGGTTCAGCGGCAGGCCTTGGAGTTGGTTTATTTCCGGGGATTGACCCATCAGCAAATGGCCCACTACCTGAGGATTCCGTTGGGGACAGCGAAATCCAGGATCAGGAACGGGCTGGTCACTCTCCGGGCAGTATTGGGGGAACAGTGCTAGATCACAGTATGGAGGGGGCTCATCGGAGTGGCGACGTCCATTCGGACGCTGCACTGTACGCTGTTGATGCCCTCGAGCCAGAAGAAGTGCGAGCTTTCGAAGCGCACTTGGACACGTGTTCCAGGTGCCGGGAAGAAGCCAGCTCATTCCAGAGAACCGCCGAAGGGCTGGCCGAAGCGGTGGCGGTGGAACCGCCCGCGGAGCTGAAGGCACAAGTCTTCCGTGCGATTGACCGTGATACGGGCCGAGAAGCCGAAAGGGCCCGGCAACGAACGCGCCACCCCGACCGGAATTCCGAGACCGATTCACAGGCCAAGCTGTATAGGTTCGAGACGAAGAGAGCTCGTCGCAACCGCTGGCTGCTCGCGGCGGCCGCTATCATCCTGGCGCCTGGCCTGGCACTAGGAGGCTGGAGTCTCGGCCATCAGGCCGGGAACGATGGCCAACAGGTCACCGCAGAGCGGCAGCACGAGCAACAACGTCAGGATGATCTGTTGGCCGCTCCTGACGTGGCCGTGAAACACATCAGTCAGGAAGGAGCCTCTGCCACGGTGGTCGCTTCCCGTGAACGAACCGACGCCATGTTTGTCGGGTCGAATTTCACGGACCCAGGGCAGGGCAAGCAGTATCAGCTCTGGCTGATGAAAGATGGCAGCCCCGTGCCTGACAAGACCTTCAACGGTGGCGACTCCAGTGTTTGGTTGACCGGAAATGTGGGCGACTCCGACGCCGTGGCCGTCACGGTTGAGCCTGAAGGGGGATCCAAGGCTCCAACGAGCGACGTGATGATGTCTACCGAGATCTAGACGGCCAGTCTCGCCAGGGCTCATTCATCGGGGGCGTCGCGGAATGAGGCGCGAAGCTCGGCCACGAACGTTGTGGGTGTCTCCAGCATCGGAAAGTGTCCGCCGCGGTCCAGGACGTTCCAGCGGCGGAGGTCGACGAAGCGTCGTTCGACCCAGGACCGGGGAAGTTTGCGCAGCTCTTCGGGAAATACGGACACCGCGGTGGGAACCGTGACCGGAGTGGTCATGTCCAGGCCCGAGCCGTTCCGAGCGCTTTCCCAATAGAGGCGGGCCGAGGATGCACCGGAGGCGCTGAACCAGTAGAAGGCGACGTTGTCGAGCATACGGTGCCGCGATACCGCATTCTCCGGGTGGCCCTGGCAATCGGCGGCATCGTGAAACTTCTCGATGATCCAGGCCAATTGAGCGGCCGGTGAATCGACGAGCCCGTATCCGATGGTTTGAGGTCTCGTGGATTGAATCGCCGCGTAGCCCATGCCTGTACGCCGGAATTGTTCTTCATGGTCCAGCCAATCGCGCTCGGTGGCGGTGAGCTCATCGTCCGAAAATCCGCTGGGACGGGTCGCGTGAGGAACGGTCGTGTGCATCATGGCGACCCGATCGGGGTGATGTATCGCCAGAGTGATCGTGACCATCGCGCCCCAGTCGCTCCCTTGGGCGAGGAAACGCTCATAACCGAGGCGAGTCATGAGTTCGGCCCAGACGTCGGCGATCCGGCGAAGATCCCAACCGGGAGTTCTGGGCTTCCCCGAGAACCCGAACCCGGGGAGAGAAGGCAGAACCACGTGGAATGCGGGTTCATCGTCCGGCGGGTTGACCAGACCGTCGACCACATCCAGGGCTTCGACGGACCGAGCCGGGCCACCCATGAGTGATCAGCAGAGGGCGCGCATCTGCGCGTGAAGACCGGACGTGCAGGAAATGGATGTCCAGGCCATCAATCTCAGTGGTCCACTGGCCGAGGCCATTCAGCTCGGTTTCCAGGCGACGCCAGTCATGATCGTGCAGCCAGTACTGGCACAGTTCGTGGACATACGTCAGCGGGATGCCCTGTGCCCACTCATCGTGGTTGCTGAGTACCGTCTCGTGCTCCGGAAAACGCGAGGCACGCAGACGTGAGTGAAGATCGTCGATCGCCTCGGTAGGAACGTTCAGAGCAAACGGCACGATACCTGTGTGCTCGGTGGCGCGCTGGTCTGCAGTCATTCTCTGCCTCCTGTGCTCTGTTCTGATTGTCTTGTCAACGCGTGGTCATCAGCGATGACCCGTTCCATCACCTGGGTCGGCTTCGGTGACGGGCGCCCCTCGGCCTCGGCATATGCGCAAGCGAGATTCGCGTACACACGAGAGGAGTGTGGCCAGTTCCCATAAGGGCCAAGATCGATGTCCTGATAGGCCGTCTCCAGCGGCATACCGGCCGCCTGGGAACGCCTCGCGTGTTCCTGCACAAGCGAGAAATAATCGCGCACCTCACGAACGCCCTCCTGGTCTGTGACAGAACCGTGCCCGGGAACCACGACGTCCGGAGCGAGGGCCAGGATTGTCTCGCACGCTTGGATCTGACCCGAAATGCTGGCCCAGGAGATGGGTGTTGTGCGATGGAATATGATGTCGCCGGCGAATACGACGCCGTCGTGCGGTACGTGGACGATTGCATCACCGGGCGTGTGCGCGGGTCCGACCTCGACCAGGTGTACCGCGATGTCTCCGAGGGAGATCGTCCGCGATCCGGCAAATGATTCGTTGGGCTCCACGCGGGTCCAGGCGGTGTAATCAAAAGTCTCGGCTTGCCCACGTGCCCATGCGCCCACCGCGGTATCCGGTTCCACGAGATCCGGAAGTGATTCCGGATCCGGTGTCGCGCGCATCTCTTTGACCGCGGCGTCCGTCGCGATGATTCGACCCGCGTCGAAGACGCCGTTGCCTGTCCAGTGGTCGAGGTCGTGATGCGTATTGACGATCGTGGTGTGTGCGGGATTTCGGCTGTCGAAGCATTGGTCGAGGGCTGCTCGCATGGCCCGGGCCATGCGCATGTCATTCTGCGTGTCGATGACCAGCACCTCATCTCCCGCTATGACAACGCCGGAATTGCTCAGGCCCCAACCGCCAGGGGGTTCCAGCCAGGCGTAACAATGGTCGGCCACGCGATGCAGGTCCTCTGTGTAGCTAGTGCGATCAATGTGGTTCACCATGTCCTCCCAACTCCAACGATGTGGTTGCAGTCTATGTTGTCCGCGGGGTGGAATACAACCACACCGTTGGAGTTGGTATGCTTGTCTCCATGGCCTGGGATACCGAAGGAACGCGGAGACGACTCAAAGAGGCGGCAACAGTCGAATTTGCCGCGCACGGCCCCGACGGCACGTCCATGGCGCGCATCGCCGAACGGGCAGGAATCAACAAGGAACGCTTGTACAACTATTTCGGTGACAAGCGGGCGTTGTTTCATACCGTGCTCGCTGACGAACTCGCTCGGCTGTCCGCATCGGTGGTCCCCCCTGAAGGCGGGGATTTCGAGCGGGTTGGCGAATTCGCGGGGAGGACCTATGACTACTACGCCGACCACCCCGACCTTGCGCGGCTCTTGCTCTGGGAGGGGCTCGCAGACGGGCCCATCGCGGATGAGGCGAACCGTACTGAGCATTACCGACGGAAGGTTGCGGCTTACACTGCGGCCCAGGACAACGGGGCTGTGGGGACTGCTATTCCCGCCGATCACCTGGTGCTCTTGGTGATCGGCTTGGCCGCATGGTGGTTTTGTGTTCCGCAACTCGCGCAGATGCTCACCGGCACTGGCCCGGACAATGAAACCGAGCAACAACGGCGTCGTGCCACGGTGGTGACTGCCGCGCAGAACCTGGCCACGGCGGAGAGCACGCCCGGTAACGCCGGACGGTGATCCCACTCCACCGGCGATGGTGATGTCGTACTACTGTCCCAACGTCCTGGCCCACGCTGGCCGCGTTCGTCGTTAGACCAACGCCACGGATTCTTCTTCGGCATAGGCGCTGCGGAGGATTTCGAAGAAGGATTCGTCCTGAGCCAGGTGTATGTCTCCGATCCGAGATATCGGGATTCCGGGCGTCGTCGAATTCATGGATACTGCAGACCATCGATCGCTCAGGTCGGCACGACGGATGCTACGGGTTTGCTGAGCCACACCCCGGAGGCGAAGTTGGCGGCGGATGACTTGCATCGTGATGCCCGGGAGGTACTCGGCGTGCGGCCAGGTCACGGTCTCGCCGTCCCAAAAGGCGAGGTTCCACTTCGTCGCCTCGCTGAGCCTGCCGTCCCGGTCTTCGAACGCAGTGTCGTCGAAACCGAGCGATGCCGCCTGGCGTGCGAAGAACCTCGCCAAGCTGATTTCTCCGGCATGTTTTACATCAGGAAGGTACCTCTCGTGCCCTGCCACATCGAGGGAGAGAGGGCCATCTGGTGCAGATGCCGGTCCAGCCGTCCTCACGTAAACGTCGAGGCCCAGTGGAGTTTTCGCATGGCTCGGTGTGATGAAACAGAACATCGATGCGGAGTCGGCGTCGAATGCCGTGAGCCCCGTCCGAAGGCAGTCCAAGATTGTCTCGTCGGGGAGGTGTCGGCCAAAGACGGTGTCGCTGTTTTGACGCAGACGGTCAAGATGGAGGTCCAGGCCGCGGACCGCGTTGTCGCGTATTTGCATCGCCGTGAAATGGGCATCGCCCGAGAACGCCACTGCCGCAAGTGTCGAGGCAGATGCAGGCGAACCATTGAGGTGGATCATGTGGCTTGTCATGGGGCGATCGCTCTTCCTCTGGGCGCTGGAGTACGGCGGCGGTCAGATTTCTCCCCACCGATAGCCGGGAGGAAAACGCCGAGGGCAACCCCGATGGCCACGCAGCCCACGCTGATGATCGCGATGTCAGCGCGGTTGAGAGCAAATACCACCGAGTTCGACGATGCGCTCCCACTGTCGCTTTCGGTCGCCGTCACGTTTTTCCCCCCCCTCGACAGTGGCGCCCGTTGCGGATTGGGGTCCACAACGGTGTCACGACGAACCATACCCATAGTCCAGCGGCGTGGGACAACGATCCTTGGCAAGAATTCCGACGACGCCGGCTCACGTGACCGGCCGACGGCTGATCGCGCGCGGAGCCGACATCGTCGATTCGACGTTCCACCTCGGACCTGTTCAGCCCGTCTCCGCCTCGGTGTACACCACCAGGGAGACGTTGCGGCTCGAAGGGACCTGAAAGGTCGTGTAGTTGCAGACGACGATCCCCCGGCCTTCCACCTGAAGCCGCCACGAACCGTAGGCTTTCTCATACGGTTCGTACCGCGACCACAAGTATCGGAACGCGGAGCTGTTGTCCCATGCGGTGCGAAGTGCTTCGAGAAGCTGGTGCGTCGGAATGGACCTGGCCAGGGCCAAATGCGTCAGCCCGACCACCTCTCGGGCTTTGTCGGACCAGTCGACATACACCTGACGACTCTGCGGATCGGTGAAGATGTAGGTGAGAAGCGAGAGATCGAAACCGTGACCGGGCTCAGATGCTCCGTCGGGGAACAGGATTCCGGCGGTCGCCGGGGCAACTCCCCGAATCGTCAGGTCTTCCGTGAGAATGTGCAGCATCACCGGATCACGCAGCTGGTTTCCCAGACTGCGCAAAATCTGTTCAGCGTGAGTGACAGTCGCTGTGTCCTCCTCATCACCCTGCCCTGGACCGGGGGTCGCGAGGGCCTGGATGTACCGGGACTCCAATTCACTGAGCTGCAGAACTTCCGACAGCGAACTCACCACTGAGGCGGAAGGGTGGGCCGCCCGGCCCTGTTCGAGCTTCGTGTAATACTCCGTGCTGACACCCGCGGCCCAGGCGAGCTCTTCACGGCGAAGACCGGGTACCCGACGCGGCGTGCCCGCCTCGACAACCGGCCAGCAAGGGTCCGGGCCGATGCGGGCACGACGCGTGCGGAGAAAACCGGCCAACGCCGTATGTCGATACTCTTCAGAGGCGCGTACGGGCTCCTTCCGAAAGAAGGTCGGTTGCGCGAGACTCCGAGAGGCCATCAGTCGAGCTGACCACTGATGGCCGCCGTGAACTGCTCCATGTCCTTGGGAGTCCTCGAGGTGATCAGGATGAACCCGTTCGTATCGTCAACCACCACGGGCTTGTCCACCCATGCCCCGCCGGCGTTGTTCACGTCGGTGCGCAGGGAAGGAAACGACGTGAGGGTTTTCCCGACCACGAGGTCCGCTTCCACGATCAGCCACGGTGCGTGGCAGATCGCTGCTATTGGTTTGCCCGCTGCCGCAAAGGCTTTCACCAGTCGTTGAGCGTGATCATCCTGCCGCAACGCATCGGCGTTGATTGTCCCTCCTGGAACAATCAGGATGTCGAAGTCATCCGCTTGGCTCTCAGAGAGCAGTGCATCAGAGGGAACCCGGGCGCCCGAGTCGTAATCCATGACCAGGGTCTGGATCGATTCGTTCTCCGGGGTAGCGACCGTCACACGATGGCCGTTTTCCTCCAGATACTCCTTGGGCTTGATGAGCTCGTCTGTTTCCACACCGTATGAGGTGGCGATGACGAGGATCTTCTTCGGATCGCTCATGATGTAACTCCTTCTCTGCCGGGTCGAGGCCGACCTCTTCGTTCGCGGAGGATCGCCTCAGAAGTCGATTTCCTGGTAGTGGTGCTCTTCGTACTGGGAATTGAGGTAGTCGTTGACCGTTGCGTCGAAGTGCTTCCAGTGTGTCGTCTGCGCATGTGCATCGAGGTCCTCCTGGGTGTCCCAATGCTCGATGAGGTTGTAGGACAGGGGCTCCGCGACGTTCCGGTGCAACTGGTACAGAGTGCAACCCTGCTCCTTGTTGGACTCAACAACCATGTGGTGGAGGAGCTTGACGAAGGCGCCCTCGTGTTCCTGCTTGACGTCGAAGAAAACGTTGAGAATGACCATGTGGGAATCTTCCTTCACTTCTGCATGAGGCAACTGATGAATTCTCACCAGCTCTGACACCATCCACACAACCAGCCGTTGAATCATTGCGCCTGGCCTTGTCAGTACCAGGCTCGTTGGGATGAACAGGTTGACCGGATCGCCGCGGCAGCACATCCTGACGTCGTCCGCCCTGGCTCAGAACCTCTTGTCCTGGGCGCCCTCCGGCCCGGCCACGCGAGTCGCGGAGTCGGTGAAGTGGCACCTGGACAATCCGCCCGACACGTACTGGACCGACGATGATACGAAGGCCGACGACGAGGCGTTGCGTGCGGCCTCCTGAACCGTGGGATGACTGTCTCGAGGCGGACGCTGGAGCGCCCGCATTCGCCGGTCCTACTCATCCGGAGGCACGGTGCGGTTGTTTGGTCCGTCGTCGCTGGTGAGCCATTCATCGATCGATGTCCACGGAAAGACGCGCGGGTCGTGCGGTCCGGGGGAGGCTGTGGCCCCCTCGATCCGATCGAGGCGGAAGATGCGCCAGTCCTCGCGCATCAGATCGTAGGCAATGAGGTACCAGAATTGTTGGCGCAGGAGGTGCCGATACGGTTCGACGGTCCGATGCGAACCGCGACCGAACTGATCGGTGTAGTCGAAAGTGACCCGCGAACCCGTCGCAACGGCGTCGGCGATCTTTCCCACGAGGTTCCAGTCCACGGGGGCCGGAGGCTCCCGAGAGACCTGCGTCGAGAGGGCCACCGCGGCGGCGCGCTGTTTCAGCTTTCTGGGCAGCACTTGCTCGAGCTTGGCCCGTGCGGTCGCGGCGGTGGCGTCGCCGGGTGACCACGCTTCGAGAACCAACAGGCTTGTGATCATCGTCGAGACCTCGTCCGCTGTGAGCAGCAACGGCGGAATCTTCATGCCTGGCCGCAGCGCGTAGGTGGCGCCGGGGCCCGGGCGGGACCGGACCTCGTAACCCATGTCGCGGAGACGCATGGCATCCCGGCGCACGGTCCGTTCGCTGACCTGAAGCTGGTCAGCCAGCTCGCGACCACCCCATTCTCCTCCCGACTGGAGCAGTGCCAGCAGTCTGAGCGATCGCGTCGAGGGGGAATCCATGGCTCCATGATTCCACGCAATGCGGACAGGATCAGGCCGTATCTGAACCTAGCGTGGAAGCACGAAGGGAAGAGAGGAATCATCATGAAGATCGCCATCACGACCCCACAAGGAAACGTTGGTCAACACCTGACGCGCATGCTCATACGGTCGGGAGTCAGACCGTTGTTGCTCACCCGTCATCCTGAAAACATCCCCGCGTCCGTTGCAGAGTATGCGGACGTGATGCAAGCGGATTCGTTTGATCCGGACCAGATTGTTTCAGCCACCGCTGGTGTTGACGCGATCTATTGGGTCGACCCGCCGACCGCCTCGCCGGATCCTCTGGGGGACTACCGTCGTGCGACGGAGTCAGTCGTGGTCGCGGTCGAGGCGAACCGGATCGGGCGGGTTGTTTTCCAGAGCAGCGTTGGCGCGGAAAAGCGCCACGGGGCCGGCGAAATCGATGGATTGGCCGAGACGGAGGTAGCTCTCGATGCCTGCGGCGTGGATGTCACCCATCTTCGCTGCGGCTTTTTCTTCACCAACGTGCTCATGGACCTTTCCTCGATCAGAACGGGATGTCTTCAGACGGTGTTGCCACCAGACGCGCCCTTGAGCTGGGTGGCCCCGAGGGATATTGCCGAGGTCGCGGCGCTCACCCTGCTTAATCCCGACTGGACCGGGAGACACGTCCGGGCGGTTCATGGCCCTGAGGACCTGACGTGGCCACAAGCCGCGGAGATCTTGTCGGACGAGCTTGGCTGGGAAGTTCGGGTTGAGCACATCAGTGACGAACAAATGCGTGAGCAGTACCTTCAGGTCGGCATGTCGCCCGGGATGGCTGACGCGATTCTGGGGATGTCCACCGGATTGCGCGAAGGCTTCGAAGCAGAGCAAACCCGTTCGCTGCTCACGACGACTCCGACCCCCTTGCGTGGTTGGATTCAGGAGGAGCTCGTTCCCCGATTCTGACCTGGCCGTTGCACGAGGTCAGCCAGCGAGCACTCCGCATCACCGCGGAAATCGACGGCAACTACCGTGACCCGGCCGAACTGCGTCGTCTCATGAGTGAGCTCGGCGGGGCAACGGTACCCGAAACGTTCATGCTCTTCCTGCCGTTCCGCACGGACTTCGGGCAGAACACGACGTTCGGGGAGCGCACATTCGTCAATTCCGGAAGCGCCTTCCAGGACCAGGGCGGCATCACGATGGGTGACGACGTCATGATTGCCCCGAAGGTAGCCTCGGGATATGAGCGCATCCACGGACACAGACGTCATTGTCGTCGGCGGCGGGCTCGTCGGCCTGGCCGCTGGGGCGTTTCTCGCTCAGCACGGAGTGAGGACCACGGTGTTCGAAAAGCACCCGTCGACGTCCACACATCCCAAAGCTCGCCTGGTGACGATACGCAGTATGGAGCTCTACCGTTCGTTGGGTATCCAAGAGGAGATCCGCGACGCAGGTGATCCGGGCAAGGGGTTCGTGATCGGTCAGACCCTGTCCGACGACCTATCGACGTGGATTGCGCCCCCGGCCGAAGACGTCGAATCCCAGAACCTGAGCCCGACAACCCCCTATTCCTGCGATCAGCAGGTTCTGGAGCCCATCGTGCTGAAAGCCGCACGGCGGTTCGGCGCAGACGTCGAATTCGATTCCGCCGTTCTCGAGCTCGGGGAACGTGCAGATCGCGTGGAGGCAACCGTCCGTCACGCCGGACAGGAACGAATCGTTAGCGCCCGATACGTGATCGCCGCGGACGGAGCCGGTAGCGCTATACGCCGGCACCTGGGCGTCGGCATGACCGGAACGGAGGTTCCCGGGCGGTCCGTCAGCGCGGTATTCCGGGCCGACCTTTCACCGGCCTTGCGTGGGCGATTCGTCGACGCCGTGTTCTGCCGTGCGGCCAGCACGTTTCTCTTTGCCAGGGGAAATTCCGGTCATCGACGCTGGCAGATGGGTACCTACGTGCGCCCGGAGTGGGAGGACCGACGCACCGAGGACCTCACTGATGAGCTGTCCGACCTCCTGCGACAGGCCACCGGTCTCTCTGGCCTGGAACCGGACTTCGAGGACGTCGCTACATGGAGTACCGGGGCGTTCGTGGCCGACCGGTTCCGGTCCGGCCGGATCTTTCTGGCGGGCGATGCCGCCCACATCATGCCGCCCTACGGTGGGATGGGTGGCAACACCGGTGTTCACGACGTCCACGATGCGGCCTGGATTCTCGCCGCGGTGATACGTGGGGACGCATCGCACCGACTGCTCGACACGTACGAAGGGGAGCGTCGGCCCATCGATCAGGCCATAGTCGACCAGGCCCTTCTCCGTTCCCGGAAAACCCCTGGCCAGAAGAAACCCAGCGGAGAGATCGACGCCCTGACCCTTGCGTTGGGGTCACGCTACGGCGCCCCTCCTGGTGATGAATTCGAAGACCCCCATGAGCCGAGCATGGCCGTCGGGACTCGGGCCCCGCACCTGACGCTGCGTGGCGGGGGAAGTGTGCATGACCTTCTGAGCCCGAGACAATTCACCGTGATCGTCGACGGGCCCGTCACGAGAACCGACACCCGTGCGGAGTTTGTGGCACTGGGAATGCAAGACGTTGCTGCGGGGCAGCGGGACCTCTGGGCCCACACCTATGGTCAGGCTGCAGGACATCTCGTTCGGCCGGACGGGGTCCTGGCCGGAGCATTCGAGGCGCTGGCCGATGTGCCGGGGTTGATCGATCGAGCGCTGCGCGTGCACTGACTCCTGCAACTCGCTCACGGCTGTGGTCCGGTGGCTGTCCCTTCCTCAGGAGGAGGTTTCCGGATGAAAGCGAAAGGGTGAACAAACTCCTTGGACCCCCCGATTTTCCGCGGGCTTGGGGCTCATCACGGCAATCGCTTGCTGCTCGCTGGTCCCGATTTTGTTGAAGACCCCGAGTCGACCCGTGCTGAAACCCGCTCTTGCCCCGCTGTGATGTTTGGCGTTGACGCATGATGTGTCCGCCACGGCGAGACGGAGTCCGTCACGCTGTCGCTTCCCCGGTTCTGAGCGTGGGTTGGGACGGGGTATCTTGCCGCTGGGGTGCAAAGCCCATGCACACAGCCCCGAGTGCGCACATGGCTGCCAGCATTCCGATGGTCGGCCAAATGCTTGCGGTGGCCTGGAAGCTCAGCGTGGCGGCGATGGGGATCAGGCCTCCGAAGATCGCGCCTGCCATTTGGTAGGTCAACGAGACGCTGGTGTACCGGGATAGGGGTCGGAAGATCTGGGACATCGCCGCAGCCATGGGCCCATAGGTGGCTGACATGGCCAACCGCAGGACGGCCACCAGGAGGAAGATCAAGACCACGTTGTCTCCGCCGAGTCCGAGAAACATGGGCGGACCCAGCAAGGCGGTAGCGATCGAACCGCCGATGATCACGGGTTTTCTGCCCAGTTTGTCGCCCAGCCACCCAAAGAGGATCGTGGCCCCCAGCTCCACGATCGAGGCGACGCTCAAGGCGTTGAGTATCAATGTCTCCGAATGCCCCACGGAGGGGTCGGTCGCATAGGTCGTTGCGAAGGTGGTGATGAGATAGTAGCCGCCGGTGGCCACAGGTAGGGCGCCGACGCCCAGCAACATGTTCGCCCAATTCTCGTGGAGGGCTGATATCAGCGGGGCTTTCTGTCGGATGTTCTGTTGTTGGACGGCTGCCGTTTCGGTCTTGAAAACCGGAGATTCCTCGACTTTTTGCCGCACGATGAATCCCACAATGACCAGCACCGCTGAGAGCAAGAAGGGGATCCTCCATCCGAAGTCGGCGAAGCTGTCCTCTCCGAAGACGCCGACCAGCAAAGACAGCAGCGACGTTGCCATCAGGGCACCGGCGGGGTTGCCGAGCTGGGTGAAGGAGCCGTAGAAGGTCTTTTTGTTCTGGTCCGCGTGCTCGACGGACATCAAAACCGCCCCTCCCCATTCACCACCCACGGCCAGGCCCTGGATCAGACGGAGGAGAACCAGCAAGATCGGGGCCGCGACCCCGACGGCGGCGTAGGTCGGCAGCACCCCGATCATGAAGGTCGCTGTTCCCATCAGGGTCAGAGTCATCACTAGTGCCGGGCGCCTGCCCCATCGGTCTCCGATATGTCCGAAGATCACTGCACCCAAGGGGCGGGCGAGGAATCCGACGGCGGTTCCGGCGAACCCGGCAGCGATGGCTGTGAGCCGGTCTGTCCCCTCTGGAAAGAAGAGGACGTCGAAGACGATCGGGACCGAAAAGGCATAGATGTAGAAGTCGTACCATTCGATGGTGGTGCCGATGAATGCTGCGAAGGCAGCCTTTTTCGCCCTCGATTTCTGGTGCTGCTGGGTTGGAGAGGTACTCATCGTGTGTCCTTCAAACGGTGGTCGGTTCGAGTCCGTTATGCGGTGTGGACCTGCTCGCCACCGACCCAGACGGCCAGGGCCTTGATCGAGGCAAGCAGATCGACGTCAGTGGCGTACGGATCCTGGTCCAGAACCGTGAAATCAGCGCGTTTGCCGACTTCGAGGCTTCCGATGTCGTGCTCACGGCCGAGCACGTGGGCTGCGTTGATCGTGTGGGCCCTCAGGGCGGTGTCGACGTCGATAGCCAGCTGGTCCGGTCCGAGTTGGGCACCTCTCCGGGTGATCCGGGACGATGCTGCCTGGATGGCTTCCATGGGTCGAGGATCGGCCACGGGGGCATCCGATGAGATCGTGATGGGTACTCCCGCGCGCTGGAATTCGCCCAGCGGGTTGAATCGTTCGCCTGGTGTACCAATCGCTTGTTCGACACCCTCGCCCCAGTTGAAGTGGTGTTGGGGCTGGTTGACGGGGTAGATCCCGGCTGAGGCCATCCGTGTGATCTGTTCGGGTGTGGGCAGTCCACAGTGTTCGATGCGGTGTCGGGCATCTGCATCCGGTCGCTGACGCAGGACCGATTCCAGTGAGCCGATCACCATTTCCAACGCCGTTGGAGACTGGGAGTGGGTGGCTGTCTGGAGTCCGGCGGCGTGGGCCTTTTCGACGAGCAGTTTGTATTCTTCGGGATCGTGATAGAGCTGACCGGTTCGGCAGGGGTCGCCGACGTACCCATCGGGAAAGTACGCGGTCCATCCGCCCAGGGTTCCGTCAGCGTAGAGCTTGATGCCGGCGAAACTGAGGAATTCGTTGCCGAACTGCCCGTGAAGGCCCATCTCGAGGGCCTCGTCCAGCAGGTGGGACAGCAGGTACATGCTGACCCTGACGTTCAGCTGGTCTTGTTCCGCAAGTCTGAGATACATGTTGAATTCGCGGCGACTGACTTGGCAGTCTCCGATGGTCGTTACTCCTCCGGCCAGAAAATTTTCCTGTGCCACCTGGAGTTGTCGCAGGTGCTCGGCCGGTTCGTCAGCCAGGTGGAAGTTCGGGCCGTGGTGCCCGATCTTCACACCTTCCAAGCCGGTCAGGATATTGCAGGCAGCGTCCGAGAGCTCGCCGGTCAGCTCACCATCGTCGTCGCGGAAGAATTTCCCTCCGACGGGGTCCGGTGTCGACGCGTTCACACCGTGCAGCCGGAAAGTGTACGAGTTGACCACACCGCCGTGTCCGGAGGCGTTCATCAGATAGACCTCCCGGTCGGTGGCGACCTCGTCGAGCTCGAATCGGGTGGGATGGCGCCGTTCGGCCAGGTTCCTCTGTTCGTAGCCGTACCCGCGGACCGGTCGTCCCTCGGGCAGCGAAACAGCGCCCTCACGGAGCAGGTCGACGATCTCGGGGATACTGGAGGCCTTGTCCGGCCCGCAGTCGACCCAACTCATCATCTGCCCCAGCATGAGCGGGTGTGCGTGGGCATCGATGAAGCCTGGGACCACGGTTGATGTGCCCATGTCGATGGTTTCAGGCTCGATCGCGCTAATCCGTGCGGACGCCGTGCGGCAGGATTGTTCGGTGCCTAGGTGTCGGATCCATCCGTCAATGCACAGGAAGGCTTCCGGGCTCGTGCCGTCCCGGTCCAGGCAATAGATGGTCTCAGCCGTGATGATCTTTGGGACCCTGATTCCTGGGTCCTGGACGTGGGACAGCTTTCGCATGTGGTACTCCTTCTCCGGTCGCGCCCTCAGGCTAGCCGGCCAAGCGCCGCCGCCAATACATAAAAACGAAGTTATCTTTGGTTAGGTACTCATCTGCGGTCTGAATCCATCACATCGTCATCAGTTCCGTAGTTTAGGGGTGCTTGTCTGCTCTTTTTGTCGATCGGGATCTCGGCTGACTGTGGCAGGATCGTGACGTGATGGATTTCGACGAAGACTTGTATCGGGCACTGCGTCACGATGGCCGTGCCGCGCACTCGACCCTGGCCGCACGGTTGGGGGTGGACAGGTCCCTCATTTCGCAGCGACTGCACCATTTGAGGCAGACCGGCCAGTTGAAGATCGTCGCGGTCATCCATCCCCGGCTTCTCGGTCTTTCAGTTCAAGCCCACCTCATGCTGAGCATTCAGGGCCCTACTGACTGCGTCTTTGAAGAACTTCGGAGAATCGACAGCGTGGCGTACCTGTCCGAGACCACCGGACCAACTCAGGCGGTCGCCGAGGTCTGGGCACGGTCGACCCATGATCTGGGCGTCTCGCTGAACCGGATCCGCACGGTCGGCGGCGTTTCCAGCATGCATGTCACCTATTACGACCAAGTCCTCCGAACCCTGATGTTGGGCGAGGAGCCAGAAACAACTGATATCGGATTCGACGACCTGGACTTGGCGATTATCCAGAATCTCCAACGGGACGGAAGAATGACCTTCGGCGAAATGCAACGTCGCACCGGGGCCGCTGCATCGACTTGTCGCAAGAGGATGCAACGTTTGGTCACCCTTCGGGTCGTGCAGATCGGTGGGATCCGCGGACGCGGAGCCGGAGACAAAGGATTGCTTTTCGGGGTCGGTGTTGACTGCGCCGGGGATCCGGCTACGGCAGAGGCGGTCGAAAAGTCGCTGACGTCCCTTCCGGGACTCGAATTCACCGCGAGGACCATGGGGCGCTTCACCCACGTGGCAACCATTGGCGTCCGATCGCTCGAGGAGTACAACGACGTCGTTCGAGACCTGCGAGGTATTCCTGGAGTTCGCTCGGCCGAGACGTGGATCCATGCCGCAGTCTGGGCAGAACGATACGACTGGAGTCTGGAACGGCTGGACCCCCGGAAGAAGTGGAAGAGCGAATGACCTCAGCAAAGGAGTCACCCCTAGTTCTCACTCCGCAATATTCGATTGATATCACTCTGCAAGAAAATATCGATTCGATACTGGTCGGTTATTTATTTCTCGCGCGGCAATTCGGGGAGTTTACGATACTGAAGCGTACATTTACTTGATAGTAACTGAAACATTGTGTAACAACCATTGTTTTCCGTCTGGGCGTCAGATGAACTAAGTGAAGTGGAACACCAAAAGGGTGGGCTGCGGATAACACTGATGAAAGGTGATAACTGTGTTCGCTGCAAATGTTGTCGATGCTGTACAGGATCTCCCGGTCGTCGGAGACCTCGTCAATGGTCTTGTGAGCACGGTGGGAGAAATTGCGGAGCCCGTGATTGGGCTTGTTTCCGGCCTGCTCGGCATCGGAGCCTAGTCCCAACCCTCTGTACTGTACTTTGGGTCGGGGCAGTCGCCATCATGGCGACTGCCCCGATTTTTGTCTGCCGGTTTTCGTTCTTGATTGTATTTGTTTGCTGATGTTTGAACTACCGATATATTTCCGGAATATCTGTTCCCCAAGCTTCTGGTCAACACGCGCTGGGATTTCTCGCAGGAGTCATCATGCTCATCGCCGTCTTGGGCGTCGCCGCTGAGGCGGATGTATCACCGGCACAGGGGCAGTATTACTGCAGGACCAGGGCCGAGCTGGTACGGGCGGGCTGCGATCATAACGGGGAACAGTTTCTGGCCGATCGCGCGCTGGCTCCGCTCGTGACCGCACTCGAGAAGGGTCTCTACCGCGCGCCCGAGCTGAGGGAGCTGCTGGCCGTCGATGACCTTGGGTGCAGTTTGCGCCTAGGCGGTGTTCGGGTCGTCCTTGACCGGCACCGCGAGCCCGGTGATCAGGGACTCGGGGTCGACGTCGGGTCCTGGCTCGGTGTCGTAGGCCTCCCAGAACGGCATGAGGGTTGTTCGCCCTTCGGATTCCACCTGCTCGACGAAAGAACGTCACGACTCGCCGAGTCCGTCGTACGGGCCGACGTGTTGGGATATCGCCAGAGTGCAGGCGGGCAACTCAGACGGGACGACCCTGATATCGTCGACCATCATCGCCTCCGCGAGCGGTTCCTCCACGGGAAAACCGGTTTCGAAAGTTGCCGTCTCACCGGGCACGGATTCGTAGCGCGAGAATGCCGGACCCGCAGGACGGAACGCGCCCTGTTGCATGGCCTCGCCCAGTGCACGGTACGCCCGGTCCATTTCGTCGGGCATCCGGGACATGGGCAGTTCGCTGAAGCGAACGACCACGGTTCTCGAACCGGGAAAATCAATGTATTCGGGCTTCGGGGCATTCATGGCAGGCTCTCCTTGCGCCGGTTAGGTGCAGTCTATGGCCCGAAATCCGCGGCGGCTAGTGCATACCGTGGTTCTCCTGGGCTTGTATGGCCGTAATTGCCACGGTGTTGACGATGTCATCGACCGTGCAGCCTCGCGAGAGGTCGTTGACCGGTTTCCGCAGTCCCTGAAGGACCGGCCCGACCGCCACGGCACCCGAAGACTGTTGGACCGCCTTGTACGTGTTGTTGCCCGTATTCAGGTCAGGGAAAACGAACACCGTGGCATGCCCTGCCACCTGGGAATCTGGCAATTTGGACTTGGCGACCGAAGCATTGGTCGCGGCGTCGTACTGGATGGGCCCCTCGACCTCGAAGTTCGGGGCCGAAGCACGCACGATGTCGGTGGCTTCGCGGACGCGATCGACGTCCTCACCGGACCCCGAGCCGCCCGTCGAGTAGGAAAGCATCGCAACTTTGGGATCGACACCGAACTGGCGGGCGGTATCCGCGCTCGCCTTGGCAATGTCGGCCAGTTGGGCGGCGTCGGGGTTGGGGTTGACCGCGCAGTCTCCATACACGAGGGCCCGGTCCTCAAGGAGCATGAAGAATACCGACGAGACGATCTTCACGCCTTCCTTGGTCTTCACGAATTCGAGCGCGGGCCGAATGGTGTTGGCCGTGGTGTGCGCGGCCCCCGAAACCATACCGTCTACGTGCCCCAGCTGGACCATCATGGTTCCGAAGTATGAGCCGTCCAGCATGCGCTCCTTGGCCTGCTCGATCTCCACCCCCTTGTGGGCCCTGAGCTTGGCGTACTCGGCCGCGTACTCGTCCCGCAACGGAGACGTTTCCGGGTCGACGAGCCGCACCTCGCCCCGCCCCGGGACCTCTCCGTCGACGAAACCGAGGTCGATGCCCTCGGACTGCGCGAGTTCCTTGACCTTCGATTCTCTGCCCAGGATGGTGATGTCGCAGAAGTCGCGGCGAACGATGATCTCGGCGGCACGCAGGATTCTGATGTCCTCGCCCTCGGGGAGGACCACGCGGCGCCTGTTCGAACGAGCCTTCTCGATCAACTCGTGCAGGAAGCGCAAAGGAGTCATACTCGCGGGCCGGGGGAGATCCAGTCGACCGAGAAGCTCTCTCTCGTCGACCGTTTTCGACCATTCGCCCATGGCGGCCGCGATCTTGCGCGGAGCCCCCGCACGAAGTTCGCCGCGCACCGAGCCCACCGCCTGGGCCGCAGAGAACGTGTCTCCCGAGGTGCGAAGGATGGGGAAGGGCGCGGCCGAGATCAACGCCTGGGTCGCGGCGTTGACGTGCAGATCGCCCGAAAGCAGGACCCCCGAAGGAACCGGGAAGGAGGGGGACAGAGCGGAAGCGAGGGTCGCCATGACCACGTCCGAGCGATCGGCCGGGGTGATCACGAAATCCCCGTCGGACATCTGTTCCAGGAAATTTCCGACCGTCATCGCCGCGACCTTGACCGCCTGGATGTCGCGGTCCAAGGACACCTCCACGCCGTCTGCTTCGAGCTCCAACTCGTGTACGACTTCGGCGACCGTCGGCTGGGAAATCGCCGGCGTCTCCGGGACGACGTACACATGGCCACCGCGGCGCCCTGCGGGGACCCGCTCCTCCACCTCTGAGGCCATTTGGGGGTCCACCCGGTTGACGATGATGCCCAGAAGGTCCGTCTTGGCCGCGTGGAGTTCGGCGCGCGTGACCTCCACGGAATTGACGATGTCCTCCACGCTTCCGGCCTCGGCGGCCGAGATCACGGCCAACACGGAACACCCCATGTTGTTCGCCAAACGTGCGTTCATGTCGAATTCGGCGGTCGCGGCGTTGTGGGCGAGCAGATCGGTCCCGTCCACCACGACGACGTCGAACTGCTGACTCATCTCCGAATAGATGGACAAGGAGATATTGACCAATTCGTTGAGATCTCCCGAGGCCAGAAGCTCCCTGCAGCGAGCGAGCGAAACGCCGCCACGGGCAGACGTTGAGTCCAGATCGAAGGTCTCTCTCATGAGCCGAATGCGCGGGTCCGTGTCCACGGAATCGGTTTCGAAGACCGGGCGGAAGTAGCCGACCGAATCAGCTCGGCGGATCAGGGAATCCGTGAGGCCCAAAGCGATGAGGGTCTTGCCCGCCCGAGGCGTCATGGCATCGAGAAAAATACCGGTGGACATGGGTTTCCTTCCCTGAAGCGATCACCGTCGACACCAATTTTAGGCGGAGTCGCCTCGAGGCGGTACGTGGGCCCCTCATGCGGAAGGAACCGCGCGTTGCCATGCGGTTCTGTCCTCCGGACGCAGTCAGTGGCATTCTGGAACCATGTTGTTTGCATTCTCGGTCGCCCCGTCCGGCGGCGACTCACCCGACGCCTCCGTCCACAACGCCGTCGCCGCGGCCGTCCGTATCGTTCGCGACTCCGGACTTCCGCATCGCACCGACGCCATGTTCACCACCATCGAGGGCGACTGGGACGAGTGCCTGGACGTCATCAAACGGGCCACGGAAGCGGTGGGAGAATACGGCACCCGGGTCTCCCTGGTCATGAAAGCCGACATCCGACCCGGACACGAGGGCGAGCTGACGGGCAAGATCGAGCGACTCGAAAGGGCACTCGAGGGCGAAGAATGACCTTCGTCTGCGACGGCAAATTCTTCCTCTCTCCCGCCGGTCCCGAAGACACTTCCGCCTACGCCCAGGTGCATGTGAGCGCGCTCGCGGCCTCCTACCGGGACATCATCGGTCCCGACTTCGGGTCACGCATGCGCGACCATGCTGACGAGATCGCAGCCGAGGATCGGCAGTATCTGGCCCAACCGGACGCGACCGGTTTCATCGCGTGGTCGAACCCGTCCCTGGACGAAACCAATGACTACGGGTGCTGCGCCCTGGGTGCGGACCCGGACCTGTGGTTCCGACCTGTGGGGATTGCCCTCTCTGCCGACGCCGGCCCGCTCGAACCCTGGGAGAAGGACATCGGCGCGATACCGATCGAATCCCCGGCAGGCCTACGACTACGCAAGCTCATCAACCTGTACATCCTCCCCGAAGCCCAGAACGACGGCCTGGGTTCCGAACTGCTCCGGGCGGCACTGCCCACCGACGCCCCCGCATTCCTCTGGATCATCAACGGCAATGCCGCCGCCGCTCGCTTCTACCGCCGGCACGGTTTCCGTGACCTGGGCGAAGCCTTTGAGACCGAGGGAGCGTGGGCGCCCTCGACGACCGGACGCATGGTCCGTGGTCTCGAGGGTGCATAGCGCGTTCCCGATGATCCAGACCCCCTGTGATGCTTTGGTCGGTTCCGGCGCGGCCCGCATCAGCCCGCGCTGCGCCCTGACGCCGTCCAGGTCTGCCGCTCCAGGCCGCTGAGGAGCATGTCCAAACCGGCGATGAACTCGGAACGGTGGTCCAAGAGCCCCACGACTCCGAGGACCGAGTGGATGAACGGGTACTGGTCGGGATCGGAGGCCTCCCACTCCCGAATCTGTTCTCGGGCGCCGGCCTCTCTGTCCTGTTCGCCGGCCAGTTCCTTGATGCCTTCCGAGATCTCCGCGCCCATGCCCGGCGCGTAATTTATGGCGGCGACCGACGCGTGGAACTGTTCGGACGGCGTCAGCTCCATGCGCATGATCTGTTGACCGGCGGTCTCCCAGTAGAGGAACGCGTTGCGCCCGTCCGGGCCGGCCTTGATCAGCTGTCCGGCGAGCCACGGATGCTTCATCATCTGCGCAAAGAGGCAGAGAATCAGGCGTCTGATCTTGAGGAGAGCGTCCTTGGTCTGTCGGCTCGTTCGAGGGTCCGGTTCGGGTGGCGGGAAGTCGGCGAAGTCGCGCGGGCTGGAACTGCCCGCCGAGTCCAGGGCCTGGTTCTCTCGCAAGGATCGGCCGATCACCTCGTCCGCCGCAAGCCCCATGAGCTCGTCCTTGCCGCTGGCGTACCAGTAGAGGCTAGCGACGCCACTGTCCAGTTCGGCCGCGAGACCTCTCAGGGTCAGTTTGTCCGACCCTTCACGGTCCAAGGTCGCGATGGCCGTTTCGAGGATCGAGTCCAACGACAACGACGCCCGCTGGCGTGCGTTCGCGCGGCCGGCGCCTCGGCCCGACCCCCTGGTGGAACCGCCGCGGCCCCCTCCGCGTGAGTTGGTCTCCTGGGCCGTGCGACGGGCATTCCGTTGAGCATTTCTCATCGCATTCAGCCGGACTTCGCGCTGGTGCGCGGACTCGGCATTGCTTCTTTTCCGGGGATCCGGGCGGGGTGTGGGCGGTGTCATTCCTCAAAATCTACGCAGGACCTTGCGCACTATCAAACACCGTTCTATTCTCGAACATGGTTCGATCATCGAACAACGTTCCATTGACCGAACGACGTTCGATCCAGCGAAAGGTTTTCCCATGACAACTCAAGAACTCACCGCCACGGAGGGCGTGCCACTGCCCTCCCGCAAACCCCAGAGTCTGCGGGCCGCCTGGCCCGCTCTGCTCGGCCTCTGCCTCGCCATGCTCGTGGAGATGGTCGACAACTCGATCCTCAACGTCGCCCTGCCGACCGTTGGGCGCGACCTCCAGGCCAATCCGACGGATTTGCAGTGGATCGTCGGCGCCTACTCGTTGACCTTCGGTGGTCTGCTGATGGTCGGCGGAACCCTCGGCGACAAGCTCGGGCGGCGTCGTACCCTGCTGACCGGGCTGGCACTGTTCGGTGCGGCCGGACTCGCGGTCCTGTTGGTGCAGACCCCGGCCCAGTTGATTGCCGTCCGGGCGCTGTCCGGAGCATTTGCCGCACTCATGGCTCCACTGACCATGTCTCTCGTGTTCAGGCTCTTCGATCGAGAGGATCTGCGAACCAAGGCCATCGGCGTGATCATGGTCGTGTCCATGATCGGTTTCGCGATCGGCCCGACTCTGGCCGGTCTGGCCGTCCAGAGCTGGCCGTGGCAGTCGCTCCTCGTGCTCAACGCTCCCATGGCTCTCATTGCCTGGGTCGGCGTCCGTTTCGGCGTCGTCAAGGACGACCCGGCCGATCGCCGTCGAGGAGGCACCGATATCCCCGGTGGTCTGTTCTCGGTCGGGGCTCTGGGGCTGATCCTCTACTCGTTCACCGCAGGGACCGAATACGGCTGGTCCTCGCCGAGGACGCTCGGCATCCTGGTTGCGGGCATCCTCTGCCTCGTCGCATTCATCTGGCGTGAGAAGACCGCCAAGGACCCCATGCTCGATCTCGGGCTGCTCGCGATTCCGACCGTGCGCGGTTCGGCGGTCTTGCAGACCGCGGTCATGATCGCGATGGTCGGCGTGATGTTCGGTTCGACGCAGCTGTACCAGTACGCGTGGGGGTGGTCGGCTTTCAAGGCGGGCCTGGCGAATCTTCCGTTCGTCGCCGGGATGCTGCTGGTCGGTCCGTTCGTGGATCGCATGGTCATCAGGCTCGGTCACCGGAAGACGTCGACGGTCGGCATCTCGTTGGTCCTCGTGAGCCTGCTCCTCTGGATCTACGCGGTCTCCCACGGGTACCTGTGGTGCGCCGTCGGAATGCTCATCATGACGATGGGCATGCGAACCATCATGACCACGGGTGCGGTGGCCCTCCTGGGCGCACTCCCGGAAACGCACACCTCGATCGGGTCGGCCATGAACGACACCGCCCAGGAACTCGGCAATGCCGTGGGAGTCGCGATCGTCGGAACGGTGATGGCCACCGTGGTTGGCAAGACGCTCCCGCACGGGGCCTGGGACGCCGCAACGATCGACGGATTCGTGCACTCCCAGCAGATCTCGCTCTGGATTCTTGCGGGTCTGGTGCTCGTGATGTCCGCGATCGGTATCCGCACCCTGACCGATTCCAAGGAGACGGACGAACACTGACCCCGGGACCGGTTCCGCGTCCGCCCGAGGGGCCGGCCCGGGTAGGGTGGGGCCGTGAGCAGGAAGAGCAGGAACCGCAAGGGCGGCGCGTCTGAGCGGGCCGTCGCGGATGGTCCGGTCGAGGGCGAGTACGCGATCGACACAGGCACCGCGGAGTTGGAGCGGGACACGTTCCGCCCGGGTGCCTGGATGCTCAGGATCAATGGGGTCCAGTCGAGCCACGTGGTCGTGGGGGACCCGCGGGAGCTCGCCTTCGAGTACATGCGGTGGATCGCCGCGGTGGTCAACTACTTCGTCGAACGGCACGTCGATCCGTCCACGCTGCGCATGACCCACCTGGGCGGCGGTGCCTGCTCGATGCCGCGGTACTTCGCGCACGTCTGGCCCGGCAGCCGCCACTCCGTGGTCGAGCTCGACGGCAAACTCGCGGAATACGTCCGCGGTTGGTTCGATATTCCCCGTGCCCCCACCGTTCGCGTCCGGGTGGGGGAGGCGCGCGAAGTGACGGAATCCTTTGTCGACGACTCGCGCGACGTCGTCGTGCGTGATGTCTTCGCGGGGGCCAGGACGCCCCGCCCGCTCACGACCGTCGAATTCTTCGAACACGTACACCGCTCGCTGGCTCCCGGCGGTCTGTACGTGGCCAACTGCGGAGACACCAGGGAGCTCGCCGTTGCCCGGTCCGAGGTCGCCGGTCTCTGCGCGGTGTTCGCCCACGTCGCGTGCGTTGCCGACCCGCCCATGCTCAAAGGTCGCCGGTTCGGCAACATCATTCTTCTGGCCTCGGATACGCCGTTCCCGGACGCCCTCGACCCCGACGCCGCGGCACTGACCCGCGAACTCCTGGGAGGCGGGGTCCCTGCCCACTTCAAGGACGAAAACTGGACGCGGCGCTTTGCCTCCGGTGCGGTGCCCCGAAGGGATCAGGGCTGATCAAGAGCGGCGCCGCCCGGCCCGAACGGCCGGCGGTGCCGCCTGGCCCGAACGGCCGGCGGTGCCGTGCTGCCTGGCCATCCGCCACCAGCTGCCCCGCCGGCCGCCCCGCCGTCGCCCGGTCCGGCTTACGGGGCCACGGCGACGGCCGGAATCAGCGACGTCGCCTCCTGGACGTCGTTCATCTGGGCGAAGAGATGACGTCGCTTCTGCCGCATCGTGCCCAGGGCAGCCAGGAGCACGCCTCCGACCGTCCACGCGATCATGACCCAAACCGGCTGAGTCAGCGCTGCCTCGGGGAAGTAGATGGCGTCTCGGACGGCCTCGATGCCCTGGGCCGAGAACAGCCACGGGTTCACGCCGCCGTAGAAGCCGTTGATCATGTCGAGTGGCCCGTTGATCCCGGATGCCGACATCCCCAGGAACGGCATGAGCAACATCGAAATCGGCATCATGGCCGGGCCGATGAGCAACATTCCGCCCGCAGTCACGGCCAGGCAGGACAGGCCCAAAAGGTAGAACATGAACCACGGCGCGAGGGCCGAGGAGTCGAAGATCCCGAACATGCCCCATCCGTAGAGGACCTCGCCGAAGGCCACGATGGCGGGCATCACCAGGGCCAGAATCACTCTGAGCCACTTCGAGACGGGGATGAGCCCCAGGATCATTCCTGCCATGAATCCGCCGAGAACGGCGCCGAGCGCGAGATACACCGCTATGTTCGCGAGGTTGTCCTCCGAGGCCGCCGGTGCGACGTCGTGGGTCGAGAGTGTGGTCTGTGATTCTTGGGCCGTCGAGGAGAACAGGTTGGTCACCGCGGACTTGACCTGTGACCCGTTGGCCCCCGCGAAGTACATGTCGCCCGTTGCGGGGTTGTATGCGGCGCGGAGGCTATGGTCCTTGATGTCGTCCTTGGCCTGGTTCACGGAGTCCACGCGCGAGACATCGAAGGAGTTCGCGGTCTGCTTGTCGAGGTCTTTCTCGGCCTGCTCGACGCGGTCTCCCGAGCCGATCACCGCGACCTTCATGTCGTGAGGCGACAGGTGGTGGGTCATGCCCGTCATAACCAGGGGCATCATGACCATGATGAACAGCGGGAACAGCATCCCGAGGGTGACCATTCTCTTGGTGGTCAGGGCCTGGTCCACCTGTCGTGCGGGCTTCGTGGGATCAGTGTGCACCCCGATGCCGGATGCAGGCGGCATCGACCGAAGACTCTCGGCGCGGGTCGCCTGGCGGTGCGCGCTCGACCGGTGACGGGCAGACGTCGACCCGTTGGAGTTGTGCTGCGGTGCATCCATCGAGGAATCGTTGTCATTCATAGAAGTCTCTGTTCCTATCGAGCGGGCTGGGAAGCGGTGCGGGGCTCGTCATCGGGGGAGGGGGCGTCGTCCGCGTACGCGGTCAGGAGTGGTTCGTCGCTGGTGCGCCGCGGTCGGCGGTCCTCACCGGAGCCCACGGGCGGAACCGGTCGCGACCGGAGGGTTCCCATCCAGAGGAGCCCGGCACCGATGAGCAACCAGACCGCGAGTACGAGGATCGGGGTTCCGACACCATTGCCGTCGAAGTACAGGGATCTCCTCATCAGTTCGGAGCTGGCTCCCGTGGGAAGAAGCTGATTCATGACACGGAAGAAGCCGGGCATCATGTCGTACGACACCGCAACCCCCGTGGCGGGAATCCCCAGAATCACGAAAATCGTCAGCCCGATCAGGGAGGCCGCCTGACCGAGTATGTCGAAGAGCCCCATCTGGACCACCGACGCGGTGAAGAACGTGCCAGTAATGATCAGTGCGACCGGCATGATGTGGGCGTCGAAGGAGCCGAAGACGGCGTACGAGATCGCGGTTTCGACGACGCCGGCTGCTACGGCCATGATCGCCTGGACGGCCATCCGGGTGCGGACGCGAGTTCGCGGCCCGAAGGTGTTGAGCATGGTTGCCGTCATGTATCCGGCGATCGTGGCGCCGATGATCAAGTAGAGGAAGGACGTCCCGGTCGAGTCGTTCTCGTTCGGGGCCTTGATGTCCTTGACGTTCAGCGAGGTCCCGGACTGTTTGGCCACGGATTCGAAGATCCCTTGGGCGGCTTGGGTCGCCTGTCGGCTTCCGGCGGATGCCACATACAGATCTCCCGTGCTCGGGTCGTACGCGGCGCGGGTATCCAGATGGCGCAGGTCGTCCTTCGCGGTATCGATGTCGGGAACCGTGGACACGTCCGTGGCGTCGTCGGCCTCGGAGGTGATCTCCTGGCTGATCTGGGAAGCCTGGGGCGATGTCTCGATGACCTCGACCTTCATGTCCCGGGGGTGGGGGTTGTAGAACGCGGACACATAGGACCCGGGATAGGCAAAGGCCATGAACAAGGGGAAGAGCATGGCGAGAAGCACGAACTTGGTCGGGATCTTCTTCGCAGACAATTGCTGGGGCTGAACTGACATGACCATCACTTTACACTCGTAATCCAGCCTGTCAGGTGTAAGATAAGCGCAAGATGCACGAATGTGAGGAACAGATCATGACGAGCGAGTGCGGCGCCGAGGCCACCGACCCCCGGATCGCGCAGACCCGACGCGCGTTCAAGACGGCTCTGTACGACGCCGCCGCACCGGAGTGGAACTGGAAGGTGTCGGTCTCCGAGCTGTGCAAGCGGGCCGGGGTGTCCCGACCGACGTTCTACCAACATTTCGCGGCGGTCGACGACGTCTACACCGAGTTGCTTCGCGACCGCCTCGTCGACCTGGTGAGCCCCGGTGAGTGGAGCCGTGGTGCAGGTGTTCCCCGCAGCGGCGCGTTGGTCGCGCTCTTCGAGGACCTCCGTGCCGAACCCGGATTCTACGAGCCGATTCTCGGCGAGACCGAGGTCTTCGGCAATGCTCGCCGTTCATTCATGCGGTGGGTCGCCGGGCGTTTGTCGGAAACCTACTTCGATGCGCCGTACGAGACCCTCGCGGCCGAGCCCCGCCAGAGGGTCATGTTCATCGCGGGCGGGGCCGTGGCGACCATGGGGTATTGGGTCTATTCCTCGGAACGGGACCCGAGCGTGACCCCCGTGGAGATTTCCAGCTACTTCAACTCGTACGTCTCCGCGCTGTCCACCGATTTCGTGCCGGCGACCCCGGTGGAGACCCGGAGCGATTCCGAAGGCGAACCTGACACGAACTCCGCCGTGGCCGGAAACGCAGACCTCGCGGAGGCAGGCCCCCTCGGGTTACGGTAGCAACATGTATTTCGGCATTGCTTCGATGAAGCTCCGCACTCGCCGCTGACGGCGGCGAGTTTCCTCTGACTTCTCGTTCGCCGTCCTGGTCAACTGCCGGGCGGCCATTTGGTTCTGCCCGGCTCCACGACGAGCTGAGAGAACACCATGTCGAATTCATCTCTTTCAAACCCCTCCGTGAGCACCATGGTCTCGGCGGGAGGTTCGGCCCAGATCAGGGCCGAAGGAATCTGCGTCACCCTCGGAGACCGGACCGTGCTCGACGGCGTCGACGTCACGGTCTCGGCCGGTTCCCGACTCGCCGTCGTCGGCGAGAACGGTCGGGGCAAGACCACGTTGCTGCACGTGCTGGCCGGAACCCTGGTGCCCGACGACGGGCGGGTGTCCCGCGTCGGGACCCTGACGCTCATCGAGCAACATCTCGAGGCCGGTTCTGAGCGGACCGTCGGCGGCCTCATCCACGGCTCCATCGCCGAGGCTCTTGCGGCCCTCGATGACCTCGAGGCGGCCACCGAGGATCTCGCCCGCGGGCAGCCGGGTGCCGAGGCGAGGTACACCGCAGCTCTGGATGCGGCGACCCGATGCGACGCGTGGGATGCGGAGCGACGTGTCGACGTCGACCTGGAAGGGCTGGGTGCCTGCTCGGACCGCGAGCGGAAACTCTCGACGCTGTCCGTGGGGCAGCGATACAGGGTGAGGCTGGCCGTCGCGCTCGGCTCCGGTTCGGACCTCCTGCTTCTGGACGAGCCGACGAACCACCTCGACGCCGAGGGGCTGCGCTACCTGGCCTGGCGTCTCCAGGAGCACCGGGGCGGCCTGGTCCTGGTCAGCCACGATCGCGGCCTCTTGCGCGAGGTCGGGATCAGCTTTCTTGACCTGGATCCCACCAGGGACGGGCGGCCCCGATTGTATTCGGGCGGCTACGACGGGTGGGTCGCTGGTCGGGACGGCGAGCGAGACCGGTGGGAGCAGGAGCACCGAGACCAGGTTCGTGAACAGTCGCGGCTCGCCGAGGCCGCCGACGAGGCCAGGGGCAGGCTCCGAACGGGTTGGAGACCGGACAAGGGGACAGGCAAACACCAACGGGCCACGCGCTCGGACGGCGTCGTTCAGGCCTTCAACCGTCGGCTCGAGGATCTCGAAAGTCACCGGATCACGGTCCCCGAGCCCCCTCTGCACTTCGCCCTGCCGGATTCGCTGGGCACCAGGGGCAAACCCCTTCTGCACGGAGAGGCCATGATGGTTTCCGGTCGACTGGACCGATCGGTCGGTCTGAGGATCGACGGCGGTGACCGGTTGTTGCTGACCGGTCCGAACGGGGCCGGCAAGTCCACCGTTCTCTCCGCGCTGGCCGGGCGGCTTCGGCTCACGAGTGGGGACCTGACCGTTCATCAGGGCGCTCGTGTCGCTCTGCTCTCCCAGGAGGTTCCCGCGTGGGATTCGTCGAAAACGGCGTCGGAGACGTACCGGGACCACATCGCCCGGATGGACGTGGGTGATTCTGCACCGACCGGTCCCGACGCACCGTCGTTGCGGAGCCTGGGGCTGTTGGATTCGGCGTCGGTCGGGGCTCCGGTCGGAAAACTGTCCCAGGGGCAGCAAAGGCGCCTGCATCTGGCCCTGTGCCTGGCCGGACGCCCGGATCTGCTCATGCTCGACGAGCCGACCAATCACCTCTCGCCGGCCCTGGTCGATGAGCTGACGGCGGCCCTGCGAGCGACGGATGCTGCGGTCGTCGTCGCAACCCACGATCAGCAGATGCTGGCCGACCTGAGCGATTGGCCCCGGTTGGATCTCGGTGGCTACCGGGACGGGGTGAGCGACTCCCCGTCCACGTAGTACCAGCGGCCGTTCTCTCGGACGAACCGGCTGTCCTCCCTCTGGACTCCCTTGACCCGACGGTGCTCCGGTGTGCCCGGCTCGGAGCGGTAGTGGGCGGCGAAGGCGACGCGAGCGGCGTCGTCGAACGGGCCGCCGGAGGTGCGAAGGACGTCGAGCCGCTGCCAGCGGATCGATTCGTCCAGCTCCAACGACGCCGGCCGCGTGCTCGGGTGCCAGCTGGCCAGCAGGTACTCCGGTTCCGCAACGGCGAATGCCGTGAAACGCGAACGCATGAGTGCCTCGGCGGTCGGCGCGTTGCTGCGGCCCGTGATGAACGGCCCGCAGCACGCGCCGAATACCTCGCCGGTGCCGCAGGGGCAGCGTGTGTCGTCGGAGATCGCGGTCATGGTGAACAGGATATCTGCCCCTGGCCCGGACCGGGGAACTACGGTTCGGGCTGGTTGACGAGCAGAGGTCAGCTGACCTCGTTGGCCCACCGTTCGTGGTTCGTTGCCGGAGGGGTGTAGTAGCTGCAAGAGACGTTGTGGAAGAGGGGTTTTCCCGGGGCGATGGGGATGGTGAAAGTGGCGGAAGTGTCGTCGAGCCGCAGTTTTCCCTCTTCTAAGGGGCGGTGCATGGTTCCGGGGTTTTCGAAATCCGTCGATTCGGTCACCGCCCCTTCGCCCACGTCAACGAAGAGTTCGGCCGGGTGAATGCGGCTAGAGATTCTGAAAGTCAGGGAGTCACCGGGGGCCTTCAGCCGGGACAGGAGCGAGATGTCATGCGGTTTTTCTTCCTGCTGTATGCTGCCGTCGTCGTGGAGCCAGTCGACGTGGTGCCACTCGACCGTAGAACCATTGACGGTGAGCTCGGGGATGTGGGCATGTTCGGCGCGGGGTGCGACAGCCACACCCCAGTTGTCGCCGGGGATGGTCTCGCGCTGGAAGTCGGAGGCGCCCTGACTGGATCTAGGTTCGGTTGGGAGGGGTGGGTATGCGGATAGCGTGAGGTACTGCAACGATTCGCACCATGTACAGATCTGCCACCTCGTGCCGCGGCCCGGATCTCAACTGCACGGGATCGCCGAATCGAGTTGGGTGGCGGCGTCGTCGTGGCGCTGAACGCCCTTGGCGCGGTGCCGTTGGGTGGCGGTTACCCGACTCGGTGGCGATTGCCGTCGTTTGGAGGCGGTTAAGCCACCACCTAACGGCGGTGAGTGGCTCCCAATCGGGTAACCGCCACGTAACTCAGATGGGGCCGGACTAGAAGGGGGCCGGACCCGAAGGGGGCTCAGTTCGTCCAGCCCTCGATGACTCCCATGCCGAAGTAGAGGACGAACGCGACCGACACGAGGTACATCAGGGGGTGCACCTCCTTGGCCCGTCCTTGCACGATCCGGATGAACGTGTAGGACACGAAGCCCGCGCCGATGCCGTCCGCGATGGAGTACGTGAACGGCATCATCGCGATGGTCAAGAACGCGGGGATGCCAAGGCCCCAGTCGTCCCACTGCACGTGCACGGCCTGACGGACCATGAGGAACCCGACGACGACCAAGGCCGGAGCGACGGCCTCGAAGGGCACGATGTTGACCAGCGGCGAGACGAACATCGCCAACAGGAACATGAGGCCAGTGATCACCACCGAAAAACCTGTCCGGGCACCCTCGCCGATACCCGTCGCGGACTCCACGAAGATTTGGGAGGACGAGGCGGACCCGGCGCCACCGGTGATCGAGCCGACGGCGTCAACGGCCAGCACGCGATTGATTCCCGGGATCTTGCCGTTCTCGTCGATGCTGTCGGCTTCCGTCGCGAGGCCCACGGACGTGCCCATCGCGTCGAAGAACACCGAGAGCAGGATCGCGAAGACCATGAGGGTCGCGGCCATCCCGCCCAGCGTCTGGAAAGCCCCGAACAGGTTGACGTTACCGATCAGAGACAGATCCGGCAGCCCGAGCCACTGGTCGGGAATCTGCGGGGCGACCAGAGACCAACCGGTGGGCTTGTCTGTGGAGGATCCGGAAGGAAGGATCGCTTCGAGGACGACCGAGAGTATCGTCGAGACGATGACGCCGATCAGGATGGCCCCGCGGACATTACGGATCATCAGGGCGATCGTGACGAACAAACCGATCACGAACACCAGGATGGGCAAACCGATGAGGTCGCCGTTGACGCCGAACGAGACGGGCACGGTGGTTCCGGCCGAATCGGGCATGCGGCGAATGAACCCCGCGTTGACGAATCCGATGAGCGAAATGAACAGACCGATGCCGACCACGATCGCCGTCTTGAGCGACGACGGCACGGCGTTGAAGACAGCGGTCCGGAATCCGGTCAGGACCAGGAAGAACATGATGACGCCGGCCCACACGACCAGGCCCATGAGGTTCTCCCAGGTGAGATCCGGCGTCGTCGAAATGGTCGCGGCCAGGAAAGCGTTGATGCCGAGACCCGCCGACATGGCGAAGGGATGGTTGGCGATGACTCCCATCAGGATGGTCATGACACCGGAAATCAACGCGGTGGCGGCCGCGACTCGGGCCAGGCCGAGTTCGGAACCGTTGGCGTCGGCGATCAGCCCGAGGACCAAGGGGTTCAGGACCACGATGTAGCTCATCGCGAAGAAGGTGGCCAGGCCGCCTCGGACTTCGGTAGCGACGGTCGATCCGCGCTCCGTGATCTTGAAGAACGAGTCGAAGCCGTTGCGGGGTGGGTGGGGGCGGCTGGGAGCCGCGGTGTTCTCAGAAGTCATTCGTGAAAATCCGTAGATACTCTCTCAATGGGTGGGTTTGGGGTGTCCGGTCCCGACGCCGACCGGCCCCCCTCTCGGGGCCCGGCGTGATCCGATGCGGCCGCCTCAAAAAGATTGAGCGTCGCACTCGCCGTCTCCGGCAGCTCCGACGCTCGTACCGATTCTAGTCCACCCGGGGTCCGGTGCGTCGTGCCTGGTCGGCAACGAAGACAGCAGAAGGGTCAGGTGGTTGACCCCGGGCCGTGGCGTGCTATTGATGAAGAGTCCCGAGCATCGACAACCCCAACACCGCAAGGTCGTGGTCCTCCGTGAAGAAAACCAACCGTGCACTCGGTGCCGTGGCCGTGCTTGGTCTCGGCCTGGTTGCCTGTTCGGCGCCCGACGTCGACGGCGAAGGAAGCGGTTCCGGAGCGAGCGGTTCCGCCTCGTCCTCCGAGGCTGAATCGTCGGGCGGCAAGGACTCGGGGAAGACCGGGGGCTGCGGGGCCAGTACCATGCGGGCCGGGGAATCGTGGACCGTGCCCATCGAATCTGGCGGGAAACACCGGATGTACCAGGTCACGACGCCCGAGGGCTACCAGGCGGATGCCCAGTCGCCGGTCGTGCTGGCCTTCCACGGCATGTACGAGCACTCCGACACCATGAAGCAGCTCTCCGGCTTCTCGGACAAACCGGCCATCGCGGTCTACCCGCAGGGCCTCGACGGTGGTCAGGGAACGGCCTGGCAGGGAGCCGGCTATTCGCCGAAGACCGACGACGTGAAGTTCACGGAGGACATCCTCGACCGGGTCGAATCGGACCTGTGCGTGGACAAGGACCAAGTCTTCGCGGCCGGGTTCTCCAATGGGGGCGGATTCGTCAACCTGCTGGCCTGCCGCATGTCGGACCGCATCTCCGCGTTCGCCTCCGTCGCGGGAGCCTACTACGAGGGAACGCGAGACGGGTGCCAAAAGGCCTCCCCGGAGCCGTTCATGGAATTCCACGGAACCGAGGACGGCGTCATGACCTATCGTGGCGGCGACGGCAAGGGCGGCCAGTACCTTTCGGCCGAGGACTTCGTGGACGAGTGGGTGGTCCGGAACGGGTGTTCTCGCGACGCCGAGGTCGACCACCCCGTGGACGGGGTCGAACACCGGCTGTACGACCAGAAATGCCGTTCCGACACGGAAGTCCAGCAGTATCGCATCGACGGCGGCGGGCACACCTGGCCGGGTGCTCCCGTGCACGTGGGCCAGGGGAGAAACACCCCGGACCTGCACGCGACGGACCTGATCTGGGACTTCTTCACCGATCACCCCGCCACCTGACGGGTCGGAGTCCGCAAGCGTCTGTTCTCGGGAAGGCTTGGCGTTTCCGCCCCACCTGCCCGGCATCTAGTGTGGACGCATGACTTCTACTCCGGAATATCGTTCACTGGGCAATTCGGGACTCATGGTCTCCTCCGTGGGGCTGGGGTGCAACAACTTCGGGCGTGCAGGCACCCCGACCGAGACGCAGGAAGGCACCGACTCCGTTGTCTCGGCGGCGGTCGACTCGGGCATCACGCTGTTCGACGTCGCCGATGTCTACGGCAAGGAGCCCGGGACCTCGGAGCGGATGTTCGGCCAGGCCCTGCGCGGTCTGGGGAAGGCCGCGGACGACGTCGTCGTGGTCTCCAAATTCGGGATGGACATGAAGGGCACCAACGGTGCCGACCACGGTGCGCGAGGTTCGCGCCGCTACATCAACAGGGCCCTGGATGCCTCCCTCGAGCGTTTGGGGCGCGACCACATCGACCTGTACTTCTACCACACGCCCGACGGGGTGACTCCTCCCGAGGAGACCCTCGCGGCCCTCGACGATGTCGTCCGCGCCGGCAAGGTTCGTTACATCGGGACGTCCAACCATGCCGGGTGGCAGATCGCCGACGCCGACCACCTGGCTTCCGAGACGGGAGCGACCCGCTACGTCGCGGCCGAGAACCACTACAACCTGCTCGACCGCCGGGCCGAACTCGAGGTTCTGCCCGCTGCCCAGCGCTTCGGAATCGGCGTTCTTCCTTACTTCCCGCTGGCCAATGGTCTGCTGACCGGCAAATACCGCCATGGGACAGCACCGGACGGGTCGAGGCTGTCACACTCGAAGCCGGGTCTGCTCGAATCGACCGACTGGGACCAGATCGAGCGTTTCGTTGCCTTCGCCGCGGAACGCGATCTGAGTCCGCTGGACGTTGCGTTCTCGTGGTTGGCATCCCGCCCGCAGGTTGCTTCGGTCATCGCCGGGGCGACGTCGGCCGAGCAGGTGCGCACCAACGCTGCGGCGACGTCGTGGATTCCGGGCGACGACGACCTGGCGGAGCTGGACGAGATTTTCCCCGCACCGGAGAAGATCGCGCTGTTCTGAGGGGCGTCGTATGTGACCCCGACAAGTCCAGATGTCAGGACAAACCCTAGACACGTGTGCTGAGTCACGCTAGGTTGTTCTGCAACGCCAGGCCGTCCAGAGCGGCCGGTCACTCGGGAGAATTCTTTCCCCGACGAGACAACGGACAAAGGAGTCTCCGATGACGAACTCAGCAACCGATACCACCAGTGCCCATCTTCCCCCACTGACACCCGGGCCGTACCGGCGACGTCTGGGGCTGATGTCCGTCGTTGCCTGCTTCGGTGGACTGCTCTTCGGGTACGACACCGGGGTCATCAACGGGGCGCTGCGCCCCATGGCGGACGAACTGGGTCTCACGGCCTTTACGGAGGGGGTCGCGACGAGCTCGCTCGTTTTCGCGGCCGCTTTCGGCGCCTTCTTCGGGGGCAGAATTTCTGATGCCATCGGACGACGCAAAACCATCATCATCCTGGCCGTGCTGTTCTTCCTGGGTACGGTCGTCGTCGTCCTCACCCCCAACGTGGGATTGCTGGTCACTGGCCGCGTTTGCCTCGGACTCGCCGTGGGTGGCGCCTCCACGGTGGTCCCGGTGTTCCTCGCCGAACTCGCCCCCTACGAAATTCGCGGCTCCCTCTCGGGGCGCAACGAAGTCGCCATCGTCATCGGGCAACTCTCCGCCTTCGTCGTCAACGCGGTTCTGGGGAGCACCCTGGGTCACCTCGACCACGTCTGGCGGTACATGTTCGCAGTCTGCGCGATCCCCGCGGTGTGCCTGTTCATCGGGATGCTCCGCATGCCCGAATCACCTCGCTGGTTGGTCGATCGCGGACGTCACCAGGAAGCACTCGAAGTCCTCCGAACCGTGCGCCCTGAGGGTCGGGCGGAAGCCGAGATCCTCGACGTCGAGGATGTCACGGAAGAAGAGCGAGAGGCTCGCACCGGTCTCGGAGCGATCCTGGCCAACAAGTGGTTGCTCCGGATCCTTCTGGTCGGTATCGGAGTGGCCATGGCCCAACAGCTGACCGGCATCAACTCGATCATGTACTACGGCCAGATCGTGCTGATCCAGTCCGGATTCGGGGCAAATGCGGCGCTGATCGCCAACATTGCTCCCGGAATCGTCGCGGTGATCGGTGGATTCATCGCCCTGTACATGATGGACCGGGTCGACCGGAGGACCGTATTCACGCTGGGCCTGACCCTGACGACGGTCTGCCACACCCTCATCGGCGTTTCCTCCCGCTGGATTCCCGAGGACAACCCCATCCGTCCCTGGGTCCTCCTTTTCCTGATCGTGGCCTTCGTGGCGTCCATGCAGACATTCCTCAACGTCGCAGCCTGGGTCTGGTTGGCCGAAATCTTCCCCCTCCACATGCGCGGCGTCGCGATTGGCGTCTCGGTCTTCTTCGGGTGGTTGACCAACGGACTGTTGGCCCTCTTCTTCCCGCAGATGGTCGCGAGCTTGGGGATCACCGTGGTGTTCTTCCTGTTCGCCGGCATCAACCTGGTGGCTCTGATCTTTGTGAGGACGCAGGTTCCTGAGACCCGCGGGCGCACTTTGGAGGGCCTGGAGGAAGACGTGACCACCGGCCAGATCTACGTCGTCAAGAAATAGTCGGTTCGCGGGAGGCCCTTGGGGAGGGCTCTGGGGTTGTGGGAGTCTGGGCCTCTCGGGTTCTGGGCGTCTCGGGCCCTGGGTGCCTGGGTGCCTGGGACGGGGTCCTCAGGGTCGAGGCGGCAACTCTGTGCAGCCTCCTTCCGCGAGGTGGCAGATTTGAGCGAGTTTGGCTACAGAATTCGCACGGGATTGCCACCTCGCGGGGGTATCGAAAGGGCCGATGTCGGTGTCGCGCGCTTGCGAAGGCCTGTTCGGTGGCGGTTACCCGATCGAGAGTGGGTTGCCCGCCGACGTCGTGCGCATGACGTCGCTTGTTGGGTGGCGGTTACCCGATCACGTGGAGTTATCTGCCGTGAGGTGGGGGTTTAACCGCCACCTAACGGCGGTTGGCAGCACCGAATCGGGTAACCCCCACCTAACGCGGGATGCTGCGGGTGCGGCGACATTTCGACAGTGATGGGCCGACTCTCTACTACGAAGATCGGCCGATCCCCCGCCTGCCAGCAACCGACCGGCCGACCCCGCCAGCGACCCGCCAGCGACCGACCGCCGCACCCGGCTCCTGCCCGTCAGCGGAGGCCGGCTCGCTGTGCCGCGTCGAACAGGGTGCGGGACGCGAGTTCGAGGCCTTCGATGGCGCCCATCGAGGTGTCCTCGTGCTCGATGTTGACGCACATCTCCTCGCCCGTGGCCTCTTCCGTTTCGGCCAGCGCGCGCAGGAATTCGGCCCAGTAGTCGGCGTCGTGCCCGATGCCGACGGTCACGAAGTCCCATGCGGAATCCTGTGGCCATTCATTGGCGTATTCGTCACCGCCCATGTGGGTGCGGGGTTCCTCGGGGCCGAGGCGGCGGAACCGTTCGTCCAGGACCCCGTGGATTTCCGCGTTTTCACGGTTGATCCGCACGTCCTTGGCGGCCGCGTGGTAGACCAGCGGCCCCAGCCACCGGACGCAGGCAACCGGGTCCATTTGCTGCCAAAAGAGGTGGGAGGCATCGAGCTCGACGCCGATATTGGTGGCTCCGATCCGATCCACCAGTCGTCGAGCCGTCGCCGGGTTGAAGACAAGGTTCTGGGGGTGGAGTTCGAGCGCCACTTTGACGTCGTTCTGCCTGGCGAGTTCGTCGATCTCGGTCCAGAACTCGCTGGCCCGATCCCACTGCCACTCCAACGAGTCCAGGGCGCGCGACCCCCACGCGTTGATGTTCCATGCGGGGTAGTGGGCGTCCGGGTCCGACCCCGGTAGACCCGACATCGTGACGACCCGCTTCTGTCCCAAGGCGGCGGCCGCGCGGATCGAGCGCCGGATGTCGTCGGCGTCGTCGGGGCCGATGGCCGGGTCAGGATTGAGCGGATTCCCGTTGCAATTCAGCCCCAGGATCTCCAGCCCGCGGTCCTCGTATCGTTTCAAGTAGTCCTTGGCGGCTGCATCAGAGGAGAGGATCTCGTCGATCGGGAGGTGATTCGGCGGGAGGAAGCCGCCGGAATTGACCTCGACGCCGTCCAGTCCGAGCTTCACCACTTCGTCGAGTGCTTCGTCCAGGGAGAGGTCGTGGAGGATCGCGTTGTAGACGCCGATTTTCATTGAGGGCTCCTTTGCGGTCGTGCAGAAGATGCGGTCGAGGAGGGCGGCTCGGGGAAGTGTCGACCCCGCGAACGTAACCCCCGTCACGTCACGGTACACTGAGCAACGGACTTTGTCTGCACAAAACATTGACAGGACAAAGACCATAGGGCACTCTGTAATGAGTAAGACGGATCACCATGGGTGGTCCGAGGCGAGGCGCCGAAGGGGGCGTTTGGTCCAACAGCGGACCGACGTTCCGGTAGCAGACGAACCGCGGGAAGGACTAGCCAGCTCATGAGCTACGACTTGCTCACCATGGGACGGATCAGTGTTGACATCTATCCCAACGACATCGGAGTGGGCCTGGAGGATGTGACCTCATTCGGCAAGTACTTGGGCGGTTCGCCGTCCAACGTGGCCGTCGCCGCCGCGAAGCACGGGCGGAATCCGGCCGTGATCACCCGCACCGGGGACGACCCCTTCGGTGAATACCTCCACCGCGAACTGCGTCGGTACGGCGTCGATGACGCCCATGTCGCCCCCGTGGCAGGACTCCAGACTCCGGCAACGTTCTGTGCGATCAAACCCCCGGAAGACTTCCCGCTCTACTTCTACGGCCGGTTCCCGACCGCGCCGGATCTCCAGATCAAACCGGAGGAGATCGACGTGCAGGCGGTCAAGGACAGCCGTATCTTCTGGTCCACGGTGACGGGCCTCTGTCAGGACCCCAGCCGTTCCGCTCAGCTCGAGGCGCACCGGGCCCGTCCTCGCGAAGAGTTGGGGGAGGACCAGCACACCGTCCTGGATCTCGACTACCGGCCGATGTTCTGGGATTCGATCGATGACGCCACAGAACAGGTCCGGGAGAACCTGAAGTACGTGACCATCGCGATCGGCAACCGCGAGGAATGCGCGGTCGCAGTCGGGGACGGATCCCCTGAAGAGCAGGCGGATCGGTTGCTCGACGCCGGCGTCAAAATCGCCGTCGTGAAAATGGGCTCCAAGGGGGTCATGGCCAAGACCGCGAATGAGACGGTGATTTCGGAGCCGGTCGCTGTGGAGACCCGCAACGGGCTCGGAGCGGGTGACTCCTTCGGTGGGGCCTTCTGCCACGGGATCCTCTCCGGGTGGGACATGCAGAACGTGCTGGACTTTGCGAACGCTGCCGGCGCGATCGTCGCCTCGCGCATCGCCTGCTCGGAGGACATGCCGTCCACGGCCGAGGTCCTGGGGCTGCTCAACGAGCGCGGAAGGGGTTTTGCGGCATGAGCACCGAAAACAACCGCGGGCACGGGATTCCCCGATTCCCCGCTCCCGAGATCGGCTCGGACGATCCGACCAGGTACGAAGACCTCACGCGGATTCGTCTCGAAGACCCCGAGGCCGTGCAACGGGCCGCCGATGCGCGGACGCGCCACCCCGGCGTCGTCTACGGCAAGCAGAACTTCATCGTTGCCGCCGACCATCCGGCCCGCGGTGCCCTCAAAGTCAGGGGCGATCATGAGGCCATGGCCGACCGGCGTGACCTCCTCGATCGTTTGCGAACGGCGCTCCAGAACCCCGACGTCGACGGCGTCCTGGCCTCTCCCGACGTGCTGGACGACCTGCTCCTGCTGGGCGCGCTCGACGGCAAGCTCGTCTTCGGTTCCATGAACCGTGGTGGCTTGTCGGGACTGGTCAACGAGATCGACGACCGTTTCACCGCCCACAATGCGGAGACCCTGAAAAGGCTCGGGGCCGACGGCGGCAAAATGCTGACCCGGATCCACTATGGGGACGAGAACACCACCGCGACCCTTGAGGCCAGTGCACATGCCGTGAACGATCTCGCCGAGAACGGCCTGTACGCGATGGTCGAGCCCTTCATCTCGACCACTCGCAACGGCGGGGTCGCCAACGACCTCAGCACGGAGGCCGTGATCAAGTCCGTCGGTATCGCGTCCTCGTTGGGCGCTTCGAGCGCCTGGACCTGGATGAAGCTGCCGGTGGTCCAGGACATGGAGCGCGTGATGGCGTCGACCACCCTCCCCACGGTGCTCCTGGGCGGAGACCCGACGGCCGCACCCGACGAGATCTTCTCGACGTGGCGTGACGCTCTCGCCCTACCAGGCGTCCAGGGCCTCACGGTGGGTCGAACACTTCTGTACCCGGAGGACGACGACGTCGAAGGCGCCGTTGCCACCGCGGCGTCGCTCCTGAGCGACAGACGAGACCAGAGCGCGAAAGAGAGGGCCTCATGACTGCTCAGACCATGACCGTAGGGCAGGCGCTCGTTCGCTTCCTGAGCCAGCAGTACACCGTGGATCGCATTGGGTCCGAGGAGTACCGCGAGCGGACCGTTCCCGGCATGTTCGGCATCTTCGGTCACGGCAACGTTGCCGGGGTGGGCCAGGCCCTGCGTCAGTTCCAGGGGCAGGATCCCAGCATCATGCCCTATTACCAGGGGCGGAACGAGCAAGCGATGGTTCACCAGGCCACCGGTTACGCCCGTCATACCAGGCGTCGGGCAACCTACGGTTCGACCACCTCCATCGGCCCCGGTTCCACCAACCTCGTGACCGGCGCGGCGCTCGCGACCACCAATCGCCTGCCGGCACTGCTGTTCCCGTCCGACGTCTTCGCCACGCGGACGACGGACCCGGTCCTGCAGCAACTCGAGCGTCCCGACGCCTATGACGTCACCGTCAATGACACGCTTCGGCCGGTCTCACGGTACTTCGACCGCGTGTGGCGCCCGGAGCAATTGTTCTCCGCGCTACTCAACGGCCTGCGGGTGCTGACCGACCCGGTCGAAACGGGGGCCGTGACGATCGCCCTCCCCCAGGACGTCCAGGCCGAACGCATCGATGTTCCCCAGGAATTCCTGGCGGAGCGAGAGTGGAGAATCCGCCGGCCCGAGGCCGAGGACGAAGACATCCGCGAGGCCATGGTCAAGATCCGGTCCGCGAAGAAGCCCGTGATCATCGCCGGCGGCGGGGTGCACTATGCCTTCGCGGTCAACGAACTGCGCCAGTTCGCCGAGTCCACCGGCATCCCGGTCGCGTACACGCAGGCCGGTGTCGGCGTCATGGACTGGGACCACCCGTTGTGCCTGGGGGCTGTGGGTTCGACCGGTTCGACTGCTTCCAACGCTCTCGTGGCCGAATCCGACCTGATCATCGGGATCGGAACGCGGTACGAGGACTTCACGACCGCATCGCGGACGGCTTTCCAGAATCCGGAGGTCTCCTTCGTCAACATCAACGTGGCCTCCTTCGACGCGTACAAGCAGGGAACGCAGGTTCCCGTGGTCGCCGATGCCCGCAAGGCACTGGTGAAGATGAACGACGCCGTCTCGGGGATCCTCGTCCCGGAGGAGCTCTCGGGTCGCGTCGCCGAAGAGAAGAAGCGGTGGGACTCGATTGCCGACGCCGCGTTCGCCGAGAGGTACCGGCCGCTTCCCTCCCAGAACGAGATCATCGGGACCGTGAACGAAGCGATGGACGATCGCGACGTCGTGATCTGCGCTGCGGGATCCCTGCCTGGTGACCTGCACAAACTCTGGCGCGTCAAGGATCCGTACGGCTACCACGTGGAGTACGCCTACTCGTGCATGGGCTACGAGATCGCGGGCGGTCTGGGCGTGAAGCGCGCGAGCCTCCACGAACAGGACGACCGCGACGTCGTCGTGATGGTCGGTGACGGTTCGTACCTGATGATGCACACCGAGTTGGTCACCGCGGTCGCCGAGGGAATCAAACTGATCGTCGTGCTGATCCAGAACCACGGATACGCCTCGATCGGGGCCCTCTCGGAGTCCCTCGGATCCCAACGGTTCGGGACCAAGTATCGCTACCACGACGACGAGGGCATGTCCTTCGACTCCGGAGAGACCCTGCCCATCGATCTTGCGACGAACGCCGAGTCCCTGGGTGTCCACGTGATCCGCGTGGAACCGGGGGAGAACGTGGGGAAGGACCTGGGCGAGGCCGTCAAGCGGGCCAAGGCCGCTCCCGAGGGCTCCGGCCCCATCCTGATCCATGTTGATTCGGACCCCCTGATCGATGCGCCCGACTCGGAGTCCTGGTGGGACGTTCCGGTGGCATCGGTCTCGGACCTGTCCTCCACACAGGAGGCGTACAAGGTTTACGAAAGCAAGAAATCCACACAGAAGCCCCTTCTGGGCTGACGGACGGATACGAACACCCCCGCCGAGTGCAAGAATTTGGCACCAATCCCCGTAAGGAGAAGAAGTTGACCACAGACATCAAGCACTTCATCAATGGAAGTGAAACCGATGGATCGGGCGAGCGCCGCCAGGACGTCTACAACCCTGCCACCGGTGCCGTGACCGGCAACCTGCACCTGGGTGCCAAGGAGGACCTGGAAGCCGCTGTCGCCTCGGCCAAGAAGGCCGGGGAGGCGTGGGCCGAGATGTCCCTCGCCAAGAAGTCCGCGGTGCTGTTCAAGTTCCGCGAGCTGGTCCATGCCAATACGGACGAACTCGCCCGCATCATCACCGCCGAGCACGGCAAGGTGCTTTCGGACGCGAAGGGTGAAGTGAGCCGCGGTCTCGAGGTCATCGAGTTCGCGTGCGGCATCTCCGAACAGCTCAAGGGCGAATACTCCGATCAGGTGTCGACCGGTGTTGACGTGTTCTCGTTCCGGCAGCCGCTCGGCGTGGTTGCGGGCATCACGCCCTTCAACTTCCCGGTCATGGTCCCGCTCTGGATGTCACCGGTCGCGATCGCCACGGGCAACGCCTTCATCCTCAAGCCGTCCGAGCGCGACCCCTCCGCGTCGATGCTGCTCGCCAAGCTGTGGAAGGAAGCCGGGCTCCCGGACGGTGTCTTCAACGTCCTGCACGGCGACAAGGAAATGGTCGACGGGCTGCTGACCCACCCGGACGTGGACGGGATCTCCTTCGTGGGGTCCACCCCGATCGCGAAGTACGTCTACGAGACCGGAACCCAGAACGGCAAGCGCGTTCAGGCCCTGGGAGGCGCGAAGAACCACGCCGTCGTCATGCCGGACGCCGACATGACCATGGCTGCGGAACACCTCAACGCGGCCGCGTTCGGGTCCGCGGGCCAGCGGTGCATGGCCATTTCTGTGGCGGTTGCCGTGGGCGACGCCGCCGACGAGGTCGTTTCCCGAGTCAAGGATCTGGCCTCCGGGATCAAGGTCACCGAGGGCACCGACCCCGAGGCGGATATGGGTCCGGTCATCACCCCGGCCTCCAAGGAGCGCATCACCCGCATCGTTGGGGAGGCGCAGGAATCGGGCGCCGCGGTCGTCCTGGACGGCCGAGACCTGGTGGTCAAGGACCACGAGGAAGGCTTCTTCGTGGGCCCGACCATTCTCGACAAGGTCAACAAGGAGATGAGCGCCTACGAGGAGGAAATCTTCGGGCCGGTCCTCGTGGTCATCCGCGCGGAATCCCTTGAAGAAGCCATCGAGATCATCAACGCGAACCCCTACGGGAACGGCACCGCCGTCTTCACGTCCAATGGGGCCGTGGCCCGCACCTTCCAGCGCAAGGTCCGGGTGGGCATGATCGGCATCAACGTTCCCCTCCCGGTGCCGGTCGCCTGGCACTCCTTCGGTGGCTGGAAGAACTCGTTGTTCGGCGACCTGCACATCTATGGGCCGGACGGAATCAAGTTCTACACCCGCGGCAAGGTCGTTACCCAGCGGTGGCCCGAGCCGAAGGCGGTCTCCGGCGCATCGTTCGCGATGCCCGCCAGCTCCGACGGCTAATCCGCGTCGCGGGCCCAGGGACACCGCCTCCGGTGGCCCTGGGCTCCGCGCCACCAACGCTCGGGCACCTCGCGGCCTTTCAGGTCGCGAGGTGCCCGAGCACCCCTCTTTTCGCACTTTCACCGTCGAAAGCGAGTGCCAGCGATGACCGCTCCCACCCTCGAAAACAACCTCATCATCGGAACGGCCCCCGACTCATGGGGCGTGTGGTTCCCCGATGACGATCAGCAGACCCCGTGGCAGCGATTCCTCGATGAGGTGGCCGAGTCCGGTTACCGATGGATCGAGCTCGGACCGTACGGGTATCTCCCCGCGGAGCCGGAAACGCTCGCCAAGGAGCTCAAGGAACGCGATCTGAGCATCAGCGCCGGCACGGTCTTCACCGCATTCCACCGTGGCGCGGACCAGTGGGACGCCGCGTGGGAGCCGGCGCGCCGAGTCGCCGAGCTGACCGCGGCCATGGGAGCGCAACACGTGGTCGTCATTCCCGCCCTGTGGCGGGACGACAAGACGGGCCGCGCCCTCGAGGACCGAACGCTGACCGACCACCAATGGGACGACCTGGCCGCCGGGCACGACAAGCTCGGGCAGCGTCTCCAGAGCGAGTACGGTCTCTTCCAGCAATTCCATTCCCACGCGGATTCGCACGTGGAGACCATGGACCAGATTGAGAAATTCCTGGCCATGACGGACCCCAAGCTCGTGACCCTCTGCCTGGACACCGGTCACGCAGAATACGGTGGGGCGTCGTCGGTCGAACTGATCGAGAAGTACCCTGAGCGCATTGGATACCTCCATCTGAAGCAGGTCCACCCGGATACCCTGGCCAAGGTTCGCGCCGAGGACATGACCTTCAAGGATGCGACGGCTGCCGGAGTCATGTGTGAGCCCCCGAAGGGGCTTCCCGACCTGCGCGCAGTCATCGAAGCCTCGGAGAAGCTGGAGCGTCCGCTGTACGGCATCGTGGAACAGGACATGTACCCCGTGGCCAGCTTCGACGATCCTCTGCCGATCGCATCGCGCACCCGCAAGTACCTTCTGAGCTGCGGCGCACGCACCGTGGTCGCCTGACACGGGTCCACGGATCCGAAACTTTCGAAAGGAACAACCACCATGAACGAAATCCTGCGCGTCGGAGTCGTCGGGGCGGGCCGAATGGGCTCCGACCACATTGTGCGTCTCCAGAATCGTATGAAGAACGTGCGCGTCGCCGCCGTCGTCGATATCGACGAACCCAAGGCCCAGGCCGCCATCGAGGGGATCGAGGGGGCGAAGGTCTTCACGGACTTCACCGAGGCCCTCGATTCGGGAGAGGTCGACGCCGTGATGGTCGCGACCCCCGGGTTCCTGCACGAGCAGGTTCTTCTTCCCGCGCTGGCCAAGGGCTTCCCCGTGTTTTGCGAGAAGCCGCTGACCCCCGATTCCGAGTCGGCGTGGCGCGTGGTCGAGGCCGAGCAGTCGATGGGCAAGAGGTTGATCCAGGTCGGTTTCATGCGGCGATTCGACCAGGGCTACCGCACGATCCGCTCGGCCGTTCGCTCGGGGGAACACGGCGAGTTGCTCGCCCTGGACTGCGAGCACATCAATCCCGGCGTTCCGGACGATTACACCGGGCGGAACCTGATCGATGACACCGTGGTCCACGAATTCGATATTGTCCGCTATCTGACGGGCGAGGAGGTTACCTCGGTCGAAGTGCGGGCGTGCAAGAGCTCTTCCCGAGCCAAAGAGGGGCTCGTGGACCCCGCGCAGGTTCTCATGGAGACCGAATCCGGGATCCGCGTGTCCGTCAGTACCCATGTGACTGCCGAATACGGGTACGCCGTGACCACCCGGGCCGTGTTCGAGAGGAACCACCTGGAGGAAGGCGTCGACCAGGTGACTCCCGGCTTCGAAGAGAGGTTCGTGGACGCTTACGACACCGAGATCCAGGAATGGATCGACGGATGTCTGGCCGGCGAGGTCGCCGGACCCGACGCCTGGGACGGCTACGCGGCCGCGGCCGGCTGCGAAGCGGGCCTCGAGGCGATCGCGGACCCGGGGACCTCGGTGGACGTGAAACTCAAGCCGAAACCGGGTCTCTACCGTTGATCCCGGTCCCTGTCCCCAACTGACTCGATTTCTTCGTTGGAAACTTTGAACTGACCCTTATTGTGCATATGATAGGACAAATAAGGGTCACCCCGAAAACCGGGGCTTGTCCGCGTCACCGCGGCAAGCCCCATTTTCGGATCACTTTTGCATTGCGACCCAAATCACAGGCATGAACGGTCGCCCGCCGACACTGGATGAGGAGAACACGTGAAGATCGCCCTCGATCCCACCCCTTTCCACGCAACGCATTCCCTGCTCGAGTTCCCCCGCTTGGTCAACGACCTTGGGTACGACTACCTGCAAATGACCCCGCACCCCGACTTCATCCCATTCTTCAACCATCCCAAGGCTGACGACGACCTCGTCGGTCAGTTGGGTGCGGCCTGCAAGGACGCCGGCGTCGAAATTGCCTCGATCCTGCCCGTGATGCGCTGGTCCTCCCCGGACCCTGACGCTCGTGAGGCCGCCGTCCGGAATTGGAAGCGGATCATCCGGATCGCCGTCGACCTGGGTGTCCAACAGCTCAACACGGAATTCCAGGGGCGCCCGGAACTCGCCGAGGAATCCGAGCGTGCTTTCTACCGGTCGATGGAGGAGCTGCTCCCCATCATCGAGCGCGAAGGCCTGCACATCGCTATCGACCCCCACCCCGATGATTTCGTCGAGCGGGGCCTCGACGCCTGGAGGGTGATCCGCGGGGCCAATTCCAAGAACCTGGGCATGGTTTACGTCGCCTGCCACACCTTCCACATGGAGGACGAACCCTTGGAGATCATGCGCGCTGCTGGAGACCGCATCAGGGTCGCTCACGTGGCGGACTCCATGGACCACCACCGCTCCAACGGGTTGCGGTACATCACCAACCCTCCCGGAAGTCCCGCCCGAGTCCACCAGCACCTCAAGATCGGCGACGGCGACGTCGACTGGCAGGAATTCTTCGGTGGCCTCAATGAGATCGGTTTCCTCGACTCCGAGGACACGGTCATGGTTTCGAGCGTCTTCGCAGAGAACGAAGACGCCTCCGCAGTCTCCCGCTATCAACTGGACACCATGACGGACATGGTTGATGCGGCTCGCCAGGGCGTCATGCCCACTAATCACCAATAATCAACAACCGCTCCGAGGGGCGAGGAAGCCTCTCGGGCGCTATCGAAGGAGTCATCATGAGTGGCCCTGCAACGGAGAAACCCTCCAGACCGCTTCCGCCCCTGACCGAAGGGGCACACAAACGGCGCCTGGGTCTGGTCGCCCTCGTCGCAACCTTTGGCGGCCTGCTGTTCGGCTACGACACCGGCGTCATCAACGGAGCTCTCGAACCGATGTCGGCGGAGCTCGGGCTCAAGGCCGATACCCAGGGTCTCGTCACGAGTTCTTTGCTCGTGGGTGCGGCCGTTGGTGCCGTGAGCATCGGCAAGCTCTCGGACGCCTGGGGGCGTCGCAAGACGATCATCATGCTCGCCGTCCTGTTCTTCCTCGGAACGGCCGTGTGCGTGTTCGCGCCGGACATCATTGTCCTGCTCATCGGTCGCTTCCTCCTCGGCATGGCCGTGGGCGGCGCATCGACAGTGGTTCCCGTGTTCCTCGCGGAGCTCGCACCGTACGAGATCCGTGGCTCGCTCTCAGGGCGCAACGAAATGATGATCGTCGTGGGCCAGCTCGCGGCCTTCGTGGTCAACGCAGTCCTGGGCAACACGCTCGGCCACATGGATCACGTCTGGCGCGTCATGCTCGCGATTTGTGCCCTCCCGGCCATTTGCCTGTTCTTCGGGATGCTCCGCATGCCCGAGTCGCCCCGTTGGTTGATCAACCAGGGACGTCACGATGAAGCCCTGACCGTCCTGAAGACCATCCGCTCCGAGGAGCGGGCCATCGCCGAGATCGAGGACGTCCAGCAGGTCAGCGAGCTCGAGAAGAAGGAGAGCGAGACCGGGCTCAAATCGGTCCTCAAGAACAAGTGGTTGTTGCGCATCCTGTTGGTCGGCATTGCGCTCGCGGTCTTCCAGCAGCTCACCGGCATCAACTCGATCATGTACTACGGTTCGATCGTTCTCGAGCAGTCCGGATTCGCGCTCAACGCGGCGCTCGTCGCCAACATCGCTCCCGGTGTCATCGCAGTGATCGGTGCGTTCATCGCTCTGTGGATGATGGAGAAGATCAATCGTCGCACCACGGTCATCACCGGGTACACGCTCGTGACCCTGTTCCACGTGCTGATCGGTATCGCGTCCTTTGCCGTTCCTGCCGACTCCGCCGCCCGCCCCTACATCATCCTGATTCTGGTGGTGTGTTTCGTGGGGTCCATGCAGACCTTCCTGAACGTCGCAACCTGGGTTCTGCTCTCCGAGATCTTCCCGTTGCACATGCGCGCGGTGGGCATGGGATTCTCCGTCTTCTGCATGTGGATCGCCAACGCCCTCGTGAGCTACTTCTTCCCGGTCGCTCTCGAGGCGGTGGGCCTGACGGGGTCGTTCTTCGGTTTCGCCGTCATCAACGCGATCGCGATCCTCGTGATGTTCAAGTACCTGCCCGAAACCCGCGGCCGGACCCTCGAATCGGTCGAGGAAGACGTCACGACAGGCGCCATCTTCGCGGTGGGACGAAAGAAGTAGTAGCCACCACGATGCACTGACGCGGCGGTCCACCCCACCCGATGACCCGGGCGGGGAGGGCCGCCGCGTCGTGTGTCGGCGTCATTCTTGCAATACCGAGGCTACGGACGGAGCATCAGTACATGACTTGCATCACCATTCCGGAAACCATGCGCGCCGCCATCTGGCAAGGGGATTCTCCCCGACTCACCACCGAGGACATCCCCGTTCCAGTCCCTTCGCGAGACGAAGCACTCGTGCGCATCACGTCCTGCGGGGTGTGCCACACGGACCTCCACGTGCTCAAGGGTGAAGTCGCCTTCCCCGCTCCGGGCGTCATCGGCCATGAGGTCAGCGGCGATGTCGTCGCGATCGGCGAAGGCACCGTGGACGCCGGCGGGATCGAGGTGGGGACTCCCGTGATCGGCGCGTTCATCATGCCCTGCACGGAGTGCGAACAGTGCCTCCAGGGAAGGGACGACCTGTGCGAGAAGTTCTTCGGAGAAAACCGGCTCAAAGGCAATCTGTTCGACGGGACCTCTCGCTTGACCGCGGCCGACGGCCGGCGTCTTTCCATGTATTCGATGGCCGGCATGGCCGAATACTCGGTCGTGCCGATCTCCGCCCTGACCCCGCGCCCCAAAAACGTCCCGGCGGAAGAGGGTGCAATTCTCGGATGCGCCGCGTTCACGGCCTATGGGGCCGTGCGAAAATCCGGTCTGGTGGAAGGAGAGACGGTCGCGGTTGTGGCCGTCGGCGGCGTCGGCACCAGCCTGATCCAGGTCGCGAAACACCAGGGGGCATCCAAGGTCATCGCGATCGACGTCGCCGACGAGAAGCTCGAAGCTGCTCGCCGTCTCGGCGCGGATGAAGTCGTCAACTCGACCACCACGGATCCTCAGGAAGCGGTTCGGGAGATGACCGATGGCAAGGGTGTCCATGTGGCTTTCGAGGCACTGGGCCGGCCCGAGACCTTCACGCAAGCGGCGTCCCTCCTGCGCGAAGGAGGCAGGATGATCGCCATCGGCATTGCCCCGGGCGGGGTCTACGGGGAGGTCGAGATCAGTCCGCTGGTGCGCCGAGGCCAGACCGTCACCGGGTCCTTCGGAGCCGTGACCAGGGTGGACCTTCCCGCGGTCGCCCAGCTCGCAGCGGATGGCGGATACCGTCTGAAAGAGGCGGTGACCAGGCGCTACTCCCTGGAGGACGTTGATGAGGCATATCAGGCCCTCGATCGGGGCGAGATCACCGGACGCGCGATTGTCGTCATGTGAGACGTCGTGAAGCGAGGGGCCGGGGTCGGTCGTGGGCGGACCACAATGGAGCCATGAGCACACGCACAAGACCGAAAGCCGCGACCGTTGCGTCCCTGGCAGCGGCCGCCTATGTCTTCACCACGGTCATGCTGGGCACGACCCTTCCAACCCCCTTGTATCCGCAATACCAGTCGGAATTCGGATTTCGCGGCACGGTCACGACCGAGTTGTTCGCGATCTACGCGGGCGGCGTGATCCTCGGCCTGATTCTCTTCGGCAGACTCTCGGAAATGCTCGGCCGGCGACCCGTCCTGTTGGTCGGGGTGATCCTCTCGATCGCTTCCGCGGTGCTGTTCTGCATAGGCACTCAGGAATGGTTGCTGTTTGTGGGCAGGGTGCTTTCCGGGTTCGCCGCCGGCCTGCTGACATCCACCGGAACCGTCAGCGTTATGGAGAATGCCCCCGTGGGCCGCGAACGGCTCGGTGGGGCGGTGGCAACGGCCGCCAACATCGGTGGCCTGGGGCTGGGTATCGTGTTGGCCGGCGTCGCATCGCAAGTCGCGCTGGTCGCGTTTCCGGATGGCTGGTCACTGCGTGCACCGTACGTGCTGCACGTGGTGATGCTGGTCCTCGCCGGTCTGGCCCTGCTTCCCATGCGGGACCCGATCGAACGACGACGCGGTGCCTTCCGCCTCCAGATGCCCGGCGTTCCGGCCGAGACCCGGCACGTTTTCGGTCCGGCGTCGCTGGGTGCCGTGGTCGGATTCGCCACGATGGGCATTTACTCGTCGGTCGTGCCCAACGTGCTGTCCCAGATGCTCGCCGTGACGGCCCCCGCCGCGTTGGGCCTGGTCATCGGCGCCGTCTTCCTGGCTTCGGCCGCGGCGCAGGTTGCGTTGAAAAGCCTGTCCGATCGTTGGCTCATTCTCTGCGGTTCGCTGTCCCTGGCCTGCGGGATGCTTCTCGGTATCCTGACGCTGTGCTTCGAGTCCTTGCCGTTGCTTGTTCTCGCGGCGATCCTGAACGGGGCGGGACAGGGCCTGCTGTTCATGACCGGGTTGCGGGTCGTGACCGCCGCGGCCGCTTCCGAACACCGAACCGAGGTCACCACGAGCTATTTCGTCGTCGCGTACCTGTCCATCTCGGTCCCCTCCGTCACGGCCGGATTGCTGATCCCCGTTCTCGGGCTGGCGGCCACGGGTCTGCTCTCGTTCTCGGTCCTGGGCCTTGCCGCGCTGGCGGGGCTGTTCAATCTCCGCCGATTCTCCTCGAGCTGAAAATGCCGCCTCGGCACTAGGTCGCACCGCACCCACTTCTCCCGCCGGCACCGCACCCCCTCCGGCCGGCTCGCCTAGCCGGCCGTCACTCGCATCGTGTGCTCGACCAGGGCCTTCGTTGCCGGTTTGAGCTGGGCCCCGCGTCGGGTCAGCGCGTGCACATCCCGGTACAGATCGGGGGAGTTGTCCGCGGGCCACTCGATCGCGTGGGCCGGCCGCTCGATGGGGGTCAGCCCGTTGTCGAACACCATGTCGGGAAGGAACGCGGCGGCCATGCCCGCGCAGACCAGGTCGTGGTGGAAGCGCAGGTCCGAGGATTCGTAACTGACCCGGGGCTCGAAGCCTGCGCGACGGCACGTGCTCAGGGCCCATTCCGCGGCCGTGCTCCCGGCGGGTTCGAGGACCCACGGCACCTCCGCCAGGTCCTGGAGAGAGTCCACCGGCCACGGGGAGTAGGCGACGATGCGGTCCCGGAACAGGTGCACCGAATTCAACTCGGTCTCGACCGGCTGCGGCCGGCCCGAGAATTCGTCCGTGATGGCGACGTCGATGCGCCGGCCGACCAGGCTCGAAATCGCCGCCGTCGGCTCCTGGAGCGCGAACTCGACCGTGACCTGCGGATACGAGGCCTTCATCCGGTGCAGGATCTCGGCGAAGTACGAGACGGCGAAGGATCCGAAGGACGCGAGCCGCACCGTTCCGTGGACGTCGCTGAGCGCGGCGTCGACATCGGCCTCCGCGCTCTCCAGGATGCCGACCACCTGATCCGCCCTCCGTGCCAGTTTCTTGCCCATCGGGGTCAGGAGGGTTCGGCGGCCGACCCGCTCGGTCAGGGGGATACCGACTTCCCTCTCCAGCAGGGCGAGTTGCTGGGATACGGCGGCGGGGCTGATCTCGTGGGCACGGGCGACGGCGGCGAGGCTCCCGCGGGAGTCCAGTTCGCGCAACTGGATCAGTCGTTGGACGTTCAGCATGGTCGGTCCTTATCGGGGAAAGGGGAATCTTTAACTACAACTTAACCCTATGGGCAAGTTGCCCCTTCTTCTTCCCCTTGTCAGCCACGCATAGCATCGATATCACCACGAAGCGAGAGGTGGCTCACAGAGCTCGAGAGGAGGGGGAATTGTCCCGACAGAACGTGGACGGCACCAGGGAGGCCCCGTTTTCCGCGGAAGAGTTCGAAGCTCGTCGCCAGCGGGTCCGGGAACTGGCCGTCGCCGAGGGCTTCGATGCCCTCCTGGTCGCGGATCCGGCCAACATCTATTACCTGACCGGCTACGATGCCTGGTCCTTCTATACGCCGCAGTTGCTGTTCGTCCCGGTTGACGGCGAGCTCCGATTCTTCGCCCGGGAGATGGACGCCAATGGCGCCCACAGGACCATCACCCAGGTTCCCGGGGATCGGATCTTCGGCTATCCGGAGACGTACATCCACCAGGTCGATGTCCATCCTGGCGACTGGATTGCCGAGTCCCTGCGTGAATTGGGCTACGGCGGGGCGTTGCGCGTCGGCTATGAGGGCGACGCCGCCTTCTTCACCGTCCGCACGTATCGATCCCTCGTGGACGGCCTGCCGAGCTGGAACCTCGTCGAGTCCCACAACCTCGTGAATTGGGCACGCCTCATCAAGTCCGACGCCGAGATCGCTTATATGCGAAAGGCAGGCCGGATCTGTGAGATCGCCATGGACACTGCCTTCGCCGGGCTCCGTCCCGGTCGCCCCCAGAACCAGATCGCCGCAGACGTCATGGCGGCCCAGGCGAGGGGCGACGGCGACGTGGACGGCGACTACGCATCGATTGTCCCCATGTTCCCCACCGGCGCCGGCGCGGATACCCCGCATCTGACGTGGGCGGATACTCCCACTCCTCAGGGGCTGCCGATCTCGGTCGAATTGGCCGGCGCCCACCGTCGGTACCACGCGCCGTTGGCCCGGACCGCCATCATCGGCAGTCCTCAACCGGACCTCGAGCGCCTGGCCGGCGTCACGGACGAGGCACTGGAAGCGGCCCTTGAGGTCGTCCGCGAGGGGAGCACCAGCGACGACGTCGCCCGAGCATTCACCGCCGTGCTTGACCGGAACGGGTACTCCAAGAATTCCCGGTTGGGCTATTCGATCGGCGTCGGCTATCCGCCGGACTGGGGCGAAAGGACCGTGAGCATCAGGGAAGGCGACACCACGGTTCTGCACACCAACATGACTTTTCATCTCATCGCCGGCATGTGGCTGACCGGCATGGGATACGAGGTCTCGGAATCCATCAGGGTCACGCCCACCGGATGCGAGACCTTCAGCAGCATTCCGCACGGCCTCATCAGACTCGACTCAGGGAGGTAACCATGACAACCTCAACCATCTCCACGACCCGCCTGGCCAGCAGAGCCAGCGAGCTGAAGGGGTCCGTGATCGATGCCTCGACGGCTCTCCTCGCCAGTCAGACCCATGACATCGTCCGTTTTGCAATGGGTGCGCCCAATGACGAGCTGATCCCCACGGAAGACTTCGGGCGCATCCTCGGGACCGCCGCGGAGGGTCGCTTCGGCTACGGCGCGAGCGAGGGAGAAGCCGACCTGGTCGACCAGATCGTTCGCTACCAGGCTTCGCGCGGCATCGAGACCAGCCCCGAACGCATCGTCGTGACGACGGGCGGGATGCAGGGGCTCGACATCGCGTTCAAAATGCTTGTGGACCCGGGCGACGGCGTCATCGTGGAATGCCCCACGTACACCAACGGCATCGGTACGGCCCTGAGCTATCAGGCCTCCGTGATCGAGGCGCCGATGGATGAGAACGGGCTCGTGGTCGAAGCGTTGCCCGATCTGGTCGACAACTTCGGGAAGACCCCCAAGGCCATTTACACGATCCCCAATTTCCAGAACCCGAGCGGGACCACAATGACGCGGGAACGCCGCGAAATGCTCCTGGAGCTCGCCGAGAAGTGGGATGCGTACATCGTCGACGACGACCCCTACGGCGCCCTTCGGTTCGAGGGCGAGGAAGTTCCCGGATTCCTGGAACTCAGCCCCGGAAATCCCAGGATCATCCAGGTCCGCACGTTCTCCAAGACACTGGCCCCGGGCCTGCGCGTGGGCTGGATGGAGCTGGACCCCTCCCTCCGGGACATCGCGGTCAACGCAAAACCGGCCATGGATACGTGCACCAGTGTTCCGATGCAGAAGGTCGTCTCGGACTACCTCGCGGAAGGGAAACTGGACGAGCACATCGACTGGCTGCGTTCGATCTACCGGGAGCGCAAGGAAGCGATGACTCAGGCCCTCGCGGAGCGTTTCGGTGACGACATCCGTTCCACGGACCCCGACGGCGGTTTCTTCCTGTGGATCGATCTCCAGGGCAAGTACTCAGGGATCGACACCGAAGAACTGTTCCCGCTCGCGCTGCGCCACGGTGTCGCCTACATCCCGGGGCCGGCCTTCACCGACTCGGGGAGCCAGCGCCATTCGTTGCGTCTGTGCTTCGCCACATCCTCGCCCGAACGGATCCGCGAGGGTGTCGAGAGGCTCGGGACCGCACTGGACGAGTTCGCGGAGCAGCAACGGGGGACCCTCTGATGACATCGACCGACCTCGCCGCCACGGACACGCGGCGCGCGGAGAAGGTGACCGAAAGGATCGACGCCGAGAGCATCGTCGCGCTCGCGGAGGAACTGATTCGTGCCGGTGGCGAGAACCCCGGCGGCACCGAGGAAGCGACCGTCGTCTCCTTGTCCGGTGCGCTCGCCGCGATCGGGGCCCGGATCGAGGTAGACGAGGTGGCTCCAGGCCGTTCGAACCTGACGGCCAGGCTTGGAGGAGACGGCACCGGGAACGGCGGCGTCCTCTTCCTCGGCCACAGTGATGTGGTCCCCGCCGGTGCCGGGTGGACAGCCGACCCGTTCGAACCGCGTCGGTGGGGAAACCGCCTGATAGGACGCGGGTCCTCCGATATGAAGGGCGGGCTGGCCTCTCTCGTGGTCGCCATGAACGCCGTTCACGCGGTCGCGCCCGAGGTCCCCATGACGCTGCTGGTCACGGTCGACGAAGAATGCGACGCGGCCGGGGCACAACACTACGTGGCCTCCGAACCGGCGGGGGAGTACACCGGCTGTGTGGCCGCCGAGCCGACGGGCATGAAGATCATCACGGCGTGCCGGGGAGCAACCAATCTCAGGCTCGAGATCACCGGCGTCAGCGCCCATGCCGGCAACCCGGACGACGGCGCGAGCGCGATCCTCGCCGCGAGCGACGTCATCGGCACGATCGAGGCCGACGATGTCGCCCTGAGGGCCCACCCGGATACGGAACTTGGCCGGGCGTGCTGGAACGTGGGGTCGATCCGCGGCGGTCACGGAACCTCGATCGTTGCGGACCAGTGCGAGCTCGCGTTGGACCGCCGGACGCTACCCGGCGAGGACCCCGCCACGATCCTGTCCGAGATCCTGGCCGGGGCCACGCGGGCCGTGCGCGGACGAAACCGTGCGGGAGCGGAACGGATCTCGCTGACCGGTTCCATCGACATGATCATGCCGGGGTTCAGAACGGACCCCGAGGACGACTTCGTGACCGGGTGCCAGGACGCGGTACGGCGTGCTGGCGGCAGCGGAGAGACCGGGGTGTGGACGGCCGCGTGCGAAGGCGGCTTCGTCAACCGCGTCCACCAGATCCCCACGGTGGTTCTCGGCCCCGGCGACGTCAACAACCAAGCCCATCAACCCGACGAAAGCGTGGAGATACCTGAACTGCTGGAGGCGGCGAGAACCTACGCGCTGATAGCCCTCCGCTCATCGAAGTCCATGACCACCTGACCAACCCCCACTGAACGGGTGGACACCCACCCTTGCACCTTCGGGAGGACCCCATGTCCCAGAGCCCTGTCTACGAACCGCCCCCGATCACTTCCGAGATCGACATGACGGTCGACGAGAAGAAGACGGCGCGAAAGTCCGTCGCCGGCTCGGCCATCGGTAATGCCATCGAATGGTTCGACTACGGCATCTACGGCTACCTGCTCGTCTACATTTCGGACCTCTTCTTCACGTTCGACGACGACGGCAGCGCGCTCGCGCGCGTCATGGCCCTGGGGACCTTTGCCGTCTCCTTCCTCGTCCGGCCCCTGGGCGGGTTCATCTTCGGCCCGTTGGGCGACAAGTTCGGACGTCAGAAGGTCTTGGTTCTCACCATCGCCCTGATCAGTACGTCCACGGCGTGTATCGGGCTGCTGCCGACCTACGACACGGCCGGTTTTCTGGCGCCGATCGCACTGATCCTGCTGCGCGCGATCCAGGGATTCTCGGCGGGCGGCGAGTACGCCGGCGCGGCGGTCTTCATGGCCGAACACGCTCCGGACAACCGCCGCGGGATCTACGGATGCTTCCTCGAATTCGGGACGCTCGTTGGGTACAGCGGTGCCGCTATCCTCTGCACCGTCCTGACCCTGATTGTCGGTGAGGACGGCATGATGGCGGGCTGGTGGAGGCTCCCCTTCGTCCTCACGATTCTCATGGGCATCCTTGCCCTGTGGATGCGGCGTCACCTGCACGACCCGGAGACGTTCACCGAGGACGTCGAGGAAGAGGGCGATCAGCCCTCCGCCCTCAAGGCCCTCGGGAACCTGTTGAAGACCTACCCGCTCCAGGTGCTCAAGCTCATTGGGTTCGTGACGCTGCTCAACATCGCGTTCTACCTCGTGCTGACCTACATGCCGAGCTACCTTTCCGCGACACTCGGCCACAGCACAGCCCAGTCGAACTTCTCCCTGGTCATCATCCAGCTGATCATGATCGCGGTCATCGTTCCCTTCGGCGCACTGAGCGACAAGATCGGGCGGCGTCCGATCCTCATCGTCGCCTCGTCCGGGTTCGTGCTGCTCTCGGTTCCGGCCATGATGCTGATTCAGGTCGATTCCTTCGTGACCCAACTGCTCGGCATCGGGATCCTCGGGCTCTTCCTGGTCATGCTCATCTCTACGATCTCGGCGACGTTGCCTGCGCTGTTCCCGACCAAGGTCCGGTATTCCGGGTTCGCCGTCGGGTACAACATCTCGACTGCGATCTTCGGCGGCACGGCCGGCATGGTCAACGAGCTGCTGATCAACAAGACCGGGAACCCCTTGGTTCCGGGCTGGTACCTCGCGGCCGCGGGCGTCGTCGGGCTGATCGCGGTCCTCACCTTCCGGGAGACTGCGGGCCGGTCCCTGCGGGGGAACGTGGTTCCTGGCACGGACGACGACCTGCGGACGGCCCGCGGAGAAGAACTGATCGGTGCCAAGACCGGTTCGACGCCGACGGTCGGCCGGACCGACGCTTCCGACGAGAATTCGACGAAAGGATAGACAGTGACGGAACAGCAACCAGTGGCCCTGGTGACCGGGGCGAACTCCGGAATCGGCGTGGAAATTGCCCGGCGCCTGGTCGAAGACGGATTCTTGGTGATCCTCTCCGGTCGTAACGATGAACGGGGCCAAGCGGTGACCTCGGAGCTCGGCCAGAACGCCCGGTGGGTCAGGGCCGACCTGTCCGATTCCGAGGACATCCAGCGGCTGGTGGGCGAGGCCGTGTCCATGGGCGGGCGCCTGGACGTCCTGGTCAACAACGCCGGGGTGGACCTTGTCGGCTCGGTTCTGGATCTCCCGGAGGAAAAACTCCGCGAGAACTTCGAGATCAACGTCTTCGGGACCATTTCCGCGCTGCAGGCGGCTGGCCGCGTCATGCGGGACCAGGGGGACGGCGGGGCGATCATCAACATCACCTCGCGCTTGGCCCTGATCGGTGTTCCCACCATGAGCCTCTACGGCGCCGGCAAGGGTGCGATCCAGTCATTGACGACGGCGGCCGCCGTCGAGCTCGCACCCCACAACATTCGGGTCAACGCCGTGGCCCCGGGCATGGCACGGACCCCGTTGTACGACAGCTGGGTCGCCGACCAGGACGACCCGGAGGGCACGGAGAAAGACGTCGCCGGAAAGATCCCGCTCGGACGGATCGCCGAGCCCTCGGACGTCGCGGCCGCCGTTTCCTACCTGGCCAGTTCCGGCGCAGCGTACGTCACCGGAACCACGATTCCGGTCGAGGGCGGATACATCTCGCAATGAACACCGTTGAGTCAGAAAGGACCACGATCATGACCACCACTATCGAGAACAACGCCTCAGAAGCCACGAACAGGGCTCCGGTCGACGGCCCCGCCCTGTGGCCTGCCCAGGCGCAGGCGCCGCAGGTCATCGGGCGACAGCTCGTGATCGAAGGCGGCGAGGGCTCCTACATCGTCACGCGGGAGGGCCAACGGCTCTTCGACGGGACGGCCGGCTTGTGGCACGCCAATATCGGCCACTCCCGGCCCGAGCTCGCCCAGGCGGCCTACGACCAGATGATGAAGCTGGAGACGTACCACACCTTCGCCCGCTTCACGAACGACAAGGCGGATACCCTCGCGGAGAAGCTGGCCGAGGTTTCGCCCATCCCGGACCCCAAGATCATCCTGAACAGCGGCGGGTCGGACGCGATCGACGTCGCCTGCAAGCTCGCCCGGAGGCACTGGCAGCGCGAGGGGCGCTCCTCGAAACAGATCATCCTGAGCCGAGAATTCGCGTACCACGGGTTGCACGCCTACGGCACGAGCATCGCCGGACTGGAGTTCAATCGTGAGGGGTACGGCACCGAGTCCTTGGTCCCGGAGACGGCCCGTATCTCGCTGGACGACCCCGAGCAGGTGCGTCGTGTGGTCGAGGAGATCGGTGCGGAGAACATCGCCGCCATCGTGACCGAACCGGTTCAGGGGACCGGCGGTGTGAATCCGCCGTCGGAGGGATACCTGGAGACAATTCAGGAACTCTGCCGCGACAACGACATTCTGCTGATCCTCGACGAGGTCATCACCGGCTTCGGGCGCCTCGGCACGATGTTCGCCACGGAACGCTACGGGCTCGAACCCGACCTGGTGACCTTCGCCAAGGGCGTGACCTCGGGCTATGCCCCGCTGGGCGGGATCTTCGTGAGCCCCCGCATCTGGGAGCCCTTCTACGAGGATTCCCCCGACACTCCGATCTTCCGGCACGGTTCGACCTATGCGGGGCACGCCACCGCATCCGCCGTCGCCATCAAGCACCTCGAGATCCTGCAGAACGAGAACCTGGTCCAGCGGGTGCACGATCTGGAGCCCACGTTCGGTGCGGCCCTGGACTCCTTGGCCTCCCGTAACGATGACGTCGTCGAGGTCAGGTACGCCGGACTGCTGGGCGGAGTGACCCTCCGCGACGAGGTTTCGGCGGGCGCGGTCTGCGACCGCATGGTCGACAAGGGATTCGTCTCGAGGCCCTTGCGCGGCAACACCCTCCAGGTCAGCCCACCTTTCATCATGACCGAACAGGAACTCGACGACTTCCTCGCCGCCATGGACGAGGCCATCCGCGAGGAGGCAGCATCGTGAACGCACGGACCAGCACCGCAACCGTGGCCCCACCCGATAGTGCCGGAGTCGAGAGGGCGGACGACGTCGTTCGCGGCCTCGACCTGGCCGACACCGGGATCGCCGTCACGGATCCCGGGACGGGGGAGACGATCGCGCACGTCCCGGACGCGCATCACACCGACATCACGCGGACCCTGGGCGCGGCCCACCGGGCCGGTGCCGATTGGGCGCAGACCACGCCTCGCGAAAGGTCGAACGTCCTGCACCGCTGGTGGGAACTGCTGAACGAGAACGCCGAGGAGATCGCGCTGCTGATCACCAGGGAAATGGGTAAGACCCTCCCTGAGGCCAGGGGCGAGGTCAAGTACGGCAACGACTTCGTCCGGTGGTATGCCGAGCAGTCCGTGCGCTCGGGCGGGAACTTCCAGGAGGCTCCGGACGGCGGATCTCGTATCGTGACCCGTCGAAGCCCTGTGGGTCTGGCGGTCCTCATCACACCGTGGAACTTCCCGTTGGCCATGGCGACCCGGAAGATCGCCCCCGCACTCGCGGCTGGATGTCCCGCGGTGATCAAACCGGCCACGGCGACCCCGCTGACGGCGTACTACGCCGTCCAGCTCGCGCACGAGGCCGGAGTCCCGGAGGACCTTGTCCAGGTGGTGACCACGTCCAGTTCGAGCATGTTCAGTGAGACCGCGCTCCGGGACGAGTACACCCGGAAGGTCTCCTTCACCGGGTCCACCGAGGTTGGACGGACCCTGCTGGGCCTGGCTTCCGAGCGGGTCCTGCGGACGTCCATGGAACTTGGCGGGAACGCCCCGCTGATCGTCTTCGACGACGCCGACGTGGAACGAGCCGCCGCCGGTGCCGCCGCTGCCAAGCTCCGCAACGGCGGTCAGTCCTGCATCGCGGCCAACCGGATGTACGTGCAGAGCGGGATCGCCGACGATTTCGTGTCCGCATTCCGGGAGCAGATGGAGTCGGTCCGCATCGGTCACGGCCTCACCGAGGGCGTGGGAATCGGCCCCCTGATCAACGAGTCCGCCGTGCGGGACATGGCGGGGCTGGTCGAGGGCGCTGTTGAGGACGGGGCCGAATTGCTGACCGGCGGTCACGCACCCGAGGGCACGGGCAACTACTTCGAGCCGACCGTGCTGGACCGCGTCTCCTCGAAGGCACGAATCACGGGCACGGAGATTTTCGGCCCGATCGCGGCGATCCAGCGCTTCGACGACGAGGACGAAGCCATCGCGCGGGCCAACGATACGGAGTTCGGGCTGGCCGGGTACGTCTTCACGGAGAGTCTCGACCGAGCGTTCCGGGCGGCCGACCGGTTGGAAACCGGCTTGGTGGGGATCAACCAGGGCGTCCCGTCCAACGCTGCGGCCCCCTTCGGCGGCGTCAAGCAGTCGGGACTCGGCAGAGAGGGCGGGGCCGAAGGCCTCGAGGAATACCAGAACATTCGCTTCTACAACATCGCGTCCCGCTAGGGAACACAGGCAATATCAGAAGGAGAGAAACCATGCGCATTTCGGTCGTCAAGGAGATCAAACCGCAGGAAGAGCGGGTCGGCCTCACTCCCGCGAATGTGTCCGAACTGGTCCGGAGCGGCCACACCGTTTTCGTCGAGTCCGGAGCCGGTGTCTCGGCGGGGTTCGGGGATGCCGCCTACCAGGAAGTCGGCGCGACGATGACGGACCAGGACGATGCCTGGGCCCAGGCCGAGCTCCTGATCAAGGTCAAGGAGCCGATCGAGGCCGAATACCGTTACCTGCGTTCAGACCTGACACTTTTCACCTACCTGCACCTGGCCGCGGACCGGGCCCTGACGGAGGCCCTGCTCGAGGCCGGCACACTGTCCATCGCCTACGAAACGGTCCAGGACGAGACCGGGCTCCCGCTGCTCACCCCGATGAGCGAGATCGCGGGTCGGCTCGCGGTGCACGCCGCCGCGCGCCACCTCACTCGTGACGGGAACGGACCGGGCAAGCTGCTGGGCGGAGCGCCCGGCGTGGCTCCGGGGCGCGTGGTGATCATCGGCGGTGGCGCCGTGGGTGCCAACGCGGCCCTGCTGGCCCTGGGCATGCAAGCCGAGGTCACGGTCCTCGACATGTCGCCGAAGCGGATCCGTGAACTCGAGAACATCCTGGATCGGCGCGCTCGCGTGCTGATGTCCAACCCGGTCACCGTCGAGGAAGAACTCAAGAACGCCGACGTCGTGATCGGTGCCGTGCTCGTTCCCGGTCGAGCGGCCCCGAAGGTCGTGACCAGGGATCAGCTGTCCTTGCTCAAGAAGGATGCGCTGCTCATCGACGTCGCCATCGACCAGGGCGGTGCCTTCGAGACCTCGCACGCAACGACGTACCACGATCCGATCTTCGAGGTCGACGGAATCCGGCACTACTGCGTGGCCAACATGCCCGGCACGGTTCCCGAGACCGCGACCAAGGCGCTGACCAACGCGACCATGCCGTTCATCAAGTCAATCGCGAGCAACGGGGCGGAGTACGCGATCGTCTCGGATGCGGCCATCGCCAAGGGCGTCAACACCGCGAGCGGCCGGCTGGTGCAGCCGGGCGTCATGGCCGCGTTCCCGGACTTGGCGAAGGAAGCCCCCGATGCGTCGGGCGCGAACGGGACCCCGACCACGGCGGGCGCGCCGGCCTGATGCGGCGGATCTGGGGCTGTGTCCTGGCCCGAGGTGGCACTGTTGTGCGGTTTGATGGGTGATCTCCGCACTAGGTTGCCACCTCGTGTGGAGGTGCCGCACGAAACTGCCACCTCGACCGACCCAGCCCCAGCCAAGCCCCGCCCCCCGCCTGCTCTCAGGGCACCACGACGGTGCTGGTCAGTGAGGTCAGACTCGGTTCCCGCGGCGTCGACCCGAATCCGAAGTCGGGGGTGGGGTCGACCGGTGTCATGTCCCCGAGGGCGCAACCCGCCCAGGAACCGAACGAATGGTGTATCGCGTGCAGGTCGGTGGCCGCGTACCACTCGGTTCTCCCGTTGCCCGCGGTCCCCAGGGTGCGCACGCCGGGGAGAATCCAGGGGGCCACGCGGTCGGTGACCCTGGCGAAGGCGAGGCTCGTCCCGAGTTTTCGAGGAATCCCACGGAGGGCCCACCCGAGGGGACGCCGGGCCCCGACGTCGAAGGTCCATTCCAGAGGCCCGGCCCGAACCGACCACCGGGCTCCGGGGGATGCCCCCGGAGCCTTGTCCCCAGCATCGACTCGTACCGGAGCGATGCGGATTCTGTCGAAGGTGTAGGTCGCCGAGACGAAGTCCGCGACCCACTGGTCGGGGGCGATCAGCTCGCGGGCGCCGTCGGGATGCGCGACCATGACATCCGCGAACGGGCCGTGCGGAGTTCTGGACCAGGACCCCAGAACCATGCGGGTCCCACCGGCCGTTCCGACCCCGGCAATGTGCCCGGTAAAACGGTGCCGCCCCGCGGCCGGGTCGTGTTCCGCCGGCATGGTCCCCCCCCTCCGTTGGCAGACGGTGTTTCTCTCAGAATGACACAAGAACTGCCGCAGGCACCGTCACAGGAGCAGGTACGCAATCGGCGTCGTGATGACCAGCGAAATGACCACACGCTCGAACCAGATCACGATCAGCTTCCAGAACTTGAGCGGGATTTCCGTGGCCAGGATGGAAGGGACCATCGCGGAGAGGAAGATGATGCCGGACACCGAGACCACGGCGACCACGAATCGGAGGATGATGCTCTCGTCGGGGCCTACCTGTGCCGAGGGAAGGAACATCTCTACCAGACCGACGCCCACGGCCTTGCCGGCCAGCAACGGTTCGGGCAGCCGGACCAGCCACGCGATCGGATAGAAGATCCAGGCGATCCAATCGAAGATCGGTGTGTGCTTGGCCAGCAGCAGTCCGATCAGACCGACCGACATGATGGACGGCAGGATCGAGGCCGTCATCAGCACGCCGTCCTTGAAATTCGCCCAGATGACTCGCGCCACGCCAGGGGACTCGCGCAGGGTTCCGAGGGCCTGGCCCAGAGCGACGCCAAAACGGTTGCGCGTGATCTTCTGCTCCGGTGTCGGCACCGATCCGGGGCAGTATTCGTCCGGCACGCGTGAGAGCGGGGGGAATGCGGACCGTGATCGCCGTGACCACGAACGTCACCACGAGGGAGACGAAGAAGTACATCAGCCAGTGGTCCATCAGGTCCAGGGCCTTGGCCACCACGACCATGAACGTCACGGACACGGTCGAGAACCCGGCGGCGACGATGGCCGCCTCCCTGGCGGTGTATCCGCCGGACTTGTAGACGCGGTTGGTGATGAGGAGGCCCAATGAGTAGGAGCCCACGAAACTTGCGACGGCGTCGACCGCTGATCTGCCGGGTGTCCGCCAGATCGGCCTCATGACGGGGCGAACGAAGACGCCCACGAATTCCATGAGGCCGAATCCGATGAGGAAACCGAGGAAGATCGCTCCGATCGGGACGATCAGCCCCACCGATTGCACGAGGGTTTTCCAGAGAAAGGGGCCGATATCGGGGTCGGCGAGCCAGGATGGCGGACGGGTCACCATCAGCAGGGCCGCGATCAGGCCGACGACGTTGAGCAGTGAGAAGACAATCTTGGTGGGGGTCTGCTTCCAGCTTCCCGTGACGAAAGGCCGGGCGGAGCCGACCACGATCAGAGCCAGCATCAACCACGGGACCACGGGACCGGCGTACTGCCGGACGAGCGTGACCAAGTGGTCCAGGGGTATGGAGGATTTGCCGTCCATGGTCACCGGAACGAAGAACACCACCAGGCCGATCAGCGACAGCACGATCAGCTTGGCGGCGTCCTTCCATACTCCGGGCGTACCGACCGGGACCATGGCAGCGGTCTGCGTCTCCGCCCGTGTTCTTTCAGTCATCACCGAACCCCTGAGAACTCACCAACAGTTGTCTATACAACGTTACACGAGCCACAGGCTGCTGTGTTGAGAGCCACGGGCCCTAGCGAAGTGGCTTGACCTCTTCGGGGCGACCGGATGCCAGGGACCGCCGGGCCGCATCGAGCAGTTCGACGCCGTGTGTCCCCGAGGTCGGAGGGCTTTCGTTGAGCCCCTCGCCGGCCACCATGGCCACGAAGTCCTGCATCTCCAGCACGAAGGCTTCGGCGAACCGGTCCTGATAGCTCTCGAACGTCTCCCCGGGGGCCTCGATGCGGCCGTCCGGGGCGATGCGGGTCATGGCGACCCGGTCCGTCTCGCCCACGGAATAGGAATTCTCGGTTCCGTGGACCACGGTCCTGACATCCTGCCCCACCGCGTGCCCCCTCATAGCGGACAGCGTGGCGGTGAAGCCGCTGGGGAAGGTCAGGAACGCGGCGGCCGTGTCGAACTCGTTGTTGTCTTCGTAGGATCCGAAGGCTTCCGCGGAACCCGTGGCGTACACGGTTTCCGCCTGTTCGCCCACGAGCCATGGGACGAGGTCGAAGCCGTGGGCCATCATGTCCGCGAAGATCCCGCCAGACCCTGAGAGTCCTGCGGGATCGGCGGCGTACTTGTCGTGGTCGACGCTCACGATCGATCGCAACCGTCCTGCACGGCCGGCGTCCACCAAGCCCTTGAGGGTTCGGTACTCCCTGCTGTGGCGGCGATGGAACCCGACCATCACGGTGTCCTCCGCTCCTGCGGCATCGATGTCCTGCACCAAAGAGGTGAACTCTTTCGCCGTGAGAGCCAGCGGCTTTTCCACGAACACGGGCAGCCCGCGGCGGACCGCGTGTCTGACGAGCTCCGGATGAGTGGACCCGGGGGTCGCGATGACGACGCCGTCGGCAGAGTCGAGTGCAGCGGAGGCGTCCGTGGTGGTGCTCAGCCGCACACCCGCTCCCTCGAACCCCGCGCGCTCCGAGACCCGGGTCGCGTGGTCACGCACGCGGGCGGCGTCGCGCCCGATCAATTCGACCTCGGTGACGCCCTCCGTTCGCATCAGGTTGGCGGCGTGCATCTGACCGATGGTTCCGGCTCCCACAATGGCGATCCTCATATCAGCGGACCTCCACTTCGGCGCCGGACTGTTCAGCGGACTCCGCGATGGCCTGAATGATCCTGAGCGTGTGGAGGCCTTCGGCGAAGGACCCGCACGGTGCCAGGTCGCTCCGGGTGCCCGAGACCTGTTCGAGGAATGCCCTGGCCTGGATGGCGAAGTTGTCGTTGTAATTCCATCCGACGCCGGGGGCGTCCATGGCGCATGAATCCGGGTACAGCGGGGTGTCGCCGTTCAGGATCACGCGTCGTTGGCCCCGAGTGTCGGGCGCGGTCTGGGCGTCGTCGTACATGTATTCCCCGGGCTTGGTGATGTCGAAGGATGCCTGGGCTCGGGGGCCGACCACGTGGTACGTCTGCGAGTTCGGGGTCCCGAAGGCCACGCGGGAGATCGTGTAGGTGCCCACCGCGCCGTTGGCGAAGGTGCAGGTGAAGGTCAGGAAGTCTTCGTTCTCGACGGGTTCGACCTCATCCGAGACCTCCACGTGACCATGGCCAACGACGGCGCCCAGGGGCAAATGCCGTTGCTTGTAGATCGTGTCCATGGAGGCGCCGCGCACGGAGGTGACCGGACCGTTGAGATATTCGCCGGTGTCGATCACGTGAGACCCGAGGTCGCCCAGCGCGCCGGAACCGGGGCCGCCTTTGTAACGCCAGGACATTGGGGCCTTCTCGTCGCACGAGTAGTCGCACAGGTATGTCGAGATGAAGTTGGTGACGGGGCCGAAATCACCGGAGTCGATCTTCTGCTTGATCGCGTTGAGGGCCGGCATTCTGCGGACCGTGTAGCCGACGGAGGTGATGAGGGGCCGGCCGGCGGCATCGGTCTTCTGGCCGTATTCCTTCTCCAGCTCGACCATTGCTTCGGCGTCCTCCAGGGTGCCAGCGAGCGGCTTCTCGCAAAGGACGTGCTTGCCCGCCTCGAGGAGCCCCTGTGCGATCGGCAGATGCAACGCATTGCCGACGACGACGCTCACCGCGTCGATCTCAGGGTCCTGAGCGACCTCGGTCCAGTCCGAGTACGTCTTCTCGAACCCGTACCGGCGTGCGGTGTCCTGCCCGAGTTCGACGTTCATGTCGGCAATCGCGGCGAGGCGGACATCGGGGAATGCGGAGTCGAAGACCGAACCCGCCTGCCGATACCCGTAGGCGTGGGCCCGCCCTGCCATTCCGGCGCCGATGACGGCAACTGAGAGCTTCTTGTCGCTCATGGATCCTCCTTGAACATAATGACCGATTGTCAGGACAAGTATTCTGAGTTGCAGATCACAGTTCAAGGGGTGGGGGCATGGTTTCCGGGTCGGTCGCGGATGAGGGGTGAACACGATGGGTGGTAGGTGCCAGGCCACGCTGCCGGTGCGGTCACCTTCGACGTCCGCGGGGCCGCCCTCCGACGCCGCCGAGAGGTGGATCTCTGCACCTACTGGGGGAAACGCCGAAATTGCCTGAATTGTTTGCCGTGCACGTTCCCTTGCGGGGAATGCTGAGTTGCCCCCTCCTGCCGATGAGCATTCTTTGCGGGGAAAGAAGATTGTCGCGCATGAGGTGAAACACGTGAGTTGAGTCAACCCACCTCATCGGAAATTTTGGACTTCCGACTGTATTTCCTTGTCAAACCAACATTGCGCATCTCGGGCGGCATGATGGAGCCCGGAGCGGTCGACGTTCCGGCCTCCGAGGTGCACCTCCGTACCTCCTCGTCGCGTGTAAAATCGATCCGGATTCTCTGTCCCGCTGTGTTGCCGCAAGCGGGACGTCTGCCGTTTCTCCGTGTCGGTGGCGTTAATTCTTTTTGAGGTGGGGGCCTTGAATTTTGTTGTCGGGCATAACCGGGATCGCGATTCCTATCAGGTTCCGGCTGCGTTGGCCGAAGTGTCCGTGTTGGATACTTTCGTCACCGACTATTACGAGGGTCGCGGATTCTCCGTGCCCACACTGAGTCATCGACGCACACCACTCATCGAGCCGTCACGAGTCCGTCAGTCCTTCGGGGCTTTCGCGGCTCAGCTTCCGTACGAGGTCAAGCGACGGATCAGCAGATCGGTCGACTTCCCGACGGTCCTGGTCGAGGCCCGCCTGGGGGCGACGATTGCCCGGGTGGCCGCGCAGAAGCCCGAGGCGGATCTTTTGCTGTACTCCGGCTCGGCCCTCCAGGCTTTCCAAGGTCCGTCCACCGGGCGCCGGATTCTGTTCCAGTATCACGTCTCACCCCAGTTCATCGTGGATACTCTCTCCTCGGTCGATGAGCTCGCAGGAACCCGTCCATGGCAGCGTGAGGCTGAGGTGCTGGACCCCTCCATGCAACGCTTGCATGAAGAGGAAGTGCGCTTGGCGGACAGCGCCATCTGCGCCTCGACCTTCACCAAGAACGGACTGATCCGCCAAGGCATGGGCGGCGAGGACATTACGGTGGCTCCTTACGGAGGACCCCCCCGCGGTCCGCACGATCGAAGATCCCGCGCGCGGGGAGAAATGTTCATTCTTGTTCGTGGGACAGGGGGTTGCCCGCAAGGGTTTGCATATCCTCATTGAAGCTTGGCGTAGGGCATGTCTGAAAAATGCCGATCTGACCATAGTCGCTTCGCGTCTGGACCCGGAGATCGCGGATTTCGGACGGAACGTACCGAATATCCGCTTCGTCGGTCGCCTTTCCGAGGAGGAACTGAGCCGCCACATGAAGGTGGCGGACACTCTGGTCCTGCCGTCTCTCATTGAGGGTTTCGGCCTGGTCCTGGGAGAGGGGCTGTCCCGGGGGTGCAGGATTCTGGCGAGTTCCCACACAGGGCTGATGGACATGGGTTTGCCAGAAGACCTTGGGGTTGTCGTGGACCCGGGGTCTGTCAGCTCCCTGGTCGAGGGACTCCAACGAATTGTTGATACCTACGACCATCGGAGGTCCTACCGGGAGGCGCTTTTCGAACATTCGGAGAGACTTTCCTGGGGCGGTTTCCGAAGGAAAGTTCGTCAGGGCGCAGGGTTGCCTATGGACACCGGCCACACTGCTGCGGTCAGGAAGGGAGAGTAGCCATGCGTGTGCTCATCATGGTTCATCGATTCCACCCGGACTTCGGCGGAGTCGAGGTCACGGCGGAGCTTCTTGCGAGGGGTTTCGTCGAGCGCCATCAGGCCGAAGTCGTGGTGGTCACACATACTCGTGAGACCGGGCCGCACAAGGACTTTCCGTTCACGGTCTTGCGTGAGCCCAGCCCGTTGCAGCTGTGGAAGGCCATCGCTGGAGCCGATGTCGTATTCCACAACAACCCGTGCATGCAGTTCTACTGGCCCCAGCTGTTCCTTCGAAAGCCGTGGCTCGTGGCGCTCCGTACCTGGATCACGCTTCCGGGCGAGAAGTTCGGGCCGCTGAACACGATCAAGTATTGGTTCAAATATCGTCTCGTGGAACGGGCAGACACTCTGGTCTCGAATTCCCAGGTGCTGGCCGGCCACGTCCGCGGCGACGTCGAAGTTATCTATAACAGCTTCCGGGAAGACATCTTTCGTGTCACCAATACGGATCCCAGGGATCCTTCTTCGCTCGTCTACGTGGGGAGGCTGAGCGCGGACAAGGGAGTCGATCTCTTGCTCCTAGCTATGAAGAACCTCAAGGACAAGGGTCTTTCCCCCAAGCTCAACGTCATTGGTGACGGCGATTACCGGCCGACGATCGAGTCCTTGATCCGCAACCTCGGGCTTCACGAGGACGTGACTCCTCTCGGCTCGATGAAGGGCGCAGCAATTTCCGAAGAACTCAATCGCCATGCGATCGGCGTGGTCCCCTCCCGAATTCCGGAGCCCTTCGGAACGGTCGTGCTCGAGAATGCGGCATCCGGATGCGTCACTCTCGTGGCCGACCACGGTGGTCTGCCTGAAGCCATTGGGGACGCGGGGGCACGATTCCGCCCCAACGATGTCGGCTCCCTGACGGATGAGCTCGAGCGGTTGATGACCGACGATGAATACCTCGCATCGATCAGGGCTCGCGTTCCGGCGCACGTGCAGAAGTACAGCGTCGCCGCTTTCGTGGACAATTTCTATGACGCCCTGGAGCGTACGGTTCGGAAGGCGCGCCGTGGCAGATAGGGCTGAGCCACGCAGAATCCTTCTCCTGGCCGTCCGGAACGTTACCGGAGTCCGCACGGGGCGCATCGCGGTGCTCGAATCCGCAGTCCATGGTCTGCAACGGCACGGGCACCACGTCGACGTCCTCGCCATCACTCACGAGGACGGACCCGCTGCATGGCTGGGATGCGAGGTCCGCAGGGTTCATCCCCCGCGCCTCCGCGCACTCGCCGCGCTCGTGCCTTGCGCTCTCCTCAGGGGCCGGTCTCTCAATGAGGCGTTGTTCAGTGGCCGGGCACTGATCCACAAGGTTCGGGAGATCGCCCGAGAACTGAACAGCGACGTCGTCGTCGGGGACGGTCTGAGGGCGTGGGAACTCGCACGAACCGTGGGGCTGCCCGTGGTCATGCACTTGGATGATCTTCTCTCCGAGCGGTATTCCTCCGCGACTTTCCGCGACAACAACGATTCCGTCCTGGGGTATTTCGGGGACCGGATTCCTCGCCTCGCGCGTCCCGGGGTCGAGGCCGTGGCCAAGTGCCTGCTCGGTGTCGAAGCGAAACTGGCTCGCAGGCGTGAGGACGCGATTGCTCGTGAAGCCAGCGTTGTGGCACTGACCAGCCATGAGGAAGCACAGCGTCTGTCGCTCCGGGTGGGGCGAGAAGTGTTGGGAATCCCCATGGCGGTGCAGCAAGGGCGACTCTGCTCGCCCGATCAGGCTGATGCCGGAACCCTGACGTTCCTGGGAGTCCTGCATTACGGACCCAATATTGCGGCATTGCGCTACATCAGGGACGAGCTGGTGCCGGAACTGGAGAGGCGCGGCCGGCGCGTGCGGATCCGCGTCATCGGCAAGGCGACCCGGGACCAGATCCAGGAGTTCTCGGGCGCACCCTTCGAGTTCTTGGGGTATGTGGAGAATCTGCCGACCGAGATGTCGGTGAGCCGCATGCTCATCTCGCCGATCCAGGCAGGGACAGGGGTCAAGACCAAGGTCCTCGATGCGCTGAGCATCGGCCTACCCGTCGTGGCGACCACGATGGGCGTGGCGGGCATCCCAGTGCGGCACGGCGTCAGCGCGTTGATCGCGGACACGACGGACGGCCTGGCCGACGCAGTCGAGGACCTCCTGGATCATCCCGAACGAGCGCGCGACATCGGCCGGGCCGGATACGACCTGCTCGGAATGCGTATGGCGCCCGAACACATTTACAACGCCTGGGGAGCGGCCGTCGAACAGGCCGTCGGTGAGGAGAGCGATGCGCACTGACCTTTTGGAGAATGGACGACTGGGCGAATTCGAGAGTACGGCTCTCGGTGTGGGAACCGCACGGCTCGGTGCTTTCTGGCAGAAGCGTGGAATCCCGGAGGGCACGGCCGCTTTGAGTCAGGCACTCGACCTGGGTATCGGTTTGGTGGACACGGCGGATGTCTACGCTCGGGGGATCAGCGAGAGGATCGTCGGACGCGTGGTGAGGACCCGGCCGAGCACGGTGGTCATGACCAAGGTCGGTCTCCTCAAGACCCCCCTCGGTCTGGCCTCCGCGGCCTTCGGCGGAGAGCACCGTCCGGGGTTCACCGGTTTGCGCGCTGCCGGACGGGCGGATACTTGTTTTACCCCGAAATACCTTCGCGCGGCGGCCCATCGGTGTCTGAAACGACAGGGCCGGGACGAACTGGACGTCCTGCTGCTACACGAACCCCGTGCGGCGGATGTGCGGCGTGACGACGTCGTCCGCGAGCTGAACCGCATGAAACAGTCCGGGATGATCCGGGCATGGGGGGCGTCCGTCCGGGACGCTACTGCTGCGAAGGCGCTTGTGGATGCACCGGGTGCCACCTGGCTCCAGATCCCCGTCAATCTCGGTGACACCTCGATTCTGGACACCGTGCGGTCCCATCCGGGGCGGGAACGCGTCACGACCGTCGGGATCGCGGTACTCGGCGACGGATCGCTCATGCGGCGAGCCGCAGCGTCGGGCCTGGACGGCTCGCGAATCGTCGCCGCGCTGGTCGAAGGAGTTCACGGGATGGACGGCGTGGACGCGGTTCTGCTGGGCATGAGCAACCCGCGGCACGTCAGGGACAACGTGGGCGCCATCATGCGGGGAGCGCTGGAGGAAGACATCAGACGCCTGGAGGAGACGCTGTGAAAACAACAATGTCGAAGAATCAGCTGACGGACGCACGGGACCTGCCCGCCGGAGCCCGTCTGTCCGCCACGGTCCTGGTGGTCGGCACCGGTCCCGCTGGAGCCACCGTGGCTCGGGAACTGGCGCCGACCGGCGTCGACATCCTGATGCTCGAAGGCGGTGACGTGCGCGGATCCACCGAAGCGGACGACACCCTCAAGGGTGAGGCCTCGTCCCAGGCCGTCGAGCCTCTGGAGAAGGCACGAACCAAGAGGCTCGGCGGAGCCTCGATGCAGTGGGGTGGCCGGGCCTACCCCTTCGACCGGCTGGACTTCGAAGAGCGTCGCCACGATGACTTCTCGACCGAGGCATGGCCGGTCACACGGGACCAGTTGCTTCCGTACTATCGCCGCGCGGCCCAGGCCCTCGATCTGCGATCCTTCGAGTGGACCGGGGCGCAGGCCATCCCCGGGGACCCCGAGGACCTGATCGGCCCGTCGAAGACCATCAACTCGAAGGCCGTGTGGCGGTGGTCGCCACCCATTCGCTTCGCCGGAGCTCTCAGCAAGGATCTTGCCTCCTACCCGAACATTCGCGTCATGCACCACGCGAACGTGACCCACGTGGTGCAGAATCCTGAAACCGGCGTCATTGATCGCGTCGAGGGCCAGACGCAACCGGGCCGGCATTTCACCGCGAGGGGCATGCACGTGGTCATTGCCGCGGGTGGTCTGGAGACCGCCCGCATTCTCCTGAACTCCGGGGTCCGGGACGATCACGACCAGATCGGCCGTCATTACATGATCCATCCGATTGCTGAGGTCGGCGAGCTCCGGGTCAGGGACCCCAAGGCCGTCGGACACTCGGTGACCCCGACCAAGAGTCACGACGGTGTGTGGGTCCGCCGCCTGCTGCAGCTCGAGGAGCAGGTTCGGCGCGAACAGGGTCTTCTCAACATGGGGTTTGCCGTGTGGTACGAGGATCCCCGGACTCCCGACCACGGCGACCCGCTCCTGTCTTCGTTCGCGCTGGTCCGCAAACTGCTCACGATGACCGGTGGGTTCAAGGGCACGGGTATGCACCGCAGGTACGCCAGACTCGAGGATCCTCGCGGTCATGTGCTCAATGTCCTCAGAGGGCTCCCTGCGATCGGTGCCTTCGGTGTGCGATGGGTTCGGGACAGGATTCTCGATCCACGCACCCTTCCCATGTTCTCGCGCTACTCGAAACAGGGCGTCTACCGCATCCGATTCGACGCCGAGCAATCGCCCGATCCGGAACAGCGCGTGGTTCTGTCCACGACGGAAAGGGACGCCTTTGGGGTTCCGCGCCTCGATGTCCGCCACCGGGTGTCCGATGCCGACCGCCGCAACTACCACCGATCCCTGGAGATCCTGGCCCAAGGGATCAAGCAGTCCGGGTGGGGAACGTATACCCCGCCGACCCTGGACGACATGCTCGGGATGACTCTCGTGGACGCGACCCATCAGATGGGTCTGGTGCGCATGGGGTTCGATCCCACGCGTTCGGTCGTGGACCCGAATCTGCGCGTGTGGTCGTCTCCGAACCTCTATCTGGCGACCACGGGAACCTTCCCGACCGCCGGTATGGCGGGCCCGACGCTCACGGATGTGGCCCTGTCCATCCGACTGGCCGACCACCTGGCCCGAAAACTGCAAAGGGAGGGCGACCGATGAGGGACCTGACGGGTTTCCAAGGGTACGGCTACGACAAGGGTCGGCCCAAAGCGGTTCAGGCCCTGTGGCTGGCCGTCCAAGGCACGGTTCTCCAACGCTGGTGGTGTCCGCCGAAAATCCGTACAGCGATACTGCGCGCCTTCGGGGCAAGAATCGAGGAGAACGTTCTCATTCGCCACGGGGTAACCATTCACTGGCCGTGGAAACTGCATATCAAGAAGAATTCATGGGTCGGCGTCGGAACGTGGATTCTGAATCTCGAACCGGTCACGATCGGCGAAAACACGTGCCTCAGCCAGCACACCTTTTTGTGTACTGGGTCACATCAATTCGATCACCCGAATTTCGAGTTCGACAACGGGCCGATCACCGTTGGCGACCGTTGCTGGATTGCCGCCAGGGCCACGGTACTGCGCGGTGTCGAGATCGGCGACGACTCACTGGTCGGGGCGCAGGCGCTGGTTGCGAAGTCCGTGCCCGAGGGCTCCACAGTGCTGGCGCCCCTGGGCAGGATTGTGGCCGGAAAGGGTGAGGATGCGGAATCGATTTCTCCCCAGGATGTGGTTCGTTCAAGGGCCAGCGGGAAAGATTCCCTGGGCTGACTAGGTCGTTTGTTGACAATATCGAGCTGTTATAAGATTTTCGGCGAATATTTCGTTGGCCCGACTTGGGGGAACATTCGAGGCAGCGAATATCGGGTTCTGGGGGAACAATTTGAGAATTCTTCACGTGGTCACGATGGTTGACCCTCATGGTTCGTTGGGCGGGCCCCTGCGGGTGTCCTGCAACCAGCTTTCGGAGCTGAAAGAACAGGGGCATGAGGTTCTCCTTCTTGCCGCCGCGGAAGGTTACCAAGGCAACGTGCCCAGCGAATACTGCGGGGTGCCCGTCAAGCTGTTTCCTGCTCTGCGTCTTGTGCGAGACAGCTTCGCGGGCGTCTCTTCACCCGGACTGCTCCGTTGGCTCGTGGCTCACGGGCGGTCCTTCGACGTCGCCCACATACACATGGCTCGTGACCTCGTCACACTCCCGGCGGCCAGGCTTCTCCAGATGTTTCGCGTGCCGACCGTGTTGCAGACCCACGGGATGATCGACCCGAGTTCCCGGAAACTGGCCAAGCCCCTGGACTCCTTCATGACGCGACCGGCACTCAATGCAGCAAAAAAGATCCTGGCGCTCACGAACGCAGAGACCGAAGACCTGTGTGCCGTTGATTCCCGGCTCACGTCCGATTCTGTTGAGGTGGTCCGCAACGGCGTCCCCATGGCTCCCGTCAGAGCCCGGCCTGAGCGCCCGTCTCCCGATGTCCTGTTCCTTGCCCGTGTCCAGGAGCGCAAGCGTCCGCTTGTTTTCGTCGAAGCAGCCCAGCGCTTGGCCCCTCGGCATCCTGACGCGACCTTCACCCTTGTCGGACCGGATGAGGGTGAAGGCGATGCGGTCCGGGCCCGGCTCAGGTCCGATGACGCCGCGGGGCGCATCCGATGGGTCGGATCCCTTCCCGCCCACCAGACCCTCGATCGCATGGCCGAATCCGCAGTCTACGTTCTCCCTTCCCGCAAAGAACCCTTCCCTATGTCGGTTCTGGAAGCGATGAGCACTGGTCTGCCCGTCGTTGTCATGGAGGACTGCGGACTGGCCCCGGACGTCACGACTTCCGGGGGCGGTCTGGTGGTTGGATTCGGGCCGGATGAGCTCGTCCACGTGATCGACCGTCTGCTGGACAATTCAGAGGACCGCCGGCGCATAGGGGCCGCGGGAAGAGCGTTCGTGGCCGGTCACGCGACCATGGAGCGCATCGCCCAACAACTCGCTCACCTGTACGAGGGCGTGGCTGACTGAATGACGCTTACCCTGATCCTTATGGGGGCCTCCCTCATTTTCGCGTTACTGTTCGCCTCCCGGCCCCTGATTCTCGTCTCGGCCCCGATCCTGATACGCCTGTTTCTCCCGGCGTACCAGGCCAGCGAATGGTTCAACGGGCTGCACCCCGCCGGATACATGGTCATGGCATCGGCACTCGTCCAGACCATTTTCTACTGGCCCCGGGTGAAGAAGGTTTTGCGGTCGTCGTACCTCGAGATTGCCGTCTTCCTCTTGTTCTGCGCCCTGATCATGGCCAACGTGCTGTCGATCTTCAACTCGTTCACGGGCAGCCTGATCAACATCGCGGTTGTTTATCTTCCGCCCTTCGTGCTGTACCTGATGTTCAAGATGGTCGTCTTCAGATCGGGATTCGAGGGTTTGCGCAAGGTCGCCTGGGCCATGCATCTGGCGATGCTGGTGCAGATGTATATGGCCATCCGGCAGCACATCACCGGACACATTATCGTCTTCGAGGAGACCGCCAAGTCGGCTCTGTGGCAACTGCAAGGAATTGACGAGATCGAGCGCAGTCAGGGTTTCGTGGAGACGGGACTGGACTTCACCGCGCTCTGCGCCTTCATGGTTGCCCTGACCTACTTCATCCGGAATCCCATCCTTCGGTGGGTATTCATCGGTCTGTATCTATACGGCGCGTTGCTCGGTAATGGTCGCGCATCCGTTGTGGCCGCCGCGGTCACGGCGGTGGTGGTGATTCTAGCTGGGAAGGAACGCATCCCGACAAAGCTCGCAGGGCTGGTCCTCATGGGCGGAACTGCCGTCTGGTTGCTGGGGACCGAGGCTGGTCAGGCGCTGAACGCGAAGATTGAGGACGACGGCGGGTCTTCCGAGCTCAGGGAAGAAGCCTACCGATGGGTCGAGGGCCACTGGCACCTCTTCACCTTCTCTGGGTACCCGGGAAGTCGTGATTTCCGGGGGTCGGGGATCCTGGGGTCTTCCCTCGAGAACGCGTATCTGATCGTAGGAGCGGATTACGGCCTCATCACCGCGGCGGTGCTTCTTCTTCTGCAGTTTTTCCTTGCTGTTCGGAACATGCGCAACACCGCGGGAATCGTGATGGCAGTCGGTGCCCTGGATCTTGTGGTGAACAACCTGACCAACAGCGGCTTTACGTCGAATCAGGCGGGGGCGTACCTGCTCTGGATCGCTCTGGGATTCGCGACGATCGGGAAGCACGGCTCCGAGTACGGATACGCGGGCTGTCGACCGGGCTTACTTGCTCAGTGGCGAAGAAACACACCATCAGCTCGGCCGGAGAACACCGGGTCAGCACCATCGAACGAAACAGTGTTAGTTGGGGGACAAACACATGGATAACATCAGTTTGGTTGTGATCGGGCAGGGATATGTCGGTCTGCCTTTGGCACGCGAGGCCACACGGGCGGGAATCACCGTGGTCGGACTCGACCTTTCCATGGCCGTCGTCGACGGGCTCAACTCGGGGCGCTCCCATGTCGACGACCTCTCGGATGCGGATGTTTCCGAAATGCTCGATGCCGGCTACAAGGCGACCTCGGATTACTCGGCCGTCCGGAGTGCGGACTACGTGGTGGTTTGCGTCCCCACTCCCCTGAGCGCTGACGGCAACCCGGACCTCGCACCGGTCGAAGCTTCGATGCGGTCGATCGCGAAGAACCTCGTCCGAGAAACGACGGTGATCCTGGAATCGACTACCTATCCGGGAACCACGGATGTGTTGGTCAAGGGCATCTTTGATGATCAGGGCCTGACCATCGACGAAGACTACTTCCTTGCCTTTTCCCCGGAACGGATCGACCCCGGCAACTCGACTTTCGGGCTGCGGAACACCCCCAAGGTCGTGGGTGGCGTGACCGAGGAGTCGGGGCGACGCGCCGTCGCACTGTACGAGCGCGTCGTCGATACCGTCGTTCCGGTGCGAGGAGCTCGCGAAGCGGAAACTGCGAAGCTTCTCGAGAACACGTACCGGCACATCAATATCGCGCTGGTCAATGAGATGGCCAAGTTCTGCCACGAATTGAACATTGATCTTTGGGAAGTCATCGATGCGGCCTCGACCAAACCCTTCGGATTCCAGCCCTTCTACCCAGGACCCGGCGTTGGCGGTCATTGCATCCCGATCGACCCGAATTATCTCTCCTACGAGGTTAAGAAGTCTCTCGGATACCCCTTCCGGTTCGTGGAACTGGCGCAGGAAATCAACCAGTCGATGCCCCGATATGTGGCCGAACGAGCGGCGGAGATCCTGAACGAGGACGGAAAATCCGTGAAATCGGCCAAGATCCTCCTTCTGGGCGTCACGTACAAACCGGATATCGCGGATCAGCGCGAGTCCCCGGCGGTTCCCGTGGCCCGGGAACTGGCCAAACGCGGTGCGGACCTGTCTTACTTCGACCCCCACGTCGAGGCCTGGAAGTCCGGCCCGCGATTCGTGACCAAGACCGAAAACGACCATCTGGACCAAGCGCTGAGCGACGCAGACTTGGCCATTCTTTTGCAGAAGCACGGAGAATTCGATGTTGACTCCCTGGCACAAAAATCGCGGCGATTCTTCGACACCCGCGGATGTACCGACCGGTCCCACGCCGTCCGTCTCTAGTTCGCCGGAACCAGGCACGGAGGAGGAAGCCGCCCCAACGGAGTTCAAGGTGTGCTTCGTGTGCACCGGAAATGTCTGCCGGTCGCCGCTGGCCATGGGATACCTCAACGACATCACGGGAGACATCACCGTGCGAGCAGAGTCCGGGGGTACGGGAGCCAACCCGGAGGTCGAGGTGCCCCAGGAGATCCTGGACATCGCCTCCTCCCGTGGATTTGACTTGTCCGCTCACCGGCCACGGGCCATCACCGTGGATGGAATCAACGAGGCAGACCTGGTGCTGACTGCGACCACCGAGCAGCGATCCGAGGTTCTGTCCGCGACTCCAAGGGCGCTGAAAAAGACCTTCACGCTGAAGGAATTCGCGCGGTTGGCAGAGCTCGTCGAGTGGGAACCCGTGGATTCCTTCAGCTCCGCGGAGAACCTCGTCCAGAAGTGCTCCGCGTTCGTTGCGGAGGCTTCCTCCCGCCGCTCCCAGGTCGGTCGGGACGCGGAGGCCGATCTGGACATCGTCGACCCCTATCTCCAGGACGCGGCGGTCTACCGCCAAACCGGGGAAGAGGTCTTCATGGCCATCGACCAGTTCCTGCGAAAGATGTTCCGCTGAGGCGCTGCGGAGAGCGGGAACCACAAAACGTATTGGAGAGACAAGTAGGTATGGGCGAGAAGAACCCAGTATTGATCGATGGAACCGCGTCGGAAAAGAGTTCGGGGCTGGTTCAGGCGTTTGTGCGCACTGTTCGCCGCCGCTGGTACTTTCTGGTGATCGGTGTGGTCGTCGGTGCGTTGGTCGGCGTCGGCGTTTCGGTCCTCCAACCACGTGTTTACGCGGCCGACGCTACGGGGATTGTCACAACCGACAACAACAACAGCATTGGTCTGGCCTCGACCACGGACACCCTCGCCAAGTCGAAGGCGACCCAGTACAAGAGTCTCGCAGCCTCCCGCGGTGTGGCCGAGGACGCCATCCGGTCCACCGGATTCGACCTCACGCCGCAGCAGGCGCTCGGCATGGTTTCGGTCGCCGTCCCTTTGGACACGGCGCAGATCCAGGTCACGGTTCGGTCCCAGGACCCCGACAGCGCTCGGGAACTCGCGGATGCGTGGATCAAGTCCCTGTCTACGAACGTCGAACGGGTCGAGACCGGAGGCAACACGGCCGCGCCCAAGGATTCTTCCGATTCTGAGGAATCTGAAGAATCACAGGCCGATCCGGCCAATTCGGTGCTCAAATTCATCGAATACGTTCAAGCCGAGACCCCGACCTCGCCTATATCCCCGAACGTGAAGTTGAACGCTGCGCTGGGGGCATTGGTTCTGCTGGTTGTGGTTCTGCTTCTGCTCCTGCTGCAGGCCTTCCGGGACCGCAGTATCCGTTCGGTCGAGATCCTCCGAGAGGTCATGGGCAATTCCCCCTTGCTGGGGACCGTGCCGTTGTCCGATTCGCTGAGCGAATCGCGATTGATCCCACCTGAGTCCTTGGGCGCCCAAGCGCATCGGCGTGACTTCGGCGTGGTGGAGTCGTTCAAAGAGATCCGGACCAATCTGCAATTCATGAATCCGGACCGGCCTCCCCGGCGGTTCGTGGTGACCTCCTGCCTCCCCGAGGACGGGAAGTCCACCGTGGCGGACAACCTCGCTATTGCCCTCGCCCAGGGCGGTGACCCGGTCTACCTCGTGGATGCCGATCTGCGGCGTCCCACGGTTGCCAAGAGGTTCGGTCTGATCACGGATGTCGGGCTGACCGACGTCATCATCGGCCGGGCCGACATGGACGACGTCATCCAGGAAGTGCATACGTATCCGAACCTGTTCGTCCTGGCGGCGGGGCACACTCCGCCGAATCCGTCGGAGATCCTCGCTTCGGAACGTTTCTCAACCATGATCGATCGGCTGGCCGAGAAGGGCACGGTCATCATGGATGCTCCGCCGTTGCTCCCGGTCAGCGACTCGGCAATCATTGCCACGAAATTCGACGGAGCCCTGGTTGTCGTCGAGGCCGGCGGCACCACGCGCGATCAGCTCGGAAAGTCGTTGCAGAATCTCGAACAGATCAACGCACAGTTGTTGGGCACGGTGTTGAACAAGGTGCCCACGCGGGGTAGCGAGGCCGGCTACTACAGCTACTACGGAAAGAACTACTACTACGAGGCTGAGAAGGAGTCCACGCGGAGCGGGAGGCGTTCGCGGAAGAAGGGTTTAGACCGGAAGACTGGAAAGGCAAAGAGCGGCGTCTGACGTCGCCCAGGCACCGATCATGTCCGAATCCGAATCGGCTCGCGGACCCTCGAAGGGGCGGGCCCCCGAGAACACCTCAGTACAGAATCCGACCTCCATGGGGTCGGGGCTCTTCTATTCTCTGCTGAGTAACCTCTTGGCGCCCGTCGCCGGCCTGGCCATTGCCCCCATTCTGTCCCATGGGCTTGGCGAGGCCGGTCGAGGGGCGCTCGGGGGAGTGACCTCCATCGTGCTGGTCGCCTCTTCAGCGGGTGCCTTCGGCATGCCCGAAGCTCTCACCTTCTTTGCCGCGCGATACGTTCGGCGACGTCGTTCTGTGCTGCGCCTGGCCCTCTGGACACTGCTGTCTCTCGGGGCGCTCTGCGCCCTCGCGGTGTGGGGTCTGAGCCCGTTCCTCTCGAGTGGTCACGGGGAGGAGTATCGGACACTCCTTCTGCTCACGGCCGTGGCGCTGGTCCCGAACATGCTGATCCTCCTCCCGAGGGCGTACGCCGCCGCGACAGGTCAGTGGAAGTACCAGGCCTTGGAACAAGGGTTGTTCTCGGTGCTCCGGCTGGTCGCGTTGGTGGTTCTGCTCTGGACCGGACATCTGACGGTGCTCAACGCCGTGCTCGTGACACTGGCTTCTCCCGTGCTCGGTGCCCTCTCCTACGTGCCCGTGCTCCGGGGGTTTCGAGGCGGCGGGGCGCCGCCCGACCGGGAAGAACCTCAGAGGGCGGGGGAGATGTGGGCCTACGGGTCGAAGATCTGGCTCGGTTCTCTCTCCGGCATCATTCTCAGCCGGATCGACCAGACGGTCATGATCAAGTTGACCACCCTGGAGCAGCAGGGGCTGTACGCCGTTGCCGTGACCATCGGGGAGATTCCGTCTGTGCTCTCCAACGCGTTCCGCAACGTGGTTTTCGCCGCGGATTCCGCGGATACGGGGGACGGTGCCACCTCGGAGTGTGCCGATCAACGCCTGACCACGATGGCGCGGATTACCTTGATTCTGACGGTCCTGACCGCGTTGCCGATCGCTGCGACGTCGTTCCTCTGGGTGGGGCCGGTCTTCGGGGCGGAGTTCTCCGCGTCGATCCCGATGCTCCTGGTGCTCCTTGCCGCCGCAGTGATGGGGGCACCCGGCTCAGTGGCGGGTGCGGGACTCTCGGGCCGGGGCCGTCCGGATTTGCGGAGCAGGTCCATGGCCACCGGGGCCGTCTTCAACCTCATCGTGCTTCTAGGGGCAACGCCCTTCCTGGGCGGCATGGGAGCGGCATTGTCCACCCTCGTCGGGAGTGCTGTGGCCGGGAACCTGAATATCTATTATTTGTGCCGTCATTTCGGATTCAGCCTCCCGGCGTTTTACGCGGTCTCTCGTAGGGACGTCGCCATGATGACGAAGGCGGCGGGGAAAATCCTTCAGAGAATGGGAGTCACACGATGACAGAAACGCCTTTGGATTTGCAGGTCTCTCGGCCGTTGCGCATCCCGTGGAAGGGGGCGGCCATGGCGAGACTTCGCCTGATCAACAGGTTCTCCTCTACGACCGTTCTGGGAGAGGCCCCTGTCGCCGTGAATATCACCTCGTACGGGCACCGCCTCTCGACGGTATGGCTCGCGATCGAGTCCATCGCTCAGGGACGTGTTAAACCACAACGTATGATTCTGTGGATCGACGACGATACTTTCGACGTCAAGAACTATCCCCAGCTCCTTCGCCTGCAACGACGCGGTCTCGAGATTCTCACGTGTGAGAACTTCGGCCCTTTCAAGAAGTTCTATCCCTATATCCGGATGACGGAGGCGCAAGGACTCGCCCTGGTCACGGCCGACGACGACCTCTTGTATCCGGCCGGCTGGTTGGAGCGAATGAGCATCGCTCATCAGCGGTATCCCCACGACCTGATTGCTGTGCGGTGCCATCAATGGACTCTGGCGAAGGGCGGAACCGAGGCGGCCCCGTATTCGCGTTGGGGCACTGCTCAAGCGCCCAGCCTGAGTCACGCCAATTTCGTGACAGGGGGAAGCGGCGCCGTCTTTCCCCTGGCTCTACAGGAACGCATCCTGCGGGATGGCACGGACTTCACGAAGACTTGCCCGCGTGCGGACGACATCTGGATCAACATTGAGGCGATCCGGGCAGGTATCAAAGCGCGATTCGTCTCTCCGACGGGTCTGACTTACATTTCCATACCCGGGCTCCAGCAGAAATCCTCCCTGCACCAGAGCAACGTGGCCGAGAACGGCAACGATGCCCAAATCCGCGCAACACTGACCACCGAGGATATTCGGGTTCTGGCCGCCGAGGCCCCCGTCATCGACTGAACTTCACTCCGAGGAGAAAGAACGGCAATGGTTCACGGCATGTCATTGAAAGATGTATCGGCCGATGCCCCCTGGCAACTGCCCTCACGGCGTTCCCTATTTCGGGCTTTAGGCGTAGGGGCCGCGGTACTGGGCACAGCGGGTTGTGCCCAGGAACCGTTGAAGCGGAGCTCGTCTCCCAACTCATTGTCGAGCAGCGCGTCTCCGAGCGAGGATGCCCGACGTCGATCGTCCCGCAAGAAGTGGGTACACGTCGGGGACTCGTTCACCCGATTGTCCCACTTGGTCCCAGCGTGCGCAGCCATGACCGGTTTCCAACACATGGACGCGAGTATCCCGGCGGACAATTCGCTCACCGCGACAATTAGAACGGGAAGCGACCCATTAAGGGCACGGGTAGACGGCGACAAGATACCGGCCGAGGGAAGTGTGGAAATTCTCGACTTCGATCCGGCGGGCTTTCGGATGCTGGAGGGTTGGGAGTACAAGGTCGAAATACATGGTGTTCGGGGAGTCATGATCTTGCAACCGCCCACGAAGAAGACTCTGTTCACGCGCGAACGCGAAGGCGAGGCGGTCGATGCTACCGGGCGGGTCGACATCCTCATGGACCCGGGCCACGAACAGGGCATAGGTACCGAGGGTTTCCACCATAACTATTCGGTTGTTTTCGCGCTGGGACGCAACGACATCGATCTCGGGGAGCCCGTTGATGACCTGGTGAAGAACATTCGGACCATGATCGAGAAGCACCCGGCCGATGAGCTGAGGTATGTGGTGACCGAGATTCCCGCCTGGCAGGACGAGAAGAACGGTACTCCGGAGCGTGAAGAACTCGATGCCTGGAACGGAAGGCTCAAACAGGAGTTCGGGGATGCATTCATTGAACCCTTCCGGTGGCTTATCGATCACCGGGAAAAGTCATTCGCTTTGGCCGGTCAGGAGATGACCGACGAGGACCGAGCCGCCGGGGACGAGGGCGTCATACCTGTTTCCCTGACCCTGGGCGATCGGGGCCACCTCAGCGAGGCCGGCGGAAAAGCATGCGCCGCGGGCGTCGTCGAAGAACTCAAACGCCTGAACCTCGTGCGGTGAGAGATTTAGTACCCAAAATTCTCACCACATGATGAGGAAGGGTCGCTGACAATGAAATCCGGATCCGGGAATGATCTCCAGGTCCGCGCCGCGCTGACCCCTGAGGAGGTTCGGTATCCGGCCGCAGAGGAACCCTTCATCGACTGGCCTTCACTCGAGAAGAAAGAACAACAATGGTTTATGGCAAATCAGTGCCAGATGCATCGGCGAATGCTCTCGGGCAGCGGATCTCGCGGCGTTCAGTGCTCCGATCCCTGGGTATAGGCGCAACGGTGGTCACCACGGCAGGGTGCGCCCAGGAACCTGTGAAGAGGTCTTCAACCCCTACCCCTGAGGCCACGCCTGAGCCCTCAACCGTGGCAACACCAAAACGGTCTTCTCGCAAACGGTGGGTGCATTTCGGCGATTCCTTCACCCGAGTCTCCAAGGTCGCTCCGGCTCTCGGAGAATTAACTGGTTACATGCACCTGGATGCGAGTGTTCCTGGTGATAATTCCCTGACCGCGGCTATTAGGTCCGGCAGCATCGGTCTCAAAGGTGAGGTTCTTGGAGGTAAGATTCCCTCTTCCGGCGATATTGAAGTGCTCAACTTTGCACCGCATGGATACAAAATGCTGGAGCAATGGGATTATAACGCAGAAATTTTGGGGGTTCGGGGAATTCTGATTCTACGTTCGACAGACGGGAAAGTTCATTTTGAACGGAATCGCCCCGGTCATGAAGTGGATGCTCCGGGAGCTTCCGAAATTATCTTGGACCCGACCCGTGAACAGCAGCATTTGGGCCAAGGGTTCCATACGAATTCTTCGATCGTGTTCGCGATCGGACGCAACGATCTCGACACTCAACAGGAAGTTGGCGGCTTGGTCGACCATATTAGGGTCATGATCGACAAGCATCCCGCCGAGCAGGTGGAGTTCGTGGTGACCGAGATACCCCCGTGGCAGAACGAGAAAATCGGAACCCCTGAACGCGAAAAGCTCGACGCATGGAACAACCGCCTCAAGGAGGAGTTCGGAGACAGATACATCGAGCCGGTCCAGTGGGTACTCAAGCACCTGGAAAAGTCCTTGTCGCTGGCGGACAAGAGAATGACCCGCCTAGACAGGCCGTCCGTGGAAAGCGGAGTCATACCCGTGTCGCTGAAGGAGGACGAGCGCGGGCACTTCAGCATCGATGGGGGAAAAGCATGGGCCATGGGAATGTACGAAGAGTTCAAACGCCTGCACTTGGTGTGATGCTCGATCACAGCTCGCCGAATGACCTTCTGCGCCAGGGGAGAGGACGGCGGGCATGCCGAATGGTCGTCACATGGCGGTCTTGGAGAAGTCCGAATACTGGAAAGAGAACCGGATTCGCGCCACGCCGACCTCTGCGGCCATTCGGATTGTGGTTGCAGTGCCCCCTCGTTGACTGAGTTGTGTCCCCAGGAGAAGGAATAGCCATGATTCAGAGCAAACCAGTGATGGCTGAATCGGTCGCTGACCCCTGCCGACTGGCCTCGCGGCGTTCGTTGCTCCGGGCGGTAGGCATGGGCGCGATCGGGGTCATGGCCACGGGGTGCGCGCAGGAGCCGTTGGGAAGGACCGCTTCGCCGAGCCCGATTGCGAGCAGCACGTCTCCGAGTGGGCAGACTCGTCGACTCTCCTCCCCAGGTGAGTGGGTGCACTTCGGAGATTCCTTCACGAATCTTTCAAGATTGGTTCCAGCCTGTGCGGAACTCACCGGTTACGAGCACATGGATGCGAGCACGATCGAAGACACGTCGCTGGTCGTGGCGATCAGATCCGGCTGCGAGCCTCTGAGGGCACGGCTCGACGGCGGCAGAATTCCGCCCAAGGGCAGCATCGAGGTGCTCGACTTCGAGCCCTCAGCCTTTCAGATGCACGAGGGAGTGGAACTCCGGGTCGAAATAAATGGTGTTCGGGGAGCGATCATTCGGCCAAGGTCCTCGAAGAAGACGTGGTTCAGACGCGCCTGGCCCGGCGAGGAACTCGAGATCTCGGGATCCGTCGACATCGCAGTGGACCCGCACCACGAGCAGTCCATCGGGACACTAGGGTTCCACCGAAACTTTTCCGTCGTCTTCGCCCTCGGCCGAAACGAGATAGACACCGGCGGATCCGTCGATGGTCTGGTGAAGAACATTCGCACCATGATCGAGAAGCATCCGGCTGAGGAACTGACGTATGTGGTGACCGAGATCCCCGCGTGGCAGGCGGAGAAGTTCGGCACCCCGGAACGCGCGAAGGTCGATGCGTGGAACGGAAGGCTCAAACAGGAATTCGAGGACGCGTTCATCGAGCCCTTCCGGTGGCTGATCGAACACCGGGAGAAGTCATTCGCCGTGGCGGATCAGAGGATGACAGGCAAGGACCGGGCCGCCGAGGACAACGGAGTCATTCCTGCCTCCCTGACCCTGGACGACCGCGGTCATCTCAGCATTCCCGGAGGAAAAGCGTGGGCCGCGGGCTTGTTCGAGGAATTCAAGCGTCTGCACTTGGTCTGATGCGGGCGCCACTCGTGGAAGGTTGTCTTCAGATGAAAAGGAAGGAAAACGGGCGATGAAAGAAGAACGGTCTCTTCGCGGATATCCCACACGGGGCAACAACGGTCCGCGAGAAGATCTCGTCTTTGCCGCGACCGGAAAGAATGCGGAGCCAACCTGGATCGAGGCACGGAAGCCGGACGGACATCCCACGCCGGCGGCCTATGAGAAGTTCGGGTTTGACCCCGAGGCTCCAGGCGACAGCCTCCTGGCGGTGACCGATGGCGTGCGGAGGGTGGACATTCTCGATTCTTCGGGATCGCTTTCACCTCGGCTTCTCCGGTATTCGTCCAAGCACAACGGTGGTCTGATCCCGGCTGCCGCCGGTGGCGTCAAGTCCGACGCCGTGCTCGAGCGCAATCCGAACATGGGCATGGCATGGGAACCGAAGAGCGGAACCGATGATACCGAAGCGTTGAGTCGCCTGGTGGTCTCCGTCTCCGAGAACGGTGGAGGCACGGTGGTTCTTCCTCCCGGTGCGACGCTGGCGAGCGTGACCCTCGCTCCAGGAGTCTCACTGGCTGGATCCGGTCAGCGAATCACGAAGCTTGTTCTCCCCAACGGAGCGAACAGACCCATCGTCGCCGTGACACCATCCGCTTCCGGCCACAAGAACTACCGCACAGAGGTTCGTGACGTGACCTTGGAGGGAAACAGGTTCAACCAAACGGTGTGGTCCAAGGGGGTCAAATGGGCCCGGAACTCTCTTGAGAACCCGGCAACCATGCCCCATGGAATTTGGATTATACGATCAGAACCCAAGCCCGACCAGGACGACGAAGGCCTCGATCTCTACAACTTGGTTGTCAACGTGAGAATCAACGATGTCTACGGCACGGCCGTCTTCGGGTGGAGAGGGAATGGGGGTACTGTTTTCCACAATGTGGTGGCCAACAGGCCTGGTGTTGGCTTCATCTCGCCGCCTGATTGTTCCTGGTCGGACTGCACCGTGGGGCAAGCGGAATTCACCGGAGTCCGTTCCCTGCACGGATCCGTGAACTATTCGAATGTCAAAACGTGGATGTCCGGAACCGCAGTTCTCAAACACCCGGCGCCGGACGGAAATGCGTATCGGCGGCGGTGGGCCAATGGCTGGGAATTCCGTGGAAATGGGGCCGACGTCACCGTTTCCTCGTCCTCATCCCAGAACCATTCCGGGCACGGTCTGTGGATTACCCCGGGAAGGGAAGGCGCGAATATCCAGATCTCCGTGGACGCGAACAATACGGTGCCGCCGTGGGCCATGCGAGCCGACGATGACCTGGAACCGTGGCTGACCAACGAAGAGACAATAGAGCGCCAGGTTTATGGTGATGACGGCCGAACCCGAGCCGATAACCCGGTACGTGCCACAACTTCCTCCGGGCACGTCGGAGCCTTCATCGAAGGGTCGAGAAACGTTCTGAACATTTCGTCGAACACAGCAGCGGAGCAGGATCGTGGAACTTTCTACGGATGGCAGAAGCATGCCCTCGCCTTCGGGGCCGAGGCGCGCGAAAACATGATCACGGTGTCACACCATTCACTGACCGAAAATCGGCCCTCTGGCGAGGTCATTAGAGGGGGCGCCACCGGCCGGAACTTTGTTCTGGGCAACGGGCGGATCCTCGATCAGGTTTCCGACTAGGAGGAAATTCATGACCACCATGATTCGAACTCAATCGAAAATCAGCAATGACCTGGCCGAGTACCTTCTGCCGGATCTTGGAGTACCCGTTGCGGCCCGCTGGGTCGCGTCGACCATGAACGCTGAGGACCCCAGCCGGATTCCCGATGCCATGGGGCTGAGCCGCACGGCCGTCGTCCGGACCACGCCCGCGGATGTGCGAGTCATCGACAGTGCGGACGGCAAAGCACTCCAGATCACCAAGGGGTCGTATCAATCGGGGCAGTTTGCCTTTCGGCACTCGCGGACCGCGGCATTCACGATGATCGGCGTCTTCTCATGCCCCGGTCCGACGGGACCCATCGCGGACTTCGGACCGTGCCGGTTACAGAGGACAGGGACCTACTCTCTGCAACGTGACAAGGATCTGATCCATGTCGAATCGCGCGACCGGAATGTCGTTCTCGTCGCCAGTTTCGACGGGGCGAACAGTCATCTGACGGTCAACGGCAAGCGTGCGTTCGGTGACCTGTCCGCGGGGAACAAGCCGGATTTCCAGTCCATGTTCGGTGCATCCTACGGGACGATCACGTGGTACGAATTCGCCATCCTCGACTTCGCGGTCTCACCCGACCAAGCGGATGAGATCGTGAACGTCATGCGCGGAATCTACCCGAATCTCCTGGGGCGATAGCCGCACATCGTGTGTCGTTCTGCCCGCCGCGGGTACCTCGGCGAAGCGGCGAAAAAGCGTGCGGTGCCTCCGCCGACTCCGGTCGTGCGGGGGATCCTGTGCCAGGATATGGAGCATGGAAAAGACCTCTGACCGGAATGATCGCCCGACGATCCGCGATGTGGCGGCCGAAGCGGGAGTCTCCAAGTCCTTGGTCTCCCTTGCATTCCAGGACTCGTCGCGCGTGAGCTCCGAACGTCTGGACAGAATCCGCGCCGCCGCGGACCGCCTCGGGTACCGGCCCAATCTCCTGGCCAGGACACTGGCCACGGAGGGGTCGCCTTTCGTGGGAATACTGGTGGTCGATATGGCGAATCCGGTGCTGACCGAAATCGCCGAGGCCGCGAGAGCGGAGCTGCACCGCCACGGTCGCTACGGCCTGGTGGCCAGCGCTACCGACGTCGGCTCGGCCTACCGGGGTGAAAGATATGGAGAGATCAACGAACAGGTTCTCGATATGTTTCGTGACCTCCGCCCGCGCGGTCTCGTGATTGTTGGAACGTCCGTCGAGGATGCGCGCCTGCCGGTCGGGATGCCTGTGGTTTTTGCCAGTGCGGCGGCCGAGCCCGGGTCGGACCACCCATCTATCCGTGCGGACGACGAGGCGGGCATTCGCCTGGTCATGGATCACTTGGTCGAACAGGGACACCGGGACATCGGTTTCGTCGGAGGCGAGGGAGGTGGGGTCTCGAGAGGGCGCCACGCGGCGTACCTGAGGTTCGTCCGCGAGCGGGGACTGCCGGAGCGAGCCATGAGGGCGGCCTTCTCCGAAGAAGAAGGTTTCGAGGCCGCCACCATGATGTTGACTTCTGACTCCCGGCCGACGGCGATCGTAGCGGTCAGCGATCTGGTGGCCCTGGGTGTGCAGTCTGCCGCCGACTCCATGAGTTTGCGAGTTCCCGAGGATCTTGCCGTCACAGGATTCGACAACACGTCGATTGCCGCCATGTCGCGTATCTCGTTAACCTCGGTCGACCCCAGAAACCGCGACATCGGGCAACTGGCGGCGGATACGATTGCGGAATCGATCGCCCGGACCGGTCGTAACAGCGAAAACGTAACCCTTGTGCCGGAACTGGTGGTCCGACGCTCGACGGCCGGGTAGGCCTCCGGCACAGGGAAAAGTCTCACCTTGACCTGTGCATTGGGTCACCCTAAAGTGTGTTGGACCGGTCCACAGTGACTTCGGTTCGATAGGCAAGGGTGCTTTGGAGCCCAATTTTGGACCGGTCCAAAATCTGGAATGACGTATTTGTACGACGTCGACGTCAACCGAAAGGCACACCATGGTCAGCAAGGAACTCCTGATCGGAGGCATCTGGGAGAAAGCGAGTAACGGTTCCGCGCCTCGGGACGTCACGTCTCCGTTCGATGGGCGAGTCGTCGGGCAGGTGGAGTCTGCCGCCGCCGAGGACGTCGAGCGAGCCATCCGTGCGGCGGAACACGGCGCTGCGAAATGGCGCCGGACCCCGGCCCACGAGCGCTCGGATATCCTCCTCAAAGCTGCTGACCTTGCGGACCAGAGGGCGGAAGAGATCGGCCGCATACTGAGCGCGGAAAACGGAAAGACGCTGGGTGAGGCCACCGGCGAAGCCAAACGCTCGGGGGACATCATCCGTCTCGCCGCATTCGAGGGAACGCAGCTCTATGGGCAGTCCCTGCCCTTGGACGCCAACCGAGGCACCGGACTGGACAAGCTCGGCTTCACTATTCGTCAGCCAGTCGGAGTGGTCGCTGCGATCAGTCCCTTCAACTATCCGGCGCTGTTGGTCAATCACAAGGTTGCTCCCGCTCTGGCCGCAGGCAACGCAGTCATTCTCAAACCTGCCGGAGCAACCCCGTTGACGGCGCTCGCGCTCGCGGAGTGCTTCGTGGATGCGGGTCTGCCGGAGGGCGTTCTGTCCGTTTTGACCGGATCAGGAAAAACCATTGGCGATGCACTCACCTCGGACCCCAGGGTTCGGAAGATCAGCTTCACCGGGTCCACCGCGGTTGGGGAGCATATCGCTGCTACCGCCGGGGTGAAAAAGCTTTCCCTCGAATTGGGCTCCTCCGCACCCGTGGTCGTGCTGCCGGACGCCGACATCGATCTCGCGGCCAGCGCCGTTGCGGCGGGCGGATACATCAACGCAGGCCAGGTATGTATTTCGGTCCAGCGAGTTGTGGCTCATCGCGATGTCGCGACCGACTTCCTGGATGCCCTCAAGGCCAAGGTTTCCGAGCACCGAACCGGCGATCCCTCGGACGACAAGACAACCGTGGGCACGCTCATCGATGAGCGAGAAGCCCAGCGCGTTGAACAGGCCTTCCGTCTGGCCGTCGACGAAGGCGCGACCTTGGCTCAGGGCGGCGAGCGGGACGGTGCGATTGTGCAACCCACGATCCTCTCCAACGTGGATCCGCGATCCTCAATCGCCCAGCAAGAACTCTTCGGCCCCGGCGTGGCCGTGTCCGTGGCCCAGGATGTCGGCGAAGCACTGGATCTCGCGAACTCGACCGACTACGGTCTCGCGGCCGGCGTGTTCACCAAGGACAACGACAATGCAGTTCGTGCCGCGCGTGAGATCGACGCGGGCGTTGTACATATCAACTGGACGCCCTTGTGGCGTGCGGACCTCATGCCATACGGAGGGTTGAAGGCTTCCGGCGTCGGCAAAGAAGGCCCCCGTGCGGCGGTAGCCGAAATGACCGAGGAAAAGGCCGTGATCCTGCATGGCCGGCCCTGGGACCAGTAACCCCATCTTTTTCCCTGACAGACCACTCGTTGAATGCAAGGAAGCATCATGACTCATCAGGACCCGACGATTCGACTCACCGTCGCCCAAGCCATCGTCAAATTCATCAGCAACCAGTATTCGATCATGGACGGCGAACGGCGCCGTTTCATCCCGGCCGCCGGAGGGATCTTCGGGCACGGAAACGTGTCCGGATTCAGCCAGGCGTTCTCCCAGTACTCGGATTCGATCCCGTTTATCCAGGGGCGCAATGAGCAGTCTCTCGGGCACATCGGTTCGGGCCTCGCCAAGGCGACTCAGCGACGCCAGACCCTCGCCGTGACGGCCTCAATCGGTCCCGGGGCCATGAACCTGGTGACGGCCTCGGCTTTGGCCACCGTCAATCGGCTGCCCTTGTTGCTCCTGCCGGGCGACACGTACGCGACGCGACGACAGGGTGTGGTCCTACAACAGCTCGAGGACCCCAGCGATCCGGGTCTGACCGTGAATGACGCATTCCGGCCCGTGTCCCGTTTCTTCGACCGGATCACCCGACCCGAGCAGCTCATCACTTCTCTGCCCCAGGCCTTCCGGGTCCTTGCGAACCCGGTCGAGACCGGCGCTGTCGTGCTCTCTGTCTCGCAGGACCTGCAGTCCATGGCGTATGACTTCCCGGTTGAGCTCTTCCGCGAGCGGGACTGGCCCATTCGACGCACCGCTCCTCAGCCGGAGGAGATTCATGCGATCGCAGAAGCGATCCGTGGTGCGGAGAAGCCCTTGATTATTGCCGGCGGCGGGGTCCACTACTCGTTGGCGCAGGAGAAGCTGCAGCAACTCGGGGAGGCCACCGGCATCCCCGTTGCCGAAACTTTCGGGGGCAAGGGCGCCATCCAGCACGACGCGGACTGGTTCCTCGGGGGTCTCGGGTTGGAGGGCAATCCGGCCACCAACCGACTCGTGGCCCAGGCTGACCTGATCCTTTCGATCGGTACTCGCCTGACCGATTTCTCCACGGGTTCACAGACCATGTTCAAGAACCCCGATGTGCGATTCGCCGCAATCAATATCGCGGAAATCGACGCCATCAAACAGGGCGGCATCGCCGCCGTCTCCGACGCTCGGCGAGGCATCGAGGATCTGCTGTCCGACCTCGAGGACTACGGGGTCTCCCAGGACTGGTCCAGCGAGATCCGTAGTCAGAAGGACGAATGGCGTCCGCAGCGTGCCGCAGCGCTGGACCCTGACACGGTGTTCGACAAGAACGCACCCGAACACGCCGATCTCAACATCCCTGACACGGACGCCGTGCTGACCCAAGGGCAGCTGATCGGCCTGATGCAGGAGCACTCCCAGAGCGGCGACGTCGTGATCGCCGCGGCGGGCGGCCCTCCCGGGGACCTCCTCAAGGTCTGGGACGCGACCGAAGGGCGCCATGCACACCTCGAATTCGGTTTCTCGTGCATGGGGTACGAGATTCCTGCCGGTATCGGGGTGCGGCTGGCGAATCCCGAGGAAGAAAAGCGCGTCTCGGTATTCATCGGGGACGGTACGTTCCTCATGAACCCCACGGAGATCCTCACCGCGGCCCAGGAAGGTCTCAAAGTGACCTACGTGGTTTCGGAAAACCACGGTTTCCAGGTGATCCGCCGTCTCCAGATGATGAAATTCGGCGAACAATTCGGGAACGATTTCCGGTATCGCGGCCACGACGAGCAGGGGCGGCTCTCGGGCGACTACCTCCAGGTGGGGCTCGAGAACATCGGTGAAGGTCTCGGTGCCAAGGTGATTCGAGCGACCTCTGCCGAGGAGGTTCGTACCGCCCTGGACGAAACCAGAAGCCACGAGGGCCCAGTCATGATCGTTGTGCCCACCGTTCCCCTGGTGGACCTGCCCGGATCGGAAGTTTTCTGGGACGTGGCACCGGCTGAAGTCAGCGAACAGGAGTGGGTCTCGCCCTTGCGGACCGAGTACGAAGAGGGACTGCGGGATCAGAGGTGGCACGTATGAGTCCGACTCCATTGGACAAGGGAAAGTTGGCCCAGCGCATCCGCTCGGGTGAACTGACGCATGGTGCTTTCTGCGGCATCGGGCATCCCGCGGCCGCGGAAATCATGGCAGCCGCCGGCCTGGACTGGGTTCTGCTGGACCTCGAGCACGGCGGATCGGACGAATCCCACATCGGCCAAGTTGTGGCTTCCACGGGCGGCTACGGTACGGCGACACTGGTGCGCGTCGAGTCCTTGGAGCGTATTCGTATCGGTCGGGCGCTGGACGCGGGTGCGGCCGGAATCATGTTGCCCCGAATCAACGATGCCATCCAGGTCGAGGAAACGTTGCGTTACTTCCGGTACCCACCCCAGGGGATGCGCGGGGTTGCTACGTACAACCGTTCCGTCCGGTGGGGTCTTGATACGGGTGCGTTGGACACCGCGAACAGTGAAGCCCTGTGCATTGTCCAGATCGAAACTCTTGGCGCCCTCAATGAGGTGGAAGAGATAGCCGTGCTGGACGGAGTCGATGTGCTGTTCATCGGACCGCTCGATCTCTCCTACGCCTTGGGAACACCGCGCAATTTCGAGTCGGAGGAATTCAAGGACGCCGTGGACCGCGTCCTCAATGCCGCGCGGAAGGCCGGGATTTCCGCAGGGATTCTCAGTGCCAACACCGATGTGGCGGAAAAGCGTGCCGCACAAGGATTCACCTTCCTCCCGGTGGGGTCGGATTCGACCCTTTTGGCAAATGCAGCTCGCGACGTCGTCACTCGCCTGGAGGGATCGCACAATGACTGAATCCGCTCAGCAGAACCGTCACGTCGTCATAGGGCTGGGACCGGTTCCGCCCGAAGAAGTCGAGACCGTACTCGGACCTGACGTGGATTTCGTCGCGGAGCCCGGACCGCAGGACCTCGCCGTCGCGGAAGGCGCGATAGTCCGAGCCGCGGTGACGGTCGGCGAGGCCGAACTCGAGCGCATGCCCGAGCTCAAAGTCATTGCCCGAACGGGAGTGGGAGTCGACGACGTCGACGTGCCCGCGGCGCAGCGGCGGGGTATTCCTGTTGCCATCACTCCGGGAACCAATACCAATGCCGTAGCCGAAGGGGCTTTCGCCCACATCCTGCACTTGGTCAAGTCGTTGGACCCGCTGACACGGTTGGTGCGCGAAGGCCGGTGGGCCGAGCGATCCGGAGTTCCGGTGGGTGACCTCGAGGGCGCGACCCTGGGCATCGTGGGCTACGGGCGTATCGGCCGGCGCGTGGCCCACATCGCTCGGGCCTTCGGGATGGAGATCCTGGCCTACGACCCCGTGGCCCCGGTCGACCCCGAGATCCGCGCAGAAACCGTGGAAGAGCTCCTCAAGGGTTCCGACGTCGTTTCTCTGCATCTTCCGTTGGTCGAACAAACCAGAAACCTCATCGACCGGGACGCCTTGGCTACCATGCGCCCCGGGGCGGTGCTGATCAACGTCAGTCGTGGTGGGATCGTGGATGAGAATGCGCTCTTGGAGGCCTTGGAGGAAGGGCGCATTTCCGGTGCCGGACTGGATGCCTTCGACCCTGAGCCGGCCCAGGACCACCCGCTTTATCACCACCCCAATACGGTGCTGACCCCGCACGTGATGGGACTGAGCAAGAACGCAGCCAGCGCGACCTTCCACGATGCGGCCGTCGCGGTTCGTGCCGTTCTGGACGGTGGTCAACCCGCTGCCGTGGCGTAGACCCGAGGAGGGCGGTCGCTATCCCCAGGGGCACCGCCCTCCCGCTATTTGTATTGACATTAGAACAAGCCGAAAAATAAGCTGAATCAACGATGGACCGGTCCAATTCTCCGGTCGGACGATCTCAACGAGGAGAAATCATGGCAGAACAGCAAACCGTTGGAGTGGGGCTCATCAGTGTTGGTTGGATGGGCAAAGTCCATTCCCGGGCCTATGCCAACATTCCAGTCTTCTACCCGGAGCTGGGGATCAAACCTCGTTTGGTGATCGCCGCCGATACGGCTGAGGACCGTGCCGAATACGCGGTCGACGTACTGGGTTATGAAAAAGGGACCACCGACTACCATGAGGTCCTTAACAATCCCGACGTGGATGTCGTCTCAATCTGTGCGCCGAACTTCCTGCATGCCCAGATTGCCCAGGACGCCGCGGCCGCGGGCAAGGCCTTCTGGCTCGAAAAGCCCGCCGGGCGATCCGCAGAGGAGACGCAAGCCATTTCCGACGCGGCGGATCGGGCCGGAGTGGTCAGCGCCGTGGGGTTCAACTACCGGAACGCGCCCGCCATCGAATATGCGCGCCAACTCGTGGCCGATGGCAAATTGGGGAGAATCACCAACGTTCGCGGTGCGTTCTTCGCCGACTACTCTGCGGACCCCCGAGGTGCCCTGTCATGGCGCTTTGTCCGCGATCTGGCGGGCTCCGGTGTTCTCGGAGATCTGATGGGACACCTGATCGATCTGACGCACTACGTGGTGGGACCCGTCCAGGAAGTCACGGCCGCGACCTCGACGGTCTACTCCGAGCGTCCCGAACTGCCGATGGGCAGCGGAACCCACTTTGCCATCGTGGAGAACGGCGACATGAAGCCCGTGGAGAACGAGGACTACGCTTCGATGATCGTCCGCTACGCCCAGCCCGATTCCTCGGGCTCGGCATCGCCCGTTATCGGAACGCTGGAGGCCTCCCGCGTGGCCAACGGTCCGCGTGCGTCCTACGGCGTGGAGGTCTACGGAACCGAAGGGTCTTTCCGCTGGGACTTCGAGAGGATGAATGAGCTCCAGCTCGCGCTCAACACCGCGCCCCACGTTGGTTACACCACGGTCATGGCTGGCGCGGAATTCGGAGACTTTTCAGTTTTCCAGCCAGGCGCCGGGACTCCCATGGGATATGACGACCTCAAGACCATCGAGGCCAAGAAGTTCCTCCTCGCGTTCCTGGGACAGGACTCCCAGCACGCAGATATCAAGGACGGCCTGTCCGCCAACCGTGTGGTTTCCGCGGCCGAGAAGTCGGCGGAAAGCGGCAGCTGGCAGAAGGTCGACCAGGTTTCCAACACCAGCGCGCAGGGGAAGGGCGGAAAATAGTCGTGCAAGAACTTTTGAAGGACAAAGTCGTCCTGGTCACGGGCGGTTCTCAGGGCCTGGGGCTTGCCATCGCGCAGGCCGCGGCTCGGGAAGGCGCCCGTGGCGTCGCAATCGTCGGGCGTCATGAGGACAAACTGGCCACAGCCGAAAGGAGCCTCGGGGAATTCGCTGCCGAGACCTTCAGTGTCGTCGCCGATTTGGAGTCCCCTGGGGAGGCCGAGCGCGTCGTCGCCGAAACCGTCAACAAATTCGGCCAGATCGACTCCCTGGTCAACGCCGCGGGGGTCACCACGCGGGGGGCGCTGGAGGACACGAGCCGTGAGCTCCTCGGCCAGCATCTCGCGGTCAATCTCGTGGCGCCGTTCATGACGATGCAGGCCGCGGTCTCCGATATGAAGCGCCGCGGGGAGCCGGGGACGATTCTCAACATTCTCACGATGTCGATGCACGGCGGTCAGCCGTACCTCGCTCCGTACGTGGCCTCCAAGGCCGGACTGGCCGCGGCAACCAAGAACGCTGCCTACTCGCACCGGTGGGACAGGATCCGTATCAACGGGTTGAACATCGGGTGGACACAGACTCCGGGCGAAGAGGTCATCCAGAAAACGTTCCACGATGCTTCGGACTCTTGGTTGACGGAGGCTTCCGCATCGCAGCCCATGGGCAAATTGGGCCAACCCGACGAAATCGCGGACGCTGTGGTCTTCCTCCTTTCGGAGCGCAGCGGTGTCGTCACGGGATCGATCATTGACTGGGATCAGATGATCCTGGGAACGCACGACTGAAACACATACCTCAAGGAAGAGGAATCATCATGACGAAATTGGCCACCGCCCCCATCACTTGGGGCGTTATCGAGGTGCCGGACTGGGGAATTCAGCTCAAACCCGAGCAGGTCCTCCAGGACATGACGGAGCTCGGATTCTCGGCCACGGAATTCGGGCCGGAGGGTTTCCTCCCGGACGATCCCGAAGGCCGTTCGAGGGTCTTGAAGGAGCACGGTCTCTCGGCCGTCGGAGGTTTCTTCCCCGCGGTTCTGCACCGTGAGGACCAGGACCCGTTGCCGCAGATCCACAAAGAACTTGAAGCGTACGCGGCAGCAGGGGCCGACGTGATGGTCCTGTCTGCGAACTCCGGACAGGCCGGATATGACACTCGTCCGGATCTCAGCGAGGCCGAGTGGGATACCCTCCTCCGCAACCTCAACACCATCAATGAGGCAGCCGCTGAGGTGGGCGTCACCGCGACTCTGCACCCGCACATGGGAACGCTGGTACAGACTCCTGAGGAAACCGAACGGGTTCTCGCCGGGTCGGCCATTGGCCTCTGCGTGGATACCGGGCATTACACCCTGGCCGGCGGTGACCCGCTGGCGCTGGTGCGCGAGCACCCTCATCGGGTCGCCCACATCCACCTCAAGGATGTGGATCTTTCCGTGGCCAAGCAAGTTGCCGACGGCGAATTCGACTACCGGGAAGGGTGCCGTCGCGGAATGTACCAAGCATTGGGCAAAGGCGACGCGAAGATCGCAGACATCGTCAAGGGTCTTCAGGACGCTGGTTACAAGGGGTGGTATGTCCTCGAGCAGGATACCGTTCTGGACACTGAAGAAGACGCCGCCAAAGCCCATGAGGATGCCCGATATTCCGCCCAGTTCATCAAAGAACTGATCTGAGAGGGGATCCCATGACGCAGAAAATTCGCATTGGTTTGATCGGAACAGGCCGAATCGGTCAGGTTCATTTCCAGAATCTGGTTGCATCCCCGGACACAGAATTGACCTGGATCGCGGATGCTTTCCCGGAGACGGCGCGCGCATTGGGGGAGACCATCGGCGCCAAGGTCACCGCGGACCCCCTCGAACTGATCAATTCGGGCGACGTGGACGGCGTGGTCATAGCGTCCCCGACACCTACGCACGTGGAACTCATCGAGGCCTCCGTCGACGCCGGAGTCGCCGTTCTGTGCGAGAAGCCGATCGACCTCGATATCGGACGTGTCGATGCTCTGAGGAGCAAGGTGGCCGCCTCCGAGGTTCCGGTGGCGATGGGGTTCAACCGCAGAATGGATCCGGCATTCGCTGAGGTGCGGCAAAGGGTCCAGGCAGGGGAGATCGGGAACCTTGAAGAGGTGACCATCATCAGTCGCGACCCGGCGCCGCCTCCCGCAGCCTACCTGGGCGTTTCCGGCGGAATCTTCCGGGATATGACCATTCACGACCTCGACATGGCACGGTATTTCGCGCCCAACATCGTGGACGTGAGCGCGACGGGATCCTGCCTTTTCGACGAAGGCGCTCGCCTGCACGGACATTTCGACAGCGCGGTCGTCACCCTGACGTCAGAGGACGGCACACTGATCTCGATCACGAATTCTCGGCACAGTGCAACAGGGCATGACCAGCGCTTGGAGGCCTTCGGGTCCGCCGGTGCTCTCAACGTGCTCAACTCGTCGACGTCGCTGGTCACCCTGTCCAACGCGGCGTCGGTCGAGTCCAAGGCCACCTATCAGGAGTTCTTCCTGGAGCGTTACGCTGCGGCGTACCTTCTCGAGCTGGAAGAATTCGTGAAGTGGATCAAGGGCGAGGAATCGCGAAGCCCCACGTACGAAGACGGGCGAGCCGCACTGATCCTCGCCGACGCCGCTCAGAACTCGGCGGAAACCGGTCGGAAGGTTACGGTCGACCTGGGTTCCTGATGAAGTCTCAGTCCTCGATCTTGCCGATCGGTTCACGCTTTTCGGCCTGGAATCTGTCTTCGGTACGGCCGTAGGCCCAGTAGCCGGAGATCGAGATCTGCTCGCGCGGGATCTCGCGTTCCTTGAGGAGACGGCGCACCTGTTTGATCGATTCCCGCTCACCGTGGGCGAAGACGTCAACTTTGCCTTCGGGCCATTCCCGTTCGGTCATCAACGTGGCCAGCCGGTTCGGGTCGGCGCCTGCGCCCTCCTTGGCGTGCCACACGATCTCCAGGCCTTCCGGCGCGGTGATGTCCTGGCGGTCTTCGTCGTCGTCGAGAACGATGAAAGCGTACCCGCGGGCGTCGGACGGGAGGGCCTCGATGCCGGACGCGATCGCGGGCAGGGCCGACGCGTCGCCCGCGAAGAGATGCCAGTCCGCGGTGGGGTCCGGGGAATACTTGCCGCCGGGGCCCATCAGAAGCAACGGGTCACCGGGGGAGGCCGAAGCGGCCCAAGGTGCGGCGAGCCCCTCGGTCCCGTGGGTCACGAAGTCGATCGTCAGCCGGCCCGCCTCGTGGTCCACGGAACGGACGGTGTAAGTGCGGGTCACGGGGACGTCTTCGGGCGGCAGCGTCTCCCGCAGTTCCATCATGTCGAAGGGGGCCGTGAGATTCAGTTCGGGTTTCGCGAAAACGAGCTTGACGTATTGGTCCGTGCACCCGTTGTCCTCGAAGGAGGAGAACCCTTCCCCACCCAGAACGAGCCGAACCATGTGAGGGGTGAGTTCGCGGCGTTCGAGGACCTCGAGGACGGTTTGGGGTTTGCGCTTGGGCGATGGCATAAGGCTCCGATCCGCAGTTTGCTTAGGCTTACCTCACTCTATCTTTCGACGGTCTGCAGCCCAAAGGTCATGCCGCGAGCGGAATTATATTAAGAGATAGACGGCGCCCAGGACCGTCACCACGATCACGGCGAGGTCGAAGGTCTTCTGCTGAATCTTCTGTGCAGCCCACCGTCCGAAGAGGGCGCCCGCGACCACACCGGGAACCAGAATGAGGTCCATGAGCAGCGTGTGCGAGGTGATGAGGCCGAGCCCGATCGATACGGGGAGCTTGAGTACATTCATGGTCGCAAAAAACCACGCGGCCGTGCCCAGAAAGGCATTGACTGGGAAACGGGCCGCGAGGAAATACATGGACATGACGGGTCCGCCGGCATTCGCGACCATAGTCGTGAAGCCGCCCAGGGATCCGTAACCGGTGGCGGCTGCCCATGACGCGGATACGGGGTCATCCGTGATCCTGACTTTTTTCCTGCGTTGCCACAAGGTCAGTCCCATCAGCATCAGCAGCAGTATGCCGATCACGCGCTGGACCACCGCGTCACCGGCGAATGCCAGGAACACGCCGCCGATCGTCAGGCCGATCAGAACCGCGGGAATCATGCGCACCAGAGTCGGCCAGTCGGCGTGTCGGCGATAGGTCCACAGGGCGAATGCGTCACCGACGAGCAAAAGGACCAGCAGTGCCCCCGTGGACGGTTTCGCGGGCAGTACCGCCGCGAAGATTGCTACGGCGAGCGTGTTGAACCCTGGGAGCGCAGTCTTGGAGAACCCCACCAATGCGGCGGCCAGGGCCAGGCCGGTCCAAGCGAGCCAGGTCAATTCGGGTAGCACGGTTGCTTAGCTGCCGAAAGGCAGACGTGAGTCGATCTCCTGCTCGTCCCACTGCTGACGGACCCAGCCGTGGTGGGGGTCGTCGCTGATGAGCCATTTGCGGACCGGCCCCGGGCCGGCCATCACGTTGAGGTAGTAGAGGTCGTATCCGGGAGGGGCCATGGCTGGGCCGTGCCAGCCGTACGGGACCAGGACTACGTCGCCGGTCCGCACCTCAGCGTTGACATCGATGGGTCGATCGTCGGACGCGTAGACGCGCTGGTAACCGATCGCATCGGTGGCTTCCTTCGGTGCATCCGGGGTCACCCGCGTTTCGAAGTAGTAGATCTCCTCGAGTCGGGTCTCCTCGCCTTCCTTCTCCTCGTCGTGCTTGTGCGGAGGGTAGGAGGACCAGTTGCCCGCTGGTGTCAGAACCTCGCACACGATGAAACGGTCCGCTTCGAGCGCTGCGGGTGTGCCGAAGTTGCGCACCTCTCGGGAGCAGTTGCCGGCACCGCGCAGTTCGAGCGGTGCCTCGTCCTTGGTGATCAGCCGCGTCGGGAATTCGTTCGAGGCCGGTGCGGAAGCGATGGCCACACGGACCCCGGTCGCGCCGGAGAGCTGGACGGCCTTGTTGACGCCGGTATAGAGGACATCGGTGGGACCGTGGAAGACGGATTCCCGGCCGGAGAGCTCGTAGGTCCGGCCGTCGACCACGGCGGTTACGTCCCCGGACAGGGGAATGATGATGCGTTCTTCGGCCACGGCGTCCAGGGTGACGGTCTCGCCCGAGAGAGTCGCCGTCTTGAGGCCGGTGTGCTCCCAGCCCTCGACCTGCTGGGCCGAGTCGTAGGCGCCGAGGGAGACATCCCACGGACCGTCGGCCGCCTTGCCCAATGGATATACCCAATTCGTCATGTGTGCATCCTTTCGATTGGTCTTCCGGATCGGAGGAATCTGTGGTCAGGCCGAGAGCGTCATCTCGAAGGAGTAGGAATCGGCCCGATACACATGCCGTCCTGTTTCCGCTCGACGGCCGATATCGTCCGTCGCGGTACGGGACATGGTCACCAGCGCGGAACCGGAGTTGGTCTGGAGCAACTGGGCCTGGTCGTTCGTCGCGACGGCCGCACCGATTTTCTGCTGGGCCAGCCTGAAATTGATGCCTTGCTGCCGCAGGAGCGTGTAGAGGCCTCGGCTCTCGAGGCCTTCCCGAGTCAACTCGGCGATCTCGATCGGAACCCAATTTTCCATGATCGCCAAGGGGGTCCCTGCCCGGTTGCGGACGCGCTTGAAGTAGTACACGGTCGAGCCCGGTTTCAGGTTGAGCCGGGCCGCGACGTCGTCCGGTGCCTCGATCTCCTCGAATTCCAGGACCTTGGTCGTGGGCTGGGCCCGGTCGTCATTCAGGTCCTCGTACAGCGAGGTCAATCCGACGGAGCGACGGATCTCCGAGGCGACCACCTGGGTCCCCACGCCGCGTTTCCGAACGAGCAGACCTGATCGAACGAGCTCATCCATTGCCTTGCGCACCGTGGGGCGGGAGAGGTGGAGGTCCTTGGCCAGGGAGAGCTCATTGTCGAGCATCGTCCCGGGCGGAAGATTTCCTTCCGCGATGGCTGTTTCGATCCCGTGGACCAGCTGGTGGTACAGCGGCACGGGCGACGAGCGGTCGATCGTCACGTCGATAGATGCTGTCATGGTCTAGCTCCGTCGTTGGTTCCCGACTGTGTCCTTTGTCAGGACAATAGGATTTGATCGTAGCACGCCGACTCGACGCGTGGCCTGAACAGCTCCTGCACCAGCCTTTGACCAGTACATTTCCACACTGTGACTCGGCGTATGAGGTCGAACATACTGCTTTGGAGTAGACATAAGAAGTCCCCCACGCACCCTGCCCCAGGAGGTCCTGCCGTGATGTCTTCCCGTTCGGTATCGACACGAAGAAACGGGTCCGACGGCGCGGCGCCGCTCGAGAAGAAGATGACCGGACCCATGCGCCTGGCCGCGATGGTGCTCACGGTGGGCGGCCTCCTGTTCGGTTACGACACCGGGGTCATCAACGGTGCCCTGCCGTCCATGGCCGCAGACTTCTCGATGGACGAGAAGTACGAGGGGTTCGTGACCTCTGCTCTCCAGTTCGGCGCCATCTTCGGTGCAGTCTTCGGGGGTCGATTCTCGGACCGACATGGGAGGCATCGCACGGTTGTCCTGGTCGCCGCCCTGTTCACGGTCGGTGCCATCGGATCGGTCCTTTCGCCGCACTGGTGGGTCCTTTCCCTCTTTCGTGTGGTCCTGGGGCTGGCCGTCGGCGGAGCATCGGTGACCGTTCCCGTGTATCTGGCGGAACTCGCACCGACCCACCTGCGCGGAAGAATCATCTCGCAGAACGAGTTCATGGTGGTCTTCGGCCAGCTCCTGGCCTTCGCCTTCAATGCCGGAATCGCCGGGGTAGCCGACGCCGAGCAGGCCAGCACCTGGCGCTGGATGCTCGCGATCTGCATCGCCCCCGCCATCGCCCTGTGGGTCGGAATGATTGCGGTCCCGGAATCACCCCGCTGGCTGGCCAGGGGCGGACGGGTCGACGAAATGCTCGAGGTCCTGCGGAAAGTCCGGGAGCACACGTTCACCTCCGTCGAGCTCGACGACGTCAGGGAATTGGCCGAACGAGACGAGCAGGCGGCCCAGGGCACCGTGTCCGACCTCGTGCGGACCCCCTGGATTCGGCGGATCCTGGTGATCGGCGTCGGCATGGCGATCATCAACCAGATCTCAGGCATCAACGTGGTCCAGTACTACGGCGTCACGATCCTGACCGACGCAGGATTCACCGGCAATACGGCGTTCGTGGTGAACCTGCTGATTGGGCTGGCGGGCGTCGTCGGCGTCGGCGTCGCGCTCGCGATCATGACCCGGGTGCGGCGCAAGCTCATGCTCAGCACGGGCCTGACCGGGACCATCGTGATGCTCTCCGTGCTGGCCGCTACCTCCGTGTTTATGAGCGATGACGTCGTGGCCAAGCGGTGGATCGTCCTTTTCTCGATCGTCGTGTTCGTGGGGATCTCCCAGTGCGCGATCGGCACGATGACCTGGCTCTACATGTCCGAAATTTTCCCGCTCACTGTGCGAGGGGCGGCCATGGGAATCAGCACCGGCGTCCAGTGGACAGTGAACTTCCTGGTCGCGCTGTTCTTCCCCCTGCTCTCCGCGGCGTGGGGGTTCGGCATGACCATCGCGGTCTTCGTGGTCTTGCAGATCGTGGCTCTCGCGTGGGTCCGACTCAAGGTTCCGGAAACCAAGGACAAGTCCCTCGAACGCATTGAACGAGAATTCCGGGACGCATAGACCGGGCTGGGACGGGGCCACGAGGAGGAGCGGAGCGAGTAACGTGGGGCAGACGGCGCGCGGGGCAGCGAGGCCCCGGCCTGCGAACCACAACAGGAGGTCTTTGTGAGGCTTTGGTCCCTTCACCCGTCCTACCTGGACGCCAAAGGGCTCGTTGCCGCCTGGCGTGAGGCCCTGCTGGCGCAGAAGGTCCTCGCGGGAGCGACCCACGGGTACCGTCAGCACCCGCAGTTGGTCCGGTTCAGGGGCACGGACGAGCCCCGGGCGGCGATGTCCGCATTCCTCCGCGGTATCCATCGGGAAGCCACCGCACGCGGATACAAGTTCGACGTCGAGAAGATCATCCGGGGACCTCTCCTGGCCGGGGAGACCGAGCTCGCCGAGCCGGGACCGGACTGGATCGACGTTCCCGAGAACGCTTCGTCTCCTGCCCCGGCGGCCGCGGCCGCGGGGGAGGACGCCGCCCCCGTGCGGGCACGTGCGGCCTCGGCTCCCGAAAGGGCACAGGCCACGACGGATACCCGGACCGTTCCTCTGATCCCCGTCCGCCAGGGGCAACTCGACTACGAGGCGGAACTGCTGACCTTCAAATTGCGCCTGCGCGCACCGAAACTGGTCGCGCGGCTCGAAACCGACCTGAGAAACGCACGACTCGAGATCCATCCCCTGTTCACGACCGTCCCGGGCGGCATCGAACCCTGGGAGAAAGTGAGAGACGACCTATGAGCACGTTTCGGAACACATCCGACATCACCCACCCACGTTCGGTCGTCACCGAATGGTATGCGAGCCCCGGCGCCGTCGTCCGGCTGAGTCCGCCCTGGAACACCAAGGTCCTCACGGAGCCGACGAACGGGCTCGACGTCGGCTCGGAGACGCAACTGCTGATGGGGGTGCAGTGGGCCGAAGGGCTCTTGCCAGGAAGCATCCCCGTGCGGCCGGGAACCCGTTGGACGGCGGAACACACCCAGTACGCGCCCGGCCGGAGCTTCACCGACGAGATGAAGAAGGGTCCGTTGAAGTCCTGGACCCACCACCACGAATTCGCTGACGGAGGGCCGGGAAGCACGATCGTCTCCGACACGGTCACCTACGAGCTGCCGGGTGGATTGGACCGGAAGTTCTCCTTCGGCGCGACCGCGTTCGCGAAGGAACTCGATCGAGTCTTCGCCTTCCGAACCGATCAGACGCAGGCGGACCTCGACTTCGCTTCCTTCCTGGACGACGTCCGCACCCGAGCAGGGGCCGCGGCCGGAACGCTGACCGTGGCCGTCGCGGGAGCCTCCGGAATGGTGGGGACCCAGGTCTCCGCGCTCTTGCGTGCGGCCGGACACAGGGTCCTGCACCTCAGGCGGCGCAATGGGTTCAGCGGAACCATCGGGTCGGACGAGATCGCCTGGGACCCGGACCAGCACAGGTTGGACCCCCAAACGCTCGTCGGCGTCGACGCCGTGATCAACCTTGCCGGCGCGGCAATCGCCGGACCCTTCACGGACAAGCATCGTCGCGCGGTGCTGGAGTCCCGCCTCAACAGCACCGAAACGATCGTCGCCGCGATGCGCGAGGTCGCCGACAACGGCGGGCCCCGGACCCTGGTCAACGCATCGGCCAGCGGATACTACGGGCACGACGCCGACGTCGTCACCGAGAACGACGGTCCCGGCGAAGATTTCCTCGCCGACGTCTGCACCCAGTGGGAAGCGGCCGCCCTGAAAGCCGAAGACTTCGGCACACGCGTGGTCCCGGTCAGGACGGGTCTTGTTCTCAGCTCATCGGGTGGCCTCCTGGCCGCGCAACTGCCGCTGTACTTCGCGGGCGCAGGAGGGCCGCTCGGTGGCGGCGACCAGTGGCAGCCCTGGATCAGCCTCGAGGATCTCGCGCAGATTTACGCCTTCGCCGTCGCCGACCCCCAGGTGAACGGTCCGCTTAACGCGGCGGCGCCCCACCCGGTGCGGCAGAAGGAATTCGCGAAGACCCTCGCCTCGATCCTGCATCGTCCGAGCGCGGTGCCCACGCCCAGGCAGGCCCCCGGCCTCCTTCTCGGGAAGCAGGGCGCTCGCGAACTCGCGCTGAGCTCGGCCGCGTTGGTGCCCCGGGTCTTGGAGAACCGCGGGTACACGTTCCGATTCGACCAACTGGAGTCAGCGCTCCGACACACACTGGGAAGGACGGCTCATTGACCCCATCGCACGAACCGTGCGGGAACCGGCCGTCATCCGAAGGCCTCCCGGGCGGCGATGCCCCTGACTCCACGGCGTCGCCCAACGAGCCCGCCACGATCACCGGAGCGCTGCCCGAGGTCATCGTCTCGGACGAAACGGACGCACCCAAGGCGACCAACAACCTGAGGACCGGCTTCATCCTCGCGTTCGTCTCCTATGGGCTCTGGGGGTTTCTGCCTCTCTACTTCGCGGCGATCAAACCGACCGGGGCATTCGAGATCCTTGGATGGCGCATCTTCTTCTCGTTGATCCTGTGCGCCCTCTTGGTGACCGTGACGCGCTCCTGGGGCAAGGTCGCGGCCGTGTTCCGGAACAAGCGGGTCAATTTCACGCTCGGTCTGGCCGGCGGGATCGTGTCCATCAACTGGCTGGTCTACATCATCGCGACGACGACCGGGCACGTCCTGGAGGCTTCGCTCGGATACTTCATCAACCCCGTCGCGACGATCGTCCTCGGGGTCTTCGTTTTGCACGAAAAGCTTCGTCGGCTCCAGTGGGCGGCGGTGGGTGTCAGCCTCGTCGCCATCGTGGTTCTGAGTGTGGAGTACGGCGCGTTGCCCTGGATGTCCCTGGTGATCGCGGGCAGCTTCGCGCTTTATGGGCTCGTCAAGAAGAACGTCGGTGGTCGCGTTGACTCCCTCAGCGGGTTGACCTTCGAGACCGCGTGGTTGTTCATTCCGGCCGTCGTCGTGCTGGTCCTGGTCCACACCGTGGGCGGAGGACTTGCCTTCGGCCATATCGGCGCCCTGCGCACGACCCTGCTGGTGGGCACCGGTGCGATGACCCTGGTGCCGCTGCTGACCTTCGCCGGTGCCGCGTCCCGACTTCCGTTGTCCTACGTGGGGATGGTCCAGTATTTCAACCCGATCATGCAGTTTCTGGCCGGGTACCTGTTGCTGGGGGAGGAAATGACCACGGGCCAATGGTTCGGCTTCGCCATCGTGTGGGTCGCGATCGTCCTGCTCATCATCGACGCCGCGCGGGCCGCACGGACGTATCGCCGGGCGGTGCGCCGCGCGAGGCAGGCCGGTGCATCCTGACCGTCCGGGTTCACGGATGGCTCGGCTCATGGGGGTCTGTGTCTGGGGCCACTGACTCTTTGGTACGATTTCGTCGCTGGCCTATCCCGGTCCAGCTCGACCGCCCCCTTGAGAGGCTCACATGACCAACAACAATCGTTCCGGGAATGCCCAAGACATGCCGTGGGCAGACGATTCGGGCGGCCACGATCCGGAGAATGCCCAGACGGCCGTCGGCGACGTCGTCACCAAGAGTCGGTTGCCCAAACCGGAGTCCAAGCGTTCCATCCTTCTGGGTGCCCTGTTCCTCATGGCCACCTCGGCCATCGGCCCGGGATTCATCACCCAGACGGCGACCTTCACCGTGAAGATGGGGGCCGCCTTCGCGTTCGCGATCTTCCTGTCGATCATCGTAGATATAGCGGTCCAGTTGAACGTGTGGCGCGTGATCGGAGTGAGCGGTCTCCGGGCCGGCGAACTCGGGAACAAGCTCCTGCCCGGAGTGGGTGTGCTGCTGGGGATCTTCGTGGTCTTCGGCGGGTTCGTGTTCAACGTCGGCAACGTCGCGGGCGGCGGCCTGGGCATCAATGCCATGACCGGGCTCGATTCCACGTGGGGCGGGATCCTGACCGCGGTGCTTGCGGTTCTGGTTTTCCTGTCCAAGAAGGCCGGGGTCGCTCTCGACAAGATCGTGGTGGTCCTCGGCGTCGTCATGATCCTGATTACCGGGTACGTGGCGGTTGTCTCCGGGCCGCCCATCGGTGATGCGCTCCGCCAGACCGTTCTGCCCGACACCGTGGATGTCGCCGTGATCACGACCCTGATCGGGGGAACCGTGGGCGGCTACATCACGTATGCTGGCGCGCACCGCATGATCGATGCGGGAGTCTCCGGGCCCGACGACGTCCGTTCCATATCCAACGCGTCCATCACCTCGATCGTCGTGACCGGTGTGATGCGCTACCTCCTGTTCCTGGCCATCCTGGGTGTCGTGGCCGGGGGCGCCGCACTGACCAGCTCGAGCCTCGCCGCCGAGGCTTTCCAGCACGCCGCGGGCGACATCGGTCTGCGCTTGTTCGGCGTGATCCTGTGGGCCGCCTCGATCTCGAGCGTCATCGGAGCCGCCTACACCTCGGTTTCCTTCATGACCACTCGGGAGACCAAGACCTGGATCCGCAATGCTCTGACGGTCGGCATGATCGTGCTGTCGACCATCGTGTTCATGACCCTGGGGAAGGCTCCCGGAACCTTGCTGGTCATCGCCGGAACGATCAACGGACTGATCCTCCCGCTCGGGTTCACGGTGATTCTGGTGGTCGCCGTCTTCCGGCGTGACCTGCTGGGTGGCTACAAGTACCCCAAGTGGTTGGTCTGTGCCGGCGTTCTGGTGTGGTTGCTGACCCTCTACCTCGGCGCGGGGGCCGTTGGGCAAATCTCGACCCTGTGGAACGGGTAGGCGGGTCGGCTCGCCGGAGCCAACCCGCTTCGCCGCGACCACGTCGGCTCGGGTCGTGGCCTACCCGGCGTTGCTGAACACGCCCATCACGGTCCCGGCGGCAATTTTCTCGCCCGGCTCGACGGACCCGCGGCGGAAGACGCCCGAGGCCGGTGACTCCAGTGGCATCTCGGTCTTCATGGCTTCCAACGTCGCGAGTGTCTGACCTTCGTCGACGGTTGCTCCGTCCTCGACCTCCCACCTGACCAAGGAACCGTTCAAGGACGCGCTGACCTCGACCTCCGAGGCATCGGCGCCGCTCGAGGAAGTGCCCTGGGCCCCGTCGTCGGGCGAGAACCGTACCCCTCCGAGTCCATCGGCCAGACCGCGGCCTATCGCGGACAAGGCGTCGGCGGGGAATCTGACTCTGGTCAACCTGCCTTCGACCTCTACCCCTGCCGTCACCGAGCCGCGGGGTCCCGTGTTCTGGTCTCCGAACAACGTGTTGTCCGCGTGCCGGGGTGCCGCGTATCCACCATCCGGTTCCAGGCTCGGCGTCAGGACCTCCTCGATCCAGGTCGTGGAGATCGAGAACGGAGAACTCGTGAAGTCCTCCTGTTCGAGGACAGCCCGGTGGAAGGGGAGGGTTGTCGAAACCCCGGAGACGGTCAATTCCGCCAGGGCGCGTCGGGCCCGCGCGAGCGCGGCATCGCGGGTTGTTCCGGTGACGATGAGCTTGCCCAGCATGGAATCGAAGTCACCGGCAACCGTGGACCCTGCCACCACCCCCGCGTCCCATCTGATGCCCGGCCCCGTGGGAACAGTGATGCCCGAGATCGTGCCGCCGGCCGGAAGGAACCCACGGCCGGGATCCTCCGCGTTGATGCGGAACTCGAGGGAGTGCCGTTGCGCACGCGGTGCCTCCTCGAAAGGCAGGTGTCCGCCTGCGGCGACGTCGAGCTGCAAGCCCACCAGGTCGACTCCGAAGGTTTCCTCAGTGACCGGGTGCTCGACCTGGATGCGCGTGTTGACTTCCAGGAACGAGATCAGACCGTCGGAAGCCACCAGGAACTCGACGGTCCCGGCATTGACGTATCCGGCTTCCCGGAAGATCGCGGCAGAGGCTCGTTCGATCTCGGTCACCTGCTCATCAGTCAGGAATGGTGCCGGGGCCTCCTCCACGAGCTTCTGGTTCCGGCGCTGGAGCGAGCAGTCACGGGTGCCCACCACCACGACGCCACCGTGCGAGTCCGCTACCACCTGGGCCTCCACGTGACGGGGCTTGTCCAGGAAGCGCTCCACGAAGCATTCGCTGCGACCGAAGGCGCCCTGGGCCTCGCGGGCGGCGGATTCGAAGGCGGACTCGACTTCGGTGATGTCCTTGACCACGCGCATGCCCCGGCCACCGCCGCCGTGAGCGGCCTTGATGATGATGGGCAAGCCGTGCTCTTCCGCGAAGGCTCGGGCCTCGTGGGCATCGGCCAGTGGGCCATCGGTGCCGGGAGCGAGCGGTGCTCCCGCGGACGTCGCGATCTCCCGGGCGCGGATCTTGTCTCCGAGCGCCTCGATGGTTTCGGGGGAGGGCCCGATCCAGGTGAGACCGGCGCCGGAGACGGCTCGTGCAAAATCTGCCGACTCGGCCAGAAAGCCGTACCCGGGATGAACATCGGTCGCCCCGGAACGTTGCGCGATGCCGATGAGCTTGTCGATATTCAGGTACGTGTCCGCAGGAGAATCCCCTTCGAGGGCATAGGCCTCGTCGGCGAGGTGGACGTGCGGGGACTCGGCATCAGAATCCGCGTACACGGCGACGGTGCCGATGCCCCGCTCGGCGCAGGCGTGGAGCACACGGATTGCGATCTCGGACCGATTCGCGATCATGACTTTGCGCATGGTGTTTTCTCCGATGTGTGTGATGGGTACGAGCTAGGAAGCATCGAGGACGAGACGGATCAGCGAGCCGGGAGGCGCTTGGGCCAAGAGGCGAAGGTGGTCCGGCTCCACGACTCCGATCACGGGATAGCCGCCGGTCACGGGGTGGTCCGCCATGAAGATCACGGGATTGCCGGATGGCGGAACCTGGACGGCCCCCTCCACAATGCCTTCGCTGGGCAGTTCGCGGCCCTGGGCCTCGGCCGTACGTTCAAGGGGAGAAGGCAGCTCGTCCGTCGCTTGGTCCGATGACCATCGTGCCAGCCGGGCGCCCACCCTGTTGCTGGCCTCCGTGACGCTCCACGTCGTTTCCGTCAGCTTGCGCACCGATGCGGAGGTGAACCAGTCGAGCCGTGGACCGGGCGATATCCGGATATCCGTGACCTCCCGCCCCAGTGGAAGGTCAGCGCCGGACACCGGCGAGCCGACGGAGCGACGTGGCTGTGGACCACAACGGACGACGTCGTTCTTGGCCAGCGGTTTCGGACCGAGAGAAGCCAACGTGTCCGTGGCGGAGCTGCCCAGAACGGGTGAGGTCCTGATCCCGCCGCGCACGGCAAGACAGAACCGCAACCCTCGGTCCGGTGAGCCGATGGTGAGTCTTTGTCCGGCGAGAAGAGCGAAGGGGCGGTTCCCGGGCACCCGGTCAGCGGTGCCCGAGTCGCGGATCCTCAGGTCTCCTTCGGCGCCGGTGACAGCCAGGACGACGTCACGGAGAGCGGTGACTGACAATTGCCCGGCCGTGTTCTCGAGGACGGGCTCCGAGAGGTCGTTGCCGACCAATCGGTTCGCCGATTCGGCGGCCGCGGGGTCGGCCCAGCCCGAGGGGCTCACTCCCCAGCCGGTGTGTCCCTGGCGGCCCCGGTCCTGGATCAAAGTCGCGAGTCCGGGGCTGTCTATGCGCAAGGCGTCGCTCGCGCCGTCGTTCTCCTCGGTCAGGGCGGCGACAGGATTCCCGGTCGAGTGGTGGTCATCGCCGGGGCCGATTCCCCGTGATGCGTCAGCCTTGTCCCGGACTGTCACAGACTTCCGACGAGGGCAGAATCGAACGGTCGTGCCGGGTGTGATGAGGGCCGGAACGTCTCGTTCGAGGTCCCAGACGTCAGCATCGGTGGTTCCGATCAGCTGCCAGCCGCCGGGCGAAGCGCTCGGGTACACCGCGGAGAATTCACCGGCCAGGCCGACGGACCCCGCTGGAACCCTGGTCCGCGGACTGCTGCGTCTGGGAACGGTCAGCGGAGCCTCGCCCTCGGCGGCGACGAGGTAGGCAAATCCCGGAGAGAAACCCGAGAAGGCGGCCCTCCAGGTGGTTTCGCTGTGGCGACGCACGACCTCCTCCACGGAGGCACCCACGTGCTGTGCGACGTCGTCCAGGTCCTCTCCGCTGTACTCCACCGGGATCTCGACAACGCTCGCTCCGGCCGAGAGACCTTCTTTCCCGCGCATGCTCGACAGGCGACGCGTGCACGCCCGTTCTTCCGCCGGCGAGAGAGGGCAACGGAACCGTACGAGCAAGGTCGATGCCGCAGGAATGAGTTCGAGCTGACCCCGCAAGGGGTCTTCGGACAGAGCCGTGTGCAGGGAAAGAACGTCTTCGATTCCGTCGCAATCGACCAGAAGGGCGGAGCGGCCCGTGGGATGTATCCGACGGGGCTGCTGATCCGGCATCCTTGCTCCTGACATCTCGCCGACATTGCTTGTTTCATCGTAAACGACGGGACGACCGTGAGACCGGGTTGTCCACAGGCCAACGGCCGCCCCGCGCGAAGTGCGGGGGCGGCCGTCGGGGAGCATCGTTGGTACAGAGCGAGACCCGATCAGTGGTAGGACATCTTCCACTTTTCCTCGACATGCGTCGTCCTCACTTGGACGAGGACGTTGTCATCGTCCTTGGTCGTGTCGGGGAAGGAAACATCCTTTTTCTGCCCCTCGGAGACGTTCTCGTGGAAGGTCCGGTTGCCCTTCAGGTCGTAGGCCTCGATCTCGAAGGACTCGTGACCCAAGTTCTCGAAGGTCGCGTCCTTCTTCGGTCCCTGATAGACGTAAGCAACGGTCCCGTTGCTCTCCAGAGGCTGGTCCCCTTCCGACTTGATGGCATTCTTGTCGTACAGTTTGACCTCCCAAGAACCTTCGGTCGCGTCGACGTGGAATCCCTGGGGGTTGCCGTAGAGGCCGTCCAGATCGATCCAGCTCGATCCGGCCGAGGTGTCGATGTCGTTGGCGTACAGGCCTGAATCCTCGCCCTTGTCGTCCATTCCCCAGACGGCGAAGTTGGACTCGCCCTCGTACCAGTATTCGGCGTAGTAGACGTGGCCGTCCTTGAGCTTGTCCGTCTTGACTCTCTGATCGCCCTCGCCGGAGATCGTCTCGACAGGTTCGGCATCATTTCCGGGAATGTTGGCCTGGTCCGGGCGTGAGCCTGACGGGGCGGAACCCGTCCCGGAGGCTTGGGGCGAGCCGCTGGCCGTGCTGGACTCCGTGGCGTACGACGACGCCGTCTGTGATTCTTCCGGGTCCCCGGACTTTCCGATGATCCCGGCCAGAACGAGAACCAGGGCCACGATCAGGACCAGCAGGATCGCGCCGATGATGGACAGGATGCCTGCGGTCGTCGTGAAGAAGTTCTTTTTTCGCGGTGTTTGGCCGCCGGGATAGCCGTTCCACTGGGTGCTGCCACCCTGGCCCGGGCCGCCTTGGCCGTTGTGCCAGCTGTCGGACGTGCCATGGGGTGAGGGCCCCGCCATGGGCTGCTGGGGTCTGTCCGCATCTCCCTGCAGGGTTTTGTCCTCCGAGGGGAGCTGGGCATCCTGGGCGTCGTGGCCGAACTCGCCCTGGTCCTTGGGGGATGAACCGTCCGCTCCGGGTTCCGGCGGGACGAATGAGGGGTCGTCGGGGTGATCGGAGGGAACAGGGTTGCCGTTGTTGTCGACCCAGAAGGGCCATCCCTGGGGCGCGGGTCCCCAGCTGGGATCGGGGCGCCACCCGGGGTCCGGCCTCCATCCCTCGGGCGGGGGCGGCCAATGCGGCGGAGGATTGAACCGTAGTGACATAGGAGGATTCCTTCGGAAAGAAATGTGATTAACGATTCAAGTGTGGCATGTATGCTCAAAACTTTCTCAGAGTCCCGTCCAGGTCAGGCGGGGCATTCCTGGACGTATGACGACGCCGGCGCCGGTGTGGACCCAACCGGAATCCTGGGATCTGCTCCCAAAGGTCGCAGATCGTGGGAACCGCAGCCCGCCACCCCATAGAGTGGAGTGTATGGAAGACCCCATCTCCCCGAAGTCCTCAACGCCCCCGTGGGTATCCGGAGAACAGCCGATCCCGGCCTCGCAGACCGGATGGCCCCCAGCGGCCCGGGAGGCAGGGTTGGGGCGCGGTGACGGCACGGAAGAAGCGGCTCGCGCCTACCAATCAGCCGGAGCCCCCAAATTCAACGATGTCCCGGTGGAACCTTTGCCGTACCACCGTTTGTGGAAAGCGGATCCCTTTCATCGGTGGTGGAAGCCAGTGGTCGAATTCTGCATTTCGGGCCCTCTTTATCTCGTGCTGGCCATCCTTGTCTCCGTACCGATGCTCGTGGCACCGCTGCTGACCGGATCCGCACCTGTGACCATCGGACCCAATGGATATCCGGAAGGGATGTTTTCGAGTCCCTTCACTTTCCTGATCATGTTCTTGAGCATTGCCCTCATGGCCCCGTGCGTGATCCTGGGGCGACTCATCATGGGGCCCCGGCCGTTGGGTCTGCTCTTTTCGGTCGCCGGCAGGCTGAGATGGACCTGGTTGGCAACCTGTCTCACCATCGGACTCGTACTCTTTGTCATCGTCCAGGGGCTCACGGTCCTGCTGTCGGCGGCCACGAGCTCCGAGATGCCGACGCCGAGTTTCGACGCCCGAACCGGTGTGTGGATTCTCCTGATCATCCTGATCGTGGTGCCGATTCAGTGCGCCGCGGAAGAAATGGTGTTCCGAGGGTTCCTCATGCAAACGGTCGGCCGCTGGCTCAAGCATCCCCTCTGGGCGGTCCTCATTCCGGCGCCGTTCTTCGTCCTGAGCCACGGGTACGGTCTGTGGGGGCTTATCAGCGTCGGGATCCTGGCGGTGATCGCAGGGGTGCTGTGTATCGCCACGGGCGGGCTGGAGGCCTCGATCGGTCTGCACGTCAGCAACAACGTGACCACTGTCCTGTTGGGGCTCTTCGGGCTCGCCGATCCGTTCGGAGCCGTCGAAACCGGCCCGTCGGATGCAATCGTGACCCTGGTGGTCGAAGGGCTCTACGCGGTCCTCGTTCTCTGGGCCGCACGACGTCGCCGCATTCCTGCCCGGCGCGACCCCGCCGCCACCTGGCGGGCCTGGCCGGGCTGGGCCCTGCAGAATGCGGGCGTCGGTTCCCACGTCCCCACAACTCACTGACAACCAGGAGGAACCCATGACCGAGCACGGCACCGGAACCACAACCCTCGACCCGCGGGGCAATGCGGAGGATCTCGCACAATTCGTCGCCGCCTCACCCTCGTCCTACCATGCGGTTCGGGAGACGGCCCGGCGCCTGGAGGCGGCAGGCTTCGTTCAACAACACGAAACGGAAGATTTCGACGGTGGCCCCGGCGGACGGTACGTGGTCCGTGACGGAGCCGTCGTCGCCTGGTACACCCCGGCCGCGGTGACACCGGATCAGGGCTTCAGGATCGTGGGGGCACACACCGATTCGCCGACGTTCAAGGTCAAACCGCAATCGTCGATCGATCGGTTCGGGTGGCACCAGGTCGGCGTCGAAGTGTACGGAGGCGCGCTTCTCAACTCGTGGCTGGACCGTGAATTGTGCCTTGCCGGACGGCTGAGCGTGAGACAGGACGATGGGCGAATCGAGGAGAAGCTCGTCGCGACAGGGCCGGTGGCCCGCATCCCCCAGCTGGCGATCCACCTCGATCGCTCCGCCAACGAAGGCCTCACCTTGGACCGCCAGAACCACGTTCAGCCCGTGTGGGGCGCGGGAAACCCGCCGAGCGACGTGCTGGGCTATCTCGCCGCTCACGAGGTGAACGGCGAATCGATCGATCCGGGGTCGGTGATGGGGTACGAGATTGTCCTCGCCGACACCCAGGAGGGCCGACTCTTTGGCCAGAACCACGAGTTCCTGGCATCCGGCCGCCTGGACAACCTCTCCTCGGTCCATGCCGGGCTCGAAGCACTCGTCCGGGCTTCCGACGGTGAAGCAACACGGGACGAGACCCTGGTCTTGGCCGCTTTCGACCATGAGGAAATCGGGTCGGCATCGCGGTCCGGGGCCGCCGGTCCGATTCTCGACGACATCCTGGTCCGGATTTCGGCCGCTCGCGGCGGAAGCCCGGCCGAATACCGACGCGCGCTCGCTGGTTCCGTGTGCCTTTCTGCGGATGCCGGTCACTTGGTGCATCCGAATTACCCCGGACATCACGACCCCGTGAACCAGCCGAAACCGGGGGCGGGCCCCTTGCTCAAGATCAACGCGAACCAGCGGTACGCGACCGACGCCGTCGGCGCGGCGATCTGGGCGCGGGCATGTGAGAGTGCCGGAGTCGGGTACCAGGAATTCGTGTCCAACAACGATGTTCCCTGCGGTTCGACGATCGGACCGATCACCGCCACGCGCCTGGGCATACGGACCATCGACGTCGGACTCGGGCTTCTGTCGATGCACTCTGCCCGCGAAATGTGCCACGTCGAAGACCTCTGGGCCCTGGGCCAGGCTATCGGAGGCTTCTACCGGAACGACTGAGCGCCGGCAGCGCACGACGCCGCCCCGGGGCTGACTGTCGCGAATTGTTCTCGCGAACCAGATTGGCCCGGGGCGGCGTCGTGCGATGTGTCGATTACTCCTTGGGGAAGCTGGCCGGATGAGCTCCGGCCATCTCCTCGACTACGCGAATGACCTGGCACGAGTACCCGAACTCGTTGTCGTACCACACGTAGACGACCACGGAGTTGCCGGAGACGACCGTCGCCAAACCGTCGACGATGCCGGCCCGGCGCGATCCGACGAAGTCTGTCGAGACGACTTCGTGCGAGTCCGTGTAGTCGATCTGCTTCCGCAGGGTCGAGTTCAGGGACATGTCACGCAGATAGGCGTTCAGCGAATCCTTCGAATCGGGCGCCTCGTCCAGTTGCAGGTTCAGGATAGCCATCGACACGTCGGGGGTGGGAACGCGGATGGCGTTGCCCGTGAGCTTCCCCTTGAGCTGGGGGAGCGCCTTGGCCACGGCCTTTGCCGCCCCGGTCTCGGTCAACACCATGTTCAATGCTGCCGATCGGCCTCGGCGGTCTCCCTTGTGGAAGTTGTCGATGAGGTTCTGGTCGTTGGTGAACGAGTGAACGGTTTCGACGTGTCCGTGCGAGACGCCGTATTCGTCATCCAGAACCTTGAGTACCGGCGTGATCGCGTTGGTCGTGCAGGAGGCGGCGGAGACGATGCGGTCGTCATCGGAAAGGATGTCGTGGTTGACCCCGCAGACGATGTTCTTCAGCTCCCCCTTGCCGGGAGCGGTCAGGAGAACCTTCGCCGCGCCCTTGGCCCGGAGATGCTGGGACAGGCCTTCTTCGTCCCGCCAGCGGCCCGTGTTGTCGATGATCAGGGCGTTGTCGATACCGTACTCGGTGTAGTCCACGGTGGCCGGGTCCGACGAGTAGATGAACTGGATCGGCACGCCATTGGCGGTCACGATGTTGGTCTCGGGGTCCACCTGGATGGTTCCGCGGAATGCCCCGTGGACCGAGTCGCGACGAAGCAAGGACGCCCTCTTGAACAAGTCTTCTTCGCCGTTTTTGCGAACGACGACGGCACGCAGGTTCAGTCCCGAACCGAGGCCGCGCTCGATCAGTATGCGAGCCAGAAGTCGGCCGATTCGCCCGAAACCGTAGAGAACGATGTCCTGGCTCTTGCGTTCCTCCTGGCCCTGGAGGCCGACGACGTCGGCGAGCTGGTTGCGCAACCACCCTTTGACATCGGAGTCATTTCCTTGGGTCTTGTGCAATTTGTTGAGCCTGGCCAGATCGACGGAGGCCGGACCCAGCTCGAGTTCGTCCAGCGCCTCGACCAGCGGGTACGTCTCCTCGAGGCTGAGCTCGACCGTATCGATCTGCCTGGCCCAACGGTGGGCCTTGATGATGTCGGTGACCGACTGGTTGAGCAGGCTGCGGCCGTGAATGTTCACGACCACGCGGTTCTCGCGGTGCAACCGGCCGATCAGCGGGATCATGGCTTCGGCGAGCTCTTCGCGGCGGGACCATTCGGTGGGGGTGACAGGGCTGGTCACAGTTAGACCTTCACTTTCTCGTTCCGGGGCTTCGCTGACCCGGACGTGATCTTCGAACTCATGCTCGTGCTGAGCATTTTCCAGCGTAGATGATCGAAGCAGGCAATTTTTGCGAAATGTGGGTTTTGTGGACGGAAAACAACGTGTCACGTGCCACATTTGGAGATCGGTATCCGCAACCCTTCACAAGGATGGTCCCTCGGCTTCCGGCCTCGATAGACTGAGCGCATGCTAACTGTGATCGGCGAGGCACTCGTAGACATCGTGAAGAAGGGCGGGGAGGTTCCCAGAACCCACCCCGGAGGCAGCCCCCTGAACGTTGCCGTGGGGCTGTCTCGGCTGGGGCACAGGACCAGATTCATTGGCAGGTACGGCCGGGACGAGCACGGCAACGTCATCGACGAGCATCTTCGGGACTCCGGCGTCGAACTGCCGATCGGGCCCGACGACGAGCCGACGTCGATCGCCGAATCCGCCCTGGACGAAACCGGCGCCGCATCCTACGATTTCCGGCTGGACTGGAATCTCGAGGCGGCTCGCGACAGGTTGGGGGAGCTCTTGGAGGAGACCGACCTGCTGCACGTCGGTTCGATCGGAGCGATGCTCGAGCCGGGAGCCTCGACCGTTATCGAGGCCGTCCGACAAGCCTCGCCGCACGCGCTGATTGCCTACGACCCCAATTGCCGTCCGACGATCATTCCCGACTCGTCCGAGGCTCGGGAGCGGGCCGAATCCGTGGTCACCTGCGCCGACGTCGTGAAAGCATCGGACGAGGACCTGCTGTGGCTCTATCCTCATCGTACGGTCGAGGAATCTGCCCAGGCCTGGCTCGAATCCGGGGCGGGTCTCGTGGTCGTCACTCGCGGAGAGTGGGGCCCGTGGGCTATCAGCCGGGGCTCCGGCGGGAACGGGGTTCGTGTCCAGCCTCCGCGCGTGGAGGTTTCGGATACCGTGGGCGCCGGAGACTCCTTCATGGCGGCCCTCCTGTCGGCACTGGTGGATCGGGGCATCTGCGGCCCGCAGAGCCGAGAAGGGCTCGACGCCCTGACGGCGGAGGACTTGCAGGACGTGCTGCGGCGAGCGGTAGTGGCGGCCGCCGTGACGGTTTCCCGGGAAGGCGCCGACTCGCCGAGCCGCGAAGAACTGGAAGAGTATCTGAAGCGAGAGAAGGAGAACGAGAATGCTGGATCGTGAACCGTATGCCGATCTGCCACAACTGCCCGAATTCACGCTGACCTCCGATGATGTAGCCGAAAGCCAGCCTCTTGCACTCGACCAGGCCTCGGGCGCCATGGGAATCGAAGGCGGCAAGGACATCGCTCCCCATCTCTCATGGTCGGGAGCCCCGGAAGGGACCAAGAGCTACGTGGTCACCTGCTTCGACCCCGATGCTCCCACGCCCTCCGGCTTCTGGCATCTGTGCGTGTCCAACATTCCCGCGGACGTCACGGAGCTGCCGAGCGGTTGGGCTTCGGAGGCGATCGACGGCGCCGTCAAGCACCTCAATGACGGAGGAAATCGCGAATTCACCGGGGCTGCGCCCCCTCCCGGCCACGGCGCACACCGGTATATCTTCTGCGTGACTGCGGTGGACACCGAGAAGCTCGATCTTGATGAGAATGCCAGCCCCGCCGTCGTGAACTTCAACCTGTTCTTCCACGGAATCGGTCGGGCATTCCTGACGGGGACCTACGAGGTCACCGCGTGATCAAATTGATCGCGACCGACTTGGACGGGACCGTCCTCGGCCCGGACTTCAAGTTTCGCGATCGCACGCTGGATGCGTTGCGTGCCGCCCGGGCCGCCGGCGTGGAGATCGTTTACGTCACCGGGCGGCCGCACCGTTGGCTCGATCCTGTCCGCGAACAACTCGAATACGACTCGGTCGCGATCTGCTCGAACGGGGCCGTGATCTACGACGTCGCGCGGGAAGAGGTCGTCCAGGCCGAGACGGTGCCCACGGACGTGATCCTCGATCTGCATTCGGCGCTCCGGCGGGTCCTGCCGAATGCGCACTATTCGACCGAGACCCTTGAGGGAGTGGTCTGTGAGCCCGGATGGCCGCAGACGAATCTGCTCGAAACCGGGAAGCGAACCGTCGGCGACCTGCACGACCTCCTGTCGGAGAAGTCCCGCATCATCAAGTTCCTGGTCCGCGACGACTCCATGGACCCTCGCGTCCTCTACGACGTCGTGTGCGATGCGGCCGAGGATAAGGTCTCCGTCACGCACGCGGTGGCGAATATGCCGCTCGCGGAAATCGGGCAACCGGGCCTCTCGAAGGGGCGGACCCTGTCGCGTTGGTGTGCCGTCGAAGGGATCGGCGCGGAGGAGGTCCTGGCCTTCGGTGACATGCCGAATGACACCACGATGCTCCAATGGGCCGGCCACGGCTATGCCATGGCTTCGGGGTGGCCCGATGTTATCCAGGCCGTAGGCCGGACGTGTCCCGGTTTCGAAGAAGACGGCGTCGCACAGGTCATCGAGGAGCTGCTCGGGCGTGGCTGATCGGGAGAGTGCACGGGCCGTCCGGATCCTTGCTCATCGAGGTCTGGCCGTGGATACGGACGAGAACTCGATCCGGGCTTTCCGGGCCGCGGGCGACGTGGGAACGCGGTGGATCGAAACGGATGTTCACACGACATCCGATGGCGTCGTCGTCGCGATCCACGATCCGGACATCGCGCGAGTTGCCGGGAGGCCGGGCGACGTCGCGACGACCGATGCCTCGGACCTGACCGCGCTTCGTATGGTCGGCGGGGAATCGATTCCGACCATGGCCTCCGTCTTCGAGGCCTGCCCCGACCTGTGCTTCAACATTGATATCAAGGACGAAGCGTCGGTTCTTGCCCTGCCGCGGGTCATCGACCGAGCCGAGGCATGGGATCGAGTGCTCATTGCGTCCTTTTCCGAGTCCCGACGTCGTCGCGCGATGCGACATGCCCCCGATGGGGTCCCCTCGAGCGCCGGATACGGCGGAATCGCGGCGTTTCGCCTAGTCAGCGCTTTTATGCCGGTCAAGGCATGTGTGCGCGTGTGGCCCGTGGTCCGTCGATTCCTGGGGCCGTGGATCGCTGCTTTCCAGGCCATGCAGGTTCCGATGTCGCAAAAGGTCGGCCCCTTCCGGATTCCGGTTGCGGACCGCAGATTCGTCCGGGCGGCCCACGCCTGCGGCATGCGCGTCGACGTGTGGACCGTGGACGATCCGCAGGACATGGAGCGCCTCGTCGAACTCGGAGTCGACGGGATCGTGACCAATAGGCCAGACGTGGCCGTGACTGTCCTCGGCGGGCGCTGAACCCGACCCAGTGGGCTGCGTGCCAGACCCGCGGGTCGCTATCGACCCCTCGAATCCGCCGCATGGTCTGGAGCGGAGAAGATCTCGACGTTCGCTGTTCGTCCCAAACCCTGGCCATTGCCTCGGGCGTGTGCACACCATGAGGTCACCTAACGATGCGTGAGGAGCGACACTATGGAATACACCCGTCTCGGCAACTCCGGTCTGTACGTGTCACGTCTGGCCCTGGGAACCATTACCTATGGCCAGGGTGGAGGTTTCGAGAAAATTGCCGGTCTGGATGCGCAAGAAGCACGCAAACAACTGGATGCCGCTTTCGATCGCGGCGTCAACTTCATCGATACCGCGAACATCTACAGCGGCGGTGACGCCGAGAAGGTCCTGGCCAGAGCTCTGGATGGTCGACGTGATGACGTGATCCTGACTTCCAAGGCCAGGTCCCCCGTCGGTGACGGCCCGAACGATTCGGGCGCGAGTCGTTACCATCTGACGAGGGCCGTGGAGAACAGCCTGACACGACTCGGGACGGACCACCTGGACCTGCTGTATATCCACCAGTGGGACGGGCAGACCCCGGTTCGCGAAACGGTCGAGGCGGCCAACGAACTGATCGCCTCCGGCAAGATCCGGTACTGGGGCGTCTCCAACTACACCGGTTGGCAACTGACCAAAACGGTCTACGAGGCAAAAGCCCTGGGTCTCACCCCGCCGATTGAGCAGCAGGTCTACTACACGCCCGAGGCGCGCGAGATCGAATACGAGATCCTGCCCGCGGCACGGGACCTTGGAGTCGGGACTTGGGGCTGGTCGCCGCTGGGCGAGGGCCTGCTCAACGGGAAGGTTCGACGAGGGCAAGAGACCTCGTCCGCAACGAGGCAGGGAACAGGTTGGCCCGAGCCCCACGTGACGGACTGGGACCGCGCCTACCGCCTGATCGATGTTCTCGACGAGACGGCCCGCGAGCTCGGGTGGAGCCTGCCCCAGGTGGTCATTTCCTGGCTCCTGGGTCGTCCGGGGGTCGACGGCGTCGCCATTGCGGCACGCGAATTCGACCACCTGATCGAGGACCTGGACGCCGCAGAGCTTTCGCTGCCCGACGACGCCCGCCGGCGCATCACAGAAGCTTCCCAGTTGCCGGCCTACTATCCTGTGTGGCACCGGCTCCTCAACGGTATGGACCGCCCGGACCCCTCCGACCAGGCGTTCTTCGAAGAGCAGCGCGCGAGCGTGCTGGGGGAGTAGTTCCGGGGTCTATCCCAGTGGCGAGGGGTGTTCCGTGGCGTCCGGCTCCAGGGGGTCGTGGCCCACCGAGCGACGTCGGCGCGCGATGAAGGTCATCAGGTGGTAGACCACGAGGGTGGCCCCCGTACCCAGGGCGATACCTGCGAATTGGAGACCGAAGATGTCCCAGGTGTAGTCGGCGATGCCCACGATCAGGGCGACGGCTGCCGTGGTCAGGTTCACCTGGTTGGAGAAGTCAACACGGTTCTGCACCCAAATCCGCACGCCCAGCATTCCGATCATGCCGTAGAGGACGGTCGCGGCTCCTCCGAGAACTCCCGCGGGCACGGTGGCGACCGCGGCACCGAAGACCGGCATGACCGACAGGAGGAGAGCGACGACGGCCGCGACCCAGTACGCGGCCGTCGAATAGACCTTGGTCGCGGCCATGACGCCGATGTTCTCCGCGTAGGTGGTGGTCCCTGAGCCTCCCCCGGCTCCAGCGATCGTGGTTGCCAGGCCATCGGCCATGATGGCACGTCCCGCATAGTGGTCCAGGTTGGTCCCCGTCATCAAGGCCACGGACTTCACGTGACCGATGTTTTCGGCCACCAGGACGAGGACCACGGGTACGAAAAGCCCTGCGAGGGCGAGATGGAACTCGGGGGCGTGGAAGTGTGGAAGGCCGAAGAGGCCCTCGGTCTCCCACGCCTGCCGGATCGACCCGAAATCGACCTCACCCCGGCACACCGCGGTGATGTACCCAATGACCACACCCAACAGGATCGACAGCCGCCCGAGGATGCCGCGGAACAGGACTGAGACCAGAACGATCGAAGACAAGGTCACGAGCGCGGTCACGGGCGCCTTCATGAAGTTGTCCTTGGCCGAGGGCGCGAGGTTGAAGCCGATCAGGGCCACGATCGAGCCCGTGACCAGGGGAGGCATCAGCGCCTGGAGCCAGCCTGTTCCGGCCACCTGGACGATGAGACCGATGACGAAGAGGGCCAGTCCGGACATGGCGACGCCTCCGAGAGCGCCCCCGGGCCCGTACTGGTTCATGGCCGCGCCGATCGGTGCAATGAACGCGAAGGACGACCCCAGGTAGGAAGGGACTCGTCCCGCCGTGAGGATAAGGAACACGACCGTTCCGATGCCGGAGAAGAACAAGGTGGTGGCCGGAGGGAAACCGGTGAGCAGCGGAACCAAGAACGTGGCCCCGAACATGGCGACCACATGTTGGGCGCCGATGCTGACGGTGCGCCCCCACGTGAGCCTCTCCTGGGGAGCGACGACCTGCCCCGGGGCAACATGCTTCCCGTCCCCGTGGAGCGACCACTTCAGGCCCAGCTTCTGGGACGTCGAATCGGATGAGGGTGCAGCGCTCACGCGTACTCCTGAGTCGTTTCATGGGTCGATGGCCGGGCACCGTGATGCGATTCGGGCCAATGGTGCTCGAACAATTCTACGGACTCGCGGGCCCGCTCATCGTGTTGTCCGCAGGTCAGGGGCCGTTTCGGCGTCGACGGCCGATGACGCTTCCGAACGAATATGCCAAGGGCGGGACTCCCTGTCGGGAATCCCGCCCTTGGCATATCAGGCAGTCGGCCCTACTTCAGCCCGCGCATCATCGACAGGATCGGCTTGCGGAAGAACCACAGGATCACGCCCGCGACGATGCTGATCAGACCCATCGTGAGGAAGTACGGAATCTCGTTCGGCTCGGAGTAGAACTGTGCGAGCCAGCCCGACATCGCGGTGCCCATCGCGACCGATGTCCAGTACCACGCCATCATCTGCGACTTATGTGCCTCCGGAGCGAAGCGCGTGGTCGCGGACGTGCCGGTCGGTGAGAGCGTGAGCTCGGAGATCGTGCACACGAACAGGATCAGCACGAGCCACCAGAGGCTCACGATGTGGTGACCCGCCGGGAGCAGGAAGATCAGGAATGCGATGCCGACGCCGACCATGCCCAGCGAGAACTTCGTGACCGTGGACGGCTGGCGGTTCCCCAGCTTGGTCCACATGGTCGCGAAGACGGTCCCCAACAGGATGATGAAGACGGGGTTGATCGACTGGAACAGACCCGGCTTGAACTCGAGCCCGAACAGGTGCCAATCGAGGCGGCTGTCCGAGTACACGGCCATGACGGTGAACTGCTGCTGGTACAGGGACCAGAACACGGCGTTGCCGATCCACAGCGGGATGAAGGCCAGGACCCGGGAGTGCTCGGTCTCGTCGGTCTTCTTGCTGCTGATCAGGATGTAGCCCAGCACGATCGCGCCGGCCAGGGTCAGGCCGATCACCCAGTTGGAGATATTGCCGGGCGTAATCAGTCCGAGCAGGCACAGGATTAGAACGATCATGATTGCCACGACCAGGCCGCCGACGAACATGCCCTTCTGTCGTCCGTTCGCCGGGTTGTTGACGTAGTGGACGCTCTCGGGCAGGTTCTTGCGGGTCATCGCATACTGGAGGAGTCCCAGCGCCATGCCGATTGCGGCGAGCAGGAAGCCGAAGTGGAAGCCGAAAACGCCCCAACCGGTATTGGTGAACAGCGGTCCCACGAGAGCGCCGATGTTGACGCCCATGTAGAAGACCGTGAATCCCGCTTCCCGTCGCATGTCCTTGACGTCATAGAGGGAGGCCACCAGAACCGACGCGTTGGTCTTGAGGCAGCCGGAACCCACCGCGATCAGTATCAGTCCAATGATCACGCCGGCGAAGTTGGGGATCAGGGAAAGAGCCAGGTGACCGAACATGATCGCGACCGCGGAATAGAACAGCGTCCGTTCCGGGCCGAAGACCCGGTCACCCAGGTATCCGCCGAGGATGGCCATGAGATAGACCATGCCGCCGTAGGCGCCGATGATGCCGGTGGCCGCGGCCTTGTCGAGGCCGAGGCCGCCTTCGGCGGCCGAGTAGTACAGGTAATAGACGAGAATGCCTTGCATCCCGTAGAAGGAGAAGCGCTCCCACATCTCCACGGAGAAGAGATTGGCGAGCATTCGCGGGTGGCCGAAGAAGGTTTTGCCGCTCGGGTTCCGAGGGTCTGCTTCTGTGCCTTCAGCGATGTGACTGGACATCGGGTAGCACCGTTCGTTTGTTGGATGTTTAAGTTTGCCGTCCGCAACTCTAACCCCAAAGTGTGAAGCGGCGCATAATCGGATGTGGTATGAGCGGAGCGCGGAGCCCTTGGCGAGGCCCGGTGCCGGTGGCGATTCCTCCCGCTCTAGCGGCCATTTCGCCTCATGGTCACCAAAATTTTGGATGACGATGAGCGACTATGTGATTAGCATCATGACTATGAGAGGTACCAGGCAACTCGTCAAGGAGCTCCGGGCCTCGGGCTCGGAATCGACCGAGGTCGAGGTCAAGTCGGGCCTGCACGGCTTCCCGAAATCGGCTTTGGAAACCATGAGTGCCTTCGCCAACGGGACCGGCGGAACCATCCTTTTCGGCCTCACCGACAAGACGTTCCGGCCCGTCAAGGGGTTCGATGCTCAGCGGGTCCACGACGCCGTGTCCAACGCCGTTCGGTCCAAGCTCACCCCGCACCCCTCCGTGGAATTGTCGGTCGAGGAATTCGAAGGGGTCAGGGTCGTCCGCGCCGACGTCGAGGAGCTGCCATACTTCGACAAGCCCTGTTTCGTCGCGGCCAAAGGCGCATATGGCGGTTCGTACATACGTATCGGAGAAGGCGATCACAAGCTCTCCGAGTACGAGGTCAGCCAACTCAGGGACAACCGGATCCAACCGGGATACGACCGGGAACCGGTCGAGAACGGAAACCAGGACATTCTCCACTCCCAGGCGGTCGACAACCTGCTGGCCAAGGCTCGGGCCAGAACTCCGGCGGCCTTCAGCGGCGTCGAACCCCGCATTGCCCTCAAGCGTCTGAACGTCACGCACGATTCCGCTCGACGGGCCCGACCGACCCTCGCGGGTCTCCTGGCGCTGGGCGTCTACCCTCAGGAGTTCTACCCCCAGCTCAACGTCACTTTCGTGGCGGTTCCAGGAACTTCTCTCGGCGAGGTGGATGCCGGCGGTGTCGCCTTCACGGACAACCAGTCCTTCAACGGACCTATCCCGTCGTTGATCAACGCGTCCGTGGATGCGGTGCGTCGAAATTCCAATCGCGCGGCGATCATTTCCGCCGAGGGTCGCCGGGACGTGTACGACTATCCGGACGTCGCCGTGCGCGAGGCCATGACCAACGCCCTGATGCACCGGGACTACAGCCCGTACGCGCGCGGTATTCAGGTGCAGATGGAGCTGTACTCGGACCGACTCGAGATACGGAACCCGGGCGGTTTGTACGGGGGAGTGCGTGTCGAGGAACTGGGACGGGTCTTCACGTCGTCGTCGCGCAACGCGGCGCTGGCGAAGCTGCTCGAGGAAGTCGAGATGCCTCGGACTGGGGCATCGGTCTGCGAGAACCGGGGATCGGGTATCGCCCGCATGGCTTATGCGATGCAGAGGGCTGGCAAGCCGGCACCCGAATTCAGGGTGACGCCGACATCGGTCACCGTGATCTTGCGGCTGGCTCCTGCCCCGTCCGTCCCCGGTACGCCGCCACGAGCGAATGAATGTGTCGACGTCTCCGAGGCAAACATGGCGTCGGATTCCCGGGAGGAGCAACTGATCGAGCTCTTGGCTCGCGGACGCGATCCGGTCACGTGCCAGCGGGTCCAGGACGCTCTGTGTCTGTCCCAGTCGGCGGCAAACCGGTTGCTTCGGCACATGATCGATTCGGGCCGCGTGCTGCCCACCGCACCTCCCCGCAGTCATCGAAGGGCATACGTGCTGGCGAGTGGCGAAGTGGGCGCAGCGGTTCCCGGTCGCGTGGTTAGCGGGAGATCACTACCTTGACCGCCTGGTGATCGGCCGCGTTCGCGAACAAATCATAGGCTTCCTCGAACTGGTCGAAGCCGAAACGGTGCGTGGCCATCTTGCGTGCCTCCAGCTTGCCCGAGGAGACCATGCTGAGCAGCTTGTCGACGGTCGAACAATCCACGAGACCCATGGTCAGGGTCACGTTGGAGATCCAGAGGTCCTGGATCGGCAGGTCGACCGGCTTGCCGTGCACTCCGACGTTGGCCACGGTCCCGTACGGGCGGACGATGTCGAGGCAGGTGCGGAAGGTCTGGGGTATACCCACCGCCTCGATCGCGACGTCAACGCCGAGACCGTCCCGGGACAGGGCCTTGATCTGCTCGACGGCGTCCGGGTCACTCGCGTTGACCGCATCCGTGGCACCCATCTCCAGCGCCTGGTCGAGACGGTTCTGATCCATGTCGACGGCGACCACGCGTCCCGCACCGCACAGACCCGACGTCATGACCGCGCCGAGACCCACCGGGCCTGCGCCGACGACCGCGACGCTATCACCCGGCTGGGTGCGGCCGTTCAGGACGCCGATCTCGAATCCGGTCGGCAACGCATCCGTGAGGAAGAGGACGTCTTCGTCGTCGAGCCCCTCGGGAACGCGATGCACCGAGGTTTCCGCGAAGGGCACTCGCACGTACTCGGCCTGCGTGCCGTCGATGAGGTGGCCGAAGACCCAACCGATGCCACCGAGGGTCTGGCAGTGTGACGGCTGATTGACCTTGCAGTAGGAGCACTTGCCGCAGTTCGTGACGGCCGGGATGATGATGCGGTCGCCGGGTTCGAGATCGGTGACTGCGGACCCCACCTCGGTCACGGTTCCCACGGCCTCGTGTCCCAGAATCCTGCCGTCGGTGACCGCCGGGACGTCGCCCTTCAGGATGTGGAGGTCGGTGCCGCAGATCGTGGTCGTGTCCACCCGGGCGATCACGTCGGTGGGATCGACGATGCGCGGGCTGGGGACCTCTTCCCATGCCTTGGACTGGGGGCCGTGGTAAACAAGAGCCTTCATTGTTTTCTCCTAAACTCAGACTCTGCCGATAGTTGTGTCATGAGGTTTTTCCGCCTCGATTTATATGATATTGGGCCGGAGAGGAAAAAAGGCCGCAGGGCCCCCGCATCCTTGGGATGCGGGGCCCTGCGGCGGAGAATGAACGGGGACGTCGCCGCCCGGGCCACCCCCGGGCGTGTCGTGGCCCGCGGGTCAGGACAGGGCGTCGTCGACGAGCGCCTTGGCCTCCTTCTGAACCTCGGCCAGATGTTCGTCGCCCCGGAAGGATTCCGCGTAGATCTTGTAGACGTCCTCGGTTCCGGAGGGGCGGGCTGCGAACCAGGCGTCGTCCGTGACGACCTTCAGGCCGCCGATCGGTTCACCATTGCCCGGAGCCTCCGTGAGTTTCGCGGTAATGGGCTGACCGGCGAGTTCGGTGGCCGTCACATCGGCCGCGGACAACTTCTTGAGCCGAGCCTTCTGCTCCCGGTCTGCAGGAGCGTCGATGCGCGCGTAGCTGGGAGCGCCGAATTCCGCGGTCAGCTCCGCGTAACGCTGAGAAGGAGTCTTGCCGGTGACCGCGGTCATTTCGGCCGCGAGCAGGGCCAGAATGATGCCGTCCTTGTCCGTGGTCCACACCGAACCATCCCTGCGGAGGAAAGAAGCCCCCGCCGATTCCTCGCCGCCGAAACCGAGCGAGCCGTCGAGGAGTCCTTCGACGAAGTATTTGAAGCCCACGGGTACCTCGACCAGCGGTCGTCCCAGAGATTCGGCGACCTTGTCGATGATGCGGGAGGACACCAGAGTCTTGCCGACCCCGGCGTTGCCGGACCACTGCGGACGATGGCGATACAGATAGTCGATCGCGACGGCAAGGTAATGATTCGGGTTCATCAGCCCGGCGTCGGGAGTCACGATGCCGTGACGATCCGAATCGGCGTCATTGCCGGTGGCGATGTCGAACTGGTCCCGGGAGGCGACGAGTGAGGCCATCGCATCGGGGGAGGAGCAATCCATGCGGATCTTCTCGTCCCAGTCCAGGGTCATGAAAGCCCAGCGGGGATCGACCTCCGGATTCACGACGCTCATGTTGAGGCCGAAGCGCTCGGAGATCGTGATCCAGTATTCGACGGCTGCGGATCCCATCGGGTCGGCCCCGATGTGCAAGCCGGAATCACGGATTGCGTCCAGATCGATGATCTCGGGCAGCGCCGAGACGTAGGAGGTCATGAAGTCGAAACGACCGGTCGTATCCGCGGCCTTGGCGCGTGCCAGGGGAACGCGCCGCACCTCCTTCAGTCCGTCTTCGAGCAGGTCATTGGCGCGATCGGCGATCCAGCTCGTGGCGTCCGAATCGGCGGGACCGCCGTGGGGCGGGTTGTACTTGAATCCGCCGTCTGTCGGGGGATTGTGACTCGGGGTGATCACGATGCCGTCCGCACGTTCTGCTGAGGGATCGGAATTGTGCGTCAGGATCGCGTGGGACAGAGACGGTGTGGGCACGTACCCGTCGTTGGAGTCGACCAGAACTCGGACCCCGTTGCCGGCCAGGACCTCGAGTGCCGTGTCCTGGGCAGGGCCGGACAGGGCGTGAGTGTCGCGCCCCATATAGACCGGTCCCTTGTATCCCTGGACGGATCGATACTCGACGATCGCCTGGGTGATCGAGGCGATATGTGCCTCATTGAAGGAGCCCTTGAGCGCGCTTCCCCGGTGTCCCGAGGTGCCGAAGGCGACACGCTGACCCGGGTCGGCCGAGTCGGGGACCACGGAGTAGTACGCCTGGGTCAATTCTTCGAGGTCAACGAGATCCTCGGGTCGAGCTGGAGTTCCTGCACGGTTAGCCATGTCTTAAACCTAACTCCTTGCGGCTGTGCCGCCGCTGAGAAACGGCTCGAAAGGCCGCCCGAACTGTTGCGGTGGCCTCCACCCTGGGTGGCGACCCGGGGTGTCAGGACAGGCCCTGGGAATGGAGTGCGCGCTGGCGTTCGGCCAGCAGCTCGCGATGTTCCGGGGTGTCCTCGGCGTCGGCGGCCGGGCGCTCGAAGGCGGTCAGCGTTGCCTGGTCGACCAGTCGAGCGGCCGCGCGAGCGGTCCGATGATCCAGGTCCAACTCCGGAATGACGCCGACGACGTCCATGATGGCCAGCTTGCCGCTCTGAGCGATCCTCTTCACGGCCTCCTGGAGCACGATCATGGGCACCCCGAGGGACGATGGAGAGCTGACCCCGGGCGCCTGATAGCCGGGCAGAACATCCATGTCCACGCTGAGGTACACGAGATCCAGGTCCGCCAGCTGCCGGTCCACGTATTCGAGCACGTTCTGGATGCGGCACTCGGCGCACTCCTCGTCCTTGAGGTAGGAAAGCTCGAGGTCGCGCGCGTGCTCGAACTGGGCGCGGGTGTTGGACACTTCGCTGACGCCGACGACGCTGCACGAGAAGTCCCGTCCGGCCTTTTTCTCGTCCGTGATGACCTGGCGGACGGCGGTGACCGCGGTGGGCTGGGGTGTGTTGCGCACCGCGAAATGGGAATCGAAGCTGATCATGCCCCACTTCTTGACGCCGTTCAGTTCGCCGGAGGCGGCGAGTCCGGAGTATGCCGCGTAGGTGGTCTCATGACCACCCCCGAGGACGACCGTCATTCTGTGCTCGGGGATGATCTCAGCCAACTTGTCCGCGGCTTCGGCCTGGGCCTTCTCCATGTCGTGTCCGTCCACGGCCACGTTGCCGCGGTCATGGACGATCTGTCCGCCGTGGAAAGCCAGTTCGGCCAGGGCGTGGCGGATCTGGAACGGACCCTCGGCCGCGCCGGGTCGGCCTTGGTTCCGGATCGTTCCCTCGTGAGACTCGAAACCGAAGATCGCGAGGCCCTTGGAGTCGTCTTCTTTCTGGACCTGGCCTGCGTAGACCATGTGGTGCCACCGGGTGTGGATTGCTCCCGGGCCTTCGTCTCTTCCCATCCACGGTGTCGTCTCCATGACCAGTTCCTCCGAATCTGAAATGTCGCCTGTATTGACCACAGATAACACTCAGTGTGACGCAAAAGGCAAGTAGCGGGCCCGTGTCGTCCCGAATCCTGGGACCAATCGCGATTTCTTCGCAATCTGGGACGGGGGCGTACACCCTCGTGGCGCGCCGGCGTCGCGGGGTAAGTTGGACGAAGAGCAAACGACGAGTGCGGTTCTCCGCCTCGGGTGAGGAGCAAGCATGGAAGAGAACGTTCCGAACGTGAAAGTCGACGACATCCCGGAGGGCGCCAAGATCCTCGACGTCCGCGAGGACTACGAGTGGGAAGAAGGGCACATCGACGGGGCCCAGCACCTTCCTCTGGATCAGGTTCCTGCGCGGTACGGCGAGATCCCCTTGGACGAGGATGTATTCGTGATCTGCCGCAGTGGAGGACGCTCCCTCCGGGCCACCGCTTACCTCAACCAGTACGGATTCGACGCCTTCAACGTGGTGGGAGGCATGGGCGCATGGCAGGATGCGGAAAAGCCCATGGTCTCCGAAAACGGTCAGCCCCCGCAGGTTCGATAGGCGGAGAATCCACTCGATGAAGTACACCTACCTGGGGCCCGAGGGGACGTTCTCCGAGGCCGCACTGCTTTCAGTCCCCGGAGCCGATGACGCCGAGCGCATCCCCTCGGTCTCCGTCCCGGCCGCGTTGGCCAAGGTGCGCGACCACTCGGTCGACGCCGCCATGGTTCCGATCGAAAACTCTGTCGAGGGCGGCGTCACAGCCACCCTGGATGCCATCGGGGCGGGCGACGACCTTCGGATTATCCGGGAGGTTCTGGTTCCGATCCGCTTCGTCCTCATCGGCGCCCCAGGCAAAACCCTCGACGACGTGCGCGTGGTTTCGACCCATTCCCACGCCTGGGCCCAGGTTCGCGGCTGGATGGACGAGGCGCTGCCCGAGGTCGACTACCTCCCGTCCAGCTCAACGGCCGCGGCCGCGGTCGCCTTCTTGGGCAATAAAGCGCCGGGTTACGACGCCGCCGTGTGCTCCCCGATTGTTCCCGAGCAGCACCCCGAGCTGAACCTGCTGGCGACGGACATCGGTGACAACGTCAACGCGGTCACCCGTTTCGTCCTGGTGACTGCGGCTCGAAACGGGCTGCCGCGGCCGGAACCGACGGGGGCCGACAAGACGACCGTGGTGATCCCTCTGCCCGAGGACAGCGCGGGCGCGTTGATGGGCCTCCTCGAACAATTCGCCGCCCGAGGGGTCAACCTCTCCCGCATCGAGTCGCGACCCACGGGCGAAGCATTGGGCTCGTACTTCTTCTCGATCGACGCCGAGGGACACCTGGACAACCTCAGAATGCGCAACGCTCTGCGTGGGCTGCACCGGGTCTCACCGGGCGTGAAATTCCTCGGTTCGTATCCCCGCGCCGATGGCAAGGAACCTCTCCTCGACACCCACCACTCGGACGAGGCCTTTTCCCGTGCGGACGAGTGGGTGGACAATCTCTGAGCCAATCCGACGGGTCCCGCGGGCACGCTCCGTTTGACCCGATTTTGCGGATACTGAACACTTAAGGGCGACGAACACGAGGGAGAGACCACATGCGAGTTACCGGTTGGTTGCAGGCGGGCGTCATTATGCTCGTCCTGGGTATTTTCGTGGGCGCCTACGGCGTCGGCATCTGGGCGCTCGTGCTGGGACAGGACACGGACGCCGACAGCGGTGCGAAGATTGCCTCGCCGATCATGATGCTGTGTTCGGTCCCCCTGCTCGCGGTCGGTCTTGGCATGACCATCACCGGAATCATCTCGGAGAAATGGCATTTCGAGGACATGATGGACAAGCGTTCCGAGGAAGCAGCCGTCACGTCCGCGTCCCGTTCAGCTGACGAATCGTCCCCAACGCCACCGCGGTGAGCCTGAGGCGCCGGTTCTGCGCAGGTTGGCCAGGCTGCGGAACGGCGTGATGTTTTCCGGGTACGTGTTGACGGCCAGGACGGCCGGTCTGACCTCGGCCTCGAGACGCCCATAGGTCCCGAGCAGGTCGCCGTCCAACTCGACCGGTTGGGGGCTGCCTCCGAAATCGACGACCACTTTCTTGCCGTGGATATGTTCGATCACGGGCAGGCCGTTCCTGCGCCTCGAAATGACCTGGCTGGTCAGCGAGACCCAACCGATGAGATTCCGGGGAGTCATCAGAATGACTTCCAGGAGGCCGTCGTCGGCCGTGGAATCCGCCGCGAGGTGCAGGCCCGCCGTGATTTCCCCGCAGTTCGCAACCAGAACCGAGCGGATCTTCCGGCGAATCGGGTCCTGGTCGTCGATCTGGATGACCACGGGATGCCGCACGGAGACCAGGTTGCGCAACCCGGCCTCCACATAGGCAAGCCACCCGAACTTCGATTTCAGATCATCTCGGGTGTCGGTCATGATTTGGGCGTCGAAACCGGCGCCGCCCATCACCAGGTAGGTCAGGTGGTCGCGGGTTCCGTCCGTGCGCGTCGCCTGGAGACTGATCATGTCGATGCGCCGCGGTCGGCCGTGCAAGGCGGTATCGATGCAGGAGTGCAGGTCGGAGATGCTCATCTCCAAGTTCCGTGCCAGCAGGTTTCCGGTTCCCAACGGGATGATTCCCATGCCCACGGTCGAATTCTCCAGGACACCCGCGACCTGGCGCACCGTTCCGTCACCGCCCATCGCGATGACCAGGTCACACCCGTCCTCGACGGCCTGCTCGGTCATTCCCTGTCCGGGGTCTTCGGGGGTGGTCTCGTAGAACCTGGGCTCCGGCCAGTCGATCGAGCGTGTGGCGTGGGCCAACGCGTCGCAGGAGAACTGGGCGAGGGATTTTGCGGGGTTGTACACCACGCCCACCTGTCGCGGCACGCCCGGCTCAAGGCGCGGTCGCCACGGAACGGGTTGGGTCAGTACGGGAGGGCGCCCGCGCCACGAGGTGACGACGCTGGCCGCGGCGGCCGCGGCCAGGCTCAGGAAGCCCACCACACCTAGGGCTTTTCCAGAAGGTCGCATGGTCCCCAGGTTACCGGCCTCGCGAACGTTTGATCCGGTGGTTCAGGTGATTGCGAACCGCGGGCCACTCTTCGCGAACGATCGAATACGAGCACGTGTCGCGCAGGGAGCCATCGGGCATGCGACGATCATTGCGCAGGATTCCGTCCAGCTGAGCCCCCAGGTCCTCGATGGCACGCCGGGATTGTCGATTGAATTTGTGGGTCTCGAAGCGCACGCTGATGCATTCGAGAGCGTCGAAGGCGTGGGTCAGCAGAAGCAATTTCGACTCGATGTTCATCCCGGTCCGGTGCGTGGATGCGGCATTCCAGGTGTGACCAATATCCACCCGCGGAGCTTCCCAGTCCAGGTCGTAATAACTGGTCACTCCCGTGATCTTGCCGTCCGAGAGGCGCCGCGCGGCGAACGGAATCATGGACCCCTTGTCCTGGAGATCCAGACGACGGCGTATTTCGGCCGCAACACCATCGGGCTCGGGCACCGAGGTGTACCAGAGGTTCCACAGTTCGCCGTCGCGAACGGCGTCCTGCAGGTCGGAGCAGTGCTCCGGACGTAACTGTTCCAGGCGGACGGTCTCACCATCGAGGGTTGGTGCCGTCAGGGTATCCGGGGCAGGCGGAACGAGGTTGGAGCTGTTCATGGGAACCAGCGTATCGCTCGTTGTTCACCGCGAGAGGTTGTCCACAGGCCGGTCCCGCGGCGTGGGAACCTCGTCGGCGTTGCGGTAGGTTAGGGGTCGTGATCGACATTAATCTTCTTCGCGAAAATCCAGACCTGTTCCGGGCCTCTCAGCGGGCCCGTCAGTCCGACGTCGGGCTCGTGGACCAGATCCTCGAGGCCGATGCGCAACGCCGGCAGTCGATCAATGAATTCGAATCCCTGCGGGCAGAGCAGAAGTCCTTCGGCAAGAAGGTATCTCAGGCGCAGGGGGAAGAGAAGGAAACCCTCCTGGCCGAGGTCAAGACGCTGGCCCAGAAGGTCAAGGCCGCGGAGAACGCGTCGAATGAAGCCCAGGCGACACAGGACGAGCTCTTGTCGCGCATGGAGAATCTCGTCATCGACGGCGTTCCGACGGGCGGCGAAGAGGACTACGTGACCCTCAAGACCGTGGGGGAGCCCAGGGATTTCGCGTCCGAAGGGTTCGAACCGCGTGATCACCTCGAGATCGGGGAGCTGCTCGATGGCATCGACATGGCCCGTGGTGCCAAGGTTTCCGGGGCACGGTTCTATTTCCTGAAGGGTGCGGTCGCGAGGCTCGAACAGGCGCTGCTGTGGATGGCCCTCGACCAGGCGACCAAGGCCGGATTCACGATGCTCACCACACCGACCCTGGTCCGCCCCGAAACCATGGCCGGAACCGGATTCAACGTCAAGCACGACGACGAAATCTATCGCCTGGAACGAGACGACCTGTACCTCGTGGGAACGTCCGAGGTAGCCATTGCGGGGTACCACGCGGACGAGATCATCGACTTCGAGTCGGGCCCCCGGAAATATCTGGGCTGGTCCACGTGTTACAGGAGAGAGGCCGGCTCCGCCGGCAAGGACACCCGCGGAATCATCCGTGTCCACCAGTTCAACAAAGCGGAAATGTTCGTGTACTGCCCGGTGGAAGAAGCCGAGGCGATGCACGAGAAGATGTTGGCGTGGGAAGAGGAGATGCTGACCAAATGCGGCCTCTCCTACCGCGTGATCGATACCGCCGCGGGTGATCTCGGTTCCTCGGCCGCCCGCAAATTCGACTGCGAGGCTTGGATCCCGACCCAGGGAACCTACCGAGAACTGACCTCGACCTCGAACTGCACCACTTTTCAGGCCAGGCGGCTCAACATCCGTGAGCGCAAGCCCGACGTCGTCGGGCCCAACGGCAAGACCAAGAAGGGCGGCACCCGCACGGTGGCGACCCTCAATGGGACGCTGGCAACCACGCGCTGGCTGGTTGCGATTCTCGAAACGCACCAGCAGCAGGACGGGTCGGTTCGCGTCCCGGAGGCGTTGCGCCCCTACATGGGTGGGATGGACGTGATTCCCGTGGTCGCCCAGAAGTAGGGATGTCGCCGGCACGCCGCCCGCTCGTCCGGACCCCGGGTTCCATGAGGAACAGGGTCCGCGTACGACCGGGCGGCGAGGCGTATTTTGAACAGAACACTTAACCGCCGATTCATCGCGGATTCGCTGGATCGGCACGCACCCGCTATACCGGGTGGATCAGATGAAAGCATGGAATTGATGACTCAAGAAACAGTTCGCCCGCCGGTGCAGGAGCGCTGGCACAAAGAAGCAGGGTTGAAGTATTTGGTGGCCCTCGACGTGGACGGCACACTCGTCGACCACGACGGCCACATGACGGAAGACGTCAAGCACGCGGTACGCGCCGTGGCGAAGGAAGGGCACCACGTCGTTGTCTCGACCGGCCGCTCGAAGGGTGCCACATTGCCGATCGTGGAACTCGCCGGCATGGAATCCGGGTACGCGGTCAGCTCCAACGGCGGCGTGACCCTGGAGATCGATCCGCGGTACCCGAGTGGGTACGAGATCGTCGACGCCGTGACCTTCAAGCCCGCGAACGCGCTCGCGGCGCTGGGCGAGAAGTTGCCGGACGCAAAATTTGCCCTCGAAGCGGCCGACGGGTCCTTCTTCTCGACCGCCCACTTCCAGGACCGCAGCTTCGGCATGGAGGCGCAGACGGTTTCCCTCGAGGACCTGCTCGAGATGGAGGCAGTCCGCGTGGTCGTGTTCTCGACCGAAACGGACATCGACTCGTTCGCGCGGATCATCGACGAGGTCGGCCTGCACGGAGTGACCTACTCGGTCGGTTGGACCCCGTGGCTGGACATTGCAGCCCGCGGCGTCTCGAAGGCATCGGCGCTGGAACAGATTCGCAAGCGCCTTGGAGTGGACCCGGCGCACACGATCGCGATGGGCGATGGCCGCAACGACATCGAGATGCTCGAATGGGCCGCCCGCGGCATCGCGATGGGGCAGGCCCCGGACGAAGTCGTGCAGGCTGCCTCTGAGGTCACGACCTCGGTCTACGACGACGGCGCGGCCCACGTGCTGCGAACGCTCCTGGACTGATGCAACCCTGTGCCGCGGCGAGCCCGAGGGCGGCAAAGAAGAATTTTCGGCTCGTCACGGATGCGGGCTGGCGAGCATGACCGTAAGCTCGTGCTGAGAAGCCAGCCCTAAGGAGACCCATGAAGATCGCCGTAGCGCAGATCAACAGCACCGAGAACGTCCCCGAGAACCTCCGGAAGGTTCAGGACGGCGTCCGCCGCGCCTCCGAAGAAGGCGCCGGCCTCGTGGTTTTCCCGGAGGCAACCATGGTGGCCTTCGGGAGCCCCCTGTACGATGTCGCCGTGCAACACGCCGAGACGTGGAAGACCGAGATGCAGTGGCTCGCGGCGGAACAGGAGATCACCGTGGTCACGGGCGAATTCGCGCCTGCCGACGACGGCAAGGTGCGCAACGTCCTGGCCGCCTACACCCCCTCGGGAGAGCGGCTCGATTACGCGAAGATCCACCTGTACGACGCCTTCGGGTTCAAGGAATCCGACGACGTCGCTCCGGGCAACGACCCTCTCGTGATCAACGTCGACGGTGTGCCGGTGGGGCTCGCGCTCTGCTACGACATCCGATTCCCCAAGCTGTTCGCCGAAATGTCACGCAAGGGAGCGCAGGTTTGCCTGGTCGCGGCCTCCTGGGGTGCGGGCCCGGGAAAGGTCGAACAGTGGGAAACCTTGGCACGCGCGCGTGCCCTGGACAGCAATACGATTGTCGCGGCCGTGGACCAGGCGGACCCCCAGGTCTCGGGCGTGCAAGTCAGCCCCAAGGCTCCCACCGGGGTGGGGCACAGCATCGTCTCGGATCCCTTCGGGCACACGATCGCCTCGTTCGGCGAGAACGAGGAGATGCGCGTCGTGGACCTGGACCTCGACGTGGTTGAGAAAGCGCGCACCGCGATACCCGTGCTGGAGAACGCCCGGCTCGGTTACTGAGGACGCACCTGCTCGGGTCATATTCCGTCGAACCCCCGTGGTCTCGGGTCGAAGCGTTGACTTGGCACCCCGTCGTTGAAATTCTTAGTAAAAGCATTCCGGCTTGCCGGTCAAGCGGTGGAGGACGTGGAACGGTGGTGTCGACGAAATACAACAAAACCGGGGCGTGCATACTCATCCTGGCGCTGTCGGCATGGGCCACGGCGGGATGCACCGACGCGACCAGTGACTCGAGCGTCGCGAGCCTTCCCGCTGAGTCGAGTGCGTCGGCGTCCGAACCCGCCGGGGATTCCTCGTCCCCGTCGAACAACTCCGAGAAGGACTCATCGGGCAAGCCCAAGAAACTCCAGGTCATCGATGACCCGTGTGCTGATGAATGCGTCAAGGGCGGAAGCATCGACGTCGATCACCCCGTGTACGGCGGCATGACGGTCGTGCCGTACTGGAAGAAGCAGTCCGACGACCAGGAGTCCCCACGGGGGAGCGCGGCCTACGCCCTGTACCAGAACGGCAAATCCGTGGGGTACGTGGAGGACACCGACCGGCAACTTCTCTGGTTCGGCACGAGGCCGGTGGGGGAACCGAATCTGGATACGTGGAACCTCGAGAACAATTCCAACGTCGACAAGTACGGGAACGTGTACCTCAGCTACAACGGAGGGGTCACCGTCCTGACGCCGACGGATCAGGGCTACAACTCCTACGAGTCGCTTCCGAGCGAGCCCAACGCGTTCGAGAACGCTTCGTTGAACATCGACCCTTCGGGCGAACCCACGCTGACTTTTGACGAAGACGGCACAGCGAAAGATCACCACTGGGACGGCAATCAGTTCGTCGAAACCCGGGGCGAGCATCACCCCGAGTGACCACCGAGGTGCGGCTCAGCTGTCGATGACGTAGACGGCTCGTGTGCCCGGTTCGAGCGCCTCGAAGCTGTGCTCGACGTCGCCCGCGAAGGTCAGGAAATCTCCCGGCTCCAGAACGGCCTCCTCGCCGTCGCACACGGCGCGGGCTCTTCCGGAGGCGAGGACGATGTGCTCGACCGTTCCCGTGGTATGGGGGTTCGACTCTCGGGCGAGCCCGGGCTCGGCGCTGATCAAGTAGACGTCGCGCCGTTGGCCGGTCTGCCCAGCGGACAAGAGCGCCGCGGAGTAGCTCGCGGTGGATGAGGGCAACTGGGGCAGGTTCTCGAGCCTGACCAGGGAGATGCGGCCCCTCGGTGGATCGAGGAGCTGGGCGAGCTGCACGCCGTACGACGTCGCGAGCGCCCACATCGTCTCTACGCTCGGGTTCCCGGTTCCCGCCTCGAGTTGGGAGAGGGTGGACTTGCTGACCCCGGCTCTTTTTGCCGCCTCGCTCAAGCTGAGCCCGTGGCGGGCGCGTTCCCTCTGCAAAGCCTGTGCCATCCGGAGTTTCTGTGCCTCCGATTCCTCGGGGGTATCGGGTGTGCCAGGAAGCTCAACGTCGAAGTTCATGCCTCCAATATATTGGACGTTTGTAGGGTTTGACGAACGTTCTCTCCGAGGGGCACCATAATATCCATGCGTTCGATATGTAGAACGGTCTTCGGAAAGATCCCCCGAACCGTAGCTCCCGCCCAGCGACGCAGCGCGCTGGCCATATTTCTGACGCTCGCCGCGGTGGGTCTGTCCTACGGCGCGCTCTCGCAGTCCTCGGGTTTCGCTCTCTGGCAGACCGTTCTGCTGGCCGCTCTCGCGACCGGTGGGGCCGCCGAACTGACGTTCGTCGGCGTCATCGCCGCGGGCGGTGCTCCCGTCTTCGCCGTCCTCGGGGGCCTGCTGGTCAACTCCCGCAACTTCGCCTTCGGCCTGAGCGCGGGGGAGTATGTTCCGCGGGGGTGGCGCCGGCTTCTGGCCTCTCACCTCGTCAACGACGAGACCATTGCCTTCGCTCGCTCTGTCAGAGGCAGACAGGCCAGGTGGCAGCACTTCGTGTTCATGGCCATTCTGCTCTTTCCGGCCTGGGTCGGGGGTGCGGCGCTCGGCCAGTTGCTCGGTTCGGTCGTGGACGCCGATGCCCTCGGTCTGGACGCCGCTTTCCCGATCATTCTGTTCTGCCTGGTCGTCCAGGACCTCAAGAACCCTCTCCTGGCAATCATGGCCGGTGGCGGTGCCGTCCTGGCCGTCGCAGCCACTCCCGTGCTTCCGATGGGCCTCGGTGCCGTTGCCTCGCTTGTGGTTCTGATTCCCGCCGCGTCCTTCCTGTGGACCAAGAATCGTTTGCGCCGTAGCGACAGGACGCTCGAGAGGAGCGAAGTATGAGTGTCTTTCCTTTCCTGGTGGCCCTGGCCGGGCTGGTCCTCGGTACGTATCTTCTCCGTTATCTGGGCGTGCGCATCGGCGCGCTGTCCGGGACCGACGAAGACGCCGAGGAGCCCACAGTGGCCCGGCTCTGGATGGACCGGGCCACCGTGGTTCTCATTTGCGCGGTCGCCGCGACCACGATGGTCTTCGAAGGGCAGGACCTCTCCGGGCCCTCACGCATCATTGGAACCTCGGTCGGGATTGTGGCCGCCATCGTGAAGGTTCCGCTTCTGATCTGCGTGATCCTCGGGATGGCCGTATGCGCCGGGCTCAGACTGCTCGGCGTCGCGTGAGCACCTCGGCGATGTGATCCAAGGCTTCCTCGTTCTGCAGCGAGGAGCGGTCTCCCAGGTCCCGTCCCTGGTACAGCTCTCCCAGCAGACGGCGAGTGATTTTCCCTGACCTCGTCTTGGGAATGTCACGAACCACGACGACGTCCTTCGGCTTGGCAATCGGCCCGATCTCTCGTGTCACGTGGGCGCGGAGCGTGTCGCACAGCCCGGCCTCGTCCACGTTCTCAGGGTTCGTGATCGTCACGAAGGCGATGGCCGCGTGGCCGGTGAGCTCGTCCTCTACGGGGCAGACCCCGGCCTCGACGACCGTCGGGTGAGTCACCAGTGCCGATTCGATTTCGATCGTCGAGAGCCGGTGCCCCGAGATGTTGATGACGTCGTCGATCCGCCCCAGGATGTAGGTGTCGCCTTCCTCATCGACCTTGGCCCCGTCCCCGGCCAGGAACCAGCCGCGCTCGCCGTAGTGCTTCCAGTACGAGTCCAGGTACCGCTGGGGGTCTCCCCATACGGTGCGCGCCATCGAGGGGCCGATCCCGTCCACCACGATGAATCCCTGGGTCGAGGCCGGCACGTCGTCGCCGTTCTCGTCCACGACGCGGGTCGAAACGCCGGGGACGGCGCGCGTGGCGCACCCCGGCTTGGTCCGCGTGTGCGGTGCATTGTCCGGAAAGGTCCCGACGGGGGCGAACTGGGGGTCGTGGGGCCGTGGTGAGCACACGGTCGAACCGGTCTCGGACTGCCACCACGTATCGATGAACGGAACCTCTCCGTTGCCGACGTTTTCCCGCAGCCACCGCCACGCCTCAGGGTTGATGGATTCGCCGACAGATCCGAGCAGGCGGACCGAGGCCAGGTTGTAGCTCGCGGGCAAACCGTTCGGGAAGGCGCCCATGAGAGAGCGAATCAGCGTCGGTGCCGTGTAGTAGTTGGTGACCCCGTAGCGTTCGATGATCTCGAAGTGGCGCCCGAAGTGTGGGGTGTTGGGAGTTCCCTCGTAGATGACCTCGGAGACGCCGTTGAGCAACGGGCCGTAGATCTCGTAGGTGTGGGCCGTGACCCAGGCCAGGTCGGCCGTGCACCAGTGGACGGTCGAATCCACCTTGGACATGTCGTTCTCGGCGGACAACTCGTCCGGGCGCACCTCGCCCTGTTCGTCCAGCGTTTCGGGCAGCAGGTCGAACAGCAGTGCATGGGTGTACGCAGTCTGGGTCAGGTACCCGCCCGTCGTGTGCACCAGACCCTTGGGCCGTCCGGTGGTTCCGGAGGTGTAGATGATGAACAGTGGGGTTTCGGCGTCGAAGAATTCCGGCTCGTGGACCGTGGAGGATGCCTCGAGCAGATCGTGCCACCAGACGTCGCGACCTGGCGTCCACGGCACGGCCTGTTCGTCCTTGGAACGGAAGCCCTTGTCGGAGGGGGACAGGGGAACCCCAGCCGGGGTCTTGCGCCCGGGCCGGGAGGTCCTGCGCACGACGACCACGTGCTCGATCGAATTCTCGCCGGCACACGCCTCGTCGGCGTTCTGCTTGACCGGAACCACGTGTCCGCGCCGATTCTGTCCGTCCGTGGTGACCAGGACCTTGGCCCCGGTGTCCTCGACGCGGAACCTGAGCGCCTCGGCGGAGAAACCACCGAACACGAGGGAGTGCACGGCGCCGATGCGGGCACAGGCGAGGGTGATGATCACGGTCTCCGGGATCACAGGCAGGTAGATCACCACCCGGTCGCCCTTCCCGACGCCCAGGGACAGCAGGGCGTTGGCAGCCCGTGAGACCTCGTCCTTGAGGCGAGCGTAGGTGTATACCTCGCGGTCGCCGGGTTCGCCCTCGAAATAGAGGGCCACGTGCTGGCCACGGCCGGCCTCGACGTGACGGTCCACGCAGTTGTAGGCCGCGTTCAATTTTCCGCCGCCGAACCAGGCGATCTCGGGGACGCTGAATTCGGGAAGGCCGTCGTCGTCCGTGCCGACGATGCGCGGCCTCTCGAATCGGTGCGCGGTGTGCCACGGCTCGGCCCAGTCGAGGCGGGCGGCCTGCTTCTCCCAGAAGGCAACCCGGGCGTCGTCGGATTCCTCCGCCGGGTTCGGGGTCGGGGAATGCGGGTCGGAGAACACAAAGTTCTTCGGAAGAGTCATGATCGTTCCTATCCGTTGCGGATGCTCTACGACGCGGTCGGGGCGGTACCCCACCGGCGCTGAGTCCATCGTTCAAAGATTCCTATCAGGGCATCGGTGATCTTGCCCAGTATTGCCAGCAGAATGATCGCCAGGATGAGCCGGTCGGTGCGGCCGTTGCTCTGGGAGTCGGTCAGGAGGAACCCGAGGCCCATCGAGGCCCCCACGAGTTCCGCGGCCACCAGGAAGAGCCAGGCCTGGGCAAGGGCGAGCCGGAGACCCGAAACCACGGACGGCATCACGGCCGGCAACTGGACCGTGGTGAAGAGCCTGATCCCGTGGATGCCGAAGGACCGTGCCGCTTCGATCAAGTGGTGGTCCACGTGCTTCAGGGCCCCCGCGACCGTGGTGTAGACGGGGAAGAACGCGCCGATCGCCACCAGGATCACCTTGGAATTCTCACCGACGCCGACCCACAGGAGCATGAGCGGGACCCAGGCCAGGGAAGGCACCGCACGGACCGCGCCGATGGTTGGCCCGGCTAGGATGCGGGTCCATCGAGAGAGACCGATCAGGGCGCCGACCGCGAGCCCGAGTGCGCTGCCGATCACGAAGCCCAGGATCACGCGCTGGGTCGAGATCCCGACGTGCTGCCAGAGTTCGTGCCGACGCATCAGTTCGACGCCCGCGTTCGCGACCTTCGACGGGCTCGGCAGCTGAATCGGCGTGAAGACGCCGGTTGTCGAGAGGAGGTGCCACGCGACGAGGACGAGCAGGGGAAGGACGATCCCCAGGCCGGCCGTGGTCCAACGGTTTTTCGGAAGGCTTGTCACGCTCTATTTCCCCTTGATTCGCCGGGCGGCCGCGGATGCATCGGCGGCTCGGGCGTACTTCTTCTCGATGATGTTCTCGACGGCGTCGTCCGCATCCTTTCGCTCGGACACATCTCCCGAATTGACCAGGATCGGCGCGATCTTGCGCAGCACCCGGAGTTGGTCGTCGCCCGGTACCGGGTCGATATCCAGGTGGGTGCGATCCCAGACCGTGCGGGCGACGTCGTCCGATATGGCTGCCTCCTCGGCGAAGACCGCGATGGCTTCCTCCCGGTGGGCGATGGCCCATTCGCGCGCGAAGGAGTACACGTCGATGACGAGTTGGGCTCCTTCCGGGTTCTGGTCGAGGAATTCCTCACGGGCATTGAGGAATCCCCAGGTGTTGAAGTCGAGATTCCGGTAGAACAACTGGTCGCCGCCTTCCTCCTGGGCCGTCGCCATGATGGGGTCCAGCCCGGCCCAGGCGTCGACCTGGTGCGTGTCCAACGCGGATCGACCGTCGGCGTGCTGGAGATTCACGATGGTCACATCATCGGCGGACAGCCCGGCCTCATCGAGGGCCTGGATCAGGAGGAAGTAGGGGTCCGTGCCGAGGGTCGCCGCGATACTGCGACCGGCGAGGTCCTCGACCGCGCGAAGGGGAGAGTCCGGCGTCCTGACCAGGGCTGACCACTCCGGCTGGGAAAAGAGGCCGATCGTTGTGATCGGCGCGCCGTTGGCACGTGCCAGAAGGGCGGCCGAGCCCGCCGTCGAGCCGACGTCTATCGCGGCGCCGATCAGACTCTGGTTGGCCTTATTGGATCCGGCAGATTTCAACCATGAGACGGACTGCCCGAGCCCTTCGGCGGCGGTCTCGAGCCACTTCTTTTTGCGAATGATCAACGACAACGGGTTGTACGTCGCGTAGTCCAGGGTGATGCTTCCGGAAGCATCCGCGTTGATGACGCCACGGCCGGCACCTTCGCCGGACATGCATCCGGACAAAGTCAGGGCGATAGCGCCGAGACCGACGCCCTTGAAGGCATCGCGACGGGAAACGGTGGTCATCGGGATCGGGTCCTTGCTGGGCATGGGGAGTTCACGGGTTCGACGTCGTGGGGGCTAGTGCGCCGTGGTGTCGACGCCGAGCAGCCCCAGGAGGTGTCCGCGCATTCGGGTCAGATCCGAGTCCTCGCGAGAACGGGGTCGGGGGAGGCCGACCTCGATGCTCTCCACGATCCCCGCGGGCTCTCCTGGGGTCGGGCGCCCCAGGACGATCACATGATCGGAGAGGTACAGTGCCTCGTCGACGTCGTGCGTCACGAGCAGAACCGTGGTGGGGTCCTGCCGATGGAGATCGAGAAGCAGGTCCTGCATCTTGAGCCGGGTCAGGGCATCGAGCGCGCCGAAGGGCTCGTCGAGCAGGAGCACCCGCGGATTCCGGGCCAGTGCCCTGGCCAGGGCCGCGCGCTGGGCCATGCCACCGGAGACCTCGCCCGGGCGGTGGCTCGCGTGCGGGGTCAGGCCAACGAGCTCGATCAGTTCGGCAACCCGTTTCCGGCCGCGGGAAGCGGGGGTTTTTCTCGGCAGACCGAGGGCGACATTGTCCGTGATCGAACGCCAGGGCAACAGGCGGGGTTCCTGGAATCCGACGGCGCACCGAGGATCGACGTCCCGAACCGGGCTGCCGTCGATCGTGACCGAGCCTTCGGTCGCGGTGTCGAGGCCCGCCGTCGCGCGCAGGAGAGTGGACTTACCGCACCCGGAGGGCCCGACGACGGCGACGATCTCACCCGGTTGCACCGTAAAGCTCACGTCCCGAAGGACCTGAGTGCGCGCCCCGCTACGGGACGAGGTGCGGAAAGACTTCCCGACATCGTGGAATCGGACCGACGCGGCGTCGGCCTCCAAGGCACGGGTGGCCTCCGAGGCGCGGGCCGAACTCACAATCAATCACTCCATCGAACCCTGGCGTTAGCACCGTATTCTCCCTAGGCCCTGTGGGACATGCGGCCATTGCGGGGAGAAGGTTGCTGCGACGTCGTCGAGCCAGGTCTCTCGGTCGCTCTGGATGGTTTTCCCCTCCAGATTAAGCGCGTCCTCCGGGGCCGCTCCAACTCGGCCCGGACTGTTTCGGGAGATGAAACGGCGTGCGTCAAAGTGCGTCATCCGGGCGGTTGGCCGGCCCGCGTGGAGGCTGGGCAGTTCGCGGCTCCTCCGAGGGGGTCTCGCCTCGTCGCTCGTTCACGCCGCACCGAGTCTGAATTGACGCACATCACACCAGGTGCCATATTAGTGAACGAACGGTCGGTAATTCCCCACGGGCCGAACAGCTGAAACCGAACGCCTGAACAGGAGCTTCCATGCCCGAAATGCCAGCAGCCTTCCTCGTCGGCGGAGCCCGCACCCCGGTCGGGCGGTATGGGGGTGCACTGTCCTCGGTCCGGCCCGACGACCTCGCGGCACTCTGCATCAAGAGCGTCGTGGAGGAAGCAAACATCGACCCCGCCGACGTCGACGAGGTCATCCTGGGAAATGCGAACGGAGCGGGCGAGGAGAACCGCAACGTCGCACGCCTGGCCTGGCTGCTTGCGGGGTACCCGGACACTGTGCCGGGGATGACCGTCAACCGCCTGTGCGCCTCCGGAATGTCGGCCATCACGACGGCTTCGCAGATGATCACATCAGGGGCCGCGGACATCGTCGTCGCCGGCGGCGTGGAATCGATGTCTCGCGCACCCTGGGTCATGGAAAAGCCCACCCGTCCCTTCGCCAAACCCGGGGAGGTGTTCGACACCTCGATCGGGTGGCGTTTCGTGAACCCCAAGTTCGTGGATGGCCCCTTGTCCCGCGACGGCAAGGCCACCTATTCGATGCCCGAGACCGCGGAAGAGGTGGCCCGCACCGACGGAATCACTCGCGAAGAAGCCGACGAATTCGCGGTGCGCTCGCAGGAGAACGCCACGGCGGCCATCGAGGCCGGGAGGTTCGCGGACGAAATCGTCCCGGTCGAGGTTGCCGGCAGGAAGGGCGATATCACCGTGGTCGATACGGACGAAGGCCCCCGCCCTGGCACGACCGCCGAGGCCCTGGGCAAGCTCAGGCCCGTGGTCGGTGGGGGATCCGTGGTCACCGCAGGCAACTCGTCCGCGCTCAACGACGGCGCGTCGGCCATCATCGTGGCCAGCGAGAAGGCAGTCGAGAAATACGGCCTCACGGCGCGCGCACGCGTGGTGGACGGTGCATCCGCCGGTGTCCCGCCGGAGATCATGGGCATCGGTCCCGTGCCGGCGAGTCGGAAAGTGCTCGAACGTTCGGGGTGGGGCATTGAGGATCTGGGGGCGGTGGAGCTCAACGAAGCCTTCGCGACGCAGTCCCTCGCCTCGATCCGCCGCCTCGGGCTGAACCCCGACATCGTGAACCGGGACGGCGGGGCCATCGCCCTGGGTCACCCCCTCGGATCCTCCGGGTCCCGTATCACGATCACCCTGTTGGGCCGCATGGAACGCGAAGGCGCGTCCAAGGGCCTCGCGACCATGTGCATCGGCGTCGGCCAGGGTGCGGCGCTGCTTCTCGAAAGGGCTTAAACCATGGAATTGACCGGAGACTTCACCGCAATCGAGATCGAGAGTCGCGAGGACAGGCTTCACGTCCGCCTCAATCGACCTGAAGTCCGCAACGCGATCGACGCGACCATGATCGAGGAGTTGCACAGGGTGTGCGCCCACCTCGAGGCCGAACCCAAGATCCTGATCCTGTCCGGGACGGAGGTCAACGGCAAGGGGGTTTTCGCGTCCGGCGCCGACATCGCCCAGCTGCGCGAACGGCGTCGTGATGATGCGCTGCGAGGGATCAATTCCCGGCTGTTCGACCGGCTCGGAAGCCTCCCCATGCCCGTTGTCGCGGCGCTGGACGGATACGCCCTCGGCGGCGGCGCCGAACTCGCGTGGGCGGCGGACTTCCGCATCGGAACACCCCAAACCAAGGTCGGGCAGCCCGAAACCGGACTCGGGATCGTGGCAGCAGCCGGCGCTATGTGGCGCCTCAAAGAGCTGGCAGGAGAGCCTCTGGCCAAGGAACTGTTGTTTGCGGGTCGTATGCTGGACGCCGATGAAGCCCTCGACGCCGGCCTCATCACCGAAATTCACGAGCCCGAAGACCTTCTCGACGCCGCTCATCGGCTCGCGGATCGCATCGCCAAGCAGGATCCCCTTGCGGTTCGCATCGCCAAGGGCGTGTTCCACGCGCCCCGCGAGGCCCACCCGTACGTGGACGAGCTCGCTCAGGCGGTTCTGTTCGAGTCCCCCGCCAAATTCGATCGCATGCAGTCCTTCCTGGACCGCAGAAAGGAGCGCACACAGTGAACGCTCTGAATAGCCAGAACGTCCCCGAACGTGTCGGTGTGTTGGGCGGGGGCCGCATGGGCTCCGGCATTGCCCACGCGTTCTTGATCTCGGGGGCCCATGTGGTCGTCGTCGAGGTTGACGATGCCGCCGCACAGGCCGCCCGCGACCGCATCGAGAAGGATCTCGGCGCGTCCATCGACCGCGGAAAGATCGAGGGCGCGGTCCAGGAGTGGAGTACCAATCTGGAGGTGGCCACGGAAGCCGCCGCATTTGCCGACCGCGACCTGGTGGTCGAGGCCGTTCCGGAGGTCTGGGACCTCAAGGTCGAATCCCTGCGCCGCGCCGAGTCGAACATGGGCCAGGATGCGTGGCTGGCGACCAACACGTCGTCGATGTCCGTGGACGGTTTGGCAGAGGAGCTCGAACGACCCGATCATTTTTGCGGCCTGCACTTCTTCAACCCCGTCCCCGCGTCCAAGCTCGTGGAAGTGGTGATCGGTGAGAAGACCTCGGAGCAGCTGACCTCTCTGACCCAGGACTGGGTCAGCGGGCTGGGCAAGACCCCGGTCACCGTGCATGACGCCCCGGGCTTCGCTTCTTCCCGGCTCGGGATCGCCCTGTCCTTGGAGGCCATTCGCATGGTCGAGGAGGGCGTGGCGGCGCCCGAGGACATCGACCACGCCATGACCCTGGGCTACAAGCACCCCGTCGGTCCGCTGGCGCTGACCGACATCGTGGGCGTGGATGTGCGACTGGACATCGCCGAGTACCTCGAGTCCCGGTTGGGTCCGAGGTTCAGCCCGCCCCAGCTCATGCGCGACATGGTCGAACGCGGCGACCTCGGCAAGAAATCGGGCAAGGGCTTCTACACGTACGAGTAGAAGCTGGGGCCAGGTGCGGTATTTCGCATCCTGGCCCCGGTCGGCTCAGTCGAAGAACCCCTCCGGCGCGGGTTTGAGGTAATTGCTGATCCGTACGGTGCAGAGGCGCCGCCCGCTGTCCACGTGCGTCATGACGACTTCGTGGCTCGTCATGGACCGCCCGAGCTTGATGGGGGTCGCGACGGCGCGCACCGTACCCTCCGAGGCCGACGAATGATGGGTTGCGTTGACCTCGATGCCGACGGCGATCTTCCCGAACTGCGCCGCGTGCAGGACCGCGGCCCATGAGCCGCAGGATTCGGCTAAGGCAATTGACGCTCCACCGTGCAGGATTCCGTGGCCCTGCCGATTTCCGCCGACCGGCATGGTGGCCACCACGCGCTCGGGTGTCTGCTCCTCGAATTCGATCCCGAGCTTGTCATCCAGCTCTCCGGGATCGATGCGACCCACCGGTGTGTCTCGCTCGCGCTCCTCCGGACTCCGGTGTTCTGTCCTGCTCGCGTGGTCGTCCAATGGGACCTCCTTGTGACTCTCGGCCGCGCCGGGTTGTGGCGCGTGACTGTGACGTGGGCTATCCTGAGAATAATTACTGACCGAACGTTCGGCTACTATATCGCAGGGAGTGACTTCACCCGTGACCACCCAAACCCGTAATGAGGCTACAACCACCCAGGCCACCGAGATACTGCCGAGTTACGTCCGGGGCCAGTGGTGGCGACCCGAAGATCCCGAGCGAGCGGCCGACGTCGTCGACGCCGCGACCGGCGAACCCCTGGTTCGCGTCAGCACCGAGGGGCTCTCGACGGCCGAGGTGGTTCGCTACGGGCGGGATCGCGGCCAGAAGTCACTCGGGGAACTGACCATCCACGAGCGCGCGCTCATCATCAAGAAGCTCGCCATGCATCTCAATGAGCACAAGGACGAGCTCTACGAGGTCTCCTTCCGGACCGGTGCTACCGCCAAGGACCACTTGATCGACACCGACGGCGGCATCGGAACCCTCTTCACCTTTTCCTCCAAGGCCCGCCGCGAGTTGCCCAATTCCCGGGTGATCGTGGACGGCAACGTCGAACAGCTTTCGGCGGATGGGAGTTTCCTCGGTGAGCACATCTACACTCGCCTCCCCGGCGTCGCGGTGCAGATCAACGCCTTCAACTTCCCGGTGTGGGGGATGCTCGAGAAGTTCGCCCCGGCGTTCATCGCGGGCGTGCCGAGCGTGGTCAAGCCTGCGACGCCGACCGCATACGTGACCGAGAAGTGCGTACGGCTCATGGTCGACTCGGGCCTGTTGCCCGACGGCGCCATTCAGCTGATGTCCGGGTCCGCCCGCGACCTGCTGGACCACCTGGACATGCGTGACCACGTGGCCTTCACCGGATCGGCCGCGACTGCCCAGGCCCTGCGCCAGCACCCCAACGTGCTCGAGGGCGGCGTGCGCTTCACCGCCGAAACCGACTCTCTCAACGCCGCCATCATGGGGCCGGATGTCACCGAGGATTCCCCGGAATTCGCGGCGTTCATCAAGTCCGTGGTCCTGGAGATCAGCGCCAAGGCGGGACAGAAGTGCACCGCGATCCGTCGCGTGATCGTGCCCGACACGATGCGTCGGCCCGTGGTGGAAGCGCTCAGGGCCCGCATTGCCGAGCGCGGCGTCGTCGGCGACCCGCGAGACAAGACGACGACGGTCGGTGCCTTGGCCTCCCCGGACCAGCGGGAAGAGGTCGTGAAGGCCGTACGCCGGCTGACCGATGCCGGGGGGACCGTGCGCGTCGGTGGTCTGGACGCACTGGACAGCGTGCCGTCCGAGGGCGCGTTCTTCCCCGTGACCGTGCTCGAGTTCGACGACGCGCGCACCCCCGAGGTCCACAGCGTCGAGGCCTTCGGCCCGGTCACCTCGGTCCTGGGCTATTCGGGATCGGTCGACGAGGCAGTCGAGCTCGCCGCTCTGGGTTCGGGTTCGCTCGTGGCCACGGTCTGCACCCACGACCCTGAGACGGCCGGAGCCTTCGCGGCCGGGATCGGATCCCACCACGGCCGCGTGCTCTTCCTGGACCGCGACGACGCCAAGACCTCGACCGGCCACGGCTCGCCCATGCCCCAGCTGGTGCACGGGGGGCCGGGTCGAGCCGGCGGTGGTGAGGAGCTGGGTGGCGTCCGCGGCATCAAGCACTACATGCAGCGCACGGCCGTGCAGGGCTCGCCCGACCTGCTGACCGGCGTGACCGGAGTGTGGCACTGGGGCGCCAAAGCGCAGACGGTGACCCGCGACGACGTCGAGAACGGTACCGGTACGCATCCGTTCCGCAAGTCACTGGCCGAACTTCGCATCGGCGACCAGTTCCGCTCCGACCTGCGCAAGGTCACCCTGGACGACATCACAGAATTCGCGGAGTCGACCGGGGACACGTTCTACGCGCACACCAATGAGGAGGCCGCGACCGCCAATCCGTTCTTCCCCCGACGGGTCGCCCACGGTTATCTGTTGGTCTCCTGGGCCGCGGGCCTGTTCGTGGAGCCCGCGCCGGGACCGGTTCTGGCCAATTACGGTCTGGAGAATCTGCGGTTCATCACGCCCGTCACCTATGACGACTCGTTCCGCGTGACCCTCACGGCCAAGCGGATCACCCCGCGCGTCACGGACGACTACGGCGAGGTCGCCTGGGACGCCCGCCTGACCAACCAGGACGACGAGGTCGTGGCGACGTACGACGTGCTGACGCTCGTCGAGAAGGAGTAGCGGGGAGGGGGCCCCGAACAGTAGGACGGGGCCGGAACACTAGGTCCGGGGTCGGAGCTGAAAATGGCGGTGCCCGGCCCGAGCGTCGGTTGGGGCTTGCGTTGACTTGGCTGGGGCTTGCGTTGGGCGGTGGTTGCCCGATTCAGTGGCGCTTTCCGCCGTTAGGTGGCGGTGTGACCCCCACCTAACGGCGGAAAGCGCCACGCATTCGGGGAAACGCCACGTAGGAGTGCCTCGCGAAGGGCTGTTGCGTGTCTGGGAGCGGCGGGCAAGCGCCACGCATTCGGGGAAGCGCCACGTAGGAGGGCCTGGCGAGAGCCTGGAAACAGTCCGGTGCGCTCGTGACACGACGGCGCGAACCCCGCCCCGTCGGATGACCGCCACATAGGAGCAAGCCCGGAATCTGACGGTCTTGTCGGCAGCGCCCTTCCGAGCCGTCGAGGTGGCAATCCTGTGCGAAATACGGCGCGAGGTGTCGATGATGTGCGAATTTCGTGGCGGAAGATGCACAAAACTGCCGTCTCGAGGGAGGGGCTGCACAAAACTGTCACCTCGGCCTGTGCCGGCCTGCGTCGGCTTGCGCCGCCGGGAATCCCGCCCGTTGGCTACGCCCGGAGTCCGTCCAGGACCATCTTCACGGCCGTGTCGGCCAGCTGGTCGGTGGTTCCCGGGCCTCCGGGCTGGTACCAGTCGACGATTGAGTTGATCATCCCGAGGATCAGGCGCGGGGTGGATTTTCCGGAGATGTCTTCACGGAGGTCTCCCTCGTCCTGAGCCTGCCGGACGAGTTCTTCCACGGTGCGGGTGATGCGGCGTCGCCGTTCGAGGGCGGCGATCTCCACGGGGGAGTTGCCGCGCAGGCGCAGGAGGAGAGTCACGTAGGGCATCTGGTCCACGAGCACCTGGACCGAACCGCGGATCACGCCTTCGAGCTGGTCGATGCCGCGAGAGTCCGGCGTTCGCACCTCGTCCATGGCCTTCTCGAGCGAGTCCAGCGCCCGGAGCAGCGCTTCCTCGAGAATCTCCTCCTTGGAATTCACGTGGTGGTAGATCGCAGATTTCGAGATGCCGAGGTGGCTCGAGAGCATGCCCATCGACGTCGTGTCGTACCCGTACTCGTTGAAGACCTGGACGCAGACCGAGATGAGCTTCTCTCGGTCGTATCCCGGGCGTCCTCGCCGCGCACCGTTGCTCGGTGCTGCGGAGGTGCCGGTTTCCTGGTCCTGGGTGGCGGGCACTGTGGGCATGTTCTGTCTCGTCTTTCTGCAGGGTCCATCACGAGATTACCCGACGGCGTCGCGCGCACCGCGTGGTCGGGTGCACGACGCCGTCGGGCCCGGGTGGCGTCCCCGGCCTGTACGAGGCCTCTCGAGGCTACTTGTTCCTGTGGTCGTAGACGCGGCGGATCTTGCCCGAGGATCTTGCCAGGGTCTCCGGTTCCGCGATGTCGATGAGCGCCGACGAGCCGATCTTGGTCTTGATCTCGGACAGCAGCTTCTTCCCGTCCTCGACCGCTTCCTCGCGGGTCGCATCCTCGCGCCGTTCGATGTGGATCGTCATCTGGTCCATCCTGTTCGGACGGTCGATCTCGAGCGTGAAGTGCGGCGAGAGCGAGGGAAGGTTGAGGGCGAGCTCCTCGATCTGCGTCGGGAAGAGATTGACCCCGCGGAGGATGATCATGTCGTCCGAACGACCCGTGATCCGCCCCATGCGCCGGTGCCCTGGACGGTCCGTGCCGGGAAGCAACCGGGTGAGGTCGTGGGTCCGGTACCGAATGATCGGAAGAGCCTGCTTGGTCAAGGACGTGAAGACCAGCTCGCCGGGTTCACCCATGTCGCACACGCGGTCGTCGAAGGGATCGATGATCTCGGGGCGGAAGTGGTCCTCCCAGATGTGAGAACCGTCCCGGGTCTCGGCCGACTCGCCGGCGACGCCGGGTCCCATGACCTCGGACAGGCCGTAGATGTCGCACGCGGTGATGTCGAAGGTCCGCTCGATCTCCCGACGCATCTCGTCGGTCCAGGGCTCGGCCCCGAGCACCGCGCGTTTGAGAGAGGTGTCCCGTGGGTCCACGCCTGCCTTGCGAAACCCGTCGGCGATGGCCAACAGGTACGTGGGGGTCGCCAGGATCGCGTCGGGTTCGAAATCGCGGATCAGTTGGACCTGCTTGTCGGTTTGTCCGCCGGACATCGGGATGACCGCGCACCCGAGCTTCTCGCCGCCGTAGTGCGCGCCGAGCCCGCCGGTGAAAAGGCCGTACCCGTAGGCGTTGTGGATCTTCTGCCCGGGTTCGACGCCCGAGAACCGGAAGCAGCGTGCCACGAGGCCCGCCCACGTATCGAGGTCGTCCTGGGTGTAGCCGACCACGGTCGGCAGCCCGGTGGTGCCGGACGATGCGTGCACGCGCCGAATCTCGCTCATCGGAACCGCGAAGGACTTGAACGGGTAGGCGTTCCGGAGAAATTCCTTGTCCGTGTAGGGGAACTTGCTGAGATCCGAAAGCTCCTGGAACTGGCTCGGATGCACGCCGTGTTCGTCGTAGAGCTCGCGGTAGGCCGGAACGTTCTCGTAGGCGTTATGCAGAGTCCACTTGAGGCGTTCGACCTGGAGAGCCTCGATCTCGTCCCTGCTCATCAGCTCCTCGGGGTCGGGCTGCGTGGGATCGGCGGAGGCGGTGGGGGAGTACGGGTTGTCAATGGAACACGTGGTCATGGGGTTCACACTTTCTGGCGTTGGGGGATGGTCCGGCTGCGGCCGCGGAAGTGGGCGACGACGTCGTCGTCGGCGGTGACGGTGACGTCGTAGAGGCCGCTGCGACCGGTGCGGACTACCTCTTTGGCTTCTGCCGTCAGGACTTGACCCGGTCGCCCGGAACGGACGAAATCGATCTGAGCGCCTTGGGCGACGGTGATCGTGCTGCCGTCCCCCTCGGGGTCGTTGCAGGCCATGGCGAAACAGGTGTCCGCCAGGGAGAACACCATGCCACCGTGGGCGATCCCAAATCCGTTGAGCATCTCGTCCCGCAGCGTCATGCTGATGACCGCGTGACCGAACTCCGAACGGTGGACACGAATGCCCAGCCATTCCGAAGTGCGGTCGTCCGCCAGCATGGGGTGATCTGGCATGTTGTTCTCCTCACAATATATGACCGAATGGTCAGTAGGGAATCGTTAAATTGACACTGTGTCAACCGGGGGCTTCTTGTGTTGACGACCACAGTCTACCCCTATATCCTGAACGAACGTTCGGTATTTATTTCATTGGAGGACGTCATGACCCACACCGACGACGCCGTCGCCCCCGAGCAGGAACACTTCGACGCGCTCATCGCGGACGACTCCCGCATCGAGCCCCGGGACTGGATGCCCGAGGCCTACCGAAAGACGCTGACCCGACAGATCTCCCAGCACGCCCATTCGGAGATCATCGGCATGCAACCGGAGGCCAACTGGATCACGAGGGCCCCGAGCCTGAAGCGCAAGTCGATCCTCATGGCCAAGGTGCAGGACGAGGCAGGCCACGGCCTGTACCTCTATTCCTCGGCCGAAACCCTCGGTACCCCGCGCCCGGTCCTCAACGATCAGTTGCTCACCGGACGCGCCAAGTACTCCTCGATCTTCAACTACCCGGCGCGGACCTGGGCGGACATGGGCGCCATCGGTTGGCTCGTGGACGGCGCCGCGATCTGCAACCAGGTCCCGCTCTGCCGGGCGTCCTACGGCCCTTACGGCCGAGCCATGGTGCGCATCTGCAAGGAGGAGTCCTTCCACCAGCGGCAAGGGTGGGAAATTCTGTACGAGCTCTCGCACGGGACGGACGCACAGAAGAAGATGGCGCAGGACGCCGTCGACCGCTTCTACGGTCCCGCCTTGCAGATGTTCGGGCCCCCGGACGCGGAATCGCCGAACTCTCAGCAGTCCATGGCCTGGAACATCAAGCGTTTCAGCAATGACGAACTGCGCCAGCGCTTCGTCGACATGATCGTGCCCCAGGCCGAAGCACTCGGGCTGACCCTCCCGGACCCCGACCTGGTCTGGAACGAGGAGCGTCAGCACTACGACTACGGGGAGCTGGACTGGGACGAATTCATGTCCGTGATCAAGGGACGCGGCCCGTGCAGCGTCCAGCGGATGAAACGGCGTCGTGAGGCCCACGAGGACGGAGCCTGGGTCCGGGAGGCGGCTGCGGCCTATGCCGAACGGCAGGACTCTCGTGCGGCGGAGGCCGCAAACAACGAAGACCACGAAACCGCGCCGAGCTCGCAACGACCGGCCGCCCAACTGATCGGAGCCTGACCGCCATGGCCGAAGAAACCCACCAGAATCAGCAGACGGCCTGGCCTCTCTGGGAGGTCTTCGTCCGCTCCTCGCGCGGCCTGTCCCACGTGCACGCAGGGTCGTTGCACGCCCCGGACGCCACCATGGCGGTCCGCAATGCGCGCGATCTCTACACGCGGCGCAACGAGGGAACCAGCGTGTGGGTCGTGGAGGCCGACGCGATCACGGCGTCCGACCCCGATTCCAAGGGCGGGTATTTCGAATCCGCCCAGGGCAAGGCCTACCGCCACGCAACGTATTACACCAAGTCCGAAGGGGTGAAGCACCTGTGAGTACCTTCGCATCCCACGAGTCGGCCACCAAGATCAGCGCGGGTGAGTCCATCAGCTCCGAATCCATCGCTGAATCCGGAGCCACGGCCTCCGAGGACGTCGCTCAGTACGCGATGCGCCTCGGCGACGACGCCCTGATCCTCTCCCAGCGTCTCGGGTGGTGGATCGCGCGTGCCCCCGAGCTGGAGGAGGACATTGCGCTGTCCAATATCGCACTGGACCTCATCGGGCATGCCCGATTCCTGCTCACCTACGCGGGAACCGCCTGGGACAAGAGCGAGGACGACCTCGCATACTTCCGGCCCGAGGAGGAGTTCCGTTCCTGCCGGCTCGTCGAACAGGAGAACGGAGACTTCGGCCAGACCATTGCTCGGCAACTGATCTTCTCGATGTATCAGTACGAGCTGTACAAGGCCCTGGCCAACTCCTCCGATCCGACGCTCGCCGCCATCGCGGACAAGGCAGTCAAGGAAGTCGAGTACCACGTCGACCACGCTTCGCAGTGGGTCCTCCGCCTGGGGCTGGGCACCGAGGAATCCCGACGACGCATCGTTGCGGGTCTCGAATACATGTGGCCCTACGCCGAGGAACTGTTCACCGACGACGAACTGATCGACCGCCTGGACGGCGTCGCGGTGCGTCCGTCGAGCCTTGAGGAAGCGGCGATGCGCGGTATCCGGTCGGTCCTCGCGGAGGCCGAACTCGAGGTGCCCGAGGTCGCCCAGGCCAGGCTCACCACCGAATTGCGTGTCGGTTCCTACTCGGAGCACCGCGGGTACATTCTGGCCGAAATGCAGTCCCTGGCCAGGCAGCACCCCGGAGCGACGTGGTGATCGCGATGGTAGCCACGAGCATCCACACAGCCCCGGACAAAGACTCGGCCGGTCTGGCGCGCGAGTTGCCCCTGGGCCCATCGCGTCGGCCGCAGGATGCCGCCGACGCCGCCCTGTGGGACCGGGCCGCGACGGTCTGCGACCCGGAAATTCCTGTCCTGACCCTCGCCGATCTGGGCGTTCTCCGGGACGCCTACGTCGAGGGCGGCCAGGCCGTTATCGTCATCACCCCCACCTATTCGGGGTGCCCCGCGATGGACACCATGGCCGACGATCTGGTCGCGACCGTCTCTTCCGCCGGGTACAGGGGCGTGCGTGTGGAGAAGGTTCTGCGACCCGCGTGGACCACCGATTGGATGAGCGAGGCCGGAAAAGCCAAGTTGGCCGAGTACGGGATCGCGCCGCCGACCGGTGAGAGCGCCCCTGGGCACAACAGCGGCCCGGTCAGGCTGACGCTGTCCGTCAAATGCCCGCATTGCGGTTCCCTCCGAACGCGCGAGATGACCCGATTCGGTTCCACCTCGTGCAAGGCCCTCTGGGTTTGCAACGAGTGCCTCGAGCCCTTCGACTACTTCAAGGTTCACTGATATGACCCAGACCAGCAACCACCGTTCCGACGTCGAGAACGAAGGCTCCGCACCTGAGGGGAGCGGGCGACGTCGCGCCACGTTCAACAAGCTCCCCGTCACTGGCCTGCGGAAGCTGACCAACGAATCCGTTGAAGTCTCTTTCGGCGTCCCGGACGACTTGGTGGAGGATTACGACTACCTCCCCGGACAGTACGTCGCGCTCCGCGCCGAGATCGACGGCCAGGAAGTCCGCCGCTCGTACTCGATCTGTGCCGAGCCGCGCCCCGGAGAGATCCGAGTCGCGATCAAGAAGGACATGGGCGGACTGTTCTCCACGTGGGCCAACGAGGAGTTGGCCGTCGGGGACCGGCTCGAGGTCATGAACCCGCAGGGCGCCTTCACTTCCAAGACCAGAGTCACCTCGATGAACCACCCGGACGAACTGGCCCGGCAAAAGGTTCGCGAGGACAGGAGCGCCCATGTGGTGGCCATCGCCGCCGGATCCGGCATCACGCCCATCATGGCGATCGCCCGGTCCCTGATGAAGGCTTCTCCCACTGCGAGCGTCGACCTCGTCTACGCGAACAAATCCTCGATGGACGTCATGTTTGCCGAGGAGCTGGGCGACCTCAAGGACAAGTACCCCTCGCGGATCGCCCTGCACCATGTCCTGTCCCGCGAACAGCGCGTGTCGCCCCTCATGTCCGGCCGCATCGACCCCGACAAGCTGGACGAGCTCCTGGACAAGGTGATCCCGGTCGAGGCGACCCAGGAGTGGTTCCTGTGCGGACCGTTCGAGCTCGTGCAGCTCTGCCGTGACGCGCTCACGGCCCGAGGGGTTCCGGAAGAGAAGATCCGTTTCGAGCTGTTCACGACCGGTAAACCGGAGAAACCCACCGGGCAGCAGGGGCGAGAGGTGGTCGCGGACCCCGAGGGCGAGAACATCAAGATCACCTTCAACCTGGACGGCAATACCGGAAAGGTCGAAACACCCAAGTCGGCCAACGAAACCGTGCTCAACGCCGCGCTTCGTGTCCGCCCGGACGTGCCCTTCGCGTGTGCCGGTGGTGTGTGCGGAACCTGCAGGGCCAAAGTCCTCTGCGGCGATTTCACGATGGAAGAAAACTTCGCCCTGGAGAAGGATGAGATCGAGGCCGGCTACGTACTGACGTGCCAGACCCGACCGACCTCTGACGCCTTGGACGTCGACTACGACGCATAGCTCGTGAGTGGGACACCGCTTCGGGCCAGTTGAAAGGACCTCGACCATGATCGACCTGACCATTTCCGATGACATCGCGGAGATCGTGCTCAACGCTCCGAGCAAGCTCAACGCCCTGGACGCCGAGGACCTCGCTGAGTTGTCCGAGGCCTATCGGGAGGCAGAGAACGCCGAGGTTCGGGCTCTCGTACTGCGCGGCGAGGGGCGCGGGTTCTGCGCCGGCAGAGACATCTCGTCGGTGGACCCGGCCCACGACGACGTCGAGGGTTACCTGGGGCATCGGGCCACCGCGCTCTTCCGCCAGATCGCGGCCTTTTCGGCACCGACCTTTGCCGTGGTGCACGGTGCGTGCCTCGGCGTCGGGCTCGGCCTAGCGATCGCGAGCGACGTCGTCTACGTGGCCGAGAACGCCAAGATCGGGTCGCCGTTCGCCAACCTTGGGGCGACGCTCGACTCCGGCGGCCACGCTCTGTTCTACGAGAGGCTCGGTGCGCACCGGACCCTCGACCTGATCTATACCGGGGAGATGATGAGCGGGGCCGAAGCGGTCACCGCCGGGCTCTTCTCCCGCGCCGTTCCCGCGGAAGAACTGGTGGACTTCACGATGCGACGGGTCCGGAAGGTGTCCCAGGGGGCGACTCAGGCGTACCTGGTCTCGAAGGCCCTGGTCGGTCAGTTGCGCGACGAGCGAGCGGGTCTCTGGGATTCCATGGCGGCCGAATCCGCCGAGCAGGCACGGCTGTGCTCGACCGAGGACTACGCGGAAGGGTTCTCGGCGTTCCAGGAGAAGCGGAAGCCGCGCTTCAAGGGGGAGTAGTGCCCGGGGCGCTGGCTGCTCGGGTCGTTGTCTCGATGCGGCGGGTACGGCGCCGAGCGGCCGCGTAACACAGTGCAAACCGAGTAACAAAAGCACACAGGATGGCCCGGAATCCTAGGCGTTGCATACGCTCGGAGGAGGAAAGATCAAGAGTCCCAACGCGCAAGCTCTGGCTGGTTGGGCGGCAACCCTCTCCCGTAGCGGGGTGCCCCAGATGATGATCTGGCACCGTCGGCGCGACGACCGGCGGACATGCAAGTACGGCGCGAGAACCGGCGCCACCGCGTGAATGGTTGCGTCGATTCTCGGGACACGGGAAGTTGGCGCAGGGCTCGGGCACGCGGAGACCCATGGAGTCCCTCCAGGCACCGAAAGGAATCCCGATGTCGGACAAGAAGCGCATCGCCATCAACGCCTTCGACATGACGTGCGTGGGCCACCAGAGCTTTGACCTGTGGCGTCACCCTCGTTCGCGGGCCACCGAGTACAACACCCTCGAGTACTGGACCGACTTGGCCGAGACGCTCGAAAAGGGTCTTTTCGACGGGATCTTCTTGGCCGACGTCGTCGGGATCTACGACGTGTACCGCAACTCGGCGGCGCCCTCGATCCGCGGTGGGGCGCAGGTTCCGGTCAACGACCCGTTCATGCAGATCTCGGCGATGGCCGCAGTGACGGAGAACCTCGGCTTCGGCGTGACCAGTGCCGTGACCTACGAACAGCCGTACACGCTGGCCAGGAAATACGCGACGCTCGACCACCTGACCAAGGGGCGGGTCGGCTTCAACGTGGTCACGTCCTACCTTCCGTCGGCCGCGGAGAACCAGGGCCTGCCGCGCCAAATCGAGCACGACAAGCGCTATGAGATTGCCGACGAGTTCCTCGACGTCTGCTACAAGCTCTGGGAGGGCTCGTGGGAGGACGACGCCGTGGTCAAGGACCGCGAAACCGGCGTCTACGCGGACCCGTCCAAGGTCCACCCGATCCAGCACGAGGGCAAATACTTCACGGTCCCTGGGGCGGGACTCACCGAGCCGTCCCCGCAGCGAACTCCCGTGATCTTCCAGGCAGGCGCTTCCTCGCGCGGTCAGGCTTTCGCCGGAAAGCATGCCGAGGCCGTGTTCGTAGGCGGACTGCGCCCGGACCTGACCCGGTTCGTGACCGACAAGATCCGTGATGAGGCGGAGAAGGCAGGGCGGCAGCGCGGCGACATCAAGATCTTTGCGATGCTGTCCGTGATCGTCGACGAGACCGACGAAAAGGCCCAGGCCAAGTACGAAGAGTACCTCCAGTACGTGTCTCCTGAGACTTCCCAGGCGATCATCGGCGGCTGGTCCGGTGTCGACCTGTCCCAGTTCGGGGAGGACGAAGTGCTCAACTACATCGAGACCGATTCCATCCAGTCCTTCCTGACCCCGTTCACCCTCCAGTCCAAGAACAAGGAGTGGACGCGCGAGGACATTGCGAAGCACTGCGCGATCGGCGGAATGGGCGACGTCATCATCGGTGGTCCGGAAAAGGTCGCCGACGAGCTCGAACGCTGGATCGACGAGGGCGGCCTGGATGGAATCAATCTGGCTTACCACGTCTCGCCCGGGTCCTTCGAGGACTTCGTCGAGTTCGTGGTCCCCGAGCTCCAGAAGCGCGGCCGCTACCGGACGAGTTACGAAGGGTCCACCTTCCGCGAGAACCTCTACGGCGAAGGTCAGGTTGCCATCGACGAGCACCACCCGGCAGCGGCGTACAAGGGTTCGTATGTCGGCAAGCCGTCGACCGAGGACACCCCGGTGCGCCCCGTCGAGGAGGGCACCGCGGCCTGATTGGCTGGAACGGCGCCGCGGGCTGATTGGCTGGAACGGTGCCGCGGCTCGGGCGAGTGCGCTCCGGGACCTGCCGTTTTTGTGGCGAGGTGGCGGTTTTGTGCCGTACTGCTCGCGAGGTGGCAATCTCGTACTGTTTTTCCCACGAGGTGGCAGTTTTGGGGCCGATTGGGCCGGATCCAGTCCCAAAACTGTCACCTCGCGCGCTTGCCCGCACGAGACTGCCATCTCGACCCGCGGCCCTCGCCCCTGAGCATCCGACAGTCCGCGCGAACAATCCACCCACCTCGTCCATTTACATAGTTAGGCAAACCTTAGAGATCAAGGACACAAATAGTGCAGTTGTGCATTTTTTGCAGAACTGCATAAGATGCATAGGTGCAAACGACAGAACCATCCCTTCGCGAACGACGCCGGGCACGGACGTGGGACTCGATCCACGCGGCCGCGCGTGAACTTGCGTCAGAACGCGGAATCAGGCAGACCACCGCGGAACTCATCGCGGAGAAAGCTGGCGTCTCACCGCGAACGTTCTTCAACTACTTCGCGACCAAGGAAGACGCCGTCATGGGGCTGCGTCCCCCTCAGATGACCGAAGACATGTTGGCACAGGTCCAGGCGGATGAGTCGGGGGGCCTGCTCGCGCAGGCGGCCCGACTCCTCGCCAGCGTCCTGTACGACTCGTTCGCCAGTGACATCAGGGGGATCATGAACGAGCTCACCGAAGACCGGGATGACATGCGGCAACGCATGAAGATCCACATGCTTCGGTGCGAGCAGGAGCTCAAGGACTTCCTGCTCGCCATGGACTGGGCCGTGTATCAGGAAACCGGCCGGTTCGTGCGTCGTGAAGACGAAAACAGCGAGCCGGAACCCGAGCAGGAAGAGCGCATCCGCGCGATCGTCCTGATGGCCACCGCTGTTCTCCGTTACGTCGACTATGGCGCCCGAGCTTCCCGGGATGAGTTTGCCGCATCTATCAATCGCACCGTGACACTGTTCTCCACCATGATCAAGGAGCCTCGTTGAGCACCACCTACACACCGCGTCACGCCGTTGGGGGTGGCAAGAGCGGAACCGGAGCGGCTCAGACCGATCCGGCCTCACCCGCAACCGGGGAGATGCCATCTGCTCACTCGGCCCAGAAGGGCGGATTCGGTCGCCCCACCCCCAACACCAATATTCTCCTGCTGTTCATCGGCCTGATGATCATCATGTTGATGTCCTCACTGAACCAGACGGTTCTCTCGCCGTCCCTGCCGACCATCGTCGGTGAGCTGAACGGCGTCGAGCACATGAGCTGGGTCATCACCGCATTCATCATGGTCTCGACCATCATGATGCCGGCATACGGCAAGCTGGGCGACCTCTGGGGTCGCAAACCCATGTTGATTTTCGCGATCATCGCGTTCGCGGCGGGTTCCGTGACGGGCGCCGTCGCCCAGGACATGACGACCCTCATCATCGCCCGTGGCCTCCAAGGGCTCGGCGGTGGCGGCCTCATGATTCTGTCCCAGTCCGTGATCGCGGACGTGATTCCCGCCCGTGAGCGCGGCAAGTACATGGGTGCCCTGATGGGTGTCTTCGCGTTCTCCTCGGTCGCGGGCCCGCTCCTCGGCGGTTGGTTGACCGAAGGGCCCGGCTGGCGCTGGGCGTTCTGGATGAATATCCCGCTCGCCGTCATTGCGCTCTTGGCGACGATCTTCCTGATTCCCCACACCAACAAGGAAGCCGGCGCTGAACGTCGAAAGATCGACGTCTTCGGCATGGCCTTCCTCGGCGCGGCGACCGCATGCCTCGTGCTTGCGATGACTTGGGGCGGCAACCAGTACGACTGGGACTCGCCGACCATCATTGGCCTGCTGATCGCGGTTGTCGTCTGCGTGGCCATCTTCATCCCGATCGAATCCAAGGTGACCGAGCCGGTCATGCCGCTGGCCCTGTTCAAGGACCGCAACTTCAACCTGACCACGATCGCCAACCTGTGCATGGGTATCGGAATGTTCGGTGCCGTCGGTTACATGCCGACCTACATGCAGATGGTCCTCGGGGTCGACGCGACGCAGGCGGGACTGCTCATGATTCCGATGATGGGCATGTTGCTCATCACTTCGATTACGGTCGGATTCATCGTGGCCCGGATCGGTCGGTACAAGATCTTCACTGTCGTGGGTTCGGTGCTGCTCGCCCTCGGGCTGTTCCTCCTCTCCCACCTCGAGGTGGATACCCCGGCCTACATCATCTGCATCTGCCTGGCGGTCATCGGTCTGGGTCTCGGCATGTCGATGCAGCTGCTGACCCTGATCGTCCAGAACTCCTTCCCGATCAGCATGGTCGGAACGGCGACGGCGGCGAACAACTTCTTCCGTCAGGTCGGCGCGACCATGGGGTCGGCCCTCGTCGGCGGCCTGTTCACCTCCCGCCTCAAGGATTTCCTGCAGGACCGCATGCCGCCTCAGGCCATGGCGGCCACCGGTAGCGGCGGGTCCAACTCGCTGACCCCCGGCCTCGTGGAGAAGCTGCCCGGCCCGATCAAGGACGTCGTGATCGGCGCGTACAACGACGCTCTGGTTCCGATCTTCCTGTGGATCGCACCGTTGGGCATCCTCGCCGCGCTGATTCTGCTGTTCATCCGCGAGAAGGCGCTGGCCACCAGCGTCTCGGACTCGGGTCGGACGGGTGACATCTCCGAGGAGGGCGCCGACGACGCGGGCCATGCCGAGCCGTCGACCTCCGAGCAGGGTGCCTCGGACGCCCAGGAGTCGGAGGCCTCCGGTCCCCGCCACCGTGCTCCGGGAGAGGAGTCGGAGGAAGAGGTGCGTCCGCGAACCGGCGAATTCCCTCTCCCTGAGACCGGCTCCATGATGCAGGTCAACCGGAAGTAGCTGAGTCCCCGAGCCCGATACCGGGTTCGCCCCCCCTGCGTGGTGACACATGACGCCGCCCGCTCGCGATCCTTGGAGATGGCGAACGGGCGGCGTCATTGCTGTGCGAGGGCCTTCAGGTGCGAGGGCCTTGCGGCATGTTCCGTAATTACAATTTCCGCGCTGCTGCAAGGGTGCGTGGGATCGATCCACTTCGGATATTCCGCAGGGGGCATATGGCGCGTGGGTCGCAAATGCCGTCATGACAAGGGGTAACTTCGGCGGGTTGGGTCAAAAAGTAACGGATCGCACACTTTCGGGTATTACCATGGACCCATGATCTTCAAGGCGGTGGGCGAGACTCGGCCGTATCCTGAGCATCCGTTCAAGGACCGACGAGAGTGGGCGATGCTCGCCCCGTGTCAGGTCAGGCTGGACCAACTGACGACCACGCAGCGAATGCTTGATCTGGCGACCCTCTTCGGTGAGGAGGCCACCTTCTATGGCGACATCTTTCCGCACGTCGTGAAGTGGAAAGGTCGCCTGTACCTCGAAGACGGAGTGCATCGCGCTCTGCGTTCCGCCCTGCAGCACCGGCCCGTGATGTACGCACGCATTCTCGACCTTGATGACGGATCGGGGAATCCAGAGGCCTAGTGAGCGACGGAAGCTGAGTGCAGACTGGCAGGTCACTGTGATCTTGCCTTCCCGGTCGTGATTTGGTGACATCCGGTCCTATACTGTCGATATGCCTCGTATCTCCGCACCCTCCAACGCCGCGCAACGGGAGAACACCCAGAATGCGATCCTGAAGTCTTTCGGTGAACTCCTCTATACCCGCGGCCTGACCGGGCTGACCATGACTCACGTTGCCAAGAACGCGGGGATCGGTCGGACGGCCGTGTACAACTATTTCGCCGATATGGGTGAGCTGCTGGTCGCTTACGCGTTGGACGAGACCGAGCGATTCATCAACGACCTCCGCACGGAGCTGACCAGCGTCACGAATCCCGTGGACCAGCTTGCCGTCTACGTCCGCATGCAGATCGAGGACATGTCCCGCAGGCATCTCCCGCCCGGACCCGCGATGCGTTCGGTTCTTTCTCCCGAGGCCTTCGCGAAACTGGGCGACCACGTGGGAGAGCTCCAGGCGGTGCTCGCAAGGATACTGACCGCGTGCATCGACCAGGGCTACCTGCCGCCGTCGGACATCACCGAACTCGCGCAATTGGTCCACGGCTCGCTCAGCTCGGCCGCGGACCGGGGCAAGAACGAGGAGGACGAGGTCCGCAACGAGCGAATCCGACACACGATCTCGTTCATCCAGCTCGGGCTCGGGGCGCAGTTCGACGCCGACGGCCGCCCGGTCGCCGCTTATGCGGATCGTGTGAGGGAAGAAGGCGCGAGGCTCCGTTCCGTGGCCTCCTGACCATGGGCATCCTGAACGACAGAACGCCGTGAGCGGAACGAGCCGCCAGGTCCATCGCTCTGACAAGCGGTCGGGCCGGCGGCTCGTTTGCGTCAGGAGGCCTCGTTGACCTGCTTCAGCGTGTCGAAGGGTGCATGGGAGCTGATGCGGGCCTCGATCCCTCGGGTCACGAATGACTTGGCGTTGCGGGCGGCCTGGAGCGGCGTCGCCCCCTTGGCGAGTTCGGCCGTGACGGCGGCAGCCAGAGAGCAGCCCGCCCCGGCCACTGCGACCTCTCCGATCTTGGGCGAGGAAAGTATCTCCGTGGTCTCGCCGTCGTAGAAGACGTCGACGGCGTCCGGCCCCTCGATCCTGACCCCGCCCTTGGCCAGAACGGCGGCACCCGACCGCTCGTGAATCCGCCGCGCGGCCTCTTCGAGATCGGCGACGTCGTTGATCCGGTCCATCCCCGACAGGGAGAGAGACTCGAAGTGATTGGGCGTGACGAAATCTGCCAGCGGAAGAATCTTTGAGGTCAGGGCCTTGTCCGTGTCCAGAGCGGCGCCCGGTTCCTGCCCCTTGCAGATCAGCACCGGGTCCAGCACGATGTTCTTCGGGCTTTGCCGGCGCAGCGTCGCGGATACGGTGTCGATCGTGTCGGGAGACCCGAGCATCCCGATTTTGACCGCGTCCAGGTCGTACGCGGTCGTGTTGACCTCGAGCTGGTCCGCCAGCGTCTGCTGGTCGATCGGGAGGACACGGTGGCCCCAGTCGTTCTTCGGATCGAAGGAAACGATGCACGTCAGCGAGAGGCACCCGTAAACCCCGAGCGCCTGGAACGTCTTGATGTCCGCCAAGGCGCCCGCACCGCCCGTGGCCTCGGAACCTGCGATGGTCATGGCAACGGGAGTCTGAGAAGTTGTAGTCATACCTCCATTATCCAACCGCCGGGTAAGATTTTCACGGCTCGGGTGGCAGACGAGCCCTGACGGCGCTCGGCGCCGCATCGGAACAGTCGAACCACGGTTTCCCTGCTCGGGGCGAAGCCGCGTCAATACAGATTGGTGACCACAATGCAGTCCACCCCCACAGGGCCCGGCACGCCGGGAACACCCGGCCACGACACAACACCCGGTGCGCCGAACGGACCGACGTACGCGAGACGTCCGAAAACATACTTCGACCTGCTCCTGGCGCTCTACTGTGTGCTCCTGATCCTCTCGAATATCGGCGCCACCAAAGGCGTCGCCTTCGGGCCGATTCTGACCGACGGAGGATTCTTCCTCTTTCCGCTCGCGTATGTTCTAGGCGACGTTGTCACCGAGGTCTACGGGTTCAAGGCCGCACGCCGAGCCATCATCACCAGTTTCTGCGCCGGGGCCTTCGCCTCCCTGAGCTTCTGGATCACGATCATGCTGCCCTCTGCGGACTTCTATGAGAACCAGACGGCCTTCGAAACGGTTCTCGGTCCGGTCCCCAGGATCATCGGTGGATCGTTGCTCGGATTCCTCGTTGGCCAGCTCCTCAACGCATGGATCATGGCTCTCATCAAGAAATGGACCCGCGAGCGGTTCATGTGGGTCAGGCTCATTGGCTCGACCCTCGTGGGAGAGTTCGCTGACACCCTGATCTTCTGCACGGTCGCGGCGCCGATCCTCGGCATCCAGCAGTTCGGCGACTTCGCCAATTACGTGGTGGTTGGCTACTTCTACAAGTGCCTGATCGAGGTCGTCCTGTTGCCGATCACGTATCCGACCATCGGATGGTTCAAGAGGCACGAACCCACGTACCCCGGCGCGGTCAGTCGGTGAATCCGGCGATCTCGCCGATGTCCATGAGATAGGCGAGTTGCGCCTTGAGCGTCTTGACCGCCGGGCCCCGGACCTCTTCCGGGACATCGGCGTATATCTCCGCCGCCAGGGTCGAGGCGGAGGGGCCCAGGTCGTCGTCGGAGGCCTTGAGGCGCCTGCGGAGATCATGGATGCGATTCAGCCTGTGGTCCAGGAGGCGCTCGCAGGCCTCCTCGAGGAATTCGCCGTGGGGCCCGTGGGCGGGGAGGACGGTGAAACCGGGTTCGTCCTTGAACACGCGCAGCGTGTCCAGGTAGTCCTCCAGGTCGCCGTCCGGGTAATCGAGCATCGTGGTTCCGCGGCCGAGGATGGTGTCGCCGGTGAGGATCATGCCGTCGTCGAAAATGCTCAGGCAGATCGAATCCGCGGTGTGCCCGGGAGCGTGCCACACGCTGATTTCCACGGGAACGTCTTTGAGCACCTCCTCGTCCTGGAGCCGGCCGGCCCCGATGCACAATTCCCGGTCCCAGGCCCGCACGGGGGCTCCGGTCAGGTCGTGCAGCGCGGGGACGTTTCCGACGTGGTCCTGGTGCCAGTGCGTCACGACGATGAGAGCGACATCGACCGCCGCCGCGATCGCTTCGGCATGGTGCTGGTCGGCGGGCCCCGGATCGACGACGACGGCGCGCGGCTTGGGTGCCCCTGGTTCGGGCGGGAAGGACTCGCCCAGGTCGCCGATGACGTAGGTGTTGGTCCCTTCCAAGGTCATGGCGCTGGGGTTGTCGACGGTCAGGAATGCCGTGTGGGCGCTCGTTCGAACCCACGCGTGCGATTCCGGCACGGGGGACGAAGACATGCAGCTCGAAGAAGCACTCATGGCACTAGTTCATCACACCTCGCCTCGGCACGCCTGTCTCCGGCCCGGAAACCTCGCGACATCTTGCGGTTTCATCGGGAATCGTCCCGTCGCGGTCGGGCCGCAGGGGGGGGGCGAGACACCTGATCCCATCGGGTCCTCCCGCGAAAAGGCGCCTGTCATGAAGCGAATACCGATGGTCGGCAGGACCGTGTTGCGCGCGTGGGCGCGGCACCGACCCGCTCGTGTGGCGTGACCGCGTGAATTCGCGTGATAATAGCTGAACAGTTGCTCGCATCACGGAGGAAGGGCCTCGGCCGCTCTATGGACAAGACTACGAAGGACGGAGCTCTCGCGCGCTCGTTGTCCCATGAACAAATGACGATGATCGCCCTCGGCTCCGCGTTGGGCACGGGCCTCTTCCTGGGGTCGGGCGCGGCCATCGGTGTCGCCGGCCCCGCGGTGATCATTTGCTACGCGATCGGTTCGTTGATCGCGGCCATCATCGCCTGCGCCGCAGGGGAGATGGCGGTCAAATATCCCGTCCGAGGTGGCTTCGGCACGATGGCCGGTCGTTTTCTCGGGCCCTTCGCGGGCTTCATGACCCGTTGGGCCTATTGGGCGACCACGGTGTGCGTGGCCGGTGCCGAACTCGTGGCCGTGGCGACGTACCTCAAATTCTGGTGGCCCGAACTGCCGCTGTGGGTCGGGATCCTGGTGTTCGCGCTCGTCATCGTCTTCCTGAATGCGTACAGCGTGAAGTCCTTCGGATTGGTCGAATTCTTCCTTTCGGGGATCAAGGTCATTGCGGTCATCGCCTTCATCGTCATCGGTTTGATCATTGTCTTCTTCGGTCTGCCGAGTCACCCTGCCGAGGGGATGCGTCACCTGACCGAGAACGGGTTCATCCCCAACGGACCGAGCTCGATCTGGCTCGGAATGGCCGTGGTCATGTTCTCTTTCGGCGGCGTCGAGTTGATCTCCATCTCGGCCGCGGAGGCGAAAGATCCCGTGCGGTCGGTCCGCAGCGCGGGGAAGGCAACGATCTGGAGGCTCGCGACGTTCTACGTGCTGGCACTCTTCGTGGTCATGGCACTCATGCCCTGGTCCGCGGCTGCCGGCACCGGGGACTTGTCCTCGAGTCCGTTCGTGATGGTTTTCTCGGAGGTCGGGATCCCGGCGGCTGCTGCCGTCATCAATTTCATCGTTCTCATCGCCGCACTCTCCGCGGCCAACGCCAATGTTTACGCCGGGACACGGCTCATCCATTCGCTGTCCTACCAGGGCATGGCGCCCCGCGCGCTGCAACGGACGACGCGGCTCGGCAGCCCGGCGCGGTCGCTCGCCATGTCCTGTGTCGGCATCCTGGTGGTGATCGTGCTGGCCCTCGTGACCGAGAATGTCTTCCTGATCATGATGTCCGTGATCACCACGTTCATTCTGGTGGTGTGGATGCTGATTCTCGGTTCCTACGTCAGCTACCGACGGAAGAACGGTGCCTCCTCCGAATTCCGGCTGCTGGGCGGGGCGCCGACGGCGGTACTCGGAATCCTCGGGCTGGTCGCAATTTTCGCCGCCGTGCTCTCGAGCCCCGACATGCGTCTCCCGGGCTTCGTGGCACTGTGCTTCTACGCGTTCCTGACGGCCGTCTACTACTTCTTCGTCCGTCGGTTCGTCGGCAGTGACATGGACGCATTCGACGAAGCCGAGGTGGCGACGAGCGGATAGCCGTTCCCGGCGGCGTCGTCGCCCGGAATATCGATAGGCTAGTGATATGAGTTCGCGAATCCTGACTGTGGAAGTGCCCCTTCGCTGGGGCGACATGGACGCCTATCGGCACATCAACAATGTCGAGATGGCTCGGATCATGGAGGAAGCCCGTGTGGCCGCGTTCGGTCCCCCTCCCGCGGCACCCGGCGCCGAGCTCACGGATGCTCCGATCCCGCTGTTCACCCAGTTGCCCAGCGGCACCCAAGCGCTGGTAGCGGAGAACCACATCAAATACCGCGCCCCGCTGTCCTACAGTCGGCAGCCCGCCAAGGTCGAGGTCTGGGTCGAGAAGATCACCGCAGCGAGCCTGACCATCGAATACCGGATCTATGATCCCCAGAGCGGCGTGCGGTGTGTGGATGCCTCCACCGTGCTGGCATTCTTCAACGAACCCACGAGCCGGATCGTGCGCATCTCGCCCGAGCAGCGGCAACTCCTCGAGGAGACTGCTTCCTGAGGGCCTGAAATACGTCGTCGGATCGACGTGGTGCTTTCCGGCCGAGGTGGCAGTTTCGTGCGTGTCCGCGTCGCGGGCGGAGGCGCACCGGGCCCGGGCCGAGCATCCGTTTCAGGTGCTTTTCTCCGGCCGGCGTGCGGGTCGGTGGTCGCGTTGAGAGGGTGTTGCCCGATGGGGTGGCATCTACCCCTCTTTCGAGGGGGTTCAACCCCCACAAGGGAGAGGTAAGCGCCACTGGATCGGGTCAACGCCTCCGATCCGGGCAGCGTCGACCATCGCAGAGGGTCAGGCCGTGGTGACCCGGATGATCGGGGTGCCCAGCCCCGCCCGACCGCCGGGAAGCCCCTCGACGTCGGCGAATTTGGGGGTGTTCGTGACCACGACCGGCGTGATCAGGGAGCACCCGGCCTCCGTGATGACGTCCCGGTCGAAGGTCAGGAGCTTCTGGCCCGTTTCGACACGATCCCCCTTGGCAACCTCCGGCGTGAACCCTCGTCCGTCCAGACCAACGGTGTCGATGCCGACGTGGATCAGCAGCTCGACGCCCGAGTCCAGCCGAAGACCGAGAGCGTGGCCCGAAGCGGGCGTCGCGATGATCGTTCCGGACTGGGGTGCGACCACAGTATTTGCCGTTGGCGTGATGGCCACACCCTGACCCAGCTTCCCGCCCGCGAAAATCGGGTCGGGTACCTCCGACAGGGCCACGACGTCGCCCTCGAGCGGCGCCCCGACGGTCACGGCGTCGTCGTCCTGGGGCGAGCCCGACTCTCTGGTCGCCGCTTCCTGCCCCCGGCTCTCGGCCCAGGGCTCAGTGGCGACCCCTGCGCCTGTCGCGTTCGTTGCCGTGGCCCCGCCGGAAGAAACGGCGGCCGGCGTCGGCCTTGAGGCTTCTGGTTCATCCGCGGCCGCACGGATCCTGTCGCCGGTAGGGACCTCGTCGGTCGCGACGCTCTGCTTGGCCAAGTCGGTCTCCCGCTGCTCCCGAGAACGGAACCCGAAGACCAAGACGCCGGCCAGACCGCCGAAGAAGGCTATGGCCAGGCCGATGGCGAAGAGCGGAATCGGCTGCATTGCCGGGATCGAGAGCAAGGACGTGAAAGCGAAGGCGTAGGAACGCACGCCGAGCCAGGAGATCAGGCCGCCCGCGATCATCGCCGGCACCAGGATCAGCGGAAAGACGCGCTTGTACCGGAGGACGACGCCGTAGAGCGAAGGCTCCGAGATCCCGCCGAGAAGCCCCGAGACCGCGGCGCCCGTGGCGACCTGGCGAAGTTCCTTGTCGCGGGCCGCACGAATGGCCACGCCCGTGACGACCCCGAAGACCGCGAAGTTGTAGGCGGCCATGGGGGACTGGATGAAGTCGTACCCGAGGGTCGAGAGGTTCGAGATCATCACGGCGTTGAGGGGCCAGTGCAGGCCGAGGGGAACCATGAACAGGTACGACCCGGCGACGACGACCCCCACGATCGCCGGATTGATGTCATTGAGCCACTGGAACACGTTCGAAATGCCCAACCCGAGGTTGACGCCGATCGGACCGATGATCAGCGCGGTGAGGGGAACCATGATCAGGATCGAGATCATGGGAACGAAGACCATGTGCAGCATGTTCGGAATGATTTTCTTCAGCAACCGTTCCAGCGGCGCCAGGACCGCAACGGCGAACAGCGGCGGGAAGACCTGGCCCGTGTAGTTGAAGAGGTACAGGGGAACGCCCCAGTCGCCGATGTGGAAGAGCGTGAGATGCCCGGCGTCGCCAGCCATCGTGGACAGGCCACGGAACGCATCCGTCATGAGGGCCGCCGGGATCGCGGCCCCGACCCACATGTTGGCCCCCAGCCTCTTCGCGGCCGTCGCCCCGATGAAGACCGGCATGAAATTCAGAACCGACATGGCCGCGCCGAGGAGGATGAACCAGAACGGGAACTGTGAGCGCCACGTGTTCATCAGGTCCTCATTGGCGGCGTCGTCGCCCACCTTGGGGCCATTGACCAGGTCCACGGTCACGTTCTGCCCCGCGAAATTGGTGTAGTGACCGAACACGCCCAGCTGCTGGAGCAGCACGATCAGCGTCAGGATCATCGAGGAGCCCAAGAGGGCCCAGAGGACTGGGCGGAACGAGTCCGAGAGAACATCGAACATTCGGGTGATGATTCCGGCCTTCTTCTCGCCGGAACTCTCCGCACTCTTCGACCCGCTCGACGACGACCCGGCCTCCCGGTCCATGCCGGGAAGCTTGGTCATCTCGGTGTAGACCTCTGAGACCTCGTTGCCGATGACGACCTGGGTCTGGCCTGCTTGCTCGATGACCGAGAGGACACCGTCGGTCTTCTCGATCTGCGACTTGTCGACCTTGGTCCTGTCGCCGATGGTGACCCTTAGACGGGTCGCGCAGTGGGTGAAATAGTCGACGTTGTCGGCCCCGCCCAGTCCGTCCAGAACGGATTTCGCCGTCTTCTTGTAGTCCACAGATGACTCCTTGATGCATCGACCGACAGTGGATGCCGATCGTCTTAAGACACAAAAAAGACCCGAGCCGCACGCCACCACCACAACCACGTCTTCGCGTACGACGGGTCACGAGGCGCCAGTCCCGACAGCGAATGTTCGGGTCAGGCCTCATGGTGAAGCCACCGGGACGGTGCCCGGTGATGCGACTCAGGTCTTGCCTGCTGTTCCAGTAACAACCCTGAGGTCTCGACGCTGCGCGCCGAGCCGAGAATGACACTACCGGCTGGTCATAACCTGCGCAAGGATGTAGTGCCGGGGAAATGTTGGCAGGTCATAACCTACGGGATCCGGGGTTTTGCTGTTCGGTGTTGCCAAACCGTGAAGTGGCAAAGTTGTGCAGATTCGGTCGCGCATCGGGCACAAGACTGCCCCTCGCGCAGGAGAGAGTCAGACCTCGCCGGAGGCGACGCCCGCCCGGAAGGCCTCCGACTGGTGCTTGCGCATCCAGGACCGGTGCACCCAATAGTTCCCCTCAATGAGCGCGCTGCCCGCCACGGCAGTAATCAAGGAGGCCCAGAGGAGGTTCGCTTCCGGGACCTGGAACTCGTGGTACATCAGCGACCACGGGATGATCAGCACGAGAATCAGGGCGGCATACATCGCCAGCAACAATCCGCCTCGCGCAAGACTCAACGGTCGGGACCCCACGCACAGGATCCACAGGCCGACCAGGACCAGGACGATGAAGTTCGCCGTCTGGATCTGTTGCTGCACCTGGAGGCCGCTGGGATCCAGATGCTTGGCGTAGAAATTCACCGCGACGATGCACAGGGTCACGACGACGGCGCTCGGCAAGGCAAAGTGCAATGCCCTGCGCAGGAACCCGCCGACGTACCGGCGGTTGTTGGGAAGCATGGTCAGGACGAAGGACGGGCCACCGATGATCAGCAGGTCGGCCGTGGAGTACTGCCTCGGCAGGAAAGGGAACGTCCACGCGAGGAGCCCCAGGACCACGCCCATCATCACGGCGAAGCTCGTTTTCGTCAGGAACAGATTGGTGACCCGCTCGATGTTCGCAATGATTTTCCGGCCCTCCGCGAGGACCGAGGGCAACCGCGAGAATTTCCCGTCCAAAAGCACCAGGCGGGAGACGGCTTTCGTCGCCGGTGCCGCGTTGCCCATGGCGATCCCGAGGTCTGCGTGCTTGAGGGCCAGGGCGTCATTGATGCCGTCACCGGTCATGGCGACGACTCGGCCCCGCTCCTGGAGCCCGGACACCATGTTCTTCTTCTGATAGGGGGAGACCCTGCCGAAAACGTTGTGGGACAGCGCCGCTTCGACGAGTTCCGGGCCGTCGTCGGGCAGCCGAGACGCATCTACTGCACCGTTCTCGGCGTCCATTCCGGCGCGGCGGGCGGCGGCGGCCACCGTTGCGGGGCTGTCTCCGGAGAAGACCTTGAGATCGATTTCCTGCTCCGTGAAGTACCGCAGGGTTTCCTCGGCGTCGTCGCGCACGTGCTCGCGGAAGGTCAGGAGTGCCACCGGGCTCCAGGCCTCGGGCAATTTCTGGATGGGGCGGGCGTCGTCGTCCCTGGCCAAGGCGTCGGCCCTGGCCAGGACCATGGTTCGGAACCCCTCGGAGGCCAGAGCGCTCGCCCGGTCGAGATTGTCGGTGTCCTGGAGGAGCACCTCGGGAGCCCCCAGGATCCAGGCGCCGGTGCCCGGGAACTCGACGCCCGAGAACCTGTTGGCCGACGAGAATCCGAGCACGCCGCTCGGTTGCTCTTCGGGGCGCCTCCGGAAGTCGTGGGCCAGCGCCGCGGCGGTCGGGTTCGCGTTTTCGTCGTGCCCAAACCAGGCCAGAGCTTCCTGGGCGGCATCGTCGAGGCCCTCGTGCGTCCCCAGGCCGTGGGCTCGCGCGTACGTCACCCCGCCTTCCGTGAGGGTGCCCGTCTTGTCGAAGCACACGGTGTCCACCCTGGCGAGGACCTCTACCGCGGGTTGCTCCTGGATGAGGACCTCATCGCGTGCGAGCTTGACGGCCGCTACGGCGAAGGAAATCGTCGTCATGAGGGCCAGCCCCTGGGGGACCATCGACGCGACCGAGGAGACCGCGACGACGAGAGCGTCCTCACAGTCCCCGCTCGAGAATGCTCGATGCCATCCTCCGACGGCCTGCATCTGGCCATTGAGCACCACCAGAATGATCGGAACCAGCGCGATCGAGATCCATTTGACCACCCGCTCCGTCGCGGCCCGGAGCTCCGAATTGATCGGGGCAAACTGACGGGCTTCCTTGGCCAACCGGGACGCATGGGACTTGTCGCCGACGGCCGTCACACGGACCCTGCCCGAACCGCCGACCACGGAGGACGCGGAGTACACCCTGTCGCCGGGTCTCTTGACCACGGGGTCGTTTTCCCCGGTCAGCAGTGATTCATCGAGATCCAGCCCGTCGGCGGCCAGGACCTCGGCGTCGGCCGGAACCTGATCGCCGCGCGAGAGAAGAAGGACGTCGTCGAGCACGATCTCCTCGAGCGGCACGGCCGATGCGGCCCCGTCGCGAAGCACTCTGGCCGGGTCCCGGCGGAGCAAGGCAATTTTGTCCAGCTGCCGCTTGGCCGAGAATTCCTGGACGAACCCGATGATGATGTTGGCGAGGGCCGCGAGGGAGAAGAGGAGGTCGAGCCAGCGTCCGAGGAGGATGATGACGACGGCGCATGCGCCCAGGACGAGGTTGAAGAGCGTGAACAGATGGGTCCGGACGATGGCCCATACGCTGCGGGAGGTCGTGTTCGGCTGGACGTTCGTCAGGCCGTGCTGGGTGCGTTCCCGGACGTCCTCGGCTGACAGCCCTTTTCGGGCGAGGTCCACATCATCGGCGCGCGCAAGCCGGGGCGGGGTGTCCTTGGTCCGACTTGGCATCAATCTCCTCGGGGGTTCGCGGCGTGCGGTATCCAGTTTACGGGCGTGTTCCGCGAAGTCGGAGTAGACCAGGCTCTACTTCGGGTTTCCTGGTTCTTGTCGAGGAGATCGGGTGTTATGGTCGGGCTACGCCTTTGAAAGTGATACATATTACATTCACTGCGGGTCGCTCGACGTCCGCGGCCTTCCATCGCCCCGCAACAGAACGGACAATCCATGGACACCATGTACGCGGCAGTCGTCCTCCTGGCTTGCATTGCCCTGGGCGAGTTGGTCTCGTCCCTGACGCGCGCACGAATACCATCGCTCCTGGTGGCCATGCTCGCGATGGCGGCGTTGACCCAGACCGGTGTGTTCCCGGCGTCCATCGCCAAGGCCTCGATGTTCGTCGGCATGGCGACCATCATGCAGCCGGCCATCATGGTTCACATGGGCACGCTGTTGCCGATCGCTTCGTTGAAGAAACAGTGGCGGCCCATCGTCATCTCGGTGGCCGGAATGGCCTGCGCGACTGTCCTGATCCTGCTGGTCGTGGGGCTGGTCTTCGGATACGGGACCGCCGTGGCCGGTACGGGACCGTTGGTCGGAGGGATCGTCTCGACCCTCCTGACCACCGAGGGGCTCAGTTCGGTGGGGTTGACCACCTTGGCCACCATTCCGACCCTCGTGCTTATGCTGCAGGCACTCCCCGCGATGCCTCTCACGGCGCTCTTCCTCAAGAGTCACGCGCGCCGCCTGATCGACAGCGGTGAGGTCCGGGTCGAACGAGACCCTGACACCGGGGCGATTCAGCTCTCTCCCGAAGCGCAGGCGGAAGCAGATCGTAAAGTCCGGGTCAAACTGCCGGCGTCCATCCGGGAGAACCAGTTGGTTCTTCTCTTCATGGTCGTCGCAGGCGGAGGGCTGGCCATGTACCTGCAAGGACTCACGGGGGTCTCCTACAGCATCTGGGGGCTGGCCCTTGGCATCGTGTGCGTCTGGACCGGGGTCCTGCCCCGCGCGTCTCTCGAGAAGGCCAGCGGATTCTCCCTGGGCATGGTGGCCATCATCATCGTGGTCGCGGTGCCGCTGATGGAAGCGTCCCTCTCGCAGATCGTGACCTCGCTGGGAGCGGTCCTGCTGATCTTGGCCACCGGCATGGTGGGGATACTGATCGGTGGTGCGGTCGCGACGAAGCTCCTCGGGTGGGACCTGCGCTTGGGCATGCCGGTGGCGTTGACCGCGATGTTCGGTTTCCCCGGGGACTACCTGATCACCACGGAAGTTGCCCGGACATCCTCGGACGACCCCGAAATGCAAAAGTCAGTTCAGGACAGGATCCTTCCACCCATGCTGATCGGCGGATTCACCAGCGTCAGCGCCGGATCGATCGTGATCGCATCGATTCTGATCAAGACGTTGTGACGCCACCGTAGGGTGTCCGACGGTGTCATGAAATGGGGCGGGCCCCCGACCACGACCGTGGTCGGGGGCCCGCCCCAGACGTGGTGGAGAGTCAGCCGAAGTATTTCGGCAAGGTTCCTGACCACGCCTCTCTCAGCTCCGCGAGCGGCACGCTGGCGATTCCCTGGAGATCCAGAGCGTCATTGACGGCGTCGACCACACCGATGCGGGCAAAGGCATAGCCGCGTGCGGTGCACATGTCCTTGAACCGCACTTCTTCGGTGCGCGGGACCGAGCAGACCGCGCGTCCCTGGGATTCAGAGAACAGCAGGGTGAACTCGTCGACGTCGTCCCGCTCGGCGACCTCTCCCAAACCGATGCGTGCACCGACGCCGAAGCGCAGGCACGCGTCCGCCAGGGTGGCCGCGAGGCCGCCCTGGGACAGGTCGTGCGCGGCGTCGATCATGCCGTCCCGGGACATGTTGACGAGCATGTCTCCCAACAATTTCTCCTGAGCCAGATCGACTCGGGGCGGGCGGCCGCCCAGGTGCCCCTTGAGCCGGGCCCACTCCGAACCATCCAGCTCGTCCGCCGTGGTCCCGAGCAAGTAGATCGCGTTGCCGTCCTCGGTCGGGGCCCAACCCGACGGGGTCCTCCGGGTCACATCATCCATCACACCCATCATCGCGACGACCGGGGTCGGGTTGATGGCCTGGCCCCCGGTCTGGTTGTACAGCGAGACATTGCCGCCAGTCACAGGCACGCCGAGCTTCATGCAACCATCGGCGAGGCCGCGGACCGCTTCGGCGAACTGCCACATCACGTCCGGGTCCTCGGGTGAACCGAAGTTGAGGCAGTCCGAGACGGCGACGGGTCGCGCACCCGCCGTGGCAACGTTCCGGTAGGCCTCGGCCAGTGACGCCTTGGCGCCCTCATAAGGGTCGAGGTATGCGTAGCGGGGATTTGCGTCGGTCGCCAGGGCGACACCCAACCCGGTTTCCTCGTCCACGCGGACCACGCCGGCGTCATCGGGTTGGGAAAGCGCCGTATTGCCCTGCACGTAACGGTCGTACTGGTCGGTGACCCACTCCTTGGAACACAGGTTCGGTGAGGCCATGAGCTCGACGATGGCGTGGGCGAGGTCGGCGCCCGCCGGACGATGCCTGCCCGCCTCGGACTCGGAGAACCGGTCCGCCTGTGTGGCATCCTGCCCAGCCGGCCGGCTGTACGGCCGTTCGTACGTGGGGCCGTCGTGAGCCACGGTCTTCGGGTCGACGTCGACGATGACCTCGCCGTCCCATTCGATGACCAACCGGCCCGAGTCGGTGACGTCTCCAAGCACCGAGTACTCGACGTCCCACTTGTCCATGATCTCCTCGAAACGGGCCATGTTGGCCGGAGTCACCACGGCCATCATGCGTTCCTGGGATTCCGACATGAGAATCTCGCCGGGAGTCAGGGTGCTGTCTCGCAAGAGCACTTTGGTGAGGTCCACGTGCATTCCACCGTCGCCGTTCGAGGCGAGCTCCGACGTCGCACAGGAGATCCCCGCCGCGCCCAGGTCCTGGATTCCCTCGACCACGGAGTCCTTGAACAGTTCGAGGCAGCACTCGATGAGGACCTTCTCCGCAAACGGGTCACCGACCTGCACGGCAGGGCGTTTGGACGGCTTGGCGTCGTCGAAGGATTCGGAAGCCAACACCGAAGCGCCACCGATACCGTCCCCGCCGGTCCTGGCACCGAACAGGATGACCTTGTTTCCGACGCCCGACGCGTTGGCCAGACGGATGTCCTCATGTCGCATGACGCCCACGGCCAAGGCGTTGACCAACGGATTCGCCTGGTAGCAGGCGTCGAACTCGACTTCGCCACCGATGTTCGGCAGCCCCAACGAGTTCCCGTATCCGCCCACCCCGGCGACGACGCCGTGGACGACCCGCTGCGTGTCCGGGTGGTCGATGGCGCCGAAACGCAGGGGATCCATGACGGCCACCGGGCGTGCGCCCATCGAGATGATGTCGCGAACGATGCCGCCCACGCCCGTCGCAGCCCCCTGATAGGGCTCGACGTAGGAAGGATGGTTGTGGGACTCGATCTTGAAGGTCACGGCCCAGCCGTTGCCGATGTCGGTCACACCGGCGTTCTCACCGATCCCGACCATGAGGTCCTTCTTCATCTCGTCGGTGACCTTGGCGCCGAACTGTTTGAGATGGACCTTGGACGACTTGTAGGAACAATGCTCGGACCACATGACCGAGTACATGGCCAGCTCAGCGGCGGTGGGGCGGCGTCCGAGTATCTTCTTGATGTCCTCGAACTCGTTCTCCTTGAGGCCGAGCTCGGCCCAGGGGAGGTCGGTATCCGGGGTGGTCCGTGCGTGATCGACGGTGTCCAGGTTGAACTGCTGTTCGCTCATGAAAGTGTGAATCCTTGTTTTGGCTCGGGGCGCGGGAGCTCAGGCGGCGACGATCTGGCGCAGGAGGGATGTGAACAAGCGCAAACCATCCGAACCGTAGCGCATCGCTACTTCCTCCGTGCCGGAGGAGGATGGGCCGAAGCCCGGTTCGACGGCGTGTTCGGGGTGCGGCATGAGGCCCACGACGTTGCCCCGTTCGTTGGTCACCCCCGCGATGTCCTGGCGGGAGCCGTTCGGATTGCCGCCGACGTAGCGGAAAACCACCCGGTTCTCTTCCTCCAACTGGCGCAGTGTCCGTGCGTCCGCGACGTACTGGCCGTCCTGGTTCTTGAGCGGGACCACGATCTCGCCGCCTCGATCCAGTTCGGCCGTCCAGGGTGTCTCGGTGTTCTCCACGCGGAGCCTCTGGTCGGTGCAAACGAATTTGAGGTGGTCGTTCTTGATCATGGATCCGGGGAGGAGATGCATCTCCGTGAGGATCTGGAAACCGTTGCAGATACCGAGGACCGGCAGCGGTTCGGAGCCGGAGGTGCCGTCCGCGGTGGCGGCCCGATGGACCTCGCGCATCATCGGGGCCTTGGCGGCGATGGATCCGGCACGGAGGTAGTCGCCGTAGGAAAATCCGCCGGGAATGATCACGGCGTCCACCGATTGGAGGTCGGAATCCTTGTACCAGAGCGGTACGGGAGTCCCGCCCGCAATCCTGACCGCGCGGGCGGCGTCGCGGTCGTCCAGAGTTCCCGGGAAGGTGACGACGCCGACGCGCACGTCGGCCAGGCGCTCATTGGAGACGTCGGGGGCCAGATCCGCGATCAGGGGTACTTCTGCGGAGGGCAGTGATTCGGCCATGCTCGTTCAGTCCTCCGCAACGGAAACGTTGACGACGTCCTCGATCACCGGGTTGGAAAGCAATTCCTCTCCGGCCCGGCGAGCTTCCTCGAGGTGCCGCTCGGTGACCTCGCCCTCGACGGTCAATTCGAACCGCTTGCCCTGACGGACCTCGGTGAAACTGCTCAGACCGATGTGAGGCAATTCGCGGGCAATTGCCTTGCCCTGCGGGTCGAGAATCTCCGGCTTGGGCATGACGTCGACAATGATTCGGGGCATCCGTCGCTCCTGTACGCGTTGAGGGGTCTTCAGGCGCGCGGATTCCGTTGCCGTCTCACGCCGGACGCGAACGACCCGGACGCTCCGCGAGCTTGCTTCACCAGTCTAGCCGGTGAAAGCGGCGGCTGTGTCCGGGTCGTACCGATCGGGGCTGGGAGGCCTATTCGTCGGTTCCTGAAATTGATTTGGGACGTTGGGGGTCCAGGACCGTGTGCGGGTCGAAGAACTCATTCAGCGTCTCCGACGTGCCCTCGATCGCGTGCTTCAACGAAATCCCATCCACATTGATCCGTGCCTGCCGCAGGTAATTGCCCCCGGCCTGACCCCAGGCCGGGACCGAAGCATCAACATTGAAGAACGCGTTGAATCCCTGCGACTTCAAATACTGGAACTTCTCGTTCTCGTAATCACCGATCCCGGCAATATCGGCCCCGAACGGGTAAATCAACAGATCCGTCTTGCCCACGATCGGGGCGACCTCGGCCTGCCACTTCTCGTTGTCGGCCCGGATATGATCCACCGGTGACTTCGTGAAATTGATATGACCCCAGGAGTGGCTGGCGAACTCCCACCCGGCGGCCTTGATCGCATCCGCGACCTTCGTCGCATCCTTCTTGTCCTGATTCAGGTTCTTGTTCTGGTCCTTGTAGGAGATATCCGACGTCCGGTACCCCAGGACCCCGTTGTACCCGGTCATCGCGATCACACCCTTGGCCCCCTCGTGGGAGAAATCCGGGTGGTCCTGGAGGAATTCCTCCACGATCGGCAAGTGGTCATAGGCCCCGACCTGTTTCTTGCCGGCAGCGTCGCGGTATTCGTTGACGATCTTGCCGTCTTTGACGATCAACCGGTCGGGGAACCCGTCGCCGTCCATGTACTCGTAGTAGGAGAGGTCATCGAAAGAAATCACCAGCGGTTTCTTGCCTTCGGGCAGCTCCAGTGGTTTCAGCTCGATCCCGCCGTCGGGGGCGGTGGTGTAGAGCTGGTGCGGGCTGACCAGGATGTAGTTGCGGTCGTAGACCTGCTGGATGATCTTTTTGAATTCGTCGATGGTGACCATGTAGTCCAGGTAGCCCTTGGCCTCATCGTCGCCGTCGAAGGCGCGCTTCGGGTCGGCGACCAAAGAATGGAAGAACAAGTGCGAGACCATGGTGTTGTCGGCCCACGTCGCCACCGGGCCCTGCGGCGAAGCCGAGGCAGACCCCGAAGCCGAACCAGAGGCACCTGACGAGGCGGAGTGCGAAGCATCATTGGCAGGTTCGGAATCCTTGGACCCGCACGCGCTGAGTATTGCGGCACCCGCGAGCGTTGATGCGGAGATGACGGCGGTCCGGCGGCTGATCTTCACAGGTATGGCTCCCGTTGACGTGAGGAAAATTATGGGGCCGTCCCAGGTTCCCACGAAAAATGCAGATTTCAAGGAGGGGGTGTTGAGGTGCGTTTGCATGTCAGGCCCGGGCCAAGGGCCCAAGGAGCGACGCACCGCCGTGGTGTCGGGCCGGCGAAGGTGGCTGGCACCGGAGTACGGGGATCAGCTGTTGGGTTCAGTTGCCGGGTTCGGGCACCGAATTCAGGACGTTGAGGAGTCTTTGACGCAAAATATTTGAGCGCTCAGCGAACTCCCTCTGGAGTGTCGCATACTGCTTCTTGCCCTGTGCCGTTTCGACGGCGATGGGTTCGTAACCCCACGCCGTGAGGTCGTACGGTGCCGCCCGCATGTCCATTTCCCGAATTTGCCAGGCAAGATCGAAGCAGTCCATGAGCAGGACGGAGTCGACGAGGGGCAGTAGTTTGTATGCCCACTTGTAGACGTCCATATTGGCGTGCAGGCACGCCGGCTGCTCCAGGTGGCGTTGTTCTTCCCGAGTCGGTTGGAGCTCATTGCGCGGAACGGCTTGAGGCTGGAAGAAACGGAATGCGTCGAAATGAGTGCAGTGGATCCGGTGGGACTCGACCACGGTGTCCGTTCCCTCCGCGCCCAGCCGCAGATCCAGGTATTCGTGGCGGATGTCGTTCTCCTCGGAACGGTAGGCCATGGCCCACTCATGCATTCCGAAGCACCCGAAATTTCCGGCCTTGGCCGACGTGCGCTCGAGAATGTCCCGCGTGAAATCCACCGCGGCCGCCCGGGCCCGGAGGAACTCCTCGAGGTCGAGGACGGCCGATGCGTCCCGGTGTTCTTCGGCTTCTTCCTCGGACAGACCGGATATCCGCAATTCGGTGTCCGTGGGGCGCCGGTAGAACTTCCACTCGAGGCGTTCCGCGGCGTCGAGCAGGATGACGCCGGGGCCCGGATGCCACCGACGCAACTGGCCGGGCTTGAGGGTGTAGTACGTGAACAGGAAGTCTTCCACCGGGTGTTTGCGCCCTGCGTGGCGTCGTTCCAGGAAGGGCTCTGTGTAGATGGCTGCCCGTTCCCGATGCTCTTCTGCCAAGTCACGCCACGCGGGCCCGGTCAGGTGGACCGGGCCTCGGGCGGAGAGCGACTGGGTCGGCGGGACGTCAGTCACCGGTCAGCGGCCGGTGCCTCCGTACACCGTGGCTTCGCCTTCTGCGTCGAGGTCGAAAGCGGTGTGGACAGCGCGCACGGCGGCGTCCAGCAGGTCCGCCCTGGTGATCACCGAGATGCGGATCTCAGAGGTGGAGATCATGTCGATGTTCACGCCCGCGCTGGACAGGGCGTCGAAGAAATGGAAGGAGACGCCGGGGTTGGACTTCATGCCCGCCCCCACGAGGGAGAGCTTGCCGATGGCGTCGTTGTACTCGATATCGGCGAAACCGATTTCGGCCTGGACACCCTTGAGGACCTCGATGGCGGCGTCGCCCTGGTCCTGGGGGAGCGTGAACGATATGTCCGTGCGGGATTCGGACCGTGTGGAGACGTTCTGGACGATCATGTCCAGGTTGATCTTCGCGTCGTTGAGGGAGCCGAAGATCTTGGAGGCGTAACCGGGCACGTCCGGGACGTCCACGATGGTGACCTTCGCCTGGGTGCGGTCATGGGCCACACCGGAGATGAGGGGCTGTTCCAAGGGGATCTCCTTCGTCAGGTCGGGGGCGTCTGCATCCGATTCCGTGGGGATGACCCACGTGCCTTCGAGGTCGCTGAACGAAGAACGGACGTGAAGCTTTATTTTGAATCGGCGGGCGTACTCGACGCAACGCAGGTGGAGGATTTTCGCGCCGTTGGCAGCCATTTCGAGCATCTCCTCGCTGGAGACCTCGTTGAGCTTGTGTGCCGCGGACACGATGCGCGGATCGGCTGTGAACACGCCGTCGACGTCAGAATAGATCTCGCAGTAATCGGCGTCCAGGGCTGAAGCGAGCGCAACCGCGGTGGTGTCGGACCCGCCGCGGCCGAGGGTGGTGATGTCCCTGGTCTGACGGTTCATGCCCTGGAATCCGGCGACGATGGCGATGTTCCCGTTCTCCAGGGAGTCGCGGATCCGGTCCGGGCGGACCTCCACGAGTCGGGCGGCACCGTGCACTCCGTCGGTGATCATCCCGGCCTGGGAGCCCGTGAAGGATTGGGCCGGGGCTCCGAGTTCGTGAATGGCCATGGCCAGCACGGCCATGGAGATCCGTTCGCCGGCCGTCAGGAGCATGTCCAGCTCTCGGCTGGGGCCGGATTTGGTGGTGACCTGCTGTGCGAGGTCGAGCAGATCGTCGGTCGTGTCGCCCATGGCGGAGACCACCACGACGACGTCGTTGCCCTGGTTCTTGGTCTCGACCACGCGTTGAGCGACCCGCTTGACACCCTCGGCGTCGGAAACAGACGAACCGCCGAATTTCTGAACGATGAGGCTCATGGTGTCTCCTTCGAGAATAGGAGTCTGGGTGCGTGCATGATCGGTCGCGAGGGCCGTTCGGGGCCGGATTCGTGCGAATCCTGACCGCGTATCACACTATCCGCTGGGGTTGTCCGGTGCTCAATTGAGTCGGGAATTCCACTATGTGACACGGTTTCGGATTATTGGTCGCACTCCGCGTCATATATGGGATCTGAGTCACTGTGAGTCATGCGCTCCGGGAGCGGCCGTCAGTCGGCCCAGGGGTTGGCGAATTTTTCGCCTCGTCGCGGAGTGGGGTACCTGCGGTTCGGGTCGGCCGGCTGGACGGGTTGTTGGGCCGGAGCCTGGATCGGTCCTTCTCGGGTGCTGTCCTCGGAGCCCGGAACCTCGGGGCGTCCCAGCCCCTCCGGGTTATCGAGGTCGCCGGGTCGGTCACCGGCTGAAGGATCTGCCTCCGAGCGCCCTGTCTTCGTCGCGGCGCCCTCGGGTTCCCCTGCGTCGCCGTCGGGCACGTTCTCGACCGAGGCGCGGTTCTCATCCGTTGTGCCGTCATGATCGGTGTTTTCGTCGTCCGGCTCATCTGCGGCGTGGTGCCGTTGCCCCGCGGTGAGTACCCGGCGCCCTTCCATGGCGCGTCCGAGGGTGATTTCGTCGGCGTATTCGAGGTCTCCTCCCACGGGCAAACCCGAGGCCAGACGGGACACGGTGATGCCGATCGGGGTGAGCATGCGTGACAGGTAGGTTGCCGTGGCCTCGCCCTCGAGATTGGGGTCCATGGCGAGGATGATCTCCTGGACCTCTTCGTCGGCCAGTCGGGTCACGAGCTCGCGGATGCGGAGACGCTCGGGGCCGATACCCTGCATCGGATTGATGGAGCCACCGAGGACGTGGTACCGGCCGGTGAAGCTGCCGGTGCGCTCGATGGCAGAGACATCCTTGGGCTCTTCGACGACGCAGATGAGTGAGGAGTCCCGGCGTGTGTCACGACAGATCGAGCACTTGGGGGTCTCGGAGATGTTCCCGCAGATCTCGCAGAAGGACACCTTGGTCTTGACGGTCGTGATGGCCGATGCCAGTTTCTCCATCTCGTCCGTGGGCGAATTGAGGATGTAGAAAGCAATGCGTTGGGCCGACTTGGGGCCGACGCCGGGCAGACGCCCGAGTTCGTCGATCAAGTCCTGAACTGCTCCTTGGTACAAGAGTCTGTGCTCCTCCTGGGCATCGCCGTATCGGCGCCCGCGTGGTTTCAAACGGTAGTGCTACCCCTGGTGGTGCGGCCGTTCTTCGAGGACACGACCGCCCAATATCGTTTCGATGGCCGCCTGGCCGAAGACCGAGGAATCCTCGATGTCTTCGTCGTGCGGGGAAGGGACGAAGTTCTCCCACTCGTCATCCGGAGGCTCGGGTGCGCCCGGGTCGACCGGGGCGTTGTTTTGCTGGTCGTTGGCCTGTTCATCATCTCGCACGGCGTGAAGGTGACGAGATTTCTCGTGGCCCGGCCCCGGCTGCTGGGGCTCCGCGGCGACGTCCTGATCCGTGGCTTGTGCAGCTCCTCCCGTGACCTCCGTGAGGTGCGGGGCCCTCTGCCCCCACATGGAAGGATGCTCGCTGGCATTGGCGGCGCCCTTCGGTCCGGAATAGCCCCAGCCGCAGTCCTTCCCGTCCAAGGGAGCGCTGGGGGCGCCGGCTTGTCTGGCCGCGACGGACCAGTCGTGGGAGGACAGTCGTTCCTGGCCCTGACCCGAGGACTCGGACGCCTCCTGCGCCGGGGCAGGGGCGGGCGCCGGGGGGGTCGATGCCGCATCGTTCGCATCCTGGTTGTTCGACGTCGATCCGCCGGTTGATGCCGAAGGGGCATTTCCGGTGTCCCCTTCGGGCTCCGGCGTGGAGGAACCGGAGTCCTCGTAGCCTGAACCGTCCGGCTCGGCTCCTGCATCCTCGGGCACAACACGCAGGTGGGAAGCCGTATTCCCCGGAAGGTTCCCGAATTCAGCACCGGGATCTTCCTGGGTCTCCGCTTCGGGCGTGGTCTCGTCGCCGGGAATCCTGGCCACTTTCCATCCGTCGAAGGATTCGCCGGACGAATCCTCCGACCAGTCGGGCTCGCGGTCCTCGTCCTGAGATGAGCGAGGAATGCCGTGTTTCTGCCAGGCTTCTTCCCCACCGCGATCGCCCTCGGGAATCGCAGTGTCCCCTGCCGCGCCGGTGTCGGCGGGGCGGGCCGAATTCGCGGTCGGGGCATCGACCGGTGACGGTGAGGACTGCGCGCGGCGGGCAGCATCGGTCCATGCGTCCTCACCAGGCCAATCGTCGGGGGCGCCGCTCGGGTTCGACGAGGTGCCGGGCTGAGCGGCGTCTCCAAGATTCTGGCTTCCGGAGCCGCCCTGGCGGGGACCGTTTCCTCCAGGTCCGCTCCCGCCGGGGCCGGGGGAGCCGTTGTCGAGGGCGACGGTGCATTCCAGGCCGAGCGTGTCCCGGACCGCGTTGCTCAGAGCGGAGGCGAATCGCTCAACGCGGCTCTCGATGCCGGGACCCGAGGAAGCGACGTACAGGACGCCGCCGTCGAAACGGGTCGGGCGGCATTCGCGGAAGGTTGCTTTGCCGACTTTGGAGTAGTTCCCGACCGCGGCGACGATATCGGCCCATGATCGTTCGATGAGATTGACCTGACCCGCGTCGGGAGAGGGCTGCGACGCCGCGGTGTCCCCGGACGTGACCTCGGGCGTTTGGTCACGCTGTGAAGGATCCGCCCCGTCTGGTTCCGGGGGCATCGAGATATCGGCGTGAGATCCTTCCGACGTCGCCGTCGGTTGGGCTCCGGGGGCTTCCGCCGTCGTGGTGCCGGGCGCAGTGCTCGTCGGTTCGGAGCCTCCGTCCGGCTCCGGGGCTTCTGTCGTCCTGGCGTCGTCCGATGGTTCGGAGCGGGCACCCTCCGACGGGGTGGAACCGTCCGGGGCGGTCTCCGGGTTTCGATCGGAGTCCCGGTTCTTCCGGGCGAGGGAGAGCGCGGCTTGGCGAGCGGACTGCCCCGGGGTGCCCTGCGATGCATCGCCGGGTGCATTGCTCTCGTCCGTTTGAGCGGCGACGTGTTCGGCGGGGGTCTCCGGGGTCGTGACCGCAGCCGGGTCCGATTGCAGGGGTGCTTGAACCGCGCCGACGGATCCCATGTTGATGCGGCGCTCGAGGCGATCGACCCGCGCGTTGACCCCGCGTGACGAGTCGTCCGCGGTCGGGAGGAGAATTCTGGCGCACAAGAGCTCGAGATGAAGCTGGGGGCTCGTCGCCCCTGTCATCTCGGTCAGTGCCGTGTTGGCGATGTCAGCGGAGCGGGAGAGCTCCGATGCGCCGAGCTGGTTGGCCTGCCCGCGCATGCGATCGATCTGGTCCTCCGGCATGCCGTGCAAGATCTGGGCTGCGGAGTCCGGAACGGCCTTGACGATAATCAGGTCCCGGAACCTTTCGAGCAGGTCCTCAACGAACCGACGCGGATCCTGGCCGGTCTGAACGACTCGGTCCACGGCGTGGAAGACGGCGGGCGAGTCCCCCGCCGCGAAAGCGTCCACAACACCGTCCAGCAGCTCCGCGTGGGTGAATCCGAGGAGCGCCACGGCGAGGTCGTAGGAAATACCTTCGGCCGAAGCCCCGGCCATCAACTGGTCGAGGACGGACAGCGAATCGCGGACGGATCCGCCACCCGCGCGAACAACCAGGGGGAGAACGCCCTGGTCCACACGGATGCCTTCTTCGTCGCACAGATGATTCAGGTATCCGCGGAGAACCTCCGGCGCGACCAGCCGGAAAGGATAGTGGTGGGTCCGGGAGCGGATGGTCCCGAGGACCTTATTGGGCTCGGTGGTCGCGAAAATGAACTTGATGTGTTCCGGCGGCTCTTCGACGATCTTGAGCAGCGCGTTGAAGCCTTCTCGCGTGACCATGTGGGCTTCGTCGATGATGAAGATCTTGTAGCGATCTCGGACTGGAGCAAAGGTGGCTCGCTCACGCAGATCGCGCGCGTGGTCGACGCCGCCGTGCGAGGCCGCATCCATCTCGATGACATCGAGGGATCCTGCCCCGTCCCTCGACAGATCCACACAAGATTCGCAGGTCCCGCACGGGTGTGCCGTGGGGCCTTGCTCGCAATTGAGGCAGCGCGCCAGAATCCGAGCCGACGTGGTCTTGCCGCATCCTCGGGGGCCTGAGAAGAGATAGGCGTGATTCACGCGATTCTTCTGCAACGCTGTCATGAGGGGGTTGGTCACGTGTTCTTGCCCGATGACGTCCTCGAACGTCTCGGGTCGATAACGGCGGTACAGGGCTGTGCTCACATAGGAAACCCTACTTGTTCCGACTGACACTTTAAGAAGCGAGACCGTTCCTGTGGACAAAAGGTCCGGACACGACGACCACGCGGCGGCCTAGCGGGCCTGGGAAGACACGTGGAGTCTCGGCCTCGGTGAGGGCGGGACAGCGGTGACGGCCGTGCGTGGGAAGGTTGCAGCCTGCGGAGCGACAGGGACCCAGGAGGGGCGGACGTGCCTCGATGCGAAAAGACCCCTCGCGCACCCGCCAGAGCCCAAATACCCTTGCTGCCTTCCGGCCCTGGGGGAGTTTTTCAGGATGACGCCACGCGAGGGGCTCGTACTAGCTTAGCCCAGCCGATGTGAGGCTGTCACACGGCGGCGCCGTGTTGTGCGCCACCTTCGGGGTTCCTGAGTTGTCACCGTGGATCATGCTTGTGTAAGCTCGAATCCGTTCGCTTTCGTGAGATCCCGTTAACAACGGGACGAAGCAACGCCTGGAGGATTCGCCTAGCGGCCTATGGCGCACGCCTGGAACGCGTGTTGGGTTCACGCCCTCGGGGGTTCAAATCCCCCATCCTCCGCCACATGGGACCTGAGCCGGAGCATCGTTGATACGGTGCTCCGGCTCAGCTCGTTAACGCGGCCTTCTTCGCGCCGCGCCGCCCGGTGTTCGACGTCGTCGGACGGCTCGCACCGGGACCATCCGCCCGCGGCCAACGAATCGCTACGTCAACGCCCGCCCCTTGGCCTCGGGGAGGCTCAGCGCGGCAATGCCGGCGATCGCGAAAGCTCCCGCGAAGACTCCGAACAGGATTCCTGTGCCGCCGATGGCTATCAACGGCGGAACGATGAGAGGGGCGACGATCGACGCGATCCGCCCGAATCCTGCGGCCGCACCCGTGCCTGTGCCGCGAATGGGTGTCGGGTAGAGCTCGGGGCCGATGGCGTACAGCGCGCCCCACGCACCGAGATTGCACAAGGAGAGGAAGCACCCTGACATCACAATCGACCATTCGGCGCTTGACGCGCCGTAGCAGACGGCGGCTATGGCCGAGCCGGCCAGGAATGCGGAGAGCGTCGCCCGGCGGCCCCAGACTTCGATCAGGTAGGCGGCCAGCGCATATCCCGGGATCTGGGCGACGGTCATGACGAGGGTGAATCCGAAGGATTGCACCAAGGTGAAGCCCTGAGCATGCAGTAGGGACGGGATCCAGATGAATGCCCCGTAGTAGGACAGGTTGATGCAGAACCAGATCGTCCAGAGGGCAATGGTCCGTCGCCGCATGCGAGGGGACCAGATCGACTCGGAAGTATCGACCGCCTCGGTGCCCTGGTGTCCTTGGACCGGAGGGGCGGGCGAGTCCGAACGAATGGGGCGGAGGGGAGCGGCTTCCTCGAACGATGTCACGATTCGCTCGGCTTCGCCGTGACGGCCCTTGGACTCCAGATACCGGACGGATTCGGGAAAAGCGAAGCGCACGATGAGGGCGTAGGCGGCAGGGACACAACCGAGTGCGAGGGCCCACCGCCAACCTTCCGGCGATGCCGTGACCACGAATGTTCCGATCACGGCGGCCGCAATCCAGCCGATGGCCCAGAATGCCTCGAGGAGAACCACCATTCGACCGCGGATCGATCGTGGGGAGAACTCCGAGATGAGAGTCGAGGCGACGGGCAGTTCCGCCCCCAGTCCGAGCCCGACGACGAAGCGCAGCGCCAGCAGCATCCCCAAGCCGGCGGACAGGGTTGAGGCCCCGGTGGCCAAGCCGTACACCAAGAGGGTCAACGCGAAGATCTTGCGACGTCCGAATTTGTCGGCCAGAAGGCCGCCCAGTGACGCTCCGAGGGCCATTCCGGCGAAACCGATCGACCCGAGCCAGGAGGATTCCGTGGCGCTCAGGTCCCAGTGGGCCACGAGGGCGGCCATCACGAAGGAAATCAGGCCCACGTCCATGGCATCGAGGGCCCATCCGACCCCCGACCCGCCCAGGAGACGCACGTGCTTCGAGGAGACCTGCAGGCGGTCGAGTCGCTCGGTGCGGGTCATGGTGGCTGACTCGGTGGTGCTCATGGTGGACCTCAGGTGGGACTAGGGGGAATAGTTCTTGTCAAAATTACCTTAAGAGGATTCGCGGGAGGAGTTGAAACTACACTTTTTAAGTGATCTTGCCCACTCGGATTGGTCGAGCGGGCGGGACCAGGCTCTCGATGGGTCGCCGTCGTCGGGGCCGGTCACTCGTCCTCGCCGCATCGTGCCACCCCGAGAGCCAGAAGGTTTGCGCAAGTGGATTGGCGAATACGGTGCCTCCTGCGGTCCTCCGCGGCGACGACGGTCTCGATGATCCATCCGTCCTGAACGTGTCCACGGGGGCGGGATGAGGAGCCTACGCGATCCCTCAGAGGCGGTCTGCGGTGGCTTGGATCGGATAATCTGTGAGCACATTGATGAAATCAGCGGGCGACGGCGATCGGTCGACAACACCGGTTGCTGGTTGCCCAGGGGTCTTCGGCCACGAGCCGGAGAGGCCTCGGGTCACGGTCCCTCCTCATTCCATCGTCCGGCTCAGAGAAGAGACGGACACTCGTGGGCCCGAGGCTGAGGTGGGGCGGCGTCGCACATGGGTTGGCGCCGTTCCGCCTTGCTCCCGGCGTGCATCTGCCTCCTCGACATGTACCGGTTCGAGGTGGCGAAGGCGGAGGTCACGCGCAACCACGTGGCACGCCGATATGGCGCGAGGGCGTCGTCATTCGTCCGACGTGTGAGGGATCGACATCGGACGGCGTACGGAAAGGGTCACTCCCTGCGGTTCTTCCACCGGACCAGCAGGATCGATGCCGGTACGGCGAGGACCACGATGATCACGAGAATCCATGGGTTGACGCCGCCCACGGTCGTCATGATGAGCTCGGCGACGAATGCGATGCCGAGCACGCACAGGCAGACCAGGAATACGTCGGACTTGTTTTTCACGGCTGTCTCCTGAACTCGGTCGGTTGCCGGTCGGACGGTCGGTGCGGGACGACGAGCGCCCGTCCTCACAGCCTAACTGCCTCGGATCGTTACGTCGCTGCTGGTCACGGCGGGGTGGCGGGGGACAGGGCCAGCTCGATCCGATATCCACAAATTCTTCCGATGCCCCTGTTGGAAGGCCTGTGATGGGTAACGTATGGGACATGGCTACTGACGAACAGCTCAAGAAAATTGCGGACGGATACAAATTCTCGGGGGAAACCGTGGACCTCGGCGTCGCCATGAGCGAGGGTGAGCCCCAGCCCGACGTCCCGGTAAGTCTCCCCATGTCGATGATGAATCGGCACGGTCTCGTCGCCGGTGCCACCGGTACGGGCAAGACCAAGACCCTCCAATCCATGGCCGAGCAACTGTCTTCGAACGGTGTCCCGGTTTTCCTGGCGGACGTCAAGGGCGATTTGTCCGGCCTGGCTGAGAAGGGCGAAAACAGCGAGAAGCTGGACGCCCGGAATGCGGCCATCGGGCAGAAGTGGGAAGCAACGTCATTCCCGACCGAGTTCTATTCCCTCGGGGGTGAGGGGACGGGCGTCCCGATTCGCGCGACGATCCACTCATTCGGCCCGATCCTGCTGTCCCGGGTCATGGATCTCAATGAAACCCAGGAATCGAGCCTGCAACTCGTCTTTCACTACGCCGACCAGCACGAGCTCGAGCTGTACAACCTCGCCGACCTCCGCGCCGTGATCCAATTCCTCACGTCTGACGAAGGAAAAGAAGCTCTTGCGGACCTGGGTGGTCTCTCCAAGGCCACGGCCGGGGTCATTCTCCGGAAGATCGTCGGCCTGGAAGCCGACGGGATGGACAAGTTCTTCGGCGAACCGCAGTTCGAGACAGAGGAACTGTTGCGCACGGCCGAAGACGGGCGCGGTGTCATTTCGGCGCTGGAACTCTCCGAGCTGCAGTCCAAGCCCCAGCTTTTTTCAACATTCCTCATGTGGCTCCTGGCGGACCTCTTCGAAGAGCTTCCTGAAGTCGGCGACGTCGACAAGCCAAAACTCGTGTTCTTCCTCGACGAGGCACACCTGCTGTTCAACGGTGCCTCCAAGGCGTTCCTCGAGTCCATTACCCAGACCGTTCGCTTGATCCGCTCCAAGGGTGTGGGAATCTTCTTCATCACCCAGACTCCCAAGGACGTCCCGGGGGATGTCCTCGGCCAGCTCGCCAACAGGGTCCAGCATGCTCTGCGTGCTTTCACCCCGGAGGACGCCAAGGCTCTCAAAGCCACAGTCTCGACCTTCCCGAAGTCGGACTACGATCTCGAGTCGTTGCTGACCTCCGCGGGAATCGGGGAAGCCGTAGTGACGGTCATGACCGACACGGGGGCGCCGTCGCCGGTCGTTTGGACCCGGATGTACGCGCCGCAGTCGCGCATGGCGCCCGCGGCCCCGGAAACGGTGCAGAGCATCACGGACAACAGCGAACTCGCTCCGAAGTACGCCGAGACCATCGATTCCTATTCGGCCTTCGAAAAGCTCAATGAGCAGGAAGAACAGAAGGAGAAGCAGGCCTCGGAAGAATCAGCGAAGCCCCAGGATGCGAAAGACAAGGAATCAGAGGGCAAGGCCGAGGAAGAGGCCGGGAAAGGCAAGAACGAGGACAAGGACCGTCGCAAGCGCAATGACGCCATGATGCGCGTCGGGACGAATGTCGCATCACAGGTCGGCAGGGAACTGGTCCGAGGCTTGTTCGGCACGTCGCGCCGGGGCGGCAGGCGCCGCGGAGGCGGGTTCTTCGGCTGACCCGAGGCCATCCTTACGGCCCTCGCCGGAGGCCGGCTCTATGACGAGTCCTGGGCTCTCCGCGCGGCCGGCGCGGAGCAGGCCATAGCGCGGAGCAGGCAACGACCCAGAGTAGGCAACCGCCCGGTGCGGCGGGTCACCCGGTGGCCCGCCGCCCTTGCGGTAACAAGGCCGCTTGGGCCCGTCCGCTCATGAAAAACGGCCCCCGGTCGTCGAACCGGGGGCCGTTTCTCGTCAATCACTCGCACCTATGAGGTACTCACCAATATAGGAAGCCGAGCTGAACGGGGGCTTCAGAGAGCCTCCTCAAAGATCGGCAATCGTCTCACAAGTTCCTCACAACGGGCGCCCCGGGGTCCTCTGGTTTTGGGCGTCGAGCCATTCCCCGAGGGCTGGCCCCACAAGATCTGCGTCGGCCGGGGCAAGGAGGCTCCCATTGTCCATGCCGGGCAACGGTGCCGACTCGATGGTCACGGGTCGTTCATCTCCCCGGTGGCGCAGCACCGCCTCGGTCAGTTCGGGAAGCCGCATGCGATCCGGTCCGCAGACGGTGACGACGCCGTCGCCATGCTCGCCCGTGGCCGCCCGCACCACATACCGAGCCACGCTCAGTGCGGCCGCCGGCTGGATCTGCCAATTCTGTGCCCGAACGACGTCGTCTTCCTCGACGACCGCAGCCGGGTTGAGAGCGAATTCGAACCACTGAGAACTGCGAACAATAGTGTGCGCGAGCCCGGAATCGGCCACAACCTCTTCCTGTCGAGAACGAGCATCGTAGAACGGGAACTGTCTGAGGCCTTCGTCCTGGACACCGTTGATCGAAAGCATGATCAGACGATCCACGCCGGCGGAGCGGCTGGCTCCGACCAGGTTGTCTGCCCCCTTCAGGATCGGGGCCACCGGATCCTCTGCGACGGGGCTGACGACTTGAGATGCGTCGATCACCGCCGAGACTCCTTCGAGCTTGGCGTCCAAGCCATCGGCCGACAACAGGTCGACGCCCTGGGACCGGCTGAGGGGAACCACGGTGAAACCGTCCTCCTCGGCCGCCTGCACAATGAGCTTTCCCATGGCACCGGTCGCCCCTGCTACTGCAAGTCGCGTCATGATTGCATCCTTCCCCTGACATCTCGATCCACCGTCCACCTTCGTCCGGGTCGGACCTGTCGGCAAGGGTGCCTCAGACTGCTGTCTCGATAGGCGGTACACGGTCACGATTCGGCCCACGACAGGGGTATTCTCGTGGACCCGGGTTCACGCAGAGTACTCTGGCAACTGGCGAGACGCTGTCATCTGTGGACTTGCCCTTGAAAACATCAATCGCACGAAGGAATGTGGCCGCTTATGGCACAGAAGGCCCCGCACAAGTCCCGGCACGGGATCTCCATCGCCATCGCGGCGATGATGCTGTTCTCCATGTTTTTCGGGGCGGGAAATCTGATCATCCCGCCGATCACGGGCGTTGAATCGGGCGAAAACTTCTGGCCCGCGATTCTCGGGTTCATCAGTACGGGAGTTCTGCTTCCCGTGCTGGCCGTCATCGCCGTGGCCGTCACGGGCAATGACGTCCAGGATCTCGCCCGGCGAGGCGGTCGGATCTTCGGGCTCGTCTTCCCGATCCTGGCCTACCTGTCCATCGGTGCGTTCTACGCGTTGCCCCGAACCGCCACCGTGAGCTTCTCCTCGGCGGCCACCCCGCTGCTCGGATGGCATTCGACCTGGGCGGCAGCCGCATTCTCGGCCGGCTTCTTCATCGTTGCCTTCCTCATGTCGCTCAACCCCAACGGACTGGCCGACAAACTCGGGAAGTACCTCACCCCGGTCCTGTTGGTCCTGCTCGTGCTCCTGATCCTCCTCGGCATCTTCACGATCGACCACCGCCCGGGGCCGGCCGTGGACGACTACGCCGGCCATCCCGCCTCGACAGGCTTCGTCAATGGTTACCTGACCATGGACTCGATTGCGGCCCTGGCCTTCGGCATCCTGGTGGTCTCTGCCCTGAAGTACAAGGGGATTCCCGCCGGACCCAAGCTCGTGCGCGGCGTCGGTTTGTCGGCCGTCGTCGCCGGTATCTTCCTGGCAGCGATCTACCTGGGTCTCGGCTACGTCGGAAACATCATCCCCAAGGGCTCGGAGTACTCCGACGGCGCCGCACTGCTGGCCGAGGCCGCTCAGCAGACCATGGGCATCCCGGGAGGCATCGTTTTCGGTCTGATCGTGGTGCTCGCCTGCCTGTCCACGGCCGTGGGACTTCTGGGCGCGACTTCCGAATTCTTCAACAAGATGGTGCCTCAGGTTTCCTACCGGGCGTGGTTGGTGATCTTCTGCCTGATCTCCTTCGCCGTCTCCACGACGGGGCTCGAAACGGTGCTGGCCATCGCCGCCCCGATTGTCGGGTTCCTGTACCCGCCGGCCATCACTCTGATCCTGCTGACCCTGCTGGAGCCGCTGGTCCGGCGCCGCCTCCAATGGACTTTCGTGTGCGCGCTGATCGTGGCCAGCATCTGGGCTGCTCTGATGACCCTGGAGTCCCTCAACGTGGGCACAGGGGTCATCTCTCCGCTGATTGGGTGGTCGCCAGGCCATGCGCAGGACCTCGGCTGGTTCCTGCCGACCTTCGTCGCAGCCATTGTCGGACTCGTGATCGACCTGGCGGGCGGCGCCCGGAAGGGCGTTCCCCTGGGCGGGGAATCGGTGGCGGACGCCGAGAACCGTACCGGGGCGATCTCGAACGGTTGACCCAGAGCGCTCCCGAGCATGAAAAGCGGCCCCCGGAAGAATCCGGGGGCCGCTTTCCGTCAATCACTCGCACCTATGAGGTAGTTACGACTCTAGGGATCGAGGCTGAGATTCGTCTGTGCAGAGGTCTCCAAGAACCTCAGAAACCGGAGGGAAAACTCTCAGTTCGAATGCTCGGAGGTGTAGTCCTCGCGCATCTGGCGCTTGTTCAACTTGCCCACGGAGGTCCGGGGGAGCTCGGCCGAGACGATGATCTTCTCCGGCAATTGCCATTTGGCGAACCTTTGGGCCAGCAAATCCATGACGCTGTCCTCGGTCAGGTCCTGCCCCTCCTTCGGCACCACGTAGGCGACCGGTCGTTCCTCCCACTTCGGATCGGGAACACCGATGACGGCGGCCTCCGCGACCCGCGAGTTGTCGAGGATCGCGTTCTCCATGTCGATCGACGAGATCCACTCGCCTCCCGACTTGATGACGTCCTTGAGGCGGTCGGTCAGCTTGAGATAGCCGTTTTCGCAGATGACCCCGGCGTCGCCAGAGCGCCACCACCCGTCCTCGAAGCTGTCCTCGGAGTCGGGTCTGTTGTAGTACGACGTCGCCACCCACGGTCCACGAATGAGCAACTCGCCGGCCGACTCGCCGTCGTGGGGCTGGGGGTTGCCGTCCAAGTCGGCGATTTTGATGTCGACGCCAAGCATCGGGAGGCCTTGGTACCGTTTCAGATCCCATGCTTCCTCCTCCGACATGTCGGGGAGCATGTGGGGAAAGTCGCCGTTGCTCGTGGCCATCGGCGAGGTCTCCGACGCGCCGTATGCGTGGATGATCTCGCCCCCTGTGAGCTCCTTGAAACCCTGCATGAGCGACAGCGGAGGTTCACTGGCCCCGCAGACGATGCGGAGGTCCGTGAGATCCGGAGGGGCCGGCAACGACCGATAGTATTCGAGCATCGGAGTGAGAATCGACGGTGCCCCATTCGCGAGGGTCACGTGCTCCTCAGCGAGGGCATCGGCGAGCACCCCGATGTCCTGCGCCTGCCAGCGCCCGGGAAGAACGATCTTGGCCGCCGCGCCGACCGCAGCCTGCGGGAAGCCCCAGCACATCACGTGGAACATCGGGGTCACGAGCATGACGGTCTCGTTGTAATTCAGGTTCTCCGAACTGATCACCGTCATCGAATGCAGGTACATGGCCCGGTGGGAATAGAGAATTCCCTTGGGTCGGCCTGTGGTTCCGGTGGTGTACCCGGCGTAGGCCGCGGTCTTCTCCTCGACCCATTCGAACGGGTAGTCCTCCGGCTCGTCCTTCATGAGCTCCTCGAGGAAGACGACGTTCGGCAGGGTGGTCTCGATCTGCTCCGAGGGCTTGTCCGAAAGGACGATCCACCCCTTGACTCCCGGGGCGTCACGGTGGGCCTCGGCCACGGGAAGCAACGACTCGTCGACGCAGACCCACGACGCCTGCGAATGCTCGATGACGTATCCGAGATCCTCCGAGGCCAGCCTCAGGTTGAGTTGCAGCATCGTGGCCGCGAGCCCGGGAACGGCGAAGTAGAGCTCCAGATGGCGTCGAGAGTTCCAATCGAGAACCCCGACCATGTCTCCGGCGCCCACTCCCAAGCGTGAGAGCGCGCCCGCCATCTTGCTCACGCGGGCGTATTCCTCACGATAGTTCGTCCGGTTCCACGACCCGTTCAGATCGCGGTATGCGATTTCGTTGTCAGGAAAGGTCGTTGCGGCGTACCGCAAGAGCGAAGTCATGTTCAGGGGGTAGTCGTCACCGGTGGTGGCACGGAGTCCTTCGAGCATGGGGTCCTCGTCATGGTCGGGTGGGCGGTATTGCCGCTGGATTTTGTAGAAAAACCCTACGCCCTAGTGATTCAGCACACAATTTCGCGTGATGTCCCGTCGTGTCCGACGCGCCGAAAGTCCGCGCCGAAAGTCAGTGGGCCACGGGTTCGGCGGACAGGTCGGTCGGTCGCTCCGGGTCAAAGGTTCCGTAGCGGCCCAAGAGGTCGCGCTCCTGGTCGTGGAGCTTGCGGGGTCGGAGATTTTCGGGGTCGACGCCGACCAGCACGTTCAGCCCGTCGAAGACCACGGCGTCGTCCTGGATGCCACGGAACGTGATCGTGTAGGACGTACTTCCGACGTGACCCACGCCGAGCTCGATCACAAGCTCCGGCCCGTAATGCACGGGAGAGCGGTAATTGATCTCCGTCCGGACGACGACGGTCGGGTTGACCTCGCGGCTCCAATGGTCAATGGACTGCAACCACATGATGCGCGCTTCCTCCACCAGGGTCAGTACGCGGGCATTGTTGACGTGTCCCATCAGGTCCTGGTCGGACCAGCGGATCTCGAGGGGTTCTGCATATGCGGGGTATTCGGCCATGAACGGTTGTCCTTCCTGATAGATGCCTCACCGATACTATTCCGTACCGGCCGACGCGCCCGCCCCGATGTCATACATGGCGCCGGGGCGGGGGTGTGGTTGGCGCGCCGTGACCAGGGCGACGGGGCAGCCTTGTGCAGTCCAGCGGGGCGGGGTGCGGGGCTGTCGACGTCGTCCGCCCCAATCCAATAGGCGCCGGTTACCCGAATGAGAGCTGTTTTCCGCCGTTAGGTGGTGCCTTAACCCCCACATTGGCCCGGTAATCGCCACCGGATCGGGTAACCACCACCTGAGCGAAGCGTCTGTCGTGTCCGTCGCGCCCGGTTCGGGCCGGTAATCGCCACCGGATCGGGCAACCGCCAACCCCTCTGACCCAGCGCGACCGTATGCGACCCGTTGCAATGGGGTCACGTCATGAAGATCGGCGTTTCTCGGAATGCGGGCAGCCTGGATCGACGACGTCGAGACTCCAGTAGGCTCGTGATCAGGACAGAAATATTCGTGGCCGCCCACGGGTTATGCCACGTGAGGAAAGGAGCACATGATGGGTCTGAAAATCGTCGTCGGCGGAGACAACGCCGGCTTCAACTACAAGGAAGCGCTCAAGGCTGATCTCGAGGCCGATGAGCGAGTCGACGAGGTTATCGATGTCGGCGTGACCGGCACGGATGACGACACGTACTACCCCAATGTGGCCACCGCCGCAGGCGAAAAGGTCAGCGGAGGAGAAGCGGACCGGGCTCTCCTGATCTGTGGGACGGGACTCGGCGTCGCGATTTCTGCCAACAAGGTCAAGGGAATTCGCGCCGTCACGGCACACGACATCTATTCCGTTCAGCGCTCGGTCCTCTCGAACAACGCCCAGGTGCTGTGCATGGGCGAGCGCGTGATTGGCCTCGAGCTGGCGCGCACGCTGGTCAAGGAATGGCTGGGGCTTGAATTCGACCCCAATTCCTCCTCGGCGGCCAAGGTCGATGCCATCTGCGCCTACGAAGGCGACTGAGTCCCCATCCGCCTTCTGGCTCCGGGTCACACGCAGACCGGCCCCGGCCACACGCGGACCGGCCCCGGCCTGCACTGATCCCGCACAGGAGCAGGGGGGGTGTGGCGCAGAACACATAAAAGAGTATCGTGACCAGTGAAGACGCCGAATCCTTCGGGGAGCTGGACATGGGATACACAGAAAATGACAGAGGCGGCAAGCAAGCGGTCATCGTCATGATGGCGGTGGTTACCGCGGCCGCCGCAGTGATCGTTATCGGGGCCACGGTTCTGGTTCCGAAATTCGCGTTCTTCGTTCCATGGACCGTCGTCATCTGGGCGGCGATCATGGTCGGAACGATGATCAGCGAACGCGGAACGCTGTTCCACCGAAACGAGAACCACAGACCCGGACACTGATCGTCCGGAGCGCATCCCACCCGCCCGTGGGGCACTGGCAGCGAGCCGGTGCCCCACGGGCTTTTTCGGCGGTCCTCACCGCCCCTGGATTGGGTTCAGCGGCGATTTCTGCGGGCGATCGCAGCATTGAGCACGGTCGCGAAGCCCGTCCACGCGGCGTACGGAGCCAACAGGAAGCCGCGTTCCGGGGCGGTTCGGTGGACGCGACGCACCAGGTCAACCGAGCTCGCCGTGAGTCCGGCGGCCCATAGTGTCGAGAGCGCGGGTTTCCTGCTCCGGAAGAACATGCCGCACCAGCCCGCATTGAGCACGAGATTCGCCGCCAGCGCCGTCGCATGCTTGCGAGCCGAGGGACGGTCGCCGCTTTCGGCAAGGTCCGCGATCGCCAGGGCATTCGTAGCGGCAATATCGGCGTAAAGCGTGGTCCAGACCAAGGGAAATGCGAGGGCCGGTGGCTGCCACGAGGGCAGGTCAAGACTCTTGTACCAGGCGTTCTTCGGCTGGGTGAGCACGGAGCCGACGACGGCGCACGCTCCGACTCCCACGGAGACGCCGGTGAAGACCTTCGTCCAACGCCGGGTCTCGGAACTCTCGACCGCGTCCCGGACGGCGTCCTCGAAGGACTGGTTGCCACCTGGGGGAGTGCCGACGAGTGTCTCGAGATCCCTCTCCTTCAGAACCGTGTCGTGCAGGAGACTCGAGATCAGCGGGCTGATCAGCGACCGGTCGACCCCGGTCACCCCGGAAATCCAGTACGAGGCCAGGTTCGGTGTGGTCACGGGGGCCGTCACGACGACGCGGGGGATCTTCCCCCAGGTCCTTGCGTAGCGTTTCATCATGTCGATGTAGGGCAGGGTATCCGGGCCGCCGATATCGAAGGTGCGGTTCTGTTCGGCTGGCAAGTCCGCGGCGCTGGCCAGATAGAAGACCGCGTCCCGGACCGAGATCGGGGTGATCCTGTGCTTGATCCACGCGGGGCCTATCGCGCCGGGCAGACGCTCGGAGAGATGGCGGAGCATCTGGAAGGACGAGGACTTGTCTCCCAGGACCACCCCCGCCTGAAGGGCCGCCGTGGGCACGCCCGAATTCATCAGAATCTCGCCGACCGCCACCCGGGAGGCGAGGTGCTCCGACAGGTCGCCTCCTTCCGGGTGGAGGCCCCCGAGGAAGACGATACGGCCGACGCCTTCCTCCCGGGCCGCGGAACCGAAGGCTTCGGCCATGCGTTTCTCGTCCTCCATGAAATCGTCGCCCGAGGACATGGAATGCAGGAGATACCAGGCGGCGTCCGTGCCGGACAGGGCCCGTTGGACGTCCTCCTTCCGGGAGGCGTCTCCTTCGATCACCTCGACGTGCCCCGGGGTCGCCCGCGATCCGGGTGGGACGATGCGGTCGCCCCAGGTCATCGACAATGCCTTGTCGCGGCTGCGCGAGAGCGTGCGGACCGCCCATCCTCGTTCCAGCAGCTCGGTGACCACGTGACTGCCGACGTAGCCGGTTGCCCCAGTGACCAGTCCGAGTCGGTGCTCCTTGTTTTCCTTGCTCATGGATTCTCCTCTCGTGGTTCCTCTGAGCATCAGTTTATTGCCTGGTCAGAGCGTGGAATACTGACAAATATGCCCACCGTTGCCAGCCCCTGGACCACGCGCGCACTCATCGTGCTGCTCCCTGCCGCGTTGGGTGCCGCAGGGTTGCTCACCGCGTCCCTCTCGGGCAAGGGGTCGGTCCTGTTCTACGTCGCCACGTTCTTCACGGCGGCCGTCTACGTGACCGTCTGGCTGCTCGGACCGAGTCGGACGCTGTCCCTCGCCGAACGCGGGAGGTACCGGGGACTCGACGGCCCCGGACGGGCACGAGGCCTGTTGCGCGGCGCAGGGATCGGACTGGTGCTTCTGGCGGTCTTCGCGCTCGGTGCCCTAGTGGTCCGCCCCATCCCGGTCCTCGCCGACCCGGTCGGGGCGCTCCTCGAAAACGTCCACCAAGGTCCGCTGGTGCTCACGATCCTCACCACGGCGGTCAACGGTGTGGCCGAAGAGCTCTTCTTCCGCGACGTCGTCCCGCACAGCATCGAGGGCAGCCCGCGTCTCATCGCGATCAGCTCGGTCGTGCTCTATGCGGCCGTGACGGTGGCGATGGGAGTGCCCCTCCTGGTTTTCGCGGCACTGGTTATCGGGGGCGCAACATACGTCGAGGCGCGCACGACGCGCCGACTCCATTCGCCCATTGCTCTGCACCTGGTGTGGAGCCTGGGAATGCTCGTGGTGCTTCCTCCGCTTATGGGGGCCTAGTCGGTACCCGAACGCACAAGACAGAACCACAAACCGCCGGCGCATCCCACCGGTCGGAAGGACAAGCACATGGGTGATCTCAGCAGATACACCGCAACCTGCCACTCGGTCTCGACGCGCGTGATCGGCAAGTACTCGACGTCGTTCGGGCAAGCGACGCGGCTCCTGGGCCGGCCTGTGCGATCCCGGGTGCGGGATCTCTACGCCGTCGTCCGGGTCGCCGACGAGATCGTCGATGGGCCGGCCGCCGAGGCCGGCATGAACCCCGACCAGATCGCCGCCGAATTGGACCGATTCGAGTCCGACATTACGCAAGCCATCGAGACCGGCTTCTCGGCCAACCCCGTGATCCAGGCCTTCTCCGACACGGTCCGAGTCTGCGCAATCCAGCCCCAGCACATCCGCGCGTTCTTCCGTTCCATGCGGGCGGACACCGACAAGGAGACCTACACCGACGGCGAACTGGACGACTACATCTACGGTTCGGCCGAAGTCGTCGGGCTCATGTGCCTGGACATCTTCCTGGCGGGCCGGGACAAGAGGGGCGACGAGCACCGCACGCTCGTCGACGGAGCACGGCACCTGGGAGCGGCATTCCAGAAGATCAACTTCCTGCGCGACCTGGCCGAGGACCGTGAGGAACTGGGTCGCGACTATCTGGGGCTCGAATCCGAAGAGGACAAGGACGCGGCACTCGAGGACATCCGCAACGATCTCGATATCGCCCGGCGCTCCCTGCCCAGGCTGCCTGCGTCATCCCGTACGGGTGTCACCGCGGCCTACCTGCTCTTCGACGATCTCGTGCGGCGGCTCGCGCGGACCCCGCTCGTCGAGCTGAGGAGCCGGAGGGTGCGGGTCCCCGACGGGGCCAAAGCCAGGATCTTGGCTCGGGCCATCATCGAATCCAGGACCCCTCGGAAGGAGACGAACCGTGGTCTCTGACCGACGACACGGCGAGACAACGAACCGGGCCCCGCGGGCCGCCGTGGTCGGTGGCGGCGTCGCCGGGCTGGCGACGTCGATCCTGCTGGCCCGAGAAGGCTACGCGGTGACCGTCTGGGAGAAGAACAGCGTGGTCGGCGGCCGTGCCGGAACCCTCCGGGCGGACGGTTTCCGCTGGGACCGCGGCCCCTCCTGGTATCTGATGCCGGACGCTTTCGAGCATTTCTACCGGCTTCTTGGTACGTCCGCCGACCGCGAGCTCGACCTCGTGCCGCTCAACGATCCGGCGTACCGCGTGTACTCCGGGGACCACGAACCCGTCGACGTCGTCTCCGGGGAGGACGCGGCCGTCGAACTCTTCGAGAGCATCGAACCCGGTGCCGGAGCGAGGCTGAAGAAGTACCTCTCGGAAGCCGCCGAAACCTACCGGCTCGCGGTCGCGAAGTTCCTGTACACCACGTTTTCCACGCCACGATTCGCCCTCGACCCCGAGATTCTGCGCCGGGTTCCCCGGCTGATGACTCTGCTGCTCGGATCCATGCACGGTGCCGTGTCCCGGCGGTTCAAGGATCCGCGACTTCGGCAGATCCTGACCTACCCGGCCGTCTTCCTGTCGAACCAGCCCCGGAAGACCCCGGCGATGTATGGGCTCATGAGCCACACTGACCTGGTCCAAGGGGTCCTGTACCCGCAAGGCGGGTTCGGGACCTTCATCGATTCTCTCGTCCGGCTGGCCGAGGAGGCCGGCGTCGAGATCCGGACCGGGACGGAAGTCCTGGGGATCGACACGGTGCCCACGGACCGGCCTCGAGGCTCCGCAGGACGCCGGCGCAAAACCGCGGCCCGGCGGGGGAGCCCCTCGGCCCGAGCCAACGGAGTCCGCGTCAGGGGTGCCGACGGCCAGGAGCGGAATGAGGCGGCGGACGTCGTCGTCTCGGCCGCCGACCTGCACCACACCGAGACGTCCCTTCTGCCGCGCGGGCTCCGGTCGCGCCCCGAAAACACGTGGAAGCTCAGAAACCCCGGTATCGGATGCGTTCTGGCCTACCTGGGGGTCGACGGGGAATTGCCCCAACTGGCCCACCACACCCTGGTGTTCAGCAAGGACTGGGACCCCGACTTCCGCGCGATCTTCGGGGCGGGGTCCGGTTCCACCGGTCCGGCCCGGGGCAGCCATTCCGAATCGGTGTACGTGTGCCGGCCTTCGGCGACTGACCCGTCGGTCGCACCCGCCGGCAAGGAGAATCTCTTCGTGCTGATCCCGGTCCCGGCCCGCTCCGACGGTCCGGCGTCCGGGGAGCCCACAGTGGAGAGGATCGTCGATCAGGTGATCGATCTGATCGGTCGCCGGACCGGCATACCCGACCTCGCCGAACGCATCGTCTCTCGTCACACTGCTGGCCCAGGTGACTTCGAAACCGAGTACCACGCATGGCGGGGCAACGCGCTGGGCCTGGCCCACACATTGGGCCAGTCGGCCTTCCTCCGCGGGTCCAACGCCTGCCGCAAAGTCCAAGGCCTGTATTACGCGGGCTCGACCACGGCCCCCGGCGTCGGACTGCCCATGTGCCTGATCTCCGCCGAGAACGTGATCAAGCGGTTGCGTGGGGACACATCGCCCGGGCCGTTGCCCGAGCAGGACACCACGGAGAAGACCCGCAGGGGCTGACAGTGCCGTTTCGTCTACGCGGACCCGTGCTCCTCCGTGGGATCGTCCACGGCGACGTCGGGCATGGCGAACTGGGCCTCGTAGAGCGCATGGTACGCACCCCGCCGGGAGATGAGCTGCGCATGATCGCCCTGTTCCACGATGCGTCCGCCTTCCATGACCACGATGGTGTCCGCGTCCCGGATGGTCGAGAGACGGTGCGCAATCACGAACGAGGTACGGGAAGCGCGCAAGACCGACATGGCCTGCTGAACCAGGAGCTCGGTCCGTGTGTCCACCGAGGACGTGGCCTCGTCCAGAATCAGGACCGACGGATCGGCGATGAACGCCCGGGCGATGGTGATCAACTGTCGCTCTCCCGCAGAGACCGTGCCGCCTTCTTGGTCGATCACGGTCTCGTACCCCTCGGGAAGGGCATGGACAAAGCGATCCACATAGGTCGCCTTCGCCGCGTCGATGACCTCCTCGTCCGTGGCGTCGAGGCGTCCATAACGGATGTTCTCCATGATCGATCCCTCGAAGAGCACGGCGTCCTGGAGCACCATCCCCGTTGCGGCACGAAGGCGATGTCGGCTCATCTCCCGGGTGTCGACGCCGTCGAGGAGAATGGATCCGGAATCGATGTCATAGAACCGCATGATGAGGTTGACCAACGTGGTCTTGCCGGCCCCCGTGGGGCCCACAATAGCGACCGTCTGCCCAGGGGCCGCCGTGAGGCTCAGGTCCCGGATCAGGTCCCGATCGGGCACGTAGGAGAAGCCCACGTGGGAGAACTCGATGTGGCCGCCCGCGCGTCCTGTGTGCTCGTTCTCCGTTCCGGGACGGTCCGGAACCTGCTCCCGCTCGTCGAGGACCTCGTACAGGCGTTCCGCGCTCGCGACGCCTGACTGGAGCATGTTGGCCATGCCCGCGATCTCGCCCAGGGGCTGGTTGAATTCGCGCGAGTACTGGATGAATGCCGTGGCGCCGCCCAGACTCAACTGACCGCTCGCGACCTTGAGCCCGCCCAGCACGGCAATTCCGACATAGCCGAGGTAGGAGACGAACTGCATGATCGGCATCATCGCCCCGGAGAGGAACTGTGCCTTGAACGAGGCGCGATAGACCTTCTCATTGTGGTCATCGAAAATTCTGTCCATGTCCTCGGTGCGGCCGTACACCGTGATGAGGTCATGGCCCGTGAAGGACTCCTCGATGTGGCTGTTGAGCTCGCCCGTGGACTTCCACTGGGCCGCGTACAGTTGCTGGCTGCGTTTGCCGATGATCCCGACCACCAGGGCCGAAATCGGGATCGCAACCAGAGCCACCAGCGCCAGCTGCCACGAGAGCACAAACATCATGACCGCCACGCCGATGACCATCATGACGGCGGCAAACAGGCTGGCCAGGGCCTGTTGGAGGGCCTGCTGCACGTTGTCGACGTCATTCGTCGTCCGGGAGAGAATGTCTCCGCGCGAGTGGGTGTCGAAGTAGCTCAGCGGCAGATTGTTGATCTTGGCCTCGACCCGGCGCCTCATGTCGTAGACCACGTGCATCACGATGTCGTTGAGCATGCGCCCCTGGATCCAGAGAAATATACCCGAAAGAACATACATGCCGAGCACGATGCAGAGTGTCGTGCCGAGCTCCGGAAAGTCGATGCCGCGACCGGGCACGAAGTCCACCGCGGTCAGCATGTCCGCCATCTGGCCCTTGCCCTGCTCCCGGAGCCCGCTCACGACGTCGTCCGGGTTGGTCCCTGCAGGCATGTCGGCCCCGATGACCCCGGCGAAGAGCAGATCCATGGCGCGACCCAGCACCCTGGGCGCGATCACGTTGAGGACGACCGAGCCCACGAGCAGGGCGGTCATGATGACCATCTGCCAGGGGTGCCGGCCGAGCTCGCGGACGAGGCGGAGAGCGGTGGGCCAGAACGCCTTGGCCGGCGTGGGCTCGGGTCCCACAGGGTTTTCGCTCATGACGTCTCCTCTGCGGAGAGCTGGGATTCCACAATCTCCCGGTAGGTCGGCGACTCCTCCAGGAGCTCCTGGTGGGTTCCCCGCGCGATGACGTGGCCGGCGTCGATCACGAGGATCTGATCGGCCTCGGTGATGGTCGAGACGCGTTGCGCGACGATGACGAGCGTCGCGTTCGACGTCACCGGGCGCAGCGCTTCGCGGAGCCTGGCATCGGTCGCGACGTCGAGGGCCGAGAAGGAGTCGTCAAAGAGGTACACGAGGGGGTCGGCCACCAAAGCGCGCGCGATGCAGAGACGTTGCCGCTGGCCACCGGATACATCGGTGCCGCCTTGGGCGATGGCCGAATCCAGGCCGACGGCGCGGGAATCGCCGTCGCCCGTGACCCGGTCGCGAACGAAGTCGTCCGCCTGGGCGATGCGCAACGCCTCCCACAACTCGTCGTCGGTGGCCTCAGAATTGCCGAAGCGCAGGTTGCTCGCGACCGTCCCCGAGAAGAGGTATGGCTTCTGCGGCACGACGCCGACCCGACGCGTGATCTCGGATTTGTCGAGATCGCGAACGTCGGTTCCGTCGAGCAGAACGGCCCCCTCGGTCGCATCGTGGAGCCTGGGTATCAGGTGCAGCGCCGTGGTCTTGCCGGCCCCGGTCGAACCGATGATCGCGGTGGTCGTTCCCGGTTCGGCGCGAAAATCCAGCCCGGAGAGCACCGGGTCCTCGGCCCCTGGATAACGGAAACCGACATTCCGGAACTCGACGACCCCGCGATGCTCCTGAGGCGGGACGGTGCGCTCGGGCGGCCCGACGGCGGGAACGGTCTCGAGGACATCACCCACGCGCCGCGCGCAGATGATCGCACGCGGGAACATCATGTCCATGAACGATCCCATCATCACGGCGAGCAGGATCTGCATCAGGTACTGGAGAAAAGCGGTCAACGAACCGATCTCGACCTGGCCGGCCTCGACCCGGTGGCCTCCGAACCAGAGAACAGCCACCTCGGCGCCGTGCAGCACGATCGTCAGCAACGGCCCCATGAGCACGAAGACGCGTCCGATCGTGACCGAGACGTCGGTGACCTGGCGGTTCGACGAGTCGAAGCGTCGGGTCTCGTACGGCTCCCTCACGAACGCCCGGACCACTCGGATGCCCATGATCTGCTCGCGCAGCACGCCGTTGATCCTGTCGATCTTGCCCTGCATGACCGAGAACAGCGGGACCAGGCGGCGAATCAGGAAAGTCATCAGGACCACGACCACGATCGCCGCCGCGAGCACGAGCCACGAGAGCCCGGCGTCCTCCTGAACGGCCATGATGACGCCGCCGATCACCATCAGGGGCAGCGTGACCATGAAATTCAGGATCATGAGGAACAGCATCTCGACTTGGTGCACGTCGTTGGTTCCGCGGGTGATCAGTGTCGGTGCGCCGTATTGCGTGACTTCCTGGGCGCCGAAACGGTCCACCGAGGTGTACACGCCAGATCGGAGGTCACGGCCCAAACCCATCGAGGCCTGCGCACCGAAGTACACCGCCGAAACCGCGGAGACGATCTGGGCCAGCGCGACCAGGAGCATGATCCCGCCGGTGCGCCAAATGTAATCGGTGTCCCCCGTGGCCACGCCCTCGTCGATGATGCGGGCATTGAGGCTGGGGAGGTACAGGATGGCCAGCACGGAGACCAACTGGAGCATGACGACGGCGACCATATGGCCCCGATAGGGCCTGGTGTACCGGCGAAGGAGTGTGAAGAGCATGGTCACCCGGGGATCGTTCCAGCAGGAGACCACGGAACTTCGTCCGTCGAGGGGGGGGGCAATCACAGGCCTCAGCTGGTCATTGAATTTTGAATGGACGGACTGTTCCCAGGAAACCAGAGGCTCCGCGCAGGGTCAACGGTACGACCCGGAGCGGAGCTAGACGTCCCGCCGCGCGGCCTCGGACGGCAGGGCCTCGAGGAATTCGGGGGGAGCGAAACCGGCGTCGGCGAAGGCGTCTGCGACGGCCGAGGCGACGGCTTCCATCTGCTCCCGCCGGACCAGCGCGATCGCCGATCCGCCGAAGCCGCCGCCCGTCATGCGGGCGCCCAGGGCCCCGGCCGTGCGAGCGGCGTCGACCGCCGCGTCCAGCTCAGGGCTGCTGACCCGGTAGTCGTCCCGCAGGGAATCGTGGGAGCCGTTGAGGATCTCCCCGAGCGAGGCCCAGGCCGGGTCTCCGGCCGGGCGCTCGGCATCGGCGAAGAGACCGACGCACTTCTGGGTCCTGAGGACCTCGGTCCATACGTGGCGCACGAGTCCGCGCATCGAGGCCTCGGTGTGACCATCGGGTATGTCTCGGGTGCCACTCTCCACGGCCGCGTCCCACTCGCGCAGAAGGCGCTGGACGTCGTCGTCGGTGGGTACCTCATCCAGCGCGTCGCGCAGGGTCGGGACGTCGAGAGCTCGTGCCGCGCTGTCGCATCCTTCGCGCCTCTGGGCATATTGGCCGTCCACGAGGCGGTGCGGTGCACGCGTGTCGATGACCAGCAGGGACAGGCCGGCCGAGGCGACGTCGATCTGCAGCGGCCTGGACGAGAAGTCCCGGCAGTCGATCGTCAGCACGGAGCCCTCCTGGGCCCGCAGCGAGATCGACTGGTCCATGCCGCCCGTGCTTGCACCGGCGATCTCGTTCTCGGCAAGAATGCAAGCGGTCGCCAGTCGAGCGCGTCCTTCGTCGGATGATGCCAGGAGCGGGCGGTCGGCTTCTTCCCGCGACGCCAGGGCGTCGAAGGCCAAGGCGACCGAACACTCCAGTGCCGCGGAGGAGGACAACCCGGCGCCCAAGGGAACGGACGAGCAGATTGCGAGGTCTGCCCCGGGGATCTCGACCCCGTTCGCCCCAGACCCGAGGGATTCGCGCGCCATCGCCCACGGCACCCCGAACACGTAGGAGGTCCACCCGTGGACCCGACCCGGGGCGACGTCGTCCGGATTCGTGACCACGGGGTCGCCCGGTTCCTCGGCGGAGGTCACGCGAACCCGCCGATCCTCCCGTGGAGCGACCGCGACGTAGGTCCGGTGCGGCAGAGCCAGGGGGACCACCGTTCCGCCGTTGTAGTCCACGTGCTCGCCGATCAGATTGACGCGACCGGGGGCAGAAAAGACGGCCCACGGTTCGGAGCCGTAGGTTTCCCGGAACAGGGAGCGGGCGGCGTCGATCTGTTCGCGTGCGTCGGGGGCGGGCTTCCAGACGAGCTCGCTCATGGTGCCACCTCTCTGAATCGCTGGGCGATCCGTTCGGGGGTCGTGTCGCTGATCCAGGCGGCCATCGCCGATTCGGAACCGGCCAGGTACTTCATCTTGCCGGGGGCTCGCAGCAGGGAGAACACATGGAGTCGCATGCGGGAGATGTCCTCGCCGCCGCGGACTGGGACCTGGTGCCAGGCCGAGATGTACGGCAACTGTTCGATGCCATCGAAGAAGCGATCCAGGCGGCCCAGGAGGTCCAGGTAGAGGTCTGCCAACTCGTCCTTTTCACGGTCGCTCAATTCCGTGAAGTCGCGGGCCGCCCGTCGGGGAACGACCATGAACTCGACCGGCCATTTGGCCGCGAACGGGACATAGGCGACCCAGTGGGCGGTCTCGGTGATGATGCGGTCCCCGGCCTCGAGCTCGGCGTCCAGGACGTCGGCGATCAGGTCCCCTCCCGTGGATGCTTTCCACTGCTCGGCGCTGCGCTGAACCGCGGCCGTATGGGGAGGCACATACGAATACGCGTAAATCTGACCGTGCGGGTGATGGAGGGTCACCCCGATCTCCTCACCCCGGTTCTCGAAGGGAACCACTTGGACGACGCCGTCGAGCGCCGACAGCTCCCGGGTGCGGTGCGTCCAGGCTTCGATCACGGTCCGGGCACGGCGGTGGCCCAGGCGGGCGAAGGATCCCGCCTGCTCCGAGGTGAAGCAGACGACCTCGCACCGCCCTGCGGGCGAGGTTTCCCGGAACAAAGGCTCGTCGCGGTAGGTCTCGAGCGGTCCCTGGAGCGAGGGGAATCGGTTCTCGAAGACGACGACGTCGTACTCCGGCTCCGGAACCTCGGACGGGACGGTTCCCTGTCCCGCCGGGGCCAGGGGGTCCTCATCCGCCGGTGGCAGGAAAGTGCGGTTCATCCGATGGGCCGCGATCGTGACGTGGTCGCCGGTCAGCGGGTCGACCCGGATACTCGCCGACTCGGGCGGGGGAGACTGTCGGGGTTCGAGCGGCCTCGGGTCGTGGATCGACCGTGTGCGCTCGCCCGAAAGATAGGGCTCGGAGTCGTCGAAGAAAATGATGTCCCGCCCATCGGCGAGGAGCCCACGGGTCACGCGGGGCTGAATATCATCCGTCATGATGCAATGACCACCTTGTCGATCTTCTCTTGCATGAATTCCAGGGCGTCCTCAGGCAGGCCGGGGCTCGTGATGACGACGTCGATCTCCGACCAATCGGCGAAGCCCGCCAAGCCCGTGATGCCCCACTTGGTGTGATCGAAGACGGCGACCACGGTGCGGGCCGAACGGACGAGGGCCCTGTTGGTGCGTGCCTCGGCGAGGTTGGGCGTTGTCAGTCCGGCATCCCCGGCACCGTGGGCTCCCAGGAACAGGATGTCCACGTGGAGGTACCCCAGGGTCGCGTCCGCCAGGGGGCCGACCAGGGCATCCGAGGGCGTGCGCTCGCCGCCTGTGAGGAGCACCTGGTGGGGATCGGAGGCTTTCGCGCGGTCCGCCTCGGGGCCGGCTTGGGACCTGAAGAATTCGTCTGCGACCGGAAGCGAATTGGTCAGCACGGTCAGGCGGGACGGTTCCGGCCGGCCCGTGACCTCCTGGGCTATCCGGGTGCACGTGGTCCCTGCGGAGAATCCGATCGACTGGTTGGCTCCGACCATGTCCGCCGCCGCCCGTGCGATGGCTCCTTTGGCCTCCGAATTCAGCGACATCTTTTCCGAGTACGCGGGCTCAAGGGTCGACGTCGTGGATTCGGCACCACCGTGGATTCTGGTCAGCAGGCCCTGCTCGTCCAGCTCGGCCAGGTCCCGTCGCACGGTCATGGGGGAGACATCCAGCAGCCGGGAGAGGTCCTGGACATGGGCGGCTCCGTTTTGCTGGACCTCGTGAAGGATGCGCCTCTTGCGCTGTTCGGCGAGCATGAGCACCTTTCCGCGGATGCTGACGGGTGAGCGTCACACAGTATGTCACGAAAAGATCTGAAGTGAACAAAAAAGAACATGCTCGGCGTGCCGCTCTTGCGGCCCATGTCACCGACAAATGTTGACAAGGTCACGTGTCCGTGTAGGCTGAGCTCCAGAATTCAACAATTACGAACAGTAACGCACATGAGTGTGCGTTCCCGATACTCCAGGAGGCAAGCGATGCTGCTTGCAGACGCCAGCTCCGGCATCCGGCTGTCCCTCTCATGGGTCGACTACCTGATGCTCTTCCTCTACTTTGCGACGGTCCTTGCCATCGGCATCGCCGCCAAACGCAAGGTCAAGACCAGTATGGACTTCTTCCTCTCGGGGCGGTCCATGCCGGCATGGATCACGGGCCTCGCCTTCGTCTCGGCCAACCTCGGAGCCACCGAGATTCTGGGGATGGCCGCGAACGGTGCCGAAATCGGTATGGCCACGTTGCACTACTACATCGTCGGCGCGGTTCCGGCGATGGTCTTCCTCGGTCTCGTGATGATGCCCTTCTACTACGGGTCCAAGGTTCGCTCGGTCCCGCAGTTCATGCTGCGGCGTTTCGGGAAGCCGGCCCACGTGGTCAACTCGATCGCCTTCGCGATTTCCAACGTGCTCATCGCAGGGATCAACCTCTACGCCATGGCCATCATCATCGAGGCCATGCTTGGCTGGCCCCAGTGGGTAGCCATCATCATCTCGGCAGGCTTCGTGCTCCTGTACATCACCCTGGGCGGTCTGTCCGGAGCGATCTACAACGAGGTCATGCAGTTCTTCGTGATCATTGCCGGGCTGGTCCCGCTCACGATCGTCGGCCTGCACCGCGTGCACGGTTGGTCGGGCCTCAAGGAATCCTTGATGCACACCGAGGGTGTCAGCCGACTCCACCTCTCCGCCTGGCAGGGCACGGGAATCGGTGACGTCACCAACCCGATCGGTGCCAACTGGCTCGCTATCGTGCTGGGCCTCGGGTTCGTGCTCGGGTTCGGCTACTGGACCACCAACTTCACCGAGGTTCAGCGGGCTTTCTCGGCGAAGAACATGTCGGCTGCTCGCCGCACACCGTTGATCGGCGCCTTCCCGAAATTGTTCATCCCCTTCATCGTGGTGGTGCCCGGCCTGATCGCCGCGGCAACGGTCGGTAACCAGTTTGCCGACGGCTCGCTGACCTACAACGAGGCGATCCCGAAGCTCATCCAGATGTACCTGCCCAACGGCGTCCTGGGTGTCGCGGTCACGGGTCTCATGGCCTCGTTCATGGCCGGTATGGCCGCCAACGTCTCCAGCTTCAACACGGTGTTCACGTACGACCTCTGGCAGGAGTACATCAAGCCCAAGATGCCGGACGACTACTACCTGTCCGTGGGCCGTTGGATCACGGCGATCGGCGTCGTCGTCGGAATCGCCACGGCGTTCCTGGCAGCGCAGTTCGGCAACATCATGACCTACATGCAGACGTTGTTCTCCTTCTTCAATGCCCCATTGTTCGGTGTGTTCATCCTGGGTCTCCTGTGGAAGAAGATGACTCCCGCGGCGGGCCTGTGGGGGTACCTCGCCGGCATCGTGGCGCCCACGATCGTGTGGATCGCGTATCTCAACAACGAGTCGCTCTTCGGCTCGGCGACGGCCGAAACGATGTACGGAGCCATTTGGTCCTTCGTCGCGGTGATCGTGGTTTCGGTAGTTGTCACGCTGTTCACCAAACCCAAGCCGGTGGAAGAGCTGAAGGGGCTTGTCTACGGCATCGGTACGCTGGACATGAAGTCCGACGTCGTCGCGGGCGACGCCGCGTGGTACCGATCGCCGGCGCTCCTGGGCACCGGAGCCCTGGTGCTTTGCGTCCTGCTCTACCTGCCCTTCCTGTAAGAATTCGCATCGACGAGGAGAAACATCATGAACGAGAACTCGAAGGAGAGTCCGGACCTCGTGCAGCTCAGCGAGGCGGAGAAGAAGAAGCTCATCCGGTCGACCCGTCGAACGGATCTGCGCAGGATCATCGGCGGGCTGTTCCTGATCTACGGCGTCCTGGTGACGATCATGGGAATCGTGGATCCGGCCACGGATGCCGCGAAGACCGGAGGCCTGCACATCAACCTGTGGACCGGTATCTCGATGCTCGTGGCGGGAGGGCTGTTCTTCCTGTGGGACAAACTCGCACCGGTTCCTGAGGAAGACATCGTGGCCAGCGCCGAGTCCGTCGAGATCAAGAAGGCGGAAGGCGAAGGGAAGCTGGGCTGATGTCCGGCCTGCAGGGAACCATCCGTACGATCTCCGCCGGGGGCTACTCGGCGGAGATTGCGGAGGTCGGCGCCAGCCTTGTGTCCCTGCGCGGTTTCCGGGGCCATCTGGTCCGGCGCACCCCTCCGGAAGGGCTGCGTCCCGGGTGCAATGGCGCGATCCTTGCTCCGTGGCCCAACCGTCTTCGGGACGGGCGCTATGAATTCGACGGCGAGACCCACCAACTGCCCCTGACGGAGCCCGAACGAGGGAATGCCGCCCACGGGTTGGTCCTGTGGGAACGGTGGGACGTCGTCGCGCATCACCCGCATGAGCTCGTGATGAGCCTGGATCTGGTTCCCCAACCCGGGTACCCCTTCTCTCTCGGCCTGGAAGTCGTCTACTCCCTCTCCGCGAGCGGCCTCGAATGCCGTGTGACGACCACGAACACCGGGGGTCGTCCGGCTCCTTACGCCGTCGCCGGCCACCCGTACCTCGTGGCGGACGGGTCCGAGGGCAGCACATCCGACGCGATCGGCGACTGGACCTTGACCGTCCCGGCATCGTCGTACGTCGAGACGGATCCCGAGCGGCTTCTGCCCCGCGGCGTTCACCCGGTCGAGGGAACCGCCTACGACTTTCGCGCGGGCCGGCGTCTCGGCCGGGAGCCTTACGACGTCGCCCTGGGCGATCCGGAACGGAGCCCTGACGAGCGGTTCGCCTGTTCGCTCAGCACAGCGACGGGTGACGGGGTTCTCCTGGAGTGCGATGCCGAGGCCTCGTGGATCCAGGTGTACACGGACGACCAGGCTCCCGGTGAGGCCGGGCGGCGGGCCGTCGCCGTGGAACCCATGACCGCGCCCGCCGACTCGTTCCGCTCGGGCCGCGACCTGGTCACTCTCGAATCCGGTCAGCGGCACAGCGTCGCCTGGCGGATCCGCGACCTGAGGACGAAGTAAAGAACCGGCCTGATTTCCGTGGGGCCTGGTCTGCGGGTCGAGGTGGCAGTCCCGTGCGGTTTTCGCGGCCAAATTTGCAGAATGCTGCCACCTCACCACCACCTCGCGCGTGGGCAGTCGCCGTTGGCGCACTTCATCGCCGCCTCGAAGGGTTCCCGAGGGGGTTCCCGACGACGTCGTGTACGTCCGGGGCGCTATTTGGTGGGCGTTACCCGATGGGGAGGCGTTTTCCGCCGTTAGGTGGCGTCTCAACCCCCACCTAACGGCGGAAACATCCACTGAATCGGGCAACCCCCACCCAACTCGAGGTGGTGGTCGGCCCAACCCCAAGGAATGGGCAGCATTTTCGGCATCACGCGCCTCGCCGGCCCATCCAAGACCTGACCATGAAACGACGAAACTCCCGGCCCGTCACCGCGCCGAGAAAGGTAGTACACGATATAATTGTGCACGTGGGATATTGCTCGGCGGTGACGTCCCCTCCAGGCCCGAAAAGGAACCAGGAAGGCCGAAACATGATTCTGACCAGGCGCTCTTTGCTACCGTGGTGCTATGTTTGACGCTACATGGCGGTCGAAAACAACCGCAGACATCGGTGCATTGGGCACGGCGCTGAGTACCCGAACCATCGGAAAGCGGTGCATGTGATGCAGCCCTGGACGTACCTGATTGTTCTGGGAATCTGTCTCGCCCTGACGCTGCCCCTCGAGTTCGTTTTCCGGTTGCGGGTTTATCGCAATCCGTTGAGGTTGCTCCTGGTCTTGGTTCCTGTGGTCCTGATCTTCTCCGTGTGGGACACCATCGCCGTCGGACGCGATTACTGGACCTACGACCCCTTGCAGACCCTCGCGGTAGAGCTTCCTGGCGGGTTGCCCCTCGAGGAGGTCCTCTTCTTTGTGGCCATCCCGATATGCGCCGTGCTGACGTACGAATCCGTGGAGCGCGTCACCGTTCTGGTGCGCAGGATTCTGTCGCGGTCGAAGGGTAGGGACAAGGATGCCTGAATACACGATCGGGACGGTCCTGACCATGATTGCGGTGATCACGATCGAACTCTTCTGGCTGAAGACCGGCATCTTCCGTTCGCTCAATTACTGGCTGGCCATGGCCGTGATGTTTGCATTCCAAATACCCATGGACGGTTTTCTCACCCGCCTGTCGAACCCGATCGTTCGGTACAACCCGGACCAGTTCCTCGGTATTCGGTGGCCCCTCGATATCCCGATCGAAGATTTCGGATTCGGGTTCGCGATGATGACGCTGACGCTGATGCTGTGGACCGCCTTGCGCCGATCGCGGCGAGACCCCGGTCAGGGCCCGAAGCACGAGGAAGGTTCTCATGAGTCCAAACATTCGTGACGACAAGGCGCAGAGAATCCCTGCGCCCGAAGGTGCCGACAAGGTCGCCGAAGCTCGCTCCGTCTTGGTGGTCGGCGGCGGAATCGCCGGCCTGTCCGCGGCCACCGGCCTCGCGGAACGCGGTGTCGATGTCACCGTGGTCGAGCCGCAACGGCAACTCGGCGGGCGGGTTCGGTCCTGGCATGTCGACGGCGCCGCGGGCCCGGTGACGATGAGTCGCGGCTTCCACGCGTTCTTCCGCCAGTACTACAATCTTCGCGCGTTGTTGGACCGCATCCCTTCGTCAGACCCTCTGCGTGCCGTGCCCGACTACCCGCTCAGGTCCTCCGACGGGCTCGCGGATTCCTTCGCCCGTATCCCTCGGACCCCGCCTTGGAGCTTCATCGGGTTCGTGCTGCAGAGCCCCAGTTTTCGCCTGCGTGATCTGCCCGGGGTCGACCTCGATACGGCTCTGTCCTTGCTCGACGTGGACTTCCCGGAAACCTTCCGACGCCACGACGGACAGAGCGCCCAGGAATTCCTGGACCGTTTGGGTTTCCCGGAACGGGCCAGGCACTTGGCCCTCGAAGTCTTCGCCCGCAGCTTCTTCGCGAATCCGACCGATTTCTCTGCCGGCGAGATGCTCGCGATGTTCCACACCTATTTCCTGGGATCGTCCGAGGGTCTCCTCTTCGACACGGCGTCCGACGACTTCGACACCGCTCTGTGGAAGCCCTTGGGGGACTATCTCTCCGGGCTGGGCGTGCGGCGTCTGCGAACGCGCGTCGAGTCGTTGGCCATGAAATCCGAGGGCGCGATGGTCCACATGGAGGACGGTGCGACTCGGGAGTACGACGCCGTCGTGCTGGCAGCGGGGCCGGGGGCAACCCGGCGCCTGGGGTCGGAAGCGACGGGCGTGGAGGACTCCGCGTGGACCGAACGCATGGCCTCGATCCGGCAGGCGCCGCCCTTCGCGGTCTGGCGGCTGTGGATGGACCGAAAGGTCAATGCGTCGCGCCCCGCTTTTCTCGGTACCGCAGGATTCGGCCCGCTCGACAACGTCAGTGTTCTCGAACGGTTCGAGGAAGGGGCCGCTCAGTGGAGCGAGGCGCATGGCGGCAGCGTCGTCGAGCTCCACGCATATGCCCTCGACGAGCCCGTGAACAGGGAATCGCTCCGGCGTCGCTTGCGTGACGAACTCGCGAGGGTCTACCCGGAAACCCGACTCTCGGGTGTCCTCGAAGACAACTTGCTGATCGAATGGGACTGCCCTCTCGTCGGGCTGGAACCGTGGGACGAGAGACCGAGCGTGACCACACCGCATCCCCAATTGGTGCTCGCGGGGGACACGATCCGGTGCGAATATCCCGTCGCGTTGATGGAACGGGCCGCGACCACGGGATGGCAAGCCGCGAACGAACTCTTGGGCCGATGGTCCGTGCGCGGCCACGAGCTCTGGACGCCCCCGCTGACTTCCCGTCATGCCTATCCGGGAGCTCTTCGTTCCCTGCTGGAAGCAGGTGAGCGATTGCGTCATCCCAGGCGGGCCGGCAGGGGCAGCCATCGCTGAGAACTTTGCACCGGAATGCACGCGGTCGACGTCTGGTCCAAACGTCGACCGGCCACCACGAACCACGAACCACACGGAGCACCCATGAGCGCAGTATCATCGACCACCGGCCCGCCCGGGGCGCACAGAAGCGGCATTCCCGTGACCGAGGGCGACGTCGAAGCCATTGACCAGCGGCTCAAGCAAGTTCTCGCGGCCGCCGCGCACCGCTTGCCGACCATGACCCGGCCCCTCATCGATCTGTTCGACGGTTTGGAGGCAATGGCCCTCGACGGCAAGAAGGTGCGTCCGCTGTTGCTGATGAGGACCTTCCGCGACCTGGGCGGAGTCGATGCGGCGTCGGCGGTGGAAGCGGCATGCGCTTCCGAGCTGCTGCACCTCGCGCTGCTCGCGCACGACGACGTCATCGACGGCGACCTGTACCGGCGCGGCGCCCCGAACATCTACGGCCGCTTCCATGCGGATGCGCTGGACCGGGGCGGCACGCCCCAACAAGCGGAGACCTGGGGGAAGGCCTCGGCGATTCTTGCCGGTGACATCCTGTTGTCGGCGGCACAAGGTCTCCTCGCCCGATTGGATGTTCCGGAGGAACGACGTCGGGCCGTACTGGACATTTACGATGAAGCGATCCTGCGCAGCGCCTCGGGAGAGCACACCGACGTCTGGTTGGCCCTCGACGCCAAGGAGAACACGACCTCCACAATCCTGGAGATGATGAAGGACAAGACGGCCGTCTACTCCTTCGAGCTGCCGGTCCGGATCGGCGCGGTCCTGGCGGGCGCGGAGAGCGAGCTCACCGCGTCCCTCGCGCATATAGGAGGCGATCTGGGCGCGATCTACCAGTTGCGTGATGACCTGCTGGGCGTGTTCGGCGACGAATCGCGGACGGGGAAGTCCGTGGTCTCGGACCTGCGGGAGGGCAAGCAAACCCTCCTGGTGGCCTATGCCCGGGGTCATGAGGAGTGGAGCGACGTCGAAGAATGCTTCGGCGATCCCGGCCTGCGGCCCGAAGACGCCGAGAGGATCCGTGCCGTGCTGAGCTCTACCGGGGCGCGTCACCGTGTCGAAAAGCTCATCGAGGACTCCGGCCGCTCGCTGGAGGTGCGATTGGCCGACTCCGGACTGCCGGGCCGTCTCTGCGAGACGCTCACGGGAATGATTCGGTACAGCGCATCGAGGGTTTCATGACACGCGAGGAGGGCGACGCCGACGGCTCCAGCCGCTCCGACCGCGAAGGGACCGGCCCCGACCAGCGGTGGGCGCAGCCCGCGGACGAGCCCCGGTGCCCGGTCCACGGAATACGGCGAGAGAAGCACCGCGTGGTCGTCGGGTCCTACGAGGCGGCACGGCGTTTCCTCCGGCTGGGTCGGGCATCGACCCAGGCGGGATTCACCGCCGAGCGGATCCCGGACTGGTTGTTCCGGCGTCGCCCGCTGCTCATCTCGGACGGAGAACTGCATGACCGGCAGCGCCGCGAGCTCGCGAGGTTCTTTGCACCGTCGACCATCGACTCGGAGTACACGTCGACCATCGACGCTCGGGCAGAAGCGCTCGCGAATGATCTGGCCGAGCGCGGGCGAATCCGGCTCGATGAGGAGAGCCTTCTGTTCTCGGTAGACATAGCGGCCCGGATCGTGGGTCTGACGGCGTCTTCGACCCGGGGGTTGGCTCGGCGACTCGAATTGTTCTTTGACCAACCACACGCCGACTACTCACGGCCCGACCTCGGTCGCAGTCGGGCAGACTGGGCGCTCGCCGCGTTCCGCGGGCTCCGCGCCGTGGCCGCACTATACGTTTGCGATGTGGCCCCGGCGATGCGGAAACATCGGCGTGAGTCCGAACCGGACGTCATGGGATACCTCATGGGCTCGGGCGCCAGCCGCGTGGAGATTCTGGTCGAATGCATGACCTACGGGACCGCGGGAATGGTCACCACGCGAGAATTCATGGTCATGGCATGTTGGCATCTGATGCGTGACCCTGAGCTTTGCGGCCGGTTCCGTGCCGCCGAGCGGGCGGACCGTGAGAGCATCCTGCGCGAGATCATCCGCCTGGAGCCGGTGGTGGGTCACGTGTACCGACGCGTGGGGGACGCGGAGGCGAACTCCTCGGAATTTGAGCCTGGAGACCTGATCGACGTCGATGTCCGGGCGGCGAATACGGACCCTGAGCTCACCGGGAAATGCCCGATGCGGCTGGACCCGGAGAGAAAAGGCGGTCGCGCCCGGGCGGCGGGACTGAGCTTCGGGGCCGGTCCGCACAAGTGCCCCGGCGAGAATCTCGCGATCAGGGAAACCGATGCCCTGCTGACGAGGCTACTGGCTATGAACCCGCGGATCGTGAGCGAGCCCGAGATCGAGTGGGACTCGGTCATCGCCGGGTATCGGCTCCGGGGATTCGTGCTCGACGTCGAGGCGACGGGCCCTCCGCCGAAGAACAGCTAAGCCGCAGGACCGCCTGCGGAATCGTCCTTGGCGGCGGCCTCGCGCTTCTGTGCCTTCTTGCGTTCCCTCATGACCTCGAGCCCAATCGGTATCACCGAGAGCAGGACCAGGACGACGACGATCAGATCCACGTTCTCGCGGATCCAGGTCACGTTGCCCAGCCAGACCCCGGCGAAGGTCAGGAGGATGCACCACAGCAGCGCCCCGAAAATATTCCACTTCGCGAAGTCGGCATACCGGTATTTGGCGATCCCGGCCGTCAGCGGTACGTACGTGCGCACGATCGGCACGAAGCGGGCGAGGACCAGCGCCTTTCCACCGTACTTGTTGAAGAAGGTGTGGGCGCGATCGAGATTCGCGTAGTTGAGTACGCGCCCGTGCTCAGAGAACAGTTTGCGACCGAAAAAGTGGCCGAGCATGTATCCAACTTGGTCACCCAGTACAGCCGCGACGCTCACGCAGATCAGCAGAATCCAAAGGTTCAGCCCGAGCTGATGATGGAGAAGGCCGGTGGTGAACAGCAGGGAGTCGCCCGGCAGGAAAGGGAAGAGGACCCCCGACTCGATGAACACGATCAACGATACGAGTCCCAGAACCCACGGACCCGCGTGTGCCAGAACCTCCTCCAAATCGAATCCCAGGAGCCCGAGGCTCGGGGTCGGTAGCGCACTCAGCGTCGTGAGGTGCTGGGGCATCTGGAGGCCGAGGTCCGCAATGGCTGACATGAAGCTACCTTGTATCGATGGGAAGGGGAACGCCCTGAATATTCTACTGCAGAGAACCTGGGTGCCGGCTGTGGGCGAAGACCGAAAAGCCGGTGACCCGGGTTGTCCACAGGCCCCCAGTACGGATCCGCGCGACCTGCCAGACTGGACTCATGACCGTTGCCGACCCTGCCTCAGATCTCCGTGACCGAGCCCTCCATCACCTGCGCGCCCTGACGGGCAACCCGGACGCCGATTTCCACGCCGGACAGTTCGAATCGATCCGGGCCCTCGTCGAGGACAGGGCCCGAGCGCTGGTCGTCCAGCGGACGGGGTGGGGCAAATCCGCCGTCTACTTCATCTCTTCGCTGCTCATGAGGGAGCTCGGGGGCGGTCCTGCCCTGATTATCTCGCCGTTGCTGGCCCTCATGAGGGACCAGGTTGCCGCAGCCGAGCGTGCCGGGGTTCGGGCCGCCGCCGTGAATTCGGCCAACGCGACCCAGTGGAACGAGATCCGGGACAGCATCCGCGCCGGTGAGCTCGACGTTCTTCTGATCAGTCCCGAACGGCTGAACAACCCCCGATTCCGTGACGAATGGATGCCCACGCTCATGAGCACCTGCTCCCTCGTGGTCGTCGACGAGGCCCACTGCATCTCCGACTGGGGCCACGATTTCCGTCCGGACTACCGTCGCATCAAGGACATCATTGGGCGGCTTCCTGATGGGGTGCCCGTCCTCGCGACCACGGCCACGGCCAACGAACGGGTGGTCACCGACGTCCAGGAACAACTGGGGGTCCGTAACGATCCGGCGTCGGACGTCGAGGGCTCGGGAGACGTGTTCACCCTCCGCGGGCCGCTCGCGAGGGACAGCCTTCGGTTGGGGGTCCTTGAATTGCGCGACAACGCCTCCCGGGTCGCGTGGCTGATCGAACACCTGAAGGACCTTCCGGGCAGCGGGATCGTCTACGCGTTGACGGTTTCGGCGGCCGAGGACACCGCGCGGATCCTGACCGAGTCCGGGTACAGCGTCCGGCCCTACACGGGGCGGACCGACTCTGCCGACCGCGAGTCGGCCGAGGACGACCTCAAGAACAACCGCGTCAAAGCATTGGTCGCCACCAGCGCGCTGGGCATGGGCTTCGACAAGCCCGATTTGCGGTTCGTGGTCCATTTGGGGGCACCGTCGTCACCCGTGGCCTACTACCAGCAGGTCGGCCGTGCCGGACGCGCCACGGACAGCGCCGACGTCCTGCTCCTGCCCGGTCAGGAGGACGCCGAGATCTGGAAGTACTTTGCGACCGCGTCCATGCCTACCCGGGAGAACGCCGAGGCCGTGCTCGACACGCTCGCTCGGTCCTCGGCCGCACTGTCGGTCGCGGCGCTCGAGTCCGCGGTCAATATCAAGCGCACGTCCTTGGAGCTCCTTCTCAAGGTCCTGGCGGTCGAGGACGCCGTGGAACGAACTCAGGGCGGCTGGACGGCCACGGGCAATCCGTGGACCTACGACGCCGCACGGTACGAGCGCATCGCAGAGGCCAGGCGACGGGAACAGACGGCGATGCTGGACTACGAAGCAGGACAGATGTGCCGTATGCAGTTCCTGGCGGATCAGCTCGATGACCGAACGGCACGCCCTTGTGGCCGCTGTGACGTGTGTGCGGGGCCCTGGTACCCGCAGGACGTCGATGACGAGGCCTCGCGCAGGGCAAAACACGGACTGGTCCGTGTGGGGGTCCCGATCGAGCCCAGGGCCCAGTGGCCGAGCGGGCTGCCCAAACTCGGTATCGACATGAAGGGCAAGATCTCCGCAGACGAACGCTTCGAACGAGGAAGGGTTCTGGCCCGGCTCACCGATCTCGGGTGGGGCAACAGGCTCCGGGAAGTCTTCGTCAACGACGACGCCGGCGCGCCGATCGATTGCGAGGTCCCCGCCGATCTCGGCAAAGCGTGCATCGCGGTTCTTGCCGAATGGGACTGGTCGGAACGGCCCGTCGGGGTGGTGTCCATACCGTCAGCCGGCCGGCCGCTCCTGACACGATCTCTGACGCGAGGGCTGGCCTCGGCCGGCAAACTGCCGTATTGGGGTGAACTCGAGGTCTCACCGGACGCTCCGGCCGTCGCCGGCCAGCGAGGGGGAAACAGCGCGTTCGCTGTCGCTGCCGTCTGGGGAAGATTCCGGGTGGGCGACGAGCTGGCCGAACGGATCGATCAGGCCAAGGGGCCGGTTCTGCTGGTCGACGACCTCGTCGATTCCCGGTGGACCATGACGGTCGCCGCCAGAGAGCTGCGTCTGGCCGGGGCGCGCGGCGTGCTTCCCTTCGCATTGGCCCTTCAGGGGTGAGAAGTCCTGGTCTTGGTCCTGGCCGTGGCCGTTGCGTTCCACGGGTCCTCGGGCCACGGGTGTTTGACGTAGCGGCCGCGGTTTTCGGCGCGCACCTGCGGATACACGTTCTCCCAGAAGTTCGTGAGGTCCTGGGTGACCGCGAGTGGTCTGCGTGCCGGCGATAGCAGGTGCAGGGTCACGGGCACTCGGCCGTCGCACACGGTCGGGCCGGAGGGCCAGCCGAAGCATTCTTGTAATTTCACGGCGAGCACGGGTGGAGCCACCTGGTTCTCGTGGTCTTCGGCGGCGGGCCATTCCAGGCGGACGGCTGAGCCGCTGGGCACTCGGATACGTTCGGGCGCGATCTCGTCGAAACGGGAGGCCTCCGGCCAGGGCAGGAGCCTTCTCAGCGCCGAGGTCGCATCCACGCGTCGGGGCGAAGCCCCCCGAGCGATGGCTTCCAGCTCTGGTCCCAACCAAGTCTCCGCCGTCCGCGTGAGCTCGCCCAACCGGACATCAGGCCAGGGATCTCCGAAAACGGCGCGCACCAGACCCAGGCGGGAGCGGAGAACCTCAAAGGACTCACTCGGCCGAAGGACGTCACGAAGACCGAGGTCGGTCAGAGCCCGGGCCACGGCGCGGCGGCCTCCCTCGGCCGATGGGCGGCAGGGGGTGGCACTGAGCTCGATCGCGCCCAGGCTCCGTACCCAGCGTGCGCTGACCTTGCCATCGCCTTGGGACGGGTCAAAGGTCGCGACCTCTTCCTCACGCAGCAATTCGGCGCCCGCAAGCTGGGCGGTGTCGGCGTCCAGAACCGCGGCGGCCCGGATCAGCGCTGTTCCCTGAGCCAAACCGGCTTCGGCCACGGCGAGCCATGGTTGGCCTGACAATCCTGAGTCCCTGGGCAGCGACGCACCCGTGCCGGAGGCCATCAGGTAGTCGGAGCTCCCCGGGGCTCTCACCCGCGCGATTCCGTCGGGGAAGGCGAGTGCGGTGACGAGGGCGGCGTCCTGCTCCGTGGCAGGCGGCGACGTCGAGGGGGCGCCGACCTCGTTCTCCAAGCGACGCACCTCGTGCTTCCATCGGTTGTCGCCGGAATGTCGCAACTGGCGGATCAGGGCCCAGACATCGGCCCCCGGAGCGCGCTGCTCGGATTCCAGCGCCGCGACCGTCTCCGCGGCGGCGCGTGTGCCGACGAGATCGGCGCCGTCGAACAGGGCCCGGGCCAGTCTGGGATCGGCAGGTACCGTCGCGAGGCGTCGTCCCAGCGGGGTTGCCCGTTCGTCGTCGATCGCTCCGAGAGCGGTCAAGGTGTTCCGGGCGTTGGCATGGGCACGTGCCGGCAACGGGTTGGGGAGCCGGAGCCCTTGCCCGCCAGGTGCGCCCCAACAGGCCAGATCGAGGACAGCGCTCGTCAAGTCGCTGGTCTCGACCTCGGGCGGCGTGACCGCGGGCCGGGCGGCGAAGTCCGACGGCGACATGCACCGAACGACCTCGCCCGGAGCTTCCCGAGCCGCGCGCCCGGCCCGCTGGACCATGGCCGCCTTGGACGCGCCCACGGTCACGAGGCCACTCATTCCGCGCATCGCATCCACCCGCTGCTGTCGGTCCAGACCGGCGTCGACCACCAGACGAACCCCCGGGACGGTGAGCGCGGACTCGGCGACGTTGGTCGCGAGGATGATGCGCTGCCGTCCGGCCGCCGAACCTCGCAGGACTCGATCCTGTTCGCGCGGGGGAGTCCGCCCCATGAGAGTCAGGACCTCCGCCTCGTCACGGATCCAGCGCCTCGTCTCTCCGGCGACGCGGTCGATCTCCCGGGCGCCGGGGAGGAACACGAGGACGTCGCCGTCGGTCGTGGCCCGGTGCTCGGAGATCGTTGCCGCCACGTGGTGCAGGAAAGCCGGGGTGACCCCGCGCGCATCCAGAGCAGAGGCCTGCGGTGCCGCCCACGTCTCGGTCAATTCGAACGAGGCACTGGAAGCGCTGGCCACCGCGGCCGGTCGTGCGTCGTCGCCCAGCAGTTCCGCCCACGTGCGCGCGTCAAGGGTCGCGGACATGACGACCAGGGACAGATCATCGCGCAACTCCGCCAGTTGCCGGAGCATGCCGAAAGCGAGGTCGGAGTCGAGGTGCCGTTCGTGGACCTCGTCGAGAATGACGCCCGCGGTATCGGCCAGTTCGGGGTCACGGACCAGACGCCGAAGGAGGACTCCCGTGGTCACGAACTCGATCAGCGTCTCAGCGGATACCTTGTGTTCTCCCCGGACCGTGAACCCGACACGGCCCCCGACTCGCTCTCCCGAGAGTGCCGATAGGCGATGGGCAGCCGAGCGTGCGGCAATGCGTCGCGGCTGGGTCACGACGATGCGGCGTGGCCGCCCGACGGCGCCTCCGAGCCGCGGCTCGGTGCGGTTCTCGTTCGGGTGGATCCGGGCAGAGTGCTGCGAGATCCAGTTCGCGAGGAAGGGCGGGACGAGGGTCGTCTTGCCCGTGCCGGGTGGGGCCTCGACGACGGCACGGAGGGCTCCGGCGTCATCACCCGCCGCCGCCAAGCGAGGAAGGAGTTCCGCGGCCGGCATGGAGCGGCCCATGGAGTCGACGTCGAAAATAGTCATCGTTCCAGCCTGTCAGCTGTGCACACCCGGGGTCCGTGCAGGATGCTCAGCCCGGGAGATTCTCGAACAGGGCTTTCGCGGTCACGAGATCCTGCCAGCCCATCCCCACGGTTTTGAAGAGCGCAGGGCGGGACGGATCGCGCTTGCCGTCCAGGACGAGGGACGAGAGACCACCGAGGTCCTCGCGGCGGAGCAGGTGCCGTTGGACGGCGATGACGGCGTCGCCTGCTTCCCTCAGGGCCGTATCCACGTCCTCCACGTAGAAGGCCGCGCGACGGGCCAGGGCATCGTCGGTTTCCCGGGCGTCCGGTGAGTGCGAACCCATTGCGACGACGACGGCGCCGTTCTGCACCTTGTCGCCGTCGAAGAGCGGTTCCTGGGAGCTCGTGCAACAGGCAACGATGTCTGCGTTCTCGACGTCGTCGGCCTCGCCTGCTTTTGCATTGAAGCCTTCCGAGATCAGTGTTTCCACCAAACGCGCGGTCTTGTTGGCGCTCCGGCCGACGATCCGGACGCTCGAGATTTCGCGGACCGCAGCGGCCGCCCTGACGTGGTACTCGGCCTGCGGGCCGGTCCCGAAGACCACGAGGCGGCTCGCATCGGGTGCGGCGAGCATCTCGATACCCAAGGCGGAGACGGCCGGGGTGCGGATGGCCGTCAGGGCCGGTCCGTCGATCACGGCCAGGGGGCTGAGGGTATCCGAGTCGAAGAGGATGTAGCTGCCCTGGATCAGGGGTGCGCCTTTGCGGGGGTTGTCCGGTCCCAAAGCCAAGATCTTGATGCCCGCGTAGTCACCGAACTCGCTCGGCATCATGAGGAACTCGCCGTGCTCGAGCTCGGCCGAGGTCCGGGGGTGGGCGAGGGCAGGATCGTAGCCCTGGAGCAACGCCTGTTTCAGAGCATCCACTGCGGCTCTCATCGGCAGGTGGGCCAGGACCTGCTCTGCATTGATGTTTCTGACTTCGGGCGATGCCAACTCGGACATTGATCCTCCACGGCTCGCGCTGGTGCGCGGGCCCATTAGCGCGTCTGACTGCACACGCGAGTCTACCGGCCTTCGAGACGTCGTGCTCGCGACTCACTTCTCGCCCGCACCGGCCGACGCCAGACGACGCCGGTAGAGGGCGCAGCCCGCAAGGGTCATGCCGAGCATGGCTGCGCAAACGGCCGCCGCCCGGGGCACGACGGCTTTGTTCGCGGCGGTCTGTGGGCGGGGGGGCGGCCTGCGGAGAAGGAGCCGTGCGGGACGACCCGTCGGAGCCCCGAACCGGGCCCTGGGCGACGGGTGAAATGCCGGTCGGCAGCGGCGTCGGCTCGGTCATGGCAGCGGGTTTCGGCCTGACGATCTCGTGAATTCGGTTCGATCCGTCCCCGGGGACGCCGCCATGTTCCGGGCCCGAGGCAGGGGGCGGTGCCGAGGGGGATGTTGAGACTCTCGACGGCGTCGTGGCGGGCATTGCGGCAGGAGTCGACTCGCCGAGAGTCGGTGACTCGGGGGTCGGGGAGCGAGGAGGCTGGGAGCTGGGAGTCGGTGAGTCGGGGGCGGAATCGGGAACCGCGGCCGTGGACTCCGCGCCCGGCGTGATGGTCGAGGGGTGAGCGCTGGGCCGGGGTGGGGGTGTCGCGCTGTGGCCACTGGACGCGGGAGGCTGTCTCTCCGCGGGCCTGGCGGCGCATGCGTCGATGGCGAGGTTCCCGACGGCGAACGTCAGCCGGTGCCGGCCAGAGGTCACCTTCCCGCCGCGGGGCGTCTCCGCGGTGAATTGAATGTCGAAAGCATAGGTTCCGGGTTCGGTGAACGCCCAGTGAGCCGGGGTCCGTGACGGTCCCGTGGACGCGATCGACCATTTCCCCCGGGTCGAATCCAGGAGCACATTCGGAGGGTCGCTCTCGTGCTGTGCATAGACGCCGAACCGCGAGCCCTGTGGCATCGATACCGGGACCAACGAGAGGTGGCCTCCGCCGGGGGAGACCTCCGAAAAATCCACATCAGCCGTGTCCAGGGCGAGGTGAATCAGGTCCGGGTCGGGTTCCTGAGGCAGCTCGTAGAATCCCCCACCCTCCGCCCCCAGAAATTCGGTCCACGAGGACATGAGTGGGCCGGTTCGCTCGCGGCGCGCTTCGTCCGGGACTCCGAGACACACTTCTTCGGGTCGGAAGGCTTCCCGGTTCAATGCGGCGTCGCGGGGCGAATCGCTGTGTTGCAGAGAGAGCTCCGCCGCGTCATCGCGAAGGCTCGCGCGCACGTCGACGGAGCCGCGAAGTATCTGCCGTCTGGTGGGTGCTGTCCCGTCCCGTACGGCGTTTTCCTGCTCGGTCTCCGTTTTGACTTGGGCCGGAGACGGAAGCATGCCCGGTCCGAGAACAAGCCCCAGGGCAAGGACCAGGCTCAGCGCCGTCGTCCATGCTCCGGTGCGGTTTCCCGAGTCACGACGCCGCGGTCCGGGTCGGTGGACGGGTCGGGGGATCGGCGTCATGGGGTCCTTTCCAGCGGTTCCGGGTGCTCGGCTCGATGGGATGCATATCCGAGCATAGCCACAGTTGAGAATGATAGTCAGTTAAGATTTACTGCTGAGTAGCCCCGGTATCGCGCCGATCGGCACCCCACTCGCACCTCCCATGAGAAGGAAGAAGCATGACCTGTCAGAACAGGCGTTCTGCTCGAGCGCCGAAGTCCCTGTCCCTCGTTCTCGCGTCGGGTGCCCTGGGACTGGCCGTGGCCGGATCCTCGTTCGTTGTTCCCGCTCAAGCCGACGACGCGCCCCAGGGCGCCCCCTGCGTGTCGGCCCCCGCGACGACCGCACTGGCCGAGGTCGTCGCTGACGGACACTTCGACTTCGGCGCCCGGCTGAAGGGCGATACCTTGGACGCCGTGGTCAAGGACGACCGATCCTCGCCCGGCTCGTGGAAGAACAGTGAGAGCCTGATCTTCGCCCTGAGCGACGCGGCCGCCAAGCAGAAGATGCCGGCGAACATGGAGAAGATCGCCCCAGCCGGTTCCGACGTATTCATGATCGGGGCCACCCAGGTCGGCGGCGTCCCCTGGCTCGGGTGGAACACGCAGGATCAGGGCCTGGCCGAGCACGCCGATGGGGACGTGACCATGACCCTGGACTCGTTCGACGGGCCCGGGGACATGAGCGTGTTCCTGTCCGGAAATTTCGGTTCGCCCGGTACCGATGTTTTCTCCACCAAGGGCCAGAAGTCCTACCGCGTGCCCCTCCACACCCACCAGCACGGCAACTGGGTCTTCACGTAACCCGGTCACTACACCGCCACGGTCTCGTATTCCGTGAACCTCAAGGATGGTCGGCAGGTGAAGGCCACAGGCACGTTGCGGTTCGCCGTCGGTGACCATGCGATCGAGGAAGCCAGGGCCAACCCCGGAACCGTCGCTTCTGCCGCTCAGAACTGCGAGGACGCCGGGGGAGCAAGCGCCGAACAGGGAGGTCCGGCGGGCTCGGCTCCGGGCCATCATGACACCCAGCACGGGTCCGGGGCCGAGACTCAGGGCAAGTCGGCTGATGGCGTATCCGCGGGAGGCGGATCGAACGGTGCGGCTGGAGGTCATGCCAACGCCGCCGGGCAGAACCCTGGGCAGCTGGCAGAAACCGGTCCGCGCGAGGACGCGATGATCGTCTGTGCCCTGTTCGGGATCACGCTCACCGTGTGCGGTGCCCTCGTGGTCCGAACGATCCGCCGCACTCGCCGCTCCGTGTGAAGCGCAGAAGTGCGCTGAAGGCCTTCGGAGCCCTCGGGGTGCTCGCGACGACGAGCTGCTCGGGCGGCGCCCGTGGGTCCGCGGTACATGAGCGGCGCTCCGGACCGGGGCGCGTCAACGTCGTCGTCACGACGCCGATCCTCGCCGATGTGGCACGTCGGGTCGGGAGCGAACACGTATCCGTCACCTCCTTGGTCCCCTCGGGCGCGGATCCTCACTCCCATGAACCGAGCCTGCGAAATATTCGCGATCTCGCGTACGCGGATCTCGCCTTCACCAACGGGATGCTGCTCGAACAGCAAAAACTCCTGCGGACCGTTACCGCGAACCTTCCGGACGGGGCAACGGGTCCCATTCCGGTCGCCGAGAACATCGAGAAGTACGGCGGGGTGCTCCGGCCGATGACCGAAGACCTGTCGATGGACACGGTGTGGCTCGGAATGCGCGTCGAAGGAACCGTGGATGACCAGGATCGACCCGTGACGCTCGAAACCACCGCGATCACAGGACCGGGCAGAGCGGCCGCGTTCGTCACCGAAACCTTCGGCCGCGTGACGAGAGTCGCCGACTCCGCGACCGAGGGTGCCCGACGCGGCGGCGGCACAAGCGGGACGCGTGGCTCGGCGAGAGTCTTCGCAGAAGGAGAGTCCACGGTCGGGCGGCTCGGCGCGGTGGAGTTGCCCCAACAGGCCCACGCCCACCTGTCCTGGGCTTTCACGGAGCCTGGACGCTACTCCATGGATCTCCGGGCGGTCTTCCGTGGCGAGACGATCGCGACCGGGGTCATCCACTTCGCGGTCGGCATTGACGCCAAGCAGGCCGCCCTGGCTCTGGGGTCGGATGCGCAGGTTCTGGACGCCGGACACGCGGACATCACGGCCGACGTCGCTCGGCGCGCCATCGTGCTCCGCGCGGATGCGGAGAACGGGCCTCGGGAATACGACCCCGCGTCGACGGTCGTCGTCGTTCCGGCCAAAGCGCTCCAAGAGCTCCCGGGAGGCAGCCAGTACAGGTTTCTGGGGCGACCCGGAGACCAGATGTATCTTCTGGCACAGGCCGTGTTGGGGAAGCACGTTCACGGAGACATCGACCCCCACTTCTGGCACGCCGTTCCCAACGTCAAGGCGGCCGCGCAGGTGATGCGTGACCATATGGCGAAGGTGTTCTCCCAGTACGCTTCCGCATTCCAAGCGAACGCCCACGCCTATTTGGGGTTCCTGGACGGGCTCGAGCAAGAGCTCCGCGAGGCGTACGGCTCGCTCCCGGAATCCAGGCGCGCTCTCATTACCGCACACGACGGCTACGGGTACCTTGCCGAGCATTACGGTCTCAAGGTCGAAGGCTTCGTTGCCCCCGTCCCCGGGACAGAGCCGGGGCTCCAACAGCGGCAACGGCTCGCACGGGCCATCCGGGACCTGCACATCCCGACGGTCTTCGTGGACAAGGGGGCCACGGGCCGCGGCAACGTCCTGCAACAGGTTGCCGACGACGCCGGCGTGCGCGTCGCGCAACTCTACTCCGACACGTTGGACGCCGACGCCCCGAACTACGAGGACATGATGCGCCACAACGCCCGAACCATCACGGATCACCTCCGGGGCTAGCTCCCCGGCCGACCGGATCCGACTCACTATGCACCGCATCCAGAGGAAAAAGTGACTACTCGAAATCAGCACATCCGCATCCTTCCGTCCCTTGCACTGGCCCTTGCCCTGACCCTCGGCGGCCCACTGACGGCGTTCGCCGAACCGCCGTCGTCGACCGGTCCGGCCGAGAAAACAGTCGAGGAAAAGGCTCTCGAACAACAGATATCCGACCAGGAGCAGATCACCCACGGCCACGTCGCGATCGACCAGGGACATGTGGATATCGGCCCCAAATTCGTCGACGGACAGTGGAAGCTCATGATTCATGACGACCACGAGGCCGACCCCGTGTGGCGGTCGCCGGAAGACGTCGTCCTGAAATCCGGAGACGCCGCGCTCCTCCCCAAGCCAGAGGATGCCGCCTACGACTTCGTGCAAGCCAGCCCGGGGGAGGAAGTGTACGTGGTGCCGCAGACCGAGAAGCCGGGCGTCGTGTGGCCGGGGTGGAACACCCAGGCCCCCGAGACCGAGCGCCGACTCGGCACGGGCGCGACACTGTCCATGGAAGGCGTGGAAGGGCCGGGGCAGTTCAGCCTCTACCTCGAGAACGGCAACTTTGCCGGCCCCCAGGTGCTGTGGAATTCGACGGACGACGCCGGCCAGGACATCTGGGTTCCCAAGAACAGCCACACCCACGCGAACTGGGTGTTCACCCGTCCTGGAGCCTACTTCGTCACAGTTCGGGCACACGCCAAACTCGCTGACGGTACCGAGGTCTCCGACACGCAGCGTCTGCAATTCGCCGTCGGGGACTCCACGGATGCCGAATCCGTTTTCGCCCAGGCCAAGGTTCTTGGCGAACCGAAGTCCGTGAGAGAAGCTGACGCGTCCTCGGGTGCATCTTCTGACCCATCCTCGGGGACCGACGAGGGCGTCGACACCGCGACTCTGATCCTGTTGGGCGCCGGATTCGTGATTCTGTTCGGCGGAGGAGCCGCGTTCTGGGTGAGCCTGCGCGGCCGACGCGCGAAAGAGGCCGCGTCGGTCGAGGAGCGTCGGCGGTGACCGCTCCACGGCTTGCCGTCGATGACCTCACCGTCCGACTTTCGGGGCGGGGCATCATCACCCATCTCGACTGGACCGTGCTTTCAGGCGAATTCGTGGCCTTGATCGGTCCCAACGGGGTTGGCAAGACCACGTTGCTCCGGGCGATCCTCGGGCTGATTCCCCGGGCAGGCGGGAATATCACAGTGGACGGAGAGCATGCGTCGAGAGCGCGAGGAGCCCTCGGGTACGTTCCGCAGAAGCACCACTTTGCCTGGGATTTTCCGCTGACGGTCGAGGATGCGGTGATGAATGGCCGGACGCGCAGCATGGGGTGGCTGCGCAGGCCCCGTGTCGCTGATTGGCGGCGGGTCAACCAGGCCATCGAGCGTGCCGACCTGGGGCGGTTGCGACGCCGACCCATCGGCGAACTCTCTGGTGGCCAGCGACAGCGCGTCCTGCTGGCCAGGGTCTTGGCCAATGAGCCCAAGGTTCTTCTGCTTGACGAGCCGTTCACCGGCGTCGACGTGCCGACCCAGGACATGCTCGTCGAACTGTATCGGCAGCTTGCCGCCGATGGCTTGGGAATCGTCATGAGCACGCACGACGTCTTGGGGGCCTTGGACGGTTGTTCCCGCATCTGTGGTTTGCGCGGCCGCATTGCACTCGACGTCGACCCCGCCGACGTCGGCCCCGAGTACATCAATGCCTGGTTGCGAGGTCGAGAAGATTCCGTGCCCCTTCCGGCCGCAGAGACGACGAGAGCGAGACCCGAATGATCGCACCGTGGGAATTCGTGCAAGACCTTTTCAACCCCAACCTGGGATTTTTGCTGCGTGCCCTGGTCGCGGTCGTGATCTCGTCCGTCGTCTGCGGTGTGGTGGGGTGTCACGTGGTGATGCGCGGGATGGTGTTCATCGGGGACGCCGTGGCGCACTCGGTGTTCCCGGGGCTGGCCGTGGCGTTCGTCGTCGGCGGGAACATGATGCTCGGAGGGTTGATCGCGGGGGTACTCACGGCGGTACTGGTCGCCATTTTCAGCCAGAATCGCAAGCTCTCGGAGGATTCCGTGATCGGCATATTTTTCGCGGGCGCCTTCGCGCTCGGGATCGTGATCATTTCTCGCGCGCCCGGATATTCAGGGTCGGTCGAGGACTTTCTCTTCGGTTCGATCGTCGGGGTTTCGGAGCGCGACGTTCTGTGGGGCGCATTGGCCGGGGCTGCGCTGATCGTGGTGCTGGCCTTGTTCGACAAGGAAATCGTGGCGGTCGGCGTGGACCGGGAGACCGCGCGGGCCATGGGGCTTCCGGTCCTGGCGCTGGACATTTTGCTGTCGGTCGTCGTAACCGTGAGTGTGGTGGTTTCCTTGCAGACCATCGGAAACGTTCTGGTGCTCGCCCTGATCGTCATCCCGGCCGCCGCGTCGCGTCTGATGTGCACGCGGTTTCACACGATGATGGTTGTCTCACCCGTTTTTGCCGGGGTGTGTGCGACGACGGGCCTGTATATCTCCTGGTCGATCGACCTTCCGGTGGGTGGCACGATCGTTCTGACCATGGTCGCGGCCTTCCTTGTGTGCTGGGCATTCACCGCGATGCGCGGGCTCGTTTCTTCCCGCGCCTCATCTAGGGCCCGCCCGGACTCCCACGCTCCCTGACCGTCAATGACTGGTCGCGGCCCGGAACGCGTACATTCCCTGTCACGCATGTAGGCGTTCCGGGCGCGACTCCGCTCAGTGTTCCGTCGTGTGGTCCGACGCGTTCCGGGAGGACTTGCCACGGCGATATCTGGTCGCGGCTATCAGTGTCATGCCGCCGGCTATCGCGCAGAGGGCAAGGGCCGGGACCCATTGGCCCGGCGACCCAGTCGCCGCGAGAGCGCCAGTTCCCGGGCGGCGGCCTGACGATTCGCTGCTTCCGGACCCCGGTGGCTGAACGGTCCTTCCCGAGGACCCGAAGGTCTGAGTCATGGCTGCTCCGGGGTCGGCAGGATGCGACGCGGAGGCGCCGTAGGCGTCATTGCCTGCCGCGAAACCCTGGTCCCCTCGGCGGCCGCCGACCTCGGCAACGAATCCACCCTTGGCGTCCGCGCCTGGCCCGGCGTTCGGCTGGCCGCCGGCCGGCTCCTTGTCAACGACCCCGCCGGCTCCGGCACCGGTGCCTGCCTGGTGGGCGTGTCCGCCGGCGGGTGCGGATGCGCAATCGTTGGTGTCAGGTTCTCCCACGACCACGGTGAGCGATTGCTTCTTCGATGAAATCGGTGTTCCGTCCTTCAACGTTGCAGAGTAGGCCACGTCGAAGGCGTAGGTTCCCGGCTTGGTGAAGGCCCAGTTAACGTGAACATGCGTCGCGAAGGTCGAGCTCAGCGCGTGCTTCCGTTGTGTCGAATCGATCAGCACCGAGGGGCGACCAATGTAATCGGTCGTGAAGAGGGCGAAATTGGCTTCGTGGGGCATGCGTTTCGGCTCGATCGAGAGGCGGACGCCGTCCTCGTTCAGAGTGCCGAAATCGATGTCCTGGGTGTTGTACCCCGGCCAAAGGACCCCTTCTTGCTGGGTCTGGGGCATCCCGTAGAACACGGAGTTCTCCGGTCCCAAGAAATCCAGTTCGGGGGACATCATTCCTGCACCGTGGCGCTTGTGGCGTGCATTCTCGCCCACCATGAATTTCACGTCGTCGAGTTTCCTCTCGACCGTCGTGGTGCTGTGCTGCCGGGTATCGTCCTTGAGCGCGATGTTCAAGCCGCCGTCGGCGGTCTTCCCGACGATGTCCACGTGGCCGTCGTCGAGCGGCAGCCGCCGGGCGAGATCCGGGTCCTCACACTTCTGGGTGCCGTTCGCGCCCGGCCTCGTCGGTCCCGGGGCCGCGGAGGGCGACGTCGGGGCCGGAGTCGGTGGGTTCGCGCCGGGTTCCCCAGAAGGAGACGGACTCGAACTCGGCGTCGACGTCGCTCGTTCCGACGGCCTTGCTGAAGGCTCTGGGGAGGGTGCGGGTGACGGCTCCGGCGACTCCGTGGAGCTGCCCGTATTGTCGATCGTCAGCGTTCCTTGCCTGGTGACCTTGAGGTCGGCCGTGACCGGCTCCTCGAGCCTCACGGTCCCCTTGAAGGCGTCGATATCCGGGTGGGGATAGACGGACATGCGGAATTGGCTGGTCGGAGTCAGGAAATCGGTCTCGTAATAGGCGACGGCCACGCCGTTCTCGATGTAGTCGGAGAACACCGATGTGGGGTACCGGGCCTCGGGCGTCTTGTAGATTCCGCCCGTCACCAGGCCTCGAATCTTCGGGTCATGGAAGCGGGTCGTCACTTTGGTGAATCCGGGGGCCTCCGCAGGTTCGACCTGGAGGGTGTAGTCGCCCGACTCCGGCGTGTAGCGCTCGGTGGGCAAAGGCGTGTTCGCGGGGTCCGGCTTCGTCGTCGGCCACGTCCCATGTCCTTGGGACGACGATACTTTCGCCGACTCGCCTGGAACATAAGGCAGAGTCGGGCTGACCCAGCGCGGGGACGATCCGTCGCTGGGGGTGAATACTCCTTGGAGGGCGGATCGTTGCGATCCCAGAAGTTCGTCCCACGCGGCCTTTCCGTGGTGGACGTCGACGTCGGTCAGGAAGTACCCCTGGTCGAACAGCGTGAGCGTGCCGTCCGTGTTCGTTCCGGCGTCGAAGGAGATGGTACTGAGGTTCTCGTCGCCGTCCCTTTCCGTCGAGGCTCGGGGTGCGACCGACAGCTCGTATGAGGACTTCCCGATATCCCCGTCTGGTGCGGCCTCGAAGCGTTCCTTGGTCGAAGGCTGCGGATTCGCCGTGGGTTGCTGTCCGCCGACCTGGATTCTCATCGTGGTCGGTGTGGATTCGATGGTGCGTCCGTCCGTTCCACGGGCCACCGCTCGGTATGTGAGTTCGTAGCGGCCAGGGCGGGAGAACAGCGTCTGATTGTGTGTGTGTGCTGGCCGGCGGTGAGACGACCGGAACGGCGTCCGTCGACGGATGAGCTGAGGAACCGCCTGACGTCCATGGGATCTTCGGGGTCGTCCTCCTCGTGGGGTACGTAGTTGAGCAGCTCCACGCGTCCGGGGCCGTCCACAGACAACAGGTCGAGGAAGAAAGACTCGTCCCGGAAGGTGTCCACGGGGATGTCGGTGTCTGCGCCGAAGCCCCACCAGATCGGGTCGTGATTGCCCCAGGGGTTCGCCGGGGCCATGTACCAGGTGTCGCCGGGCTTGCCCAAGAAAGTGAGGCGCGGGTTGTCGGGCACCTGGAACTGGTACTGGTTCTTGTTGTTGGTTCCCCAGCCCTTGCCCACCCAGGCAACGACGTCGTCGAGCGGGTGCGACTCACCGTGGTCCTCGCTCTTGAGGGAGAAGCCGCCGTTTTCCCAAAACGTCTTCGGCGAGTCGACGTGGGCCCGGGTGGCGATCCGGCGGCCGTCGTCGGGCCCGGCGATGGCTGGGGTTGTTCCGAAGGCGAGCATCGCGGCGCAGGCGAGTGAGGCGACGGTGCGAATCCAGCGTGGGAGAGTGAGGCGGCGTTGTTCGGTGCCGTCCGATCCCACGGACGACGACGGCGGAGAAGTGCGGTGGCCTCTGGTGAGCAACCGGGACATGATGTCCTTTCACATAAGCGTCCAGTCGGCGTGGCCTGCCTTGCCTCCGTACAACCTCCGGGGCATGAGGACGAAGCCCGGCGTGCCGGGACGGTGCGCGAGGTGATTGACAGGAGAAGCATACACTGTAATGAGAATTATTAGCATGTGAGTGCGAGGGTTGCGAGGTCTGGCCCGGCGAGGTGAGGCGTTCCGGGATCCGGGCGGTCGGCGAGGTGGCAGCTTGGTGCATGTGTGGGGGCCGACGCGGCAGTCTGGTGCACTATTGAGGCCCTGGCGCACTCCTGGGGTCGTCTTCCGCGAGAATTCGCCCGTGCGGTGGGTGGTCTCCGGTATCGCGTCCTGGGTGCATGGGGAGCTCCATGAGTGCGCATGAGAGTGTATGAGCGGGCCCCGGATGCATGCTGGGGGCGCACCATATTGCCACCTCGAGGGGGCGACGTCGTCGTGGCCCGTGCTACCGCCTGGTGCTGTTCGGAGGCGGTTGCCCGATTGCGAGGAAGTTGCCGCCGTTAGGTGGGGGTTTAGCCGCCACCCAACGGCGGAATCTGCCACCGATTTGGGTAACCGCCACCCAACTCGGGAGCCTCCGACGTCGCGCGGCCCATGAGGCGGCAATCTCGTGCGTCCCCCGTCCCGCGCGCCGAGGTGGCAAGTGTGGGATCAATTCCACCGAATGGGTGCACAAAACTGCGACTTCGCGGAGATTCACGCACAAAACTGCCACCTCGCCCACCGGCGTTCGAGGCATACAACCTGGCCTGTGGCCCCTCCCGCCCGCGCACACAGTCCCCCCCCAAGACAAAGAAAAACCCCCGCATCCCCGGAATATCAGGGATGCGAGGGCTTCTCGCTGAGCGGTGACGGAGGGATTTGAACCCTCGGTACGGGGTTACCGTACACGACATTTCGAGTGTCGCACCTTCGGCCGCTCGGACACGTCACCAACTTCGGTAACTTTACCGGCTCGAAGGGGTCGACTCAACTTGGGCGCCGTCGAAAACCGGGCGGATCATATTGGCTTCGTCACGTGTACCGGGGGCCGACGATGTATCCGTCGATGATTTTCAGTACTGCGCGGGCGGCGTCCTGCGTGGTGCGGGAGGACGAATTCATCTCCCGTTCCATCGCAAGCATGAAGGTCGCTCCGAACAGGGCGATGGCGATCGACGGGTTGTCCGGGTGCTCAGCGGTTTCGTAGAACTCCTCGAGGTCATCGATCAGTTCGGTGACCTTGTCGATGACCACGGAGCGCTGCTGGGCCAGGACTTCGGACGTGCCTCCGTCTGGCCTCCACATTTCCGCAACAGCGAGGCGGGCGAAACCGGGATGCCCTTCGAGGAATCTCAACGAAGCGATCACACCGCGAGAAATCCGCTCCCGAGGGTCTCTGACGCCCTCGCCCGCATCCTCGATGCTTTCCAGGACCAGTTGGACGCCGTAGCGGAGGAGTCCGTCCACCATCGACTTCTTGGACCCGAAGTTGTAGTAGACGGTGCCCTTGGAGACGCCGGCCTTGGCGGCGACTTCCTCCACCGTCGTCGCCGTCGGCCCCCTCTCGCTCATGATCACCATCGCCGACTCGAACAGTCTGAGCTGGGTCCGATTGGTACGACCGGGCCGACGACGGATGCCGTCCGACTCACCGTCCGTGCCTCGGTTCTTCGCTGGCGTCACAGTTCCACCTCCGGGCTGAGCTTCTTGAGGGTCCAGGTTCGGTCCTTGAGGGACCCCAAGAACCCGAAGAGCAATCCGATCAGTAGGCTGGCCACCAGGATCAGCACCAGCCAGGGTACGGAACTCTCATTGATCCCGTAGGCGAGACGACGCACTCCGGTGATGGCGTAGCCCATGGGCAGAGCATGGTGCAGCCATCGCAGGGACTGGGGCAACGTCTCGTAGGGCATCATGCCGCCCGATGTCACCAGCTGGACGATGAGCAGCACGAGGACCAGCAGCTTGCCCGGGGCCCCGAAGAGCGAGATCAGTCCTTGCCCCAGGGCGCTGAAGGCGACGGACGTCAGGAGCAAGAACCAGAACACCAGCCATGGGTGCTCCATCTGGAAACCAATGGCGAATTTCACCACCGCGAACAGCACGACCGCCTGGGCGATTCCGACCACCAGGAACGGAATCCACGAGCCGATCGCGATCCTGAAGCTCGAGGTGTGCGAAGCCAGGGCACGGTCGTTGTTGGCCCGCAGGAACTGGCCCGCCATGAGTATCCCGATCCACAGTGCCAGGACAATGAAGAACGGCCCCATGCCCTCGCCGTAGTTCCGGGCGGAGGCCAAAGAATTGTGATTGTCGGAGACCGGGTCCGACATCACCGAGGCCAGGGAGGACTGCTGGTCCTTGTCCAGATTCGGCACCTGGTTTCGACCGTCCTCGAGGCCCTTGTGCAGGTCCTGCGAGCCCTTCGTCAGGTCCCCGGACCCGCCCTTGAGCTGGTCGGCCCCCTGGTCCAGCTGGTTCGATCCGTCGACCGCCTGGCTCGTCCCGTCGGCGAGCTGCTGAGCGCCGTCGCGGGCCTTGACCTGGTTGTCGTAGAGAGTCTGCGATCCGTCCACCAGGCTTCCGGTCGACCCTGCGAGGCTGCCGATGCCTTGGGCAAGTTGCTGGGCCCCGGTGTCGACCTGCTGGGCGCCGGAGGCGAGCTCCCCGGTCTTCTGGTCGACGGTCGAGGCGCCGCCGGCGAGCTGCTGCGCGGCGTCGTCGGCGCTCTTGGCACCGTCGGCCACCCCGGAGGCGCCGTCGTTCAATTGCGAAATTCCGGTGGTCAGCTCCGAAATCTTGGCCGCGACCGACGACGATCCGTCGGCGGCGCATGAGGAGTCCCGCAATTTCTGCAGCGACGCACCGGAGTCCGTGTTCTCGACGGAGTCGAGGTTCTGGCTGGTTGCCTGGGCGATCCGCGACTTTGTCTGGTCGTTGGAGACCGAGGAGACGACTTTCTGTGCCTGCTCCTGATTCAGGACGCCCTGGTCGACCAGTTGCTGGACTTGGTCAGAGGTGGCCGCACCGACTTCCGAGACCACGGAGTTCGAGACATCCTCCGCGAGCCTGCCGGAAGGCTCTGACGTGTTGGCCGAGGAGAGATCCTGGCACACGGCGTTCAGGTCGTTGCCGACCTGGCCGATGCCGGATTCCTTGACCGTCTGGTCCAGGGTTGCGGCCCCTTGCGAGAGCTGTGCCGCGCCTCCCGAAAGCTCCGAGGTGCCGTCGGCGAGCTGCGAGGACCCCGAGGACAATTGGGAGGTTCCGTCCTTGAGCTGCGCCGAGCCGTCGGCGAGTTGGGAGGTTCCGCCCGTCAATGTCTTGGCGCCCTGGTTGAGTTGCTGGGCACCGCCGTCGAGTTTTTGGGCGCCGTCGACGGCCTGTGCGTTGCCGTCGACCAGCTGGTTCTCCCCGTCGAGCAGCGAATGCGAGCCGCTGTTGAGTTGCACGGCGCCGTCGGCCAGTGTCGAGGTCCCGTGTTTGAGCTGGTCGACTGCCGTGGAGAGGTTGACCGCACCGTCAGAGAGCTTCTTCGAACCGTCGGCCGCATGGGAGAGCTGGCCGTGAATGTCCGTGAAGCTGGCCAACATTTGCTGGGCGGTTTCGTTCCCGACCTCCTGGGCCACCTGATCGCGAATGGTGGTTCCCGCCTTCGAGACGATATTCGTCAGGAGGTAGTTGTTGGCGTCGTTGGTCACGATCTCGAGCCCCGCCTTTTGGGGATCGACGGTGCCCGGGGTGCCGTCCTTGTCCGGGGTGAACTCGGACGTGGAGAGGAGCTGTTCGGAGAAGTCACTCGGGATCACGATGGCGAAGTCGGTCGTGCCGTCCTTGACCTCCTTGACCGCCTCATCGCGCGAGGCGGCATCGTGCCAGTCGAAATTCTTGGAGTCGTGGAGCTTGTCCGTCACGCTCTGCCCGGTATTGACCGGGGAGCCGTCCGGCTTGTTCGCCCCGGTGTCCTCCATCGCGATGGCGCCGGTGACGTGATCGACTTTCCCGTACGGGTCCCAGTTGGAATACAGGTAGATGCCGCCGTAGAGGAGGGGGATGCAGGCGAGAGCGACCATGACCAGTTTCGGAAAGACGCCACCGGTCATGCGTTTGAGCTCCGTGAGAGCGAGGCGAAGGGAAGTCACGCGAGGTCCTCCTGAGCGGTGCGAGGTGTGAAGAGTTCGTCGAGGGGCAGTCCGGACGGTACGTAGGGCTTTGCGGCGGTTTCACCGATGCGCGCGGTCAGCCCGTGCCACGAGGTGCTGATTCGGGGGACGACGGCGACGACGGCGCGCGGATGCTTCTCGTTCCTGGCCAATCGATGGAGGCGGGGGAGCCAGGTCGCGGTGTGGTTCGCGTGACGCGAGGGGGTGTCGAAGACCAGGAGATCCGACCGGTTCTCCTGGCCGGCCAGGGCGACGACGAGGCGAATTCGCTGATCGGGGGTCAGCTGTTCTTCCCAGAGGTTATCGAGATCCTCGAGTCCGTGATCGCGGAGCCATTGCTCGGTCGTGGGGCGTTTCAGCATCTTGTGCGGCATGTAGGAGAGCATTTCTGCGGCGTAGTCCCGAACCCGCATGTGATCCTCCATCTGGTTCACGCGCGGGGAATCGATCAGTGAGGATCGCCGGCGCAGGTTCTTGCGCTTGTCGCTGCCGTCCCAGGAAATCGTGCCCTTGTCCGGTCTCAGCCGCCCGGTCAGGGCGAGTGACAGGCCTGAGCGCTGTAGCTGGCTGTTGCCCTGGACCAGGATCAGCTCACCGACTTCCACGGTGAAGGAGGTGCGTTCGATCAGGGGCGCGTGGCGTCCCTTGGCTTGGACTGCCTCGACTTCGAGCACAGGTGTGTCTCCTCGATGGGTGAGTGATTGGCGGAGGGGATCCCGGGATGGAGGAACCGTGACACTGTCATCCTAATTGTACTGACTGGTCAGTTCTAGTCATTCACAGCGAATTTATAGGGTGATGCTATGCACTCGGCTCTGAATTGTCTTCCGTTGCGTCACAGTGCGAGCGTTTCGATGCGAAGAAGTCCCGCAGGAGTATGGCGCATTCTTGCGTTCTGACCTCTGGGAATACCTCGACCCAGTGATTGAGGCGGCGTTCGCGGAGGATGTCGAAGACCGACCCGACGGCGCCGGCCTTCTCATCCCAGGCGCCAAAGACCAGCCGTGGGATGCGGGCCAGGACGATGGCCCCCGCGCACATGGGGCAGGGTTCGAGGGTCACGACGAGCGTGCACTCGTCCAGGCGCCAATGGCCGAGTCGCCGGGCGGCCTCGCGGATGGCGAGCACTTCCGCATGGCCCGTGGGGTCGGCATCCGCCTCCCTCCGATTTCGCCCGCGCCCGACCACTCGGCCGGTCCCATCGAGGACGACGGCGCCGATCGGCACATCGCCGCTCTGGCGCGTTTGCTCCGCCTCGGCCAGGGCGAGACCCATCCACTCGTAGTGGAGCTGCGAAAAGTGCGTCATGGGTCCATTGTCTGCTGTAGTTTGGAGCCATGCGAGTCAAGATTCTGGACCACCCCTTGGTCAGCCACAAGGTCACCGTTCTGAGGGATCGGGAGACCCCTTCACCACAGTTCCGGCAGCTCGTGGACGAACTCGTGACTCTCCTGGCCTACGAGGCCACGCGCAATATCCGCGTTGAGCCCAAGACCGTGCGGACTCCGGTGACCGAGACCGAGGGCGTGGTGATGGCCAGGCCGCGCCCCCTCGTGGTGCCGATCCTTCGCGCCGGCTTGGGGATGCTGGAAGGCATGACCCGACTGATCCCGACGGCGGAAGTCGGCTTCCTGGGGATGGCTCGCCACGAGGAAACTCTCGATATCGTCACCTACGCCGAGCGGCTTCCCGATGATCTGACGGGTCGCCAGGTCTATGTTCTGGATCCGATGCTCGCAACCGGGGGCACGCTCATCGAGTCCATCAAATTCCTGCGCGAGCGCGGTGCCGACCACATCACCTGTCTGTGCATTCTTGCGGCGCCGGAGGGCATGAAGGCTCTCGCCGAGGGCGTCGAGGGGATGGAGAATGTCGATTTGTTCCTGGCCGCCCAGGACGAACGCCTCAATGAGAAGGCCTATATCGTCCCCGGTCTCGGTGACGCCGGGGACCGCTTGTACGGACTCGCCGACTGACCGACATTCGGATGTGACCAAAGCCACGCTTCATAGATTTTTTGGGCGGGCCGATGTGGCGGTTGTCTCGTCGTGAAGTCCGCTCGCGACGCCGCACGCTGCGTCCAGCCTTCGCCGGAAACGTTCGCATGGCGAACGGCCGATGGCCTGCGCGGGTGCCGAGTGGCTCGACCCACATTCTGTACTCACGAGTTTTTGTTCGGACAATTCGGCGCGGTCCTGGGGGAATCCTGGGAAGACCGCCACGAATCGAAAATTATGCGCCTGATGCTACTTGACAAATGGCTAAACCCGTGGATATTCGAGCGTCTGACGCAACCCCGGCCTGCAATGAGCGGATTTCCTGCATATACAACCCGGCGGGGTGAGCTCGGCTGAACGCATGATATGCATGATTTGAATGATATTCTGCATATTTGAGACGGAGTTTCTCACGATTCGGACCCGTGAACCAATTGTTACTTGCAGGAACCGAGTAACGGGTAGAGCATGGAAGAAAGGTCTGATCACTCCCCGAAGGTTCCGTCAGGATCTGTGCGGCAGTGTCGGCCGTCAGGTCGTGGTGCCTTCCGCGGCCGCCATCAATCATCCGTGCGGCTCCGGCCGTATGAGGCCCGAATTGCAGAAGGACGGCGATCGAATGTCAGGCGCACCCGGATACGTGCACATTTCCCAGCGCAACCGTGCCAACGGTGCTGCTGCCATGCGAGCCAGCGGCATGACCGGCCGTGGAACGGTCGGCGAACCTTCCGACTACCGTTCGTTGCGTGCCATGAACCCTTCCACGCCCATTGCACAGCCCGAGGCCAGCTCGCCGATCCGACCCACGACGGCCGACAATGAGGCTCGAGGGTTTGTCCTCTACGTCGGTCTCAACGAAGACGTCGCTGCGCAGAACGGTACGTCCTTGGTCCGCATGGTCCAGGACATCCGGGCCTATGCGCAGACCCTGGTTCCCCAGGCCGAGTCCTACGCCGCCGTCGCGATCGCCCCGGCGGGTGCCGAAGGATCCGACCTCGACGTCGTTCGTGACGCCTTGGGTGATCCCACCGCGCCGAAGAGCCAGGCCGAAGCCGTGCCGGCGGGCCACGCTCCCGCCCCGGAGTCGAAGCCCAGCCAGCCCGCCGGCGTCCTGATCGACCTGTCGAGGCGCGAGGTCTTCCTGGACGGGGATGTCCTCAACCTCACGTACAAGGAATTCGAGCTGCTGAACTACTTGGTCGAGAACTCGAATCGCACCGCTGGTCGCGAGGAATTGCTTGACGCCCTGTGGCGTGACGCGGACGAAACGCCGAATGAGCGGACGATCGACGTCCACATCCGGCGGTTGCGCTCCAAGTTGGGGCGCTTGTCCAACACTGTTCGCACCGTGCGCGGTCAGGGCTATCGCTTCTACGAGCACCCGGAGGTCGTCGTCTGGGCGGCTCCCGAGTACTCGATCTAGCGTCCCAACCGTCGGCAGGGGCCGGGAAGTGCCACACGGCGCCTCCCGGCCCCTGCTGTATCCGTACGCCCTCGTGCGCTCTCTGGGGCGACGCCGTTCCCAGTCACCTGGTTTGTAGACTTGGCCCATGAGTGCGCTGACCGACCCCCGTTCCCAGGCCAAGACCTTGATGATCATGCGTCACGCGGAAGCCGACATGCCCTGGGGCACGAGCGACTTCGACAGGCCCCTCACTCCGAGCGGTCACAAGGATGCCCCACGAGTCGGCCGCTGGATGGTCGAACATGGTGTGGTGCCGGAAATGATGGTGTCCTCATCGGCTCTCCGGACCCGTCAGACCTGTACCTGGGTCTGCGATGAGCTGGGGGAGAAGGCGCCGACCGCGAGTCTGGAGGACCGGCTCTACAATGCCCCGACGCGGGAGTTGTTGTCGGTGATCGGACGGACCCCGGAAACCGTCCGTTCGCTCCTTGTCATTGCGCATTATCCGGCGGTTCAGGACGCCGTCCTCTCACTCGCGTCCCCGGACTCGGACTATGAGGCGACGATGGGGATTTCTTCCGGTTTTCCTCCCGCGGGTCTCGCGGTGCTGAGCACGGACAAACCATGGGCCGCACTGGATGGGGCGGACGCGGTATTGCGGTTCTTCGTGGATCGTTGATACCTTCCGACTGAGGTCTTCAACGGGCCTGCGGACGAGGGAGCAGTACCCGCACCACGACAAGACTGACTCGAAGGAGGAAGATTGTCGTGGCATGGCTAGTGCTTGTTGTCTCGGGCGGCCTGGAGATGGTGTGGGCGGCGGCGCTCTCTGCGTCCCATGGCCTGCGCCGGTGGAAGCCCGCCGTTCTGTTCGTCGTCGCGATGGTCGTGAGCCTGGCCGGCCTCTCCTACGCGATGACCTCGATTCCCGTGGGTACCGCTTATGCAGTCTGGGTCGGCATCGGCGCGACCCTCACCCTGATCTGGGGCCTGGTCACCCGCCAGGAAAAATCGAGTTGGGGACGTATCGGCCTGCTCGGGCTGCTCATCGTTTCCCTCGTCGGCCTGAAGGTGGCGAGCTGACCATGGCATGGATCATTCTTTTGGCCAGCGCCGTTTTGGAGGCCGTCTGGGCCACCGCCCTCGGGCGTTCGAACGGATTCAGCGAGCTGGGACCGACTCTGGTCTTCATCGTCGCCATTATCGGAAGCATGGCCGGTCTTGGGGTCGCGCTCAAGAGCATCCCCATCGGCACGGCCTACGCGATCTGGACAGGCATCGGAGCGGCTCTCACCGTGATCTATGGGATGGCCACCGGCGATGAGTCGGTTTCCGCCCTCAAGGTGCTCTGCATCGTCGGGATCGTGGGGGCAACGGTGGGACTGAAGCTGGTTCCCTCCGGAGAACCCAAGGGTTCGGAACGGTCCGGATCGTCGACGACGTCGAGCACGCCCACGACGTCGGGGCCTTCTCGGCCGCGCTGACGAGTGCCGGGCCAGCCCAGGGGCTCTGGTTGCCTTGACCGCGGCCCGGCCGCACTGCGAGGACCGCTGATCGGTGGCGGTTGCCAGATTGAGAGGTGGATTCCTCCGTTAGGTGGCGTTGTAGCCGCCACGTAACGGGGGAAAACGCCACCGAATCGGGTAACCACCACCTGAGAGGTGGGAAGCGCGGCCCAGGACAGACCCCGCGGTCATGAAGAAACCCCCTGGATCGTTGGTATTTCAACGATCCAGGGGGTTCCTGGCTGGCGGAGACGGGGGGATTTGAACCCCCGGTCGGGTTTAACCCCGACCCTTCATTAGCAGTGAAGTCCATTCGGCCGCTCTGGCACGTCTCCACGATGTTCGCAGGATACTTCGACGACGCCGAAGTAACCACGGAACAGCCTTAATAGCGTACCGACAACAGCGGGTGCCGGTCAAAAAGGGGCATCGTGCGGGGCAGTACTCTGGAGTCCATGGCAAGAACTCAACGCATCGTGATCATAGGCGCCGGACCGCGCGGGCTCTCTGTGGTGGAGAGACTGGCAGCCCACGCGGCGGTCCGTACCGAGAAGAACCTTGATGTTCACCTGGTCGATCCCTTCCCTCCGGGAGCGGGGCACGTATGGCGCAGTGATCAGTCGCGCCTGTTTCTCATGAACACGCCCTCTTTCTTCCCGACGGTCGTGCCCTCCGACTCGACGATTTCCGCGGCCGCCTCGGACGGTTCGTGCCCTCGTCCGATACCGGCGGTTCGCGGACTGACATTCGAGCAGTGGCGCCGCAAGGTCGCCGACGACGCCTCGTTCCCGTTGATCGGGCTGTCGGACGACGACATACAAGAAGCCCGAAACCTGAGCCGCGAGGGGTTCCCGTCCCGGAAGATCTACGGCACGTACCTTTCGGACGTTTTTGCCCGGCTCCGCGCCGACCTGCCGAAAACCATGACCCTGACCTATCACGCGCAGGAAGCCGTGCGCATCGATCACGGCGAGAAGAACACGGGCAGGCCCTATCTGGTGGAATTGGGGGACGGCGTGATCCTCTCTGCGCACTCCATCGTGCTCGCTGTGGGGCACACGGACGCCAAATTGCGTGACGACCAGCAAGATCTCATGGAATTCGCGGCAAGACGCCGATTGCACTACTGGCCACCTGCCGTCCCGGCCGACGTCCGCTGGTCCGCACTTCCAGCGGGTGAGAATGTGCTGGTCAGGGGGATGGGGCTGAATTTCCACGACGTCCTGGCCCAATTGACCGAAGGGCGGGGAGGCCGGTTCGACGAGGACCAAAACCACCCGAACCGGTTGCTCTACACCCCGAGCGGTCGCGAACCGATGGTGTGGGCGGGATCCCGCAGGGGCACGCCGTACCGCGCGAAAGCGGTTCTGGATTCCTATTACCCGCGGTCCACGGACAACAAGTTCTTTACCAAGGCGGCCGTGGAAAGAATCCAACAGTCCGCGAGGTCCGAAGGGCGCGAGATCGACTTCGAGATCGATTACTGGCCCCTGATCCGGCGTGACGCCCAGTGGAACTATTACCGCACTCTCGCGAGGACCAATCCCGAGGCGATCGCGGGGGAGGCTGACGAGTTCCTGACTCAAGTCGACGCGGTTCTTTCCTATACCGCGGACGCCGCCTGGTGGAACGAACTGGACCGACTCGTCTCCGACAGGGTCGACAAGAAATTCGTGTTCACTCCGGAACGGCTGCCGCGACCCTTCGATGGGCAGAGTTTCCAATCGCACGAAGAGTATGCGGCCGCCGTCGTGCACTTCCTTGACCGGGACGTCGTCGCTTCCTTTGACGGCGAGGACAGCCCCCTCAAGATGGCCATAGGATCCATGAACCAGGCTCGTGCGCTGGTCAAATACGCCGTCGCGAATCGGAGCATTTCGGACGAGTCGTGGATTCGAGGCCTCGAAAGGAAATTCGGCGGCCTGGTCGAGGGGTTGGCGTCCGGCCCGCCCGTGCTGCGCATCCAACAGATGGCCGCCCTGGTGAGGGCCGGCGTCGTGCGTTTCCTGGGTCCCGACCCGGTGTTCACCGCGGATGAGGACGCCGGGTGCTTCATCGCTTCATCACCCTGGGTCCGGGACGAGCCGGTGCATTCGTCGTGGCTCGTGGAAGCGCTGGCCCCGGCCAATGATGTTCGCGTGACGACTTCTCCTCTTCTTGGCCGTCTTTTCGAAGACGGACTGGCGAGGCCGTGGCAGATGCACTTGGCGGATTCCCCGGCCCCGGTCCCGGCCAAGGGCCTGGACGTCACGACACCGCCGTACCGGGTCGTCAGGGCGGACGGGGAAACCGAACCCGGGATCTTTGTTCTGGGGCTGCAGCTCTCCTCCGCCCAGTGGGGCACCGCGATCGCAGCAGAGGCCGACGCCGACCTCGGCCTCGGATCGAGTACGGTCGCGGACTCGAACCGGGTTGCCGGGGCTGTCTTCGGTTGACGACCGCCCCGGCTCACACCGGCCGGCCAGGTTTATGGTTCGAGGTGCTGCACGGCGTAATCGGCTTCTTCGGGAGTGAACTTTTCCCCGAATTCTGAGGTCAGCTGATCACGGATCTTCTCCGGGGACATGTGCATCTGCTTTTGGTAATCTTTCGCTTTCTCGAGCGCGTTCTCGTTCCAGTCGGCCGTCATGGTGTCGATCGCGTACTGCGCGGCCTCCGGGCTGAACTTCTCTCCGTACTCGGAGGTGAGCTGGTCGTAGACGCCTTGTTTCGACATGTGCATCGTCTTCGCATACGAATTGGCCTTGGACAGGGCCGACTTGTATTCGACCGGCACCGAAGACGACGTCGAATCTTCCGCAGGCTTCTCCGGGGCGGTGGATTCTTCGGCCGCTTGAGTCTCTTCCACCACGGGAGCACTGGTGTCCGCGCTCGAGGTTGCTTCCGCGGGCGAGGAAGACGCCGAGGGGGCAGCGGTCTTTTCCTTGCCTCCACCATGTCGACCGATCACTGCTATGAGGAGGACGATGATCAGGAGACCCAGGCATCCGAGGCCCCCATAGAGTCCCTTCTTCTTTTTCTTCCCTGCGGAATCGGCGCTGACTGGCAGGGCTTGGGTCGTATTTCTCACGGGTAACCTTCCAAAAGTGAAATAGAAACCTGCGTGTAAGCTCAAAGGTCTCTGTTTATCTACTTAGTATTCCTTGATTGGTGAAGGTGCCGGCCGAGGCGGGCACAGAGCCCAAAGCCTGACTCGGGGAGACCAACTCGTCGGCTCATGACGATAAATCTGTTTCTGACCAGGCCTTTTGGGCGGGTGCGGCGAGTGAGAGCATGGGGGTGAGCCGCGGCGGACCAACGGGCCGCGGTCGCCGGCTGGCGCGGAGTCAGCCCGCTCGTGTTCCTTCGAGGAGGCGTTTCATGGGCACCACAATTCGGCAGCAGTATTTCCTCGAGCCAGTAGGGCTCGCCGAGCGAGTCGGGATCGACTCGATAAGGAGCGGAATCAACGGTGATTCCGGAAGCATGACATGGTCCGGCGGAGCGTCGTGGACGATTCAAGCCGCGAACGTCAGGAAGGTTCTGTGATGTCCACTCTCGAATACACAGCATCCGACAGTCGGTCCTCCACGAGGGAGGTCCCGCGCACTCGGGGCAGGATCGTGGTCAGCTGGCTCACGTCCACGGACCACAAGACCATCGGCTACATGTACATCATTACGTCCTTCACGTTCTTCCTGCTGGCGGGAATCATGGCGTTGATCATGCGCATGGAGCTTTTCGAGCCGGGGATGCAGATCCTGGAGACCAAGGAACAGTTCAACCAGCTGTTCACGATGCACGGCACCCTCATGCTGCTGATGTTCGGCACACCGTTGTTCGTGGGGATGGCGAATGTCATCGTTCCTCTGCAGATCGGTGCCCCCGACGTCGCCTTCCCGCGGCTCAATGCCCTGGCCTTCTGGTTCTTCCTCTTCGGCTCGCTGGTTGCGCTCGCCGGATTCATCACCCCACAGGGCGCGGCGGCCTTTGGGTGGTTCGCCTACTCACCGCTGAGTTCCGCCACCTACTCCCCGAGCGTGGGAGGGGACTTGTGGGTCTTCGGTCTCGCGCTCCAGGGCTTCGGCACCATCATGGGCGGTCTCAACTTCATCACCACGATCCTGTGCATGCGTGCACCCGGGCTCACGATGTGGCGGGTTCCCCCATTTACTTGGACGGCTCTGGTCACGGCAATCCTGATCATCATGGCCTTCCCGCCGCTCGCGGCGGCGCTGTTCGCCCTCGGTATGGACCGCAGGCTCGGCGGCCACATCTTCGACGCCGAAAACGGTGGTGCGATGCTGTGGCAACACCTCTTCTGGTTCTTCGGACACCCAGAGGTCTACATTCTGGCCCTGCCCATGTTCGGCATCGCCTCCGAAATCATCCCCGCTTTTTCCCGGAAACCGATCTTCGGGTACAAGGGTCTCGTCTACGCGACCATCGCGATCGGGGCGTTGTCCGTGACCGTGTGGGCCCACCACATGTACGTCACAGGCTCTGTCATGCTCCCGTTCTTCGCTTTCATGTCCATGATGATCGCGGTCCCCACGGGCGTGAAGTTCTTCAACTGGATCGGCACGATGTGGCAAGGATCCATCACCTTCGAGACGCCCCTGCTGTGGATCTTCGGCTTTCTGCTGACCTTCCTGTTCGGCGGCGTCACCGGGATCATCCTCGCGGTTCCCCCGCTGGATTTTCAGCTCTCCGATTCCTACTTCGTGGTGGCCCACTTCCACTACACGGTCTTCGGCACGGTCGTGTTCTGCATGTTCGGCGGCCTCTATTATTGGTGGCCGAAATTCACCGGCAAGATGCTCAATGAGCGTCTGGGCAAGATCCACTTCTGGATGCTGTTCATCGGTTTCCACACCACCTTCCTGATTCAGCACTGGCTGGGTGTGGACGGTATGCCCCGCCGTTACGCGGACTACATGCCCGAGGACGGATTCACCTGGATGAATCAGTTCTCGACCGTGGGTGCCATGATCCTGGCGCTGTCGATGTTGCCGTTCTTCTGGAACGTCTACATCACCACCCGCAATGGCAAGAAGGTCGAGGTCGACGACCCGTGGGGCTTCGGCAGCGGACTCGAGTGGGCGACGTCGTGCCCGCCGCCACGACACAATTTCACGGCCCTCCCCAGGATCCGCTCCGAGCGTCCGGCCCTGGACCTGCACCATCCGGAGCTGTCGACCAACCAGGACGTCGCCTCGGCTGCCCGCAGAGCGGCTACCATCAACAACTAGGACGACGACCCGCACACGCCACCGTATGAGGTCGAGCGTGTCTCGGGGAAGGGACGGGGTTTGGGCGCAATGGCCGCACTGTCGGAGATCTGGGGCTTCGGGGCGGAAGCGAATATCGGCGTGACATCGAGTTTGCTCCTGACCTCGTTCATCCTGTCGAGCATCATCGGGCTGGAACGCCAAGTGAGGCAGAAGCAAGCCGGTCTGCGGATGATCGTGCTGGTCGGCACCGGGTCCGGGCTGTTCACCATCGTCTCCGGGTACGGATTTGCCACGGTCCTCGGGTCCGATGTGGATCTGGACCCCTCCCGTATCGCGGCCCAGATCGCCTCGGGGATCGGTTTCCTCGGCGCCGGGGTGATCTTCACCCGCAAGAATCTGGTGCGGGGGCTGACCACGGCGGCGTCGATCTGGGTCACCGCCGCGGTGGGTATGGCCGCGGGAGCCGGGATGCCCTGGATCGCTGCCGAGGGAACTCTTCTCTATCTGATCGCGACGACGGTCCTTACGCCCATCGTCACCCGTCTTCCGGGCGCCTCGGACCGCAAAGTGCTCAGGGTCGTCTACGTCGATGGGCAAGGCGTTTTGCGCGACATCCTCTCTGAGACGACGTCGATGGGATACACCGCGCAGATCGAGTCCACCGAGAGGGAAGCGGACAAGGTCATGGTCAGCGCGAGGTTCAGGGGTCGCCCGCCCCTACAGTCCCTCGTGGCGACCTTGACCGAATTGCCCGGTGTGGTCAGCGTGCGCACGTCGCAGGACGCAGACGACGAACCGGATGACGAGGATTAGCGTTCTCCTCCGGCCAAGCCTCCTCGCCGAGAGGCGCTGACGGCCAACCTTCCAGCACTCTCACACAATCCCCAGCGTGTGTTGTGGAGCACAGTGGATGGTGCAGCTTTCACCACCTGGGAAGGTTCTCATGTCGGAGAAAACCTCGGGGCTCAGCGCCCGTCACCTGTCCACCGGCTCCCTGGTCTTCATGATCATCGCGGCCTCGGCGCCGCTGACCGTTCTGGCCGGCGGCGTCCCGACGAGCTTCGCCGTGTCCGGTCGGCTCGGTGTTCCCGTGACCTACGTGGTGCTCGGAATCCTCCTGATGCTCTTCGCCATCGGTTACGGCGCCATGAGCGGACACATCCAGAACGCCGGTGCGTTCTACGCCTACATCACCGAGGGGCTGGGCGGGAGGCAGGGTATCGGCGCCGCCGTCCTGGCACTCGTGGCCTACAACATGATGCAGATCGGTTTGTACGGTTTGTTCGGGTTCTCGCTGGCGACCGTTCTCAGTGCATGGATCGGAGTGTCGGTGCCTTGGTGGGTTGCCGCACTCCTGGGCTGGGTCCTCGTGGGGGGTGTTGGGCACTCACAGCGTGGACCTCTCGGCAAAAGTGCTGGGTGTGCTGGTCAGCCTGGAATTCCTGATCGTGATCGTGGTGGGTGTGCTCGGGCTCCGGACGGCTCCGGACGGCGTGTCCCTCGAGGCCCTGCGTCCGGGCGACTTCTTCACCCAAGGGGTCGGCGTCCTCCTGGCCTTCGGCGTCGCCGCATTCATGGGATTCGAATCCGGGGCGATCTACTCGGAAGAGGCCAAGGATCCGCGCCGAACCGTCTCCCGGGCCACCTTCATCGCGGTCGGCGTGATCGCGGTGTTCTATGCCTTCTCTGCGTGGACCCTGGCCATGGGCGTGGGTCCCGGTGCAATCAACGAGCAGTCCTCGGAGCTCGGCCCCGACCTGTTGTTCGTGTGGTTGGCAAGCATCTCGCCCGCGCTATCCGAATGCGCGAACCTCCTTTTCATCACCAGCATCTTGGCCGCCCTCATTGCTTTCCACAACGCCGCGGCGAGGTACTTCTTCGCGCTCGGCCGGTCGGGGGTCCTGCCGCACAAACTGGCCTCCTCGGGGGCCACCGGTGCGCCGGTGGCCGGGTCCGTGACGCAATCGGTCCTGGCGCTGATCGTCGTCGTCGGCTTCGCCTCGGTCGGTGCGGGGTCTTCACTCGGAAAAATGTTCCCCATCGTCACGCTCTTCACCTGGCTGACCAACGCGGCCGCCTTCGGTCTCGTCTTCCTCTTGGCCGTCACCTCCGTCGCGATTCTCGCCTGGTTCGTGCGCCACCCCAAGGGCCACGGCGTGATCACGCGCTGGGTCGCCCCTGCCCTTGCCGCCGTCGGGCTGGGCACGGTGGCGGCGCTCATCCTGCTCAACTTCGACCTGATGATCGGATCGGACCAGCCTTCGGCACTGGTGTTCGTCATGCCGGGAATCATCATCGCGTCGGGCGTCTTCGGGCTCGTCTGGGGCGAAATCCTCCTCCGTCGGCGCCCCGACGCGGGGCTCGCGACCAAGGGCATCGACGCCGTCCCGCAGCGTCCCGCCGACCCCCATCCTTCTCACACCAACACATCGCAGGATAGGACACTCTCATGAGCAACCCGCATATCGTCGTCGTCGGGGCCGGTTTCTCCGGTTTGGTGGCGGCCCGCGAGCTCCAAACCGTGGGGTTCGACGTCGACGTCGTGGAGGCACGCGACCGCGTCGGCGGGCGAGCCTGGACCGACGAACGCATGGGGCACACCCTCGAAATGGGCGCGACCTGGGTCCATTGGATGCAACCGCACGTGTGGAGCGAGATCACGCGGTACGACCAAGGCATCTACCCGAGTCCGTTCGCAGATCAGGCCTACTGGGTCACCGGTGGCGAAGTCCGTTCGGGCACAGAGGAGGATATCGATGGCCTGATGACGCGAGCCATGAGCACGATCTTCGAGGGGTCCAGGGAATTCTTCCCCAATCCCCACGATCCGTTGCACGTGCTGTCCGACGACTTCGCCGGGCCCGATGAGGTGCGCGAACGGTTCCTCGCCGCGGATCGGACCAGCGTCCTGGACATCCTTCGGGAGGGGGACTTCACTCAGGAAGAGATAGATCTGTGCGACTCCTACTGGTCGGCCGGGTACATCGGTGATCCGAATCGAGGGTCCTCGCTCATGGCCAAGCAATGGGCTGCTCTCTCGGATCACCGCCAGTCACTCATGGACGACCAGACGCTCCGATTCAAGCTCACGAACGGGATGAAGGGCATCTACCAGAACATCGCCGACGACCTGTTCTGCCCGGTGCGGATGAACACGCCGGTCAGCGCGATCCGCCACAACGAATCGGGGGCCACGGTGACTCTGGAGAACGGGGAGACCATCTCGTGCGATGCCGTGATCGTCACCGTGCCGGTGGGGGCACTGGGGAACATCGATTTCGAGCCCGCTCTCCCGGCCGGAATGAGGTCCGTGCTCGAGGAAAAGTGGAACTCGACCGGATTCAAGATGTGGATCAAGATCAAGGGCCACCACAATATTTTCGGGTACGCACCGACGCCCTCGACGGGAGCTCTCCTACGCAGCGAATACTTCCTGCCGGACGGGGACACGATCTGCGTGTGCTTCGGGTCCCAGCACGACCGGGTCGAGCTGGGGGACCCAGAATCAGGTCAGAGGATTGTCGACCAATGGAGGCCGGATCTCGAGGTCGTCGACTGCACCGGGCACGACTGGGTCGCAGACACCTGGAGCGGACAGGCGTGGGCGACACTCAAGAAAGGACAATTCACCCATGGGTGGCATCATTTCCGCGAGACCGGGACCCGCTTGCGTTTCGCCGGAGCCGACTGGGCCAAGGGGTGGCGCGGCGTCGTCGTGGACGGGGCCATCGAAATGGGGCTCTCGACTTCGAGGCGTCTGATCCGCGAACTTGCTTGAGCGTTCCTGAACGCTCAGAGAAGTCTTCCTCGCGGCGGTGAACCGGCCGCGGTATGGGGCTTGTCCAGACCAACTGACCCCGGACAGTCGTTCTGCACGTTGCGCGCCTGTCCTGCGCGACGATGGTCTGAGCAAGGACCGGGAGCGGGATGCTGCCATGGCGCGCTCTCGGTCCTTACTCGGCCGAAGAACGTCACGGACGAGACTGGTCCGAGGCGGTCTCTTCCGTCCTGTCGAAGTCGTTGATCAACGTCGCCTGTTCCTGACGGATCTGTTGGACCGGCATCGAGTTGGTCTCGATGTCTTCCAATGTGCGGCCTCGTGTCTCCGGGACGAAGAACTTCACGAACAGCACCCCGAGGATGCAGACGACTCCGAAAATCGCGAACACGGCTTCTTGTGGCATGGATGCCGTCATGATCGGGAAGAGCAAACCAACCGCAAAGGAGCCGATCCAGTTGAACGACGAGGCGACCCCGCTCGAACGTCCGATGTCCAACCTTCGGGATCGGTTCAGGCTCACTGCCAATGTCGTCGATGTCATCCAGCCCGACGAAGAGATGCCGAACTTGCCCGTGGCCAGCGCGGTATGGCAGCCCCAACCGGATTTCCCGACGTCGGTCAGCTGCTGGTTGGAGGCCGGTGCGGCCCACCACACGGTGCTTTCGACGCAGGTTGACCTGGATGCTTGGCGAGATTTTGCCAAAATCGCTCAGGTTGAACTCGCGGAGATCGATGCGGACACTACCGTGAACAGGTTCGAGGAGACTCTTCGCTGGAACTCCGTTTACTACCGCGTGGCCCAAGGGTTCTGATTCGTCAGCCAGGGTCAGACGGCGGACCGGCGGGCCCTACGGTGATGAGGTGGTGACGATGTGCTGGTGACGCGCGGGTCGAAGCCTTCTGAGAGAGCGTGGGATCTGTGCCTGGTGAGTATCCGGTGGTACAACCATCGATTCCCCGGTCATTGCAGCTGCCCTCGGTTCAGAAGTCCTCTCGCCGAGCCCAGGTAGGTACCTTCTCGGGGCGGACGCCTATCCCGACGATGTAGGCCGGGAGAGCCGTCACGGACGGGAAACGTCTGAGGAGGACCTTGAGGAACTTCGGAACCCGGATTTCCATTCCGTTCAGCACCGGCATGACGATCTTGGCGTGCATGAGTCGTTGCACATTCTGGGTGAGCACCGTGGCCACCAGCCTTCTCCGGCGAACGCGCGCGAGTATTCGGTCTCCGTGAACCCGCAGAAGTTTCCCCTGGCGAAGTGGCCCGGCGAGCAGCCGGGCCGCGGCCACCGCATCCTGTACGGCGAGATTGATGCCGACTCCACCGACCGGAGACATGGCGTGAGCAGCGTCGCCGATGCACAAGACGCCCGGGGCATGCCACCGTCGAAGACGATCCACGCGCACATCGAGATGCTTCACGTCGTCCATCGACTCGATGCTGGAGACGTCTCCCGTGACATCGGACAGCAGATCCGCAGTTTCGGCGCGGAAAACCTCTATGCCCCTTGCACGGATGCTGCTGTCGGTTCCCTTGCGGCCCAATTGTGCGACTTGGACGTATCCGCGGCGGGGGATTGCAATCACCGCGTGTCCGTTGTGGGTGCGTGGCAGAAGAGCTTCCCCGATGTTCCGTTCCGTCGTGATGCGGTACCACCAGACGTCGAAATCCACGGGCAACTCTTTGGTCGGAAGGTCGACCGACGCACGAACAGCGGACCATCGGCCGTCACAGGCGACAGTCAGGTCTGCCAGTAGTCGACCGTTGCCTTGCGGCTCGGTGAAATCGACTCCTATGACGCGTTCTCCCTCGCGTACGGTTCCCGTGACCTCGTGCTCGGTGAGCAGGGTGAACCGCGGTTCGTGCGAGGCGGCTTCGGAAATGAGGTTGAGCAGATCCCATTGCGGGACCATAGCTATATAGCGGTGACGCACGGGCAGTCTCGTCAAGTCCCCGACCACAACCTCGGCACCGTCCTCGGCTGGGACCTTCACCTGGGAGATATGCGACTGGGGGAGGCGATCGAAACGGTCGAAGAGCCCGAGGTCGTCCAAGAGGGTCAGGGTGGTCGGATGGACCGTGTCGCCCCGGAAATCACGCAGAAAATCCGCGTGCTTTTCCAACACCGTGACCTCAATGCCTGCGCGGGCCAACAAGAGCCCCAGGACCATGCCCGCCGGGCCACCGCCGACGATAGCGCACGTTGTCTGGAGCAGATGGTCATGTGCCGGGTTGGTGGGGCTGGTGCTCATGATGAACTGACTTTCGTAGGGTCAGGATTCGTCGGACATGGTTGCTTCGTTGGGTGAGGTCGCGGCGAGGACCTCTGCCAAGCGATTCAATTCTCGGGGATGATGTACCACGACCATTGCTGGGGCCGCTGGGTCGGCGTCGTACTGAGGGATTTCGGTTCGGGATCTGTTCCGAGTCTGCCACCACCAGCCGATGATTGAGTCCCGGGTGAACAGCCGCCACAAGGACTCCCGGTTGCCGTTGCAGGCTTCCTCCTGGAAGAGCACGCGACGCAGAGTGCGCCGGAGTAAACGACTCAGCGTCACCCGGTGAGGATAGGCGAGATAGACAATGAGGTCTGTTCGAGGCAGGAGCACATCTGCGCATTCGCTCCCCAAACCCGCCAGAACCCAGCGACGATGAGTGGCGATGGATCGGGCCCGTTGCCGCTGTTCTGCCGGACTCCGGTGAGTCCAGGCTCCGTCGCAGGCCGGTGCCCAGAGGACATGGTCGTCAAAGTCGAAAGGTCGTGCGGAGATCACACAAGCCAGCCGACGTGTCGCGGTGGATTTGCCGCATCCAGAGAGGCCCAGGACGAGGATTCGATCCGCCTTCGAGATGCGGTCAGGCGCTATCTGACTCATAAGCGATTCCTCTTCGACTGCGGACGTACGCTGCCGTGCCTCATGAAACGGAAAGCGGCTGAAGGGCCGGGATCTCGGTGACGCAAGGACGATTGTCGAACCCGCTCGGCACTTTCTTGAGACCCTGGCCGCGTCGGAGAGAGGGCAACGACTACGTTGCTGCGCCTCTCGACCTGCGCCGGCATCGGTATTCGAGCGAGGAAGCCCCCGGACCGCTGCTTGTGCAACGAACCGGGGGGGGGTCCTTGTACTGCGGAAGCTATGGGATTTGAACCCATGGTGCGGGGTTGCCGCACACCGGTTTTCAAGACCGGCTCCTTAGGCCGCTCGGACAAGCTTCCCTGCGTTCAGGTTGCCCGCCTAGACTGGCGAGCGATCCGCGACGCGATTGCCAATACTACATCGCCGTTGTGGCATGTCCAAGGTTTCGACTCCGTTGGAAGGCAGGTACAGGATGAAGGCCGTCGTCGAGAACGAACACGGTGGACCGGAGGCGCTCCGCATCACCGAGGAGCCGACGCCAGAGGTGGGCCCGGACGATGTGTTGATCGATGTGAGCGGTGCCGGGCTGAACAGGGCCGACACCATACAGCGGAAGGGCAAGTACCCGCCGCCAGAGGGTGCCTCGAACGTTTACGGACTGGAGGTGTCCGGGACGGTTGTCCAGCTGGGCGATGAGGCCGCCCGAACCTCCTTCCTCAAGGAAGGCCACAAGGTTGTCGCGCTGTTGGCCGGGGGAGGGTACTCGACCCGGGTCGTGGTCAACCACGCACAGGTTCTCCCCGCCCCCGCGGGAGTCGACCTGGCCGACGCCGCGGCCCTCCCGGAGGTCGGCGCGACCGTCTGGTCCAACCTGTTCGGGCCCGGAGGCCTCAAAGCGAACGGTCCGGAGCAGAAGGACGGCGAGCAGTCGGTGCTCGTCCACGGGGGAACCGGCGGCATCGGGGCCCATGCCGTGCAGCTGTGCCGCGCCCTCGGCTACCACGTGTTCACCACGGTCGGGAGCGAGGCCAAGGCGGACTGGGTTCGCGACCTGGCCTCCCGGCAGGAGGAAGCCAACGCCCAGAAGACCAAGCCCCGCCGCCTGGGAAACCTCGAGATCATCAACTACCGCGAGCAGAATTTCGCGGAGATCATCGAGAAGGAGACAGACGGCGAAGGGGTGCGGGCGATCCTCGACGTCGTCGGCGGCAAGTACCTGGAGGACAACGTGGCCTCGCTCGGCCTCAACGGTCTGCTGACCGTGATCGCCGTCCAGGGCGGACCGTCCGGCGAGTTGAATCTGGCGACCCTCATGTCGAAGCGTGCCACGGTTCGGGGAACCACGTTGCGTGGTCGTACCTCGGAGCGAAAAGGGGAGATCCTGCGCGACATGGCCGGCACGGTGTGGCGGATGATCGCGGACGGCCTCATCGACCCGGTCGTCGAGCGCCGCTTTGCGCTCGACGATGTCCAGGCCGCGCACGAGTACTTCGACTCGGGAGAACAGCTCGGCAAAACCGTCTTGGTGATGAATTGAAATAAATAAATTGTGGCCTCAGCCATGTGCCATGATGATCTGAGTCGCATACATCACTCAGACATCGAGGCAATGGAGGCTCACGATGGGTAGCAGCGCATCTGCTCAGTCGGTCGAAAGACCCCCGGAACCCGCCGACGAACACCCGGCCAACCACGTGGACCCGGACGTCCTGGAGAAGGAACATTCGACCTGGACGTGGAAGAAGATCGTGGTGTGGGTGCTGATCGCCCTCGTCGGCGGGTTCAGCTGGGTCATGGTCGCTCTGGTCAGGGGCGAGACGGTCAACGGAATCTGGTTCGTCTTCGCGGCGGTGTGCAGCTACTTCATCGGCTACCGCTTCTACTCGAAATACATCGAGAACAAGCTCCTCAAACCCAATGACAGGCGCGCGACCCCAGCGGAGTACAACGAGGACGGCAAGGACTACATGCCGACCGACCGCCGGGTCCTCTACGGACACCACTTCGCGGCCATCGCGGGTGCCGGCCCCCTGGTCGGTCCGGTTCTTGCCGCGCAGATGGGGTACCTGCCGGGAACCATTTGGATCATTGCCGGCGTGATTCTCGCCGGTGCCGTCCAGGACTACCTGGTGCTGTTCTTCTCGATGCGTCGTGGCGGCCGGTCCCTGGGCCAAATGGCTCGGGAGGAACTCGGCGTCGTCGGCGGCTATGCGGCGATCGTGGCCACGTTGGCCATCATGATCATCATTACCGCGATCCTGGCGCTCGTGGTGGTGAACGCTCTGGGCGAGTCTCCCTGGGGCGTGTTCTCGGTCGGAATGACCATCCCGATTGCTCTCTTCATGGGCGTCTACCTGCGCTACATCAGGCCGGGGAAGGTCATGGAGGTCTCCGTGATCGGGTTCGTGCTGCTGCTCGCCTCGATCATCGTCGGTGGCTGGGTCGGGCACACCGAGCTCGGAATTCAGCTCTTCACCCTCGACCGCGTGAGCCTGGCATGGTTCGTCATCGTCTACGGTTTCATCGCGGCGATCCTGCCGGTCTGGTTGTTGCTCGCGCCGCGTGACTACCTCTCGACTTTCATGAAGGTAGGGACGATCATTCTGCTCGCTGTCGGAATCATCGTGGTTCGCCCGGAGATCTCCGTGCCGGCCTTCAGCGAGTTCGCCTCCCGGTCTGACGGTCCGGTGTTTTCAGGCTCGCTGTTCCCGTTCCTGTTTGTGACGATCGCCTGTGGTGCCCTCTCCGGGTTCCACGCCCTGATCGCATCCGGCACGACGCCGAAGATGGTCGAGAAAGAACGCCAGACCCGATTCATCGGCTACGGCGGCATGTGCATGGAGTCCTTCGTGGCGATCATGGCCCTCGTGGCAGCCATCACCGTGGACCGGGGGATCTACTTCGCGATGAACGCGGGCCCCGGATCGACCGGCGGAACCGTGGAAGGCGCGGCGGCCTTCGTGAATTCGTTGGGTCTCACCGGTGTGGATGTTTCCCCGGATCAGCTTTCGGCGACCGCCCAAGGGGTGGGAGAGCACACGATCGTTTCTCGGACCGGCGGTGCCCCCACGCTTGCTGTCGGCATGGCCGGCATCATGCACTCGATGATCCCATCGCTCAACCTCATGAGCTTCTGGTACCACTTCGCGATCATGTTCGAGGCCCTGTTCATTCTGACCGCGGTCGACGCCGGCACCCGAGTCTCGCGTTTCATGCTCTCGGACACCCTGGGCAACTTCATTCCGAAGTTTCGTGACCCCCATTGGAGGGTCGGCGCGTGGTTGACGACGGCGATCATGGTCGCGGGTTGGGGATCGATCCTGATTCTCGGTGTCACGGACCCGCTGGGCGGCATCAACACCTTCTACCCGTTGTTCGGCATCGCGAACCAGTTGCTGGCCGCGGTCGGTCTCGCCGTCTGCCTGGCCATCGCCGCGCAGAAGGGTCGATTCAAATACCTGTGGATCATCGCCCTGCCGTTGGCCTTCGACGTCGTCGTGACTGTGACCGGTTCCTGGATGAAGATCTTCTCGAGCGACCCGAAGGTCGGCTACTGGGCCAACTACTCCGCGGCGAAGAACGCCTTGGACTCGGGGGCCGAGAAGTTCGGCACCGCCAAGTCTCCCGCCGAGATCGAGGCGGTCGTCCGCAATACGTTCGTTCAGGGGACCTTGTCCGTGTTGTTCGTGGTGCTGACGCTGATCGTCGTCGTGACCGCCCTGATCGTCACGATCCGGGCCATCAACGGCACACGAGGCCGGGACCACGAAGACCCCTTCGTCGAGTCGGCGTTCTACGCCCCTGCAGGGCTCGTGGCGACACCGGCGGAACGGGCGCTCGAGAAGGAATGGTCGGATTACCGGTCCCGGTCCAAGGAGCCAGCATCGGCCGGGGCGTCCGAGCGATAGCCCGCGGAAAGGAGCGAACACCATGTCCGCAGCACATCACCTGGTCACGAGGATTCGTCGGTCCGGGTTCGTACGGTTTGCATCCGGCGTCCTGGGGGCGGACAAGTACGAGCGCTATCTCGACTACCAGCGCCGGCACGGGTGCTCGGAACCGCCCATGTCGGAGAAGGAATATTGGCGTTCGTTGACGGATCACCAGGAGGCCAACCCCGGCGCCAGGTGTTGCTAGGCGCTCCTCGGATGGCGGCCTGAGCGGTCTCTCGAGGCGTCCGGCTGGCCGGACGCCTCGAGAGGCTAGCCGACCTCGAAGGTCGTGAGGTACCGCCGGATCCGCTCGTTGGAGGATCCGAAGAATTCGTCGGGGGAGCCGTCGAAACCGATGGAACCGTCGTCGAGGAACAGGACGCGATCCGCGACCTTCTTCGCGAACTGGATGTTGTGCGTGACCACCACGAGTGAGCGCTTTTCCTCCGCCAGATCAACCAGAACCCTGATGACCTCCGCCTCCAGCTCCGGGTCGAGAGCCGAGGTCGGTTCGTCGAACAGGAGGTAGTCGGGCGCGATGGCCAGGACCCGGGCGATCGCGACACGCTGTTGCTGGCCGCCCGAGAGGTTGTCCGGGTACTCGTTGAGCCGATCGCCCAACCCGACCTTCCCGAGCAATTCCTTGGCCCGGGACTCGGCCTCGGCGGCGGAGAGTTTCCCATTCAGAACCGGCGGCAGGGAGACATTCTTCAGCACCGACTGATTGGGGAACAGGTTGTAGCCCTGGAACACCATGGCCGAATGCTTGCGGATCGACCGGATCCGGGAATCAGGCAAGGTCGACCCGAATTCGGCCTCGTCCTCATTGATGCGCAGCGATCCCGATTCGGGCACCTCGAGCAGGTCCATCACGCGCAGAAGGGTCGATTTGCCCGACCCCGAGGGGCCGAGGATCACGGTCGTCTCTCCCTCGCGGACTTGCAGGTCCACGCCGTCCAGCACGGTGTTGTCCCCGAAGGACTTGGACACATTCTTCAACTCAAGCATTGGTGCTCCTGATGTAGCGCGACGAGGCCTTCTCGACCCTGCCCTGAATCAGGGACAGAACCGTGAAAATCACGAGGTAAATCACCGCAACCTCGATGTAGAGCGTCAGCGGCTGGAAATTCGTTGCCGCGATCTGGCGGCCGACCTGGAAAACATCGGACAGGGTGATGACCATGACCAGCGACGTGCCCTTGACCAGGTCGATCAGGTCATTGCCGAGGGGCGGGAGCGCGATCCTCATCGCCTGTGGGGCGACGACGTGGCGCAGGGTCTGCCAGCTGGTCAGGTTCAAGGTCTTGGCCGCCTCGAGCTGACCCCGTGGGATGGACTGGACCGAGGCACGGAGCGTCTCGGCCGCGTAGGCACCCGTATTGAAGGTGAAGGCGATGATCGCGGAGGTCCAGGCCGAGAGCGTGATTCCGATCGCGGGCAGGCCGTAGAAGATGATGAACAGTTGCACGAGGATCGGCGTCCCGCGGAACAGCCAGACGTAGAACCGAGAGATCCACTGCAGGACCCTTATCCGGCCCATGCGCATCGCGGTCGCGATGACAGCGACGACGAGGGCCAGGACGAAGGCGATGATGCTCAGCGGGATGGTGACCTTGATCGTCGCCATCAGCAACTGGGGCAGTGACTGTGCCCAGAGATTCAGAGTTTCGTTCATGATTTCGCTTCGCTCACGAGGTGGAGGGCTGGGGAGTCAGGTCGGTTCGGACGTACTTCTCGTAGATCTTCTTGAGGTCGCCGGCGTCGATGTGTTTCTTCAGAGAATCATCGATGGCCTGTTTGAGCTGCGTCTGGCCCTTGCCCATCAGGACGGCGGCCTGGGACGGTTCGCCCAGGTCGCCATCCAGAAGGCGAAGGTTGTGGTCCGGGCGCTGGTCGAAGAACGCCTGGAAGGTCACGAAATCGTTCCCGGTCATGTCCACGCGCCCGAAGGAGACCAACATGGCGGCTTCGTCGAAACTGGTCACGGGTACCAGGGTCGCGCCCTCACCGGCCATCTGCTGGCCGAAATTCGAGGTCTCTGTCTGCGCGGCGGAGTGTCCGCGGATCTCGTCGGTGGACGTGAGCTTCGAGTCCTTCGCGACGCCGACCTTGCCTCGACTCTCGGCATAGGGGACCGAGAAGTCGAATTTCTTCTTGCGCTCGCTCGTCGCCGAGATGTTGTTGATGATGATGTCGTAGCGACCGGCGTCCACGCCCGCGATGAGCGAGTCCCACTGCGTCTCGACGTACTGGGGCTCGACGCCGAGGTCGGCGGCGATCAGGTCCCCGATCTCCTTCTCGAAGCCGACGAGCTGTCCGCCGTCGTGGTAGCCGTACGGGCGGAAGGTCCCTTCCATGCCTATTCGAAGCTTGCCCTTGTCCTGGATGCTCTGGAGGCCGGTTCCTGACGTCGCGGCGTCATCGCTCGACTCATCCGAGGAGCACGCGGCCACGAGCGCTCCGAAAGCGCCCAGGCCGACGAGCCCCAGCGCGTGGCGACGAGTGGGTAGAGCAGTCATCGTCTTCCTTCCGGCCTCACGCGGCATCCAGGGCGCCGATGAGATCGGAGACCAGGTCCTCCGGGTCCTCGATGCCCACCGCAACGCGAACCAGATGATCCGGAATCTCCGCCGTCGCGAGGTCTTCCTCCGAGTATGCGCCCTGAGTCATGCTCGCGGGGAGGCACAGCAAGGATTCGATTCCACCAAGGCTCACGGCGAAGCCGAAAACTCGGAGCGCACCCAGGAACGCACGGATGTCCTTGCCTTCCGCGATTTCCATCGAGAAGACAGCGCCGGGGCCGTCCGCCTGCTTCTCCTGGATCTCGGATTCTTCGGTGCTGAACGAACCGGGTGTATGGATCCGGGACACCGCCGGGTGGTCGTGCAATGCATCAATGATGCGGCGGGCATTGTCCTGCTGCCGATCCATGCGCAGGGCCAAGGTCTTGACGTTCTGGATCAGGCGGTACGAGTCGATCGGGGAGAGGACCCCGCCCGAAATCAGCTGGGCTTTGAACAGCTCCTCGGCGAGGGCGTCGTCGTCGGTCGAGGCGACACCACCCAACAGGTCACCGTGTCCGGCCAGGTACTTGGTGGCCGACTGCACCGTGATGTCGGCACCGAGTTCGAGCGGACGCTGCAGGTAAGGGGTCAGGAACGTGTTGTCGACGACCAGCAGTGCCCCATGCCGGTGCGCCAGATCGGCCGCGCGACGGATATCGGCCACGCGCAGGGTCGGGTTCGCGGGCGTCTCGAGGAAGACCATGGCCACAGAGTCGTCGAAGTCCTCGTCGGTGAGCGCGTTGGGATCCGGGACGAAACGGTGTTCCACCCCGCGCTTCGGCAATTCGATGGTCGCGAAACGGTAGTTTCCGCCATAGACCGGCAGGGACATGAGCACGGTATCGCCCGCGTGGAGGGTTCCCAGGGCCGCGGCGGTCGCGGCCATACCGGTCGCAAACAAGTAGCTGTGTCCTGCGTTCTCGAGGGTCGCGAGCGTCCGCTGGGCATCGTCGCGCGTGGGGTTCCCGCCGCGTTGGTACTCGTATTCTCCCTCGCCGCCCTCGGTGGGCTGGAGGAACGTCGACGCCGCGTGGATCGGCGGCGTCACGGCACCCTGATGGATGCCTTCGAGCGCATGAATGGTGCGGGTCGTGAAACCAGCCATAGTCGTGCACACCTTTCGGGGTCTGGGGAGCCATTGGTCTGACAGCTCAACGACCGGGCAGTGCTGGAAAATTCCTTGAGGGATGAAGAAGGTTCGCTGTATGACGCCGCGTTGCGTTTCACTGGGAATCCCCCGCATCCGGCCTGCACGGATTGCGTGGCAGCGCGCGTTATAGCGAGGTGGTCTGTGAATGGTCTGGGCATGTGCGGCGAGGGATTGGATATCACTCCTTGAAGTGACAGGGTGTCAATAAGTCGCCGGTCCTGTATTCTGGTGAGGTACACCTAACCCGGTGACTGAGGCGCGCGAGAGGAGGGGCCGTGGGACTCAAGGACTTCGTCCAAGGAAGACGCGATTCTGCCGACATGGGGCAGGGCGTCTGGCGCCGTGCCCATGATCGTTTCCGCCGTGGCCTCGATCGCTTCCACCAGATTCTCGAGCGTGTGGACGACGAGACCTCGCTCGAATCCCTGATTCCTTCCGCCAACAGACTCGCCGATCTTCTTCCCGAGGTCCGCGCCGTCGCGGCCGGGGCGCACCGTCTTGCGCCGAGCGAGTCGACCGACGTGCCCGCCTCGCCGGACGGCCATTACGCGGATCTCCATCGCGCCTTGTCCAAGGCCGGAAACTCCCTCGCCCTCTGCGCGGAAGCCCTTGCCATGATGCGGTGCGACGGCGCTTGCGCGGGTGGTTGTTCCAAGACGGAGTCCGTGGAGCGGCGCGTCGTCACCGTTGAGGAACAGGTGGCCGAGGCTGCAAGGATTCTCCGCCTGGCCCAGGGTTCGGGCGCCCCACCGGAGAAATGGTCGAGCGACGGCGGCATCTCTGCCGCCTAGCCACCTCTCCGGGTTGCTGTGGATAACGCCTGGTTGAGGCGGGATATCGCCTAAAATTGGTGTCGCCCATTCCGCATCGACCTCGAGGGAACCACCATGACAAGGTCTCGTGCGCTCATCGGCGCCGTCTTTCTGTCTCTTGCCACCTTTTGTCTGTCCGCGTGCGGCGGGGACAGGACGGCAATACCGGATCCGCCCGCCCACGGCAATGTTCTCGACCAGGCGGACGTGCTCAACGACGATGATGAACGGGCTCTGAACCAACGGATCGACGAACGCAATGCGCACACTGACGGCGCCCGTGTGGCGATCCTGACGATCGACGGTGTCGACGGCGATTGGGAGGACTGGACGAGAGACGCCGCCGAACAATGGGGAATCGGGGACAAGGACAAGGACAACGGTATTCTCATTGCGGTCGATACCGATGACAGGGTCACACGCATCGAGGTTGCCGACGGCGCTCGCGAAACCTTCACGGACGACGACGCCTCGACCGTCACCGAAGACGTCCTGGAGCCTGCCCTCGAGGATGACCACTACGTTCAGGGCCTTTCGGATGCGACCCGGGCCATCTACGACGACGTCCAGGGGATCTCTTCCCCGGGCAAGGAGCAAGGGTTCTGGGAAAAGAATGCGATATACCTTGCTCTGGGAACGATCCTCTTCCTGCTCCTCATCGTCGCCCTGCTCTATCGGTACAGCAAACGCAGGATGTATCGGAAGGCTGACCGCGAAATCAGCGAATACTTGAGGGAGAATCCTGGCGCGGAGGTCGACCCGGAGACCCGCAAAGCGTTTCGGACGTACAGGTTCAACCATCCGCGGCGACCCGGGGACGAAGACGAACGGGAACGTCGCCGCGAAGAGGCGAGGAAGAACGGCGAAGAGCTCGACCCGAAGGACGACCCCCAGGTTTTCACCCAATACGCGTCCTCCTTTGGCGCGTGGTTGCCTCTCTATGCGGCGTCGCCGACACTCTATTCGGGATCAGGAACGCACCCCTCGAGTGGGAGTGTGTCGAGCGGGACATCCTTCGGTGGGGGCGCCGGATTCAGCGGTGGGGGAGCCACGGGAAGTTTCTGAGGACGCCGGTGATCGCTCGCGGTCTCTGTGGGGAGCGGCCCGGGAGATTGAGGCGTGCGGGAGTGCTGTCGTCCCGCGGCGGCCCAGCGTCGTCGTTCGGCGGGCCGAGCCGGTGGGTTACTGCTGATGGCGCACGTGGTCTACGACCTTCATCATCGACGCGTGCAGTGCCTGGAGCTCTTGCTTGTCCATCCCGAGTCTTTCCATCATGATGCCCGGTATCTTCTCCGCTTCGCGGCGTAGGCTCCGCCCACTCGGGGTCAGCGCGATATCCAGCGAACGGTTGTCCGACCCGTTGCGTTCGCGGGTGATGTACCCCTGGGCCTGCAAGCGTTTGAGCAGAGGCGACAGGGTCCCCGAGTCGATGCTCAGCCGCTCGCCCAGATCCTTGACCGACGCCGGGGAGCGCTGCCAGAGGGCGAGCATGACCAGGTACTGCGGGTGAGTCAGATTCAACGGTTCGAGCACGGGTCGGTATGCCGCGATCACGCTCCGTGACGCCAAGGAAATGGCGAAGCAGACCTGGCTTTCGAGGGCTAGCGGGTCCTCCTCGGCCGGAAATTCTTCTTGATCCATTCCTCGCGCTCCCTGTTCTGATGACGACCGGTTCCATGTCGGCCGAAATAAATTCTAAGCGGTTCCGACCCAGCATATAGTTTGCGTACAATGAATTTGTGTACAAACTAATGGAGGGGTTCCGATGACCGATTCTTCGCGCGATGACGAGTTCACGTTCATGTTCCGTCTCAAGAACCGGGCTGTCAGGACTCTCCTGATCTTCGTCGGTCCGGCCCAGGGCAGCTCGCAGAGCGATCCGCGTCAGCGTCTCAAGAGGGAATACGAACGAAGGAAGGCCCTCCATGAGCAGCGACAGAACGACGGGCAGGATGGTGCGCCGAGTAACGAGGCGCACGGCGGCGACCACGACGGGGAGTAGCCCCACGGGGAGTCGCCCTGCGGGAGCCCCGAGGAATCCGGCCTGAAGCCGCGGCGGCGACGGCCCGCCATCTTCCGCAACGCGCATCCGCGAGGGTCTAGATCAGTTTGTTCTGGCGCGCCTTCGAAATTGCGGCGGTGCGGTTTTCGACCTCGAGCTTGTCGTAGATGTGCACCAAGTGGGTCTTGACCGTCGCCTCCGAGATGAACAGCTTCTTGGAGAGTTCTCGGTTGCTCAGCCCCGTGGCCAACAGGCGCAGAATCTCGGTCTCTCGGTCGGAGAGCCTCTGCTCGGGCTTCTGCATGCTGGCCAGGAGGGCCGCGCTGACCTCCGGGGCCAGAGTGCTCTTGCCGGCCGCAGTATCGACGACGGCGCGTCGCAGGGTTTCCGGGGGCGCATCCTTGAGGAGATACCCCAGTGCTCCGGCGCGGACGGCCGCGACGATATCGGCCTGAGTGTCGTACGTGGTCAGAATCAGTACGGGAGGCCCCTGCTTCTCCTTGAATTTTGCCGTGGCGGTGATGCCGTCCATGTCCGGCATCTGAATGTCCATCACCACCAGGTCGATCGAGCTCTCGGTCCCGGCGTGGGATTCGGCGATCCGCAGCGCGGACCCGCCGTCGCCGGCCTCGGCCACGACCACGACCTCCTCGAATCCGTCCAGAAGAGCACGCAATCCGGCCCGGACCACCGGGTGGTCGTCCACCAAAAGAACCTTGATCTGGGATGTCATTGCTCTCCTCCCTCATCCGAGGTGGTTGGGGCCGAGGCCGTTGGGGTCGAGGTGGTTGGGGCCGAGGTCAGCGGGATGCGGACACCCACCACGGTTCCTTCGCCCGGCGCCGAATCGACGGAGAGGCTCCCGCCCAGCGTTTCGAGGCGACGGCGCAGACCCAGGAGACCGTAACCGCCGCCGACGCCGCCCTCGGTTTTTGCGTTGTCCGCCCCGGAGGCGGAGGACGCGGAAGATGCGGAGGAGGCGGTGTCGAAACCGCGGCCGTCGTCGTAGACGTCCAGAGCGACTTCGGCGTCCCATACCGCCAGGGTGACCACGGCAATGTCCGCCCGGGAGTGCTTGACCACGTTGGCCAGGGCCTCCTGGGCCGCGCGCAACAGGGCCGAGGCCACCGTCTCGGGAAGTCCGGAAGGGTCGGCGCCCTCCGTGCGCAGGGTGCAACGCAACTCTCCGCCTTCGGCAGCCGCCCGTCCCTGCGTCCGTTCGCACGCGGATCCGAGCGCAGAGACCAAGGACCGTCCCAACGCGGGAGAGGACAAGTCCCTCACAAAGCGCCTTGCCTCCTCGAGATTGTCCGAGGCGGTTTCCTGAATCGTGCTGATCCGGGAGCCGACCTCGTCGAGTCGTCCACCGGTGAGACTCGCGGAGGCTGCTCGTGACATGAGGACGATCGAGGACAGACCTTGTGCGACCGTGTCGTGGATTTCGCGGGCAAGCCTGTCCCGCTCCTCCATGCGTCCGGCCTGGTGTTCCTTCTCGGCGAGTTCGGCCTGGGCCATGCGCAGTGCCTCCGCGACACGCTGGTGGTGGAGCGCCTCGTGGTGCAGTGCGCGGTACGCCGTCGAAATCACGATCGCGAGGCCAGCACCCAGGAGGGGGCCGAGGAAGGACCCCGGGGAAAAGCGGTCCAGCTGATCCGCGCTCGCGAGCTGCCACAGGGGTACGAACGAGGAGAGGACCCACAGGATCCCGACCGCAATCACCCCACGCCACAGCCGGAGCAAGTGGAGGTACAGGAACATCAGGGGAAAGACGACCCACACGAAGTTTGCCGAAATGAGGAGGAGCGCGATCCAGGCGAGCGTCACGCAGGTCAGCCACCAGCCCGCGAATCGTCGGGGGTTCGACGCCGTGGTAACTCGTCCCGAGCGCAGCGCCCGGGCGTATCGGTTCTCCCAGACGGTGCCGATGAGATACACCGCCCCCATCAGGAGCACGGTGGCCACCGCGCAGATCTTGGGGGCCGGGTTCGGGGTGTCGGAGCTGCCGACGAGATAGCGAATCAGGCCGAAGCCCAGAAGGAACGCGAACATCACGTGCAAGGCGATGCGCAGAGTCTGCAGAACGCGGCTCGGGGCGTCTCGAGGCTCGAGGGTTTGGGCTGAACTCACAGGAATCAGCCTAGCGGCGAGTCGGTCGAGGGGCATCAACCGAATGGTTGATCGAAGGTTCATCCATCCTTGCGATGTGCGCGCGAGGCAGGCCCGGAAGAGTTGGTACCAACGAAATTCACAGGAAAGGAACCGCGATGTTCGTCGGTATCAGAGACGTTTTCTACGCCAAGGGGAGGTTCGCCCTGATCGGGTCCGTGGTCGGTCTGATCACGCTCCTCCTGGTCATGCTCACGGGTCTCACAGGTGGTCTGGCATCCCAGAACACCTCGGCCCTCACCTCGATCAATCCCGACCGGTTCGCCTTCGGCGCCCCCGCCTCCGGAGACTCCGAGAGCTCCGGAGATGCCGGCAAGGACGCCAAAGTCGATTTCGCCGCTTCGCAGATCACCGAGTCCCAGGCCTCGAAGTGGAAGCAAACCGACGGTGTCGATTCCGCCGTCCCGGTCGGATTCACCCAGACCCAGCTCGCCGCGGACAGCTCCGCGGGCGTGGCCGTCGTCGGTGTCCCGGACGAGTCGGACGTCGTGGGACACGCAGCCGGCGAGGCCATCGAGGGCTCGGCCGATCCCGGGCAGGGCGACGTCGTCGTGTCCCAATCGATCGCTGACGACCAAGGTGCCGGTGTCGGCGATGAGGTGAGCATCTCGGGCCAGAAGTTCACGGTCAGCGGCGTGGTCCCCGACGAGTACTACAGCCACAGCCCGGTCGCTTGGGTCGACACCTCTGCCTGGCAGAGCATCGCGCACGTTCCCTCCACGGGCGACGACGCCGTCGTCGGCACCGCGATGGCCCTCAATGGAGACCTGGACAAGAATGCCTGGAACGACGCCGCCAAGACATCCGGGACCGTGGTCTCGAAGGTCAAGGACTCCTTCTCTGGTCTGCCTGCCTATTCGTCGGAGCACTCGTCGTTGCTGACCATGCAGGCCTTCCTCTACGGCATCTCCGCCCTGGTCACCGTCTCGTTCCTGACGGTGTGGACCATTCAGCGGACGCGTGACATCGCGATCCTTCGAGCCCTCGGCGCCGGCGGACGGTACCTGGTCAAGGACGCGGTCGGTCAGGCGGGCATCGTGCTTGCCGTCGGAGCGGTCCTCGGGCTCGGGCTCGGCGCCGGACTCGGCTGGTTGGCCCAGAATGGGGTCCCCTTCGAGCTCAGCGCGGGAACAACCCTCTTGCCCGCCGCCGGGATCTGGGTGCTCGGGATGCTCGGCTCCCTCGTCGCAGTACGCAAGGTCGCAAAAATCGATCCCCTCATTGCTCTAGGAGGCAACTGATCATGATGAGTCACGTCGCAGAACACGCAACCACATCAAGCCGCTCAGGCCGTGGCACGGGTCCGGCTCTCGAAATTCGGGAGGTCGTTCTCGAGTACCCGGATGGAACCACCGCCGACGGCAAGCCCCGGACGGTGACGGCACTGGATTCCGTGGACTTCCGTGCGGAGCGTGGAACCATGACCGCGCTCGTCGGAGAATCCGGATCCGGAAAGTCGTCGCTTCTGGCGGTCGCCGGCGCCCTCGTCGAGCCGACCAGCGGTTCGGTCCGGATCAACGGGATCGAGGCCGTGGGGCAGTCGGAGAAGACGCGGGCCGGGTTGCGGAGGGAACAGATCGGCGTCGTCTTCCAACAGCCGAATCTCATTCCCTCGCTCACGGCCCGGGAGCAGCTGCTGGTCGCGGAGCACATTCGCGGACTGCGCGGCGCGCGGCTCAAGGAGAAGGCCCGTGCCGCCGACGCGCTCCTGGAGCGAGTAGGCCTGGGGGGCGTGGGGGACCGGCGACCCCACCAGCTCTCGGGCGGTCAGCGCCAGCGGGTCAACATCGCACGGGCGCTCATGGGCGATCCGGCCCTGCTCCTGGCCGACGAACCCACCTCCGCCCTGGACCACGAGCGCTCCCAAGAAATCGTCGACCTTCTGCGGGAGGTCACGCGGGAGTTCGACGTCGCGACCGTGATGGTTACGCACGAGACCGGCCTGCTGGACTCGGTCGACGCTACCGTCACGATGCGGGACGGCCGGCTCTCCTGAACGGTTCGGCCGAGGGGGCGCGGGATCGAGGTGGCGGTTTCGTGCTGATCCGGAGGGGATTGTCGACGACGCCGCCGGTATCGAGCTGCTGTTGGGTGGCGGTTGCCTGATTGAGAGGCATCTGCCCCCAATACGTGGTTCTCTAACCCCCACCTGAGGCCGGCCAATGACTCCCAATCGGGTAACCGCCACCTCACGTGGGCGAAATCAGGGGTGCCAACGGCGCGCACATGCGGGAATCCGGCACCCCATCGGGCAACCACCTCGCAACGCGGGATCTGAGGCGGGTCTGAAGCGGGATCTGGGGGCAGCGCAGGTGGCTCGCAGAGCGATCGTCGCGAACCCCACCCGAATTTGCCGGCGCGCTCGGAACCACCACCTCATCCGGAACCACCGCCTCGCCCGGACGCCCAACGCCCCACCCGGCGCGGCACTCACCCAACTCCCGGCGCGGCGTACGTCAGGGAAAACGCAATGCCCCGGCTCCGAAGTTCGGAGCCGGGGCATTGGTGTGGCGTCGTCCGGAGCGGGCCGGGCGGCTCGTCGTTCGATCAGCGACCCCACATACCGTAGGTCTGGGCGAGCTCGGACACCTTGCGGGCGCGCGCCAGACGGGGGAGATAGGAGCCGTCCTTGGGCACGGCACCGCCCTCTTCCCTCTCGAGCATTTCGCGGGCCCACGAGATTTCTTCCTCGGAGGGCGCCAGGCCGTGGTTGATCGTGTCGGTCTGGGCAGGGTTGAGGGTGAGCTTGCCCGTCATGCCCATTGAGGCGCTCTGGCGGCTCGCGTCGAGGAGCTCCTGGCCGTCGAGACCGTTGGCTGGTCCGTCGATCGGGCCGGGCAGTTCTCCCACGCGGGATGCAACCACGAGCGTGGAGCGCGGGTACGCGAGGGCCATCGGGTCATTGCTGATGCCGGTGTCCTTGCGGTAGTCGCCCATGCCGAAGGCCAGACGGAACGTACCCGGTGCCTTGGCGATGTCGACCGCGTTGACGATGCCGATCGCCGATTCGATCAGGGCGATGACCGGCGTACCGGCGCGCGACATCATGGCCGTGCGGGTCACGTGGTGCGGGTGCTCGGTCTTGGCGAGCACGATGCCGCGGAGGCCCTCGGCCTTGGAGAGGGCGGCGAGGTCGTCCTCCCAGAACTCGGTGTTGATGTCGTTGATGCGGACCCAGGCCCGCATTCCGTTGTCCAACGCCTCGACGACGTTCTTGCGTGCCTGTTCCTTCTGGTCGGCCGGGACGGCGTCCTCCATGTCGAGGATGACGGAATCGGCTTCGGACTCGTAGTTCGTCTTGTAGGACTCCAACGAGATGGCGGATGTCAGCAACCACGAACGGGAAAGTCGCGCAGGGAGATTGGCGGCACGTTCATTGCGGTGGAAGTCTGTGGACACTGATTACCTCGCTCTGTCTCGACAACATTGTTCTCTCATCTCCCCAACGCCTTGGTGCGGCCTGTTGTTCCGCTGATGACGCCGACGCGGCCCATCCCACAGCGCCGCGCGAGCTGCGCCACCGGTGCAGGGCCGGAACGCATGAAGGCCCCGGAACCTAGTAGTTCCGGGGCCTTCACAACGAGAGCCCCCTGCCGGAATCGAACCGGCGACCTTTTCGTTACGAAGGAAACGCTCTACCGACTGAGCTAAGGAGGCCTGCGCATCAGCACAGCGGCACCTGGCCGCCGATCAGCGCGAGAGCCACTTTAGCAGAGGGGAGCGGGGGCTTCCAATCCGGTGCGGACGGGTTGAATACGGCATCTTCATGGCCCGGGCGATGAGTGATCCGGACGGCTGGTGGTGCGGCTGGTGCGCTGGGTCTCCCGCCGCCCCACGACGGGAACCACCTCTCAATCGGGTAACCACCACCCCCGGCATTCCGCCCGACGGACCCTTTCGGGCATAGATCGGCGTGTGGAACAGTTGAACCAGAAGCAAGGACACTCGTCAGAGCGAAGGAGAACGAAGATGGCACATGTAGGAATCATCGGTGGACACGGCAAGGTCGCGCTCCTGGCCGCACCCCTGCTGACCGAGGCCGGGCACACCGTCACGTCGATCATCCGTTCGCAGGACCAGGTCGCCGACGTCGAGGAAACCGGCGCCAACGCTTTGGTCAAGGACATCTCCAACTTGTCGACGGAGCAGATGACCGAGGTCTTCAAGGATCAGAACATCGACGCGGTCATCTGGTCGGCCGGTGCCGGCGGCGGAGACCCTCAGCGCACGTGGGAGGTCGATCGCGACGCCGCGAACCGTTCGATGGATGCCGCCGAGACCGCGGGGGTCAAGCGTTACCTCATGGTCTCCTACCTGGGCGCGTCCTTCGATCACGGCGTCCCCGAGAGCGAGGACTTCTACGCCTACGCCCAGTCCAAGGCGGAATCGGACCAGCACCTGCGCGAAAGCGATCTGGACTGGACCCTGGTCGGCCCGACCGCCCTGTCCCTCGACGAGCCGACGGGGAAGATCACCATCACGACCGAACGCTCGGACGCGAAGGCCTCCCGGGCCAACGTCGCACGGGTTCTGGTTGCGGTGCTGGCCGACGACTCGACCATTCGCAAGGCCCTGCCCTTCACGGATGGCGACACCCCGATCGCCCAAGCCATCGCGGAGGCCCCGGCCACGGACCAGCTGGCCTAGGAGTTGCACCATGGGACTTTGGGACTCCATCCGTGGCAGACGCCAGTCAGAGGATGAGGACGACGCCGCCGTCGATCTCCCGGAGGCGCGCCTCGAGGCGCTGGTCTCCGGGAGGGTCCAGGGTGTCGGATTCCGGTGGTGGGCCCGCGGCGTCGCCAAAGAGCACGACGTGCTCGGATACGCGGAAAACCTGGCGGACGGGCGCGTCGAAGTCGTCGTCGAGGGCCCCTCGGAGGGAGTCCAAGCTTTCTACGCGGCGCTGACGTCGGGAGACACGGCGGGTCACGTCAGCGACGTCGAGCGGTGGGACGCCGATCCCACGGGTGAATTCCGCGCGTTCGATGTGAGATAACAGCACGGCCACACCCTTCCACCGGCCATGGGCCCTCGGCTAAAATATAAGCAAATGCTTATGAATGGGGGTGTGGGTTCCGATGGGCAACCACCACGACCACGGTCACCAGCACGGGGCCGGTGCAGGGCGGCGTCGGCTCGCCGTCGCGTTCGGAATTTCCATCGCGATCTTCCTCGCCCAGGCGCTGGGCGCGGTCCTCACCGGTTCCCTCGCGCTGCTCTTCGACACCGTCCACGTCCTGACCGACGCCGCGGGCCTGGGCATGGCCCTGGGCGCCGCGGTGCTCTCCGCCAGGCCTGCCACGGAGCACCGGACCTGGGGGTGGAAGAGGGTCGAGATCCTGGTCGCCGCCGTTCAGGCGACAGTCCTGATCGTCGTCGGGATCATGGTGGTCATCGAAGCGATCCAACGCTTCTCAGACCCGCAACCGGTGGCCGATCGTGAACTGATCGTATTCGGCGCGATCGGGCTGCTCGGAAATATCGTCGCGATGGCCGTGCTGTTCGGGGGCGAGAAGAACCTCAACCTGCGGGCGGCATTCCTGGAGGTCGTCAACGATGCGCTCGGTTCCGTCGCCGTGATCGTCTCGGCCCTCGTGATCGCGTGGACCGGGTGGATGCAGGCCGACGCCGTCGTCGCTCTGCTCATCGGAGTCCTGATCATTCCTCGAGCCGTCTTCATTCTCCGCGAATCGGTCAGCGTGCTCCTGGAAAGCGCCCCTCCCGGGCTCGACATGGACGCGGTCCGGCGCCATCTCGAATCCCACCCACAGGTCGTGAAGGTCCACGATCTTCACGCGAGCCGCATCTCGACCGACCTCCCCGTTCTGAGCGCACACATCGTCCTGGACGATCGGTGCTTTGAGGACGGGAAGAGCGCCCAGAAGCTCTGCGACCTCCAGAACTGCATTTCCGAGCATTTCGAGGTGTCGATCGCCCACTCGACGATCCAGCTTGAGCCCAAGAGCCACTACCGGCACGAGGCGGGAGAATTCATCGTATGAGCGGCGGCCACCGGGTTCACCTCGGTTTCTCGGGTCTGCAAGCGGAAATCCTGCCGGACGGTTTCAGCGACCGCGGGTTTGTGCTCGAGATCGGCGGCGCGGAGCAGTCCCACGTGGACCTGGACCACCCCGAAAACATCTTCTACGAGTACCTGCGCCGCGTCGGAAACGTCGTGGACACGATCGCGGCGCCCGGCGAGCCGGTGACCGCGGCCCACCTCGGCGCGGGCGGACTGACTCTTCCCCGGTACATTCAAGCCACACGGCCGGGATCGCGCCAAGTGGCGGTCGATATCGAGCGAGAGCTGCCTTCGCTGGTTGTGGACCGACTGCCACTTCCGGAGGGCACACGGTTGGGTCTCCTGACCGATGATGCACGGGATTCCCTGCCGCATCTCGCCTCCGCCGCGGGCCTCGACGGCGGGAAATGGTTCGACCTGGTCGTCGTCGACATCTTCGCCGGCAAGGACTCCCCGGAACATCTCGCCTGCCGCGAGTTCTACGCGGAGTGCCTCGACCTCTTGTCGCCCAGGGGTGCACTGGTGATCAACGTGGGCGACGACGCCGGCCTGCACTTCTTCGCCCGACAGGCAGGGTTCCTGGCCGACGCCGCGAGCTCTGATCCACGCGTCGGCGTCGCCTCGGGAGCGTGGACGCTGGCCGATGCCGGCCTCATCAGGAGGAAGGGCGAAGGAAACCTGATCCTTGCGGCAGGGCCCGGCCTGGTTGACCGGGCACTCGGATTCGAGCGTCGGTGGCTCGACGCCGGGCCACACCCAGCCGAGGTCCTGGACCCTCTGCAGACGCAGGAATTCGTGCGAGAATTGGGAACTTGAGTGGTTCGGCGCGCTGAGCCCGGGATTCTCCGCTCTCGGCTAAGACCTGTGGACCCCCGATGAGCACGTGGTTAGATGTGAACATGGCACCGAAGTTTCCCTTTGATTCCGCAATGAAGAATGCATTCGATGACAACGGGCAACCGAAGCCCGCTCTCAACAAGGCCCTGGACACGGTTCTGCGTGTCCAGCGGCCCATGGTCGTCACCTCGATCAAGAAGCTTCGGAAGAAGCACCCGGACGAGACTCCGGAACAGATCGCTCGCCGCCTCGAGCGCCTCTACTTGAGGGACGTGACCGTCGGGGGCGGCGCGGTCGGCGCCTCGGCGTTCATCCCTGGGATCGGCACGGCCACGTCGGTCGGGCTGTCGGTCGTCGCCGTCGGCGGCTACCTGGAGCGCACGGCTATTTATGCCCAGTCCGTGGCCGAACTCTACGGGGCCCACATCGAGGATCCCGAGAAGGCACGGACCATGGTCATGGCCCTCATGCTGGGCGACGACGGCAAGGTGCTCATGCAGCAGATTCTCGGCCAGTCCGGTCGGGCGTCGGGGATCTCCAACAAATGGGGCCTCATGATGGGCAAGGGAGACGACAAGGGATTCAGCGTCTCCAAAACGATCCGCAACATGTTCGTCAAGCGCTTCCTGGCCCGACAGTCCGGGGCGCTGCTCGGCCGTGCCCTGCCTTTCGGTCTCGGCGCCGTCGTCGGCGGGGGAGCGAACCTGGCCTTGGGGCGCCAGGTCATCCATTCGACGAAGGAAGCCTTCGGACAAGCACCCAAGCTCTTCCCCGATTCACTCCAGCTGGACGGGCGCGCCCCGAAGTTCGAGGATCCCGAGGAGGAGAAGAAGGCCCAGGTCCTCGCCGGCGACCTGCCTGCGGGGGCTGACAAGGAGGAAGACTCTCCGAAGAAGGGCGGCGGTCACGGTGATTCCGTGAATGGACCTTCCGATAATGCCTCGGGAGACACCGACGCCAAGGGCTGACCCACGTCCTTCCAGGTATGCGCACGGCGCGGGCCCGTTCCCTCCCGAGGGAACGGGCCCGCGCCGTGTCCGCGCTGACCGTTCGGATGTCCGAGGCGGGAACGCCCGGAGCTACCGGATGTAGTCCACCAGACGGCTCGCGATGCCGTTGTACGTGGCCGGCGTCAGGTTCTTCAGACGCTCTTCGGCTTCGGGCGAGAGGCCCAATTCCGACACGAATTCGATGAGCCTGGCCTGGTCCACGCGGTGGCCGCGGGTCAGATCCTTGAGCCGTTCGTAGGGATTGTCCATGCCGTCCACGCCCGCGATCGATTCCGCGCGCATGACCATTTGAATCGCCTCGGCGAGCACTTCCCAGTTGCGGTCCAGGTCTTCGGCGAGTGCGTCCTCGGCGACGTCGAGCCGCGCCAGGCCTTTGGTGACGTTGGAGATGGCCAGGATCGAGTGCCCGAATGCGACCCCGATATTCCGTTGCGACGACGAATCCGTCAGGTCGCGTTGCCAGCGAGAAGTCACCAGCGTCTCTCCCAGGGTGTCCAGGAGGGAACAGGAGATCTCGAGGTTGGCCTCGGCGTTCTCGAAACGGATCGGATTGATCTTGTGCGGCATGGTCGAGGAGCCCGTCGCCCCCACGACCGGGATCTGGCGGAAGTATCCGATGGAGATGTAGGACCAGATGTCCGTGCAGAGGTTGTGCAGGATCCTGTTGAAGTGGGCGATGCTCGAGTAGAGCTCCGCCTGCCAGTCGTGGGACTCGATCTGTGTGGTCAGGGGATTCCACGTGAGCCCGAGGTGCTCCACGAAACCGCGGGAGACCTCCTGCCAGTCGACCTGGGGTGCGGAGGCATAGTGGGCAGCATATGTCCCGGTCGCCCCGTTGATCTTGCCGAGGAACTCCTGGTTCTCCACGTGCTTGATCTGCCGCTGGAGACGGAAAGCGAGGACTGCCATCTCTTTGCCGAGCGTCGTCGGCGTTGCGGGCTGGCCGTGCGTCCTGGACATCATGGGTATGTCCCGTGCCGAGGACGCCAGATCCGAGACACCGTCCACGAGCTCCCGGGCGGCGGGCAACCACACGTTGGTGACCGCGTCACGAATCCCGACCGCGTAGGAAAGATTATTGATGTCTTCCGAAGTGCACCCGAAGTGCACGAGGGGTTTCAGGCGCGTGAGGCCCAGGGCTTCGAGCCGATTGCCGATGAAGTATTCGACCGCTTTGACGTCGTGAACCGTCACGGCCTCGATCTCGGCCAATTCGTTGATCGATTCGCCGTCGAAATCCGTGACGATGGCCCGCAGGCTGGCCTCTTGGGCGCCGCTCAGCGGCTCCAGTCCGGGCAGAACTTCATTCCGGCACAGGTAGATGAACCATTCGACCTCGACGTGCACACGATCGCGGTTGAGCGCGGCTTCCGAAAGATAATCGGTCAGCGGTGCCGTCTGGGGCTGGTAACGACCGTCCAAGGGGCCGAGCGCGATCGGAGGGTCAACCTGGGTCAAGCTGTTGCGCCCGTTCGGAAGCGACGAATCGGACGGACTGGTGTTCTGCGAAGAATTGGCCATGTCCTTATTGTGGCATGGCCGTAGGGCCGCACCGGTTTCGTCCACAGGGCTTCCGAAAGGCCCTTGGCTTTCGCCTCGTCCACACCGCGAGCGATTCCGCTCGGCGACGTGAACGCCGCGTTCCGCCGCCGGTCAGAATAAGCGCCATCGGGACCGCGAGAAGCGCGGGGTCGATTCTCGGGGAGGTGGAAGCATGGACATGGTGGCGACCTTGGGGTTGGTGGCCCCCGCGGCGGTGCGGGGCGTGGCAGTCGCGGCGGAGCACAGGCTCGCCGAGCTTGCGAACGGCGTGGCCAGGCGCCGGGTGGACCTCGGATCGGCGGGAGAACGGTGGGCCGGTACGAGCGGAACATCGTGGGAATCGCCCGCGGCCGAGCTCTTCAGGACCAAGGTTCGCCGCGAGACCGCTCGGGTCCTGACCGCGGAGGAAGCCCTGACCCGGGCTGAGCACCACCTGCGCAGAGCGGGAGCGGAAATCAGGCGGAAGCTGGAAGATCTTGCTGGTGAGCTGGACGTACTCGAACATCGGGTGACGGAATCCGTTGCCCGCGTCGCATTGAGGGCCGAAACCGGAATCCACGAGGCCGTGGAAGCAGTCGCTCGCGGAACCCTCGGAATTCAATCCTCAGAGGAGCTTCGATCCGCGCGTGGTGCATACGCGAATGTCGTGAACGACTCCATCTACCGTGCGGCGGTCGAGGCCATCGGCGGTGTGAGGCCGGGTGGTCCTCGGTGAGCGGTGTACTGGGGCCCGAGCTCAGGGCGTGGGCAACCTTTGCCATGGCCCCCGCCCGGTCGACCGGTGCGTTCTCGATTGACTTCGGCACGGTGCCCGAGGGAACGGTCACGGTCCGCGCTTCGTCGGCGCAGCAGAAAATAGACACCGAGGAGATCCATCGCCTCGAGACGGAGATTGCCGCCGTGGGCGAGACCCTGGGGGAGGTCTGGTTGGCCACGGCCCCACTCCTCGCGGAAGTCCAGCATTTCTGGGCCCACGTGGCGGCGGAGGCCGCAGCTGCCGCTCATGCCCTGGACGACGCCCGCGAGCTTCTGGTTTCCCTGGGTGTCTCGGCAGTGGACGATGCGGCGAAACTTCGCGTTGCCCATACGTCCTACGAGCAGGCCGAACACCTCGCCGAGACCCTGGTGGGTGGCTTCAACGCGGTCCATTCGGTTCCCTACCGGTTGCTGTACGGCACCGCCTTGCATTCGGGCGGCAACCCGCTGGGTCTGATGCTCGCGGCCGGCAGTTTCGCGGTTGTCGGTGGCTCAGTATTCGTCGCGGACGCGACGCTACGAGGATCCGGCGCCGCCACCCGGTCGACGATCGCCGGAAGCGGCGTGCCACTCGAGAACCTCCGTCGGGGCGTAGGTCGGGCTGTGCGGTATCGACGCGGCATGGGGTTTGGCCTGGTGCGGCTGAAGGGCTTCCGTACCGTCGAGGCCTCGGAGCCCAGGATGACCAGCGGACCTGCCGGTGTCGCGACGGTCGTGAAGAGCCTGAAGTCCGCGGGGGAGCACGATGAAGTGCACGACGCCGAACGTGGGCCCCAGAACCAGGTGTCTCTCGCGCACATCGATGTGCAGGTCGTGGACAAGCCAGACGGCACGAGGTCGTACCTCGTATCCATACCGGGCACGGACTTCGACAACCTCACGAGCCGGACGGATCCCAACAGCGCCCGCAGCATCCTGGACGCTATGACCGTCTCGCCGGAGACCCCTCTGGAGGAGGCTTCAGGTCTCATGCAGCTCGTCGACCGAGCCCTCCGTGAAGCCGGGGCCGGTGCCGAGGACCCCGTGATTCTCTCGGGGTTCAGCCAGGGTGGCATGGCCGCGATGGGGCTCGCGACGAACCGGGATTTCGGGCGCAGGTACGCCGTGCGCGGCGTCGTGACCACAGGGAGCCCGACGTCGACTTTCCGCGGCGTCGATCCCAGAACCAAGGTTCTTCACCTCAGGGACATCGACGACCCCGTGCCATCCCTGACCGGGGGAGGAATCGATCCCGGGAACGACCACGCGGTCGTCGTCATCGGGAACACCGGACGAAACAAGGGGCCGGTGCCGATGACCCATTCAGCCGAAACCTACATTGAGGCAGCAACCGCCGCGGATCGGGAACTGGGCCGGACCGCAGAGGGCCGAGCCCACCTGCGCATGATCCAGGAAGCCGTTCCGGCCGGGTCCACCGTGCGCACCCTGACCTTCGAGGCTTCGTCGGAGACATACGACCGCAGATCTGCCGCCGAACGAGGCTCTGAACAAGCAGCACGTCACCGACGTGATTCCTGACACTTTGGCCTCGATTGAAAGGATAGAGTGGAATCCATGACTGAGAATCTGACCCCCGACTCGCAGAAAATCACTCCACGCCACGTGTTCGGCAACCTCCCGAAATACGCGGCGGGCAAACCCCCGCAGAAGGTCGAAGGGTTGCAACAGTACAAGCTGTCCTCGAATGAGAACCCTCTCGGTCCGGTTCCGGCGGTGCAATCGGTGATCCAGAAATTCTCGGCGTCGAACAGGTACCCGGACCCGCTGTGCACGGATCTTCGGGACGCCCTGGGAAGAAAACTCGGGGTCGATCCTGAGGACATCGTGACCGGCGGCGGAAGCCTGGGGGCGCTCAGCCAGATCCTGGCCGCTTTTGCCGGGGGAAATCAGGACGGAAGCCAGGATGAGGTGATCTATCCTTGGCGGTCCTTCGAGGCGTATCCCATCGTGACCGGCCTGGCCGGGGCGAAGGAGGTGCGCGTGCCCAACCTCTCCAACGGAGAACACGATCTGGACGCGATGGCCGCGGCGATCACCGACAGGACCAAGGTCGTGATCCTGTGCACCCCCAACAATCCCACGGGGCCAGCGTTGACCAAGAAGAAGGTCCAGGACTTCATGGCCAAGGTGCCCTCCGACATCGTGGTGGTCCTGGACGAGGCTTACCTCGAGTTCTGTCTGGCCTCCGAGATCACCGACGAGGAGCGCGCAGAAGGCGGCCTCGCGGAGGGAATCGATCTCTACGGCGAGTACAACAACCTCGTGATCCTCCGAACCTTCTCCAAGGCCGCAGGTCTCGCGGGGCTGCGCGTCGGATATTCGATCTCCCACCCGGAGATCACCCAGTACCTGCGGGTCTCCGCGACGACCTTCGCCGTCACGAAAGTGGCCGAAGAAGCCGCGATCGCCTCGCTCGAACACTCCGAGGAGATCGCGGACCAGGTGCGGCACCTCGTCTCGGAGCGAACACGAGTTGTCGAGGCCCTGACCAACCAAGGCTGGGACATCCCGGCCACGCGAGCCAACTTCGTGTGGTTGCCGCTGGGGGAGAAGACCCAGGACTTCGCCCGATTGGCGGATGAGAACGCCCTCTCGGTGCGCGCGTTCCACCCCGAAGGAGTCAGAGTCAGCATCGGGGAGGACGAAGCCAACACGCGATTCATCAGGATCGCCGGCGAATTCCTGGATGGCTCGGGAAGGTAGGGTAGGGGTGTATTTTTTGATCCGCGGGCACCTCTGCATACCGTGCTCCGGCGGACCAACCGGGTGCCGGACAACCTAGCCACATGGGAGGACTCATGGAAACCGCGGAAACCCCACACCCCGGGGCTACCGAGGGCCGTCTGAACCGGGTGACCATACTGGACGAGAACGGTCACCGTGGATCGGACCCGGACTTCGACCCCTACATCGAGCACGTCACCCTCGACGACCTCAAGAGCTCGTACGCCACCATGCTGACGGTTCGGCGGTTCGACGACGAAGCCACGTCGTTGCAACGCCAGGGAAAACTTGCCCTCTGGGTCCCTTCCAAGGGGCAGGAAGCCGCGCAGGTCGGATCCGCTCGCGCCATCCCGAAGAACGACTACATCTTCCCCTCCTACCGCGAGCACGCGCTCGCGTACGAGCGGGGCGTCGATCTCAAGGACATGATGAGGGTATTCCGCGGCTATGCGCCGGGAGGATGGGACCCCAGGGAACACCGCTTCAACCTCTACTCCTTCGTGCTGGCATCCCAGATTCCTCACGCCGTGGGCTACGCCATGGGGCAGAAGCTGGACCGGCAACTGGGCGTTGTACAGGAAGAGAATTCAGGCGACGCCGAGGCCGGCGACACCGAGGCGACAGTCGTCTACTTCGGTGACGGCGCCTCGACCGAGGGCGAAGCGCACGAATCCATGGTCTTTGCCGCTTCCTACGACGCTCCGGTCCTGTTCTTCGTCCAGAACAACAAGTGGGCGATCTCCGTGCCGTTCTCGACGCAGTCGCGCCTCCCATTGGCAGAGCGGGCCGCGGGGTACGGCTTCGAGGGCATCCGTGTGGACGGCAATGACCTGCTGGGTGTCCAGGCGGTCACCGCCTACGCCATGGATAAGATCCATCGGGGCGAAGGACCCGTCCTGATCGAGGCCGAGACCTACCGCCTGGGCGCGCACACTACCGCCGACGACCCGACCAAGTACCGGACGCGGGACGAAGAAGACGAATGGACCACCAAGGATCCTCTCGTCCGGCTTGAGAAGCACCTGCGGCTGGAAGGGGTTGGGGAGGACTTCTTCGAAGAAGCCAATCAGCGGGCCAAGGAGTACGGTGCGGAAATCCGCGAAGCCGTCCTCGCCATGGAAGCACCGACCTTCGACGGCGTCTTCGACCACGTGTACGCCGAAGAGAACTCGCTCGTCGAAGAAGAGCGAGCCTGGTTCCACGAGTACGAAGCCGGCTTCGAAGATGCCGAGACGCAGGAGGGCGGTCGCTGATCATGAGCGACGTTTCACAACACAGCGCAATGCCGGTCGAATCGATGCCCATGGCCAAGGCTCTCAACGCGGCCATGTCCGATGCCATGGGCGAAGACAAGGCCGTCCTGCTCATGGGTGAGGACATTGGAACCTTGGGCGGTGTCTTCCGCGTGACCCAAGGGCTCAAGGAGGAATACGGCCCCGAACGCGTGATGGACACCCCTCTCGGGGAGGCCGGAATCGTGGGTAGCGCCATCGGCCTGGCCATGCGCGGGTACCGGCCCGTCTGCGAAATCCAGTTCGACGGATTCGTATACCCGTCGTTCAACCAGATCACATCGCAACTGGCGAAGATCCACGCCAGGACTCGGGGCGACGTCAAACTGCCCGTGGTCATCCGCATCCCGTATGGCGGCAACATCGGCTCCATCGAACACCATTCGGAATCCCCGGAGGCCCTGTTCGCCCATACCGCGGGCCTCAGGGTCATGTCCCCGTCCAATGCCCAGGATGCCTACACGATGTTGCGGGAAGCCATCGCATCCGACGATCCGGTGATCTTCCTCGAGCCGAAACGCCGCTACTGGCTCAAGGGCGACGTCGACCGCTCGGTATCCGCCCCCTCCACGCAGCGCGCGCAGATCGTTCGGGAAGGGCGCGACGTGACTCTCGCCGCGTACGGCCCCCTGGTCCCCGTCGCCCTCGCGGCGTCGGACGCGGCACGCGAGGACGGAATGAGCGTTGAAGTCGTGGATCTGCGATCTATTTCCCCGCTCGATTTCGACGCGGTCGAGGCTTCCGTGCGGAAGACCGGCCGCCTGGTCGTCACGCACGAGGCGCCGACCTTCGGCGGCATCGGTGGCGAACTGGCCTCCGTCATCACCGAACGATGCTTCTACAGCTTGGAAGCCCCCGTTCTCAGAGTCGGTGGGTACCACATGCCTTACCCCGTGGCCGGAGTCGAGGAGGACTACCTCCCGAGCATCGACCGCATGCTCGAGGCCATTGACCGTTCGCTGGCCTACTAATCAGCCCGGAACTCAGGAGCCCTTATGTCTTCGATTTTCAACCTCCCGGACGTCGGCGAAGGCCTGACGGAAGCAGAGATCCTGTCATGGAAGGTCGGCCCGGGAAGCCCGGTCCAGATCAATGACGTGCTGGTCGAGATCGAGACCGCGAAATCCGTGGTCGAGTTGCCTTCACCGTTCGCCGGCACCGTGGAGAAGATCATCGCCGAAGAGGGGGCCACGGTCGAAGTCGGTGCCCCACTGGTTTCCGTGACCATTACGGCCTCGGCCGACGGCGCGGAACCCGAACCGGAAGCGGACACCACCGGGGCGGCGCCGGGACGGGACTTGCCCGCCGACGATGCCGACTCCACGACCACCGTTGCGGAGAAGGAAGCCGACGGCCTCGCTGCGCAGGCGGCTCCGGCCAAGGGCGACGCCGACAAGGCGGCCGCCTCCGGTAACACGTCCGAGGGCGAGGGATCCGACGAGCAGACGGCCGCGCTCGTGGGTTCGGGACCGAAGGCCGACCCCGTCAAGAGGCGGGCTCGTAAGCGACGGTCCTCCGGGGGCGCCGCACCGGGTGGCATCGAAGAGAGCGATCCCGTCCCGGGAAGTACCACCCAGCCGTCGGAGAAACTCCTGACCCAGATCCTGAACCGTGCGCCGCTTCAGGGCGGAACCTTTGGCTCAGGGATCGCGGAACGCGCCAGAAAGCTGGCAGAGGAAGGCCGTGGTGCGCTCAAGCGTTTCCCGGGCCGCGCCGCGGACCAACCCATGGCGCAGGCGGAAGCGCACCGAACCGTCGGTTCGGAGCCGCCTCGTCGCCCCGCCCTGGCCAAGCCTCCCGTACGGAAAGCAGCCAAGGACCTCGGGATCGACCTCGCGGACGTGCCGGCCACCGGCTCCAACGGCCAAGTGACCCAGAAGGACTTGGTCAATTACGCCGCCCACGCGCAGGATGTCGAGAGCCACAAGCCCTCGAACTTCTGGGTCGAACAGGGCAGCCCGGCAGATCGGATCGAACGGGTTCCGGTCAAGGGCGTGCGCAAGGCGACGGCCAAGGCCATGGTCAAGTCCGCGTTCGAGGCACCGCACGTGTCGATCTTCGTGGACGTGGACGCTTCGCGCACCATGGAATTCGTCAAGAGGCTCAAATCCTCGCCGACCTTCGAGGGTGTCAAAGTCACGCCACTGCTGATCCTGGCCAAGGCCGTGATCTGGGCGACGGCACGGAACCCCCAGGTCAATTCGCAGTGGACGGATTCCGAGATCCTGATCAAGAGGTTCATCAACCTCGGCATCGCCGCGGCGACTCCGCGAGGCCTGATGGTCCCGAACATCAAGGACGCCCAGGACCTCTCCCTGCGCGAACTGGCCGTGGCCCTGAATGCGCTGACCAAGACGGCGCGTGAAGGAAAGACCCAGCCCGGCGACATGTCTGGTGGAACGCTGACCATCACGAACATCGGCGCCCTCGGCATAGACACGGGCACCCCCATCATCAACCCCGGGGAAGCAGCAATCCTCGCGTTCGGCACCATCAAACAGAAGCCCTGGGTCGTCGACGGCGAAGTCATCCCCCGGTGGGTCACCACGCTGGGAGGGTCTTTCGACCATCGCATCGTCGACGGCGACCTTTCGGCCAGGTTCATGGCCGATGTGGCCTCCGTCCTCGAGGAGCCCGCGCTCCTGCTGGACATGTAGGCAAACCCTGGCGGCCCTTCACCGGTGGTGGCCGTGTCCGTTGCCCAGGAGGGCGGCAGCGGCCACCAGCGGAGGGCCTAAGAGGGCGCAGTCGTACCCGCAGGACCCAGCCGCCGCCAGAGGCGCCCCGAGACCAGCGTGCCTACACTTGAGGCCCCGCGATCGAGGCCTCGACTCTTCGTGGGTTCAGCGCCCCTCGAAGCCCCAACGGTCGACGCTCCGGTGGAACCGTGTTCCCCAGAGCCCACCGAGGATCGCGCCGAGAAGCCCGATCACGAGCACGCAGACCGCCGCGACCAGCCCCCACACGAAAGAGGGGCCGCCCAGGGACTGGACCGAGCCGAGCGGAAGGCTCTCGCCCATCCTGTCCGCGAAGAACAAGGTCAGCACGGTGGTGACGGCTGTGCCCATGAGCTGCCACAGCCACACGGCCACGCCCTGTTTGGCGCCGGAGAAGCGTCCGGCTCGGCCCGCCGCGTAACCGCCGACGACGTAGGACACGAAGAACACGACGCCGAAGACGCCGCACCACAACGCCCCGGGCCCCGAACCATCGGCCAGGTCCCTCACCGAATTCCCCAAGTGCATCGGCAGGTCCGACGCGCCCGCAATGGGGGCGAGGACACCGAGCGCCCACGTCAGGAAGCCGACCAACGCCGTCGCGACGAGCCACCCGAGCAGACCGGGAAGTAGCTGCAGCCGTCCGTACTCCGCCTTCTGCCGTCTGATGACCATGCCGCGCAGGTCGGAGCCGGACGGTGCCGGGGCTTGGCCCGCAGGACCGTTGGCGTAGCCGGGCCTTCCTGCTGGCGCGTTGGGGGCGTCCTCCGGCGACGTCGGCCGGAAGCTGCGGGGTCCCCCGGTGCGTTCGGTCTCTTCGTCGTACTCAAGGCCCGAACGCTTCTGCGCGCTCGGGGCAGAAGAACCTTCGCCGTAGGACGGCAGCGGCCGGGTAGCATTCGAGTCCTGCGTCGCGGACCCCCAGGACCCGTGGTCCAGGACCTGCGTGCGTTGGTCCGAGGCGGACAGGATGTCCGTGCGGTCGTCGAGGACTTCCGTCCTGCCTCCGTCCAGGACTTCGGTACGGTCTTCATCGAGTCCGTGTGCTCCACGATCGTCGAGCACTTCGGTCGCGTCCCCGTCCAGAGGCATCGTTCGATTCGCGGCCGAATCCTCGCCGTACGGGTCCTCCCAGGGTTCCGTTGGTCGTTGCGTCATGAAAGCTCCTCGCTCGTCCTCGTGCGGTCGTTCTCCCTAGGATGCGATTCCTTTGCGATCTGTTGTCGGTATTCCTCGGGGAAGTTCTCGACAGCATACTGGCCTGAGCGCTCGTCCGGGTGCAGGGTCCTAACCACCTTCGCTGGCGATCCGACCGCCACGGACAAGGGCGGAACGTCCTTGCTGACCACCGAACCCGCGCCGATCACGGAGCCGTGACCGACGGTGACTCCGGGAAGAACAATGGCCCCGCCTCCCAGCCAAACATTGTCCTCGATCGTGATGGGGTAGCCGCCTTCCCAACCCCGGGCGCGGTCGACGGGGTTCAGCGGGTGGGTCGGACCCAGCATCTGCACGTGGGGCCCGATCTGGACGTCGTTGCCGATCCGGACTTCGCAGACATCGAGGATCGTGAGGCCGAAGTTCGCGAAGAGCCTGTCGCCGATGTGGATGTTGTACCCGTAGTCGACGTAGAACGGGGGTCGGATGCGAACTTCCTCGCCCATGCTGCCCAGGAGGTTTCCGAGGACCTCTTGGGCAGCGGGGTCGCCGTCCAGGTCCAGGCGCCGGTATCGATCCGTCATGCGCGCCGCTTCGGCCGACGTCCGGTACGTGCCGGAAGGCTCGTTGTTGGTCTCGTTCGCCGTCCCCGATCCGTGGTACGGGAGCCCGGCGTGCATGCGTTCCCGCATGGTCAGGTCGTCCTGGCTGTTCACGGTCTCATTCATTCGGTCGAACCTTTCCCGGCCGCACGAGGTGCGCCCGAGTGGGGAAGGGGCAATGGAGCGGCGCTCAGGAGAAGATCGCGACGAGTCCGATGACGATCACCCCGACCAGCACGGCGATGCCGACGCCGATCAGCATCCTCTTGTTGATCTCTCTCAGTACCTCGCGAACTTCTTCTTCCGTCCATTGTGATTTGCGGCGTGCACTCATGATGGCCAGTATTCCAGGTCAGAAGGCGGCATGGCAGAATCTCGTACATGGCAGAACCTCAGGAGCAGGCCCACGAGCCCCAGACGATGCAGCGGCCGTGGCTGAAGAACTACAACTCGTGCACCTCCGCAACTCTCGATCTCCCGGAAACCTCTCTGGTCCACGTCCTGGAGAAATCCGTGAGGGAGGCCGGAAACCGTACGGCCCTGGAATTCTTCGGTGCGACCACGAGCTACACGAACCTCGGAGACCAGGTCTCACGCGTGGCCGAAGGGTTGCGGCTCATGGGAGTTCAGGCCGGTGACCGTGTCGCGCTGATCCTGCCCAATTGCCCGCAACACGTCGTCGCCTTCTACGCGACGCTGAGGTTGGGCGCCGTCGTCGTCGAGCACAACCCCCTGTACACGGAGGGCGAGCTCCGCCACCAATTCGAGGACCACGGGGCGAAGGTCGCGTTCGTCTGGGACAAGATCGCGGACAAGATCACGAATCAGCCCGATGACCTGCGCCCGCGCGAGATTGTTTCCGTCAACCTGATCGAGGCCATGCCCGGTCGCCTCCGGCTTGCTCTCAAACTGCCCCTCAAAAAATCCCGTGCGTCCCGCGGGAAGCTGTCGGGTTCGGCCCCGCGCACCACACCGTGGAAGACCTTCCTCAAGAACGATCCGATCGCAGAGGACCACCACCGGCCCACCGCCCACGACACGGCGCTTCTTCTTTACACATCCGGGACCTCTGGGGATCCCAAGGGGGTGATGCTGACCCACCGGAATCTGGAGTCCAATGCCCGCATGGGGGAGGAATGGATCAGCCCGGACGACGACGAGGTCATCTACGGTCTCCTGCCGCTCTTCCACGCCTACGGCATGACTCTCGGCCTGGGTATTGCCATCGCGGTGCGTGCCAAGCTCGTGCTGTTCCCGACCGTGGACCTGGACCTGGTGTTCGCCGCCCTGAAGAAGTCCAAGCCCACAATCCTCCCGGCCGTGCCCCCGGTGTACCAACGCATGCTGGACATGGCCAACGAGAAAGGGACAGACCTGTCCGGGATCCGCTACTCGGTCTCCGGGGCCATGAATCTGCCGCCCCAGCTCGTCGCGGACTGGGAAGCGAAGACGGGCGGATACCTGGTCGAAGGCTATGGCCTGACGGAGTGCGCACCGCTCGTGGCGTGCAACCCGCTCAACGACACCCGCCGGACCGGATCGATCGGTACCCCTTTCCCCTCGACCGAGATCCGCATCGTCGACCCGGAATCGCTCCAGGACGTCGCCCATGGGGAATCGGGGGAGCTGTGGGTCAAGGGCCCGCAGAGGTTCCGCGGCTACTGGAAAAACGAAGAATCCACCCGCTTGACCGTCACGGAGGACGGCTGGTTGCGGACCGGCGACGTCGTGACCATGGATGAGGACGGCTTCCTGTTCGTCGTCGACCGTCTCAAAGAAATCATCATCACTGGTGGGTTCAATGTGGCACCGAGCGAGGTCGAGACAGCCCTGAAGACTTTCGACACGGTCAAGGACGCCGCCGTGGTGGGCATCCCGGCCGACGGCGGAGGCGAAGAAGTCGTCGCGGCCGTCATCATGGCGCCCGGACACGCCCTCGACGTCGATGCGTTGCGTCAGCACTGCTACACCAAGGTGACCCGCTACAAGGTTCCCCGGCGCATCGTCGAGGTCGAGGACTTCCCGCGCTCGATGCTCGGCAAGACCCTGCGGCGGGAAGTCAGGCAGCTGGTCCTGGACAGGCTCTGATCCGGTGGCAGACGCCCGGAATGGAATGAGGCCCGCAGCACCTTCCTCGGGAAGTGCTGCGGGCCTCATTCTGTGGCGGAGGGCGTCCCCTGGTAGATCTATCGGCGCATGATCTTGCGGGCGAGCCAGTTGCCGAAGAGCTGCACGAACTGGACCATCACGATGATGATCAGCACGGACGCCATCGTGATGTCCCAGTTGAACCGCTGGTACCCCTTGGACAGGGCGTAGTCACCGAGTCCGCCGGCACCGATGTAACCGGCCATGGCGGACATGTCCACGACGCCGATCAGCAGGAACGTGTAGCCCAGCACGAGGGGGCCGAGAGCTTCCGGAAGAATCACCGAGTACATGATGCGCGTCTTGGATGCGCCCATGGCCCTGGCCGCCTCGATCACACCGGGGTCGATCGAGACGAGGTTCTGCTCGACGATGCGGGCCACCGCGAAGACGGCCGCGACGACCATGCCGAAGACCGCGGCCTTCATTTCGATGGTCGTCCCGATCGTGGCCAGCATGACCGGACCCAGCGCGACCAGCAGGATGATGAAGGGGATCGGGCGAACGAAATTGACCACGAGGTTCAGCACGAAATTCAACGGCCGATTCTGGAGAATGTTGCCGCGCCGGGTCGTGTACAGAAGCAGCCCGATCAGGAAGCCTCCGATGCCGGCGATGACCATCGTGATGGCGACCATCTGGATGGTCTCGAGCGTGGCCTGGACCAGGTCCGGGCGGACTTCCGCCCAGTCGGTCTTGGGCTTCGCCTCGAGCGTGGCCGCGATGAGGGAGTGGGAATTCAGCGTCATCAGGCGCGCACCTCCTGGACGTTGGTCACGAGTTTGAGCTGTTCGACGGCGGCGTCCACGGCGGAGATTTCGCCCAGCAGCTCGAGAGTGAGTTTGCCGTAGGTGCGGCCCTGAAGGGTTTCGAGCCCGCCTTCGACAATGTTGAAACGCACCTTGCGGTCACCGAGTTTCGACAGGACGTTGCCGAGATCGGTCTGGTCCGTGACCTCGACGCTGACGAGGTACCCCTTGTGCCGTTCGATCAGTTCCGCCGCCCGGTCGCCCGACGGTGTGGGTTTGACCGTGGTCGAGACGAAGCGGCGTGCCGGGGCGGTCTGCGGGTTCGAGAAGACGTCGTAGACGTTTCCCTCCTCCACGACCTTCCCGTTCTCCATGACTGCCACCCGATCGGCGATGGATGCGACCACGTCCATTTCGTGCGTGATCACGACGACCGTGATCCCGAGTTCGTCATTGACCTTCTTGAGCAGTCCCAGGACTTCCTCGGTGGTCTCCGGGTCCAAGGCGGACGTCGACTCGTCGGCGAGCAGGAGTGACGGCTCGTTCGCGAGCGAACGAGCGATGCCGACCCTCTGCTTCTGACCGCCCGAGAGCTGTTCGGAATAGCTTTTGGCCCGTGAACCCAACCCCACGAATTCCAGCAGTTCCTGGACCCGTTTCCTGCGCCGGGCAGCAGGCCACCCGGCGACCTTGAGCGGGAACTCGACATTGCCGGCGACCGTCTTGGAATTCATCAGATTGAACTGTTGGAAGATCATGCCGATGTTCGTTCGGGCCTTGCGCAACTCGGGTTCTGTGGCTCCCGAGATCGTGGTGTCCTCCACGGTCAGGGTCCCGGATGTTGTCGATTCCAGGCCGTTGATCAGGCGGACCAGGGTGGACTTCCCCGCCCCCGAATAGCCGATAATCGCGTAGATCTGTCCTCGTCCGATCCTGAGCGAGACGTCGTCCACGGCTCTGACGGGGGTCTTCCCGGTCCTGAACACTTTGGTGACGTGATCGAGGACCACCATGTCCGAGGAGTGCGCCTCGGACACGGGACTCGTGTGCTCGGTCATGTGCTTTCCTTGCTTGTCGGTGGTTTCGGCCTGCGTGGTTGCGGTGCCGTGAGCGCGTTCGACGCCGGTCGGCAGTGGCGCTGCCTGACCGGCGTCGAACGCGGAGGAGGAATCCTGGGACGAAGGGTCGACTACTTGTCCTTTTCCTTGTCCTTGTTCTCGTCCTCGAGCTTCTTCTGGACATCGCGCAGTTTCTGGACGTCGGTGTCGACGACCACGGCGGTGTTCTTGGACGACTTCTGCTGTGCGTCCTGAACGGGCTGGCTGCGGTAGATGTCGATGATCTTCTTGTACGTCTCGTTGTCCTCCTGGCCCTTCTGGGCGACGAACAGGTTGACGTACGGAAGAGCGGAATCCTGGGAAGCGTCGTCCTGGAACAGGGCATTCTTCGGGTCCAAGTTGGCGTCGTCGAGGAAGTCGTTGTTGACCACGGAGCCATCGACCGACGACATCGATGTGACGGTCTGGTTGGCCTCGACCGCGGTGACGTTGACCTTGGAATTGTCCTTGTCGATGTCGTTCTCGGTCGGCTGCAGGGTATCACTCTTGAGCTTCAGAAGGCCGGCCGACTTGAGAACGTTGATGGCACGGGCCTCGTTGACGGCGTCATTCGGAATGGCGATCTTGCCGCCTTCGGGGATTTCATCGACCGACTTGTGGTTCTTGGAGTAGAGACCCATCGGGAAGATCGCCGTGGGGCCGACGATCTGGAGGTCGTCGTCGTTGTCCACGTTGTAGTTCGCCAGGTAGGAGATGTGCTGGAACCAGTTGAGGTCCACCTGCCCCTGCGTCAGCTGGGGGTTGGCCTCGGTGTAGTTGTCCAGTTCCTTGTACTCGATGTCGATGTCCTGTTTGGCGGCTTCTTCCTTCAGGACCTTGTTGACCTCCATCTCCTTCGCGATGGCGATCTTCACGACCGTCTTTCCGTCTTTGGTCTCCGGGCCGCTGGGAGTGTCATTGCCGCCGCACGCGGCAAGCCCGAGGGCCAGGGGAACGATCGCCAGGAGGGCGCCAAGTTTTTTCTTCACGGCTATGAAACTCTCTGCTCGGTGCGATGATCTGCGGGGTGATTCGACGGGGGCACGACCGGTGGCCCGGAGGGCCCGCCTGTCAGCCCCAATTACATCACGCGTCGCCCCCAGTGCCACGAGTCGTGGGGATGTGTAGCGCCGCCTTACACTTCACGTCACAATAGGAAATATTTGGTTCAGGATGGAGCTGGCTCCCGGGATGATGCCCGAGGCGGCGTGTGAATTTTTCGTTGGGTCGACGCGTTGGGCGCCTCGGCGCCGTGAACATGTGTTCAGAACGGTTGTGCGATGCCGCGATTCGCGTTTAGGCTAACCGCATGCGTGTGGGACGTCTCACGTCGTTCGGTTCTTCGTGAATGACGGGTGACTCACCGCGGAGTTTGTCAACGGGGACGAGCGTCGAGCCCCCAAGAAGGAGCACCTTATGTCTTCCACTGCCGATTCTTCGGTACCTCTCAAGGTCGAGGGCCATTACCTCGACCGTATCGGCATACCTTCGGTCCTCAAATGGGGCTTCCTCGGAGTCCTTCTGTTCATGACCGGTTTGGGTGTCGAGTCGAACATCCTCACCCCTCACCTCGTCGAAGTCCTGCACAGCCCCGAGAGTGCAGTCGCGGGCATTATCGCGTCGTATTCACTGGCCGTGGCCGTGGGCAGTTACCTCTCGGGTGCGCTGTCCGACCTCATTGGACCCAAGAGGGTCATGCTCATCGGCTTCCTGGTCTGGGCTGTTTTCCAGGTCGGATTCATCTTGGCGATGGCCAGCGGGATTTTCTGGCTCGTTGCGGTCACCTATTTCCTGCGTGGGTTCGGGATGCCTCTCTTCACCTTCTCGTTCCTGGTGTGGGTGAACATCACGGCGCTCAAGTCCAAGGCGGGTACGGCGATCGGTTGGTTCTACGTCATGTTCACCGGTGGTCTGCCGACCCTTGGCTCGCTGGTGGCAATTGGCGCCATCCCCGCCTTCGGTGGGAGCACCGTCGGTGAGACCGGTGCGATCATCTTCTCGTGCCTCCTCAACGTCATCGGCTTCCTTCTGGTCTGGTTCGGTTGCCACGACTCGAAGGGCAAGCGTCGCATCGCCCCCGAGGGTGAAACCGCTTCCCAGGTGATCTTCTCGGGCCTGCGTCTGACCTTCACCAACTCCAAGGTTCTCCAGGGCTTCCTGGTCCGTCTGATCAACACCGCGCCGGAGTTCGGCATGTTCATCATCATGCCGGCGGTCATCAGCACGTCGCTGGGGTGGGGACAGTCCCGGTGGCTCGCGATGACGGTGTGCGTCTACGCGGGCAACATTCTGTTCAACGCGTTCTTCGGCAACCTGGGCGACCGGCTCGGTTGGGTCACGACGGTGCGCTGGTTCGGTGTGTTCGCATCGGCCGTCTCGCTGCTGGCCTGGTGGTATGTGCCCCATATGGTGCCCGCGGGATCGAACTGGGGTTACATCCTCTCCGTGATCGCCGGTATTTGCTACGGCATCTTCCTGGCCGGGTTCGTGCCCATGGGGGCGATCATGCCGGCGAACGCCCCCGAACACCGAGGTGCGGCCATGGCGATGTACACGACGGCTGCCGGTGGCGCGACGTTCCTCGGCACGGCCGTGGTTGCCGTGGTCCTCAATATCACGGGAGCCATGGGCATGAGCACTTTCGCCCAGAACTCGACCGTGATCTGGGCGTTCGTCGCCCTGTACGGCTGCGCGTTCATCATGGTCGGCCACCTGCGTACCGAGCAGGACGACCCGGAGCACCGCCGCAAGATCAAGGAAGCGGATACTCAGGCCCTTGCGATCCAGGAGGCCAATGAGAATCACGTGACCATTCAGGACTCGGCCAGCCGAGACTGACTGCTCGGGCCGCGCTTGAGCGGTCCCGGTGACGTTCGCCAACGACGCCCCCGCGCAACCTCTTCGGTTGTTGCGGGGGCGTCGTTGGTGTGCCCTCAGAACGTGCCCGGGTAGGCGTCCCCCATCGAGAAGAAGGTTCTGGCCCGTGAGGTACCCGGCGTCCGCAGAGCAGAGAAAGGCGCGGGCTGCTCCGCATTCCTCGGGGTTTCCGGACCGTCCTGCCGGGCTGGACCGGCGACGAACCCCGTGGGCCCTCCCCGTGATCCGTTGGACTGCCCTGGTTCGGGGGTGGGCGGGAGGCCCGGTCGGGCGACGTCGTCGTGACCCTGCCGCAGAACGTGCTGGATCGCATGCGGCCCGAATGGGGCCGAATACCGAGTCCACCTAGACCCGTAACGCCCGCAGAATGTGGGTTGCGGTCGCCTCGTCCGTGACCAGGCGGCGGAAAAACTTCATCGACGCCGCAGTGACAATCGACCAGCACTTTTCTTCGCCCACGGCCACGGCCGTGGAATAGGGGATCGTGGACAGATCTTCGGTCGGGATGCGCACAATGCGGTCCGAACCGGGAAACGTCAGCTCCCGCCCGTCGCGATTGAAGAAGTGCAGACAGACGTCTCCGATCGACTCGGGGAGGCTGTCCTTCGGAATCGCCGAGGACAGCGAGGTGCGTCCCGTGGTGGGGGACCCGATGCCGACGATGGCTCCCTTGGCGGAGCGCCACAGCCTGCGCACTTCCGCGAAAGACTCGTCCTTCTGCAGTGCCTGGTAGATGCTTTTCGAAGGAATCGCGCTCGCGAACAATGGGGTGTGGGTGCTCCCCGTGTTCTGGGAGAGCATCCGCACGATTTCATTGGTCTGGTGCCAGGCCTCCGGCTCGGACACGCCGCCCACCGACGGCACCAGCTTGACCCCGTCCATGCGGGAGAGCCTCATCTGCGCGATGCCGTAGAGGGCCATCCCGGAGGAGATCACGAGCGCGTCCCCCGAGGTCAGTCGCATCGCGTCCACGGCCCGCTGGACCGGGGGAAGCATTCCCTGCCCCATGGTCGACGGCTGCATGCCGCGGGCGAGGTACACCTCTTCCAGGTGCAGGGCCGAACGAAGCCTTTCGGCCAGGTCCGACCGGCCCTCCGCATCGGGATGGATGATGCGTATCTGGACCATCCCGCTGGTCCGTGCGTGGGTCAGCATGCGGCTGACGGTGGGGCGCGAGACCTTGAAGGCTTCCGCGATCGCGGATTGGCCCTTGCCCTCTTCGTAGTACATCCGCGCGACGGCGTAGAGGCGGTCGGCGTCGTAGAGGTCTTTGAGATTCTTCTTCTCGTCCATGGGTACTCGCTTGACGGGTTTCAGGTTTCGCTACATCGTAACGCCGATCACTCGCAGTGTGAACATTTGTGCTTGACATGTGTGCTGAGGTCTAAAACAATGTGTTGTGCGTGACATCGCGTGCGACACGAAGGAGTGACCATGAGCACCACCGCTCTACCGACCGAGATGCGAGCCATCGTCTGCAACAAGCCAGAGGACTACACCCTCGAGACGCGTCCGGTACCGCAACTCGGTTCCGACGACATGATCATCCAGGTGGAAGCCGTGGGTGTCTGCGCGTCGGACCTGAAGTGCTACCACGGGGCCGTCAAGTTCTGGGGTGACGAGAACCGACCCCAGTGGGCCAAGGAAGACACCATCCCCGGGCACGAGATCACCGGCACGATCGTCTCCGGTACGGACCAAGCGTTCAATTACCACGGTGTCCATGAGGGAGACCGCATCGTCATCGAGCAGATCGTTCCCTGTGAGGAATGCCGTTTCTGTCTCCGCGGCGAGTACTGGATGTGCGGCCCACATGACATGTTCGGATTCCGCAATTTCGACGGTGGCATGGCCGAGTACATGCTCGTTCCCAAGCGCGCGCGGGTGCACAAAATTTCTTCGGACGTGAAGCCCCAGCATGCAGCCTTTGCCGAGCCCCTGGCCTGCTCGCTGCACGCCGTCGAGCGGGCCAACATCAAGTTCGAGGACGTCGTCGTGATCGCCGGGGCCGGCCCCATCGGCCTGGGCGCAATCATGGGTACGCGGGAGAAGAACCCGCTCACGATCGTCGCCCTGGATATGGACGACGCCAAGCTCGATCTCGCCAAGAAGTGCGGCGCGGACATCACGATCAATATCGCCGAGGAAGACGCGATCGCCAAGATCAAGGAGATGACGGACGGCTACGGCGCCGACGTCTACATCGAGTGCACCGGTCACCCCTCCGCGGTCGGTCAGGGCCTCAACCTCCTGCGCAAGCTCGGAACCTACGTCGAGTACTCCGTCTTCGGCCAGGACGTCTCCGTCGACTGGTCCATCATTTCGGACGACAAGGAACTCAGCGTCCTCGGCGCGCACCTCGGGCCGTACACCTGGCCCAAGGCCATCAGCCTCATCGAGTCGGGCAAGCTGCCCCTCGACGAAGTGTGCACCCATCAGTTCCCGCTGGAGAAGTTCCAGGAGGCCCTGGACAGCGTTGCCGACTCGGCAGGCTCGTCCATCAAGGTCTCGATCTTCCCCCAGCAGTAACCGCCATCGGGTGCGACCCGGTTCACCACGGGCCGCACCCTTCGGCCACCCCTTGGGGCACGAACATCAGGCCCCTGCACCGGACGACCAGGTCGACGGCTCGCGCGCAGTTCGGCGACCACCAGGAGGAGACCGCTCCCATGACCAAGCTCTACAACGATCCCGCCGAATTCTCCGATGAGCAGCTCGAAGGGTTCGTCGACCTGTATTCGGACCGGTTGGCCCAAGTGCCCGGTGGCGTGATCTCGCTTCCGCCCAAGACCCCGCAGGTCGCCGTGATCGTCGGCGGCGGCTCGGGGCACTATCCGGCTTTCGCCGGTCTCGTCGGCCCGGGATTCGCCTCCGGTGCCGTGGTCGGCAATATCTTCACGTCACCCTCCGCCGCCCACGTCTACTCCGTGGCCAAGGCCGCAGACCAGGGCAAGGGTGTCGTGCTGACGTTCGGCAATTACGCCGGGGACAACATGAACTTCGGCATCGCCGCGAAGATGCTGCGTGCCGAGGGGATCGACACCCGCATCGTCGTCGTCAAGGACGACATCGCCTCCGACCCCCAATTCGACAACCGCCGCGGGATCGCCGGCGACTTCACCGTTTTCAAGGCGATGGGTGCGGCGGCCGCCGCGGGCAAGAGCCTCGACGACGTCGAACGCCTGGGCAACCTGGCCAACCGCCGTACCCGGACCCTCGGTGTCGCCTTCTCGGGGTGCACGATGCCGGGCGCGAAGACCCCTCTTTTCGAGGTCAAGACCGGCCAGATGGGCGTTGGGCTCGGGATTCATGGGGAGCCGGGGATCCGTGACGATGTCCGGCCCTCGGCGCAGGAGCTGGGCAGGCTCCTGGTTCGCACGGTCCTCAAGGACGCTCCGGAGGAACCCGGTGGTCGGATCGGCGTGATCGTCAACGGCCTGGGCACCACGAAGTACGAAGAGCTGTTCCTCCTCTACAGGACCATTGCACCCCTGCTGCGCGATGCCGGGTACGAGATCGTCCACCCCGAGGTCGGTGAGCTCGTGACCAGTCTGGACATGGGGGGAGTGTCCCTGACCGTGTTCTGGCTCGACGACGAGCTGGAGCCGTTGTGGACCGCGGATGCCTACGCCGCGGCCTACCGCAAGCAGGGTGCCCCGCTGGGAACCATCGACGAGACGTACGAAGGCAAAACGACTGCCGTGGACGAGGACTCCCTCGTGGAGGCCAGCGCCAGAGCGCTCGAGATTGCCCAGCGCGTCAGAACCGCGGCCTCGGCCGTGGCCGACCTGATGCACGAGCAGGAGGCGTACCTCGGGGAGATCGATGCCTACGCGGGAGACGGTGACCACGGGCGCGGCATGGTCCGGGGGAGCGATGCGGCCCTGAACGCCATCGAGGAGTCGCCGGAGAAGGCAGGTCCGGCGTCGCTCGTGAAGTCTGCGGGACGTTCCTGGGCCATGCAGGCCGGTGGCACGTCGGGTGTGCTGTGGGGAGCGTCGTTGGAGGCGGCGGCGAACACGATCGACGACGCCGCGGAGGACTTCGCGGACGCCGACCTCATTCGTGCCGTCAGGGCCTTCGCGGACTCCATGGTCACCCTCGGTGGTGCCTCGGTCGGTGACAAGACCCTTTTGGACGCGTTGCTTCCTTTTGCGGACAGCCTCGAGGCACACGGTGGTTCGTTGCACGAGGCATGGGCGGCCGCCGTCGCGGATGCCAAGGAGAGCGCGGAGAAGACCTCCGAACTCCGGCCGCAGAAGGGAAGGGCACGGCCCCTGGCGGAGAAGTCGGTTGGTCACCCGGACCCAGGAGCCATTTCGATGGCGATGATCTTGGAACTGCTCGGCAAATCCTTGTAATTCCATTCCGATTCATCGGAACGACGTCCAGCGGTCGGAACAGATCGCAGCCTACCGAAAGGCCGACATCATGGTCAGACTCAAGAATTCGACGCTCCAGGACATCGAACGGTCTGCGACGTCACGACTTCCCGAAGGCAGCACCTTGCGTGTTCCGTCGTACGACCGCAGCGAGCTCGACGTCGGCGTGGTCCACTTCGGGGTCGGTGGTTTCCACCGTGCTCACCAGGCGAGGTACTTGGACGAACTCTTGTCGCAGGGTGAGGCGAAGGACTTCGCGATCTGTGGCATGGGTGTTCTGCCCAATGACAAATTCATGCGTGACACCCTGGCCGAGCAGGACTACCTGTACACCCTGGTCGCCCGTTTCCCGGACGGACATGAGGACATCCGGGTCATCGGATCGATCGTTGACTACATCTGGGCCCCGGAAGACCCGGCCGGCGCGGTCGAGTACCTCGCCCAGGAGAACATCAAGATCGTGTCCCTGACCGTGACGGAGGGCGGATACAACTTCAACCAGGTCACGCACGAATACGATCTCGAGAATCCGCTGGTGGCCGCGGATCTGGCCGATCCGGAGCATCCGCGTACGGTCTTCGGGCTGGTCGCTCAGGCGCTGAAGGTGCGCCGCGAACGGGGCATCACCCCGTTCACCGTCCGGAGCTGTGACAACATCCAGGCCAACGGTGACATGGCCAAGCGTGTTTTCACGGCTCATGCCCGGGCCGTCGACCCGGAGCTGGCCTCCTGGATCGAGGAGAACGTCAGCTTCCCGAACTCTATGGTCGACCGGATCACCCCGGCGACCACGGACGAGGACAGGCAGTACGTCCGAGACGAGTTCGGATACGAGGACGGCTGGCCGGTCGTCACCGAAGACTTCATCCAGTGGGTCATGGAGGACGATTTCGTCAACGGTCGTCCGCCCTACGAAGACGTCGATGTCCAGATGGTCGACGACGTCGAGCCGTACGAAAAGCTCAAGCTCCGGATGCTGAATTCCTCGCACCAGGGCCTGTGCTATTTCGCCCACCTCGCGGGATACCACAAGGTGGACGAAGCCGTGTCGAACCCTCTGATCGCCGACTTCCTCATGGCCTACATGATGCGCGAGGCAAAACCGACACTCGATCCCGTGGAGGGAATCGACGTGGACGAATACGCCCGCACGCTCATCAGCCGGTTCACCAACAAGTACGTCAAGGACACCGTGCCCCGGCTCTGTGCCGAGTCCTCGGATCGCATACCGAAGTGGCTCATTCCGGTGGTGCAGGACAACTTGAGAAGTGGTGGCGAGGTGCGCATGGCGGCGGCCATCGTGGCCAGTTGGGCGCGCTACGCCGAAGGCATCGACGAGCAGGGCAACCCGATCACGATCGTGGACAATGCGGAGGAGAAGGTCCGAGCCGCCGCCCAGGCCCAGAAGGAGGACGAACTCGCGTTCCTGAGGGACAAGGACTTCTTCGGAGACTTGGTCGATCAGCCCCGGTTCACGGAGGCGTACGTCGCGGTCCTGCGGTCATTGCACGAGGTCGGCAGCCTCAAGACCCTGGAGAAGCTCCTGGCCGATTGATATAGCGTGGATGTGCGCGTCCCCGGCGGGTTCCATCGGTCTGCGCCGGGGGACTCGTGGTGCCAGTAAGAGTCGTGAAGGAGCGTTCGGCATGAGTACGTACGTCGTGGGTGTGGATTCCTCCACGCAATCTTGCAAAGCGGTGCTGGTCGACGCCGCCACCGGAGAGGTCGTCGAGGAACGCCGGGCCGCTCACCCCGCCGGGACGGAAGTGGACCCCAGGGAGTGGGTTGCCGCGCTCAGGACGGTGACCGAAGAACTTCTTCCCCGGGCTTCGGCGGTGGCGGTCGGCGGCCAGCAGCACGGCATGGTTCTCCTGGACGAGAACGACGACGTGATCCGCCCCGCCCTCCTGTGGAACGACACCCGATCGGCGCCCCAGGCGGAGGAGCTGATCGAATGGTTGGGCGGCCCCGCCGAGGCCGCACGCCGCATCGGTAGCGTCCCGGTGGCCTCCTACACCGCGACCAAGGTCCGGTGGGTACGGGAGAACGAGCCGCAGAACGCCGAAAGAATTCACCGGATCGCGTTGCCGCACGACTACCTGACCTGGACCCTCAACGCCTCCGGGGAACTCTGGACGGATCACGGAGAGGCATCGGGGACGGCGTACTACGATCCCGAGTCCAAACAGTGGTTGAGCGACGTCGTGGAATGGGCGGCCGGCCACGCGGTCGAGCTGCCCCGCCTGGCTTCGCCGAATCAGGCCGTGGGGCAGACCTCCACGGGTGCGCTGATCGCCCCGGGAACGGGGGACAACGCCGCTGCTGCGTTGGGTCTCGGTATGGGACCGGGCGACGTCAGCATGTCGATCGGGACCTCGGGAGTGGTCGCCGTGGTCAGCGACGTTCCGTCGCAGGACTCGACAGGATCCATCTCGGGGTTCGCCGATGCGTCCGGGCGGTACTTGCCGTTGGCGACCACGCTCAACGGGGCCCAGGTCTTCGACAAAGCCGCGGACCTGCTGGGCGTCTCCCACGAGGAGCTCTCGGATATGGCGCTGTCCGCCGAGCCCGGGTCCGGCGGTTCCGTGTTCGTCCCCTACTTCGCGGGCGAGCGGACCCCCAACCTCCCGGAGGCCAGGGGCCAGTTCTTGGACATCGGTGCCGACTTCTCACGGGAGACGATGGCCCGGGCGATGATCGAGGGGCTTGCTTGCTCCATGGCCGAGAGCCTGAGGAAGGTCGAGCAACAGACCGGGACCCGGGCTCAACGTGTCCTCCTGATCGGAGGGGGCGCCCAGTCACGGGCCTTCCAACAGATATTGTCCGGTGTGATCGGGGGCCCAGTGCTCCTGCCCGAAACTCGGGAATTCGTGGCCCTCGGAGCGGCTCGGCAAGCCGCGTGGGCGTTGTCCGGCGCGAGCGAGCCTCCTCGCTGGGAGGCCGCGGACACCGAGGAGGTCACGTCCGACCCGACGCCGTGGCTCCTCGATCGATACGTCGAATACCGCGACCGGATCTACCCGGAGACGGCCTGAGAGGCGGTCAGACGTTGCTGTAGCCGCCGTCGATCAGCAGGTCCGCCCCGTTGATCATTCCGGCTTCGGGGGATACGACGTATCCGACCATGGCCGCGACCTCTTCCGGATCCGCGAAGCGCCCTGCGGGAATCTTGCTTCTGGCTTCGTCGCCCTTTGCGCCGGACCAGGCCATTGCGCCCATGTCGGTTGCGACGATGGTGGGGGAGACGGTGTTGACGGTGATCCCGTGCGGCCCCCATTCGGCGGCCAGAACCCTGGTCAGTCCCGCTACCGCGGCCTTCGACGCACAATACGTCGCGTGGTCCTCGAGCCCGACGGCGCCCGCCTGGGAACCCAGGTTCACGATGCGGCCGTACCCGACCCCCAACATGGCCCGTGCGGCTTCACGCGCCATGAAGAATGTGCCGCCGAGGTTCACATCCATGACGGCGCGCCAGTCCTCGGAAGGAACCTCCGCAGCCGGACCGACCCTGGAGATCCCCGCGGAGTTCACCAGAATCTGGGGCGTTCCTCGCTCGGCGACCACCCGATCCATGACATGGCGAGCGGCGTTCGGGTCCGACAGGTCGGCACGCACGGCCACATGGTCGTTCCCGGGAAGGTCGGCCACGGAGTCCTCGACCTGCTGCGAGGACCCGACGCCGACGACGCACGCGCCGCGCGAGGCCAGGTGACGCGCAATGGCGAGGCCTATGCCGCGTCCCGCCCCCGTGACGATCGCGGTCGAGCCGTCAAGGCTGTTCATACGCTCGTGTAGCCGCCGTCGATGACCATATTGGTGCCCGTGACCATGGCAGCCTCGTCAGACACCAAGTACCCGACCATGGCCGCGACCTCCTCGGGCTGGGCGAAGCGGCCGGCGGGAATCTGCCGCTTGGCCGCCTCTCCCTTTTCCCCAGCCCATGCTTTCTTGCCGAGGGGAGTTTCGACGATGGTCGGCGAGACCGCGTTGACCGTGACTCCCTTCGGGGCCCACTCGAGGGAGAGGACCCTGGTCAGGCCGACAATGCCGGCCTTGGAAGCGCAGTATGCGGCATGCTGGTCCAACCCGACCACCGCGCCCTGGGACGCGAGGTTGACGATGCGGCCGTACCCGGCGTCCGTCATGAGCCGTCCGATGGCCTGGGCCATGTAGAAGGAGCCGCTGAGGTTGATGTCGATGGTCTTCTTCCAGTCCCCGGCGCTGAGTTCGGTGGCCGGATCAAGGAAGACCACCCCGGCGGAATTGACGAGAATCTGCGGTGTCCCCAGGCTCGAGGCGACGTCGTCGGCCACCTTGCCGGCTTCTGCCGGATCGGACAGGTCTGCACGAATGCCGTGGTGACCGCTTCCCGGCAAAGAGTCGAGGGCTTCCTCGAGTGCTGGTGAGACGTCGACTCCGGCGATCCGTGCGCCCTTTGCGGCCAGGTGTTCGGCGATGGCCGCGCCGATACCGCTTGCCGCGCCCGTGACGACGGCGATCCTGTCAGCGAACGGTTGCTCACTCATGCTTGCTCCTCGGTCGTGGTGTTGGGGGAAGTGATGTGCTCCGGCTGGTCGGGCGTGTGGCCGGTTCTCTCGGCGACCCCCGCCATGTGGTGCTGGATTTCTGCGGTTGCCTCGTACAGGCTCCGGTAGTCCTCGTACAGCGCGTCGTACACAGGGGTCTCGCGGGGCTCGATGGTCTTTTCGACGGGGTTCCATTCATCCAGGTCGTCGACGACACCGAGGGCCTCCGCGATCATGAACGCATCCCCGTAGGCCGCGCCCACGGAGTAGCGGTGGATGTGCTGTGGCCGGCCGGTGACGTCGGAAACGATCTGCGGCCACAGGTCCGAACCGACACCGCCGCCCGCGGCGGTGATCGAGTGGATGGAAGCGCCTGCCCTCTCCATGACCTCGATGTTGTGCCGAACGGCGAAGGCGGTTGCCTCCAGGAGAGACCTGTAGAGGTGTCCCCGGCCGTGCTCGAGGGTGAGTCCGATCATCACGCCGCGCGCATCCGGGTCCTGGATCGGTGTCCGCTCTCCGGCGAAGTAGGGCAGGGTCAGCAGGCCGTCCGACCCGGGGGCGACCTGTTCGGCCGCTTCGATGAGGGCCGTGTATTCGCGCACCCCGGAGATTTCCCGGAACCACTGGGTCAGCGCGCCGGAGGTGGCGAGCCCGCCGGCGAGATTGCGGGTGCCTCGGCGGGTTCCGGTGGTTCCCCACATCGAGGCGTGCCGCAACCTGTCCCCGGAGTTCGCGATGAGGAACAGCGTGGTCCCGTACATCAGGAACAACTCGCCGATCTCGGTCGCTCCCACGGATTCCTGTTCGGCCCAGGCGTCGATGCTTCCGAAGATCACCGGTATGCCGGCCTCGAGCTCCGGCAGGTCGGAGAGTTCCTGCGTCCGGGCGCAGACCTCGTTGCTCCAGCCGAGGCGCGGCAGTTCGGTGCCGTGAGCGAGGCGCTCCGCCATGTCGGTGTCCCACTCCTGGGTCTGGGGATCGTACAAAGGAGTGCACTGGCTCGCCGAATGACGATCCAGAACGTATTCACCGGTGAGATGCTGGATGATCCAGCTCGAGGGCATATAGAAGCGGACGCCCCTCGCGAATGCTTCCGGATACCTCTTGGCGAACCACAGCAATTTGGGCCCGCCCGCCTGGGACGTGAGCTGCGAATCGTACCGCTTGAGGAGTTCCAGCTGCCCCAGCTCCGCGGCGAGCTCCTCGATCTCGGTCCGGGCCCGGTAATCCACGCCGTAGAGTGCAGCAGGTGCGATGGGTCGGCCTTCGCTCGCGACGCCGATGCAGGGCCCCATCCCGGAAACTCCGATGCCCCCGATCCGCACGGAATTGCTGCGCACCAGGTCGCCGTAGAGTTCCTGAAATTCTTTCCACCAGATGGTCATGTCCATCTGGACGACACCGTGAGCGAGACGCTCGACCTCGTGTTCCCGGGTTCGGGAGTCGAGGACCGAACCGTCGTGGCTCACCAAGACCGCTTTGGTGCTGGAAGTGCCGACATCGAGACCGAAGAATGCGCTGGTTGCCATGGGAACCATATTGGTACAGATCACAGCTCGGGGCCATACAGGGTGGCCTGAGAGTCCTCAGCCGTGTCCCTGGATCCAGTCCGAATCGTAGAGATCCCCGGTCGATCCGCCCCGCTTCTGCCTGTCGCGCTCGGCATAGTCCGTGCGGCGCAGGATCGCATCGTCGTCGTCGGGAGTGCTCCACAGGCCGAGGGCGACGAGGCCGGCGGCGAGGCTCGCCATGAGAAGGAACAAGAACCCCAACTCGGTCCACATCACGACGTGATTCCGCACGAGGACGTCGTTGGATCCGTGCATCCAGTGGGGAACCATGTACCCGATCACGAAGAAAACGATGCTGAGCGCAACCAAGCCCGCGGGGAGCCAGAACCATCGTGTGCCGCGACGGGCTTGTTGCCGACCTTCGCGATCCCGAAAGGCCGGGGCCAGCCGCCAGCGGACCGATATCAGCCCGGCGGACCCCACCAACAGGGGCAGGGCCCCGAGAACGGCCCACCGGGGGTGCGCGGCCGCCGCGAGGCCGAAGACCACCAGGATCCCCAGCATGCAACTCGCGAAGGAAAGTCCGCCGACCATACGGCGATAGGCGCTCGCGCGTGGGCGAATGGTGTGGGGCGCGGTCGAGCCATTGTGCATGCTCGCGGCAGGTCCACGGGAACCAGAGGTCTCGTGGTCCGCGCCAGGACCATCGGGGCCGTTGACCCTGATCCCGTAGGCGGGTGGCTCCTCGTCGCCGGCATGCATTCCGCCGGCGCCTCTGGTGCTGCTCATTCCGTGCCTCCCCTCAGGCCCCGTGGCACCTCGTGCTCGGGCTCGACTGCTTCTTCCATGGTAGGCGCCCCGAGCGCCGCGTGGAACGGCCTGTGGATACGTCGGAGATCAGCAATTTTCAGGATAGGTTCAGGCCCAATGCACCGAACTGTCAGCTCCGTTGGATAACCTGACTAGGCAACACCCGGTGATGCGAGGAAGTGCGAGCCCCGCAACGCCGGGTGTTGCCTTGCGTCGTGCACCCACCATGTCCCGACGCTGCCCGAAGAGCGGAGCCTCTAGGATCCGGTCCCGAGCCAGGCGCGGACCATCTGGCGGAATTCGGGGTCCTCGAAGCTCGAGACCGCGAAGTGGGCCGGAGGTGCGGATTCGACATCCTCCGCGAGCACCGTGACTCTCGTCCCGGCTGCCACGGCCGCCGCGGCACCCGGCGCGGAGTCCTCGAAGGTCAGTGCCCGGTCGCACGCGCCTCCCAGGTTGTCGACAGCCTGGATGTACATGTCCGGCTCGGGCTTTCCCTGGGCGACGTCGTCGCAGGAAACCCAGGTCCCGAGATACTTCTTGAATCCTGTGGTCTCCAACTTGGCGTCGAGGATCATTCGCGTCGAATTCGACGCGACGCCGACCGGCAGGGCCTCTGAGAACTCGCGGACCAGGTCCATGGCGCCGGGGATGAGGTCGACGCCTCGCTCGATGCGTTGAACGTCCAGGTCGGAGAGCATCGACAGGATTTCCTGACCGCGCCCCTCGATCTCCGCTTTCGGGGCGTTCTTGGGCAGCTCCTCGGCCGCCAGGGCTTCGGCGATGGTCGCGGCCGGAAGGGCGGTCAGCCGGTCGGCGAGATGCTCGGGGCTCGCCAGACCCAGGTCATGGCTCACGCGGGCGATAGTGGTGACCCACGATTTCTCCGTGTCCATGAGGACGCCGTCGCAGTCGAAGACCACCGCGGTGGGAGCCCAGTCAGAGGGGAAAACGGAAGAGCCCAGCGGTGTGGAGCGTCGAGAGAAAGTCATGAAGCCATCATTTCAGATGATTTCCTCACCGCGAGCCTCGTGGCCGTGCTCGGGATTCCCCGCGTACCTGCGGCGAGGACGGGGCCGTCACGACTGATGGCATGGATTCACTCACAAATGACTGTCCTAATTCGGGCGGGGCCATAGTATGATGAGGCTTGCCTTATGTTGGGGGCGAGTTCGCACCCGACGGTCACGAACACCCGCACCCCAGGGGGACAGGCGATCGATTCCCCCGATCTGCCGCAGCCCCACCTTTTTAGGAGATACATCACATTATGGTTTCCATTTCCCGTGGCACCTTCTTGAAAGCAGCCGCCGCGTCCGCCGCGGCGCTCGCCCTGGCCGGATGCTCGACGGGCTCCAATGACGGAAAGGATTCGTCCGCGGCCGGCGGCAGCTCGTCGGCAGATCCCGATGCGTTCCCCGTGACCCTTGAATCCCAGTTCGGCGAGACGAAGATCGACTCCGAGCCGAAGAAGGTCGTTGGTCTCGGCTGGATCAACGCAGAGATCGCGCTCTCGCTGGGCGTCATTCCCATCGGTTCCGGGTACGTCGGGTGGGGCGAGAACAAGAACCATTCGACCGACTGGTTCGATGACAAGGTCAAGGAGCTCGGCGGCGATCAGCCGACCCGGTTCTCGGAGACCGATGGGACCAATTTCGAGGAGATTGCCAAGCTCTCCCCGGACCTGATCCTCGCAGCGGTCGGCAGCATGGACCAGGAAACCTTCGACAAGCTCAAGGAGATCGCTCCCGTCGTGGTCTACTCCAAGGACCACAAGGACGGCTGGGCGGTTCCGTGGCAGGACTCGACCAGGACCATCGGCAAGGCCCTCGGCCGCTCGTCCACAGCCGATGACGTCGTTAAGAAGGTCGAGTCCAAGTTGAGCGAGGCCGGCGAAAAGCACAGTCAGATCAAGGACGCCACGTTCGTCGCTTCGAACCTGTCCGTCTCCGAGGCCCAGCCGACCATCTCCGTGTACACCCAGGGTGACGGGCGGGTGAACTTCCTCGAGAGCCTCGGCATGAAGAACTCGGAGGCCGCCGAGTCCGTCAAGGCCGACACCTTTTACGGAACGTGGTCCAACGAACGCGCCTCCGAGCTGACCTCCGACATGATCTACTCCTGGGTCGAGTCCAAGGACGACGTCGAGAAGATCAAGTCCAACGACGTCCTCAAGCAGATCCCCGCGATCGCGAAGGACGCGGCAGTTCTGGACTACGACCAGAAGAACGGGCTCGGCATGGGAAATACCCCCTTGGGTATCGAATGGTTGGTGGACAACACCGACTTCATCGACAAGATTGCCGACGCCGTGTCGAACGGCAAGAAGTAGTTCCGAGGGTTGATGTCCGTAGCCGTCGAATCCGTTCGGCAGAGTACGCCGGTCAGGCGCCGGTCCCGGAGGGGATTGGTCCTGGTCGGCGTGCTTGCACTCTTCGTCGTCGCCGTAATCGGGTCCCTGCTCATCGGGTCCAAACCGGTCGACCCGGTCACCGCTGGACGCGCCCTCTTGCACCCGGATGCAGGTTCCTCCGAATCCGTCCTCATGGCCAACCGCCTGAGCCGCACGGTCATCGGAATCGTGATCGGCGCGGTGCTCGCCGCCGCCGGTGCGGCGATGCAGGGTGTCACCAGGAACCCCCTCGGTGATCCGGCGATTCTCGGTATCAATTCCGGTGCGACCTGCTTGGTCGTGGTCGGTATCGCGACCGTCGGCGCCTCCGGCGCCGGAACCTACGCGGTGTGGGCGGTCATCGGTGCCGCCCTCGCAGCCGTTCTGGTGTACTCGATCGCAAGCATCGGGCGATCAGGGGCGACGCCGGTCAAGCTCGCCCTGGTCGGGGCCGCATTCAGCGCGGGAGCGATGTCCATCACCAACGCCATGATCCTGCAGGGCCAGGACACTCTCGACGAGTTCCGCCACTGGCAGATCGGTTCGCTGTCCCGTTCGACCTACGGGGACCTCGTGTCCGTTCTGCCACTGGTTGTCATCGGCGTCGTGCTGACGGTGGGTCTCGCTTCCTCGATCAACAACTTCGCCCTGGGCGACGATATGGCTCAGTCCCTCGGAGAAAAGGTTGCCCTCAAGAGATTCGTGATCTTCGTGGGCATCACCCTCCTTTGCGGAGCGGCCGTCGCTCTGGCCGGACCGATCGCATTCCTCGGCCTCATGATTCCTCATGCTCTGCGTGCCGTCCTCGGGCCCGACTACCGGTGGATCATGCCGCTCAGTCTTGGGGCCGGCCCCGTGATCCTGCTGTGGGCCGACGTGGTCGGGCGTGTGCTCCTGCCTCCCACGGAGATCGAGGTCGGCGTGACCATGGCGATCGTCGGCGTCCCGATCTTCATCTACCTCATCCGTACCCGGAAGGCGGTGAACTTGTGAGCACCGCAACCGATCAGCGACCGGATGCCCCGGCGGCAGAAGCCGTCCGACGCGAGGTCGGATTCCTGCGTCGGCGGAGGAGCGTTCGTCCGGTGGCCATTGTCGTCGCCCTCGCCATCGGGCTGGTGGGGGTCTTCGCGATCCGCGTTCTTCTCGGAACCTACACGGTCGCGATCCCCGACTTCTTCTCGATTCTTGCCGGTCACTCCATTCCTGGGGCGGCCGGCGCGAAATTCAGCGTCTTGCAGGACAAACTGCCTCACGCCGTCCTCGGAACTCTGGCGGGCTTGGCCTTCGGTTGCTCCGGCGCGGTCTTCCAGCTCCTCCTCCGCAACCCGCTCGCTAGCCCGGACATCATTGGGATCAACACCTCGGCGAGCCTCGGGGCCGTGGTGGCCGTCTCGATGTTCGGCGCTGCCGGAACGGGCATGGCGGCAGGCGGCCTCATCGGAGCCGTCGCATGTGTTGCGGTGATCTTCGGGCTTTCGGTGCAGCGGGAGAGCATGGTCGGAAACAGGTTCATCCTGATCGGTCTGGGAATTTCCGTTCTGGCCGTCGCCCTGACCAATTATCTGTTGTCCCGAGTCAACATCTACAAGGCCGCCGACGCCGCGATCTGGTTGACCGGGTCCCTCGGATCATCCTCCTGGCAACGGATCTCCGTCCTCGGTCTCGTCCTGGTGATCGTGCTGCCGCTGATCGCGCTGTTTTCCAGGAACCTCCATGCGCTCGAAGTGGGGGACGAGATGGCGTCGGGCTTGGGCGTCCCTGTGGCGAGCACCCGGTGGCTCTACGTCGTCCTGGCCGTCCTGCTCGTGGCCTTCGCCGTCGCCATGACGGGTCCCATCACTTTCGTCGCTTTCGTGTCCGGTCCGATCGCCCGGAAATGCGTTGGCGGCAAGCATTCCCTCACCGCGTCCGCGCTGATTGGCGCGATCATCGTGGTGCTCGCAGACTTCGTGGCCGCCAACTTGATTCCGGGCGGTCGACTCCCCGTCGGCGTCGTGACAGGCATCGTGGGTGCGCCCATCCTGCTCTGGCTTGTCGCCGCAGCCCAGAAAGAGAGGTCTTGATCCCATGACCGCGACCCAGGCTCCCATCATGACCAGTACGTCCAAACCGGCCCAGAGCCTCCGCCTGTGCGCCGAATCCCTGACCCTGAATTACGGGGGCAGGAACATCGTCGAGAACTTGGACTTCGAGGTTCCTTCGGGGCAGGTGACCGCGATCATTGGTCCCAATGGGTGCGGCAAGTCCACGCTCCTGCGCGGCTTCTCGAGGCTGCTCAAGCCTGCGGGCGGTCGAGTCCGCCTGGACTCGAAGGACGTCTCCAAATACGGTTCCCGCGACTTCGCCCGGAGGGTCGGCCTCCTGCCTCAGCACCCGATCGCCCCGGACGGCATCACGGTCGCGGATCTGGTCTCTCGCGGGAGATATCCCTATCAGGGAATGTTCTCCAAGGCGTCGCGCGAGGACGACGCCGCCGTCGCCTGGGCACTCGAGGCGACGCACACCGAGCAACTGGCCGACCAGCCGGTGGCCGAGCTCTCGGGTGGTCAGCGTCAACGCGTCTGGATCGCGATGTCACTGGCCCAGGAAACTGACGTGTTGCTCCTCGACGAGCCGACCACGTACCTGGACCTCGCTCACCAGGTGGACCTGTTGGACTTGGTGGTCCGTCTCAACCGGTCGCGCGGCACGACCATGCTGCTCGTCCTCCACGAACTCAATCTCGCCGCGCGGTGTGCGGATCACCTGGTGGCCATGAAGGAGGGGCAGATCATGATGTCCGGTGCGCCGTCAGAGGTCCTCACCCGGGACAACCTGGCGGAGGTCTTCGGCCTTGACGCCGTCGTGTCACCGGATGCGAGCGGCTCACCCGTCGTCGTCCCCAGCCCAAGGAAGGAAATGTCGTGAGCAGAATTCCCATGGAGCTCTTCCAAGTGGAGGTCACCTCCGCGAAGAAGCTGAGCCGCGACTTCGTGCGAATCAGCCTGGCCTCCGAGCAACTGAGCCGGCTCGCGGCTCCCGCCGGCGACGGCAACGAGCAGGTCCTGGACTCGTACATCAAGCTCTTTATCCCGCACCCGGACCGCACGGACCCCGTGGTCCCGGATCTTCACGACGCGTGGCGGAAAGAGTGGTTCGCGGCGTCGCCCGAGGAGCGCGGTGGGTGGATTCGAACCTATACGTTGCGGGATTCGCGACCCTGGATCTCGGCCGAGGGCAAGAACGGTGTGGAAATCGATGTCGACTTCGTCCTTCATCCCCCCGAGGGCGCGGGCGAAGAGGGCCAACCGCCGGCCATGGGGCCCGGAGCGTCGTGGGCCTCGTCCGCTCGGGTCGGAGACGGCCTGAGCTTCATCGGTCCGCCCCGGGACGGGCAGCTCTGGGCCATGTGGAAGCCGGAGCAGGCCGATACCGTCATCGTGTGCGCGGACGAAACGGCCGTTCCCGCGGCCATGTCGGTTCTGCGCACGCTCCCCACGGGCTGCAAAGCCCGTTTTCTGCTCGAAGTTCCGGAAGGCAACGGCGATTTGGTCGAGCACGCCGAGCCGCTCCTGTCTCGCGCACGTGAGAACAGCGACGTCGAACTCCACTGGCTGGAGCGGGGAGAAAACCGCGTCCGTGGGGCACTGACTCTTCAGGCCCTGCGCGAAATCCTGGAGCTCGAGCCCAAGGAGGAGGACGCCGACAGTCCTCTCGGGGTCAGGCTCCCCGCGGAGGAATTCGTGTGGCAGACGGCCGACCACCCCGGAAGCACATACGTATATCTCGCCGGGGAGGCCTCGGTCGTGCGCGCGGCCCGGCGCGTCTGCGCCAACGAAGCCGGAATCCCGAAGTCGAGCATCTCCTTCATGGGCTATTGGAAGGCGGGCCACGCCGAGTCCTGATCCCGACGGCGTCGGAACCGTCCGTATTGCGATGCGTTGCACGCAGGCATAACGTCAATGACGAGGGGCTTTCCGACATGAGGAAAGGTCCGGAAACAACGTAGGTCGCATCGTAGGGAGAATTATGTCCGACGCCAACCGGGAGGGGTCCGAGGACCGCACAGAAAGGGCCCCCATTCGGTACGTGGCCGTCGGCGACTCCTTCACCGAAGGCGTCGGGGACGTCGACGCCGACCGTCCCAACGGCGTCCGTGGGTGGGCCGACCGGGTGGCCGAACAGCTCACGCTCCGCTTCCCCCGGACGACGTACGCGAACCTCGCCATCAGGGGGCGCACCATGGCGCCGATCCTGGATGAGCAGATCGATGCCGCCCTCGCGCTCGAGCCGACCCTCGTGAGCATCTACGCGGGCGGCAATGACATTCTGCGACCCAGCGTGGACATCGACGACATGATGGTCGGCTATGAGGACGCCATCTCAAGGTTGCGTTCGAGCGGCGCGCACGTGCTGACGTTCACCGGATTCGACGCCAAGAACTTCTACGGAGTCTTCAAGGGCACCCGTGGGCGCGCCGCAATATACAACGAGTTGCTCCGGGAAATCGTGGATCGTCATGGGCTGATCCTGGTCGACTACTGGCGCATGAGCAAGGAATTCTCGGACTCCCGGTATTGGGCTCCGGACCGCCTGCACATGAACACCCGCGGTCACAGGAAACTGGCGGGCAAGGTCCTGGAGGCCCTCGAGGTGACTCCGGCGGTGGACCTGGGGCTGGAGCCCTTGCCGCAGATGCGACAGGTTTCGCGCGTCCAGACCACCAGAGCGAACGTCGAATGGGTCCGAGAATTCGCTCTTCCTTGGGTCGGGCGGAGGCTGCGAGGAACGTCGTCGGGGGACTCGATGTCACCCAGATACCCGGAATTGCAGAGCATGACGGTGACCGAATCCGAGCCGGGCGCGGCGTCAGAATCCGGTGATTAAGGCCATGTTCCGCGGACCGCAGGTTGCGATTGGTGCGCCAATTCCATAGTATTTAACGCTGTCGTAGTGGTGAGTCCACCTCTCGGCACCGAATAAAGCTTCACCGTTATCCCGCGGCGGGGGCAGGGCCTGAAAATCTCACGCAGGCGCCTGTTCCACACTCTGTCCCGGCGAATAACCCGGTGCTCTAAGTAGGTGACGGAGCGCTCGGAAGGCAGCCCTCGTGGAAGCCACAACTGCGCACCGTCATCGTGTCAACATTTGGAGGAGAAACTATGGCAGCCGTCTGCCAGGTGACCGGAGCTGTTCCCGGCTTTGGACACAGCATTTCGCACTCGCACCGCCGCACCAAGCGTCGGTTCGATCCGAACATTCAGAAGAAGCGCTACTGGGTCCCGTCCCTTCGCCGCAATGTCACGCTGAACGTGTCCGCCAAGGGCATCAAGGTCATCGACAGCCGCGGGATCGACGCCGTCGTAGCCGACATCCTTGCACGCGGGGAGAAGATTTAAGCATGGCATCGAATACCAAGGACGTTCGTCCGATCATCAAGCTCAAGTCCACCGCCGGCACCGGTTACACCTACGTGACCCGCAAGAACCGCCGCAACAACCCGGACCGCCTGGTCATGAAGAAGTACGACCCGGTCGTCCGCAAGCACGTCGATTTCCGAGAGGAGCGCTAAGAGCTATGGCCAAGAAGTCCAAGATCGCTCGTAACGAGCAGCGCAAGGTCATCGTTGAGCGCTACGCGGAAAAGCGTGCCGCCCTCAAGAAGACCCTTGTGGACGAGAACGCAACCCCGGAGGAGCGCGAGGAGGCCCGCCTGGGTCTGCAGAAGCTTCCCCGCAATGCTTCCCCCATCCGTATCCGTAACCGCGATCAGATCGATGGTCGTCCGCGCGGTACCTTCCAGAAGTTCGGTATCTCCCGCGTCCGCTTCCGCCAGATGGCGCATCGGGGCGAATTGCCGGGAATTACCAAGTCAAGCTGGTAATTTTTCGGGTGTAGGCCGGTATAGTCGGCTGGAGCCAAGAAAATTCAAGTCTCAGGAGGGACACAGATATGGCTAAGAACCGTAGCGAACTCGTTTCCGAGGTTGCCGAGAAGTCGGGCATGAGCCAGGCCGCCGTCAACGGCGTTCTGGATGCTGTTTTCCAGGTTTTCGAATCCTCGGTTTCCAAGGGCGAGAAGATCACCATTCCCGGTTGGTTGTCCGTGGAGCGCACCGATCGTGCAGCACGCACCGGTCGTAACCCCCAGACCGGCGAGGCCATCAAGATCCCCGCCGGCCACGGAGTCAAGCTGAGCGCTGGTTCCAAGCTGAAGGCAGCTGTTGCCAAGAAGTAGTCATCCGACTGCAGACGCTTGAAGGCCCCGCATCCCTAACCAGGGATGCGGGGCCTTTCTCTTTTCAGGGGTCGGGCCTCGTCCGTGTGAGCCGAGTGATTGCGCTGACAGGCAGGTCGGGATGAACAGAACCGTTGGTAGACTGGTCGGGGCGACGCGACCGCGTCGTCCCGGTCGACTGCCTCGCACGGAGGGGCTCAGGGGGTGGACGTTGTGGCTTCTCGCGCTGCGTCGCACCGTATCCCGCGTCTCGTCCGGGGCTGGTCCCTGGCTACCATCTCCACTTTTTCCGGCGTGGTCTCACACGTTCTCGCGATGGGGCACGTCCCACCGGCGTCACTCGTCGCCGTGTGCTGGGCGCTGTCCGGCCTGGCGTGCGTACTCCTGTGTGGAGTCCGGCGTTCGGCCTTCTCCACGATCCTGAGCGTCGTCTCTTCCCAGGGGATCCTCCACTGGCTCTTCGCGCAGACGGGCCACGGCGTCGTCATGGCGCCCACCGGCGGGGAAGCGATGCCCGCGCACAGTCATCACATGATGCACGGCACCGGGTCCCTGACAGCGACCGTCAGTGGGCACGCGCCCGGGATGTCCTTCACCATGGTGACGACACACCTCGCGGCGGCCTGGCTGACCTACCTCGCGATACGCCGGGGCGATGCCGCACTGGCGGCGCTGTCACAAGCCATCCGCCTCGGCCTGGACCGAGTCGTTTCCTCGATTCCCCGAGCGAAGTCAATCGCTCCGGTCTTCCGGCCGCTGCCGGTCGGTCGCACGGTCCGTGTGCTCGTCAGGAAGGCCTACGCCGGACCGGTGCCTCTGCGCGGTCCGCCTTCTCTCCTCGCTTCCGTCTGAAACCAATCACTCCGGGTCCTGCCGGGGGCGCTGAGCCCTGCCGTGCCCGGAGCACTCAGCGACACAAGAGAGAAGACCATGGCTATTGCCGAACCCATCAAGAAAAAGACAACGACCCGTGCCGTGGCGCTCCGACGCGCCATGACCATTCCCACCATGATCGCCCTGGCGGCCTTCGCGCTCCTGATGAGCCCCACGGCCGCCCAGGCCCACGACCAGCTCGTGCAGTCCGATCCCGCCCAGGACACCTCGGTCAGCACAGCCCCGGATCACGTCACCCTGACCTTCTCCGGGAACATCACCCAGGTCGACAACGGCAATAAGGTCGTTGTCACGGATTCGCACGGCAAGACCGTGAGCAACGGAGAGACGACCGTCGAGGGGAAGGACGTCACCCAGAAGATCTCGTCGGACGCCGATAACGAGACCTACAAGGTGGCCTGGCGTGTTGTCTCCCAGGACGGCCACCCGATCGAAGGTGTCTACAACTTCACCGTGGGCGACGGAGGCTCCGGCGACCAGGCGAAGCCCAGCAACGAAGCTTCTTCCGATTCGAGCGGTGGTTCCGATTCTTCGGATGCCGGCTCGAGCGATTCGGAGACCAAGGATTCCGGACTTCCTGTGTGGGTGAGCGCCCTCATCGGCGCGGTCATCGCCGTGGGCGTGCTGGCCGTCGTTGCGCTCCTGATCGCACGGGTCCGCGCGAAGAAGAACGACGAAGGGCGGTAGGAACAATGTCGATTTTCAAGAAGACACGCATTCTCCTGGCGCCTGCTGTTCTCGCCGCCAGTGCGACCCTGGCCCTCACCGGATGCGGGGGCTCTCAGGACGCCAGCAGCACGAGTTCGGCCTCGGCCTCCTCCGAAGCGAAGGGCTCCGGGGCCGGGCTGTCCGTCAAGGATCCCTGGGCCAAGGCGGCTGATTCCGGCATGACTGCGGTGTTCGGGACGCTGGAGAACACGTCCGACCACGACGTCACTGTGGTGTCCGCCGAGACGAAGGCGGCCGGCAAGACCCAGCTGCACGAAACCGTGACCGACCCGAAGACCGGGGCTTCGTCCATGAAGGAGAAGGAAGACGGGTTCACGATCGGTAAGGGCAAGTCGATCGAGCTCAAGCCCGGGGGCAACCACATCATGCTCATGGATCTGAAGTGCTCCTTGCTTGCCGGCGACAGCATCAAGGTCACCGTAAAGACCGCGGACGGGAAGAGCATGGACATCGATGCCCCGATCCGGGATTACAGCGGTGCGAAGGAGAACTACGACCCGGCGGAAGGATCCGGATCGTCGGCCGGACAGGACTCGAGCCAGGCTCCGGACGATCACTCCGGTCACGACATGAGTGAGCATTCCAGTCACGACATGGGTGAGCACTCCGACCACGATATGGGCGGAATGAGCGAGAGTTCGAGCAAGCTGCCCAGCTGCTCATCGTAGGGGAACGAGCCCATGATCGACAGCACGAAGGATCCGGCTCCACGCCGTGGGTTGTGGAGCCGTAGGAATCTGCTCGTCGGCGGGGCGACTGCATCCGTCGGTGCCGCCGCGGGGGCGAGCGTCTCGCTCGCCCGCCGCGGCGGCCACCACGGCTCTTCGGACGCCTCGGACGACTCAGGAAACCCCCAGGCCGCTTCGGGAGGTACCTCGCTTGCGGCCTCGACTGTGGCGTTCCACGGCAAGCGTCAGGCCGGCGTCGCGACGCCGGCTCCCGCGTACGGCAACTTCATCGGGCTTCGTCTCAGGGAGGGGACGACGTCGTCGGACGTCCGGCGCATGCTTCGGATCCTCACCGACGACGCCGCGTCTCTGACGTCCGGGAAAGGGCCGATCAACGACCAGGAACCCGAATTGGCGAGCATCTCTGCCAATCTCACGATTACCTTCGGGTTCGGGGAAAAAATCTTCGACCTGGCCAATCCCGGGGCCAAACCGTCCTGGCTCAAACCGCTTCCGGCTTTTGACAAGATCGACCGGCTGACCGACGAATACGGGCCGGCCGATCTTCTTCTGCAGATCTGCTGCGACGACAGAATGACGTTGGCGCACGCCCAGCGCATGCTGCTCAAGGAAATCCGCAGCTTCGGGCGAGTCCACTGGGTCCAGGAAGGTTTTCGCAATGCGGCGGGATCCCTGAAGAAGGGGACTACCATGCGGAACCTCTTCGGTCAGGTCGACGGAACGATCAACCCCAGCACCGAGGACTCGAGCATGGACGACGTCGTCTACGGATCGGCGGACGGACTGGAACCCTGGATCGAGGGTGGAACCTCGCTGGTGATCCGGCGAATACACATGAACCTGGACACGTGGGACGAAGTCGACAATCCTGGGCGGGAGGACGCCGTCGGAAGAAAACTTTCCAACGGCGCACCCCTGACCGGCACGAAGGAGACCGACCCGGTGGACCTGACGGCCAAGACCCCGGTGGGTTTCCCCGTGGTCGCGGATTACGCGCACGTTCGCCGGGCGACGGCCCAAAGTCCGGTCGAACGCATCCTGAGACGGCCGTACAATTATGACCTGCCGGTCTCGAATGCGTCCGGGTTGTCCCAGTCCGGATCGTCCGAGGGTGGGGTGAGCCGAACAGGGCTCATCTTCGCGTCCTACCAGGCTGACCCGGTCAAACAATTCGTGCCCATCCAGGAACGACTGGCCGAACTGGACATGCTCAACACGTGGACCGTCCCCATCGGTTCCGCAGTCTTCGCGATTCCTCCGGGATGCGACCAGAGCGGATTCATCGGGGACTTCCTTTTCGAGACGTAGCGCTCGAAACTGCCTTGTCCCTGCCCCGGAGGGAGGGGCAAGGCAACGACTTCACCCACTTTTCGAACCGAGGATTTGATGACGAGCAGCAAGCCGAAGGCCGGCGGTCGGAAAACCGCGCCGAGGCGGGAGGTACCACAGGGACTCGCGAGAGGACTCCACCGCCCGTGGTTGCTCGTGGTGCCGGGCGCGACCCTCGTGTTCCTCGTCGTGTCGCTGATTCTCTCGGGTACCGCGGCAGGAACGAGCCTGAACGACCCCGGGCCATTCGTACGGTGGGCTCTGCCTGTCGCGACGTCGATCCACAACATCTCCATGGCAGCGACCATGGGTGCGCTGGTGTTCACGGTGTTCTTCATTCCCCGCTACGCTGCCGACGCAAAGAGCACGGGTCGCCGGCGAAGCAGTGGCCGAATGATAGCCGATTCGGAGTATTCCACCAGCGAGGACCTGGCCCACGCCACCGCGGACGAAGCGCAGGGCATCCGGGACAGAGAGGCTTCCGCGACCGATGAGTACCCTCCGTTCGTTGCCGCGCTGAATTTCGGCGCCGTCGCGTCCATGACCTGGACCATCGCAGCAGTTGCGGTGCTGATTCTTTCCTACGCCGATGTCGCCGGAACCGCCGTGAGCAGCGACAAGGCCTTCACGAGTCAGTTGCTCAGCTACATGCAGAGCATCGCGGGCGGCCAGGAGCAGACGACGATCATCGTTGTTGCGGCCGTGGTGACCACCTTGATCTTCGCGGTGCGGCAATTGCTCGGTCTTCTGCTGACCCTCGGGCTGTCCATGGTCGCGCTCGTGGCTCTTGCCCTCAGCGGTCACTCCTCGGGCGGTGACGACCACATGGGGGCCGTCAACTCGCTCGGTCTTCACCTGTTGGGTGTGAGCCTGTGGTTCGGGGGCCTCGTCGTCCTGACCTACCTGTCCCGTCAGCTCTCAGGGCCCGACGCCGGGACGGGCACGGTACCGCAGAAGAAACGCGGCGCTCTCAGCGCACGTGACCGCCGAGCCCCCATGGCCGTGGTCGTGCTCAGGCGATACTCGGCCGTCGCACTGGCCGGATTCGTGATGGTTCTGTTCTCGGGAATCATCAACGCCGACATCCGCATTTACGGTCTCTCCGATCTCGGAACCACGTACGGGGCCCTGATCGTGACCAAGGCGGTGCTCACCCTCCTGTTGGGTATCGCCGGGGCCGCACACCGCCTGTATCTGATTCCGCGGATCGAGTCGGGGGCGGTGAGTGCCTTCCGCGGCATCTGGCAGGTGATCCTGGCCGAGCTGGTGATCATGGGAACCGTGTCCGGTGTTGCCGTGACACTCTCCCGGAGCGCACCGCCCGTTCCGGAGGAGCTGAAACCTGACGCGTCCCCCGCACGCATCATCACCTGGTACGAAATGCCGGGTGAACCCACGACGGCCACATGGTTCACCACGTGGCGTTGGGACTGGCTGTGGGTCGCCGTCGCGGTTCTGGCCGTGTGGTTCTACGCTTGGGCCTTTCTCAAAGTCAGGTCCCGAGGCGGCAACTGGAACCCGTTGCGACTGGTCTCCTGGATCGTGGGCCTCGCATTCCTGACCTTCGCGACGTCGGGCTCACTGCCCGTCTACTCGCGGGTTCTCTTCTCCGCGCACATGGTCGAGCACATGCTGCTGACGATGATCATCCCGATCTTCCTGGTGCTGGGGGCCCCAGTGACCTTGTTCCTGAGAGCGTTGGAACCGCGACAGGACGGTACTCGCGGGCCGCGCGAGTGGATCCTGTGGTTCACGCATTCGACCTGGGCGAAGATTGTCACCAACCCGATCGTTGCGGCCGTGAACTTCGCGGGATCGATCGTGATCTTCTACTTCACCCCCTTGTTCGGGGTCGCCCTGCGTTTCCACGTGGGCCACGAATTCATGATGGCCCACTTCCTGATGACCGGGTACATGTTCCTCTTGGTTCTGATCGGAATCGATCCGATCCCGCGTCGTCCGCAGTACGCGATTCGCCTCGTCGTCCTCATCGCGACCTTGGGATATCACGCTTTCGTGGGTATCGCGCTGATGAGCTCCAATGCGCTGTTGCAGGCTTCGTGGTTCGGCAACGTCGGGCGTCCGTGGGGCCTCTCCGCGCTCGGGGACCAGAAGCTCGGCGGTTCGATCATGTGGGGTATGGGCGAGATCCCGACCATGTTGATCGCCGTGGTCGTTGGTGTGCAGTGGTCCATTGCCGACGGTCGCCTGGCCAAACGCATCGACCGCCAGGCCGACCGAGATGGCGACGCCGAACTGGAGGCGTACAACGAGATGTTCGAACGCCTCAACGAAGACGGCACTTCCTCGTCGAGAGATCGTCGCTAGTTCCATCCACAATGAACCCTGATGTGTTCGAATATGACGTCTGCACACAGGTGAATGACGCGACGGCGACACAAGGAACATCTCCGTCCCGCCGGTTGTTACTCTTTCCGCAAGCATCCGCGCAGTCGGCCCCAGCGGGCCGCGCCCACACAGAAATGAGGATTCGATGGTTGAACGCGCGCCCCGTGTACGCGCCTCGGAGCTGACCGGCCGCAATTGGCTGAACACCGGTGGGAAAGAACTGACGTGGTCCGACCTCCGCGGAAAGATCGTCATCCTCGACTTCTGGTCCTTCTGCTGCATCAACTGCCTCCACGTTCTGGACGAACTGCGTCCGCTCGAGGACGAGTTCTCGGACATCCTCGTCACAGTGGGAGTCCATTCCCCGAAGTTCGAGCATGAGGCCGATCCTGAGGCGCTCGCCGCAGCCGTGGACCGTTACGACCTGCGCCACCCGGTTCTGGACGACCCAGAACTGGGCACGTGGCAGGCCTACACGGCGCGAGCATGGCCGACCCTCGTCGTCGTGGACCCGGAGGGCTATGTCGTCGCGCACCTTTCCGGCGAGGGACACGTTCAAGGGCTGGTGTCGCTGGTTCACGAGCTCGCCGAGGAACACGAGGCCAAAGGCACACTGCACCGGGGGAGCGGCCCCTATGTTCCGCGACCCAAGCAAGAGGGCGTGCTGTCGTTTCCCGGGAAGATCAATGCTCTCCCGGCCGAGCTGAGGTCGCCGGACGCCGAGGACCAGACCTACCTGGTGACGGACACTGGCCGGCACCGCGTGGTCGAGCTCGATTCGTCCCTCGAGAAGGTCCTGCGGACTTGGGGCGGCAACGTCAAGGGTTATCAGGACGGAAGCTCGGACGACGCCCGGTTCAACGAACCACAGGGCCTCGCGATCGTTCCGGAAAAGCTCCGGGAAAGCGTTGGGTACGACGTCGTGGTGGCCGATTCCGTCAACCACCGTCTGCGCGGAATCGAGCTCGGCTCCGGCAAGGTCTCGACTGTCGCCGGCAACGGTGTCCAAAGGTTGCTCGACGCCGAGGGTGCTCGCACCGGCGACCCCAATGTCATCGACCCTGCGGCCGACCCCCTGACTGTTTCGCTGTCCTCACCGTGGGACATTCTCTGGTCGGATGCCATCGAAGCGTTCGTCATCGCCATGGCCGGCACCCACCAGATCTTCTCCTTCGACCCCGTGACGGGAACCGTCCAGGTGCTGGCCGGAACCGGTGCAGAAGGCCTCCTCGACGGTTCCGCCGCCGACGCGTGGTTCGCGCAGTCCTCCGGTCTGGCGCAGGCGCCGGACGGAACCGTATGGGTCGCCGATTCCGAGACGTCGGCCGTGCGGAAGATCGCCTTCGACGAGGGCGGACCCACCGTGACCTCGGTCGTGGGACAAGGACTGTTCGACTTCGGCTTCCGCGATGGTTCGTCCGAGGAAGCCCGGTTGCAGCACTGTCTGGGAGTCGCGGTTCTGCCCGACCAGTCCGTGGCCATTGCTGACACCTACAACGGCGCGGTCCGCCGTTGGGATCCCGTAGCGAAAGAACTGACGACCTTGGCCCGCGACCTCGCGGAACCGTCCGATGTTCTGCTCGAAGACCGCGGAGAAGGCAACGATCCGTTGTTGCTCGTGGTCGAGGCCAACGCGCACCAAGTCGTTCGGCTCCCGACCCCGAAGGAGGCCCAGAGGGTCGACGAAGGAGCGTCTCAGACGCAGCGTCCGCCGTCCTTGCTGGCGGGGGACACGCTCGAGATCGTCTCTCGGTTCTCAGCCCCGACCGGCCAGAAACTGGACGATCGCTGGGGCGATCCCACGCAGTTGAAAGTCTCGGCGACTCCTCCCGAATTCATCGTCGAGGGATCCGGCGCGCAACAGGGCCTCACACGAACGTTGACGTTGAACCCAGACATCACCGACGCCGTCCTGCACGTCACCGCTCGCGCGGCAGCCTGTGACGGCGAACCCGGCGGGGAAATCCCCGATCACGCGGCGTGCCACCTCTACCAGCAGGACTGGGGGATACCGGTTCGCGTGACGGGCAACGAGGAAGATGAACACACCATGACCCTGGACCTGCGAGGCGTGAACTGAGCCAGTACGGGTTCAGTGGGTGTTGACGACGACTTGGTCACCTTTGACCTGTAACGCGGCCTTCAGTTGGAAGGGCACCGTCTTTTTCACGGTGCTGACCTTTCCCGTGTAGAGATCGAGGGACTGGAACTCGATCTGGGCCTTGCCCTTGGGGTTTGTCAGTTTCCATCGCCCCTGCTGATCCACGGTGGCCGAGGAATCCGGGTACTCACTGATGTTCCAGTGCACGTCGCCCTGGACGCGGCCGGGGAATTCATATTCGAAGGGGCATCCCTTCGGATACAGGGTGTTCTGTCGGGCGCATTCGTCGAGCTTCCCGGAGACCTGGGACTTGATGGAGTCCTTGGCGTGTTGGCTCGGCGCGGGTTTAAGCGACAGCGACGCCTTGTTCGAATCGTCGTGGCCGGGTTCGGGATCCGTCACGGTGGTTGTCGTCTCGGGCGCTGTCACCAGGGACGATGTGTATTCCGCGGTATAGACGCCGGGGTAGAAGACGGCGAAGTTCTGGTCTCCGCCCTGCACGCCAACCTTCTGCCGGTTGACCGTGGCGGTTTCCACCCCGGGTGTCGAAACCTTGACGGTGGGCAGAGTGCGCGAATCGATGGACCAGTCCTCCAAGAACCCCGCGTGGACCCCTGTCCGGTGAACGGGGAATTCGGTGCTCGACGTCGCCCCGTTCAGCCTGTACTCGACCGTGACGACCGCGGAATCCTCCGACCCCTGGTGAACGCTGTAGCTGAGATGGTCCAGGGTGCGTGTCGCCTCGGAGAGCGACCGTCCGTTCAGCATGGCCCCATTCGAATCGGGAACATCGGCGTTCATCAGGTCCATGGCCTTGCCGCCGTCCCCGTTCTGGATGGCCTGCATGTAGCTTCTGACCGGGGCCGTGGGTCCGAACGCATAGTGCGAAATCAGGGCCATGGCAGCCACGGCCAAACCCGCCGTCGCCAGCAACCCGACGCAAAATGTCGCCAGTGCTCGGTTTACGGGAGAGCGGGGGAACATGGGTACCAGCATATAGGGTGTCGGAAGCCACGGAGCAGGCATCGAATAGGCTGGGGATCATGGCAGAAAACGTAAGGGATGTTCCCGCGAAGTACGGTCGGCTCGAGGAAGGTTTCTATCCGCGCATTCACTCCTACGGGCGCAGGATCCTTGCCGTGCTGCCCACCGTCCTGCTGGCCGTGGCTCTGCTCGCGATCCTGTACTTCAAGCGCCCGGCAGCGGCCTTCGTGATCGTGGTTCTGGTCATGGAAGTCGTGGCCGCCGCTGCCGTGTACTCGATCCTGAAACCCGCCGTCGCCGTCATCACCGAAACTCACGTCCTGAGAGGGCGGCTCTTCGGGTGGAAAGCCGTGGCCAGAGACAGCATCGAGCACACGATATTCGTGGAAAGGCTGAGGCCCAAGGCCGCCCTCTCGGCTGGGGACGGCGCATGGGCACGGCTGAGGTACAGGGGGATCCCCGGACTGTGGTTCACGGGCCCCAAAGGAAAATCCCTGATGCGTTTTGACGGACGTGTCTGGGACGCCAAGACGCTCCGGGCCCTGTCCGGAAAGGTCACGCCCCAGACCACCGTGTATTCGTCGATCAACGTCACGGAGTTGGCCGCGAAGCACAAGGGCCTCGTCTCGTGGCACGAATTGCACCCGGCCTTCCGGTCGACCCTGATCGCGGTCATGGGCCTGGTGTTCCTGGCACTGATTGTGGTCCTGGGTGTCTGGCCCGAGGTCTTCGGGGCCAGCGAAGGACTGACCCACGGGGCAGGCTAGACTCGACGCATGCGCGAACCTTCACTGTGGGAAGTCCAGAAGAAGAACAACCCCGGTCACTCCCGGTGGTACATCGAACGGTTCGAGACGATGCGCGCGCAGGGAGCCGACCTGGACGGGGAAGCCCGGACGATCGACGCCATGTCATCGCGAGGCTCGACCATTCTCGACGCAGGGTGCGGACCGGGCCGTGTGGGCGGCGAACTCGCACGCCGCGGACACCAGGTGATCGGGATCGACGTCGATCCCGAACTCATCGACCAAGCCCGCATCGACCACCCGGAGGCGACTTGGCTGACCGGTGACCTCGCCGACCTGGAAACGGCGATGCCGGCCGAATTCCTGGGCGCGGTCGATACCGTGGTCTGCGCGGGCAATGTGATGACTTTTCTTGCTCCGTCCACACGCCGGGCGGTTTTGGAAGGCTTCGGGCGCGCCCTCACGCCGGGCGGACGTGCAGCGGTCGGGTTCGGCGCTGGCCGAGGATATCTCTTCGACGACTTCTTCCGGGACGTGGAGAGCGCCGGGCTGGACGTGGACCTCAGGTTGTCGACCTGGGAGCTCGAACCGTTGGGCCCGGACTCCAACTTCCTGGTGGCCCTGCTCCGCAAGCCAGAAGACCCTGCCCAGCAACCAGGTGCCAGGACCAACCTGCTCGGCTGAACGGCGAGTCCCAGGTTTGGGGCCTGGGTCCAGGCTCCTGGGCAAGGGGCACTGAGCGCTTCGGCATGTTCTTCCAGGGCCGGGCCCATGGAAAACGACGACGGGCCGCAGAAACCTCTGCGGCCCGTCGTCGTTGCCGATCACTCACCGGCCGTGTGGCACGGGATCAATTGACCTTGTGGAATTGGATCGGCGGAATGGGAGCGGCTGACGGGAATCGAACCCGCGTATCAGGCTTGGGAAGCGTGCGCTCTACCATTGAGCTACAGCCGCATGATCCTCAAAGGACCAGAAATTATCGTAGCGCATCATCGGAAGCGGTGCGAACCGGTGGCAGGTTCACTCCGAGCATGTCTTATTCTTTAACCGTGCTGATTTCAGATCACGATATACGCCAGGACATCGACCGCGGACGCATTCAGCTGGATCCCTATGATCCGGCGATGATGCAACCCGCGAGTATTGACGTGCGCTTGGACAGGTACTTCCGGCTGTTCGACAACCACAAGTATCCGTACATTGATCCTCGTGAGGACCAGCCCGAGCTGACTCGATTGATCGAGACCAAACCGGACGAGCCGTTCATCCTGCACCCGGGGGAGTTCGTGCTGGGCTCGACCTACGAGCAGGTCACCCTTCCCGACGACGTCGCCGCCCGCCTGGAAGGGAAATCGTCCTTGGGCCGTCTCGGCCTGCTGACCCATTCCACCGCGGGTTTCATCGATCCCGGTTTCTCGGGACACGTGACTCTGGAACTGTCGAACATGGCGACTTTGCCGATTCTGCTGTGGCCGGGGTCGAAGGTCGGCCAACTGTGCTTCTTCCGCCTCAGCTCGCCCACTGACCATCCCTATGGCTCCGGGACCTACGGCAACCGTTACCAGGGTCAGCGAGGCCCGACGGCGTCCCGCAGCTACCAGAACTTCCATACGACAGACGTTTTCGAGAAGTAGATACGGACAATGACCGAAACCCTCGTGTTCACCATGAGGGCTATGGGGGCGGTCGTCGATGTTTTCGCGGGTCCGGGGGTGTCCCCAAGGCTGATCGAGACCTTGGTATCCGCCTGGACCGATTGTGAAGTGTGCCCGGCCCCGGAGCCTTCATCTGTGCGGGACCCCGAGCACGTGAGCATTGTTCTCGCGGCCCGGAAGAATCCCGTGCCCGCGACGGCCGTTGGGGGTCGTGAGGTGCCTGTTTTGACGGTCGACGCCGACGTTCCCCGTGTCGCCCAGGAATTCACCTCTCTGGTCACGCTCGAACTGATCCGCCGACACATCGGCCGGATGCACCTCTTTCACGCCGCGGCCCTGATGCGGCCCGAAACCGGCCAGGTGATCGCCCTCGTCGGCCCTTCCGGGCGCGGTAAGACAACAGCCTCGCGTGCCCTTGCCCGGGCGGGATGGGTGTACCTCAGCGACGAAACATGCGCGATCGACCCGGAGACTCTGGTCGTTCTGCCGTATCCGAAACCGTTGTCGATCATCGAGAAACCAGGGGAGCCCAAAACCCAAACTGCTGCGTCGGCGCTTGGGCTGCGGCACCACGACCCGGCCTCATCCCTGAGCCCGGAGCTCGCGCGAGTCGTCGTTCTCGACCGCGTCGACGCCGAGAGCCGACCGCACGAGGACGCGGCGGCGGCAGGGCTGCGCCGTCTGCCACTGCTGGAAGCGTTGCAGGTTCTCGCGGAACAGTCCTCCGGGCTGGCGCGGACGAGAGACGGCCTGCTGAGGCTCGCCGAATTGGCGGATCGGTTCGGCGGAATCGACGCCGTGACCTACACGGATTCCTCGCAGTTGCCCGAGCTCCTCGCAGACCTTCTCGAAACCCGACGGGACGCCGGTGCCGAGCCCTGGAAATACATCGCGGGGTCCGCGCCCGTGGAACCGGCGCGGCACGATCTCCCGCGCTCCGACCGGCCCGACATGGTCGTTCGGGAGCCATCAGGATCGGAGCGATTGTATTCGCGGAGCGTCGGGACCTGCGGAATCGTCACCGACCACGGGATGCTCCTCATGCACCCGGAGCGTACGGTGATCTATTCGCAGCTCGGCGCGGATCTGTGGATCGAAGCCGGAGCCGGCCGAAGCAGGCATCACCTCGAAGAAAGGCTGTCCGAAATCTACGGGCCCCCACCGCCGGGGGCTTTCGACGCCGTTCTCGACACGATTCTCGAGGACGGCGGCCTCGTCGCTTCGAACCCGTCCAGTACCGCAACCCGACTCAGTGACCCGAAGGAGCAACCATGACAGCTTTTCTTGCTCCGCCGATCATCCTGGCCGTCGTGCTCGGGATATCGGGGATTTCGAAATTGCGTGCCCGAGGCAGTGTGTCCGCGGCCTTCGAGCAGTTGGGTGTTCCACCGTTGCTGGACCGGGGCTGGATCAAACGCATGTTCCCCTGGGGTGAAGTCGTCCTGGGTCTTGTTCTCCTGTGTTCTCCGGGACGGACCGCTCCGATCGCGGCGCTGGTCGTGTTCGCCTTGTTCGTGAGTTACTGGGCTCTGATCTACCGTGCGCTGGGATTTGACGAACCCGTCTCGTGCAATTGTTTCGGCAGAGCCAACGCCGAGCCGGTGACCCATTGGACCCTCTGGCGCAATACCGCGTTCCTGTTGCTCGCTGTTCTCTGGTTGGCTGCCTCGTTCCGGGTCTCCGTGCCTGAACTCGTGGCGTCCCTCTCCGGGTCGGACCTTCTCTGGATTCTGGGAATCGCGGCAGCGAGTGGAACCCTGTTCCTCTCGATCGCGCCGGGAGCGCGCCGCGCCGCAGAAGCACGCCGGGCTGCTCACGAATCCCGGCACCCGGGCCAGGAAGGCGTCGCTCCCGGGCCGGTGACGGCATCCAGCCCTCATGGCGACGTCGACCTCCCGAATCCGGAAAACGACGACTACGTGCGCCGTCCCATCCCAGGAATCGTGCTCAAGGACTCCCACGGGGAATGGGTGGCTCTGACACGTCTGGCAGCGACCCGGGCGCGGCTTCTTCTCCTCGTTTCACCCGGATGCGGGTCCTGCACGGAGGTGATCCGTTCGGCCCGGAGATGGCGCGATGAGTTGTCTCCCGCGGTCGAAGTCCACCTGGTGACCTTCGCCCGTCAAGAAGCCTTGGAGAGCGTGGTGGACGAGGAACTGTGGGACTCGGTGCTGTACGACGTCGAGCACTTCCTGGATGACCTGATGGGCATGCGGGCGACACCATCGGGGGTACTGCTCGGAGCAGACCGATTGCTGGCCGGAGGCCCGGTCCGGGGACCGGAGGACATTTCTGCCTTCGTCAAGGACATCAAGGCCGAGCTGGAAGCCGCACCGCAAGGGCCAGACCTGCGGCCAGAACGATCATGATTCCGAGAATGCCCCACACCTGGTCCCCGAGGAGGCCCACGAACAGGGCAAACAGTGCGGGGGCCAGGAAACTCATGGCACGTCCCGTGGTGGAGTAGAGGCCGAAGTATTCTCCCTCGTCGCCTGGCTCGGTCAGTCTGGACAGGTAGGTGCGCGAGGCGGACTGGGCGGGTCCGACGAATGCGCACAACGCAAGACCGCAGACCCAGAAGAGTCCTGGGCCCTGCACCAACAACAATGGTGCCGCCGCGATCAGCAGCCCAGACAGCGAACCGATGATCACTCGCTTGGGTCCCAGCGCGTCGTCGAGGCGGCCTCCGATCACCGCGCCGAGACCGGCGACGACGTTCCCCGCGATCGCGAACACGATGACCTGGCTCGTGGAGAAACCGAAAGTCCCGGCAGCCAGCACACCTCCGTAGGTGAACACGCCCGCGAGCCCGTCTCTGAAGACCGCCGAAGCGATGAGAAACCTCAGGGTCACGGGTTCATAGCGATACAGACGTCGAATGGTGCGTCCGAGGCGTCGGTACGAGTCGACCCATGATTCCTTGTGGTCGGAGACTGTCCGGCCCGTGGCCGAACCGTAGCCGCTCTCGGGCGCGGTGGCTCCCGGAAAACGGAGCAGAATCGGGAGGGAGAGACAGGCCAACCAGATCGCGGAGAACAGCGCCACGGCGCGAAGGTTCAGCGAATCGTCCTCGGGGATTCCGAGGAGGCCGGGAGAGACGAATCCGAAGAGCACAATGACCAAGGCGACGATGCCTCCGAAGTAGCCGAAGGACCACCCCAGGCCGGAGACCCGTCCCACCGTGCGGGGGGTCGAGATGGAGGGAAGGACGGCGTTGTAATGCACGGTCGCGATCTCGCTGAAGACGTTGGCCATGGCAATCAGTCCGACGCCGAGCCACAAGAAAGCCGGGTCCGGACGGACGAAGAAGCACAGGGCCACACAGACGGCCACCGCGGCGGTGGTCACGGCCAATGCTGTGCGACGGGACCCGCCCCGGTCCGCTCTCTGGCCGGTGACGGGGGCCGTTACGGCAATGATCAGCCCTGCTGCGGCTAGTCCGATGGACAGTGCCTGGGATGTCTGGTTCTTGCTGCCGAATAGCTCGCTGGTGAGGTACACGTTGAACACGAACGTCGTCATCACGGCGTGGAAGCTCGAGGCACCCGCATCCCAGAGCGCCCACGGGATCACCGGCTTGTGCTCCTCGGACCGGAGCGACGACTGCGAGGGCGGCGCATAGCTCATGGGCTCAGGATACAAGCGGCCCCAGGTGAACCCGATCACGGCGCGGGCCTTCGCCGGCGGAATCCTACGACATTCTGGGTATGTGAATAGTCAGACGTAATTGTCAGCTCTCAGCATGCGCGGACATGTGCACATGCCGGCGCTGGTATTCTTGTGAAAGACCAGACCCCGAGGCCCAATGAGGAGGTCCCACCGCGTGAGCTTCGTGATCCTGGTCCATTGCCTTGCGGCTCTCGTCGCCCCAGCATGTTTTCGTCGGTGGGGTCGTACGTGCTTCTACGGACTGGCGGTCGTTCCCGCGGTTTCCTTCGTGTGGCTGTGTGCGCAGGCCCCAGCGGTTTTTGGCGGAACCGACCTGGCGGAGAGCTACCCGTGGATCCAACAGTTGGGCATCAGCCTGACCTTCAGGATGGATCCGCTGGCCTGGATTCTTTCCGCAATGATCCTCGGCATCGGGGCCCCGATCCTTTTCTACTGTGCCTCCTATTTCAAGCACACCAACCAGTATTCCGGTACATTCGGTGCTCAACTGGTTCTCTTCGCCGGCGTGATGTTCGGGCTCGTCACTGCCGACGACATGATCGTGATGTTCGTGTTCTGGGAGATCACGAGCATTCTCTCCTACGTCCTCATCGGTTACGCCCACGTCCGGTTCTTCGCCCGACGCGCCGCGCTCCAAGCGCTGATCGTCACCACGGCCGGGGGACTGGCCATGTTCATCGGCATCATCATGCTGGGCGTGGCCAGCGATTCTTACCTCCTGTCGGACGTTGTGGCCAGGGCACCGGAGACAGTGGCAAGCCCGGGAGGCGGAGTCGCAGTAGGGGCCGCGCTCGTCCTGATCCTGGTCGGAGCAATGTCGAAGTCCGCGTTGTTTCCCCTCCACTTCTGGTTGCCCGGCGCGATGGCCGCGCCCACCCCCGTCTCGGCCTTCCTGCACGCAGCGGCCATGGTCAAGGCGGGGATCTATCTCGTGGCCCGTCTCGCCCCCGGGTTCGCTGACGTCGCTCCATGGACCGCGCTGGTGGTCTGCTTCGGCTTGTTCACGATGCTCTTCGGCGGCTACCAGGCCCTCAAGCAGTTCGATCTCAAACTGATTCTCGCCTATGGCACCGTGAGTCAGCTCGGTTTCATCATGACCGTGGTGGGTATCGGCACTCCCGATGCGATGTATGCCGGACTGGCGATGATGGTGGCCCACTCCCTGTTCAAATCGGTCCTGTTCCTGGCGACCGGAATCATCGACCACCAGGCCGGAACCCGTGAGATCACCCGGCTCTCCGGAATCTGGCACAAGGCCCCCGGCCTGTTCGTCATGGCCGTTCTTTCGGCGGCCTCGATGGCTGGTATCCCTCCGCTCGTGGGTTTCGTGAGCAAGGAAGGAATTCTCGAGCTCGGTCTCGGCGCCGTGAAACACGGCGTCGGCGATCTGGATGCGACGCAAGGACTGGTTGTCCTCATCTGCATTGCTCTCGGCTCGGTCCTGACCCTCGCCTACAGCGCCCGGTTCATCTGGGGCGCCTTCGCAACCAAGCGCGTCGCGGACGCCCATCCGGACCTGGTCCAAGGGGGATCGGTCCATTCGACTGACTTCCACGTCATCCCGTTCAACTTCGCTCTTGCACCCGGGCTGATCACCGTGCTCACGGTTGCCTTGGGATTGTTCCCCGAGCCGCTTCACGTGATGGTGTACGACGCTGCACGCGCCGCCGGACACGTTGAGCAGCATTTGGCCCTGTGGCACGGGCTGACACCCGCCCTGGGCCTGTCTGCGGTCATCGTCCTTCTCGGATTCCTCCTTTTCGCGCTCCGGTCTCCGGTAGAAAGATTCCAAACCGCTCTTCCGAGCCTGCCGACGGCGGACACCGTGTACCGCGCCGTCATCGGCGCCATCGACTACGTCGCCGTCCGCGTCACGGGCTTCACGCAACGAGGTTCGCTGAGCTTCTACCTCGCGGTCATTCTGGTCACTGCCGTGGTGGTTCCCACCGTCGGGCTGTTCCTGGTCGAGACACCTCCACTGAATTCGTTCAACTGGTCCGATTCCCCGGCGCAGTGGGCCATCGCCGTCGTGATGGTCGGCGCGGCCCTGGTGGCCGTCCGGGCGTCCAAGAGGTTTTTGGCGATCCTCATGGTCTCGGTGACCGGTTACGGACTTGCTCTGATTTTCGCGCTCCGTGGAGCACCGGATCTCGCGCTCACACAGTTGCTGGTCGAGACGATTTCGTTGATCGCGTTCGTCCTGGCCCTGCGAATGCTCCCGTCCGGAATGGGGCAGCGGAAGACCACCAGGAAACCGGTTCGCATTGCCATTGCCGCGGGGTTCGGACTGTTCATGATGGCGCTGACGGCCTTTTCCATCTCTTCTCGGACGGAATCGCCGATCTCGTTGGATATGCCGCGATTGGCATACGAAGTAGGGCACGGCAAGAACGTCGTGAACGTGACCCTGGTCGACATGCGTGCCTGGGACACCTACGGCGAAATCTCGGTTCTGGCCCTCGCGGCCACGGGCGTGGCCAGCCTGATCTTCATCGCGGGGAGGCAGGACGGAGGAGCCAGCAGCCAGAACTTGGACACTGGACGCATCCGTGCCGTGAGCAAACGGTATGCGGGACGCACCGGCCTGAGCGCCGGGGCTCGCGTCGCCGGGCGTTTCATGAACGTCAAACGGGACCCGTTCCTGGTCGCCGGGCGGACGTTGGCACCGGAGAACCGGTCGCTCATGCTCGAGGTCATCACGCGGTTGCTCTTCCACACCATCATGCTGACCTCGGTCTATCTGTTGCTTGCGGGGCACAACCTGCCGGGTGGAGGGTTCGCGGGTGGTCTTCTCGCCGGTCTGGCGCTCGGACTCCGATACCTTGCGGGAGGCCGATACGAGCTTGAGGAAGCCACGCCGCTGAACGCGGGGGTCCTGCTCGGTATCGGAATGATTGTCGCCGCCCTCTACGCCCTCCTCCCGCTGGCCTGGGGCGGAACCGTGTTCACGTCCTACAACGTCGATCTCGAGATGTGGCTGTTCGGCGAAGTGCACTTCGTGACATCCACGATCTTCGATGTCGGCGTCTATCTGATCGTGATCGGACTGGTTCTTGACGTGATCCGCAGCCTCGGAGGACGCATCGACTCGGTGCTCGAAGAGGAGCGGGAGAAAGAGCGCGAGAAGGCCAAGATCAGCGGACGCAAACGTCGTCGCATCAAGGTTCGCCGTTCCGGCGGACCACAGACCTCGGTCATCCCCTCTGGCCCGGTCATGGCAACCAGCGAAGACGAGCCGACGGACGAGAACCAGGACCGCGCGAGGAATCGGCCGGACACGGTGCTCTCCGACAGCGCAGGGGAGGACAACCGATGATCGATGCAGCCCTGTTGTTGGTCATGGGAGTCCTCTATGCCGTGGGGGTCTACCTGATCCTGGAAAAGTCGCTGACCAAGGTGCTTCTGGGTCTGATGCTCATCACCAACGCGACCAACATCCTGATCCTCCACACCGGCGGGGCTTCGGGACTTCCCGCATTCTTCGATTCGGAGGTCGCCGCGGACGACTACTTCGATCCACTGCCTCAGGCGCTCGTGCTGACCGCGATCGTGATCTCTTTCTCCGTGACGGCGCTGATGCTCGGAATGATCTATCGCAGCTGGGTCCTCTCTCGCAGGGATGACATCCAGGACGACGCCGAGGACCGTCGCGTCGCTGCCCAGCCGGATTACGATCCGGAGGACGACGACGCCGCGCCGATCGAGCCTTCCGAATTCGAGGGATCCGAGGAACAACGAGAGGAAGCCTATCGTCAGCGTAAACAGGCCGAGCGAGCGAAGAAGGAGGGCACACGGCCGCAGGCTCCCGACGAGATGCCCGGCTTCTCGGGTGAACATCACCCCCATCTCGACCAAGGCGACCGCGACAGAGGGGAGTGGCACGCATGAGCATCGTTGACATTGCCCCGGCCGCGGTCGTCCTGCCCCTCATGGCGGCCGGCGCGAGCTTCACCCTGTACAAGCACCCCAATGCGCAACGACTCCTTTCGGTCGTGGCCATGTTGGCCACCCTGTGCCTCGAGTCAGTCCTTCTCGTTTCCACCTGGGGTGGCGAACCCCAATCGGTCACCTTGGGAGCATGGGCCGCGCCCTTCGGCATCGTGATGGTCGTGGATCAGCTGTCCTCACTGATGCTCGTGGTCTCCACGCTCGTTTCCTTTGCGGTCATGATTTACGCGACGGGACAGGGCCTCGCGGACGGAGATTCGGACGCGCCCATCTCCGTTTTCTACCCGACCTACCTCGTTCTGCTCGCCGGGGTCTCGAACGCGTTCCTCGCCGGTGACCTGTTCAATCTCTATGTCGGTTTCGAGATTCTTCTGACCGCCAGTTACGTGCTGATGACCATGTCCGGTTCCGCGCCGAGGATCCGCGCGGGTATCACGTACACCGTCGTCTCGGTCATCTCGTCGATGTTGTTCCTGATCTCGATCGGCATGATCTACGGGGCCGTTGGTACGGTCAACATGGCCGATATCGCGGTCAAGGCGGGGCATCTACCGGTGGGGACCCAAGTGCAGTTGCACCTGATGCTGTTGGTGGCCTTCGGGATCAAGGCTGCAGTCTTCCCCCTGTCGCTGTGGCTCCCGGACTCCTATCCGACGGCTCCCGCGCCCGTCACGGCGGTGTTCGCGGGTTTGCTGACCAAGGTCGGCGTGTACGCCATCATCCGCACCGAAACCCTCCTCTTTCCCGAGAGTCGAGTGGACAATTTGTTGGCCCTCGTGGCCGGGGCCACGCTCGTCGTCGGAATCCTGGGCGCGCTCACGCAGAGCGATATCAAGAGAACCCTGTCTTTCATCCTCATCAGCCACATCGGCTACATGATCTGGGGCATCTCCTTGGCCACGCCCGAAGGCCTGATGGCCGTGGTCTTCTACATCGCACACCACATCGTGATCCAGACGAGCTTGTTCATGGTCGTCGGTCTCATCGAGCGACGCGGCGGATCAGCCAATACGGACCGACTCGCGGGACTCGCGAAGATCGCCCCGATCCTGGGCGTCCTCTACTTCATCCCGGCGATCAACTTGGGCGGTATCCCGCCGTTCTCAGGATTCCTCGGCAAGGTCGGCCTGATCGACGCGAGCGTTCAGGCCGGAACGTGGCAGGGTTACGTGCTGGCCGGTGTCGGAGTCTTCGTGTCCTTGCTGACCCTGTTGACCCTCACGCGAATCTGGAACCGCGCATTCTGGCGCAAACCGGAGGACGCCGAATTCCCGGATCCGATCCTGTTGGCCAAGGACCAGGACGGCAAGTACGGCGTCAGGACTTCGGGCGGACTCGACGTCGAATCGAGGCGCTACAAGGGCAAGGACGTCACTCTCCTGCCCCGACCGATGATGGCTTCGACCATCGGCCTGGTGGTGGTCGGCGTCGCCATCACGGTCTTCGCGGGACCCCTGTTCGACCTGTCCGATCAGGCCTCTGAGAACCTGAGCAACCCGCAGGTCTACATCGATGCCGTTCTCGGCTCGGACCACGGAGCCTCTGCGGAAGGGAGCCACTGACATGAGTCCTTCGGCGCACCGGGCCCCGCGCGTCCGGCCCAAGAACACTTTGCGCACCGAGTTGCCGCTGATCATTTGGTTGGTCCTGGTGTGGGGCGCTCTGTGGCAGGACTTCTCGATCGGGAACCTGGTCTTCGGACTGATCATCGCGTTGGTGATCGTACGCATCTTCTATCTGCCCCCGGTGCAGCTGTCCGGTAGGTTCAACGTGTTCTGGGCGGCCGTGCTGATGACGAAATTCGTGTGGTGGATCGCCCACGCGAGTTTCGAGATCCTCTGGTTCACCGTCAGGCCCCAAGGTGCCCCACGTTCGGCCGTGGTGTCGGTGCGACTCCGTATCAACAGCGACCTGCTTATCACCGTGGTCGGTCACATCGTCTCCCTGATCCCAGGATCCTTGGTGGTCGAGGTGGACCGGAGAACCGCGACCATCTACTTCCACGTCATCGACGTCAACGACGAAGCGGAAGTCCGCAAGTTCCAGGACGGTGTGCGGAAGATCGAGGACCTGGTGATTCGCGTGATGGGGACCAAAGAAAGCCATCGCGCCCTGAAATCCGGTCACCTGGGGGAGGGAACATCGTGAATATCGTCATGGTCGTCTGCGGTGTGGTGCTCGTTCTGGCCGCCATCGGAACCATTGTCCGCTTGGCCAAGGGGCCGTCTCTGCTGGATCGAGTGATCGCCTCCGATGTACTGCTGGCGATCGTCGGGGCCGGACTCGTCGTGGACATGGTGTACAGGGACAGTTACGAGAACGTCACCATGCTGATCGTGATCTCGCTCGTCGGTTTCCTGGGTTCCGTGACGGTCGCACGCTTTGCCAACAACAAGCGCGAACGCAAGGACCAACTCGAAAAGACCGAGTCCTCGGCGGCGACCACCTCGCCCGAGCGTCCGTACGGGCACGGACGCTCCCGCAAATCCGGCAAGACCGTCGGATCGAGGCCGACGGCACGGCGGGGTGATCGGTAGATGGACCTCGTACTCGATACGGTGACCGGTATTTGCCTCATCGGCGGGTGCCTGATGTCGCTGGGCGCCGCCGTCGGCATCGTACGGTTCCCGGACGTGCTCTCGCGTCTCCACCCCGGCGCGAAGCCTCAGGTCTTCGGCTTGTTCCTGCTCCTGGTGGCGCTCGGCATCGCTTCGCGGTCCTGGGCACTGGTCCCGGCGCTCATTCTCGCCTGGACCCTCCAGATTCTGGCCGTTCCCGTTTCCTCGCACATGGTCGGCCGGTCCGGTTTCCGCAACCGGCACTTCACCGCCTCGGCCCTGACCGTCAACGAACTGGCTGACCTCGTGGAGCAAATGAACCGCGAGGAGGAACAGGAAGAGGCGCCTGTGCAGGCGACGGACGAACCCAAGGACATCGACGCCGAAGCCGCCGGCCTCGAGGAGGACGGACAGGAACGGCCGGCCAAAGGATCGGACGGCCACGACCGGTGACGCGGCCGGGCCTCGCCGGCCGTCGCTTCGTGCGGCACCCATAGTGGCTGTTAAAGACGACGGTGCCGATTGTCGTTCGCAGCGGGAACCACGTCCCGCCGCAGAACGACTCTCGGCACCGTATCGGCTCATCGCCCGCGCACGCAGGCAACCTCCGTGGAGCTAGACCTCGGCCTGACCGCCCGTCTCGATCTCTTCCTTGTGTTCCATCCTGTTGGCCAGGCGAGTAACACCGAGTTTGATCAGAGTCGCCACGACACCGCTGATCGCGGTCCAGATGACGATGTCCCGCACGCTCTCCTCGGGATCAGGGTTGTTCGACGGCGGTTCATTGCCCGTGACCTTCTTCCACCCGAGAGTCATGACCTTGTTGGCGGCAAAGACTCCCGCCAAGGAAGCCACCGTGGAACCGATCTTGATTGCGGGGTTGCTCATGCATCTCTCCTCTTCATTCGCACCGGCGGTGCGGCCGGTCACGTACAGCTTCTTACAGCCTAATCGCACTGGTTTGCCTTTGTCCGCAACGGGCTGGAGATTCACCCGAAGTGAAATGATCGGATAGACTGGGCGGCGTTCACGAACGACAGGGGAGCCTCGAACGAGGCTGAGAGTGCGAAAGCAGACCCTCGACCTGATGCGGTTAGCACCGACGTAGGGAGTCGAGATCTCGGGCGTACCCGAAAGAAGAACGGCGTGCGACCTCCCCTCCTGATCTGTGCAGGAGGAAGACCAATGAACACCACACCCTCATCCGAATCTCTGGACCGGGGACCCGCAGGAACCGGGGCGGCATCACACCGACGGCGAGCATCGTGGCGCGTGATCGACATCGTCATCGCATCCGTTTTGGCGGTGGTTTGCGGCGTCATCTTCTGGATCTGGTCCAATGCCGTCTCACCGGCGACGCAGACTGCGACCGTCGGGTTTCCGCCCTTGTCAGGCTTGATCGGCGGTGGTTGGCTCCTCGCCGGCGTCATCGGTGGACTCGTGATCAGGAAACCGGGCGCTGCGATCTACTGCGAAATGGTCGCTGCGGTGATTGAGGCCCTCCTCGGCACGCATTACAGCGCCGGGGTCCTGCTCTCGGGCGCGATTCAGGGCATTGGCGCCGAAATCGTGTTCGCCGCGTTGCTGTACCGTCGCTTCGGACTGCCCACGGCGCTCCTGTCCGGCGCCGTCTCGGGTCTGTTCATGGGAGTCAGCGAAGTCGTCATGTACTACGCATTCTGGGAACCCCAGTACCAGGTCGTCTACGTGATGTGCGCCGTGGTCTCCGGGCTCCTCATCGCCGGTTTCCTCTCGTGGGCCCTGATGCGCGCCCTGATCTCGACCGGTGTCCTCGGATCGGTCGCGGCAGGTCGCGATGCCCGGCAGATGCGGCGGCGTGCGTGAGCGCCGGCGGTGCGTCCATCAGTGCCCGAGGCTTCGGATGGCACCATGCGGGACGGGATGAGCCCGCGTTCAACGGCGTGGACCTGGATATCGCGTCCGGAGAGAAGGTTCTCCTGCTCGGCCCGTCCGGCGCGGGCAAATCGACCCTTCTCCATGCCCTGGCCGGGGTGCTCGACGACGACGACGGCGAAGCCGCCCTCGGGAGGGTGACCGTCAACGGCATGGACCCCCGGGACGCGAGGGCATCGGTCGGTCTGATGCAGCAGGACCCGGAATCCTCGATCGTTTTGTCTCGGGTCGGCGATGACCTCGCGTTCGGGCCGGAGAACCTCGGGGTGCCACGGGACGAGATCGTCGGGAGATGCCGGCGCGCCTTGCAATCGGTCGGACTCGATCTTCCGTGGGAGCATCCCACGTCGGCGCTGTCCGGCGGACAGAAACAACGTCTTGGGCTGGCCGGGATCCTCGCGATGGAACCCGGTCTCCTTCTGCTCGATGAGCCGACGGCGAACCTCGATCCGGACGGCGTCGTCGAGGTCCGGGACGCCGTGATCACGGCCGCACAGGAATACGGATCGACCCTGGTGGTCGTCGAACACCGCGTTGCCGTGTGGGCGGACCTCGTCGACCGGATCATCGTCCTGTCACCGAATGGCGGGATCAGCCACGACGGCGCTCCCTCCGAAGTTCTCGGAAGAGCGCGCGAAGAATTGCTCGACGCCGGCGTTTGGGTCCCTGACCATGTTCCGCGACGGCCCATGGCTTCCACGGGCGGCAATATTCCCGTGGATCGGGAGGGGCCGCTTCTCCAGGCATGCGGTCTCGCGGTGACCAGACAGCAGCCTTCCCGGTCGTGGAGCAGGGGTCGACGTCGTGCGGTCAGGAAATCTCCGGCCACGCCGATTCCGGCCGCGAGGGATGCCCTCCGAGCATCGGAGAACATCGGTCTTCGGGTGCATCGAGGCCAGCACCTGGCAGTGACTGGGCCGAACGGTGCCGGAAAATCCACGCTCGCCCTGACCCTCGCGGGTCTGATTCCGCCGGCGGCGGGATATGTCGCCGCGTCGGAGGAACTGAGGTACCTCCGTGATCCCACCGGAGTAGATCGGTCCCCATCATGGGACCCTTGGGCGTGGACCTCCGGACAGCTGATTGCCCGTATCGGCACGGTTTTCCAAGAACCCGAGCACCAATTCGTGAGGGCCACGGTCGGGGAAGAACTGGCGCTGGGGGCGCGGCTCGCAGACGGCGCCGGACGTCGGCTGTCCAGGAACGGGCCGCCGCACGACGGCGAAGACCCGGAAGTGCGCGCACAGGAGCTCCTGGAACGTCTCGGCCTGGAGCATGTGAGGGACGCGAATCCCTTCACGCTCTCCGGGGGTGAGAAACGTCGCCTCTCGGTCGGAACGGCTCTCGCCGCCAGGCCACGGATTCTGGTTCTCGACGAACCCACGTTCGGCCAGGACGCCAGCACGTGGGCGAATCTCGTCGATCTGCTTCGAGAGGTTCTGGCGGCGGGATCGGCGGTCGTGTCCGTGACGCATGATCGCGCGTTCCTCGAGGCCCTCGGCGGGGAGGAACTGCGTCTGGGGGACCACCCCCATGAGCCCGAGGCAGAGCCGGTCGACGCGGTGGCAGGAGGTGAGGCATGGACCTCTTGAACAATGCCACGGCGGCCGATTCAGGTCTGGGCCGCGTCAATCCAGCGGTCAAGATTCTCCTGCTCGTTGTCCTCACTGTCGCGTTTCTGGCGAGCGCCGACTGGGTGACCTCAGGTTCCGGCGTGCTCTTCCTGGTGCTTGTGATGATCGGGTGCCGCATCGACCCGCGAAACGTACTGGTCCGACTCTGGCCGGTCTTCACCGCCGCGGTTTTCAGCGGATGGGCCACGGCGCTCCTGTCGTCCAAGACGGGGGATGTTCTGCTCGACGTCGGCCCGTTCCTGTTCACCACTGATTCCGTGGACGCGGGGGTTGCCATTGCGCTGCGTGGATGTGCACTCGCGATGATCTCGGTGCTGTTGCTGCTGACCACCGATGCGCGAGAAATCGGGGACAGTCTCGCCCAGACCTTTCGGCTTCCCTCGCGGTTCGTGCTATCCGCAGTCGCCGCATTTCGTCTGGTCGGGATCATGATCACGGAATGGGAGACTCTCGCGGCGGCCAGGCGGGCCCGTGGCCTGGGGCCGGACCGAGGCATCCTCGGTAACGTTGGGGGCTTCGCAACGCAGGCCTTCTCCCTGATTGTCCAGGCACTGCGCAGGGCGAGCCGTCTTGCCGTGACGATGGAGGCCCGGGGTTTCGGCGCGGGACCGCGGACGTGGGTCCATCAGCCGGAGTACTCGTGGCGTGACGCGGCCGCCCTGGTCATCGGCCTTGGGATACCGGTGGTCGCCATCGGCCTGTCCGTGGTCCTGGGAACCTACCGGTTCTTCCACTAGACGGCCCGGCTCCTGTCCCGGGAGACAACGACGCCCGGTGGATGTCCCACCGGGCGTCGTCTCGATTCCCTAGTCCATGGCCAGCGCACGGACCGGCGGCTCCTTGGCCGTCTGCCGGGCGGGCAAGGCCGTGGCCAGGCCCGTGATCGCCAGGCATCCGATGACCACCATCAGCAGAACGCCCCAGGGAGGGGTCGGGCCGAAAATGCCCGCGCCCTTGACCGAGGCGAACATGCAGAAGGTGCCCGCCCAACCGTAGAAGATGCCCAGCGGGATACCGACGCACGCCGCCGACACGGTCAGCTGGGCAGTCTCCCCAAAGATCATCTGCCACATCTGCCGGGTCGAGAGGCCGACCGTCCGCAGCATGCCCAGTTCCCTCCGGCGCTGCATGATGGAGGATTTCATGTTGTTGGCGACGCCGATCACGGCGATGGCCACGGAGAAGGCGACCATGCCGTAGACGAACAGCAAGGTGTTGTCGATCATCACGTTGATCATGGCCACCTGGCCGAATTCGTACTCACCGCTCTCGGCCATGCCGTGCACCGCCGACTTGAGAGTGGATCCGAGGGTCCCGAACATCACCACGAGCGTGATGCCGATAACCAGCCCCATGGATGTGCGTGCCGACCTGAGCGGGTAGCGCCTCGAGTTCGCCACCGCCATGCGACCGGGGGTCCTGTGCCCGACCACGGAACCTGAGAGGGCGAAGAACGGGGGCATGACCCAGGCGGACCCCAGGGCGATACCGGTGAAGCTCAGGAACCCTCCCAGGACGGCAGGCAGGATTCCGACCGGGCTGCCGATTCCCAGGACCAGGCCACCGATCAGGAACAGAAGACCCACAACGACGAACGCGATCGAGGCGGCCAGCGTGAGCTTTCGGTTCCGGAGAGCCTTCGACGCGGGTTCACCGCTGCGCCGGACCCCTTCGAGAGGCGAGACCGACAGAACGGGGCGCGCCCCATTCCAGGCGGCGATCCAACTGGTCAGCGCGACCAGGACAGCCGCAACCAGCATCCACGGGTTGAGCGCTGTGGACTGCAAGCTCGTGCCTGCGTCCTTTGCCTCCGCGACCAACGCGAGGATCCATGTGGTCAGTGCACCGAGGGCGAGACCGACCACGGAACCCAGGATCCCGATGACGAGACCCTCGGCAGCGACGCCGCGACGGAGGGCCGATGCCTTGGCACCGATCAGTCGCATCATCGCCAGCTGCTGGGTCCGTCCGGCGACGACGATCGAGAAGGTATTGACGACGACCGTCCCTGCGACGAAGAGGGCGACCGCGAAGAAGGTCATCGACGTCAGGACCAGCATGGCAAGGAGACTTCCGCCGGCCTGGCCATCCGGGTCCAGGAGCTTGTCCAGGAGGCCGACGGCCCCGATCAGACCGGAACCGAAGAGCGAACCGATCGTGACCACGAGGAGGGTCGAGACGTGCTGGCCCGGTCGGCGGGCCAGTTCGAGGAGTGCGTTCTGCACTTCAGTTCACCTCCAGAGACAGCATCATCTGTGCGATGTCCTCGGCGCGGGGCGAGCCTTCGCTCTGGTGGACGATTTTGCCGTCCGCGAGGTACACGACGCGCTGGGCGTGGGCCGCTGCTTTCGGGTCGTGGGTGACCATGACGATCGACTGTCCTAGTTCCTGCGCCGCGACCCGCAGGAGTTGAAGCACTTCCAGAGCGGAACGGGAGTCGAGATTGCCGGTGGGCTCGTCCGCCAGAATCAGGGCGGGGCGGGTTGCCAGCGCTCTGGCGATCGCGACGCGTTGTTGCTGTCCGCCCGAGAGCTCACTCGGCCGGTGCTCCACGCGTTCGGCGAGGCCCAACCGGTCGAGGAGCTGATCGATCCATGCCTGTTCCTGCTTATTCGGTGAACGGCCGTCCAGGTCGAAGGGGAGAAGAATGTTTTCCCGCACGTTCATCGTGGGCATCAGGTTGAATGCCTGGAAGACGAACCCCACGCGGCGGCGTCGCACCTCGGTCAGTTCGTTGTCGTCCAGGTGCGTGATTTCCTGCTCGCCGATCCACATTCTGCCGCCCGTGGCGGTCTCGAGTCCCGCCATCAGGTGCATCAGCGTGGACTTGCCGGACCCTGAGGGACCCATGACCGCGACGAATTCTCCGGGGGCCACCTCCAGGTCGACGTCGCGGACGGCGGCAACCGCGTTCCCGCCCTCGCCGTAGGACTTGCTGACGCTCTCGGCGCGGGCGATGGGCATGACCGCTCGGGGTGCCCCGCCGGGAGCCTGGTGGGTGAGGTTCGGGTGTGACATTGCAACTCCATGAGGTTTGCTTCTTGGTACAACCTCTACTGTTCCGCGTGCGGTCGTCACGGACAGTGGAGCTGGAGCTAGATCGGGGTAGAGCTGGCTGTAGTTTCCGACCTCGGGGCAGGTGGAACGCCCGTCACGCTATGCCGGGTTCGCCGAGCGCGGTGCTCCCATTCCGGGGTCGATGCGTCCGGGGCCGGAGGCCGACGGGGCGATGTCGATGTCGAAAATTTCCGTGGGGAGGTAGACCGTGGCACAGGAATTCGGGACGTCGACGACGCCGGAGAACCTGCCCTCGATGGGTGCCGCGCCCAGCAGGAGAAAAGCCTGCTCGCGGGACCAGCCGAAGGTCGTCAGGTAGTCGATCGCGTGGAGAATGGCACGCTGGTAGGCCAGCTGCGAATCCAAGTAGCGCTGTTCGCCGTCGAGGGTCACGGAGGTCCCGGAAAAGGCGAGCCACTCGGAATACTGTGGGGCCGTTCTGCCGGGCATGAAGATCGCGTTCTCGCTGACCCCATAGGTCTCCATGCCGCCCTTGATCACGTCGACACGCAGATCGATGTACCCGCCCATCTCGATGGCGCCGCAGAACGTGATCTCCCCGTCCCCCTGCGAGAAGTGGAGATCTCCGACGGAGAGGTTTCCACCCTTGACGAACACGGGGTAGAAGACCCTGGAACCCTTGGTGAAGTTCTTGATGTCCTGGTTGCCTCCGTTCTCCCGAGGGGGAGCGGTGCGTGCGGCCTCCGAGGCCACACGTCGGTAGTCCTCGCCTTCCAGCGTGCCCAGGATGGCGCTGTCGGGTTCGGGAGGCAGGGCCAGTGGCGGAAGGCGGTGGGGATCTGTGGCAATCAGATCTCCTTCACGTTTGTTCCACGAAGCCAGCAAGTCCGCGGACGGGGCCGTGCCCATCAACCCTGGGTGGGTGATACCGGTGAAACTGACGCCGGGGATGTGGCGCGACGTCGCCGTATCGCCCGAGAAGTCCCAGACGGCTTTGTAAGCGTCCGGGAACTGGTCGACCAGGAAACTGCCTCCGTTGTTCTTGGGAAAAATCCCCGTATAGCCCCACCCTTGTCCCGCCAGGGGGCCCGTTTCCTGGGGGATCGGCCCGAGATCGAGGATGTCCACGACGAGCAAATCGCCGGGTTCCGCGCCTTCGACGGCGAACGGCCCGGAGAGCGCGTGAACGACGTCGATCGGTGCGTCCCTGACGTCGTCGGCCGAGTCGTCGTTCTTGATGGCGCCGTCGAACCACTCCCGGCAATCAACCCTGAATGAGTCTCCAGGCTTCAGCGTTTCGATGGGCGGGATCTCGGGGTGCCAGCGGTTGTGGCCTATCTTCTCCTGGTCGGAGAAGGGCTTGTTCGAGTCGAGGGGGAAAATGACGTCCGGCATGAGATTCCTTTCGGTGGGGGTAACTCGATGGAGCTCGCGCCGGCGGGGCGGTCGGCCCGCGCCTTCCGCGAGAGGTCAGGGTCGCGGAAGGTTGAGGTGCCGTGGGTCCTGGGTTGTCCTTGGCTGAGAGCCGCCGGGATGGTTGGGGACGCGCGTGACGATCTCAGGCTCGTGCGCGGAGCGCTCGGCGTCCCCGATGGCCTTCGCGCGGTCGGAGGCGAGGGCGGACAGCCCGATGGGGGAGAAGACCCGTACTGCCGTCTCGGAGCAGTTGCGGCACGTCCTCGATCCGGGAACCTCCGACATGCGATGCATGGCTTCGAAGACTCCACAGTGCGGGCATCGGAATTCGTACAGGGGCATTCGCACCTCAAGAATGATGAGTGATATCAAGCACTTCGTGCTTCGAGATTACGCCCGGCGCCATGTCCGGTCAACGACGGAGCCGTGAGGTTCAGCGGGAGCGCAGGAAACCCATGAGTGTCTCGGTGATGTCGGGGCTCGTGGCGAGCGCCTGGTTGTTGAGATGAGTGACCGGGGCAAGCAATCGGACCGAGGAAGTCAGCCAGACGCCGTCGGACTCCATGAGGTCTTTCGGATAGAGCGGACCGAACCCCACGTCCCACCCCGAGTCTCTGGCACCTTCGAAGAGCGCCCCTTGCGTGGTGCCGGGAAGGATCCCGTGATTCGGCTCCGGGGTGAACAGCGTCAGCCTGCCCTGGTCTCTCCTCGCGACCACGACCGAGCTCGTCGCCCCCTCGAGGATCCGCCGGTCCGACGCCGTGAAGATCGCTTCCTGCGCACCGAGTGATTTCACGTGTCTCAGTACGGCCATGTTGACCGCGTAGGAGAGGGTTTTGGCTCCCGCCAGGAGCCAGGGGTACGACGTGTCCTCGGCGGGGTCATGGCCTCGCGGAAGCAGCATCGCTCTGACCCCGTTCTCCCGCTGCTCGATCGTTGAGGCCGGTACCCCGCTGACGATCACGAGTCCGTAGGGACCTTCATCCGACGTGCCCCGGCTGATGAGGAGTTTTACCGTATGTTCGACGCCGAGTTCCGTCCTGGTGCCCGGCCCTGCGGATTCCAGGGCGAGGGCCGTGGCCTGCCGCCACGCGGCGTCGTCCGGGTCGGATATTTTCAGGAGCCTGGCGGAATTGGCCAGCCGAGTGAGGTGGAGGTCGAATTTCCGCACCTGCGAGTCCACGGCGAGCATGGTCTCGAAGACTCCGTCTCCCCGCGTGTAGCCTTCGTCGTCGATCCTGATCAGCGGCGCCGAGGCGTCGAGGAGGGTTCCCGTGGGGAAATTGTGGTCAATGCGTACAACCGTGGGTGCCATGCGTCTCATTAAACGTCATCTTCGCCGGTCGCACGAGGGGCGCAGATCATGTCCGTGGTTCGAAAACCCGGGAAGCGAGGAGAAAGAGGATGAGGGCGACGCCGCTGCACCCGACCATCATCCCGGCCATGGGCAACACGGCGTGTTCGCCGGCGGAGCTCACGAGCGGTGACACGAGGCCCCCCATCAGGGCTTGCAGGCCGCCGAGCAGCGCGGAACTCGCGCCCGCGTATTCGCGGCCTTGTTGCAGTGCCAACGAGGTCGCATTGCCGAAAACAAGGCCCTGGGCGGCGGCGGTGGCGAAGAGGCAGAGGAGCGTGAGCACCAGGGACAATCCGAAGCACGCGAGGGCCAAGAACACGAGCGTGGCCGCATTCGATACCAGAATTCCGGCCAAGCCGATGCCCTGAGGCCGGTATTTCCGGAGCAGGACATTGGACACCCAGGAGAACGCCAGGATCCCGAAGGAGTTGACCGCGAAGACCAACGCGTACTCCGTCGCGGACATGCCCAGGTTGTTCTGCAGCACGTAGGTAGACCCTGAAATGTAGGAGAACAGGGTTCCGAACGAGAAGACGAAGGCGAGCATGTACGTGACGTATGCAGGGCGCCGGAGTATCCGGGCGATCCCGTGGCCGGAGGCCCTGAGGCCGCCGCCGTGACGACGTTCCCGCGGCAGGGATTCGGGAAAGAGGAAGAGAACCCCCAGGGCCATGGCAAGCGTCATGGCGGTGAGAACCCAGAACACCGTCCGCCACGGCGCGAACCCGAGGATGATGCCACCGAGGGTCGGGGCCAGGACGGGCGAGATGCCGTTGACCATCATCATGAAGTTCATGTATCTGGTCGTCTGGTGCCCCTCGGTCAGATCCGTGACGGCGGACCTGGCCAGGACCACTCCGGCCGCCCCGGAGAAACCCATGAGGAACCGTAGGGCGATGAGCAGGTGCACCGTCGGGGCGACGGCGCACCCCGCCGTGGCCAGGACGCAGACCAGCGAGCAGACAACGAGGGGAAGGCGTCGTCCCCACTGGTCCGAGAGGGGCCCGACGACGATCTGCCCGATTGCGAGCCCCGCCATGAAGGCCGAGAGGGTGAGTTGGACTTGCGACGCCGTCGTCCCGAGGTCGTGAGTCATCTGTGGGAAAGCCGCCAGGTACATGTCGGTGCCCAAGGGGGCTATGCCGGTCAGGGTCCCCAACAGGATGACAAGGGGCACCGATATGCGCGAAGCGGCGGAGTGCAAGTTGACCTCAGGATTCTCGACGACGGGTGATGCAGGGGCGTGCAGGAGGGACAAGAGTGGGACCTCCGCAGGTTACCGCGCGAAGAGTCTTTCCTCCTGCTCGGCCCAGACCTGCCAGTAGGGCCGGTAGAGATCTCCGTCCCGGGTCAGTGCCCGGTACCTGCGGATGGTTGATTCCAGGTGGAGCCAGATGCCGAAATGGGGCCGAACTTCCTGGTGGCCGGGGGCGATGGCCCCGACGCCCTCGGCGATGATGACGTTCGCGCCCGCGCTCAGCGTCCGTCCCCTCGGTTCCCGTCGGTTTCTGGCCCAGTCCCAGGCGTGCCACGTGGCGTCCTCATTGCGCAGAACCCGCCCGAGGATCGCGGCGTATTCGTCCACTCCGGATTCCAGACCTTCCCACCCCGGGTAGAGATCCTCGAGGCGGAACAGCTCGGCCGCGTCCTTGCCCTCCTCCGAGGTGATGCGCTCCAAGAGCCGGGTGGCAAGGCTCGACTTGCCCGCGCCCGAGCGACCGTCGATGGCTATGACGAAGGGCTCGGGCCCCGCGGCCAGGGATCGAGCCAGCCCGATGGCCCGCCACAGGTCGTCCTCGCGCCGGGTATCGATGGTATGGGAGGGCATGACCCAAATGGGCTGGTGCGCGAGCGCTGAGCTCCTGGCTGCTGCCGTCACGGTTCCTCGCGCCGAGATCCCGTGTGCCGAGAGACGTCCTCGATCACGCCCTGGACCGAGTCCTCGATCATGCCGAAGGTTCGGTCGAAATCCGACGCGTCTCCGTACCAGGGGTCGTAGATCCCGATGTCCTCGAGCGCTTCTCCCGCCGCGGAGGGATCGTACTCGCGCATCAGGTGGATCTTGTCTGCCTGATTCTCGTTCGCGGCCATGGTTCTGAGAGCGCGATAGTGGGGCACGTCGAGTGCGAGAACCAGATCGTTGTTCTCGAGATCTTCCCTGGTGACCTGCCGGGCGCGGTGACCGCTGGTGTCGATCCCCAGCCTGTCCATGACTTTCCGGGCCCGTGGATCGATGGGGTTGCCCTGCTCCTCGTCGCTGACTCCGGCGGAGGTGACGACGACGTCGTCCAGGTCGGCCTCGCGGGCGGCCTCACGGACGAGGTATTCGGCCATGGGGGAACGGCAGATGTTTCCTGTGCAAACGGTCACGATGCGATACATGCCGTCCACGTTACCGGGCCGACGCCCCCGTGGGGAGCTGTGGGAGGCGCCCGGGTGAACGTACCCTGGAACGTAGACCTGCTGTCGAGACCCGAGCACCCGAAAGTGCAGAATCAGGGAAGGCGAATCCCATGAGCCATAGTCCTGCCCCGGAGCCGAATGGGGCGCGTCCTGGAGACGCCCGCGGAGACCTGCACCTTGGGCGCCAGGTCTATGGCGAGGGGGCGCGCAAACCTCGCACCGGCCTGATCGTGACCCTCTCGATCGGTGGTGCAGTGCTCCTGGCGCTGGTGATCGCTGGGGCATTCGTCGTCACCGGACTGCTGAGCGGTGGCAAGGTCGACGACGCGGCAGACTTCCGTGCCAAGGTCAAGCAGGTGGGCGAGGAGCACGACGCCGAGCAGTGCAGCGATGTCGACGACACGGTCCTTGCCTCCTCTTTCTCGTCCGCGGCTTTTCCCGAGGATACCGAGATCTATCTCTGCTCGGACGTTGATCTGACCGATCCTGCGGCGGTCTCTTCCGCGGACGAGGACACGAAGCTCCTGGTGGGCGCGTACTCCCGAGAGGAGTCCGACATGAAATCGCCCATGAGTCAGACGGTGGACACGGTGTCAGCGGATGGTCAGAGCCAATCCTGGGCCCTGGAATCGAATCATTGGGCCGTGGTCGGAAACGTCGGCACCTCCCGCGAGGCCAAGAAGGCCTTGGGAGGAGACGCCTGGTAATCCCGCTGACGAGGGATCTTGGGCCGAGCTGCCGATAGAAAGTTGAGTTTGGTTCACTCAACTCTCTTGACATATGTCCTGGCTGTGGCAGACTTGAGTCAGGACAACTCAAGAAGTGAGACCTCCGGGTGTGCAAGATGGAGTGCCCACGCCGCAGATCCTCGCGGTGAGGACCCGAATGCGCCCCGGTTTTCGGACAAATTAAGGAGAACCCCGTATGTCACGTGCAGTAGGCATTGACCTCGGCACCACCAACTCTGTGGTTGCCGTTCTCGAAGGCGGCGAGCCCGTCGTCATCGCGAACGCCGAAGGCGCTCGCACCACTCCCTCCGTCGTCGCTTTCGGCAAGGACGGCGAAACCCTGGTCGGTGACATTGCCAAGCGCCAGGCCGTTACCAACGTGGATCGCACGATCGCATCGGTCAAGCGCCACATGGGCACCGACTGGAATACCGAGATTGACGGCAAGAAGTACACGCCGCAGGAGATCTCGGCCCGTACCCTGCAGAAGCTCAAGGGCGACGCCGAAGCCTTCCTGAACGACACGGTGACCGACGCCGTCATCACCGTCCCCGCGTACTTCAACGATGCCGAGCGCCAGGCGACCAAGGAAGCCGGAGAGATCGCCGGCCTCAACGTGCTGCGCATTGTCAACGAGCCCACCGCGGCAGCCTTGGCCTACGGCCTGGACAAGGGCAACGAGGACGAGCACATTCTGGTCTTCGACCTCGGTGGCGGTACCTTCGACGTCTCCCTGCTGGAAGTCGGCAAGGACGAGGACGGCTTCTCGACCATTCAGGTCCGTGCCACCTCCGGCGACAACCGCCTCGGCGGCGACGACTGGGACCAGCGCGTCGTGGACTGGCTGCTCGAGCAGGTCAAGTCCAAGACCGGTGCCGACCTCTCCAAGGACAAGATCGCTCTCCAGCGTCTGCGCGAGTCGGCCGAGCAGGCCAAGAAGGAACTCTCCTCGGCTACCTCGACCAACATTTCCCTGCAGTACCTGTCGGTGACCCAGGACGGCCCGGTCCACCTGGACGAAAAGCTCTCCCGCGCGAAGTTCCAGGATCTGACGCAGGATCTTCTGGATCGCGTGAAGAAGCCCTTCAACGACGTCATCAAGGAAGCCGGCATCAAGGTCAGCGACATCGCGCACATCGTGCTCGTCGGTGGTTCGACTCGCATGCCGGCCGTCGTCGAAGAGGTCAAGAACCTCGCCGGTGGTCAGGAGCCCAACAAGGGCGTCAACCCGGACGAGGTCGTCGCCATGGGTGCGGCCTTGCAGGCCGGCGTCCTCAAGGGCGATCGCAAGGACGTCCTTCTGATCGACGTGACCCCGCTGTCGCTGGGTATTGAGACCAAGGGTGGCGTGATGACCAAGCTCATCGAGCGCAACACCGCGATCCCGACCCGTCGGTCCGAGACCTTCACGACCGCGGAGGACAACCAGCCCTCCGTGTCGATCCAGGTCTTCCAGGGCGAGCGCGAATTCACCCGCGACAACAAGTCGCTCGGCACCTTCGAGCTCACCGGTATCGCACCGGCTCCCCGCGGAGTGCCCCAGGTCGAGGTGACGTTCGACATCGACGCCAACGGCATCGTGAACGTTTCCGCGAAGGACAAGGGCACCGGTACGGAGCAGTCGATGACCATTACCGGCGGTACCTCGCTGTCCCAGGACGACATCGACCGCATGGTCAAGGACGCCGAGGCCAACGCCGAGTCGGACAAGGCTCGCCGTGAGGCCGCGGACCTGCGCAACAACGCGGAGTCCAGCGCCTACCAGATCGAGAAGCTGCTCAAGGACAACGACGACAAGGTCTCCGAGGACATCAAGACCGAGGTCCAGGGCGACGTTGACGAGGTCAAGAAGGCTCTCGAGGGCGATGACGACGACGCGGTGAAGTCCGCGTACGAGAAGCTTCAGGCTTCCCAGACCAAGCTCGGCGAGGCGATCTACTCGCAGGCGCAGGCCGGGGCCGACACGGAGGACACCTCCGAGGCCAACGCCGATGCCAATGAGGAAGACGTCGTCGACGCCGAGGTCGTAGACGATGAGGATGAGAAGAAGAACTGATGACTGAGCCGAACAACACCAATAACCCTGAAGGGAACGACCCGCTGGAGGACGCCTTCAACGCTCCCGACGCGGAAGGAGCTCCCCAGGCGGAAGACGCCGAGGGTGTAGGTGCTGAGGCCGACGGTCAGGGTGGGTCCGCGGCGGAAGCCGCCGCGGACCCCTCCGAGGGGGAGCCCATCGAGGACCCCACCACGGAGGCCGAGAAGCTCGCCAACGAGCGACTCGAGGACCTTCGCCGCCTCCAGGCAGAGTTCATGAACTTCAAGAACCGGTCCCAGAAGGAACGGGACCAGCTTCGGGAGTTCGTTGTCGCCGACGTGGTCAGCTCGTTGTTGCCCGTGATCGATGACATCGACGCTGCCCGCAAGGCGGGTGACCTCGACGACGGGCCGTTCGCCGCCATCGCCACCAAGTTCGAGGACGCGCTGACCAAGCACGGCCTGGAGCGGTACGGCGATACCGGCGACCAGTTCGACCCCAAGGTCCATGAGGCCGTGATGCAGCAGCCGACCAGTGAGGTCGAGCCGGACCAGGTGTCCATGGTGTTCCGCAGCGGATACCGGGTTCAGGACCGGGTGTTGCGTCCAGCCCAGGTGGCCGTGGCCGTTGCCGAGGACTGATCAAGGAAATTGAGGGCGGCTTGGGGAAACCTGGCCCTGCCCAGCGCGATGACGACGCCGGGACGACGCTCCTCCGCTCCAGCGGTGGGGGAGCGGCCCGGCGTCGTTCGTTCCTGAAGCCAATCCCGTGGAGAGCGGGAACAACGACGAAAGCCACGACGAAGACATACCCAACGCTTTGAAAGGAGGCGTCAATGGCTAGCGAGAATTGGTTGGAGAAAGACTTCTACAAGGTTCTGGGCGTCTCCAAGGACGCCAGCGAGGCCGATATCAAGAAGGCCTACCGAAAGCTGGCACGGAAGTACCACCCGGACCAGAACCCCGGGGACGAGGCCGCAGAGAAGAAGTTCAAAGAGGTCTCGGAGGCCAATACTGTTCTCGCCGACCCGGAACAACGGAAGCAGTACGATGCAATCCGTGCCATGGGATCGGGTGCCCGGTTCAGCGCCGGTGCGGGCGGCCCGGGTGGGCCGGGAGGCGCCGGCGGCGCTGGGGGCTTCGAGGACATGTTCGGTGACATGTTCGGCGGTCGCACCAGGACCACGTACGGAGGCAACCCGTACGGGGGCGGACCCCGCATGCAGTACGGCTCATCCGGCGGGGATCCTTTCGCGGACCTGTTCGGCGGGGGCGGCTTCGGAGGCCAGAACCCGTTCGGCGCCCAGCAACAGCCTCGCAACCCGGATGTCGAGGCGAGCGTGACGATCGATTTCGGCCAGTCCTTGGAAGGGGCCAAGGTCAAGGTCAATCGGCCCGACCAGCGAAGTACCACGATCCGACTTCCGGAAGGTGTTCGGGACGGCCAGAAGGTCCGGCTCCGGGGCAAGGGCAGCATCGGCCCCGGCGGGAAATCGGACCTGATCGTGACCGTCCACGTGAGGCCGCACGAAGTCTACGAGAGGGACGGCGACAATCTCACGATTCGTGTCCCCGTCACCTACGAGGAAGCTGCCCTCGGAACCGTCCTGGCTGTGCCCACGACCGATGGTTCGGTGGTACGTTTGCGTCTCAAAGCGGGTCAGGAACCGGGAACCAGGATGCGAGTCAAAGGCCGAGGCGTGAAGACCAAGAAGCATGCAGGAGATCTCTACGTGATTCCGGAGATCCAGGTACCTCAGGACCTGTCCGCCGAGGCGGAGGATGCCCTGAAGAAATTCACAGAGCTGGCCTCCCAAGGAGATCCGCGGGAGGGTCTGGCAGAGAAGGCAAAGGTCGTGTAATCCATGCAATTCAGCGACGTGAACCAGCCGCTCTTCGTGATTTCGGTGGCAGCCGAGCTCGCGGAGATGCACCCCCAGACGCTCAGGCAGTATGACCGGCTCGGACTGGTGACACCGTCGCGATTGCCCGGACGGGCCCGTCGCTACTCGCAGAAGGACGTCACACGCCTGCGACAGATCCAGCAGCTCTCGCAGGAAGGCGTGTCTCTCGAAGGCATCAAACGGGTCCTCCAGCTCGAGAACCAGGTCGATGCGTTGCAATCGCGGGTTCGTGAGCTGACCGATGAATTGCAGGAAGCCCGGGACCGTCTCGAGGAGTCCTCCCGTGTTTTTGCCGCGACCATCGGTGGCGACGTCGTGAAATTGGGCCGGGGGCAGAGGCCCAGTCGTCAGCCGCAGGGCAAGGCGCTGGTCATCAGCAGGCCCCAGTTGCCCGCGCGCGCCAATCCACCGGCCGGCGGGGGAGCTGGTCGGTGGAACTGATCAGCGGCGTCGAAAGGCGAGGTCGTGCGCGCGGCGCCCGGCCTCGCCGGCCTTTCTCTCGAAGCTCGTGAGGATACGGCCTTCCCACCTCGGGGCCCAACCGCCCTGCGGATCCTCCTCGGTGGCGCCTTCTCCGGGATGAAGATTCTCGAAGTCGGGCGCCGATTCCATGACCTCACGCATGACCAGGGCGTATTCCTCCCAGTCGGTGGCCAGCCGCCAAATACCTCCAGGCTTGAGCACGCGGGCGGCCTTCTCTGCGAACCCTGGCGAGACCAACCGTCGCTTGTGATGCCTTGACTTGTGCCAGGGGTCGGGGAAGAAAACCCAGAGCTCGTCCACGGACGCCGGTGTCAGCAGATTGTCCAGCACCTCGGGGGCATTGGCCTGGACGCACCGCACATTGGTGACTTCGGCCTGGCCCATCTTGAGCAGCAGGTCCGCGATGCCGGGTTTGTAGACCTCCACGGCAAGGTAATTGTTCTCGGGATGTTCTGCCGCGGCGTGGACGATGGCCTCTCCCAGTCCGGAACCGATCTCCACGACGAGCGGGGCCTGTCTCCCGTACACCGCCTCGGGGTCGAACTCAGCGGTCTCCGCGACCGACGTGTCCGTGACCTCGCGGGGGACATCGATCACGTGCGTCGGGGCGTACGTGTCCCAAGCTTTCTGGCGCCTGGCGGTGAGCCGGTCGCCGCGACGAACGAACGAATACGGTTGTCGATGGAACTTCTGGGGTACGTCGCTCAAGGATGCTCCGGTGATCTGTGAAAGCGTCTGGGTGGCGAACCAGGACGGGGCGAGACACCCCCACTGGGCACTGGGGCGGCTCCGCCGGAGGTCTGGTTGCCGGAACAGCTTATCGCACGGCGGGTCAGTGCCCCGGGGTGCCGGCCCTCACCTTGTTGGGGTCGTCCGGCCACTGCGGGTCACCTGATTCCTCGACGGCCTCGAGCGCCGGGTGATCGCTCGACAGGTCGACCTGATGGTCGATCTGAGCGTCGAGGGCTCCGGGATGTGACCCCATGAACCGGTCGATCTCCTCGGTCGTGGCGTCGAAGGATGGGTCCTCTCTCAAATATCGACGCGTTTCCCTCACCACGAAACCTGACAGGATGAGCAGCCCGATCAAATTGGGGATCGCCATGATGCCGTTCATGACGTCCGAGAACTGCCACACGAGGGTCAGGGGCGCGACCGCACCCATGCCGCAGGCCACCGCGAATACGGCGCGATACGTCGTGATGCCGAAGGTTCCGCCGCCGAGCCTCTCGATGCACCGTTCGCCGTAGTAGGCCCAGCCCAGAACGGTGGAATATCCGAGAAGCACCAGGCAGATCGTTACGACGATGCCGCCCCAGTTCCCTGGCAGCCCGGTCGCGAACGCATGAGAGGTCATGACGTCCGGGTCGTCCTTCTCCCAGACTCCGGTCGTGATGATCACGAATCCGGTGATCGAGATGACCACCAGGGTGTCCACGAATGTTTGGGTCATGGAAACAAGCCCCTGGCGGACTGGGTGCGACGTCTGGGCGATCGACGACGGGATGGACGCCGTCCCCATTCCCGACTCGTTGGAGAACAGAGACCGGGACACACCGATCTGGACCGTCATGAGCAGCGAGCCCACGAGTCCGCCGCCGGCGCCGTGCGGGGTCAGGGCGTTGCCGAAGATCAGGGAGATCGCGTGCGGCAACGATTCGTAGTTGACCCCGATGATGTACAGGCCCCCGAACACGTACAGCCCGATCATGAGCGGCACACAGAAGACCGTGATTTTTGAGATGGACTTGATGCCGCCGAGCAGTGCGATCAGGGTCATCACGCCAATGACGACGGCGGTAACCCACGGCGCCACCGAGAAGGTGTTCTCCAAGTTCGCCGAAATCGCATTCGACTGGGTCATATTGCCGACTCCGAATGTGGCGACGACCGCGCAGGCGGCGAAGGTCACGGACAGGAGCCACCCGAATCTGTTCGGAATGCCCCGAATGAGGTAGACCTGGGGCCCGCCCGTCAACTCACCCTTCTTGTCCCGGGTCCGGAAACGGACGCCGAGAAAGCATTCGCTGTACTTCGACGCCATCCCGACCAAGGCGGTGACCCACATCCACAACAGGGAGCCGGGGCCGCCCATGTGAATCGACAGGGCGACGCCGACGATGTTTCCGGTCCCGACCGTCGCGCCCAGGGCGGTCGACATCGCCTGGTAGGAAGAGATCTCTCCCTTTTCCCCGGTTTGGCGGCTGCGGCGTCCGAAGGCCAAGGACATGGCCTTGCCGAAGTACCGGAATTGGATGCCCGACAACCGGAAGGTCAGGAACAGGCCGGTTCCGAGAAGGAGCGGCAGCAACAGCCACGGGCCCCAGACGAAACTGTCTGCCGTGTCGATGATGGAACTGATGTGCTCCACTGGAATTCCTCGTTCCCCGCAACGTATTTAATATCGCCGCTGGTCAGCGGCCCTTTCCGGATCCAGAAAAGTCTACTGAGAGTAGCAATATTTACTGGCCCGTTCCGCCGAGCCGCGGCTCGGCGGGTCCTGGCGGCAACGAAAACGCCGCTCGCGGAACCACCGCACCTGGTGCGGGGGCGCGCGAGCGGCGTCGTCGGCGTGGGTCGAAGACTACTTCTTCTTGTTCTTCTTCTTGCCCTTGCTCTGGAGGATCAGAGCGAGAGTGATGGCCGCGATCCACGAGTCCTTGGCCACGGCGGTACCGGCCTGGGACGGGCGGATGCCGTCTTCCTCGGTCATCTCGTCGGTCTTGAAGTACATGGTCAGCAGGCCGCCGGCGAACGCGCCGAGCGCGAGACCCGCAACGCGGCTGGGGACCACGGGGATGACCAGGGCGCCGCCGACGACGAACTCGGAGTAGGCGAGAGCCTTGCCGAAGGTCTCGGCGTCGAGGTCCTTGACCGCGGGGAATGCATTCGCGGCCATGGACTGCAACTGTCCGGCGGTCTGCTCGTCGAGGTTGAGCTTGCCGTAGCCCGAATTCAGGATGAAAGCACCGGGGATGGCGCGGAGGGCCAGGTTGGAGAGAGAAAAGGCCATGGTCGTTTCCTTTCGTCAAGGGTTGCAGGTCCGGTCCGACCTGGGTCGATACCCAGGCGGTCCACCTGGGCACAACCCTATACCGTGCGCCGGATGCCCGTCAGGTGCGCGTCACACTCGCAACGGGCAGGGGTCAGGACGGGCGCGCGGCGAACAGGTCTCGGAACTTCTCCAGGCTCAGTTGCTCGTGGTCCAGGTGAACGGTTCCCTGGTCGTCGTCGACCGTCTGCATACCTGGGACGACGACGGTTTTCATTCCGGCCGCCACTGCGCTCGTGACGCCGGAGGGGGAGTCCTCGACGGCAACGCACTCGGTCGGATCCACGCCGAGGCGATGTGCGGCCATCAGGTACGGCTGGGGGTCGGGCTTGGGCTCGGTGACGTCTTCGTTGCCGATCACGGTGCGGACCAGCCCTTCCGGCGCGCGGCCTGCCGTCATGGTGGCGATTTCTGCGGTCGCGTTGGTGACGATGGCCGCGGGGATGCCTCCCCGTGCCAGCTCATCGAGAACGTTCTGGACTCCGGGGAGGAACGGGACGTCCGTGCGGGAAACGAGATTCCTCGCGTCGGTGGTCAGGCGCGATAGCAGCTCCTCCCGCGACAGCGGAATGCCCAGCTCCTGGAGCCGGATGAGGGTCTCCACCATGGGGCGACCCAGGCACGCGAGCGTGTCCTCTTCGGACCACGTCAGGCCGAATTCGGCAGCAATCTCCGTTTTGGCTCGGGCCCAGAGGGGCTCCGTGTCCACCAGGGTGCCATCGTGGTCGAAAAATACTGCTGCGGGGAAGGGAATCGTCATGCTGTACACCCTACTGGGAGTCGGGAACATTGAACCCACTGGCCCCGCACGGGCGAGAGCCCGTGAGCGATTGCATGCCGGCTCTCCTACACTGGAAGGGTGAACTCCGCCGAACCCAGAACTTCCGACGACCGGACCTTCACTGCGGGGCATCTGCCCGGCAGGCGAGCGAGCGCTTGGTTGCGCGCTTCGGCGTGGCTGGGATTTCCCATGGCATGCGTGGGGGCCCTGTGGATCTGCTTCGGGCGGTCTCTCTTCGGCGCCGGCGGCTCCCTGGTCCCGACATTCCTGGTCAGTGTCGGGCCGTTGTTTCTCGTTGTCATGCTGATCGCCTCATGGAGGATGCGTAAGGATGCACGGCGGTACGAGACGAGAACGACGTCGGCGCTCCTCTCCGTGGTGCAGACGCTCACGTGGGTCCTCGCCGGCATCTTCGGTTTCCTCATCCCCGATCGCGTGGACGGGAAGACAGTCTCCGGCCTGTCCCAGGTCTTCGGACAGGATCTCGTGGGGCTCTCGGCGGGCTTCGGTAACACCTTCGCGATCCTGACGTTCGTTGGGGCGTTCGCGACGCTCATCATCGCCATTGGCCAGGAAAGGTTCAGCGATCGTAAGTCGTCCGGCCGACCGGCGACCGAGGACGAAATCCTGGATGCGCTGAACTACAACGACGGCCAGTACTGAGGGGTGCGACGTCGGATGCGTGACCTCCCCGATCACCGCCGATTCGCCGAAAAACCTGTGGAAAACTTCACCCCATGCCTATACACATAGACTTGAGCGTAGTAGACTCAAGTTAACTGCAAAAGATCGACGCAAACTTACGTACATAGCAAAGGAGCCCATCTTGGACACCAAATTCACCACCAAGAGCCAAGAGGCTCTGAACGCCGCGAACATGAACGCCCAGACCGCGGGCAATCCACACATCGAGCCGGCGCACATCCTCAAGGCGCTGCTCGATCAGCGCGAGGGCGTCGCCGTCGCGGTGCTCAAGTCTCTCGGCGTCGACATCGACTCTCTGTCCACCGAAGCCAGTACCCTCATCAAGAAGCTGCCGTCCTCCTCTGGGACGTCGGTTTCGCAGGCCCAGTTCTCTCGGCAGTCGCTCATGGTCATTCAGAATTCCCAGGAAGCCGGGACCAAGCTGGGTGATGACTACATTTCCACCGAGGTTCTGCTCCTCGGTCTGGCCGAGGCCGAGGACAGTGACGCCGCCCGAGCACTCGCATCCGCAGGGGCCACTGCGGATGCGATCGAGAAGACCCTTCCGTCCGTGCGCGGCGATCAGACTGTCTCCTCCCCGGACCCGGAAGGAACCTTCCAGTCCCTCGAGAAGTACGGGACCGACCTCACCGCCGTCGCCCGTTCCGGGAAGCTCGACCCCGTGATCGGGCGCGATTCCGAAATCCGCCGCGTGGTCCAGGTCCTGTCTCGTCGGACCAAGAACAACCCGGTCCTCATCGGGGAGCCCGGCGTGGGAAAGACCTCGGTCGTCGAGGGCCTTGCGCAAAGAATGGTCTCGGGCGACGTCCCGGAATCCCTGCGCGGCAAGACCCTGATTGCCCTCGATCTCGGATCCATGATCGCCGGCGCGAAGTACCGCGGCGAATTCGAGGAACGGCTCAAGGCCGTCTTGGACGAGATCAAGAAGTCCGAAGGTCAGATCGTCACCTTCATCGATGAGCTGCACACCCTCGTCGGCGCGGGGGCGAGCGAGGGCTCGATGGATGCGGGCAACATGCTCAAGCCGATGCTGGCGCGCGGCGAATTGCGGCTCATCGGCGCCACCACCTTGGACGAATACCGCGAGAACATCGAGAAGGACGCCGCCCTCGAACGGCGCTTCCAGCAGGTCTACGTGGGTGAACCGACGGTTGAGGACACCGTTGGGATCCTGCGCGGCCTCAAGGAACGGTACGAGGCCCACCACAAGGTTCAGATCGCCGACTCCGCGATGGTCGCGGCGGCAGCCCTGTCCAACCGGTACATCACCGGTCGCCAGCTGCCCGACAAAGCCATCGACCTCGTCGACGAAGCCGCCTCCCGTCTGCGCATGGAAATTGACTCTGCCCCCGAGGAGATCGATGAGCTCCGTCGGGTCGTCGACCGTATGACCATGGAGGAGCTGGCCCTGACGAGTGAGAAGGATCCAGCCTCGATCGAGAGGCTCGAGGCTCTTCGTTCCGACCTCGCGGACAAGCGTGAGGAACTGGCTGCACTGAACGCGCGGTGGGAGGCGGAGAAGGCCGGGCTCAACCGAGTAGGTGACATCAAGTCGCAGATCGACGAGATGCGCTCGCAGGCCGAAGTGGCTCAGCGGGACGGCAACCTGGCCGAGGCGTCCCGCCTTCTGTACGGAGAGATCCCTGCCAAGCAGCAGGAGCTGGACGCCGCACAGAAGGAAGAGAACGAGCAGACGACCAGGGAAACGATGGTCTCGGAGGAGGTCACCGCCGACGACATCGCCGAGGTCATCTCCAATTGGACCGGGATCCCGGCCGGCAGGATGCTTCAGGGCGAGTCCGAGAAGCTGCTCAACATGGAATCGGAACTCGGCAAGCGACTCATCGGGCAGAAGACCGCGGTTGGCGCCGTGGCGGACGCAGTGCGTCGCTCGCGAGCCGGGGTCGCCGACCCGGACCGCCCGATCGGCTCGTTCCTGTTCCTGGGGCCGACCGGTGTGGGGAAGACGGAGCTGGCGAAGTCCCTCGCTGAATTCCAGTTCGACGACGAGCACGCGCTCCTGCGCATCGACATGAGCGAGTACTCGGAGAAACACTCCGTGTCCCGCCTGGTCGGTGCTCCTCCCGGATACGTGGGGTACGAGGAAGGAGGCCAGCTGACCGAGGCCGTGCGGCGCCGTCCCTATTCCGTGGTCCTTCTGGACGAGGTGGAAAAGGCGCATCCTGAGGTCTTCGACATCCTGCTCCAGGTGCTCGACGACGGTCGCCTGACCGACGGCCAGGGCCGGACCGTGGACTTCCGCAACGTGATCCTGATTCTGACGTCCAACTTGGGGAGCCAGTTCCTGGTCGACCAGCAGCTGGACGACAAGGAGAAGAACGAGGCCGTGATGAACGTGGTCAACGCGTCCTTCAAGCCAGAGTTCCTGAACCGGTTGGACGAGATCATCATGTTCGACCCGCTCTCGACCGAGGACCTGTCCAAGATCGTGAACCTGCAGGTTCAGGCGATGGGCAAGCGCCTGGGGGACAAGAGGCTCTCGTTGGACGTCACCCCGGCGGCGACGGAGTGGCTCGGCATGACGGGATACGATCCCGCCTATGGTGCCCGGCCGTTGCGCCGGCTCGTCCAGAGGGAGATCGGCGACCGGCTCGCCAAGGGAATCCTCTCGGGCGACATCCACGATGGCGACGTCGTCCACGTGGACGTCAACCCGGACGTAGCGGCCGACGGGCTGACCGTCACCGCGACCCGCTAGGAACCGGTATGGAAGACAGCTCTTCAGGGTCCGGCGCGGCGCTCGGGCCGGACCCTGTGCAGGGAACCGGCTCCGGGCTCGGCGCCGGACTCGGCGATGCACACCAGGCTGCGCTGAGGTCCATCGCGAGAGTCGTGGACGAGACCGCGACGCCGACCCCACACGGCGAAGCCCGCCGGGGGATTGCGGGACTGCTGCGCCGGGGACCCGCGCTGGTCGTCACCGGTGCGGGTGTGTCCACGGGATCCGGCATTCCGGACTACCGGGGGCCGCAGGGTTCGTTGCGACGTCATCGACCGATGACCTACCAGGAGTTCCGGAACGATCGGGAGGCCTCTCATCGTTACTGGGCGAGATCCTTCGTCGGCTGGCGGCTCATGAACCGTGCAGCGCCGAACGTGGTCCACTATGCGCTGGCCGAGCTCGAGCAAGAGGGAATGGTGGGCGGCGTCGTGACGCAGAACGTTGACGGCCTCCATGCCCGGGCAGGGAGTCGGAATCTCGTGGCCCTGCACGGAGACCTCAGCTCGGTGGCATGCCTCGTGTGCGGGCACGTCGAAGACCGGACCTCATTCGACCGGAGGCTCCGGGCCGCGAATCCTGGCTACTTGGAATCGGTCAGTCTGGATCCGAGTCTGGTCAATCCGGACGGCGACGTCGAGCTCTCCTCGGAATGGGTCGATCGATTTCGAATGGTCGGTTGCACCGTGTGCGGGTCGACCCTGCTCAAGCCCGACGTCGTGTACTTCGGGGAGCCGGTGCCGGTCGAGCGGAAGGAGCGGGCGCGTTCGATGCTCGAGGACTGCGCCTCGGTGCTCGTGGCAGGGTCCTCGTTGGCCGTCATGAGCGGCCTGAGGATCATCCTCGACGGACTGCGCCAGGGGAAGCCACTCGCCGTCATCAACGGGGGACCGGGACGGGCCGATACTCGTGCCACGTATCTCTGGAGGAGCGAGGTGGAACCGGCTTTTCTCGATCTTCTCGACGAACTGGATGTGTAGGCGCCTTTCTTTGAGGGCTGAACCGTATCCCCGTGTCACGTACGTTCCTCGGTGGGCATACTACTTCCAAACCATGTACCCTTAATGCACGGAAGATTGACGGACATTCCGGGGTCGTACTGTGTGCCCATCACAGTGCCGCCAACGGAGCGAGCGATTAAAGGGGGTCACGCCATGGGGCGCGGCCGTCAGAAGGCTAAGGCAACGAGGCAGGCGCGGGAGATCAAATACTTCAGCCCGCAAACCGATTATTCGGCGCTCGAACGAGAACTCAGTGCGGCGAAGGGTCGGCGAGCCGAACGAGAAGACGTCCATCCTGAAGAGGACGAGTACTCGGACTACGCGGACGAGTACGACGATCCCGCTGGGGAGCGATAAAGCCGCTCGGCAGTGACACCTGCCGTCTTGACGTCGGAAGCGCACCGGTTGATCCATCAACCGGTGCGCTTCTGTATGTGCGCGACGTGAGCGAGGATGGTCGGTCAGGGCATCGAGTACCTCGGGGCATCGGATATCTCGGGGGCATCGGATAAAAGGGCGTGGCCGGTCGTTGCCTATCACCCGCCCCCTCGATCGGCCGTGACGCCCGCGATTGGGGCCGGGCGCCGTCGTTGCTCGTGTGCGGTTCCGCCGCGCGTGCGCGGTCTTGCCACTGCGCGGTCTTGCCCTCCCTGGCCGTCGTGCTTGTCCCCCCCCCTGGGTGGTCTTGCCCCCTGTGCATGGGGCTCTCGCCGTCTGCGTGGCGGTTACCCGATTGGGTGGCGATTGGCGTTGTTAGGTGGCGGTTCAAATGCCACCTAACGTGGGAAAACGCCTCCGAATCGGGTAAGAGCCTCCCAACTGGGGCCTGACAGCCGTGGAATTGGCCCGTTCTTGCGGGTAACCGCCACTGAACCGGGTAACCGCCTCCCAATAGGCCGTCAGGCATCCGGGGGATCGGCCCGTTCACGCCGGTAACCGCCACTGAGTCGGGTAACCGCCTCCCAACCGGGGGCCTGACAGCCGTGGAATCGGCCCGTTCACGCCGGGCAACGGCCACTGAATCGGGCAACCGCCACTGAATCGGGCAACCGCCTCCGAATCGGGCTACCGCCTCTCGACAGAGGTTCGGCCAGCCGAGGGGGCAACAACCGCGGTGAACCGTTGGTTTGCGAGAGGCGGATCGGGGGTGTGGTGGGCTGCCGGCGTCAGGCGCGCGGACCGGGTTCACGTGTCTCCGGTGCCGGAATGCCGGTGCTATCCACTCCAGCGTCGCAGGTCAGACTGGTGTCGGATAGCTGCAACGGTCGTACGAACTCCGGGAGGCGTAAGTCTGGAGCTTGCAGGCCGGGCTGGTCGCACGTTGCCCCAGGGATCCGGGCACCTGGCAGGCGCACTTGTGGCCTATAACTTCCGGGGGTGTCTCTGGGAGAGGGGTCACTCAGGCGTAGGAACCCACCATGCGCACGGCGCCGCCGTCGACTCCCTTGGCGCCCTGGACATAATCGGGGTCCTGGTCGGCGGGCGCATCGGCCCTGGCCACCGTGCCAAGAACCCACGCGTTGGAGCCGCGGTCGTTGAGATGGCGCACCGCGGCGTCGGCGACCGAAGGATCGACGATCGCGACCATGCCGACCCCCAGGTTCAGAGTGCGCTCCATATCCGCTTCCGGGACCTTGCCCAGCTCGCCGATCACACGGAAGATCGCCGGAATCTCCCAGGACGAACGGTCGATCCGGGCCTCGAGGCCCTGTGGCAGGACGCGGGCGAGGTTCGCGGCGAGGCCTCCGCCGGTGACATGAGAGAATCCACGGACACCGTGACCTTGTGCGCCGTCGTCACCGAGGACCGGGAACGTCCGGGCGAGGTCGAGGACGTCGGCTGCGTAGACGCGGGTAGGCTCCAGGAGTTCCTCGCCGAGCGTGCGCCCGAATTCCGAGACCTCACGGTCCAAGGACCAACCCGCCATGTTGATCACCTTGCGGACCAGCGAATAGCCGTTCGAGTGGATCCCGGAGGACGCCATGCCGATCACCACGTCGCCTTCGCGGACACGGTCCGGCCCCAGCAACTGGTCGGCCTCCACGATGCCGGTTGCGGCACCCGCGACGTCGTACTCGTGCTCGCCCAGCAAACCCGGGTGCTCGGCCGTTTCCCCGCCGACCAGGGCGGTCCCGGCCGCGGAGCAGGCCGAGGCGATGCCGCGGACGATGTCCGCGATCCGTTCGGGCACGACGCGCCCGCACGCGATGTAGTCGGTCATGTACAAGGGCTCGGCGCCAACGACGACGATGTCGTCCACGACCATGCCCACCAGGTCGAATCCGATGGTCTCGTGCACGTCCAGGGCCTGGGCGATGGCCACCTTTGTTCCCACACCGTCCGTCGAGGTCGCGAGGTACGGCTTCGAATAAGCAGTCAGCGCCGAGACGTCGAAGAGCCCGGCGAAACCGCCCACGCCGCCGACGACACCCTGCTTGTGCGTCTCCCGGACGGCTTCCTTCATAAGCTCGACGGCGCGATCGCCGGCCTCGACGTCGACGCCGGCACTCGCGTACGTCAGGCCCGCGGTGGTCTGGTGGGGTTGAGCCATCTCTGGTCCTTCTGGATCGGTGGTGTGCTGTTACTTGGTGCTGGACCCGCGGTCCTGCGGCAGAACCAGGGGTTCCAGGTCCGAATCCGGTCCGGGCTCGCACGAAGAGTTCTTCGCCGTCGTCGCCTCGGTCTGAGCATCGGAGGAGCTCTTCGGTGCCGACGACGCCCTCGAAGCCCGGCCCGGGCGGGAGGTCCCCGCCGAGGAGGAACGGTGGACGTCAAAGAGGTTCTTGCCGAGACGATCGGCATCCGGAAGATCGATGGGGTAATTTCCGGTGAAGCAGGCCGTGCAGAGGCGCTCCCGGGGTTGCTCGGTCGCCTCGATCATGCCGTCCTCGGAAATGTATCCGAGAGAATCGGCACCGAGCGACTGTCCGATTTCCTCGATCGACATCCCATTCGCAATCAGCTCCGCGCGAGAAGCGAAATCGATGCCGTAGAAGCAGGGCCACTTGACCGGCGGGGACGAAATCCGCACGTGGACTTCGGCGGCGCCGGCTTCCCTCAGCATCCGCACCAGTGCCCTCTGGGTGTTTCCCCGGACAATCGAATCGTCCACAACCACCAGTCTTTTTCCCTCGACGACGGTGCGCAGAGGATTCAGCTTGAGTTTGATGCCCATCTGGCGCATGGTCTGCGTCGGCTGGATAAACGTGCGGCCAACATAGGAATTCTTGACCAACCCGTTCCCGTACGGAACCCCGGATTCTTCCGCGTAGCCGATGGCCGCAGGGACCCCGGACTCGGGAGTCGGCATGACCAGATCGGCGTCGACCGCATGCTCGCGGGCCAGTTGCCGCCCCATCTCGACCCGAGACTCGTAGACAGCTCGGCCGTTGATCACCGCGTCAGGACGGGAGAGATACACGTGTTCGAAAACGCACCCGGCCGGAGTCGGTTCCGCGAAGCGGCGGGAGCGTACCCCGTCCTCGTCGATCGCGATGAATTCACCGGGCTCGACGTCGCGGACGTACGTCGCTCCAACGATATCGAGGGCGGCCGATTCCGAGGCGACGACCCAGCCCCGGTCCAACCTTCCGAGGACCAGTGGGCGGACACCATAAGCATCGCGGGCCGCGTAGAGCGTGTTCTCGTCGATCAGGGTCAGGCAGAAAGCGCCTTGGAGCGTCGGAAGCAGCTCCATTGCCGCTTCCTCGAGGGAGTCATGAGGATGCTCGGCCAGCAAAGCCGTGACCAGAGCAGTGTCGGTGGTGTTCCCCTGGGCGACTTCACCGGCCGACGGGAACCCGGACTTGTCGATCAGCCGGTCGTAGAGATCCGCCGAGTTGGTCAGGTTGCCGTTGTGGGCGAGTGAGACCGTGCCGTGAGGCGTCGATCCCAGGGTCGGTTGGGCATTCGACCAGGTGGTCGCTCCCGTGGTCGCATAGCGGCAGTGGCCAATCGCCATGTGGCCGCCCAAGGTCCCCAAAATGGTTTCGTCGAAGACCTGGGACACCAGGCCCATGTCCTTGTACACCGAGAGGCGCTCGCCGTTGCTCGTCGCGATCCCGGCCGATTCCTGGCCACGATGTTGCAGGGCATAGAGGCCGAAATAAGTGAGGGTCGCGACGTCCTCGCCCGGAGCCCAGACGCCGAAGACGCCGCATTCGTCCTGGGGGGCTCTCTCTCCGGGGTCGATATCGTGTGTGAGTTTACCGTCGGGTCGAACCACGAAAGCTACTTCCTGAATGTGCGGTCTGGAGGATCGGGCCGTTGCCGCCGGTGCGGAACAACGGGGACGAAAGCAAGTCTAGCCGCAACTGCCCAGTCCGCGGAGGCCGACTATTTTTCGACGTCATCATCGATCCGGACCGCGCGGAATCGGGTGGCCTTCTTGCGGGACCTGCGGTCGGCGATCAGGCCGACGAGGGCACCGAGGACGGCCCCGGCGGTTCCGAAGATCACCGCCATCATCCCGAAGATGGCGCCGGTCGTGTATTTCTGGTCGGCCGGACCGAGAACGGTCGAGAGGACGGCGACGATGAGGCCGATGACGAGTCCGGTGATCAGGAACGCGATGACCGAGGGAGCCCGGCGCACGACGACCTCTCGTTCGGCGGGACCGCGGTCGGTCGACTGGTCTTCTGCCGGACCGTTCTCAGGCTCGTGACGGTCTGGATCGGGGGACGTTGCGGGGACCTCGGACTCGTCGGGGCCGCCGGGCGAAGTAGGGGGTTCGGTCATGGCTCAAGGTTACCTGTTCTGGGCGGTGCGCTTCATCGACGTCCGTGTTGCAAAGAGCGGGAGAAGCACCGACAGGTCGCTCCGATTGCCGGATGCATCGACCGACCCACTCGCTCGTGCTTCCTCCCACGTCAGGCGCCCTGTGACGAGTCCGAGCCACGTCTGGGCCGTCGTCTCGACCACATTGGGCGGCGTGCCGCGCGTGTGTCGTGGCCCCTCGATCGCTTGAGTCACGCCGAAGGGCGGAACTCGGACTTCGACCGAATTGCCGGGGGCGCGATGCGCGAGTTCCTCGAGGGCATAGCGGACCGCGGTTGCCGTGGTCTTGCGGCCGGCGGCGTCCGGATCCGCCTCCCAGGACCGAAGAGCGGCGAGGCCGACATCGTCCGAAATCTTGCGCCGTGCCACGTCAGGCCTCCTCGAACGCCGATCCCAGTCGTACGCCGCCGACCGTGCGCCCTCCGCCCGTGATCGGTAGGATCACGCGCGGCAAGAGCGACTCGACGACGTCGTGCGGCACGTATCCGTTTCTGTCCAGGAGGGTCAGGGCCACCAGGGTTGCGGCCCTGAAGGAGCCGTCCAAGCACTTGACCGCTACTGCGGCTCCGTCGCGGGTTCCCACGCTCAGCACGCCTTCGGCACCGAATTTGGCGACGACGTCGAGCTCTTCCATGACCACGGTGTTCGGCTTGCCGTGGTTCTGCACCATCTCCGGGTAATCCGCCATCGCGGTGGCCACGGTCGCAAGCCGGGCGTCGGCGCCGATGTTGCGGATGCCGGCGCCCAGTTTGCCGTAGCCCGTGGCCAGCCCGTTGAGGCTGATGGTCGGCACGGGGGCCCCGCAACCGTCGACGCCGACGAGTCCCGCGGACTCGCCCGTGAGCTCCTCGACGATCTCCATGACGATCCGCTGAACGGGATGATCCGGGTCCAAATACGTCGCCGGGTCCCAGCCGTTCTCCGCCGACGCGGAGAGGAAGGCCGCGTGCTTCCCGGAACAGTTGAAAGCGATTCGTTGTTTTCCCTTGCCATGGGCCAGAAGATACGAGTGTGCCCGCTCGTCCTTGGGGTAGGCCTCCGGGCACTGCAGATCGCTCGGGGAGAGACCCGCGGCTTCGAGCATGTTCGCGACGACCTGCATCTGCTCGAAAGAGCCCTCATGGGATCCGGCCGCAATGGCTATTTCGGCACCGCGCAGGGGAGCCCCGGCCTTGAGGGATGCGATCGCTTGGAACGGTTTGAGGGTCGACCGAGGGAAGATCGGGGCCGATGTGTCGCCGAGGGAGTCGACGACTTCGCCCTCGGGCGAGACGACCGACGCGGCCCCGATGTGGCGGGACTCCACAAAACCGCTCCGTTCGATGACGGCCAACTCGACCGCGTTGTCCCAGCTGAAAGTCTGCATACGGGACATTGTTCCACGGTCGGGGAACGCCCGTGGACTACCGTGCGACGTCGTTCGCCTCCTTGACCTTGCTGATGAAGGGCGCGATGACCATGGCGACAAGGCCGAGGACGCCCCCGAAGCAGAAGGCAACATGAGCTCCGCTGATCTGGGCATCGTCTGCAGACGCGCCCCCGACGACCGCGACGGCTGCGCCGAGGCTCAGCGCTGCGGTCAGCAGCGCTGTACCGGTGGCGCCGCCCAGCTGTTGGAGAGTGTTCATGATGGCCGAACCGTGGCCGTACAGATGGTGCGGCAAGGAACCGAGGGCAACTGTCATCATCGGCGTCATGATCATGGCCATGCCGAGACTGAACACGATGTGGACGCCCACGATGTAGGCAATTCCCGTGCCCGGGGCGACCAGGAAAAACAGCCATTCGCCCGCCGCGAGCAGGATCGTCCCGGGAATCACCACCGGCCGGGGGCCGAACTTGTCGTAGGCTCGGCCGATCAGCGGTGAAAGAAGGCCCTGGATCAGACCGCCCGGCAGCATGACCAGGCCGACGGTCAGCACGCTGAAGCCCATGCCCGATTGCAGGAGAATCGACAGGACCATGACCGACCCCAGCATCACGGCCATGGCGATCATGAGAACGCACACCCCGAGGCGGAAATTGCGGACACCGAAGGGGCGCAGGTCGAGGAACGCCGATTCGGAATTCCTCTGGAACCGGCGTTGCCGCGACACGAAAAGACTGAGCCCGATGACGCCGAGGACGAGCCCGATCAAAGGCGTCAGGTTTCCTGCGACGATTGTGCTCACGGAGCCGAGCGCATAGACGACGCCCCCGAAGCCGACGACCGCCAGAAATACGGAGGGCACGTCCAGGGGGAGAGCACGAGTCTGCCCGGTGGGTTTGAGGACCAAGCTGCCGATGAGGAGAACGAGCACGCCCATGGGGAGCATGAGGCCGAAGACCCAATGCCAGCTCAGCGCATTCACGATGATGCCCGACAGTGTGGGGCCGATGGCCGGTGCGACCGCGATGACCACGGAGTTGAGGCCCATGACCGTTCCGCGGCGTGCGGGAGGGACCATGATGAGGGTCGAGGTCATGAGCAGGGGAAGAACGATTCCCGTGCCTCCGGCCTGGATGATGCGTCCGGCGAGAATCGTCGGGAAGTTCTGAGCAAAAGTCGCAAGCGCCGTCCCCACCACAAAGAGGCTGAGCGCGACGACGAAAAGCCGTTTGATCGTGAACCGCTCGAGCATCCACCCTGTGGTCGGAATAATGCAGGCCATGGTCAGGAGGAAGCCCGTGGTGAGCCATTGAGCCGTGGCCGCGCTGATCCCGAAGTCGTTCATGATGTCCGGGATCGCCACGGACAGAACCGTTTCGTTGAGGATCATGATGAGCGCCGAAACGACCAGGACTGCCAGGACACTCACGATGTGCCTTGTCGTCAGTACCTCGGGAGGGCGATCCGAGTCCGACTCCGGCCGCGGCGTGGCCTCGTCCTGCTGGACGGGCCGGGTCCGGGAATTCGTGTGCGAGGCGTCTGAGGACATGCACGTACCTGATTTCTGTGAGGGGTGGAGCCCTCGATATTGTCACAGTGTGCCACTTTGGCGTAAGTGCCATGAATGTGTGATGTCCGGCACGGTCGCGAGGATCAAGGAGGCCACCATGGAAGAGTCGACGGATTTGAGAACCCGCCGCAGGCTGCAGACCGAACGCGAAGTCCACCGGGCGGCCCTGAGTCTATTCGAGGACCAGGGGGTGCGAGCGACGACGGTTCGCCACATCGCCGACCTGGCAGGCATTTCCTCCCGAACCTTCTTCCGATATTTTTCCTCGAAGGAAGAGGCCGCCATGCCGGTGCAACGCAGGCTGATACGCGCGATCGACAGCCTGGACTTTTCCGATACTTCCCCGGGTGACGCGCTCGGGAAGATCGAGGACGCCATGGTCGAGATCATGTCGGAGGACTCGTCTCCCGAGGCCCAGGATCATCGCCGCATCTCTCGCTTGTTCGCCACTGATGCCGAATTTGATATGGCGGCCACCGGGCAGGAAAGGGCGGTCCTCGAGAAATTGTTGGGACGCATCCGGGCAACCGCGTCCGATTGGTCGGAACCTGACGCACTTCTCGTCGCCGAATTGGCACTGACTGGATGGCGCACGGCCTGGATGGTCTGGGGAGAGTCGGTCAGCCAACGGCCCGGAGCGGCCCCGGCGGAGGTCTATCGTGAATGCCTGGCTCGCCGGAGACGGCTCATCGCACACCCCGAGGTCGCGTGACTCTCTCGGCTTCCCGGTGCCGAACTGTGCCGACGGTATTCCCATCATGGGACGCCAGGGACATGGCGTCTCGCGTGAGGCCCCATCAGGGCAGGAAGCCGCGATCACAGAATGTTCGGGCGCTGAGGCCCTGAGCCGGGTTCCGGACTAGCCCCAGTGCCCACTCATCGGTCGAATCGTCAGTTCCTTCACGGCGGCGTCTCCTGACTCCACGGTGAGGGCTACGCGGCGCTCGCCAGCACCGGGGAAAACGAAGGATGAGATCGATTCCTCGCCCTCATTCACGAACACCTCGACCGATCCGCGATCCACCAGGACACGCAGCTTGAGGTTGCCGTCCTCCGTCGCCCGGGCAGGAGCGGAACGTATTCCGCGGTCGGGAGTTGCTGACCCGCGACGGTCCAGGACAACGCGTTCGATTTGGTCGTCATAGGCCACGAACGCTGCTTCCGCCCCGTCACCGGTACGACCAATGGACAGCCCCGCTCGTTCGGCCGTCGTGGCGCGCAGGTCCAGCACGAGTTCGATTTCGGCCGTGTCGATTCCGGCAATCACATCGCGCATTCCCTCCGGGGCAGTGAAGGCCCCGAAAGCGTGGGAATCTTTTCGCAGGAGCGCGATCTCGGCTGCCGGTCGGTTGTGCAGATGCAGGCGGTCGTCCAAGGAGAGGACTCGCGGAACGGTCAGCTGACCCGCCCAGGCGTCGGCCTGTGTCGGCAGTTCCCGGTCGAACGCACCCATCCACGCGAACAGGATCCTTCTGCCGTCGGGAGCCGCAAAGGTCTGCGGGGCATAGAAATTGTGGCCCCAGTCGAGGTGGCGGTATTCGGTCAGCGGCGAGAAGTCGCCTCCGGGTGTCCACTCGCCGACCACGTACCCGGCGTGGTGACCATTGCGCCCGGTGTGCCCGCGCGGTTTGTGGCCCATGGGGCAGATGAGGAGGACCCAGTGATCGCCCAGCGGGAAGAAATCTGGGCACTCCAGCATGAACGAGTCCCGGTTCGGATCCCGGTAGAGGATCCGGTCGAACACCCAGTCGGTCAGGTTGTCGGACCGGTACAACCAGACCTCGCCACGGTTCCGGGCCGAACATGCGCCGAAGACCATCCACCAGGTTCCCTCCGCGCGCCAGACCTTGGGGTCACGAAAGTGGAGCAGATCCGCGGGGCCTTCGACGACGACGCCGTGCTTCTCGAAGGTCACCCCGTCCGAGGAAACCGCCATGCACTGGACTTGAAGGTTGCCTTCATCCTCGTTGATCCCGTTGCGCCAACGATGGCCCGTGTAAAAGGCATAGAGGCGGCCATCGTCGCCCTCCACCGCCGAACCGGAGAATACGCCGTCACGGTCCTCTTCGAGGGAAGGCGCCAGGGCGATCGGTTCCCTGGTCCAGGTGACGAGGTCCTCGCTGGAAACGTGCCCCCAATGCATGGGTCCCCACTGGGTCGAATAGGGGTGATGCTGGAAGTAGGCGTGGTACCGACCTTGGTAGAAGCACAGGCCGTTGGGATCGTTGATCCATCCTGCGGGGGCCGCGATGTGGAACTGCGGATACCACCGGTCGTTGCGTTGTTCCGCCAAAGCACGGTTCGCGGACTGTGCGGCGTCGATACGGGTCATCAAAGTGGAGTCGGGCATGAGAGATTACGCTTTCTGGGATTCTCGTGGGGCATCGCGGAGGAAGGGGTCGCCCTGTACGTCCTGGTCGTCCCTCTTGAGGACCAGGAATCCGTACGCGGCGGCGACCAGAACAATGCCGGCGATGACGTAGAACGTCGGTTGGTATCCGATCGCGTCGCGCAGGTTTCCCAGAACAGGGGAGAGGAGGATGTTCCCGATCTGGGATGCCAGCTGGAAACCGACCATGTACATGGTTGCGGACAGGGCAGGGTTGAAGTGAACCGTGAAGTACCGGAAGACGGGCAGGATGCAGAGGGCGACTTCGGGCGCGTGGAACATCTTGACGAAAGAGATCATCACCGGGTCGTGGAAGACGGCACACCCAAGGATCCGCAGGAACATGACCATCATCCCCAGCATCAGAGTGTTCTTGACCCCGATTTTCCGCATCAGGATGGGTACCAGGCCCAACATGATGGCTTCCAGGAAAACCTGCACGGAATTCAGCACTCCGTAGACCTGTTGACCCTGGCTCGGGGTGTCGAAGAGCTTGGTGTAGAAATCCGGGAACATCTGCTGGTCGAATACCGTGTAGAAGGTCCAGGAGAGCAGAACGAACACGACCATCGCCCACAGCGAGGGGAGGCGCAGTACGCCGAGCAACTCGCGGAGCCCCGGTGTGGTGTCCGCTCTGGTGGGATCCATGGTGGTGGTCATCTCTTCCCGCGGTGGGGTGGCCGGTGCCTTCCACAACGTCAGGACGAAGAGGCACAGAATGCCGAACACGGATCCGAGCCAGAAGTTCAGATTCGGGTTGACCGTGAAGAGGAACCCGGCAATCAGGGCCACCACCGCGTATCCGAAAGAGCCCCACATGCGAGCCTGGCCGTACTCGTAGTTGTAGGTGCGCGACAGGCGTTCGGAGAACGCCTCCATCAGCCCCGCCGCGGCGACGAAACCCGCCGAGAGCACGACCGCACCCACGATGGTCCCCACTATGAACGCGTTCTCCAACAACGGCCGGTACACCCAGATCATGAAGGGGCCGATCAACGACATGATGATCGAGGCCCCGATCACCAGGTGACGTCGGATGCCCAGTCGGTCCTGGACGGCGCCGTAGGCGAGCATGATGACCAGGGTTCCGACGGAATTGATCGAGTAGACGGTTCCGACCGCCCCGCCGCTGAGTCCCAGCCCCGAGCTCTCGTCCGTCAGCCATATCTGAAAGAACGACCACCAGACGCCCCACGAGGCGAAGAAGAGGAGGAGAGCCAGGGAGCTCTGCTGGTACGCGGGATTCGTGAGCTGCTGCTTGATTCTGGAGGAGTCGGCCACGCTGCCACTTCCTTGTGATTCGTCGTCGGGCATGTCGGTTGTCATGCTAAATCGATTTAGCAGAACGGTATCACCGATCTCTCGCGTGGTCCACGTCTCACGTAGGATGGGCTACGGTCGTGCCCGGACGGGCGAGAGCCGGTGGCAATGAGGAGATCCATGAGCAAGCGCCCTACTCAGGCCGACGTCGCCCGCAGTGCGGGGGTGTCTCCGACCACCGTGAGCTTCGTGCTCAACGGCAGGACCGGAACGAGGATCTCCGACGACGCCGCACGCCGGGTACGGGCCGCCGCGGACGCGCTCGGCTATTCCCCGGATCCGACCGCTCTGAGTCTGCGCACGGGACGGACCAAGACCCTCGGCTTCGTCTCCGACGGCGTCACGGTCACCCGATATGCCTCAGCGATGATCCGTGGAGTCTTGGACGCGGCCGAATCGAAGGGGCAGAGCGTCATGATGGCCGAGGTGGACGACCATCCGGACCGTTGGGAGAGGGCCGTTGTCGACCTCTCGGACCGCAAAGTCGACGCCATCGTCATCGGTCTCATGGTCGCCCGCAAGATCGAATTGCCGCCTATGCCTGCCGGGATGTCGGCGGTGATCGTCAACGGTCTTTCGGGCGGGCTCCCGAGCGTGCTTCCGGACGAATTCGCGGCGGGACGAGCCGCCGCCGAATATGTGATTCGAGCGGGGCACCGTCGCATCGCGTTCGTCGGTCGGTCTGAACGCATGCTGGATCCCGTGGTCTCGGCAACGGTTGGGCGCCGCTACCAAGGTATTGACCGTGCCATGGCGGACGCAGGGCTACATTTCACCACGACCTGTGACCTGCCCGAGTGGGAGCCAGGTCCAGCCCGCGAGGCCGCCATCTCCGTGCTTGAGTCGCCGTCCCGCCCTACCGCCATCCTTGCGGCGAACGACCGCGTGGCTTTCGGCGTCTACCAAGCGGCGGCAGAGCTGGGACTCGCGATCGCCGACGATGTCTCGGTCATGTCTTTCGACGACGAGGCTTTGGCGGACTACGTGCGCCCCGGGTTGACAACCATGCGCCTTCCCTACCGCGACATGGGCATGGCCGGGGTCAAGGAGGCCCTGAACCCAGTCAATGATCGCCTTGAGCGTCCGATGCCGCTGGTGGAGAGGGGATCGGTGGCGCCCCCTCGGGGCCAATAGCACGACTGGGGCGTCCCCATTCGGGCCCTCGGAGTATCGCGGCGGCCATGACAGCACCGCTACGTAACGTCAGTCTTTCCGCGCTCGACAACGGGCCGGCGTCGAGGTCCTGACCCACGCACCACTCGACCGTGTTCTTCCCGAGTCGACCGTCGCCCCGACGGTCGTCCAGGGGAGGGAGACAGCCTGGCGGCAGGTCATGTATGACGTATTTTTGCCCCGAATGTCGGCCCCGATGCCTCGCCGTGAGCGGGGCAGTACCGTGACGAGAACGTCCAGACAACGACTCCGGGGGAATGATATGAACGCGCTCAAACTTCACTGGTTCCTGCCGACGAGCTCCGACTCCCGGGGCATCGTCGGGGGAGGTCACGGCGCCGACGTCGTGGGAACCGCGGCAACCAGGCGGCCCGACCTTCGGTACCTGACTCAAGTTGCCCAGGCAGCCGAATACAACGGCTTCGAATCCGTGCTGACTCCGACCGGTCTGTGGTGCCAGGACTCGTGGCTGACCACGGCCGCAATCGCCCAGCACACCGAGACCCTCAAATTCCTCGTCGCGTTCCGCCCTGCCGCCATTTCGCCGACTCTTGGGGCGCAGATGGCCGCGACTTACCAGGACATTACCGGTGGGCGATTGAACGTCAACATCGTGACCGGAGGGGAGTCCGCGGAACAGCAAGCATTCGGCGACTTCAACGACAAGGACGCGAGATACGCGCAGACGGGTGAATTCCTCGACGTCGTCGGCCGTTTGTGGGACCACGGCGAACCGTTCGACTACGAGGGCGATCACATCCGGGTCGGACAGGCACGACTGGCCCATGCTCCCGAGCCGCGTCCCGAGATCTATTTCGGTGGTTCCTCCCCGGCCGCGGGCCGAATTGCCGCCGCCCACTCGGACGTCTACCTCACTTGGGGTGAACCCCCGCAGCAAGCCAAGGAAAAGATCGACTGGATCCGGGGGCTGGCCAACGAGCAGGGACGCAACGTCAGGTTCGGAATCCGGTTGCACACCATCTCGCGGGACACCTCGGAGGAAGCTTGGGCGGTCGCCGAGAAGATGCTGGACGGGCTCGCTCCGGAGCTGATTCGGAAGCAACAGGATGCGTTGCGCCGGTCCGAATCGGAAGGCCAACGGAGGATGCTGGACCTGAACCGTGGGTCGGTCTCGGACCTTGAAATCTACCCTGGGCTCTGGGCAGGAGTGGGGCTCGTGCGCGGGGGAGCCGGCACAGCGCTCGTCGGGTCCCACCGTGAAGTTGCCGACCTCATCAAGGAATACATTGCGGTCGGGTTCGACGAATTCGTGCTCTCCGGGTATCCGTGCCTTGAAGAGGCTTACTGGTTCGGCGAAGGCGTACGTCCGCTCCTTGAGAACGAAGGGCTCCTGTAAACCTGCCCGACAGGGTTGAACGCGCAACATCGTCCGGGAAGTCGGAAACGATGCGTACTCATCGTTGCCGATTAGCTATGGTTGCTCCATGAAGATTTTGGTGCTGGGCCCGGGCGGGCGCGAACACGCGATCATCACCGCGCTCCTGCGCGATCCGGCGGTCACGGAGGTCCACGCGGCACCCGGGAACGCCGGGATCGCCGAGATTGTTCGGACCCATGCCGTGGACGCGAACAGTCCGGAGGAAACCACTGCTCTCGCCGAACGCCTGGATGCGGACTTGATCGTGATCGGTCCGGAGGCTCCCCTGGTATCTGGCGTTGCGGACGCTCTGCGAGAGGCTGGGTTCCCGGTCTTCGGCCCCAACGCCGACGCCGCCCAACTGGAGGGCTCCAAAGCATTCGCCAAAGAGATCATGGCCGCCGCCAACGTCCCGACCGCGATGGCCCGCGTCGCTCACGACCTCTCGACGGTCGAGGAATGCCTCGATTCCTTTGGGGCACTGTACGTCGTCAAGGACGATGGTCTGGCGGCGGGCAAAGGTGTCGTCGTCACCGAGGACCGCGACGCCGCACTGGCCCACGCCGAGGCCTGCTTCGACGCAGGCTCTTCCGTGGTCATCGAGGAATTCCTGGACGGCCCGGAGGTCTCGCTCTTCGTGATCAGCGATGGGCGCCGCACCGTGCCCCTCACCCCGGCCCAGGACTTCAAGAGGATTTACGACAACGACGAGGGACCGAACACGGGCGGCATGGGGGCGTACACCCCGTTGCCGTGGTTGCCCGAGAACTTCACCGATGAAGTCGTCCGGCGCGTGGCCCAGCCGACGATTGACGTGATGGCCGATCGCGGAACCCCCTTCGTGGGCGTCCTCTACTGCGGACTCGCGCTGACGAGCCGCGGCATTCGAGTCATCGAATTCAACGCCCGCTTCGGCGATCCGGAAACCCAGGCAGTACTGGCCCGATTGAAAACCCCGCTCGGCCAACTTCTCTTGGGGGCCGCCCAGGGCGGGCTCGACGGTCGAGAATCTCTGCGATGGGATCTCCGGACCGCCGTGGGGGTCGTCATGGCTGCTGAGAACTACCCGGAGTCCCCGCGCAAGGGCGACGTCATCACCGGTATCGCCGACGCCGAGGCCCTCGAGGACGTCTCCGTTCTGCACGCCGGGACCAGCAACAAGCGGACGCTGTCCGGGACGGACTCGGTGGTGACCTCCGGGGGCCGAGTGCTCGCCGTCGTCGCGCTCGGAGATGATCTGGACGACGCGAGGGCAAAGGTCTACCGAGGCGTTAACAAGATTTCCTGGGACGGCGCACAGTATCGCCGGGATATTGCGGAGAAAGCCGCAGCAGGCCAGGTCAAGGTTCCCTGCCCCTAGACCACACATTGTCGGCCTCGCGCGTGCGGCGTGGGGCCCGCACATCACTCACACACAGGAGCGCAGCGCATGTCCCCAGAGCCCACCGACATTCCGGGCTGGAAGCACATCTATTCGGGAAAAGTCAGGGACCTCTACGTCCCGGAGGAGGGCAACGACGTCATCGGTTGCTCCTTCGCGGACAACGCCGAGGCCCGTGCGGGATCCGTGATGGTCGTGGCCACCGATCGGATCAGCGCATTCGACCACGTCCTGCCCACCCCCATTCCGGACAAGGGCAAGATCCTGACCCAGCTCAGCCTGTGGTGGTTCGAGCAGCTCGACCAGGTTCCCAATCATGTGCTCTCGACCGACGTCCCGGAAGAAGTCTCCGGACGCGCCATGATCTGCAAGTCCTTGTCGATGTTCCCGGTCGAGTGCATCGCCCGGGGGTACCTGACCGGTACCGGCCTCAAGGAGTACCAGCGGTCCGGCACGGTGTGCGGCATCGAACTACCGGAAGGCCTGGTCGACGGCTCCAGGCTCGAAGCTCCGATCTTCACGCCGACGGGCAAGGCCGAGGTCGGTGAGCACGACGAAGCCATCACGTACGAGGAGATGACCGACGCCGTCGGTCGCGCGATGGGGGAGCGCATCCGTGAGCTGACCCTCTACATCTACGGCACTGCCGAAAGAATCGCCCGGGAACAAGGAATCATTGTCGCCGATACCAAGGTCGAATTCGGTCTCGACTCGTACCGCGGGGAGGTCACGCTGGGTGATGAGGTCCTGACCCCCGATTCGTCGAGATTCTGGGACGGGGCCCAGTGGGCCCCGGGGCGCGCACAGGCGAGTTTCGACAAACAGTTCGTGCGCGACTGGTTGCTGTCCGACGCCGCGGGGTGGGACAGGGCGACGCCACCACCCGAACTTCCTTCTGAAATCGTGGATAGGACCCGTGCACGGTACGTCGAGGCCTACGAGAAACTCACCGGAACGGAATTTTCCTCATAGGCCACTCCGTAGAACCACCGGATGTGCTCCCGGACCCTCTGTGAAGCCTCTTCGGGGCTGCGCCCCTGGACCGATTCGAGGATTCCGCGGTGCTGCTCCTGCAGGGTTCGACGAACCGAGGGCCAGTCCCCGAGGCGGGGTACGCCCTCCTGAACATAACCGACCGTAGCCTGGCGCAACGAGTCCAGGATCGTGGTGACGACGACGTTGCCACCGAGCCCCGAGACCACCAGGTGGAAGTGTGCATCCAGCTCGTGGAAGCGCATATCGGGAAGCATCGGATCATCCATCTCATCCAGATACCTCTTGGCCCTGGTCAGGGCTATTTTGTCCTGGGTCGTCGACCACCGAGCTGCCGCGTCGGCGGCGGCTTGCGACTCGAGTTGTTCACGGGTCGCAACCACATCTCCCACGGGCAGGAAATTCGACGCCAGGTGCATGCGAAGGCCCCAGCCGAGGGCGGCCGATGGTTCCGAGACCACGACCGCCCCCGCGCTGGGACCTGATCCGACTCCCGAACGTACGAGTCCCATCGCGTCAAGGACCCGGATGGCTTCACGGACCGAGGCACGGGATATCCCGAATTCCTCTGCGAGGGCGCGCTCCGCCGGAAGTCTGTCGCCCACGGCGAGTTCCCCGTTGCGCAGTCGATCCTCGATGTTCTGCAGGACGATGGTGTAGGTCTTCTTCTCCACAGAACACAACCTTAGCTGCGCAAAGCGTCGTCGGTCAGGGGAGCATCCAGGAGAGCAGGTTCGATTGCAGGAACACCAACGTGCAGATGATCACGAGCATGGCAAGGGACCACGGGATCACGCGCTTGAAGATCTCGGACTCCTTGCCCTCCATGTCCACGGCGGTCGCGGCGATCGCCAGGGATTGTGGGGAAATCATCTTGCCGACCACGCCTCCGCTCGTGTTGGCCGCCAGCATCAGATCCGGATTGAGCCCGGCGTTGGTTGCGGCCGTGTGCTGCAGGTTGGAGAACAACGCGTTGGCCGAAGTATCCGATCCGGTCACGGCGGTACCGAGCCAGCCGAGGGTAGGAGCCAGGAAGGCGAAGACGCCACCCAGGGATGCGAGGTACGTACCGATGGATACGGTCTGCCCCGAGAAGTTCATGACGTAGGCGAGGGCCAGGACCGACACGATGGTCAGGGCCGACCAGCGCATCCTGTAGAAGCAGTGCCAGAGCTGGGCAACGGACTGACCGAAACCGAGCCTGTACCTGCCGTTCTCGTGGAAGATCATGTAGAGCACGGTCACGATCAGTCCGGCAATCAAAAGCATGGTGCCCGGGTTGGAGAGCCATTGGAAATTGAAGGTCGTGCCCGAAATGGGCTTGCCCGACGAGGTGACAATGTGGCCGGACGTGACCGGCCAGGGGATCTTGATGTCCGTCTTCTTCAGTGCGAGGGGAACATCGATACCCGCTTTCCAGAGCTTCCCGACGGCGAACACGCCAACGACCACGAGGTACGGCAAGAGGGCCATCCAGACCCGGACCGGACGCAGTCCCTCCGTGGCCCGAGGAGTCTCGATTCCGAAGCGCTCACGAAATGCTTCGGTTCCGCGGGGCTTCCACACCTTGAGGAACAGCACCGCGACTCCCAGGGAGACGAGGCAAGCGACGATATCGGTCAGCTCGTAGGAGAAATGGGTCGCCGACCACCACTGGGCGATACCGAAGGAAAGTCCGATGACGAGAGCCGCGGGCCACGCGTCGCGGACGCCTTTGAAACCGTCGAGGAGGAAGAGCAGGACGAAGGGCACGAACACGGCCACGAACGGAGCCTGATGCCCCACGATCGCCCCGATGTGGGCGGGGTCCTCGCCGGTCAGCGTTCCCGCGGTCGTAATCGGAATGGCCAGGGCTCCGAAGGCCACGGGAGCCGTGTTGGCGACCAGAACAGTCACGGCCGCGCGCAACGGCTTGACCCCGAGGGCGAGGATCATAGTCGCCGTGATGGCTACGGGCGCCCCGAAGCCGGCCAGGGCCTCGAGGAGACCTCCGAAGCAAAAGGCAATCAGAATCGCCTGGATGCGGATGTCACCTCCTCCGATGCGGTCGAAGGTCAGCCGCAAATCCTCGAATCTGCCCGACTCGACGGTGACCTGGTAGAACCACAGGGCCGTGACGATGATCCAGACGATGGGGAAGGCCCCATAGGCCAAGCCCTGTGTTCCGGACATCAGGGTGAGTCCCAGGGGCATCTTGAAGCCGATCACCGCGACGATGATCGACACCAGCAACGCGCTGAGCGCCGACGTGTGGGCCTTGGCTTTGACCCCGAGCAACATGATGAAGAACGTCAGCAGCGGAAGGATAGCGACGAGCGCCGAGAGCCCGACCGAGCCGCCGACGGCGGTGGTGGTGGCTGTGAATGTATCCACGCGGTCTCCTTGTGATGGGTTGACGCGCGTCCTGGAACGAGCATCAACGCTGATGCAATGAGTGAGGTGACCACGTCTGTGAGACTTATTCTGGTGCTATGTGTCCCGCATTACAGTGTGGTCAGACCAATACCATACCGATGGGCGAGAGGAAATCAAAACAGGGTGCGAGGGTGGTTGGACGCGGCCATGGCGCGGCACACAACAAGATGGTTTTTAGGTAAGGAAAAGATGCGCTAATTCGGCCGTGTTGCCTGAAATTACGCGCCGGACACTCATAAACTGCCTCGATCGGGGTGAGTTAGGGGCTCCTTATTGGAGGTGGTTAATAAATTGTCACTAAGGTGGGAACGACTGGTGGGCATCCTCCCGCCCCACTCCGGGAGCGGGCCCGCACTAATCGGAATGGAGACGCCATGCGGATCGCACTTTTCTCAACGTGCATCGTCGACGCGATGTACCCGCGGGTCGCTCGAGCGACCGTGGACATCCTGGAACGCCTCGGTCACGACGTTGTTTTCCCACCCGGTCAGACGTGTTGTTCCCAAATGCACGTCAACAGCGGGTACTTCGATGATGCGTATTCGATCGTCAAGAACCACGTGGATGCGTTCTCAGACTGGGACTACGACGTCGCCGTGGCCCCCTCCGCTTCTTGCGTCGTCTCCCTCGGGCACCAGCAGCCCATGATTGCGCGACACGCGGGCGACGAAGGAACCGCAATCGCGGCCGAGGACGTTGCGGGCAGGACCTTCGAACTGTCGAAACTTCTGATCGACGTCCTGGGCATCACCGATGCGGCCGAGCAGCTCGGCTCGTATTTCCCCCACAAAGTCACATTCCATTCGAGCTGTCACGGCATGAGGATCATGCAGTTGGGCAGCCGCCAGTCCGATTTGGTGCGAACCGTTGAGGGCCTCGAATTCGCGGAGCTGCCCGACCTTGACCAGTGCTGTGGCTTCGGCGGCACCTTCTCATTCAAGAATGCTGACACCTCGGGGGCCATGACCGCCGACAAGGTCAAGAACATCGAATCGACCGGCGCGGAGATGTGCGCCGGGGGAGACGTCTCCTGCCTGATGAACATTGGCGGTGCCCTCTCGCGCAAGGGTTCGGACGTGACGACCCTGCACTTCGCCGAGATCCTCGCCAGCACCAAAGACAATCCGCTCGAAGTCTCCGGACCGGTGGCCCTGACCACCACCACGGGAGGGAAATAAGCATGACCGTCACACAGTTGGGGATGCCCAAGGTCTTTCACGGTACCGGCAATATCGCCGCCGAGGAGTCGTTCACGTCCTTCGCCGGGCGAGAGCTCAAGAACGAACAGTTGCGTGCGAACCTTGGTTTCGCCACGCACACGATCCGCGACAAGCGTGCACAGGTCGTCGGGGAATTGCCGGATTGGGAGCTCCTCCGCACCGCCGGATCCGAGATCAAACAGGACGTCATGGCACGCCTGCCCGAATTGCTCGAACAGTTCGAGAAGAACTTCACCGAGCGCGGAGGGAAGGTCCACTGGGCGCGCGACGCCGATGAAGCGAACCAGATCGCTCTGGACATCATCCGCGAACAGCAGGCCGAAGAAGTCATCAAGATCAAGTCGATGGCGACCCAGGAAACCGGCCTCAACGAGTACCTCGAGGAAAACGGCGTCTCGGCCGTGGAGACCGACCTTGCGGAGGAGATCGTGCAGTTGGGCGAGGACAAGCCCTCGCACATTCTGGTGCCCGCAATTCACCGCAATCGCTCGGAGATCCGCGACATCTTCCTGAAGAAGATGCCGCACATCGACAAGGACATTTCGGACAACCCCGCCGAGCTCGCCGAGGCGTCGCGGCACCACCTGCGCGAGAAGTTCTTCCGGAACAAGGTCGCGATTTCGGGGGCCAACTTCGGCGTCGCCGATTCGGGCACGCTCAGCATCGTCGAATCCGAGGGCAACGGCCGGATGTGCCTGACCCTCCCGGATACCCTCATCTCCTTCATGGGAATCGAGAAATTGGTGCCGACGTTCCAGGATCTGGAGGTCTTCCTGCAGTTGTTGCCGCGGTCCTCGACCGGAGAGCGGATGAACCCGTACACCTCGATGTGGTCGGGCGCGACGCCGGGAGACGGGCCCCAGAACCTGCACGTGATCCTCATGGACAATGGCCGCACCGCCGCTCTCGCGGACCAGGTGGGCCGCCAGGCACTGCACTGCATTCGTTGCTCGGCATGCATGAACGTGTGCCCCGTCTACGAGCGGGCCGGCGGCCACGCCTACGGATCGGTCTACCCGGGACCGATCGGCGCGATTCTCTCGCCGCTGCTCACGGGCGTGGAGGCCGAAGAGAACAACTCTCTGCCCTATGCATCGTCGTTGTGCGGGGCGTGCTACGAGGCCTGCCCGGTGAAGATCAACATCCCGGACGTCCTGGTTCACCTGCGCGGCAAGGACGTGGACGCCAAACACGGCAAGGGTGACGAGGGAACCAAGCGCCAGGCCCCGGACCAGATGGACGCGATCATGGGTGGTGCCAAAGCGATGTTCTCCAATTCGACATTGCTCAGCATCGCCGAGCGGGGTCTGCCCGCGGGGGGCCTCGCGGCAGGCCGGGATCACAAGATCAGTTGGTTGCCGGGCCTGATCGGGGGATGGACCAAATACCGGGACATCCCGGAGCCTCCGAAACAAGCTTTTCGGCACTGGTGGAAGAAGAACAAGAAGAACGGCCCCAAGCAAAGGGCCGTTTCCGACCGGGTCGACGTCGACGCCTTGATCGCCAAGAACTCCGGTTTGGCCGAAGAGCTCCATCGTCGGCATGCGGGCGAGGCCCAGGAAGAGCGTGAGGGGGCCCAGGAGCAGGCCGCTGAGCTCAAGAAGGAGCAGCGCCGGGAGCCCGATATGGTTCGGCGCGAAGAGGACCTGCTCAAGGGGCAGGACGGTTCCTCCCAAGGCACCACCGGCGAGGGGACCTCGTCCCAGGAGGGGAACGACTGACCATGTCAGAAGCAAAGGCAGAGATACTCAGACGAGTCAGGGCCTCCCTGGCCGACAGCCCGGAAGCTCCTGAGGTCACGCGCGCGTACAGGACGGAATCGGAGAAATCGGCGCAGGACGTGCGGGCCATGTTGATCGATCGATTGCTCGACTACAAGGCGAACGTCTACGAGGAGACCACGGACAGTGTGGCCGAGCGCATCGAGAAACTTCTCGGCAAGTCCGCCCGGTACGTGATTCCCAAGGGTCTGAACCTCGACTGGTTGCCCGAGGACAGCGCTGCGCGGCGTCACCTGGTGGATTCGGGCAATGGTCAGAGAGCGGGGTCCTTGACCGACCGCGAACTGGACGCCGTCGACGCCGTCGTCACCTCGTCGACCGTGTCCTGCGCCGAGACCGGAACGATCTTCCTCAACGCGTCCGACGAAGAGGGGCGACGGGCGATCACCCTGGTCCCGGATCATCACATCTGCATCGTTCCGGCGGAGTCGATCGTGGAATTGATTCCCGAATCGGTGCGGCGCGTGGATCCCGAGCGCCCGATCACGATGATCTCCGGACCGTCGGCAACCTCGGATATTGAGCTCCAGCGCGTCGAAGGGGTTCACGGGCCCAGGACCCTGGACGTGATCATTCTCGATCGATAGGTCAGGCGCGGGTACGTCTCCCCTGAAAAGATAGAGCACCGCCCCCGGTTCCCGGCAGCTCAGCAGCTGCGGCGAGTCGGGGGCGGTTCTTGCCCACATTGCCTCCACAGGCCCTCAGAAATTGGCGATCGGTGCAACGTAGACACAGGAAGCGGTTATATCAGCGTGATCTAGAGGCCGGATTCCCGGAATCGTGCAAATTTTTTGTCCATGAGGTCGAAAAAGGTGAAGTCTCGCGGTCGAATTGTCCGGGGATCGGTCTGGTCCGTGGTCGTTGCTCTGGCCCTTGTGGTGCCGGCGTGCCTAGGGCTTCTCATCGGCCCAGATGGAGAGCGGCCCGGGAAACGGATCCGCACATGGATCCAGGGTGGTGCGGGACATGTCATCCTCTCGGAGGAATCGGCCGGATACTTGGCTGCCCTGTCCGTCAAAAACCAGGGTGCCCAGGATGCATACGACAGAGAATCCTTCGGACGAGCCTGGTCGGATGAGGACCGGAACGGTTGCGACACGCGAAATGACATTCTGGCCAGGGGCCTGGCCAGAGCGACTTTTCGCGATCGTGGGCTGTGCGTTGTCGCGAAAGGCACGCTTGAGGATCCATACACGGGTCAGTCGATCGAATTCGTCGCAGGGAAAGAATCGCGAAAAGTCCAGATCGATCACGTGGTGGCCCTCTCGAATGCCTGGGCCTCCGGGGCATCGGAGTGGACGGACGAGAAGCGACGGACTTTCGCCAACGACCCCGACAATCTCCTGGCCGTGGACGGCCGCGCGAATCAGGACAAGGGCGGGAGCGATGCCTCTCGCTGGCTTCCGCCCCGTCGAGAATTTCACTGCTCGTATGTGATGCGGCAGCTCAAGATCAAGGCGCGGTACAGCCTGAGCGTAACGCCCGAGGAGAAAGAAGCGATTCTCAAGGTCTTGGGGGAATGCCCCGAGTACCGGCTCTCAGCCTTCGTCCTCACCGAGCATGATCACGCATTGTCTCGCAAAGTCCTGGATCCAGCCGTCCGCCCTGCGTCGTACGAGGCTCAGCGTCATCGGAGGAACATCCCCGCTCAGCGGATGCACGGAAAACTCGTTCGGGTCCAGACCTCGGATCATGTCGGCGTCCGTCGGGACGATGCTGAACCGCGGATGTTTCCGCAGCAACAACAGCATTCCGCCCAGATCCGTGTACGTGAGGGACGGGTCGAATCGGATGCCGGCATTGCGGAGAGGGGCGCGTTCGACTTCCGTTCTCAGGTCCCAGTACGGAGGTCCCTCCACCACAGTGAAACCGGTCAGGTCCTGCGGGCGGATGGTGCGGATCTCGGGGAAATGCGCGGCATCGCAGACGATCGACAAACGCTCGGTAAGAATCACTTCCTCGCTGAGATCGGGGTGGGTCGAGCGGACCCTGGAAAGCCCCGCGTCGATGGTGCGGGTTATCAGCGCTCTGTCGATATCGAGCGAAGCGGTGTGACGCACTCCGACTTCGAAGTCGCGTGATGTTCTGTCCATCAGCTCCCCGAGCCGTTTCCGCTGGGGCATGCCCAGGAGGTCGGGTATTCCAAGACTCACGTGCACACGCCGATCCGTGCCCTGCGCGGTTTCGGGAACGCGATCCATGTCCGCGACGATACGTGCGGCCAAGGGCAACAATCGCTCTCCCTCGGGGGTGAGGCTGGTGTGGCGTGTGTTGCGTTCGAACAGGCTGCTTCCCAGCTCGGCTTCCAGCTCACGGATTCGCTGGGACAACGGAGGCACCGAGATGTAGAGAGAACGGGCCGCTCGGGTGAAATTCAGCTCGCGAGCGACGGCCAAGAAATAGCGCAAATGTTTGACGTCCACATCATTGTTATCGCATTGATCATAATCGAACCGCAAACTTGGTCATTCCCTCCCACACGCCGGCGGCCTAGATTCAGTACCGGAAGCGAGAGGAAACGCAGTGCCCGCCCCCTATGACGGACCCGGTCGGCGCCTCTGCTCCCATCGCTGGAAGGAGCGCAAAGAATTGTCAATTGTCACGATTATCGGGGCCGGGGTTATCGGCCAGTCCTGGGCACGCTTGTTCTCGGACGCCGGCTGGGAAGTGCGGGTCACCGATCCGCGACCCGACCTGGAAGAGGTCCTGACCGGAATCCACGCGACAGCTGAGCCGGATCTGGCCCGTGCGTTGGAGGGCGCTGACTTCGTTCAAGAGAATGGACCCGAGCGGATCGAGGTCAAGAAAGAGCTCTTCGGAGCGGCCGCCGAGCATGCGGCGCCGCACGCGATTCTCGCATCGTCCTCATCTTCTCTCTTGCCCTCGGCCATGAGTGAGGGCAATCCGGCCGCCGAACGAATCCTTGTCGGACATCCTTTCAACCCGCCGCAGCTCATGCCTCTGGTCGAGGTCGTCCCCTCGGCGAGCACATCCGCGGAATCGGTCCAACGAGCCGTCGAGGTATACAGCGAACTCGGACGCCAACCCGTGCGTCTCAAACGGGAAATTCGTGGATTCGTCGGGAACCGGCTGCAGAAGGCCTTCAACGACGAGGCAGCCTACCTGGTCCAGGAGGACATCATCGCTCCCGACGAGCTGGACACCCTGGTACGAAATTCACTCGGTTTGAGGTGGTCGACCATCGGGCCGTTCGAATCCCGTCATCTTGGCGGCGGACCGGGAGGCATCCGACATCTGGACGCGCACGTCGGAGCCCAGATGGATTTCAGCGACGGACATCCGGACCCGACGCGCAAAGACGAACTACACGAAGCCGTCGAAGATGCCTACGGGGTCGGTGAGGCCGCGTACGCCCAATTGGCGGAAAGGCGGGACCGCCGGACCAGAGCCGTGCTGGACGCACTGACCAAGGCGGACAACGAGAAGGAGACCCGATGAGCCAGACAAACCCCAACGAACTGACAGCCAGCCTGCGAAGCGCCCCGGCAACAGGAGATGATTTCGACCCGCACGCCGCTCTGGCGGATCTCCTCGGAAGTGTGGGACTCTCCCCGAAAGACTCCGGCGGAACGATCGACTTCGTGGGAAGCGATCCCGTGCTTCCCGACGTTTTGCGCCTGGCAGGCGGAACCTCGATAGCTCTCGTCGCCAAATCGGTCGCTGTTGCGGCACTATGGCGCATGAGGGGCGGCCGAGGCCAAGATATTTCGATGGATCTGCGTACCGCGCCTCGCCGGTTGTGCCCGTTCTACGAGAAACGGTGGGAACTGCTCAATGGATACCCTATGGGTGACCCGGTGGCCGTCAGCGACGCATTCTCGACATCGAGCTTCTACCGGACCGCGGACGGACGCTGGATGCACCCCATGGGGCCCTATCCGAAACTTCGCCACGATACCGCGGAGCTTCTGGATGTACCGGAGCATCGGGACCGTGTGGCACAAGCGATATCACAGTGGAAGGCCCTCGATCTCGAGGAGGCCGGTGAAAAGGCCGGAGTGATCATGCCGATGTGCAGGACCACGGACGAGCTGATTGCAACCCAACAGTACGAGCAGGTCCTGTCCAGTATGCCTCCCGTCGTGGTGGAGAAGATCGGGGACAGCGACCCTGAGCCCCTCCCCGGTGGCGTCGAACATCCCCTCGAAGGTGTGCGTGCCCTGGGCCGGGCCCACATCATCGCGGGCGCCGGAGCCGGACGCGCCCTTGCCCTTCACGGGGCAGATGTCCTGAACGTATGGGATCCGAACGAATACGAGCTCCCGTTGCTCTACGGAACGTCCAATGTCGGCATGCGCTCGACCACGTTGGACCTCAAACGCGAGGACGATGAGGCAACCATGCAGGAACTTCTTCGCGGCGCCGACATCTTCTTTGCCAACCGCCGACCAGGGTACTTGGGTCGACACAACTTGGACGCCGAGAACGCGTCAGCCGTTCGGCCCGGGATTATCCACGCAAGTGTCAACCTCAACGGTGAGACCGGCCCCTGGGCGGACCGCGTCGGTTTCGACCAGACAGCCGGGGCGCTGGCCGGTGTCCTGATCGATGAAGGCCAGGACGGGGTGCCATCGCTTCCTCAGGTGCCGGTGGTCAATGACTACATCACCTCGTGGTTCCTGGAACTCGGGATCCTGCGTGCGCTCATGCTGCGAGCCGAGCACGGAGGCTCTTACAAGGTGTCCGTCTCCCTGACCCGTACGGCCCTCTGGATGCGCAGTCTCGGGATCTTCGACAAGGACTACGCCCGGGCGACCGCGGGAAAGGCGCCGGGCCACGAGTACCTGCCTCCGGAAACCTTCACGGAGGAGACACCTCTCGGGCGGTACCAAGGCGTCGCCGAACAAGTCAGTATGTCCCGGACGCCGGGAGCCTACGCGCACCCGTTGGTCCCACGGGGATCGCACAAACCGCAGTGGCTCGGAGGCAACGCAAAATGACGTATCTCCTGGCCCTTCAGCTTGTGCCCTCCAGGATCTACCGCATTGACACGTCGACCGGCCAGGCGGAAGTTCTCGTCGAGGACGCAGGACCGTTCCCGGACGGCATCATCGTTGTGGACGGCATGGTGTATTGGACGACGATGGGTGATCCCGTCGGGGACTTCACCCTCGCCGGCGAGGCCGGCCTCGACTTTTCACGGAGCAACGGCGGTCTCCACGCCATCCGTCCGGATGGAACCGGATTCCGGGACCTCGTTCCCGAAGGGAGCATGACCACCGGAAAACAACTCACAGGACACGGCCACCGACTCTACTGGTCCGACCGCGAGGGATGCCGCGTCACGAGTTGCCGGACGGATGGGACCGCACGGGCGGATCTGGTCTCGAAAGAGCCCGGGGATCCACTCGATGAATGCGTCGGCGTGGCCGTCGACGAGCAGCACGGATGGATCTACTGGACGCAGAAAGGTCCTTCCAAGGGAGGCCTCGGGCGCATCCTGCGTGCACCATGGGACCGGACCGACAGCCGAGCAGATCTGCCCGACGTCGAGACGCTGTGGGAAGACCTGCCGGAACCCATTGATCTCGAGCTCAGCGATGGATACATCTACTGGACCGACAGGGGAGCAGGGCCGGAGGGCAACACCCTCAACCGCGGTGCGATCCCCGAGCCGGCCACGAAAGGCGCGGGACGTGAGATCCTGGCCCACGGGTTCAAGGAGGCGATCGGCCTCGCCGTTGACGTGGAACGCGAGGCGGTGTTCGTCTCAGACTTGTCCGGGACCATCCGACTGGTCCCGCTCCCCGGATCGAACGAGGAGGAACGAACAGTCGCTGCGTTCGAAGGTCCGATGACGGGTCTGGCCATGTGCTGATCTCGGTGCAGGGCGTGGGCCCGCATCCTTCACAGGTTCAGCGGCTGGTCTCCAGCTGGCGGTTGATCCGGTGAATCAGCATGTCCAAGGCAACCAGATTTCCGCCTCCCTCAGGAATAATCAGGTCCGCACGCCTCTTGGACGGTTCGACGTACAGCTCATGCATGGGTTTCACGGTTGAAAGGTACTGGCTCTCCACCGATTCCACCGAACGGCCGCGTTCCAAGACGTCCCTCTTGATGCGGCGAAGGATGCGGACGTCGGCATCCGTGTCCACGAACAATTTGATGTCACAGCGCTCGCAGACCTCGGGCTCGGCGAATATGAGAATTCCCTCGAGGATCACGATCGGTTGGGAGCGGATGAGCATGGTTTCTTCGGCCCGGTTGTGCGTCGCATAATCGTACATCGGGCACTCGATGCTCTTTCCGGCAACCAATTGATCCACATGGTGGATCAGGAGCTCGTTGTCGAAGGCTTCCGGGGCATCGTAATTGAGCTGGCACCGCTCCTCGTAGGACAGATCGTCGCGGCGCTTGTAATAGTTGTCGTGATACACCACGGAGACGTGTTCGTCGAAGCTGGAAGCCAGCTCGCGGGTCAAGGTTGTCTTACCGGATCCGGTGCCTCCGGCGATGCCGATGACCAGTGGTTTCATGCGTGAACTGCTCCCGATGCTCGATTTGTCCTGCTCCATTCTGCCGCAAGCAGAGGCCATGTATATCCAAAACGGTGCTTCGATGGGTGCTTGCCCGACCACACAACAACGCTGGTCGGGCAAGACCGTGCCTTCGCCGATTACCGCCCAACACAGTCGGCAGAAGGTCTCGGCACGCAAAGGAGCGCCGCGTGAACGGGACCGCCCATAGGGCTGTCCCGTTCACGCGGCGCTCTCACGTGATCGTCCGCAAAGCAGGCACCGTCAGTGCCTCAAGTTTCGGTGATCAGGCCTCGACCTCAACATCGGCGAATGTGGACGTGTCGATGACGCAACGGAACTTCACATCACCGGCGACGACGCGATCGTAAGCGTCGTCCACCTCCTGAACCGAAACCGTCTCGATCTTCGCACCGAACCCGTGCTCGGCGCAGAAGTCCAGCATCTCCTGGGTCTCGGGGATACCGCCGATGTTCGAACCGGCAATCGCCTTGCGGCCGCCGATGACCGAGGCGAAGCTGAACTCCTGCTTCTCGGGCGGCAAACCGACTACTGCCATGACACCGCGCGGCTTGAGCAAACTCATGTACTTGTCCACCGGGATGGATGCGGAGATGGTGTTCAGGATCAGGTCGAACTCACCGCGGTGATTCTTGAAGAAGTCCTCTTCGGACGTGGCCAACGTACGGGTCGCGCCAAGCTCCTTGGCCTCCTGCTCCTTCTTGAGGGAACGGGAAAGGACGGTCACCTCAGCGCCCTTGGCCGCAGCGATCTGGACGCCCATGTGTCCGAGACCACCCAGACCAAGCACCGCAACCTTCTTGCCCGGTGCGGCATCCCACGTGGCCAGAGGCGAATACGTGGTGATTCCTGCGCAGAGAAGGGGAGCGGCGACGTCGAAGTCCAGAGCATCGGGGATCCGCAGAACGAAGTCCTGGTTGACGACGACCTTCTCGGCGTAGCCACCCTGAGTGATGCTGCCGTCGACGTCTTCGGAATCATACGTGCCGACCATGGCGCCACGCGTGCAGTTCTGTTCCTGCCCGTCGCGGCACTCCTCGCACTCTCCGCAGGAGTTGACCATGCATCCGACGCCCACGCGGTCGCCGACCTTGTACTTGGTGACCTCGGAGCCCACGGCTTCGACGACGCCGGCGATCTCGTGACCCACGGTCAGCGGGAAGTGAGCCTCGCCCCATTCGTTGCGAATCGTGTGGATGTCGCTGTGGCAAATGCCTGCGGCCTTGATATCGATCAGGACGTCGTCGGGCCGCGGATCCCGGCGGTGAATGGTGGCGACCTTGAACGGTGCGTCCGGTCCGGTCTTCTGAAGTGCTTTGACTGCAATGGGCATATGAATGCCTCCTGACGTCGTGCTGATGGGATATGTATAAATGTACGGCTATATCTGAGCCATGTCCGGAAAGTTCGCCATGCGCATTATCGGCTGTGATCTTGCTCAGGATTGTGACCCCCGATGTGGATGGGCTCATGGACGCATCCTTGAGGTGCGAGTACAAGTAGGAGATATGCCTACAGATTTGCCCGGAAAATTCGACGCGGAGCAGAAGAGGATACTGGCCCTTACGCTGGTGCCGCTCTTCATGTCCCTGCTCAGCGTCTCCATCGTCAACGTGGTTCTGCCCGCCGTTCAGGAATCGATCCATGCCGGGAGTTCCGAGTTGCAGTGGGTTCTCTCCGGGTACGCCCTCGCTTTCGGCGTGCTGCTCGTTGCTGCCGGACGTGCCGGCGACGTGTACGGCCGCGGCAGACTGTTTATCCTCGGCGTGAGCTTGTTCGGTCTGGGAGCCCTCGTCTCCGGGCTGGCGCCCACGCCGATCGTTCTGAACATTGCTCGCGTGGCCATGGGTCTCGGCTCCGGATTTCTGAACCCCCAGGCCATCGGCCTCATTCAGCAGTACTTCAAGGGAGCCCAGAGAGGCAAAGCCTTCGGCCTCTTCGGCGGCGTCGTCGGCGCTTCGGTGGCTATCGGGCCGGTGCTGGGCGGTGTGCTCATCAGCCTGTTCGGCCAGGAAATCGGTTGGCGGGCCGCCTTCCTCGTCAACGTTCCGATCTGCGTGGTCGCGATTCTGCTGGCCAAGGCGTGGTTGCCCGATTCTGCGTGGGAACCCGTACCCGCGGAGCACTCGACCTCGTCGATGCCCGTCGTGTCGAAGAACGGATCGGCCCCGCGTCCCAAGGCTGACCTCGACCCGGTCGGGCTCGTCTCCTTCGGCCTGGCGGTCCTGCTCGTCATGCTTCCGTTCGTCGAGTCCTCGGTCGGCCGCTGGATCTGGGGTTCCATCGTGGTGGCCGCGGCCCTGTTCGTCTTCTGGGCGTTCTGGGAGAAGAAATACCGTCAACGTGGCGGCGAGCCCATGATCGACATGGAGCTGTTCAGGACTCGCTCTTTCGCGAACGGGACCATGCTCATCGGACTCTACTTCGTCGGTGTGACCAGCATCTGGGTGCTCGTGGCGCTCTACATGCAGTCCGGCCTGGGGCATACCGCGCTCGCCTCTGGGCTCATGGGATTGCCCGCGGCGGCCGCCAGCGCCATCAGCGCGCCGCTCGCCGGCCGGCACATCGTACGCATGGGACGACCGCTCGTGCTGATCGGTATGGGTTCGGTCTTGTTCGGCCTCCTGACCACCGCTCTCCTGGTGTACCTCCACGGGCAGGTCGGTCTCAGTGAATGGTGGATGCTTCTCAGCCTGACCTTCGTCGGCGGGGGACAGGGGCTCGTCGTGAGCCCCAACCAGACCCTGACCCTTGCCGACGTGCCGATGCGCTATGCCGGTTCGGCGGGAGGCGTGTTGCAGACCGGTCAACGAGTCGGCACCTCGATCGGAATCGCCGCTATCACGGGCATCGTCTTCGCGATCGTCGCCCACTCCAGCTGGCCTACGGCCATGGTCGTGGGGTTGCTGGTCATCGCCGTCGTCGTGATCCTGGCGGGAATCATCGGTGTGCGCGACGTCGTGACGAGCCGACGCGAGGCCCACGCGGCTTAACGCAGGACGACTGGACCCCCACCACGTCGTCCGGGTGAAGAGCGCCAACCGGGTCTCGAAAAGGCACGGCCCGGACGCCGGACGTTCCGGGCGGGGCGCTAGCAGCGCCGACAAGAAAGCCGCGGGTCCGTCATCGACGGAGCCGCGGCGCGGGGGCACATGGCCAGTGCCCGCTTAAAAACCTGAGTCGCGGAACCGTACGAACGGTGCCGCGACTCAGCGAGGGTCGGGATGACAGGATTTGAACCTGCGACCTCGTCGTCCCGAACGACGCGCGCTACCAAGCTGCGCCACATCCCGATGTTGACTTGTCCGCTCGGGAAACCCGGTATCGCGTCAAGCAACTTCTCTAGAATAGCGGATCGGCTATATCGCGGCAAACCAGTGGTTCGTGGCGACGGACACGCCGGCATCACGGGTCACCGACTGGCCCACTCCACCAGTTGGAGAATGTTCTGGTACGTGTGCCCCGTGGCTTCGGTCATTCCCTGCTCGCACGTTCGGTTCGACGAGGCGTAGGCCGCGTACCGTCGTTGGTTGACCTCGCGTGCTTCGTCGCGCGTGGCCGATTGAGTGAGCTCAGGATGCAACATTCCGCGGTCCCCGGCGTAGGCACAGCATCCCCACGCGAGTGGGACATCGCATTTCTCGGCCACGGCGTTACCGAGTTCCTCGAGGTGCGGTCCGAGTCCCAAATGAGTCAGCGAGCACGTGGGATGAAGTACCAGAGACTCGACCTTGCGCCGGATCGTCAGCATCGGAAGGACCGTCGTCGCCACGAATTCCACGGAGTCCACGAAACGGATCCGGGAGAAATCCCGAGTTTCCCCGTCGGATGCGTGCTGCGGACCGGCGGCCGCGGCGTCGAGCACCTTGGCTTTCATGGTTTCGAGACCTTCTGTACATGAGGAGGCATCGCAGACCACGGGCAACCGTCCGCCGTCCGAGGCGGTCCACAGACCGTCGAGGACACGGTCGGACATGACGGAGTACCCCTCCGTGAACCCCTTGGACTTCCAAGGGGTACCGCAGCACATGGAACCGATCCCTTCCGGGGTGTTCCATCGCAACCCGACGCGATGAGCCACGCTCATCAGCGACGAGCCCGCGCTCTGATCAGCCGCTGACCCGGAGGAATCAACCGCGCCGAACATCGAGTTCACACAGGCCGGGAAAAACACGAAGTCCGCAGCAGGATCGGTTCTCCCGGCGCGGCGTCTTCCGCCCGAGGGCAGATGCTTGTTGTATCGGGGCACGACGTCCTCGCCCACGACGGTGCGACCGACGTCGGTCGCGGCTCTCGGCACGGGCCAAGGAAGCATTTTCGCGGTCCTCAGGCCATAGTTGGCCAGATTATTCGCGGCCTCCCAGTGCTGCGCCGCGATCTTCCAGCCCGAGCTCTCGGCGGGGCGCTGGTGCTCGGAACGCAATCGACGAATCAGGTCACCCGTATTGATGTCGACGGGGCACCGGGTCACGCACATACCGTCCACCGCGCAGGTTTGTTCTCCCTGATAGTCCCAGTCGGCTTCGATCTTCTCGACCAGATCGTGGTCTCCGCGGGCGCGCGCTGCCTCGAGCTCCCGGCGCATCACGATTCGTTGCCGAGGGGTCAGCGTCAAGTCTTTGGACGGGCAGACCGGTTCGCAGTAGCCGCACTCCACGCAGCGATCAACCTCTTCCTCAACCGTCTCGGCGACCTTGAGGTTCTTGACGTAGGAGTCAGGATCGTCGTTGATCACGACCCCGGGATTCAGCATGGCCCCCGGGTCCACGAGCCGCTTGACCTCGCACATGACCTCGTAGAGCTCGTCCCCGAATTGGCGACGCACGTACGGGGCCATGATCCGGCCGGTGCCGTGTTCCGCTTTGAGAGACCCCCGGTTGCCCAGCACGAGGGAGACCATGTCCTCCGTGAAGTCACGGTAACGGTCGAGTTTTTGTGTCTCGGAAAAACGCTCGTTGAGCATGAAATGGATGTTGCCGTCCTTGGCATGGCCGAAAATCACGGAATCCTGATATCCGTGGGTGTCGAACGTGGTGCCGAGGTCGCGGCACGTCTCGCCCAGCGCATCGACCGGGACCACAACGTCCTCGAGCAACGCATTGGTTCCGGACGGGCGATTCCCCGCCACCGTCGCGTACAGGTTGTTCCTCGCGGACCACAGGAGGGCGCGCTGGGACGGGTCCGTCGTCATTTCGGCGGGGGAGGACAGCTTGAGCCCTTCCAACATGGAACGCGCGGCCTCGTGACGCTCGGCCACCTCTTGCGAGGTCTTGGCCTGGAACTCGACGAGGAGTGCAGCATGTTGGTCAACGTCGATTCGAGCGAGCGAGTCCGCGACCTTCCCCGATCGTTGGGCGACGCGGATCGACGTCGAATCCAGAAGCTCGACGGTCGCCATGTCGGCTTCGACGAGGCTCGGGACCGTTGACGTCGCGGAGATCAGGTCCGGGAAGACGAGGAGGCCGGTCGAAGCGGCCGGCAGGATCTCCACCGTGCGGAAAGTGGCCGAGGCGACGAAACCCAAGGTGCCTTCGGAACCGATCACCAAGTGCTCCAGAATGCGGACGGGATCGCGGAAATCCAGGAAGGCATTGATTCCGTACCCCATCGTGTTCTTCATCGAATACTGATGCTCGATGGTCCGTCGTGATTCCGGGTTCTCGACGACCCGACGGCGCAGACGCAACAGACCCTCGTGGAGCTCCGGCTCCTGGTCGCGCAAACGGGAGTCTGCGTCCGGTTCAGAGGTGTCCAGGGTCGTCCCCGACGGCAGAATCAGGACCATGGAGTCCAAGGTGCGGTACGTGTTGAACTCAGTTCCGCAGGACATGCCCGAAGAATTGTTGGCGATGACTCCGCCGATCGTGCAGGCGGACGACGACGCCGGGTCCGGACCGATCTTGCGCCCCCAACGACGGAGGGCCCCGTTGACGGCCCCGACCGTCGCACCGGGCTGGACCCGCACCTTGTTCCCGCCGTCCAGGACTTCGATGCCGCGGAAGGCCCGACGGGTGTCCACCATGACACCGTCCGATACGGCCTGGCCGGAAAGGCTTGTGCCCCCTGATCGAAAAGTCACCGGCAGTCCGGCCCGAGAGGCCGCGGCCATCACGGCTGCTACCCCGTCCGCGGATTCGGGGCGCACGATGCCCTGCGGGACGAGAAGGTAGTGAGACGCATCGTGGGCCATCGCCAAGCGGTCGATTTCCTTGGACGACGCCGTGCCGGCGTGGCTCGAGTCCATTCCCGCAGCCATGGCGTCGAATGCGGGGCTCGGCGGGGCCGTTGGCACCGTGAGCGCGGAAGGCGGGGAAGAGGGCAACGATGTGGTGGAGGTCATGTTTCCATCCTAGGATCATGACGTTCGGCGTGCCACGGAGGTTTACCATTCCTCAAGAACGACCAAGGCAAGACAGGGCAACGGAGAGAACGGCAAGGGCCGGTATATGGCATGGCGCGGTCCGTCCCGCGCGTGGCGGATGCGGGCCTTACCGGTCGCGGCTTCCCCGTTCCCGGGCGGTCAGGCGGAGGAGGACGGCCTCGGGCGGGCAGAACAGCCGGACAGCAGCAAATCGAGACGTTCCCAGGCCCGCGGTCACCTCCAACGGGATACCTTCGTCGTAGGAAATCCCGTGAGCCCTGGCGGGGTCGAGATCGCAGTTGGAAACCACTGCGTGCCCTCCCGGAAGGCAAATCTGTCCACCGTGCGTGTGGCCGGCGAACATGACGTCGGCGCCGTCTGCGACGAACCGGTCAATGGTTCGTTTGTAGGGCGCATGCATGACTCCGACGCGCAATGACGGTTTGGGCGCCCTCGGGCCGGCCGCGGCCTCGTCGCCGGCCAGTCCGATATCCGCCTGCGGAAATCCTGGATGGCGATCGTAGCCGAGGTGAGGGTCATCCACGCCGGAGAAGTCGAGGCGGACGCCTCCGATCTCCATGCTGTCCGCCCGGTTGACCAGTCCGATCCAACCGCGTTCGTCGAAGGCTTGGTGCATGCGCCGGAACGGAAGGATGTCCGGGGCATCGCGGTCCCTCTTCTCGTCACCGGTGTGTTTCCACAGGTATCGGGCGGGGTTCTTGAGTTTGGGCGCAAAGTAGCAATTGGATCCCGGCACGTAGACACCGGGCAGGTCCAGCAACGGATCCAGGGCATCCAGCAAAGGGGCTAGGGCCTCGGTATGGCTGAAGTTGTCTCCCGTGGAGACGACCAAGTCCGGGTCCAAGTCCGCGAGGGAGTGCATGAACTGCGTCTTGCGCCGTTGCCCCGGAATCATGTGCACATCCGAAATGTGCAATACGGACAGGGATGGACTTCCGGGAGGCAGGATCGGGAGGGTTTCCTCCCGCACATGGAAGCGGTTCAACTCGACGAAGTGCCCGTACGCAAGCACGGCGGCCCCCGCAGCGGCCGAAAGTCCCATGCTCCTCAGAGCCAATGAGACGATCGACGTTGCGGGGGCCGCCGGTCGGTGAGTGGTGTTCACCGTGGACTACTTCGCCTTTTGCGACTTGATCTCGTCGCCCTTGACGCTGTCCGAAGGATCCGTGAACGGGTCCGTGTTGTAGTCGCGGGACACGGCCTTCATGTAGTCCTGCCACTGGCGGCCTGCGTAGGTTGCACCATCGACGTAGTCCTTGGTCTGGCCACCGATGCGCAGCCCGTTCAGGGAGCGGGAACCCAGGTCCACGTTGCCGACCCAGGAAGCCGTGGAGACGCCCCGGGTGTAACCGACGGTCCAGGTCTGGGTCGAATCGTCAGTGGTACCCGTCTTGGCGGCCGACGCGTTCTCCAACCCGATTCCTCGGTCGTGGGCCGAACCCTTGGTCAGAACGTTCTTCAGGACGTAGTTGACGCCCCGAGCCACATCCGTGTCAATGGCCTGATGGCAGTTGACCGGTGCCACGTCCATGGGCTGACCTCGGCGATCGGTAATCGACTCGATCGAGCGCGGGGAGCAGTACTTGCCCTCCGAGGCGTAGGTTGCGAAGGCGTTGGCCATGGCCATGGGAGCAACGTTCTCCGTACCGATCAGGGATGCGAGGGAATCCTGGGTCTTGATCTGATCCCCTGTGCCATCTCCCTTGACGATGCCAAGGTCCTGCGCAGTCTTTCCGATACCGCACAGGTCCAGGTAGTTGTCCATCGCGTACAGCGCGGAGTTGATCGAGTTGTAGATACCCTCGTTGACTGTCATGGGCCGGTTGTAGCCCTCTTCGGCGTTCTGGAAGGACCAGGCGCCGTTCGCGCCGGGATTCTCCACCGTGCCGCCGGGCTTGCAACTTGCTCGCCATTTGGTTCCGGCCGGATAGCTCAGCGGAGACGCGTCGATGTTGGCGTCGACGCCGTTGCCTTCCTTGATCCATTGGGTCAGAGAGAAGGGCTTGAACGTTGAACCGGGCTGGAAACCGGGGGTCCCGCCCATGCCGGAGTCCACGTTGTAGTTGTAGACCGTGTTTCCGACACCCTCGCCGTTGTTGTAATTCGAGTTCTGGGCCATCGAGAGGATATTGCCGGTACCGGGTTCGACAGAGACCATAGAGGAGCTGACTGAGTCGGGGTTGTCGTCGGTCGGCTGGGTCTGGTTCACCTGGTCCTGGGCGGTTCCCTGGTCCTTGCTCTTCAGCGTCGTCTTGATGGTCAGTCCACCGCGGGTCAGCAGAGCCCGACGCTCGTCGCTGTTGTCCCCGAAGCGCTTGTCCTGAAGGAACTCGTTACGCACGTAATCACAGAAATATGGGGCATCGGTTGCAGCTTCACAGCCCGAATCCGTGGTGTGGATGTCCAAGTCCAGCGGAGCGTCCGAAGCCTGGTCGAACTGTTCCTGATTGATCTTCCCGTGCTGCAACATGGTGTGGAGCACCGTATTGCGCCGGTCCGTCGCTGCCTTGGGGTTCGCTTGAGGATCGTAATAGGAAGGGGACTGGACCATGCCGGCCAGCAGAGCCGACTGCTGGACGTTCAGGTCCTTCGCATCAATGCCCCAGTAATAGTGGGCGGCGGCCTGGACACCGTAATTGCTGCCGCCGTAGTTCACGAGGTTCAGATAGCCGTTGAGGATGTCGTCCTTCGACTTGTTCTGCTCCATCGAAATGGCAAGCTTCATTTCTTTGATCTTGTCCAGCATGCCCTTGTTGGACCCCATGGTGGTGGTCGCGTCGGCACCACTCTGGGTGGCCTGATCGATCAGCAGGTTGTTGACGTACTGCTGGGTGATCGTCGAGGCGCCCTGACGTGCTCCGGGGTGCACCAAGTTGTTCAGCAAGGCTCGTCCTATACCAAAGGCATCGACACCGCCGTGGTCATAGAAGGTGTCGTCTTCGATGGACAGCTGCGCATCCTTCATGCTGTCGGAGATCTGGTCGAACGATACTTCCGTGCGGTTCTCCGAGTAGAACGTTGCCAGCTTCTGTCCGTCGCTCGTCAGAATGGTGGACGGCTTGGACAGCGGACCCGCGGAGAGGTCGTCGGGGAGTCCCTTGAACCAGTTGATCGAGGCACTCGCCGTCAGACCGGCTGTGGCCGCCGGCGGGATGAGGATGCCGGCAGTCACGAACCCCGCAACGATACTGAGGGCAATGAACTGGATGAAGTCGCTCGGGGCTCGCCGTTCACGCCGCCGAGCTGATTTCTTGGGTGAAGCCATTCCAACAGCATACAAGTCGATGAGACAAAACGTGCGCGTCAACGGTCCCACTGTGGACAAAACTGGGCGTGTCACGGACCGCGCTGAGAGCCCCCTGGACGCGTGCCCGGAAACCGCACTGTGTGAGACGTGAATCGACCAAGCATCCGTGGTGTCGCCGACTGGAATAGCGCGGTCTTGCGGCGGTGGATAGGCTGGGGCCATGACTCAATGGGAATACGCAACAGTTCCGCTCATGATCCATGCGACCAAGCAGATCCTCGACAACTGGGGACAGGACGGATGGGAGCTCGTCACGGTCCTTCCCGGTGCGGCTCCCGCGGGCGACGCCCCTTCGGGAAACATGGTCGCCCCAACACAGTCGAACCCGATTGCCTACTTCAAGCGTCCCAAGGAGGGCTGAGATCGTGGCAGATTCCAAGGTTGAGGAACGGCTGGCCGCCGAAGGTCTGCAGGTCCCTGACGTTGCCGTACCGGTTGCTTCGTATGTTCCGGCTGTGATTTCCGGCAACTATGTTTACACCTCTGGACAGATCCCGGTGCAGAACGGTGATTTTGCTTTCAAGGGCAAGGTGTCGGATGGCGGCGAGCCAGGAACCGTCGGGTTGGAGGATGCCCAGGGGCAGGCCCGAGTGTGCGCGCTGAATACCTTGGCGGCCGTCAAATCCGTGATCGGAGACCTGGACCGTGTGTCCAGGATCGTCAAGGTCACGGGCTTCGTCAGCTCGGCCCCCGACTTCACAGGCCAAGCCCAGGTTCTCAATGGGGCGTCCGAGCTCTACGGCAAGGCGTTCGGAGACGCTGGCGTCCATGCCCGATCGGCTGTGGGAGTTGCGGTCCTTCCCCTCGACGTGCCCGTTGAAGTGGAACTCATCGTTGAATTTGCCTAACCCTCTGACGCTGCCTATTCACCGGGTCACCGCGAAAAGTGGTCCGGCTGCCGATCCGCGGGCTGGCGGTGCTTCGTACTATCCGTTGACTCCGCGCGAGGCGACGGCCGCCCGGGCATGGATGGCAGAGGAAGACAAGACAGCCTGCTGCCAGATGAAGACGGCGGCCGCCGTGGTGTACATCCGTGAGGGTGCCCAAGGGCTCGAGACTTTTCTCACGTACCGCCCGACCCCCGAGTCGCCGATGGGTCGCATCTGCTTCCCGGGCGGCGTCGTCGAACAGGACGATCACGAGCCGGTGGGGTGGTATGGCCCGACTCCCGCGCAGTGGGCTCAGAAGCTGGGGCACGACGACGTCGTGGTGGCACGCAGCGCCGTGGTGGCTGCCGTGCGGGAGAGTTTTGAAGAGGTCGGCGTCCTGCTGTCTGGTCCCAACGAGCAGGACACGGTCGAATACACCGAGGCGAGCGAGACGATGGCTTCGCGGGAAGCGATTGCCGGGCACGACCTGGGCTTCATCGCCTACCTCAAACGCGGAGGACTCAAGCTCCGCACAGACCTTCTCAAACCTCTTGGCCGGTGGCAGACCCCTGATTTCTCGCACCGACGCTTCGATACCCACTTCTTCGCGTCGGTGGTTCCCGTGGGCCAACGTCCCAAGCTTCTGTCCTCCAAGGGTGTCTGGGGCAGATGGGTTCCCGCGCGCGACGTGGTCGCGGACCGTTCTTCCACAGCTTTGGGTGACGAAATCGGTCGAGAGGACACGGTAGGACGTGCTCTCGAAGAACTCATGACGCCGGGAACACTGTCCGTGCTGGAGTCTTTGGCCACGTGCCAGACGACGATCGCTTTTCTGACCAAAAAGCGTCAGGTTCACGTCAAGAAGCCGGAGCTCGTGGAGAAGAACGGGGAGCTCATGCTGGCCTTCACGCCCCCGAAGGACGCCGTCAGGACCAGAGCCAAAGGAGCTTAGCGCAAGGTCGGGCGACGGTCCGTATAAAAGAAGGAGCCGGGTGCGCAAGCACCCGGCTCCTTCTCAAGTCACGACGCGAGAGCGCCCGAAACACCGATCAGCGGCTCCTCTGTCGCAACCGCTGCAGATCGAGGATGACGACGGCCCGGGCTTCGAGCCGAATCCAGCCGCGCTGGACGAACTCGGCGAGGGCCTTGTTGACGGTCTCGCGAGAAGCACCCACGAGTTGCGCGAGTTCCTCCTGGGTGAGCTCGTGGGCAACCAGGATGCCGTCCGTGGCAGGGCGGCCGAAACGGTCCGCCAGGTCAAGGAGTGCCTTGGAGACGCGCCCGGGGACGTCGGAAAAGACCAGATCGGCAAGGTTCTCGTTGGTCCGGCGGAGACGACGCGCCAGGGCCTGGAGGACCTGTCCGGAAATCGAGGGGCTGCGGTCCATGGCCTTCTTGAGGCTGGAGTGCTTGACTCCGGCCAGGCGGGATTCCGACACCGCTGTCGCCGAGGTCGAGCGGGGGCCCGGGTCGAAGAGCGCCATTTCACCGAAGATTTCGCCGGGTCCCATGATCGCGACCAGATTCTCGCGTCCGTCCGACGCGGTGCGGCCGAGTTTGATCTTGCCGGAGACCACGAAATACAGCTGGTCCCCCGGGTCGCCCTCGTAGAACAACGTTGCACCGCGCGAGAGGTCCACCTCGGTCAATTCCTCGGTGAGCGCGCCAAATGCTTCGTCGTCCAGGGTTGCGAAGAGGGGAGCCCTACGCAGAACCTCGATATCCATAATTCTCCTCAGTGATCCGGGACTTCGATGCCCGCCGCACGCGTCCACACCATCTCAGGTATTGACTCGGGATGGGCGCGACGCCGGCTGATCGTGTGACAAATTCAACCTATCTGAAATCCACTGTATAAGTTGTGTGTCGAATCCGCCACAGACGAGCCCATATCCTTGCATAAAGGTTCCTGAACGTCGAATTGACTAAGGTTCTTATCAGGTGCCGCACCTAATATGGAGAGTCTTCCCGACTGCCTGCGTTGTCGGGAGATGACCGCGACGATTGGTGATCATGCTGACAGACTTCACACTGCTGGACTGGATCCTCATCCTGATTCTGCTGGCGTACTTCGTATCTGGCTATGCACGCGGGTTTTTTCTGACCCTGGGATCGGTGGTCGGATTCGTTCTGGGGGCCGTCGCCGCCTTCTACGTGACGCCATGGCTGGTCGAAAGGGCCGAGGGCGGTTGGTGGATCGTAGTGGCCATTGTGAGCATCGGCATACTGATCCTGATCGGTCAGGCACTGGGCGTGGCCATTGGGCGGCCTTTGAGAAGAATCACCGAAAGGACGGGGCTTGGGATCGTCGACCGCATCGGCGGGGCGTTGCTGAACACCCTGACCTGCGCTTTCGTGATCGTGGTGCTCAGCTTTTCGGCCTCGCAGCTGGGGGTCGCGGCGATTTCCTCCGCCGTGAACAAGTCGACGGTGATCACCGGTCTCCAAGCGGCGACTCCGCAACCCGTACAAAGGGGAATCGCTGAGGCCAGGGCTGCCGTCCTCGAGCAGTCGGGGATTCCTCGGTTGGACGAGCGACTCTTCCCCCAGGAAGCGGCTCCCACCGAGACCTCCGACTCGGATTCGTTGCGAGCGGCCGAAGACTCCGTGCTGAAGATCAATGGCACCGCGGAAGCCTGTTCCCAGAACCAGTCCGGTTCTGGTTTCGTTGCCGCCTCGCACAAGGTCATCACCAATGCCCACGTGGTCTCGGGCGTGGACAGCCCGTTGGTCCAAACCCGTCAGGGCAAGAGCTATGAGGGAAATATCGTTTACTTCGATGCCGACAAGGACATTGCGGTCCTCGACGTCCCCGGACTCGACGCTTCGCCACTGAAGGCTGGGGAAAACGGAAAAGCTGGCGACCTGGCCAATTTCATGGGGTATCCCCTGGGCGGGCCTTTCACCTCGCGTTCGGCCTCGATCCAGGGCCTCGGCTACAACTCGACGACCTCCGAAAATGGGGCAACGACCCAGCCACGAGAGATTTACCAGCTGGCGGCAGACGTCCAGCAGGGGAACTCCGGCGGTCCCTTGCTGAATGACCAAGGGCAGTTCATCGGTCTGATTTTTGCGAAGGCCACGCAGGGGGAGACAGGTTACGCCCTGTCGATGACCGAGCTCGAACCCGTGCTCCAGGACATCGGATCCATGAACCAGCCTGTCCCCAGCGGCGAGTGCACCTCGGGCTGATCGAGGGGACTCACCACCGCTCCGTCAGCGCTGGGCCAGATAATCCAGCGCCATGATGTATCCGAAGGCGCCGGCACCGGCGATGACCGTCTCGGCCTGCAGGGACACGAAAGACCGGTGACGGAACTCTTCCCGGCGATGGACGTTCGAAAGATGGATTTCGACGACGGGCAATTCGGCCGCCTCGAGAGCGTCATGAATAGCAATGGAGTAGTGCGTGAAGGCGGCCGGGTTGATCATGATCGCCGACGCCTCGGAACGGGCGCGTTGGATGACGTCGACCAGATCGCCTTCGTGATTCGATTGCATGAACTCGATGTCCAGACCAAGCTTTTCGGCGTGGGACCGGACAGAGGACTCGATGTCACGGAGCGTCGTCGTTCCGTAGACCTCCGGTTTGCGAACCCCGAGCATATTCAGGTTGGGGCCATTCAACACAAAAATAGGTTTGGTCATAAGATCATTCTTCCACGAGACAGCTCGGCGCCCGGGCGGCCGGGTTCCCTGCGCAGGGAACCCGGCCGCCCGGGCGCCGACGTGATCGGTTATCGACCGAGCGACTCGGTGATCTGGTCCATGACGGTCTGGTCCGCCAAGGTCGAGACGTCGCCAACGGGACGATCCTCTGCGACATCCTTCAGCAGACGGCGCATGATCTTGCCGGATCTGGTCTTCGGCAACTCCGGAACGATCAGGACCTTCTTCGGCTTGGCGATGGGAGAGATCTCCTCGCCGACGTGGGCACGGATTTCTGCGGCCAGATCCTCCTGGTCACGTCCCTCCGCGGTCGCGTCATCGGACAGGATCACGAAAGCGATCACAGCTTGGCCGGTGGTCTCGTCGGTTGCGCCAACCACCGCGGCCTCGGCCACCGAATCGTGGGAGACAAGCGCCGACTCGATTTCCGGGGTGGATAGGCGGTGGCCGGAGACGTTCATGACGTCGTCGACTCTGCCGAGTACCCAGATGTCGCCGTCCTCGTCCCTTTTTGCACCGTCGCCCGCGAAGTAGGTCTTCTCGTCGAATCGCGACCAGTAGGTATCGACGAAACGCTGATCGTCTCCCCAAATGGTGCGCAGCATGGACGGCCACGGCTGACTCAGCACCAGCAGTCCGGACTCCCCGTTGGGGAGTTTCTTCCCGGAGTCGTCCACGACCTCAGCGTGGATCCCGGGCAAAGCGTGCTGGGCGGAGCCGGGCTTGGCCACCGTGACCCCTGGCAACTGGGAGATCATGATGCCGCCGGTCTCGGTCTGCCACCACGTATCGACAATGGGGCAACGCTCCTTGCCGATCACCCGATGGAACCACAGCCAGGCCTCGGGGTTGATGGCCTCGCCGACTGTGCCGAGGAGTCGGAGCGAGTCCAGCTTGTACTGTGCCGGGATGTCCTCGCCCCACTTCATCATGGTCCTGATGGCGGTGGGAGAGGTGTACATGATCGTCACGCCGTACTTGTCGACGATCTCCCAGAAACGGCCGCGGTGCGGGGAATTCGGAGTTCCTTCGTAGATGACCTGGCTCGAGCCGTTGAGCAGGGGACCGTAGGTGATGTACGTGTGTCCCGTGACCCATCCGACGTCGGCGGTGCACCAGTACACGTCCGTATCCGGCTTGATGTCGAAGACGTTGTAGTGAGTGTAGGCGGCATGAGTCAGGTAACCGCCCGTCGTGTGAAGGATTCCCTTGGGCTTGCCCGTGGTGCCGGACGTGTAGAGGATGAACAGCGGATCCTCGGCGTTGTTCGGCTGGGGAGTGTGCTCCGCGGACGCCTTGTCGACCGATTCGTGCCACCAGACGTCTCGTTCCTCGGTCCAAGCAACATCCTCACCGTTGCGCTTGACCACGAGGACGTGCTCGATGCTCTCTGCACCCTTCGACAGCGCCTTGTCCACGGTGGGCTTGAGCTGAGTCGGCTGACCACGCCGGTAGGAGCCGTCTGCGGTCACGATCAGCTTGGCCGTGCCGTCCTCGACACGGGACCGAATCGCTTCCGCCGAGAATCCTCCGAAGATCACGGAGTGGACCGCGCCGATGCGTGCGCAGGCCAGCATCGTGATGACAGCCTCCGGGATCATGGGGAGGTAGACCGCAACGCGGTCCCCCTTCTCGACTCCGAGTTCCTGGAACGCGTTGGCCGCCTTCGACACCTCGTCCTTGAGGTCTCGGTAGGTGTACGTCCGGCTGTCTCCCGGCTCGCCCTCGAAGTAAATGGCCACCCGGTCGCCGTTGCCTGCCTCGACATGGCGGTCAACGGCGTTATATGCGGCGTTGAGCTCGCCGTCCTCGAACCATTTGGCGAAAGGGGGATTGGTCCAGTCGAGAGTCTGTGTGAATTCCTTGTCCCAGTGGAGGAACCGCTTGGCCTGTTCGGCCCAGAACTCGGTTCCTTGGGAAGAAGCCTGTTCGTAGAGGTCGCTCCCGGCGTTCGCCTGGGCGGCGAACTCCTGGGGCGGGTCGAACGTGTGGTAAGTCTCGCTCACTGTGCGTCCTTTCTGGTGGATGCGGTCGACGGACCGCGAGATCGTTCAGTTCTACTGTAATAGACATCTCGTGACTCGAATCACTGGCTGCAGGGGTTTCGCAGGCAGGAAAATCCCCAGGTCAGCCCATCAACGGCTCGTGGGGCCGACGTCGCCCGTGCGCGCATCCCTGGGTAGGCTGGGTCGATATGACGAGTGCAGTAGGGCAAGAGGGCGTCGGTCCGGAGATACGGCACGTTCCCGAGGAGAAGGCGCGTGCGGGTGCCGCACGGCGGCGTCGCTCCGGGACAGCGGAAACCCATCTCGGAACCGTGCGGCGTGCGCGAAAGATCAACCGGATTCTTGGCGAGACCTATCCTTATGCGGTGGCGGAGCTCGATTTCGACAACGCCTTTGAACTCGTCGTGGCGACGGTTCTCTCCGCGCAGACCACGGACACCAAGGTCAACATGGTCACCCCCACGTTGTTCTCGGCCTTTCCGGATGCACAGGCATTGTCGACGGCCGATCGTTCGGCGGTCGAGGAGATCGTGCGCCCTCTGGGGTTCTACCGTTCGAAGGCCAAATCGATCATTACGTTGGCCGGACAGCTCGTCGACGAGCACGATGGCCGCGTGCCCGAGACTCTCGAGGAACTGACGGCCCTGGCAGGGGTCGGCCGAAAGACCGCGTTCGTGGTGATGGGAAATGCCTTCGGCCTGCCCGGGCTCACCGTTGACACTCATTTCGGCCGCCTGTCTCGCCGGCTCGGATTCACCGAGGAGCAGGACCCCGTCAAAGTCGAGAAGGATGTCGCCGGCTTGTTCCCGCCCGGAGATTGGACGATGCTGTCGCACCGACTCATCTATCACGGGCGCAGAATTTGCCACGCCAAGGTTCCTGCGTGCGGAGTATGTCCTGTGGCCGACCTCTGCCCGTCCTACGGATCCGGGGAGACCGACGAGCGGGCGGCGGCAAAGCTCCTCCAGTACGAGTTCGCCCCCGGACGTGAGGAGCTGCACCGCCGGTATCTGGAAGGCGCGACTCGCCGCGAGCTGCGCGAGGAGGGGTACAGCCTTGGTCGATGAACGTCAGATCGATACAACGACGACCGCCCTCGAGGACCTCAGGGACCTTGGCCGGCGGGGGAGCACTATTGTCATGGACGATCGCGAGCCGTGGCGGATCGGTGCCATGGATCCGGAGTCGACCAAAGACGCGGCGGTCCTCATCCTGTTCGGTGTACTCGACGACGCCCTCGCGGCCTCGTCGAGCGGTGCCGAAGCAGGAGTGGGTGCTGACTTGGACGTGCTGATAGTGGTCCGGGCGGGAACGCTGCGGCAGCATGCCGGTCAGCCGGCCTTCCCCGGCGGCAAAGTGGACCCGGAGGACCACCAGGCCGAGGACCCGTTTGTCGAGGCGGCGCTCCGCGAGGCCGTCGAAGAGACCGGTCTCGATCGGGACGGCGTCGAGGTTGTGGGGAAGCTCGCGCCTGTGCCTCTCCCGGTCAGCAACTTCATGGTCACCCCCGTGATCGGGTGGTGGAAGGATCCCTCACGGGTCGCCGTCGTCGACAGCGCAGAGTCGTCCAGGGTCTTCCGGGTGCCGGTACGCGATCTGATCGATCCGAGCAGCCGCCACTACGCCACGGTGACCCGCGGCCGGCTGACCTACAAGTCTCCCGCCTTCGACATTGTGGAATCCACGGGGCGGGTCACGATCTGGGGATTCACGGGCGTCGTTCTTGACCGGGTCCTCCACGAGCTCGGATGGGATCAGGAATGGGACCGCACCCGCGCGAAACCGGCTCCTCGCTGAACTGCGTCCTCGGCGGGATGCTCGGCCCAGCGCACCCCGCCACATCGTCGAAGGAAACTATTTGGCCTCGGCGTAGGAGTTCACCGTCTCGACCGTCAGCGGGAAATCCACTGGAGAGTCCCCGAACAACAACCGGCCGGCCGATGCCGCAGAGTCCCTGACAATACCGGCGACAACCTGTGCCTCGGACTCAGGGCCGTGGAGCACGACCTCATCGTGCACGAAGAAGACCAACGACGTGCTCATCGGTCCGCCGTTTTCTCCACCGGATCGCAGGCGCCTGCGAATTTCTCCCATCCAGCACAGCGCCCACTCTGCGGCGGTTCCCTGAACCACGAAATTTCGGGTGAAGCGACCCTGAGAACGGGACATCGTGTTCGAACGGGCTTCCGCAGCGGCCGTGCTGACGTCTTTCACCGTGTCGAACCACCGTTGCTCCGGGGGCGGGGAGGTCCGGCCGAGCCACGTGGTGACTTGACCACCTCGCTCGCCAAGAGCCGCAGCATTCTCGACGACGCCGATGGCCTCGGGGAACAATCTCTTGAGGTGTGGGGCCAGCGATCCGGCCTCCCCGGATGTGGCCCCGTACATCGCCCCGAGAAGAGCGACTTTGGCCGCGGGCCTGTCCTTCAACGCGGAACCAGTTCGTTGCCCGATTTCTGCGATGCCGACGTACAGATCCTTGCCCTGCCCGGCCACGGTCAGGGCCCGGTCCGACGACATCGCTGCGAGGATGCGAGGTTCGACCTGCGAAGCGTCGGCGACCGTCAGGACGTTCCCTGGGTCTGCGCGCACGGCGTCGCGTACCGTTTGAGGGATCTGCATCGCACCTCCTCCGTGTGCGGCCCACCGACCGGTCACGACGCCGCCGACCACGTACGCCGCGTGAAATCTTCCGTCCCGGACCCACTCGTCCAGCCAGTGCCACCCGTTGGCGGTCCAGAGCCGATACAGCTGCTTGTACCGCAGGACGGGGCCGACCATCGCTCTGCGTTGGTCCGAACTCGAGCCTCCACGATCCGCCCACGCCATCAGGTCCCATTTTCGTGTAGAAGAAACCTCGATTCCGGCCGAGTGGAGCGCACGGAGAAGGTCCTGGGGCGAATCGGGATTGAGCCGGTTCGACCCCAGGATTCGTCCGATGTCCTCGGCCAATTTCTGCATCAGGACAGGGCGGTGTCCCTCTGCGGGCCGGGGACCGAGAAGCTCTTGAAGAATCCGTTGGTGGATGTCCGCGTTCCAGGGGAGCCCTTCGTGGTACATCTCGGCGGCTATCAACGCGCCTTGGGATTCAGCGGCCAGCAGCAGGGTCAGGCGCTTGCGCCCCGGGGACTCGTCCACGGCGCGCTTCTGGACCGTGAACTCCTCCACGAGTTGGTCGATGCCGGGTCCGGCACGCGACCCGGGCCGAGACGGCGGGTCGAACAACGAAACCTGCTGAGGATCATGGCGAGGAGGTATGTGGCCTGCGGGGGCCGACTCTGAGGACACCAGGTCCACGGCCGGGCTGTACCGGACGTGATTGCTCGGTAGCGTTGCGGCGTTCCGAAGGATGGTCTGATTCAGCGCGAGGTCCCAGCAACGGGAGACCGAGACTCCTGCTTTCAGGAGTGACGGGTAGACCGCGTTGGTGGACGACCAAACCCACCGGATGAGGTCGGAATCGTGTGAGGTCCGTTGCACCGCGCTCACGAAGTCGGACAACTGATTCTGCGCGAAACTGCGGGTTGAACCCGCCACGCCGTTCTCGACCGTGACGGCGCGCCAGACGGCGTCGTTGCCTTGCGCAGACGAGCCAGGGTCCTGGGGGCCGATCACGATCACCATGCCTCTATTATCCAGGCCCATGCAGCCCGTAGATTTGTCCCTGTGGACAAGGAAATGCCAATTTCTCGGAACCCGGGTCTTCCGCGGGTGTGGGGCGACACCGTCGATGACATGACCCGGTGCGTTCATTACCACCAGCCCGAGGACGTCGTAGCAATCCGTTTCAAATGCTGCAACAGGTACTACCCGTGCCATCTGTGCCACGCCGAGGCCGAGGACCATGAGGCCCGCCAGTGGCCCATCGACGAACGGGAGACGCGGGCCATCCTGTGCGGGGGATGCGGAAGCGAGCTTCCGATCAGGGAGTACATGGCCGCTTCCCGTTGCCCTCGGTGCGCGATCATGTTCAACGAACGGTGTTCTCTTCACTACGACCTGTATTTCGACGTGGACTAGCTCCGGGCATGGACCAGCATGGCCCGTCCACAGGAGAATTGTTCTCGTGGGCCATTGCGAATTCTCCACACTGGAGATTCCCGGAGCCAGGATTCCGATGGGCCGGAACCCTACGGGCGTCACGATGTCGGCATGGATACCGATTCACGCCGACATGTCACTGAGCCCTCCGTTTCGGAGGCGGAAGATTTCGTCCGAGAACTGATCGATCGAGCGCCTTCCGAGGAACTCGCGAACGGAGCTTCGGGCTCCCTCCTGGCCTGGGGTGATCGGCGCAGTTTCTTGCGCGTCACCGAGGACGTTGCCAGGGCGGTGGGCACAGGCCTGCGCCGGGTGCCGGAAAACGGTCAGCCGATCATCGGTCCGCGCGACGCTTTGGTGATGGAAGCGGAACGGGCCGAAGATTCTGCCCGTTGCCCGGACGCCTATCTGAGGTCGACGCCGAGCCCGAGAGGGCCCGTGATTGTCTGCGGGTTCGCGGGCGGTGCTGATCCGTGGGTCGCCGCGCGGAGGCTCGCGGCCTTCTGGCACCAACCCGACGTCGTGATGCTCCCGCAGGGGAGGGGCTGGCTGGCCGACCGGATCGCCGGGAGCCCGGGAACCGAACACGTGCACCCAACGATCGGTGTGCTCGGCGTGTGCGGTGGCGTCGGAACGACGACGACGGCGCTCTGGGTTGCCTCAAGACTCCTCGAAGACGGCAAGCCTCCGATCGTCGTCGATGCCGTTCCGGGAAGCACCGCCCTCGAAAGCTGCGTCGCCGGCGAACCGATGAGCGGGCTCAGATGGGAAGACATCGCTCGATTGCCGTACAGGCCGGAGCCTGCCCACATCGTCTCCGCTGTTCCGGCCCCGCACGGGCTGCCCATCCTCTCCTCTGATCCTGACACGACCGGTCAGACCCAGGATTCGGGGACAACCCTCTGGGCGACCATCGACGCCCTGAGCCGTGAGGCCCTGCCCGTTGTCGATCTCGGCGCGATCCCGCTGACATGGTCAACCATGAACTCGACCTCCGTGGCCCGGTGTTCGGCGCTGCTCTTGTTGGTTCCGTTCACCCTCCGCGGCTTGTGCCAGGCGAGAGCAGCATGCCATCGATGGTCTGGGGTCCTGCCCGTCGTCCCCGTCGGAACGGGCCCCAGATGGTGCGACGTCTCCGACCAGGACGTTGCTCAGGCCATAGGGATGCCGTTGGCCGCCACCATCCCGCACGTCGTGCCGGTGCATGACTCCTATGAGGCCGGTCGGGTCCTGGACGTTGCCTACAAGCGACCGCTGCGTCGGGCCCTCGGCGAGATCGTCGATGCCGTCGGCGCGGCCGTCGAGAGTCGCGCCGGACGCGGGCGTGGCCGCGGGTACTCTGCGGGCCAACAATTTGCGAGGATGTCGCCGCAGCACCGGAGACCGGCCGGCGATGTGTCGGAGGGCCAGGTAACGACAGGGCCTTCGTGCTCGGATGTTCGGGGTGGGTACGACATTTCGGCCGGATGGGGCGCCGAATGAGTCCGGTGTCCCCAGCTGCCGAACGTTTGGCCGCCTGGGAAGCACGACGGGCACGCTTTCAAGGGCTGGGAATACTTGAGCCGTTGCTGGAGAGCCCCGGAATCACGGACATTTATGTCAACGGTCCTCGTGAGATCTGGACGGACGGCGCACAGGGGATGCAACGGACCGGTCTTTGTTTTCCCGACGACGCCGCCGTGCGCGATCTTGCGACACGCATCATCGCCTCCGAAGGCCAACGCCTGGACGTAAGCCGTCCCTGCGCTGATGTGCAGACTCCGGACGGCTACCGGCTCCATGCCGTGCTCCCACCTGTGGCCGCACGGCAGACGCACCTGTCGATCCGGCTCCAGCCCGCTCTGAGGCCGGATTTTTTCGCTTTGCAGAAGTCGGGCATGTTCTCCGAGGAAACCGGAGCGTTGATTCGTTCATTGGTCCGCAGGAAACGGTCATTGTTGATCAGTGGCGGGACGGGCACTGGCAAAACGACCCTGCTGAATGCAGTTCTGGGACTCTGTCCGCCGACGGAGCGTCTGGTCCTGATCGAGGATTCGCCAGAGCTCGAACCTGATCACCCCCACGTGGTCTCTTTGCGTTCCAGACACGCGAATGCTGAAGGGGCTGGGGAGGTGACACTGACCTCCTTGATACGCCAGGCGCTGAGAATGGGCCCAGACCGGCTGATCCTCGGGGAATGCAGGGGTGCAGAGGTCAAGGATTTCTTCCTGGCCATGAACACCGGCCACGAAGGCGGTGGCGTGACATTGCACGCCAATTCTGCTTCGTCCGTACCATCGCGACTCTTGGCCCTCGGTGCCCTGGCCGGTTTGGGACGTGATGCGGTGGCCCACCAAGCCGCGAATGCTGTCGACGTCGTTGTCCATGTGCGACGGTCAGGCGTACGTCGGTGGGTCAGCCAGATGGGGCTGCTCAGCATCGAAGGCAACGACCTGGTGGTTGTCCTCGCGGTCGAATTCGGTGTCGACGGCGATGCGACGCACACTCGGGCCTGGTCATCCCTTGCGGCTCTGGCCGGCCTGGATGGGGGACGCCCAGTTTCGTTGCCACCTTCGACGCAAGATTCAGGACCGTTGACGGGTGGTGTAAGGCCGTGACGATCTGGCTGACGGCTTGTGGCGTTTGCGGAATCATTCTGATGGGGGCCGGGGCAATTCTGGCACCTCGTGTGGGATCTTCGGACTCATCCGCGACGAAACGTCTGTTGTTCCGGGCCTTTTCGGCGGTCCGGTCGTTGCGGGTTCGCGCGGATGCGGTGAGCCTCGGATGCTGGCCCGAAGCCATCAGGCAGCTCTCTGCTCTGACAGCGGCAGGAATACCGCAGAATCGCGTGTGGTCGGAACTGGAGCAGGCATGGACGTCGAATCGAGGGCCATATCCGATGTCCTCGGGCGACCGCGTGGCGCGAGACGTCGTGAGAACGATCGGTCAGGCCGCCCGCGTGTCCGAAGCGGGAATGGATGCCGTCCGGGCCCTGGAAGCGGCCAGGCCCCAATTGTTCTCGTCCCAGGCGGTCATCGATGCCCTGATCGCCACGTGGTCGGTTTCGAAACAGACCGGCTCCTCGATCTCGGAAGCGCTGGTCAGGATCGCGGAGGCGGTCGAGGACGACCTCGACGCCCACGCCGCGCGGGAGGCGGCGATGTCCGGTCCACGCGCCACGGCCAGGCTGCTCTCGGCCCTGCCACTGGTGGGTTTGGCCATCGGACTAATCCTCGATGCCGACCCCATCGGCGTACTCGTGGGGAGTCTCTGGGGACGCGTCGCGCTCGGACTCGGGACGGTGCTGGGTGCGGCGGGAGCACTGTGGACCCGACGTCTGATCGCATCGGCACGGGACAACCGCCCGACCGAATCAATGGGGGCTTCGTTATCGCAGGAGATGTCCTTCCTTCGGTCCCGCGGCATGAAAAAGCGAAGGCGGCGGTGGCAATCGTGAAGCCCAAGACGTCCCCCCGCGACCCGTTGAACGGATGGGGCGGTCATCGCGGAACGCGACGGCGCATGCTGGGGCGCGAGGCGGGTCGGACCGGAAGCACGCACCTGAGCATCCGAGTGTGGCTCGAGCTGACGGCCACCGTGCTCGAGTCAGGTGTTCCACTCGCCGAGGCATTGCGCATCGTGGCGGAATCGGCCGGATCTTCTGCACTTCAGGGGGTGGCGCATCGGCTCCGTCTTGGACTGCCCTGGGACAACGCGTGGCCGATTGAGGCGAATGCTGGGGGTGGCGACTCGGACGAACAGCAAGCCATGCGGATTCTTCGCGAGGTTTTGACCCTGGCCGTCCGGACCGGCGCACCAACGGCGTCGATGCTGAGAGCCAGAGCCATGCAGTTGCGGCGGTCCGAGCATCGGGAGGCGGAGAAAATGGCAGCCGCCCTCGGTGTGAAGCTTGTTGTTCCGCTGGGCCTGTGCTCACTTCCTTCGTTCGTCTGTTTGGGAGTGGTCCCGATACTCATCGGCTTCATGCCACGCGTGTGGTCGTGACCGGCGATGCGACCAGAGCTCCGGCATCGGACATGCCGGTTGGGAAAGGAAAGATCGATGGAAACCACGGACATCACCCAAGATGTTCCCGCGGAACCGCCAAGCACGGGTCCGCACACATTGCCCGCCACCAAACCGCTTGAGCGAGTGGAACCAGAGGACGATCACCCCGAGCTCGGGGCTACGACCGCAGAGTACGGAATCGTCATGCTCGCGGCCGTGGGATTCGCCGGGTTACTGGTGGCGATACTCAAAAGCGGAGAAGTCAAGGAACTCCTTCTCGGCGTTATCCGGACCGCGCTCTCGACAGGTTGACGGATCGATGTGACGGGTCGGTGGCGGCGCCGGAGGCCTTGGTCGGGGCCTCCGGCACTGCCCGGGGAAGGTCGAGGAAGGAAGACAATGAACATTGCGGAGCACACGGGGTGTTGGCCATGAGAGCGGGTCATGGTGTCGTTGGACGGAGCGAATCGACCTCACGCCGAGGGCCGGCGCGGCGGTCGCGCTCGGCGACTCCGGGGCCCAGCGCGGCGCGACTGCATGACGACGATCTCGGCGCGGTGACGGCAGAGTTCGCTGTGATCATGCCGGTCATTGCCGTGGTGGTCTCGTTGGTCGTCGGCGTCGCGGCGGTCGGCACGATGTCAGTGCGTACGGAGGAGGCGGCGCGCTTGGCCGCGCGGTCGCTTGCCCGGGGAGACAGCAAGACCGAGGCCGTGAGAATTGCACGGGACATCGCTGGACAGCATGCCCGCGTGGGCATCCTGCACGGCGGTCATCGCATTCAGGTGACCGTTACATCGCCTGCTCCTGGACCGATCGGAGAATGGGGAGGCATCGTCCTGACCGGACAGGCTGAAACGGGCCCTGAATCAGGGGGCCGCAGGTGAAGGACCCCCGGGTTGCCTCATGTCCCGCGGGCGAGGACGATCGCGGCTCAGCGAGCGTGGTCGGTGCGATGCTCATGATGTCGGCCGTAGCCGCCGTGGCTGTCGTGGCGGGGATTGCGCACGTGGCCGTCATGAATTGCCGCGCGGCCACGGCGGCCGACCTGGCGGCGCTGTCTGCCGCCGATGCCGCAAGGGGCCTGACAACGGGGGATCCCTGCGACGTCGCCACCAGCGTCGCCCGAGGCAATGGGGCGCGACTCGTCTCCTGCACCGAGGTCCCCGGTCTGGCCGGGGCGATCGACGTCGATGTGGAAGTTGACCTGAATTCCTGGGTCAAGGTTCTCGGACCGGCCCGTGGCATGGCTCGCGCTGGTCCGCCTGCTGAGTCGTCGAGCGAACCCCGCTGAGGCCTATCTGCCGGGATCCGCGGTGGCCTCCCTGAGCATTCCCCGGAGCAGGGCGATGGCTCCCTGCTTGCTCAGAGGATTGTTCTTGTTGCCGCATTTGGGGGACTGTACGCACGAGGGACACCCGTGATCGCATTCGCAGGACAGGATGGCCTCCAGAGTGGCTTCGAGCCAGGATCGTGCGACGTCGAAACCACGTTCGGCGAAACCCGCGCCACCTGGGTAACCGTCGTACACGAAAATCGTCGGCAACTCGGTGTCCACGTGAAGCGCTGTGGACAGGCCGCCGATGTCCCAACGGTCACACGTGGCCATCAGGGGAAGGAGACCGATGGCGGCATGCTCGGCCGCGTGGAGCGCACCCGGAACCTGCGGCTCTGTGACGCCGGCCGAGTTCATGAGTTCCTGGGGGATGGTCCACCAGACCGCCCGAGTCACGAGCTCCTGAGCCTCCAGATCGAGGGGTTCCTCATCGATCAGCTCATTGCTCATGACCGCCTTGCGTTGGAAGGACACGACCTGCGTGCGCACGCGGACCATGCCCCGGTGCAGCGTGACTGGTCCCCAAACGCAACTGGACTCGATCTCGAGCACGCTGACCTCGGTCACATCCCGCGCCTGGGTATAGAAGTTGGGGTGGGCACGACTGACGACGACGGCCCGGCCCTCTTCGTCTAGCTCCTCGACATGCCATGTTCTGCCCTGGTGCACGTAGATGGCTCCGGGATGGGCCTGGTAGTGGACCTGACCGGATTCCATCGTCCCGATGATTCCGCCGGTCTCGGCTTCGATGATGTCGAGTCGGTGCCCGCCTCCGCTCCGAATGTCGACGAGGTCGGCGGCCGATTCGGGGTGGGTCCAGAACCAGCCCGTCGGGCGTCTGCGCAAATACCCGTCTCGGACCAGCGTTTCCAGAACGGCCTCCGTGCCCGGGCCGAAGAGGCCCAATTCCTCTGGACGTATCGGCCTCTCGGCGGCAGCAGAGCAGAGATGGGGCGCGAGAACGTAGGGATTGCCGGGGTCGAACACCGTGGACTCCACCACGGTGTCGAAGATGTCCCTGGGATGGTGCGCCAAATAGGTGTCGAGGGGATCGTCGCTGGCCACGAACACCGCCAGGGACTCCTGGCCCGCCCGACCCGCTCGCCCAATCTGCTGGAAGAAGGATGCGCGAGTGCCCGGCCAGCCGGCCACGAGTACGGCGTCCAAACCGGCGACGTCGATACCGAGTTCGAGAGCCGGAGTCGAGGCAACCCCCAGCATTTCGCCCGACCGGACCTGACGTTCGAGCTCGCGCCTCTCCTCGGGGAGATAGCCCGACCTATAGGCACAGACCCGGTGAGCGACCGCAGGGTCGATGTCCTGAAGATAGTCCTGGGCCTGTCCCGCCATGGTCTCGGCGCCGCGACGGGACTTGATGAAGGCAATGGTCCGGATCCGCTCCGCAACCAGGTCCGTGAGCATCCCGGCGGCCTCTGAGAGGGCCGAGCGTCGCCGCGGGGCCCCGTTCTCGCCCGCGCCGCCGAACCCCCGTGAAGGCAAGGGTGCGGTCGGCGAGGAAGCCTCCGGCAGACCGGGCGCCTCACCGTTGTCCCGTGTCTTTGCGGCCAAGTCGTCCTGCGGCAGCGAATCCTCCAACAGAGGCTCCCACAGAAGCACGGTCACCGAACCATGCGGGGAATCGTCCTGAGAGCAGGCCGAGACACGAGGAGCCTCGACGCCGAGCAATTTGGCGAACGAGTGCTGCGGATCCGCGGACGTCGCGGAAGCGCCGATGAAAGTGGGCGAGGAACCGTGCAGTGCGCAAATGCGGCGCAACCGCCTCAGAATCATCGAGACGTGAGCGCCGAACACGCCGCGATACCCGTGCGCTTCGTCCACGATCACGTAACGCAATTGTCGGAGGAAACGTGCCCATCGTTCGTGATTCGGCAACACACCGGCGTGAAGCATATCCGGATTGCAGAGCACGAAATTCGAGTGGTCACGGATCCACGAACGCTCTCCGAATTCGGTGTCGCCGTCATAGGTGTCCGCCCGGAGTTGAGGAATCCCGAGTGCGCGCAGGGCAGACAACTGATCCGCGGCAAGGGCCTTGGTCGGGGCCAGATACAGGACTGTTGCTTCGCGCGAATGCAGACTCGACCCCTGCTCCGTGGAGCCTCGGACGATCGCATCCAGCGTGGGCAAGTGGTATGCCAGCGACTTGCCTGAAGCGGTGCCGGTGGCGATGATGACGTGATTTCCCCGTGCCGGAGAGACGGCTCGTCCGGCGGCGCGGCATTGCATTGCTTCGTCGAGGGATTCCGCCTGGGCAGAATGTGCGGCGTCCGCGGCCAGAACCTGGTGACGGTAGGGCTCGGGTACCCCGAGTCCCTGGAATGCTTCGACGACGCTCGGGTGGGCCCAAGTCGGCCACGGTGCGGCGACCGCTTCCCGCTCGGGCAGCACGCGGGCATGCACGATCTCGGGGAGATCGTCGCCCCGATGGAGCGCCCTCAGCAAATGGTTCGGTTCCGACACCAGACCATTGTGGCACCCTTCGATCCGCCCCGCAGTGCTGGAGCACAGGACGTCTCCGGACCGGTCGTTCGGGGGTGATTCGTGGCACAATGGAGGCATGAGCATGCCGATGAACATCAAGGGGGAAAAGCGCCCGGAGGACCACGAGCCCCGGATCCGGGACCTGACCGAAGAGGAGAGCTGGCAGATTCTCTCCGAGGCCCGTGTGGCGCGGTGCGTCACCGTCGACGAGGGGGAGATCGATATCACTCCGCTGAACATCTTCGCCACGGACGGGCGGGTTTACTTCAGAACGGCTCCCGGCAACAAACTCACGAAGCTCCAGTTGAACCCGAACGTGGCACTGGAAACGGACAAGATCGAGGGGGCCGTGGCCCACAGCGTCGTCGTCCGTGGAAGTGCCCGACTGCTGACGGATCCGGACGAAACGGACAGGGTCGCGTCCCTCCCGCTGTCCCCGTGGGTCCACACGGACAAGCTCGACTTCGTGGAGATCACGCCGCAGAGGATTACCGGACGTCGCTTCCGCCTGGGCGACTGATGCAGACCTGCGGTCCCTCGGCCTTCGGTCCTCTGCCTTCAGCGCCTGGCCATGAGGGCCGTGTGAGATGCATCCGAGTGGCGGGAAAAGGCCTCGGTCCAGTACACCGCCTCGCCTAAACTGCTGTCGTGGCAATTTCTCGAATCGTTCTCTATTACCAGTTCGTCCCGATCGCGGATCCAGAGGCCGTGGTGCTGTGGCAGCGGGCCCTATGCGAAAAGCTGGGCTTGCGGGGCCGGATCCTGGTCTCCGAGCACGGCATCAACGGGACCGTCGGGGGCGAGATCAATGCCGTCAAGCAGTACGCGCGAACCACGCGCCAGTACTCCGGGTTCCGCACCATGGAATTCAAGTGGTCGGACGGCGGAGCCGAGGACTTTCCACGACTGTCCGTCAAGGCGCGGGACGAGATCGTGGCCTTCGGCGCAGCGGACGAACTTGCCGTGGACGAGAACGGGGTGGTCGGCGGCGGAACCCACCTGAGCCCGGAACAAGTCAACGAACTCGTCGAACGCGAGGGCGACGACGTCGTCTTCTTCGACGGCCGGAACGCTTTCGAAGCCCAAATCGGTCGATTCAAGAACGCGATCGTCCCGAGCACCAGGACCACGCACGATTTCCTGGACGAACTCGAATCGGGCAAGTATGACGACCTCAAGTCCAAGAAGGTCGTGACCTACTGCACCGGCGGAATTCGGTGCGAGATCCTGTCCGCGCTCATGAAGAACCGCGGTTTCGAGGATGTCTACCAGATCGACGGCGGGATCGTCCGATACGGGGAGGAATACGGGGATGCCGGGCTCTGGGAAGGATCCCTTTATGTCTTCGACCGGCGAATGCACATGGAGTTCACCCCCGACGCCGTGACCATCGGCGAATGCGAGTCCTGCGGTGCAGGAGCCAACCGGTTCGAGAACTGCAGCAATCAACAGTGTCGAGACCTGATCCTGTTGTGCCCGGATTGTCGGCAGGGGAGCCCCACCTGCCCGAGTGGGTGCGCATCGGGCGACGTCGCGACCGTGGAACCCTCGAGCGATGAGACCGTGGCCTAAGAGGTTGTCGGGTACAGCGGATTGTGTCCCGGTTCGACACGTTCTTCGGGACGGACCGGACCGGGTGCCGTCGCACCGGCTGCGGCGTCGAAGGGGCTGCCGCCCAGGTGGTCACGGCCAGGGTCGGTCAGCCAGCCGGAGACGTCCGGTCCGACCGGCACGATTCCCGTCGGATTGATGTCTTTCTGCACCCCGTAGTAATGCTCCTTGATCTGCACGAAGTCTATGGTGTCCCCGAAGCCGGGGGTCTGGAACAGGTCGCGGGCGTATCCCCAGAGATGGGGCAGGGTCGCGAGCAACTGTCGATTTGCCTTGAAATGGGAGAAATAGACGACGTCAAACCGTGCCAGGGTCGTGAACAGTCGAATGTCTGCTTCGGTGATGTGATCGCCCATGAGGAAGCGGCGGTCGGACAAGCGCTCCTCCAGCCAGTCGAGGGCGGTCCAGAGCCTCCGGTACGCGTTCTCGTAGGCTTCTTGGGACCCCGCGAAACCACATCGGTACACCCCGTTGTTGACCTCCGTGAAGACGCGGTGCATGGCGTCCCTCATCTCTTCTTCCTGGTCCTCCGGCCACAGATTCGGAGCTCCCTGGCGGTGGAACGCCCTCCACTGCTTGGCGAAGTCCTCAGTGATCTGGGGGAAGTTGTTCGTGACCACTTCTCCCGAGGGAATGTCCACGATCGCCGGAACGGTGATGCCGCGAGGGTACTCGGGGAAACGGCGGAAGTAGGCTTCCTGAAGCCGCTCGATGCCCAGCACCGGGTCCTTCCCCTGCGGGTCCAGATCAAATGTCCAAGAACGGACGTCGTGAGTCGGTCCGGGCATACCGATCGAGATGGCGTTCTCCAGGCCCAGGAGCCTACGGACGATGATCGTGCGATTGGCCCACGGGCACGCCCGTGCCGCAACGAGCCGATACCTGCCGGCTTCGACGGGCCAGATCCCCTGTTCTCTCTGGTCGGCGCCGGGCTCGAGCCCGGAATCCGAGACGACGCGGTCCTCGATGTATTGGGTGTCCCGTGTGAATTCTTTCCCCTGGGTCACGTACGCGCCGCGAGTCGTGTGGCTTTCCTGATTCCCGTTCATGCCCCCAACTATGCCCCGAGTTGATTGCGACGTAAACCAATTAAGGACCTCGTAGACTGGGACCGTGACTTCCGCACCCGAATTCTCCCGTGTATCCGCGACCCCGTTCAGCGACGACGCCGACGCCGTGGAAAGCCTGGCCGAGGCGTTGGCCGCCGTCGACTATTCCCACGAGGGGGTGCTGCGACCCCTCGGGGACGGTCCGTTCGAGGCCATGGCCAGGGAACAGATGGTTCCCGCCCAGCACAGGATCGACGAGCTTCTCAGCGGGCGTGCGACGGCGCGGGCCGGGCAGCGACGACTCGCCGGCGTCGTCGAATTCTTCATGCTGGGCGGCGTGATGACCGCCGAAGCTCTGGATGCGACCCTGGGCGAAGGCGCCTCCGGTGTCCTTGAGCGACTCAACATGCTCTTGCCGGCGGAGACGCACGACGACGCAGGTCGGGGAAGATTCCGTGCGGCCTTCGACCTCCGGCCCCACTCGGCCGACGACGGAACGGATCTCTGGGTCGTCTCGGATCTGGGGTCGCACCAGACGGACGGCGCCCTGCCGAGGGACTACGTGCTGGGAATCGGACAGGCATCACTGACCCTGGCTCAGCTCACGGAGCGTCGAGCCGTGAAGAGGGCCCTGGACCTGGGGACCGGATGCGGAATCCAGGTATTTCACTTGCTGGCGCACTGCGACCACGTGACGGCAACCGATATCTCCGCTCGCGCACTCGCCATGACCCGTTTCAACCTGGTGCTCAACGCATCCGCCCTGGGCCTGGACCCGGCCGCGATCGATGATCGGGTGAGCCTGCGGCTGGGAAGTCTCCTGGAGCCGGTCCAAGGGGAAACCTTCGACTTGGTGGTCTCGAACCCACCGTTCGTCATCACCCCACGGAGAACAGGTGAGACAGACCTCTACACGTATCGGGACGGGGGTCTGCCCGGCGATGAGATCGTCTCGACCCTGGTGCGCCGCGTTCCCGAAGTATTGAACCCGGGCGGGCGCGCACAGATGCTGGGGAACTGGGAGATTCTTTCGGACCCCGAAGCGGAGCAGGGGCGCGAGTCCTGGGACCGCCGGCCGCGCGCATGGTTGTCCGATGACAGCGACGCCTGGTTCATCCAGCGCGAAGAGACATCACCTGAGCAGTATGCGGAAACGTGGTTGCGGGATGCGAGCCAGAACAGGGACCGGGAATCCTACGAGACGGCCTATCTGGACTACATGGCCGACTTCTCGAACCGCGGCATCGCAGCCATCGGCTTCGGAATGGTGTGGCTTAGGCGTGCGCCGGGATCCCCCTCGATGCGCAGGTTCGAAACGATCGAGCACCCCATCCAGCAACCCATTGCGCCGTTCCTCTCGAGCGCGGTCGACGCCCACGATGCTCTGGCGGGTATCAGCGATGACGACCTTGCTACCTTGCATCTGACGGTGTCCGAGGACGTGACGGAGGAGAGGCATCAGCGTCCGGGCGCCGAACATCCCGGAGTCATTCTGCTCCGACAGGGGGCGGGGCTGCGTCGCACCGAGGTGATGACCACGGAAGCCGCCGGTTTCGTCTCCGCATGTGATGGACAGCTCAGTATCGGCCAGATTGCGGATGCCTTGGCTGCCCTGCTCGAATGGAATGACGAGGAACAACGTTCCGAGCTGTTTGCCCGCGTCCGCGCCTTGACCGAGGGTGGGTTCCTCGACATCGACGAGTAGGGCCTATCCGGACCATTGCACGCGGTGAGCGAACCGCTGGGCCCCCGCAGTTGCGAGTTCCGAGTGCGCGGTAGCCTGGGCCCGAACCCCTTCAGGTCGAAACAGGCTCGTTCCTTCGAGTCTGTGGATACATGACGAGAGCCTTCTGATCCTCGGCTATTGTGGGGGCGTATCGACCAGTACGGACACAAGGAGCGACGTGCCAACACAGGGCAAGGGCAAGACGACCGGCAAGAGCCTCCTCATTGTGGAGTCTCCTTCGAAGGTCAAAACCATCGGGGGTTACTTGGGGGACGCGTATGTCGTCGAGTCGTCCATGGGCCACATCCGGGACCTTCCCCAGCCCTCGGAATTGCCCACCGAGCTCAAGAAGACCCCCGTCGGCAAGTTCGCTGTGGACATCGACCAAGGGTTCGAGCCGTACTACGTGGTCAACCCTGACAAGAAGAAGAAGGTCACCGAACTCAAGCGTCTGCTCAAAGAATGTGACGCCTTGTATCTGGCCACCGATGCGGACCGCGAGGGCGAGGCCATTGCGTGGCATCTTCTCGAGGTCCTCAAGCCCAAAGTGCCAGTTCACCGCGTGACCTTCCCCGAAATCACCAAGGAAGCTGTCGAGCGCGGATTCGAGAACGTGCGATCGATTGACGATTCTCTCGTCGACGCGCAGGAAACTCGGCGCGTGCTTGACAGGATCTACGGTTACGAGCTGTCGCCGGTTCTGTGGCGCAAGGTGTCCCAGGGCCTTTCCGCGGGCCGCGTGCAATCGGTCGCAACCCGCCTGGTCGTCGAGCGCGAGCGGGAACGCATGAAATTCCGGTCGGCGCAGTACTGGGACCTGGCGGGAGTCTTCGAGACGAAGGCGTCGGAGAGCTTCAAGGCCAAGCTCTCGGCACTGGACGGGATGCGCGTGGCGTCCGGCAAGGACTTCGCGGATTCCGGGGAGCTCAAGCAGAGCGCTCGATCCAAGGTCGCGCACCTCGACGAAGAGACGGCCCGCGGCCTGGTTTCTGCCCTGGAGGGCTCGGAGTTCTCGGTCTCCTCGGTGGAGACCAAGCCGTATACCCGTCGTCCGGCCGCGCCGTTCACGACCTCGACTCTGCAGCAGGAGTCCGCCCGAAAGCTGCGGTTTTCCTCCCGATCGACCATGCAGGTCGCTCAGCGTCTGTACGAGAACGGTTACATCACCTACATGCGTACGGACTCGGTCGCGCTCTCGGACCAGGCCGTGAACGCTGCGCGTGCGCAGGCGACCGAGCTCTACGGCGCCGATCACGTCCCCTCCAAGCCGCGGCTCTATGCCTCGAAGTCGAAGAATGCCCAGGAGGCCCACGAGGCAATTCGTCCCGCAGGTGACTCCTTTCGCACACCGGCCGCGGTCAAGTCCAGGCTGTCTTCGGACGAATTCCGGCTCTACGAATTGATTTGGAAGCGCACCGTGGCCTCGCAGATGGCCGACGCCAAGGGGCAGACGGCGTCCATCAAGCTCGCAGCGCAGACCAGCGATTCCCGGACGGCGGAGTTCTCGGCATCGGGTACCGTCATCACCTTCCGGGGATTCATGGCCGCCTACGAGGAAGGCAAGGACGCTGCTCGGGATGCGGACGACACCAAGGACGGCGACGACAAACGACTCCCGAACATGGTCGAGGGCGACCGGCTCACCGGCCGCGACATCGAGGCGAACGCCCACGAGACGTCCCCGCCTCCCCGCTACACCGAGGCCTCCCTCGTGAAGGCCATGGACGACTTGGGGATCGGACGTCCGTCCACGTATGCAGCGGTCATTTCGACGATCATGGATCGCGGATACGTCAACAACCGCTCGGGCTCATTGGTGCCTTCCTGGACCGCTTTCTCCGTGGTCCGGCTCCTGGAGGAACACTTCTCCCGCTACGTCGACTACGAGTTCACCGCGGAAATGGAGGAGGACCTCGACAGGATCGCGCGGGGCGAAGAGCAACGAACCGACTGGTTGACCGGTTTCTACTTCGGAAATGCGTCCAGGAACGGGCTGAAGCCGATCGTGGAGAACCTGGGCGAGATAGACGCTCGGGCCGTGAACTCCATCGAGATCGCGGATGGCGTGACGCTCAGGGTCGGACGATACGGCCCCTACCTCGAGACCGGTGGAACGGTGGACGAGGAGACCGGGGAGATCAAGGACCCGATCCGGGCGAACGTGCCCAGCGATCTCGCACCTGACGAGCTCACGGCCGAAAAAGCTGCCGAACTCATCGAGCAGGGCAAGGCGGACGGCAGGGAGCTGGGAACCAACCCGGAGAACGGTCGCACGATTCTGGCCAAGGACGGCCGTTTCGGGCCCTACGTGACCGAAGTGGTTCCCGAGCTCACCGAAGAGGAACTGGCGAATCAACCAGTCGAGTACTACAAGAACGGCAAGCCCAAGCCGCCGAAGAAGCCCAAGAAGGAGAAGCCGCGAACGGCCTCGCTTCTGAAGTCGATGTCGCTCCAGACCGTGACGCTCGAGGACGCTCTCAAACTGCTGTCACTGCCACGCGTCGTTGGCACCGACGAGGAAGGCACGGAGATCACGGCCCAGAACGGCAGGTACGGCCCCTATCTCAAGAAGGGGACGGACTCGCGCTCGCTGAGTTCGGAGGAGCAGATCTTTTCGATCACCGTGGACGAGGCGTTGGCGATCTACGCTCAGCCCAAGCAGAGGGGGAGGGCAGCCGCCAAGCCGCCCCTGGCCGAACTCGGAAAGGATCCGAGCAACGACAAACCGATTGTGATCAAGGACGGGCGCTTCGGGCCGTACGTGACGGATGGGGAAACAAACGTCACGGTTCCCAGGTCCGAGACCGTTGAGTCCATGACTCACACCCGGGCAGTGGAGTTGCTTGCCGACAAACGAGCCAAGGGCCCGGCCAAGAAGAAGAACGGCACGACCAAGAAGACCGCGGCAAAGAAGACCTCAGCCTCGACCAAGAAGACCTCGACCACGAAGTCTTCGTCTGCGTCCGGAACCAAGAAGACATCCGCGGCCAAATCCACGGCCGCGAAGTCTTCCGGGACTAAGTCCGCGACTTCGAAGTCGGCGTCGAAATCCGCGGCGTCGAAGTCCACGGCAACCAAGGACCAATAGGATGAGGCTGTCTGTCCTGGACGTTGGCTCCAACACGGTTCATCTGCTCCTGCTGGACGTGCAACCGGGTTCCCGACCGGAACCGTATGCATCGCACAAGATGCCGTTGCAACTGGTCCAGTACCTTGACCAGGACGGAAACATCTCGGACGCCGGCCGGGACGCCTTGACGACATTCGTTACCGAAGCGCGAGACTTCGCAGCGGAGCATGACGCGGAGGACTTGCTGGCCTTCGCGACCTCTGCCATCCGGGAAGCGGGCAATGGCGCGGAGGTCCTGGACTTCGTCAAATCGACCAGTGGGGTCAAGCTCACCGAGATTTCCGGAGACCAGGAAGCTGCCATCACCTATTTCGCCGTCCGACGATGGCAAGGCTGGGGTGCAGGAACGATTCTCGACTTGGACATCGGCGGTGGTTCCTTCGAAATGGCCATAGGCGACGACGCGTTGCCTGATGTGGCCGTCTCGACTCCGCTGGGTGCAGGCCGCCTCACGCGGCAATTCATCCACCATGAACAGGCGAAGCCCAAGGAGATCAAGGCTCTGCGCAAGCACGTCAAGGAGACGCTCAAGCCGGCCGTCGACACCGTGAAGAAAGCGGGGTCCCCGAACATGGTGGTCGGCACGTCCAAGACGTTCCGTTCCTTGGCACGCATCTGCGGGGCCGCGCCCTACGCGGCCGGTCCATACGTCAAACGTGAGTTCCATCTGGAAGACCTTCGACTGTGGACGCGACGGATGGAGGCGATGACGCCGAAGGAACGCGCCGATCTTCCCGGCGTGTCCTCCAAGCGAGCGGCCCAGATCCTCGCGGGAGGGATCGTCGCCGAGACCGCGATGGATCTGTACGGCATCACGATCATGCGGTCTGTGCCCTGGGCACTCAGGGAAGGGCTCATCCTCCGGCGCATGGACCGACTCAATTCACAGGATTCGATGGCCACGGTCGATCCAAAAACACTGACATCGATCGCCAAGGAGTAATCACGGTGGAGGAATCTGTTCCGGAAACGGTAGCCCCCCAGGGGTCCGAGTCGCCCTCGAGGCCCGTTGCTCTCTCGACGTCCTCGGTGTTCCCGATGGGGGTCAAGGACACGTTCGCCGTCGCCCGGGACCTGGGGTACGACGCCGTGGAGGTCATGATCACGGGCAACCCCCTCAGCCGTGATCCGGACGAGTTGCTGGACTACGTGCAGGAGTATCAGCTGCCGATTGCCGCGATCCACGCCCCAACCCTCTTGCTGACCCAACACGTGTGGGGCGATGCCTGGAACAAGATACGCCTTGCGGCAAAAATGGTGCACCGGGTCGGGGCAGACGTCATGGTCGCCCACCCGCCGTTCGTGTGGCAGCGGAAATATGCAAAAACATTCCCGGACGGGGTGCGGCGCATTTCGGACGAAGAAGGCGTGAAGATCGCGGTCGAGAACATGTACCCGTGGCGTGTAGCCGGACGGGAAGTTCTCATGTACGCACCCCACTGGTCACCGCTGGGCCAAGACTACGAGTGGGTCACGTGGGATTTCTCCCACGCAGCCGCCTCCGGAACGAACTCTTTGGACGCCGTCCGTCAGCTTGGCGATCGGTTGGGCCACGTCCACTTGACCGACGGTTCCGGGCAATCCGTCATGGACGAACACGCCCGCCCGGGGATGGGGACCCAACCCGTCGCAGAAACGCTTCACCATCTCGTCGAGACCGACTGGAAAGGCGTTGTTGCGGTTGAGGTCTCGACCCGTAAGGCCAAGGACACCGGGCAGATCGACGAGTGGTTGGCCGAATCCCTCGAATTCGCCCGACGCCACCTTCGATAACGTAGGAGCAGACCGCGCAAGAAACTCTAGAGGAGGAACTATGTCCGAACCCATCATCACGTTCCTGGGAACGGGGTCCATGAACGGCTCGATCATGTCCGGCCTGCTCGCCGGCGGGACGGCCCCGGAACGGGTCCGCGCCACGACCCGTTCGGCAGCCAGCGCTCGCAAGCTGAAGGAATCTCTACCGGAAGACCAGCGGGACGTGACCGTGTACTCGGGGGAGGACAACGAATCGGCCAACCTCGAGGCAGTGAAGGACGCCGACGTCGTCCTCCTCGGGGTCAAACCCAAGGGAATTCTGGACCTGGCCGCGGAGATCAAGGACGCCCTCAAGGAGGATGCTCTGGTCATTTCGGTGGCCGCGGGCATTGACCTGGCGATGCTGGAAGGTGAGCTGCGCGAAGGCCAGCCGGTCATCCGGTCCATGCCCAACACTCCGTCTCGTGTCGGTCGAGGCGTGATCGCCCTCGCGGCGGGGTCGCACTGCACTTCTGAGCAGCTGCAGCTGGCGCACGAGGTCCTGGCCAATTCGGGGACCGTCCTGGACGTGGAGGAAAACCAGATCAACGCCGTGACCGGTGTCTCCGGGTCCGGTCCGGCCTATGCATTCTTCCTCGCCGAAGCCATGCAGAAGGCGGGGGAAGCCATGGGGCTCGACAGCGAGACGGCCCGCCTTTTGGCGAAGGAGACCGTGTCAGGGGCCGGTGAACTGCTCCATGCGGGTGACGCCGACCCGGAAGCCCTCCGCAAGGCGGTTTCGAGCCCGAACGGGACCACGGAACGTGCGATCAACGTGTTCGCCGAAGGCGGCCTGATCGAACTCACGGAGAAGGCCGCCAAGGCCTCAGCCAGCCGGGGCGCCGAAATGGTCGAGGAATTCCGCCGCTGAGAACTTCGCCGGACCGGAACCCGCCGGCCACGCCCGCAGATGGCGCGGTCGGCGGTCTCCACGGCCTTATGGCCGAGCAGCGAACCGTTCGATGAGATCGACCTGCCCTGACACGATCAGCACGTCGCGGGATGTGACCTTGGTGCGCGCCGTGGCGTAGGTGAATTCCTCACCGGGTGACTTCACGCCGACAATCGTGACCCCGTAGCGGTTCCGGACGTCCGATTCCTGCAGGGTGAACCCATGCGTCTCCTTGGGCGGGTACATCTTGACGATGGCAAAGTCGTCGTCGAATTCGATGTAGTCCAGGAGCCGTCCCGAGACCAGGTGAGCGGTGCGCCGTCCGGCGTCGGCTTCCGGGAAGATCACGTAATGGGCTCCGATCCGGGAGAGGATCTTGCCGTGAGCCGGCGTGATCGCCTTGGCCCATATTCTCTCGATCCCCAGGTCCACCAGATTCGCCGTGATCAGTACGCTCGACTCGATCGAGGTGCCGACCCCGACCACCGCGGAGGTGAAGTCGCCCGCCCCGACCTGGCGCAACGCATCGATGTCGGAAGCATCGGCTTGGATCACGTGCGTGAGGAGACCCGACCATTTCTGGACCATGTCCGGGTCGCGCTCGATGGCCAGGACTTCCTTGTTCTGGCGGCGCAGTTGCTGGGCGGTCGCTGCGCCGAAACGGCCCAGACCGATGACCAGAACCGGCGCATTGTGGGGTGAACGATCAGCCAATGATGGGCCTCTCTTCCGGGTACTTGTACAGGCGACTGCGGGTCCTCAGGGCCAAACCCGTGGCCACGGTGATGGTTCCGAGACGACCGATGAACATCATGACGGACAGGACGTACAGGCCGGTCGCGGGAAGCTCGGCGGACAGTCCTACGGACAGACCGCACGTTGCGTAGGCCGAGATGACTTCGAACAAGATCTCGTCCAACGGGTGATGCGTGATCAGCATGAGGGCCGCGGTGCCGAGCACGACAATAGTCGCGCTCATCATGACCACCGAGATGGCGATGCGCAACACGGTGTCCGGGATGGTGCGGCGGAAGGCGATCACGTACTGGTCGCCCCGGGCCTCCGCCACGATGGCGATGAAGATGACCGCCATCGTCGTGATCTTGACGCCACCCGCGGTTGAGCCCGAACCTCCTCCCACGAACATCAGCAAGTCGGTCAGGAGTTTGGTGATCGAGTTCGTCTGATCCATGTCCACGAGATTGAACCCGCCCGACCGTGTCATGACCGAAGCGAAGACCGAATGGAGCAATCGTTCCACGATGCCCTCGTTGCCGATCGTGTCCCGGTTGTTCCACTCGGCGGCACCCCAGAGGAATGATCCCAGAACCACCAACAACAGGGACCCGAATACGGTGATGCGTGCATTCAGGTTCCAATGCCGGAGCCGGAGCCCGAACATCCTGACCACGAGGATCACGGGAAAACCGAGGGAACCGACCCAGACGCCTGCGCACAACGGCAAGAGAATCCACCAGTCGTTGCCGTAAGGAACCAGGCCGTCCGTGTGCGGAGTGAATCCAGCGTTGTTGAAGGAAGAGATCCCGTAGAACACTCCGTGCCACAGAGCCTGGGGGAGATCTTCGCCGAGCGTCATGAGACGTAGAGCCAGAATGGCCGCAATGATACCCTCGATGCTCGCGGAGGTCAGCACGACGGTGCGCAACAGAGAGCCGACCTCGCCGAGTTTGCCCTGTCGGCTGGTGATGTTGAGGCCTTCCTGCGCGAAGAGCTTGGTCCGCAAACCCAGCTTCCGTCCGAGCGCCATGGACAGCAACGACGTCATGGTCAGGGTTCCCAGACCGCCGATCTGGACGCCCAGAAGAATCACGAACTGCCCGAACAGGGACCACTGGGTCGACGTGGTCAGCGTGGTGAGGCCGGTGACGGTCACGGCTGACGTCGCCGTGAATGTGGCCTGCTCCAGGGCCGGTGGATGTCCGGATCGGCTGGCCACAGGAAGCATGAGCATGAGCGAGCACAGCACGATCACGAGGAAGAACAACGTGATGGAAATGCGTGAGGGAGTGGTCCCGAAGATGCGATTGACCAGGTCCCTGACCTGATCCACGGGGCGGCGGGGCTCCGCGGTCAGGGTGGTGTCCTTGCTCAACACGCACACTCCTGACGACGACAGTCTGACCTTCCCTAGCGTAGCGGCTGACCCGCTCTCCGACTGGCCCGAATACGCATGGAGCCGGAACGCGTGCCACAATAGCCCTGTGACGTCACTTACAAACTTTCGCGGAAGTGGGCAGGGTGCGGATCCGACCTCGCTGGTGACGTGGGATCCGGCGATGACCGCATATTTCTTCGGCGACTACCACCCCATGCACCCAGGACGCCTCGATGCGACGGCGCATCTCGCGCAGGACTTGGGACTCTTCGGCCTTAGCCACGTCACCGTGGAGAAGCCCGAGGCCGCCGACGAGGCTGCTCTGCTGACCGCGCATTCGCAACAGTACGTGGACATCGTCAAGGCCGTCAGCGAGAACCCTGCCCTGAAGGTTCCGGGCAGTGGTTTGGACGGCGAGGAGACCCCCGGATTCGCAGGGGTCCACGAGGCGGCGTCCAAACTCGCCGGTGGGACATTGCGCGCGGCAGCCGCGGTCAGAGACCAGGAGGTCGCTCGCGCGATCAACTTCGGCGGAGGCATGCACCACGCCCACAGGGATCACGCGAGCGGATTCTGCGTGTACAACGATTGTGCGGTCGGAATTCAGTACTTGCTGGACCACGGGGTCGAGAAGGTTCTGTACATTGACATCGACGCCCATCACGGCGACGGCACACAGAGCATCTTCTGGGACGATCCTCGGGTACTGACGATTTCCCTCCACGAGACGGGCATGTCTCTCTTCCCCGGGACCGGTTTCGCGGCGGAGACCGGACCGGAGGGGGCCGCGGACGGAACCGCCGTGAACGTGGCGCTCCCGACGACGGTCGCGGATGCCGATTGGCTCAGGGCCTTCCACGCGGTCGTGCCACAGCTGGCCAGGGCCTTCGAGCCGGAGATCATCGTCTCGCAGCACGGGTGCGACTCACATTTCAAAGACGACATGACCCACATGCGCTTGAGCGTGGACGCGCAGCGTGAAGCGGCTCTGTCGATCGCCGACCTGGCGAACGAACTCTGCGAAGACCGGTGGATCGCGACCGGAGGGGGCGGGTACAACTGCTTGGATGCGGTGCCCCGTGCGTGGACGCACCTGATCGGCATCGTGGCCAATCGGCCCATCGAGGTCGCGACGCCGACCCCGGAGTCGTGGCGCCGCTACATCACCGAAAAATACGGGGTCCGGGCGCCCCGGCTGATGGGGGACGAGGCCGACATCTGGTGGCGGTCCTGGGAGATCGGCTTCGACCCCGGAAATGTGTTGGACAGGTCGGTCATGGCAACCCGCAAGGAAGTTTTCCCTCTCTGGGGCCTCGACCCCTGGTTCGACTGAGGATCCCATCCGCTGAGTTCGGAACATTCATGGAGGGAACGGGCGGGCGTGTGCGCATACTTGGTACGGAATACACCGTTATGGTGGATGCATGAGCAATGACGTGTTTGCTGTGGTGGCAGACCCCACCCGTCGTCGGATCCTGACCGTCGTGAAGGACGGGCCCCGTCCGGTCAACGACGTCGTGACCGAGCTGGGAGTGAGCCAGCCGACCGTGTCCAAGCATCTCAAGGTGCTGCGCGAAGCCGGCTTGGTGACCATGAAGGCACAGGGCCAGAGACGGCTCTACTCGCTGAACCCCGTGCCGTTGGAATCGGTTCGAGAATGGGCCGACCAATTGGTCTCGGAAACCCCGGATGCGGAAGCGACAGAACTGGCAGGAACCGAGGCCGAAACCGCCGAGACGGGCGACCCAGAGACGGGTGCCCCCGAGGTCGCGGCGTCCCAGCCCCCGGAGGTCGAAGCCCCCGATGTCGTTCGGACCGACGACGTGCCGGCGTCGCCCTCGGGGGCTGAACCGGCATCTGCGCCCTCGACGGTGCAGGAGCCCGGACCCGCACACCGGCGTGTCCGCCAGGGCGTGGTCTTCGCCCCGCTCGCTCCCTTGAGTGCTCGTGAACCAACGGAAGCCGACGAGATCAAGGAGCTCACCTCGGACCTGGCGCCGGCGGTCGTGCCCGGCGAGCAGGCCTCGGACGAGGCATCCGCACGGGAGGACGTCGCCCACCTGCCCCAAAGCGAAGAACAGACGCGGTCCACGGAGTGGGAGCCTCTCGACCCGGAGGTGCGCCGCACTAGGGAGTACGCGGGAGCCCAGCACGTGGCGGGAGAGACCAAACAATCAGGATTTTTGGCTAACCTGTTTTCCAGGAAGCGTGGGCGATAGGAGGGGAGTCCCCTCCGGCCTGGTACCTTCATCGTTGACGAGAGTGAAAGACACACCACCGTATGGCTACCGACCGTAAGATCCTCCAATGGCTGGAGAACGAGCTGTTCGACGGAAACCTCGTCCTCGGACAAGAGCTTCCGAGCGAACGCAGAATCTCCGAGGCCGTCGGGGCCTCCCGCAGCGCAACTCACGAGGCGTTGAAGACCCTTGAGTCGATGGGAATCCTCAGGCTGTATGAGGGCAAGAGGCACCAGATGATTGCGCAGCTCGTGCGCGAACCCGCCGCGAGTGCCGGCCCGGCCCTCAAGCTCCACATGGCAACGGCCGAGTACCCCCTGAGGGACATCGTCCACACCCGTGTGCTCCTCGAGACTTGGGCGTTGCGCCGCGCCGACCGGGAACACCCGGCGATGCGCGAGCTCACGAAGATCATGGACGAAATGGCCCGTGATGATCTTTCCCTGAAGGATTTCCATCATCTCGAGGTTTCCTTCCACGTGGCCCTGACCAGGCTGGCGGGGAATTCGCTCGTGACCGGGCTGATGACCGGGTTGCGTGACTCGATCTACGAGTACACCCTCTCGCTCGTGGGCTACGTCCCGTTGTGGTCGACCACCGCGACGCGTTTGTGCGCGGAGCACCGGGCCATCTACGCCGCGCTCGAAGCCGGAGACAACGAGCTCGCGGCACGGATGGTGGCCGAACACATCGAAGGCCATTACCTGGAAGCGGGCGTGGACCCTGACCGCAAGCAACGGTCCTCGGGGTCGGTCTTCGTCCAGCCCGAAGCAGATGCCGACGGCGAGGTCCACCCCCTGGAGCCGTCCTCGACCCTCGCGCACAGCGTGGCGGACACCAAGGAGCGCGACGCCGATATGCCGGACTCCGCCCCGGAGGTTGCGGAGACTCTGAACTCCATGGAACCGGCGGACGAATCCGGTGCGCATGGCGGCTCGTCGCGGGCCCAATGATCGGCGCCGTGGAACCCCTGCCCTTCGATTCGAGGATCGTTGACCCGACCTTGTAGGGTATTGGAGGAACGTTCTCACTGTGGGGCTTGTCTTTCCCCGCCAGAGACTTCGTGAGCGAACGTTTTGACCGCAAGCCTCCGCTGTCCTCGGTACGGGACGGCAGGGACGCCATCCGGTGGTGCGAGCGTGCGAGAGCGCGTCGTCCATCGATGTCCGACTATCAAGGTAGGGATCCTATGGGTTCAGTTATTAAGAAGCGCCGCAAGCGCATGGCGAAGAAGAAGCACCGCAAGCTGCTTCGCAAGACCCGTCACCAGCGCCGCAACAAGAAGTAGACACTTTTTGTGCCCAGCATCTTCGGCCGCCGCCTCCACCGAGCGAGGGGCGGCCGAATGCGTATCGGGCACCAATATTTACCGGGCGGAGGGCCCGATATGACGCGAGAGAGCGATTTCGAGCAGAGCATTTCCGTGGAACTGCTGACCAGCCCCGGATGCCATCTCTGCGCGGACGCCAAAAGAGACCTCGACGAGGTGACAGGTCCTCTGGGCCTGGAATGGACAGAGATCAACGTCGAGGACCACCTGGATCTGCTCAAGCAGCATGCCGAGGACATTCCGGTCGTCCGGGTCAACGGAGTTCCGCGGGACTTCTGGCGGGTCGACAAGTCTCGCCTCCGGCGGATTCTTCAGGGGATGATGGCAGGCCGCGACCCGGAAGAACTATGAGACATCGCTCGTTGCGCACGGCCCTCCTCGAATGGCCGCTGGTCGGCCGATCTGGGAGACTGAAAACATGAGTCAACGTGCAACTGTTCACCTCCTGAGGCACGGTGAGGTCCACAATCCGGATCGCATCGTCTATGGTTGCCTCCCCAATTTTCATCTGTCCGAGACCGGCCGGGCGATGGCCGAACTGGCGGCCCGCGAGCTTGAGCGCAGGGCCGCCGACGGCGCGAACATCACCTATCTGGCGGCCTCGCCGCTGACGCGTACCCAGGAGACTGCTGCCCCGATCTCCGAGAAGCTCGGGCTTCCCGTCGCCTCGGACGGGCGTGTCATCGAAGCGGGAAACCACTTCGAGGGAATGCACGTGAACAGATCTGAACTGTTGCGCAACCCACGCCACTGGCCCAAATTGGTCAACCCTCTGCGTCCGTCCTGGGGCGAACCGTATCGCGATCAGGTCGATCGCATGGCCGAGGCGATCAAGTCCGCCGTGGCCGAGGCGGTTGAAAGGGGAGGCGACGGCGCCGAGGCCGTGATCGTCTCTCACCAGTTGCCCATCTGGATGGCTCGGTCGAGCATCGAAGGTCGTCCCCTCCCTCACGATCCGCGGACGCGCCAATGCAATCTTGCGTCACTGACTTCGTTGCACTTCGACGACATCAGCGCCGGAACGCGCCCTCGGATCGAATATTGTGAACCGGCGGCCGAGCTCTACTCAGGGGTCATTCAGCTTCCGGGCTCATAATTCGATACGTGGGTCCGTGGTCGATCCCAGCCCCGCCTGAGGACAATGACTTCGAGGCAACCTTTCCGAGGAACGTGCCGTCGGACCCCGAACCAACATCGTGAAATCTTCCAGAGAGTCACCCATGCCCAGTTCTTATTCCAAGCCGATGACGCGCCGAGGCCTGCTGTCGGCGGCCTCGGTGCTCGGACTGGCCGCCTTGACCGCTTGCTCCGACAAGGACAACTCGGAGCTGGCCGACCAGGCGAACTCAGCAGATGGCAAAGGGTACGTCTCGGGGGACGGATCCGTGACCGAATTCAAGGAGAAGGACCGCGGCGAGCCCGTGGACTTCGAGGGGAAGCTGTTCGACGGAACCCCCCTGAAGGGCTCGGATCTGCCCGGCAAACCGAGTCTGCTGAATTTCTGGTACGCAGGGTGTGCCCCGTGCCGTGCCGAAGCCCCGCACTTGCAGAAGCTCTTCGGGGAGTTCGGCGATGCCGCCAACTTCTACGGAATCAATCTCCGGGACGAGCAGGGAACGGCGGAGGCCTTCGAACGCAACTTCGGGATCCAGTACCCCTCCGTGGAAGACCGTGCGGGTGGAGTGCTGATGGATCTCTCCGAATACGTCCCCGCCCAGGCCGTACCGACCACGCTCGTGCTGGACTCCCAGGGGCGTGTGGCCGCACGCGTCCTCGGGCAGATCGATGAGTCGGTGGTTCGTACGCTTCTGCAGGACCAGGTCGAGGGCAAAGACTCCTCGTCGAAGAATTCGTAGGTTGAGCTTTGGATCTAGCCGCAGATTCTTCCTTCGGTTCCGTCGTGCTGGAAGGCTCGCTCTGGGCCTCCATTCCCCTGGCGGCGCTCGCGGGACTCATCTCCTTCGCGTCGCCTTGTGTTCTTCCCCTCGTGCCGGGCTACCTGGCCTATGTCACGGGACTGACCGGCAACGATCTCCAGCGAAAGCGTCGCGGACGCATGTTCGCCGGCACGGCCCTCTTCATCCTCGGTTTTTCGGTCGTGTTCGTCCTGATGTCCGTGGTGCTCGCGCAGATCGGGGCCGCACCGTGGGTGCGCGGACAGACCTGGATCCAAGTGGTTCTGGGACTTGTGGTGATCCTGCTCGGCGTCGTCTTCATGGGCGGCCTGTCATGGTTCCAGAAGGACAGGAAAATCCACTCCAAACCACCCGCCGGGCTGTGGGGCGCACCGATCCTGGGCATCACTTTCGGGCTCGGGTGGGCACCCTGCATCGGACCGACCTTCGCGGCGGTACAAGCGCTGGTCTTCATCGAGGGCCCCAACAGTCTCAAGGCCATCGGCCTGACACTGGCCTACTGCCTCGGTCTGGGCGTTCCGTTTCTCCTGATCGCCCTCGGGTTCAGGAAATCGGCAGAAATGTTCGACTTCCTCAGGAAGCACCGTCGGGCACTGCAAATCGTCGGGGGAATCGCACTCGTCGTCGTCGGCGTGCTGATGGCGACCGGGCTCTGGGCGGCAATGATGTCCTGGCTCCAAGCATCGAGCCCGGGGTACGAGCTACCGGTGTGATCGAGACCAGGAAGGTCCCCGAACCACCACGGCAGAAATCCGCTACCGAAGATGGATGGCATGAGTAACAAGAAGAAGGCAGCCAAGAAAGACGCTCCGGTCCTGGGGCCCATTGGCATGCTCAGGTGGGCCTGGACCCAACTGACCAAGATGAACACCGCGCTGTTCCTCTTGCTGCTGCTCGCGGTCGCCGCGGTCCCGGGATCCATGTTCCCCCAGAACATTCAGGACCCCCAGAAGGTCCAGGAGTACAAGGATTCCCACACCACGTGGGGCCCGATCGCTGACAAACTGCAGCTCTTCGACGTGTTCTCCTCGGCCTGGTTCTCGGCCATTTACATTCTGCTGTTCATCTCTCTCATCGGGTGCGTCGTCCCGCGGACTATCAAGCACGCCAAGGCCTTCAGGGCCAAGCCGCCCCGAACACCCAGTAACCTCAAACGGTTGCCCCAGCATCGCGTTCTGACGATCCCCGTCGACTCGGTCGAGGGGGGCCTCACGGCCGACGGTGCGGTTCGTGCCGCCAACAAGATCTTGCGCAAGCGTCATTACCGGACGGAGGTCCGTGAGGATTCCACGGCACCGAGCGTCGGTGCGGAACGCGGTTACATTCGGGAGATCGGAAACCTGTTGTTCCACGCGTCCATGATCGGCGTGCTGGTCGGCGTGGCGATCGGCGGCCAATTCGGCTACAGCGGGCAGAAGATCGTGGCCGAGGGCGAATCGCATGTGAACACCCTCATCAGCTACGACTCCTTCAAACCCGGGACCAATTACAACCCGGATTGGCTGCGCAATTTCTCGGTCACGTTGGACAAACTGAATGTCACCTACGACCGGGACAAAACATCCTCGACGTACGGTCAGGACCTCAGCTACGACGCACAGATGACGGTCAAGGACAGCCCCGGGGCGAAAGCAAAGAAGGAATCCCTCAAGGTCAACGAGCCGCTGAATATCGATGGCAACAACGTTTACCTCCAGGGCAATGGCTATGCGCCGATCGTGAAGGTCACCGGCGGCGACGGGAAGGTGGCCTACGAGGGCCCGGTCGTCTCCCTCCCGACGGACAAGGTCTTCACCTCGTCCATGGTCCTCAAGGTCCCCGACGCCGGGCCGGATCAGCTCGGTTTCGTCGGGATGTTCCTCCCGACCGCGGTGATCCAACCCGGACAGATGCCGTACTCGGCAGACGCGGCTCCGGCGAATCCGGCTCTGGTCCTGTCCTCGTACTCCGGGGATCTCGGTCTCGACGACGGCAAGCCGCAGAACGTGTACGTGCTCGACACGGACAAGCTCAACGAGCTCAATTCGATGAAGTCGGAGAACGGCGGAATCGTGCTGACCGAGGAGAACAACAAACTCGACCTGCCCGACAACAAGGGAAGTATCGAGTTCGAAGGAGTCAAACGGTACGCCGGCCTGGATATTCATTACGACCCGGGCAAGCCCGTGGTCCTGGTCTCCTTCCTGCTCGCCTTCGGAGGCCTGATCATCTCGCTCTTCGTGGCCCGTCGTCGACTGTGGGTCAAGGCCCGCGAGACGACCCTCGACGGGGGGACCAAGGCCGTCGTCGTGGAATACGGGTTGCTGGCGCGCGGGGAGGACCCGAGACTTGCGGCAGAGGCCGACAAACTGACCGAAATCTTCGCCCAGGAATGGGGACTAGAATTCAGCGAGGGATAATTTCCTCGCATCGGACCGACTGGTCGCGGGAGTGCCCCATCCGAGCCTCCCTCGCCTCGTCTTTCCAGAAAGGGAAGCATGACCATCAACGAGAACCTGGGCCAGTGGAGCGAAACCTTCATGCTGCTGGCCGCGGTGACCTACCTGGTGTCCTTCGTCGCCTTCACCTGGGACCTGGCGTCCCATTCCCGCGCCACGCGCAAGGCGGAGGCGGCTTCCGGCTCTGCCGATGAAACCGGCGTACCGGCCACGGTCGGGGCGAGCTCGGTCGCTCGGAACCGCGAGAAATCCGGGTCCGGTGTCTCGACGGCCCTCCTGGAGGGTGGGGGAGGCGGCAGCCGAGGGCGCGCCTACAACGCCCGAACCAGGGCGAAGCTGAACAACTACGTCGCCGACGATTCGATGACCTATACGGGTGAACGGCGGGCGGCCGCAAGCGTCGCCGTCGCCGTCATGATCATTGCGTGCGCGATCCACGTGATCGGCGTCGTGACCCGTGGTCTGGCCGCGGGCCGTGTCCCCTGGGGCAACATGTACGAGTTCTGCACCACGGGTGCACTCGTGGTCTCCGTGGTCTTCCTCGTCGCGCTGATCTTCCGCGACCTGCGTTTTGTCGGTGCACTGGTCACCGGGCTTTCCCTGATCATGATGGTCGCCGCCACGATCGGGTTCCCCACGCCGGTAGGCCACCTCAAACCCGCTCTCCAGTCCTACTGGCTCGTGATCCACGTATCAGTGGCGGTCATGGCCTCGGGCGTCTTCACCATTACCTTCGCAATGGCCGTGCTCCAACTGCTCCAGTCCCGGCGCGAACGGAAGCTGATCGAGGGGGAAAAGGCCGGACTGGGCTTCATGCGGCTGGTCCCGTCATCCCAGGCGCTCGAGAACTTCGCCTTCCGTCTCAACACGGTGGGCTTCGTGATGTGGACCTTCACCCTGGCCATGGGCGCAATCTGGGCCAATAAGGCCTGGGGGCGATACTGGGGCTGGGACACCAAGGAAGTGTGGACCTTCGTGATCTGGGTCGTCTATGCGGCGTACCTGCACGCTCGTGCCACGCGCGGTTGGACCGGGCCCCGTTCCGCATGGTTGTCGATCATTGGTTACGGTTGCATCATCTTCAACTTCACCGCAGTGAACGTGGTCTTCAACGGACTGCATTCCTACTCCGGCCTGTAAGGGCCGGTCCTCGGCTCCGCTGGCCGGGCCACGACAGGCCGGTCAGGATACATCGGGGTCTGTATCGTCGTGGTCCTCTTCCCGACGGCGTCGCTCTTCGTCTCGCTTCCTGCGTTCCGCTTGGTGGTCCAGGAATTTGAGGTAGGCCTCGTCGTCGTCGGGAGCGCCCCCCGACGGCTGGCCTTGGCCGGCGGCGGTTCGTCGCCCTGGCCTGTACCGTCGGAAACCGAAGACCAACCACAGCACCGGTCCGAGCACAGGGAATATCAGCGCGATCATGAACCACAACGCCTTGGGCAGGGCCACGATGTGGCGCTTTTCCGTGCGGGCGATGTCGAGAAGGGCATAGATGGTCATGCCGACGACGACGGCGGCCGCGACGATGATCAGTACTGCTCGCATGTATATCAGCTTACCGGTGTCGCGAGGGCCAGGTCACTGAGCGGATCCCCAGGTCCGGAGAGTAGACTCGGTGACCGTGAAATTCTTGTACTACACCCTGCTCCGCTTCGGCCTGATGGCCGTCGTCTTCGTAGCCTGCGTCTACCTGGGGACAGGTGCGATCCTGGCCGGGGTGTTCGCCATCCTCATCGCGTTCGCCGTCGCGTACCTGGGCTTTCCTGGACTCCACGAGCAAGCCAGCAGGGACTTCGGACGCTTTTGGCGCAAGCTGCGCGGCAAGAAGACCAAGAGGACCGTCGAGGACGAGAACATCGAGGTCGAGGACCAGTACGTCGACGAACAGCTTCGTCGTGAAGGCCGCGACGTCTGACCCACGTGTAGCCTGACTGCCCCGGTTCCGGCGCGAGCCCATCGGGCCGGCATCGAATCGGAGGCTAGGCTGTCGCACCGATCTTGCGGTTGCGGCCGGCCAGAGCGCCTGCGACCAGGTGGACCACCATCAGGACCAGCAGGATCACGATGACCATGACCCAACCACCGAGAACGTCGGCGAACCATCCAGCAAGCAGCGGGCCAAGAGCCGCCATCAGGTAGCCGAGGCATTGCGACATGCCGGAGAGCTTCATCGTTTGGGCGGAGCTCATCGTCCTGAGACCGATCATGGCGAGGGAGAGCGAGAAGCTGCCACCGCAACCGATACCGATGAAAGCGGCCCACAGCGCCGCGGCCTGAGGCAGAACGAGGGCCCCACCCAGGGCGACGATCAGGAACCCCGCCATGATCATGGCGAGCCAACTCTGCGAGGCCCGCCGTTCGGCAAGGAAGCTCACGCTCAGATTCCCGAGGATGCCCAGCAACTGCAACAGGAACAGGTGGAATCCGCCCGTCGCGGGATCCATCCCGACGCTGGCTTCCACCGTCGGCAACCAGTTGGCGGCCGTGTAGAAGATCAGCGACTGGAGTCCCATGAATATCGTGACCTGCCAGGCCAGCGGGGACTTGAGCAGCGAGACCTTGCGCGAGGCGTTCGGTTCGGCGGGCGAAGGGATCGTCGGCATGGAACCGGTCATGGCCTTGGCGAATGACCCCGAGCGTTCGTACTCGCGGCGCCGGGTCGAGCGCGTCAGGAAGAACCACCACACGGCACTCACGATTGGCACGGCGGCCCAGAGGGCCAGGGCCGAGCGCCACGACCCCGGCAGGGTGTGGGACAAAGGCGCCGTAATACCTGAGGCGGTCGCGGCACCGACCGAGAGCACGGCCGTGTAGAGGCCGGTCATGAGGGACACGTGCTTCGAGAAATCACGTTTGACGATCACCGGAACCAGGACGTTCCCTGTAGCGATTCCGACGCCGATCAGCAGCGTTCCGACCCACAGCCAGCCGATGCCCGGGGTCGATCTCAGAAGGATGCCCAAACCGAGGACCGCGAGAGCCACCAGGACCACCCGCTCGATCCCGATGCGTTGGGCGGGAATGGCCACGATGGGGGAGAGGATCGCGAAGGCCAGGAGCGGCAAAGCCCCGACCAGCCCGAGTCCGCCGGATCCCAGGCCTGTGTCGTGGCCGATCAAGTGGAGAACCGGTCCGACCGTGGTCAGCGCCGGCCTGAGGCATGAAGCGATGAGCAGGACGACGATGCACCACGCGGCCGTGACCTGGCGGGCGCCTGAGGTGGTCCCGGGGCCGTCCGAGGTGGGGAGGTCAGGGTTCCGGGGGCGATCCGATGGGGAATTCTCGGGAGTATCGGTCACCTGGTTATGCTCCAATGATTGACGCGACCAGAAGCAGGAGAGCGAACAGCAAACTCAGCAAACCGGTCTGTTTGAGGACGGGAATGAGCCTTCTCATGTCCGTGGCGGACAGAACGGTCCGGACGGCGGGCCAGGCCAGCGGCAGTGCCAGGAGGACCAGAAGATTCCACGGATTCTCCGGGACCGTGAAGAGCATCAGCGCGAAAGCGAGGCCGACCTCTGCCGCGTAGGCCAGACGGGCGCGGGAACCGCCCAGCCGGACCGCCAACGTGAACTTTCCCGCTTCCGTGTCCGTGGGGATGTCGCGCAGGTTGTTCGCCATCAGGAGTGCGCAGGCGATGAGACCCAGGGAAACGGAGGACACCACGGCGGTGAGCGACAATTGCGAGGCCTGGGTGAAGGTCGTGCCCATCGTCGCGACGAGCCCGAAGTAGAGAAAGACGAAAAGGTCTCCCAAACCCATGTAGCCGTACGGGCGGCGTCCTCCGGTGTAGCCCCACGCGGCGAACACCGCTGAGAGCCCAATGAGCAGGAACCACCATTGGCCGGTGATGATCACCAGCGCGAGCCCCGAGAGCATGGCGAGACCAAAACAAGCGAAAGCCGCGAACTTCACGTGCCGCGCGGGAGCCACGCCCGATCCAGTCAGGCGCATCGGGCCGACACGCGAATCGTCTGTGCCCTTGATCCCGTCCGAGTAGTCGTTGGCGTAGTTCACACCGATCTGGAGGAACAGGGCCACCACAAGCGCAAGAACGGCGCAGACCGGTCGGAACTGCCACAGTTGGATGGCGGCTCCGGTGCCGGCGATGACGGGAGCGACGGCCATGGGCAGCGTGCGCAAGCGTGCCCCTTCCACCCACTGTGCAACTGTTGCCACGAGCGCTCCTCTCGGGTGTGCCGGGCACGCTCGTGCCGGGCGGAAAGCTTGGGATGACAATTCATTGTCTCACTTCGGCCGAATCGCGCCAGTCGCACGCGTTCACTTCACGTCGTCCGGGGCGAGCAACCGGTGCACCTCGGCTCGATCCGGCTTCCCCGTGCTGGTCTGAGGCAGTCGGTCCAGGACCCGGATCGTCTTGGGCGCAGCGGCCCGGCCGAGGTCCTGACGGACACGATCGACCAGGCTGGTCACGTCGGGCTCACGGTGCGGTCTGCGCGAGACGGCCGCCCGAACCTCCTGGCCCCATCGTGGACTCTCGACGCCGACGACGACGGCCTCCCGCACGGACGGGTCCTGCTCCAGGACGGCAGCCACGGCACGAGCCGAAACCTTGATCCCGCCGGTGAGGATGACGTCGTCCGTCCGCCCGGCCACGGAGAGCCCGTCATGGCCGGAGAACGTGCCGAGATCATCGGTCCGATACCACCAGGTGCCGTCAGGACTCCGTCGGAAGGAGCTGGCCGTCCGCTCGGGGTCGCCCAGATAGCCCGAGGCAACGGTCGACCCGCCCAACCAAATGCGTCCTGGGGCCGACGGATCTGTGCCGGGCTCCACAGCGACACGGGTCCCTGGCAAGGGACGGTTGTCATACACGCATCCTCCCGCAGTCTCCGCGCTGCCGTAGGTCTGTACCAGGGGGATGCCCAGCTCCTCGCAATGGCGCAGGAGTGCCGCCGAGGCCGGCGCTCCGCCCAGTAGAATCGCGTCGAAACTCCTCAGTGCCTCGAGTATCTCGTTCCCGAGGGCTGCGGCGTCGGCCTCCGCGTCCTCCATGAGGGTGTGGAGCTGAGTCGGCACGAGTGAGGTCATCCTGTGCCCGGAGGGCAGGCGGTTCGCGGCGTCGAGAAAATCGCGCGCGGTAAAGCGGCCGCCGTCCTGAACGGATGCGGTCACCGCAGGTCGGGTCGCGGCGAGAACCGAGCGGGCCACGACTTGCGCCCCGGCGACGTAGTGCACGGGCAGCGCGAGCAGCCAGTGGGCGCCGCCGTCGGTACCCGTCGCCGTCTCGGTAGCCAGGCCCGAGGCCCTGAGCGCTCCCGCGGAAAGAACCGTCCGCTTCGGCCGCCCCGTGGATCCCGAGGTGCTCACCACGAGCGCCGCCACGTCTTCGCCGATTCTGGTCTCGCGCGTGATCGTTCGGGAGAGGGCGTCGCGGAGGCGATCGACGTCGACGGACCCCGGCCCTTCAAGAAAGACCGCAGACTCGGAAGCCTCGGGAGCGGGAGAAACGGGAGAGAGCTGAGAAAAATCCATGTCGCTTCCAGCCTAGTCCCGGTCTCGGGTCGCTCGACCGCGGCCTGCACTCGTCAGAAGTAGTAGGGGAACGCGCTCCAATCGGGATCCCGTTTCTGCAGAAAGGCGTCGCGGCCTTCCACGGCCTCGTCCGTCATGTACCCCATGCGCGTGGCCTCACCGGCAAAGACCTGTTGCCCGACCATGCCGTCGTCGGGAAGATTGAAGGCGAATTTCAACATGCGGATGGCCTGCGGGGACTGGCGTGCGATGTCGGCGGCGTACTCCAGGGCGGTTGTCTCGAGCTCAGCATGGGGCACAACCTGATTCACGGCACCCATCTCGTGCATGCGCTGGGCGTCGTACTCCCTGGCCAGGAAGAAGATCTCGCGCGCGGCCTTCTGGCCGACCTGACGCGCCAGAAGAGCCGATCCGTACCCCGCGTCGAAGGAGCCCACGGTGGCGTCGGTCTGCTTGAACTTGCCGAATTCGCGGGATGCGATCGTCAGGTCGCAGACCACGTGGAGGGAGTGTCCGCCGCCGGCGGCCCAGCCGGAGACTACGGCAATGACCACCTTCGGCATGGTGCGAATCAGACGCTGCACCTCAAGAATGTGCAGGCGGCCGGCCCGTGCCGGATCGATGGAGTCTGCGGTTTCGGATTCGGCATACCGGTATCCGTCCCTCCCGCGAATGCGCTGGTCCCCACCGGAGCAGAAGGCCCACCCGCCGTCCTTCGGGGAAGGCCCGTTGCCGGTCAGCAATACGGTGCCGACGTCACTGGTCATCCGGGCGTGGTCCAGGACCCGGTACAACTCGTCCACGGTTCCCGGACGAAAAGCATTGCGCACTTCGGGGCGGTCGAAGGCGACCCGGACGCACGGCAGGTCCCTCACGATGCGTCCCGCCTGGTCCCTTTCGACCTGACGGTGATAGGTGATGTCCTCGAGATCCTCGAAGCCTTCGACCTTTCTCCAGCGGTGGGGGTCGAAGACGTCGGATACGGAATCGGGCAACACGGAGTTCTCAGTCGTAGTCATCAGTGCGATTCTAGCCGGGACGGAAAGACCTGCCCGCTCGGGTGTCACCGAGCGGGCAGGTCACGTGAAGAGAGGGATTCGGGTCAGCGGGCCGTGGCCAGTTCCTTGGCCTCGGCGAACTCGCGTTCCACGCGTTCCGAGGGGCGGTGCGTCATCAGTGAGACGACGACGCCGACCACGAGCGCGGCAGCGAAGCCGGGGACGATCTCGTAGAGCGCGAGGATCCCTGTCGACTCCGGGTCCTGGATCACGTATCGCCACACGATGGTGACCACGGCTCCGACAATCATCGAGGAGAGTCCTCCCGAGGCCGTGAGTTTCCTCCAGAACAACGACATCAGCATCAGTGGACCGAAGGCCGCGCCGAAACCAGCCCATGCAAAGGCCACGAGCTCGAGAACTGCGGAGTCCGAGTCCAGGGCAATCAAGGCCGCGATCACGGACACGGTCAGGACCGCACCGCGCGACATCCAGAGCTGGACCTTGGGGGTGGGCCGCCGCTTGATGAGCAGCATGGCCAAGTCTTCGACCGCGGCCGAAGAAGAAACCACTAGCTGTGAGGAAACCGTGGACATGATCGCCGCGAGCACAGCGGCCAGCACGAAACCGGCGGCGAGCGGATGGAACAGGATCTGGGAGAGGTCCAGGAAGACTGTCTCCGCGGATTTCGAGTCGGTCAGGCTGGCCTCGGGGTGGGTCGAGAAATAGGCGATGCCGGTCAGAGCCGTGGCAATCGTGCCGACCACGGACAGGACCATCCACGAGATGCCGATGCGGCGTCCGGCCGGGGCGTCCTGGGGGGAGCGGAGGGCCATGAAGCGAACCACGATGTGCGGTTGGCCGAAGTATCCGAGCCCCCATGCCAGCGACGAGATCACGCCGATGGCGGTGGCCCCGCTGACCAGTGAGAGGGCGTCCGGATTGGCCTCGGACACGGCGTTCAGGACATGGCCGGGGCCGCCGAACTGGATGACGGCGACGACGGGAACCATGATCAGTGCGACGAGCATCAGGATTCCCTGCGCCACGTCCGTGAAGGTTGCGCCCAGGAAGCCGCCGAAGAACGTGTAGAGCACCGTGATCGCGGCGATCATGATCATGCCCACGTGGTAATTGCCGTCGAAGGTGGTCTGGTAGAACTTGCCGCCGGCGACCATGCCTGAGGAAACGTAGAAGATGAAAAAGATCAGAATAATGAGCCCGCAGGTCACGCGCAGGACCCGACTCGAGAGGCCATCGGCTTTGAGACGGTTGTCGAAGAAGGAGGGGATCGTGATCGCATTGCCTGAGACTTCGGAATAGGCGCGCAGGCGCGGGGCCACCACCTTCCAGTTGACCCACGCGCCGATGGTCAGGCCGATGGCGATCCAGGCGTCGAGGAGCCCGGAGACGTAGATGGCGCCGGGGAGGCCCATGACGAGCCAGCCGGACATATCGGAAGCGCCCGCGGAAAGGGCCGCGACTCCGGGTCGGAGGGATCTGCCTCCGAGCATGTAGTCCTCGTTGTCAGTGTTCTTGGTGCTGGCCCATAGGCCAATGGCGATCATCCCCAGGAAATAGATTCCCAGGGCGATGTACTGGAATGTCTGGTCGGACATTGTCATATTCTCCGGTGCGTCGATTGACGAGTGTAGGTCTCGGGCGTGATGGGAACCACGAGCTCAGCACCCGAGTATGCCAGATCACGCGAAGGATGGGGAGAATCTGAAGGAACGTGCAGCAGTCATTCCCGCCGCGTCTGCGGCATCTGGGCGGTGCGGATGACCTGCAGCGCCTCGGTGTGCGTGGTGATGATGGCCGCCGAACGGTTGGCTCGCCACGTGACGGCCGCACCGGACAGGACGATCAGCGCGATGCCGATATAGGCCGGGGTTGAGAGCAGTTCACCGAGGAGGGCGAGTCCGACCAGGGAGGAGACCACGGGATCCAGTGAGAAGAAAACTCCCACGACCGCAGGGTTGGTCATGGTCGCCGCGAACGCGTCGCAGGAAAAGGCCAGAGCGAGGCCCACGGCGCCGATGAACACGGCGATGCCCCAGTCGCCCACGGTCATGTGGGGAAGGGCCAGTGCCGTCGCCGGGGACCACATGATGGCACCGATCGCAATCGACACGGCAAGTCCGCGGATGCCCGCGGTCGCTTCCGTCCCGCTGCCGATTTTGCCGGACAACAGCGTGTAACCCGTCATGGAAGCGGCGGCCATGAGGGCGAAGACGTAGCCCAGAAGGTCCGTGCTCCCGAAGGTCGGCCCGGCGATGAGGACGACGCCCCCCAAGGCCCCCACAGCAAACACGCCGTCCTTGACCTTGCGTACGCCGAACATGGCCACAGCGAAGGCACCGAGGTACTCGATCGTCACGGCCACGCCCAGGGGGATACGGTCCACCGCGAGGTAGAAGAACACGTTCATCAGGGAGGAAACGACGCCGTAGGAGACCACGGAGAGCCAGTCCTTGCGGGTGAATCGCCAGAATTTTGGCCGAGCAATGAGCAACAGAACGACGGCGGCCGTCGTCATCCGCAGGCCGGACACCGAGACGGGGTTGAACTTCTCGAAAAGCGTCGTCGCCACCGCGGACGTGGTCTGGATGCCGGTGGAGCCGATGAGCACGGCGATCAGAGCGGTGGTTCCCCGATGGCGCCGCGGAATCCGTTCAGACAGAGACACGGGGCACCTCCGCCGCGGGATCAGGGACCGTCCAGGGGTCGAGGGAGATCGTGTCCGGGTCGAAGACCTCCAGCATCTGCGAGGCCGACGCGGGAAGAGACTCGGCCCCATCGGTCCGAACGGTTGTGAGCGGCATCGAGGAGGCAATCATGCGCGCGACCTCGGCCGGAGCCATCCCGGTTTCCCGGAGCTCGGCCAGGGTCACTGCCCCGTCGCGCTTGGCCAGTCGCTTGCCCTCTCGGTTCAGGGCAAGCGGAACATGGACGTACTCCACGCGGTCGAGCCCCAACAGGGAGGCGAGACAAGACTGCCGCGGAGCGGAGGAGAGCAGATCATCGCCGCGAACCACCTGGTCGATGCCTTGAAAATGGTCGTCGACGACGACGGCCAGGTTATAGGCCGCGCGTCCGTCATTGCGGACCAGGACCATGTCATCAACCATCCCGGTGTAGTGGCCGGCGTAGCGGTCCAGAACCGTCCATTCGTGGGTTTCGCTGCGCAGGCGGAGAGCCGCCGGACGTGACCGTGCGCGTTCGGCCCGTTCGTCGGAGCTCAGATTTCGGCACGTGCCGGGGTAGGCGCCGGGGGCTCCGTGCGGGGCGGAGGAGGCCTCCTGGATTTCTCTTCGGGTGCAGAAGCACTCGTAGACCATTCCGCGTTCGCGGAGACGGGAGACGGCGTCCTCGTACGCGACGGTGCGCGTCGACTGGATCAACGGTTCGCCGTCCCAATCGATGCCGAGTGCCGCGAGGTCGTCCATGTGGCGTTGGGCGGAGCCTTCTCTGACGCGATCGAGGTCTTCGATCCTGAGCCGGAAGGCGCGCCCCGTGGACCGAGCGAACAGCCACGCGTAAAGAGCGGTGCGCAGGTTTCCGAGGTGAAGGTCTCCCGACGGCGACGGGGCGTAACGGCCCGCACCAGAGGGGGAGGCAGACACATCGGAGGGGGTGGGCATGGTCCCATAGTAACGAGGCGGGCAAGACCCGATCGCATCGGGCGAACGAGGGTTTTCGGAGGCGGTCGCCCTGTGATCCGTTCCGATCAAGTACCGTAGGCATATGGCTCGAACACAAGAAATTGCCGACGGGATCTATGTCATCGCGACCGATGACTACCGTTTGAACACCGGATTGATCCTTGGCGCGGACAAGGCCATGGTCATCGACACGGGTGCCGGCCCCCGCCAGGGCGCCGAAATTTTCCGCGCCGCGCGCAAGATCACGGACCTTCCCTTCGTGGTCGTGAATACCCACGCGCACTACGACCACTTCTTCGGCAATGCCGTCTTCGCGGCGGACGGCACCACGGATTTCTGGGCCCACCCCAACGCCGAGCGTGCGATGGAGCGCTACGCCGACCGCCAGCGCGGCTACGTGGAGACCTTGGAGCCGGAAATGGCTCATCACCAGGGGCCGAACACCGACATCATCCCGCCGACTCGCCTCCTGCCGGGGGACGGCGGACGCGCCTCATTCACCCGCGTCGACTTGGGAGATCGGGCCGTGACGCTGTTCTACCTGGGTCTCGGACACACCGACAACGACGTCCTCGCGGGTGTCGACGAAGTGCTGTTCACCGGAGACATCGTGGAGCAGGGGGCCGACCCCGCTTTCGACGATTCCTTCCCGGAAGTCTGGGTCCAGACCCTGGCCACGGTCGCCGGCCTGGACCGTTACCACGTCTTCGTCCCGGGACACGGGACACCCGTGGAGCGGACCTTCGTGCAGCGCCAGTCCGAAACCATGAGGGAAGCGATCGACAGGATTGCGGCGTCGACCTCGAATCCGGAGGCCGGACCCACGACCGCGGCGATGTACAAACTTCCCTACGACGCCGGGGTGACCCGCATTCTGCTGGACCGCCTGGCCTACCTCGAGGAAAAGGGCATGATGGGTGAGGACCTGTCCGTGGAGGACACCCCGACCGGCGTGACCGGCCCCATCACCACGGGCGAGCACGCCTAGACGGCCCGCCCCGGTGGGTCAGTACGACCACACCTTCGTGTAGGGCCGTTCTTCGGTCGGCTGCTTGCGGCGGAGGAGCCAGACGAGCAGGGCCGTGGACAGGAGTCCGACGGCGAAAATCAGGCACAGGCTGCCCAGGAGGGCGGCCCCAGCGAAGTGCTGCTGGGCCGCGATCATGTACGTGGCCACCGCGCAGAAGGCCAGGAAGAGCCCGGTGATGACCATCAGCGGAATCAGGAGCATCCCGGTGTGACGGGTGCTTGCGGTGTCCTGGTCCTCGGCCGGAACGAACCGAAGCACAAGCAATGCCAAGGCCGTCCAGGCCGCGACCACGAACAGCGCGGCGACGACGTCCGCCGGCCGGTGCCATTCGTTGATCACGGTGGCCACCCCCGCGAGAGTCCCGAACATGAGCATGACCAGGGACATGAACGGACGCCACTTCTTGGGCGCCGCAATGAACAATGCCGCTCCGGCCGCCGCGGCGAAGGTCGTGTGGCCCGACGGCAGGGAATTCATGGTCGCTTCCTGGACGCCGTAGTTCGGCTTGGCCAGGATCAGGTACTTGAGCGCCTGGGCCGTCCCGTTGGCCCCTGCGGCCATGGCCAGCCCGATCAGGGCGGGCAGGAACCGGTGCCTGCGAACGAGGACGAAAAGGATTCCGATGACTGCCAGTACGCCGGCTATGGCCGGGAGTGCGTTGAGCAGGTGATCCGAGTCCCTGCTGTACCGGCGCAGGTTGTTGCTCACCTCGGAGGTTGCGGTCTGGTCGATCCACTGCCCGGAATAGCTGTAGAGGAACGTCCAGACCGTGCCCCACAGACCGAAGATCATGATGCCGATCACGACCAAGTGCTTGATCACGACCCCGACCGTCGGCGGGTGGAAGGTTCCGCGCCTCGTGGAAGGCCAATCGCGTACGGGCGTCTCGCCCTGATCTCGCGTTGGCTCGGTACTCATTGGCCCAGGACCCCCTGTACGTCGTGTCAATCCACCCATTGCAGTTCAGCATGCCAGTGCGACCTGCCCGTTCGTCGGAATTTTCCTGAGCATTTCCTGGGCGGTCCGTGCTCGAATGGCCTCGGCCCTCCCGAAGGTGCACAGTGGATCCATGAGCTTGCGAGAACTGCCCCTCCTGGAACAGCTTGAAGACACCGCGGTGGTGGTTTCCGTGCCCCTCAACGTGCGGTTCCGAGGGGTCGAACATCGGGAAGCGCTCTTGTTCCGAGGCCCCCAGGGGTGGGGAGAATTCTGTCCTTTCCTCGAATACGGACCCGACGAATCCGCCCGGTGGTTGGCCTGCGCGATCGAGACCGCGTGGGAGGCCTCTCCGGAAGCTCATCGTGACCGTATTCCGGTCAATGCGACCGTGCCCGCCGTGGGTCCCGAGAAGGTCCCGGAGGTGCTGGGGCGCTCCCGCGGGGCGGTACGTGAGGTCAAGATCAAGGTCGCCGAGAAGGGGCAGAGCCTGGCCGACGACGTCGCCCGCGTGCGTGCGGTCCGCAGGGTTGCACCCGATGCCGTGGTGAAGATGGACGCGAATGGAGGCTGGAACCATCGGGAAGCCCTCGAGGCGCTCCGCGCTCTGGCCGAGTTCGAACCTGCGTACGTGGAACAGCCGGTTGCCGATATCGAAGGGCTGGCTCGTCTGCGCGAGGCGGCCGACAAGGAAGGGTTGCGAGTGCCTGTCGCAGCCGACGAATCCGTCCGCAAGGAATCCGACCCGTTGAGAGTCGCTCGTCTCGGGGCCGCCGATCTGATCGTGGTCAAGGCTGCGCCCCTGGGCGGACCGCGGAACGCTCTGGACATCATCGAGAACGCCGGGCTCCCGGCCGTCGTCAGCTCGGCGCTGGAGACGTCCGTGGGCATGTACAGCGGCCTCGCGCTGGCGGCAGCCCTGCCACGGTTGGAACACGGATGCGGTCTGGGCACGGCCTCACTCCTGGCAGGGGACCTGACCGCCGAGCCGTTGATTCCCGAGGACGGCTGCCTTCCGGTGCGCCGGGTCAGTCCCGACCCGGGGCGACTCGAAGAATTCCGGGCGGACGGTGGGCGCCGCGACTGGTGGATGGAAAGATTGACCAGTAGTTATCAGCGGTTGCGGGCCCGTGACGTGCGATCAGGCGACAATGTCCGCGAGTGAGGAGCAACGCATGCACGAGGACTACCGGCTGATCCCGGCGGCACCGACGGTGGAGGACTACGTGCGGCTACGGGCCGAGGCCGGACTCTCACCGAAGACGAAGGCGCAGGCGGGCCCGGCGCTGACCGGGTCGTGGGCCTGGGCGCACATCGAGCACCGCGTCACCCTTGAGGTGGTGGGGATGGGACGAGTCCTCGGCGACGGTGGGTGGTACTTCCACATCGCTGACATGGCGACCCTCCCCGCGCACCAGGGGAGAGGCATCGGGCGCGCCGTCATCACCTCGCTGATCGACAGGATCCGGGCGCATGCCCCGGAAGACCCCTACATCACGTTGATGGCGGACGAACCCGGCCGTCCCCTGTATCGCAGCGTGGGCTTCAGGGACGCGATGCCCCACTCGATGGGGATGGTCCTGCCTCGCGAGTGACCGATCCTCCCCAGCGAACGGCCGACCAGGGCAACCGCGGTGATTCGCTCGGGGAGCCCAGCACCTGGGGCTCGAAAACGGACACCTCCGGCACGTCATCGGCGTCCTCGTAGACGTCTTCGAGATAACGATGACCCGTGTCGGGGCACGTCAGCAGGGTGCAGTGCGCCGAGGAAACGCGATCTCGGTCGAGGTAGTCGGCCACCGCGTAGGCCGCCCCGGAGCTGAGCCCGGCAAAGAGCGCATGTCTCCTGCACAGAGCGAGGGTACCCGCGCGTCCCACCTCGTAGGACACCCAGTGGACGGAGTCGTAGAGATCGTGGCGGACGTTCTCGAAGGGAATCGAGCTGCCAATGCCCGCGATCAGCATGTCCGGGTCCTCCACCTCTTCCGAGCCGAAGGTCACCGACCCGAAGGGCTGGACTCCCACGAGACGCACCTTCAGTCCCGAGGCTGCCAACCCGAGACCGAGCGCCCCACTGGAAACCCCTGATCCCACCGGAGCCACGAGGTCCACGGAACGGTACCCACGACCCCGCAGCAGGTCGCCGCACCGAGTCGCAATGGGTTGATAGCCCGCGTAGTGGATGGCGTCGTGGTACTGACGCATCCAATGCCAGTCCGGATGGGCCTCGAGGAGCTCGCGGACCCGGGCGACGCGTCGGTCCTGATCGGCCCGCAGGGAGGTGCTGGGTGGCATCTGTTCGAGTTCGACGCCCAACAGATCCAATTGTGCGCGGAGGGTGCGGTCGATCGTCGTCGAGCCGATGATGTGGCAGCGGAGCCCCAATTCGTGGCAGGCCATGGCCAAAGCGCAGGCGTAGATTCCGCTCGACGAATCGATGACCGTGCCGCCTCGCCGAATGGTGCCGCGACGCATGAGCTCGAGCAGCGCACCCCGGGCGGACCGCGCTTTCATGACCTCGAACCGGAGGGCGAAGAGATCGGGGGCCAGCTCGATGACATCAGGGGCGCCCAGGGCCACGCCGGCGTGAGAGGCTATCGCCTGCGGAAGATCGGAGGTCGGGGTCGTGATGTCGTTGCTCAAGGGTCCTCCCGAAGATAGCGCGCGGTCGAGGAGAAACCGGCGGCGTCCAATGCCCGCCGAGCCCGTACGGTTCGCTGGTCAACCGCCGCATCGGTGGGGTCGTACATGATGGAGCAGACGGTGCCGCTGTGGGCGACCTGAACCCCCACCCCGCCGGTACGCTCGCAGATCTCGAGCACACGCGGTAGGTCCGGCTTGGGCAGGTACCTCTGATTGATCAACGCGGAGCCAGTCGCGACTCTGCCCAGAGTCCTCGCATTGCCGGTGCGCACGGCCGTCTCCAGCGCGCTCGTCAAATGAGCGAATTCGGCATGCTCGTCGGACGTATAGGCCGGCGGGCTCACCCCGAGTGTGTCCACCGCCTGCCCGGGCAGTCGGCATCCCACCAGGCGAACGGGCGGCAGCGGGCGGTTCCACCGGCGAAGCACCTCGCCGTGGCGTTGGGCGAAGAGAACGGGCACGGTGTCGAAGGCCAACGGGTCCGAGGCCGTCTCCGCCTGGACCGCTATCGCGCTGATATGCAGATCGTCCAGGGGCAGTCCGCAACAGTCGCAGACCGATCGAATGGTCGCGACGACGTCGGCGGTCGAGGACCCCATCCCACATCCCGGCGGAAGGTCGCTGCGCAGGTGCAGGGTGCCGCCCGGCGGCCGAGGAAGGCCATGGTCGTCGCAGGTTCGAAGCACGATCTCCGCGGCCCTCACAGACTTGCTGCGGGCACCGGCCGAGCGCACTCCGTCGCGGGTTCGGTGGGGACGGAAGACGGCAAAGGATCCATGGCGGGGCAGGGGAATCGTCACGAGCGCGGGCACGTTCTCGGATCGGCGTGGGCTCCAGGCGACTCCCTGGAGGAGTTCGCCGTGGTGGCCCCTGCAGAAGCCTCGACCCGTCCGAAACTCACTTCTAACGGCGCCTAGACCTGCTCGGAGGGCGGTTGCGTGAGCCCCGTGCATTCCGTCGACGGTCGTGTGAACCGATCTGGGACCGATCATGACCGTTCCCTCCGATATTCGACACTCAGCCGACGGGCTGCCGCCAGGGAGGCAACGCAGGCGCCGGCCGTGACGCCGCCCAGGACGAAGCCGGCTCCGCTCCATCCCCACACCATCGCGCCGAGCCCTGCGACAGAAGCACCAAGGCACACGCCGAGGCTCTGTCCGGCGCCGTTGAGTCCGAGAACCGTTCCCCGATGGCCGCCCGACTGCCTGACCAACAAGGTCGTGATCGCGGCCGCCAGGACCGCGTGCGAGACACCCAGCAAGGCGGTCGCGAGAAGTGCCGCGGTCAGGTGGTCGGTGACGAACAACATGAGGACCGCGGCGGCACCAATCATCGCGGCCATGGCCCCGGCCATCGCTGTGACCACCGGATTGGCCGCCCTGCGGATCGCGAAGCCGCCGAACCAGTTGCCCAGGAAGAACGAGAGCCCCGACAGGGTCCATACGAGGGAAAACACGCCGGGGCCCAGACGAAAGCGTTCGTCATAGAGGACCGCCAGGTACGCGAGCTGACCCATGAAAGCGGCGGTGCGCAGGGCCGAGGCAGCGAGCAGCATCGGGACCGAGGTCAGGGTTGAAGCGATCCGAAACGAGCGCAGGTATCCGGTGCCGGGACCTGTACGGCCGGCGGGGGAATGCTCGCCCGAGAGCGGTCGGGTCAGAGCCAATGCCATGGCGAGAGCGGAGCAGAGGACGGCCGTAGCGATCAGATCACCCCGCCATCCCCACCAAACGGCGGGTCCGGCCAGGAGAGGGGCGGAGAGGACAGCAGTCAGGGTCATCACGGCGGAGACCTGCGTGGCTGCCCGGCCGGATGTCGACTCATCCTGGAACCTGTCCGCGGCCATAGCCGAAGCGGCCGGGTTGAGTACCGAGGTCGCAGCCCCGACGAGGAGGCTGAACAGGACCCATGCCCAGACGGGGCCGACCATCCCGACGACGCACGCAGCGGCCAGGACCAGTAAGGACCAGATCACCGCGGACCGGCGGGGCACGCGGTCCAGCAATGGGGCACAGGTCAACCCGACCAGGAGCGCGGCAACACCGCCGACGCCCCGGAGGCTGCCCATCAGCGTGGCGTCGTATCCACTGTTCCTCGTGATGTCGACCAGGAAATTGGAGTAGATCGTGAATGGCACCAGGCCCAGGGCGCAGGCCCCGAGGAGGGGCCAGATTCTGGCCGCGATGGCCGCGTCGTTCAGGGAAGCATCCGTTGTCGATGCTGGGGTCATGGGGCGTCCTTGCGTGGGGGTTCTTGTCCGAGCGGTCATGGCACTCGATAGACGTGGAGAAGGGTCTCGTCCGCGCTGAACTGGGAAAACGGGAAGTGTTCGGCGCTCAGCGCGGCTACCCCGCGTCCCAGGAACTCACGAGCCACCGCCGAACCCGATTGGGCGTACAGCGCGAGGGGAAGGGAGCGGTCGAGGCAGCGGCGTCGTATTCGGTCGAAGCTTCCGTTTCCGAGTGTCATGCCGGTCGCGATGACGGCATCCGCCTCGTCGAGGACCTCATCCATATCGTCCGTGACGGGATCTCCCCACTGCGTGAACTGCATACCGAAGTCACACGGCAAGGGCTCTCCTCCGCGATCTCGGATCGCCGCGACCAGCGGATTCACCACCCCGATGAGGGCCACCCGGTCTCCGGCACCGATGTCCAGGAGTCCCGCCACGGCGTCGTCGCGCGCTTCGGCACGCTGGTCGGGGGTTCCGGGCGGAAGGCGGACCGCCTGTGCCCGGTCATCATCCCGATGAGGGCAACGCGCCGCCAGCCATCCGTCCAGGGCCGCCAATCGGACCGGAGACCGAGAATCCTCCAACAGTTCCCCGACCGGGCGGCCGGACAATTCGGAGACCTCCGGTCCCAGTTCTCCGGCCTCCACAGCGCAGGCGCCGAAAGCGTTTTCGACTCTGACCAGGACGTACTGGTTCCGATAGAGCTGGTGTCCGGTGGCAAGCCTCGTTCCGTGCTGGACGTAGAAGACGCTGCGGGCAATCAGGGGCTCGGAAGCGGATCGTTCGTGGAGTAGTACGTGGCGGCGGAGGTCGTCCACCGAATCAATATCCTGGGGTATGACCGGGTTCACCGCAGCCCCCTCGCCCTGAGGTACTCGGAGAGCTTTTCGGCCGCCTCGATGTTGCGGGGACCAGCGACCGCTTCTTTATAGTCCATGACGTAGATGTTGTCCTCCCTGACCGCGGGGGAGTCCTTGATGGGCGACTCATTCTTGAGGTATTTGATCTTGTCCTTGACCGGCTGCTTGTTGTAATCCACGACGACGATGGCCTGAGGATTCGCAGTGACCACCGATTCCCAGCCCACGGTGTCCCACCGCGCATCGAGGTCCGAGGTCACTGATCGTGCGCCGGCCAGATCGACGACCGAGTTGGTCGCCGTCCTCTTCCCCGCCGTGTACGGCTCACTGGTCCCGGAGTCATACACGAACACCGAGCTCTCGGTCTCCGGGCGTGGTTCCTCAGCGAGTTTCTTTCTGCGCTGCTCCAGGTCGGAAACCAGGGAGTCGGCCCGGTCCTGGACGTCGAAGATGGTGCCGAGGTCTTTCAGATCCTGGATCGTCGCGTCGATCGGCTCCGGGTCGGATGTATCGGATTTGTAGTTGTAGCAGGTCTCGTTCTGCATATAGGCGTTAATGCCCACCTTGGCCAGGGAATCCGGCGTGACCCCTCGTTCTTCGCTGAATCCCGCCTGCCAGCCGGCGAAGACCCAGTCGGCCGAGGCGCTGACCAGGGACTCCTGACTGAGCACGGAGTCCGAAATCGTCTCGACCTTCTGGTAATCGTCTCGGTACGGGGATTTGTCGATCACGCTGCTGACGGTTTTGGGCAGCACGATCCCGCGCATCCGGTCGGCCAGGCCGAGGGAGAACATCTTCTCGATCGCGGAGACGTCGTAGGCCACCGCCTTGGTCGGGGACGGATAGGACGTGGTCTGACCGCAATTGGTCACGGACTTCTTGGGAGTTTCCGAGGCATCTTCCTCGACGGTGGCGCCGCAACCGGACAGGAGCAGCGCACTCACGATTCCGGCCGAGCACCACAGGGCTCGACGACGTCGGCCCCTGTCAGTGCTGTTCGTGGATCTGGAATGGGGGAACATGGATCTCCTTCATCGGGGGTGAGGTGGGCGGGACGTGCCCGGAGCGGGGGTGTGGCGTCGACGTCCGTCGGGTCGATTCACCACGGGAACAGGAAGTGCGGGGCGCCGTTGTCCGGGCGGGTGGTCACGATGGGGCGGACCCCATAGACCTTTTCGATCAGGTCTGCCTCGAGACTCGCGCCGGGTGGGCCGTCGGCGATGACGCGGCCTCGGTCCATCACGACGACCCGGTGGCACGCGCTCGCCGCGAGATTCAGATCGTGCAGGGCCATGATGATTCCTGGTCGACGTGCCGAGTCGTCTCCGGATGACTCCTGGCCGGCCGTGCCCTGGACTCCTGGGTCCGCTGTCCGTTGGGCCAGCTTCCGCAGGAGTCCGACGAGCTCGACCTGGTACCTCAGGTCAAGGTGGTTGGTGGGTTCGTCGAGGAGAAGATAAGGAGTTCGCTGGGCCAGCGCCCGGGCCAGGAGCGTCCGCTGGCGTTCGCCGCCCGAGAGTCCCAGAAAACTCCGGTCGGCCAGGCCCTGGACCCCGGTCCGGGCCATGGCACCGGCAACGGCCCGTGCCGTCTCGGGAGCCGACGTCGGGTGAGCCGCGGCCCCGAGCGCGACGACCTCGGCCACCGTGAAATCGAGTTCTCCCCGTTCCTCCTGCGGCAGTGCTGCGAGGAGTGACGCCGACTCGCGGAAGGACAGCCGATCCAGTGGGGAACCGTCGATCAGAACGGCGCCGCTGCTCGGTCGGAGTGCCCGGTACAGAGCTTTGAGCATCGTGGATTTGCCGCACCCATTGGGGCCGACCAGTCCGACGACGTCGCCGGGGCGGACCGTGAGAGAGACCTGCCGGACAACATCGCGTCCGGCCACCGGGATTGAGACGTCGTCCAGGACGAGTGCTGCGTTCGCCGTCATTGCGCACCTCCGAAGACATATCCCCGCCGCCGAATGAGCAGCACGAATACAGGAACGCCGATCAGGGCGGTCACCACGCCGAGGGGAAGTTCCCTGGGCGGGACCGCAATCCGACTCAGCAGATCGACCCAGACCATGAACACGGCGCCGAACAACGGAGCCAGAACCGTGGCAGGCCTGTGCGCGGGGCCGAGAACGATACGCGTGAGGTGGGGGACCACCAGGCCGACGAAGCCGATGGTGCCCGCGACCGAAACGAGCACTGCCGTTCCGATCACGGTGAGCAGGAAGAGGCGGCGTCTCAGGGCCTCGGGATCGACGCCGAGGCTCGCCGAGGATCCGTCTCCCATCGAGAGGGCGTCCAGATCCGGAGCGCGGTACCACAGGCACACGATGACGCCGAGCGTGACAACCCCCGCCAATGGAAGCTGTGCCCATGACGCTCCGCCCAGGGAACCGAGCATCCAGAACATCACGGTCCGGGCGGCGTCGCCCTTCGAATCGAAGAAGACGATCGAGGACATGAGTGCTTGGAACCCGAAGGACAGGACCACACCCGTCAGGATCAGACGCACCGGAGCGATGCCTCCCGAGGAGCGTGAGAGAGCGTAAACCAGCACCGAGGCGATGAGAGCCCCGACGAATGCGGCCGCCGACAACGCGTACACGCCGAAGGAAGACAAGATTCCCCAGGACACGACGGCGCTTGCCCCCACCGAGGCTCCCGAGGAGATGCCCAGGATGAACGGATCGGCAAGCGGGTTCCTGACCATGGCTTGGGCGGCGATCCCCAGGGCGCTGAGCCCGGCCCCGACCACGGCCGCCATGACCGCCCTCGGGGTCCTGATCTCCGCGACGACGGTGTACTCGGTCACGTCGGACGAGCTGATCGACCCTCCGGTGAGTGCCGACCAGAGGTAGGTCGCGGTGCGGCCGACAGGGATCGACGCCGCACCCCAGGAAATGGCCAGAAGCACGGAGAGTGCGAGGAATGCGCCCAGCGCGCAGGCCAGCAGCACGCGATAGCGGTGGTTCGTGCGCAGAGATGAATGGATCATAGATCAATAATGATAATCATTCTCAATTAAAAATCCATATTCGACGCGATAGGACGCTAAGAGCGGTCGTCGAGAGGGAAAACCTCGGATTGCCGCCGCGGCGTAAAATGGTCAGGGTGACTTCTTCAGACTCCCAGCCCGACGCGTTCCTCACTGCGGTATCCGTTCTGGATTCCCTCATCCGATCCGGAATGCGCGAGGTGGTTCTGGCCCCCGGATCCCGGTCGGCCCCACTGGCCTACGCGCTCGCGGCGGCCTCGGAAGCCGGCGTCGTTGAAGTTCATGTCCGCATCGACGAGCGGACCGCCGGATTCACGGCCCTGGGCATGGCCAAGGCCTCGGGGCGACCGGTCGGGGTGGTCACGACCTCGGGCACGGCCGCCGGCGAGCTGATGCCGGCGGTCATGGAAGCCAATCACTCCGAAGTTCCCCTCGCGATCCTTTCCGCGGACCGGCCCCCACGCCTCCGGGGAACGGGAGCCAACCAGACCACTTGGCAACAAGGGCTCTACGGGGTTCACGTGCGGGCCTCCGCGGATCTCGTGTCCTATCCCGAACCGGAGCCGGGGGACCAGACGGTGGCTTTCACTGAGTGTCTCGCGGCGCTGACGGGCCGCGACCCCGCCTCATGGGATCGGCCGTCGAACCGGCCGCTGGGACCCGTGCAGATCAACGTCGCTTTCGACGTTCCCCTGACTCCCGAACCGCGTATGCGTGAGACCTTGCGTGCCTGGGCTGACTCCTTGACGGATGTGCGTGCGCCGGTTGCTCCCCGTCGGGCGGATAGCACGGTGACCGAGGCTTTGGGCGACTCAGATCCTGGGGAGGCGTTGGCATCGGAGGGGCCGGGTGCCGAGGGGGTCCGCACCGTCGTCATCGCCGGGGACGGGGCAGGCCCTCTGGCCCGCATGTTCGCGGAGGCGGCCGATCTGCCCCTTTTGGCCGAGCCCTCGTCGGGTGCCCGGAGCGGCCCCAATGCGATGGGCACATATCAGCTCCTTCTCGACGGGGAGCTGGGGGACCAGATCGAACGCGTCGTCCTCTTCGGCCGCCCGACGCTCTCCCGCTCCGTAGACCACCTGCTCCATCGGGGCGACGTCGAATCAGTGATCTATCTGCCCCGTCCCGTTGCGTGGGCCCTCCCGGACCGTCGGCCTGAGACTCCCGTGGAAACGCTCGTCGAGGCCCGGCGGTTCGCCGGGCGGCCCCCGAGGTCTTGGCTCGAACGGTGGCATACCGAGGACGAGCGGGTGGACAACGACCTGCAGCGGGCGCTGGCCGAGGCCCGGGATCGCAACGGCTGTCTCAACGGTCCTCTGGTTGCCCGAGCAGTTCGAGAGGCCATGACCGACGACGGCCTGGCGCTCGTCTGCGGATCTTCCAATCTGATCCGTGATCTCGACCTCGTACCGGTCGACCCGCGGGCCGCTCACGACCCGATGGTGTGGTCCAACCGTGGTCTGGCCGGCATCGACGGGACCGTGGCGACCGCTTCGGGGATCGCCCTCGCGCGTCGGGAGCCCCTGCGTCTTCTGCTGGGCGATCTCACGCTGCTGCACGACGCCGGTTCCTTGCTTTTCGGACCGTGCGAGGTCGTCCCGGACGTGCAAATCATCGTTTTCAACGATTCCGGCGGTGGCATCTTCTCGACGCTTGAGCACGGCAACGTGGCCAAGGCGGAGGGGTGGGCCGGTGCCGTCGAAAGGTTCTTCGGCACCCCTCACGACGCCGACGTCGAACGCCTGGTCACGGCCCACGGCCATCGCTACATGCGGGCCGACGACGAGGATGCGCTGTTCGCGGCACTGGCCGCCCCCGTTCGGGGGATCAGTGTGATCGAGGTGCGTGGCACGCGAGAAGGGCTGACCGAGGAACGCGCCGAATGGAAGGATATCGTCGCCCGAGATTCCCACCCGGGCAAGCGTTAGTCCCGGAGAGCGTCCGGGCCGAAGGGCGTTCGGGCCGCGTCTGCGTTCGGTGGCGGTTGCCAGTGTTGGGCGGTGGTTGCCGGCTCTTTCCGGCGCTTCACTTCCCACGTTGGGTGGTGGTTGGCCGATGCGGTGGCGCGTTCCTGCATTGGGTGGCGGTTGCCCCGCGCTGGACGGCGCCTCGCCTCCCACGTTGGGTGGCGGTTACCCGATGAGGCGGTGCCGACCTTCGTTAGGAGGGGGTTAGAGCGCCACATCAGGAGGGGGACCGCCTCTCGATTGGGCAACCGTCTCCTGATAGGGCCACGATTGTTCGCCGACGTCGTCGATAGTCGTCGGTCAGCGCCTCGCAATCCGGTAACACCCACCCCAGGGCACCCCGGGATCGCGCACGACGTCGTCGGCACTTCCGAGCACCTGAGCCCCACCACGTGGCGAAGTGGCAGGCTTGTGCAGTTTTTGCGGTGAAATATGCACGCCACTGCCACCTCGCGCCGCGGCGCGCGCACACGAAGAGCCGGCCGCCCACCATGGGGCGACCGGCTCATCGTCACCTAGCGTTCCGGGGTGATTCCCGACGGGAGGGAGGCTACTCCTTGCGCTCCAAAGAGGCCCCTTCGACATCCACATTCGGGAGGATCTTGTCCACCCAGCGCGGCAGCCACCATGCCTTGGAACCCAGGAGGTACATGAGCGCCGGAATCAGCGTCATGCGTACCACGAACGCGTCGAACAGGACGCCGGCGGCCAGGACGAATCCGATGGACGCGATCATCGCCTCGCCGCTGAACACGAACCCGAGGAACACCCCAGCCATGATCAGGGCCGCGGCCAGAACAACCTTCGCGCTGTGATTGAAGCCGACGATCACCGACTTCTTGCCGCCTCGCCCATGGCTGTACGCCTCGCGCATCGATGACACCAGGAATACCTGGTAGTCCATGGCAAGGCCGAACAGCACGCCGGCCGCCAGAATCGGTAGGAAGCTCAGGATCGGGCCGGGGTCCGTGACCCCGAAGAGGAACCCGAGCCATCCCCACTGGAATACGGCGACGGTCGCGCCGAAGGCCGCCAGGAGCGAGAAGAGGTAACCCAGGGTCGCAGTGAGCGGCACCAGGATCGAGCGGAACACCAGGATCAGAACGAGCAGCGACAGGCCGAGAACGATGGCCAGATACACCGGAAGCACCTTGAGGAGCTTCTCGGAGATGTCGATATTCATTGCTGTCTGGCCCGCGACTCCGAAGGTCACGTCGCCGTCGTCGGTGTGGACCGTATGGTCACGCAAATCGTTGACCAAGTCGTTCGTCGAGGACGCGCTGGGCCCCTCATCCGGAACGATCTGGTACATCAGCATGCTGCTGTCCTCGGAGATCGCGGCAGGAACCACGGTATCTACGTCCTGCTGCTTCTCCAGGTCCTTGGCGACATCGATCTGGAGCTGCTTCGCCTGGTCCTCAGTGGTTCCATCGGGCAGGTCCGCCGCCGCGATCATCGTGGAGTTGCGGCCCTCGCCGAACTGCTCCTCGATCGTCTTGAAACTCTTGTACGCTCCGGTGTCGGGGCTCGAGCTCGTCGCGTCGGGCAGCCCCAGGCGCATCTGGGTCATCGGCAGTGCGACGACGATCAGGACCAGGGCGGAAACGATGGTGGTGATCAGGGGTCGTTTGGTCACGACCTTGAGCCAACCGTGCGGGGCCGACTCGTGCTCCAGATGGGCCTTGTGGGCGCGGTCCTGGAGTTCGCCCTCCTTGACGAGATTCTCCGTCTGTGCCTTGTCCCGCAGCTGGGCGCGGCGCTGGATCGTCTTCCACCGCTTCTTCGTGATGATGCGCCGACCGGTGAGGCCGAGCATCGCGGGCGTCAGGGTCACCGCGACCAGGACGGCCAGGAGGACCGATCCCGCGGCGACGTTGCCCATCACGGACAGGAACGGAATTCCCACGACGTTGAGCGCCAGCAGGGCAATGATGACGGTCGCACCTGCAAAGACGACGGCATTGCCGCTCGTCCCGGTGGCAAGAGCGATCGAGTCCTTCATGCTCATGCCGCGGGCCAGGTTGTTCCGGTGTCTGTTGATGATGAAGAGCGAGTAGTCGATGCCGACCGCGAGACCCAGCATCGACCCGAGAGCGGGTGTTGTGGAATTCATCTCGACGATGCCGGACAACGAGAACGTTCCGAGCATGGCAGCTCCCACGCCGACCAAGGCCATGAGGATCGGCAGACCCGCGGCGATGAACGTTCCCATCATGACGAGCAGCACGATGAAGGCCACGATCACGCCGATGATCTCGGCGGTCGGTTTCATCTCGGGCTGGCCCTCAAGGTTCTGGTCGAATTCGACGTCGAGACCCTTGAGGTCGGCGTCAGCGAGGTCGGAACGCACCTCCGAGAGCGTGTCGGGGGATACCGAATTGATCTCGTCCTTGAAGCTGATGCTCGCCAGTGCGGTCGAACCATTGTCGGACACCGAGGAGTACTTGCTGGACATGTCCAGCTTCTCCTTGTTCTGGTCGAACTCCGACTTCTTTTGCTCGAACTGCTTCTTCTGGGTGTCCAGTTCCTTCTGTTTGCCGTCGACCTCTTGATAGGCATCCGGCGGTGCGTTGGAGGAATCGAGTTTGGATCGTGCGTCGTCGATCTGTTTCTGGCCGTCGTCCAGCTTCTTCTGGCCGTCTTCGATCTGAGGCTGCGCCTGCTTGAGCTGTGCCTTGCCCTGGTCGACCTGCTTCTGCTGGTCGAAGGGATTGGTCGTGGATTCGACGCCGTCGACCTTGTCGACCTTCTGCAGGGCGCTGGCCAGCGCCTGCTTCTGGTCGGAAGAAATGGCCTTCCCATCGGAGGTCTTGACGACCGCCTGCCCGGTTCCGGCGTTCGCGTTCATGTCGAATTTGTCGCTCAGCTCGTCCTGGAGCTGCTGCGACTTGGTGCCGGGGATCGTGACGCTGGAACTCAGATCCCCCTTGAATGCGGCGTATGAACCGCCCAGGGCCAGGAGGATCACAATCCACAGACTGATGATCACCCATGCCTTGCGGGCGGCGAAGCCGCCGATGCGATACAGGAGTTGTGCCATGACTTCTCTCGGTAGTTGATGTTCGATGTCAGATGCGAGGACGGCCAATGGCCACCTGCTCGAAGGCCCAATCGATGTCTTCTCGCAGGGATTCCAGGTTGAGTAGTCCGAGCGCGTCGGTTCCCTGGAAGGATTTCGGGAAGTGGGCGCCGTCGTGCTCGGGGGCACCGCACGCGGGGCTGTCGAGGACGCCCAGCCGATTGATGCCCCGGAGCAGTCCGAAGGCGATTCCGTTAGTGAGGTTGGAGATGTACATCCGGATCCTGATGTTCTGGCCGAAGTCGAGATCCGGATAATTCTTGGTGGTCGATTCCATGATTTGGCTCGAGACGTCCGCGAGGGTCAAAACCACGTGGCGTCCCAGCAGGTCGACCATTTCCGTGTCGAGCCGGAGGCTCAGGGCCAGGAAGCTGTTGAAAAGGTGGTCCGCCTCCGGCCGGTCGAAACTGGCCTTGAACTTCCAGTCGAGGGCATCCGGGATCTCGGAGGTCGGCAGTCCCGAGGGAATCTCGGGTTCGCTCAGCAAAACCGTGAGATACGAGGTGATGCGTGACAGCACGACCTCGTTCAGGTTGGGGAAGTGATTGAACAAGGACCGTTGGGAGATTCCGGCCCGTTCCGCAAGTGATTTCGATTTGAGGGCTTCGACTCCTTCTTCGAGCACGATCGATTCGGCGGCCTCGAGGATGGCCTTGCGTGTGGCCTCGCGCCGCGCGTGCCGGCGGTCGCCGCCGGGAAGGGTCGAAGTGCTCATGTATTTACAGTAATTGCAAATTGTTTGAGCGAGCAACGCCCTTCCCCTGTGCGGTTCACCACGTTCTACTGACGCTCTGAGGTCTCTTCATCATTGCCCCGCTCCAGGGAGGCTCCTTCGACGTCGACATTTGGCAAGATCTTGTCGAGCCACCGGGGCAACCACCACGCGGATTCGCCGAGAAGGTGCATTGCCGCCGGAATCAGGCTCATTCGAATAACGAAGGCATCGAGCAGCACGCCGAAGGCGAGTCCGAAACCGATGGATCGGATCATGGTCAGCTCCGAGAAGACGAATCCGCCGAACACGCTGAACATAATGATCGCGGCCGCCACGACCACACGGGCCGACTGGTTGTAGCCCATCACGACAGCGGTTCGGGCATTGGCCCCGTGGGTGTGCGCTTCGCGCATTCCGGAGACCAGGAACATTTGGTAGTCCATCGCCAAGCCGAACAGGATCCCGACGGCCAGGGTCGGGAGGAACGAGAGCACGATGGTTGCGTCGTGGACCTGGAAGATCTGCCCGAGCCAGCCCCACTGGTAGATCGCGACGACGCCGCCGAAGGACGCCAGGAGTGAGAACAAGAAGCCCAGCGTCGCAATCAGGGGCACCAGGATCGACCTGAAGACCAGCACCATGATTACGAAGGACAGGCCGAGAACGATGCCGATATATCCCGGCAGCGCCTGGGACAGAATCTGGGAGATGTCGATATTGCCTCCGGTCTGTCCCGTGACGCCGAGGGTGACGTCGTCGTTCTTCTGCGTCTCCGACGAGAGGTCCCTCAGGTCGTTGACGAGGTTCTCCGTGGACTCGGCGGCCGGTCCCTCCTCGGGGGTCACCTGGAAGACCTCGACCGAATGGTCCTTGGAGACGGGCCCCGGAACCACGTTCTTGACGTCGTCCTGCTGTTTGATCTTCTCCGCGATCTTCAGCTGGAGATCATCGGCCGTGGATTCGTCGGTGTCGGAGGGAAGCTCGGCCACCGCCAGGATGGTTCCGTTCGCGCCCGCCCCGAATTTGTCCTCGATGGTCTTGTACGCCTTGTAATCGGTCGAATCCACGGATTCCGTCGAGGAGTCGGGCAGGCCGAGCCGCATCGACGCCGTGGGGATAGCGATGATTCCGAGTGCGACCACCGCACCGATGATCACGAGAACGGGATGGCGGGTGACCACCGAGGACCATCCGTGTGCTTCCCGGAGCGTCTTGGTCTTCCGGTGCTTGCCCGCGTGTCCGTGGTAGGCGGCTCGCTCGTTCTTGTTCAGGACGCGCAGGCCGATCAGCCCGAGCAAGGCCGGGGTCAGGGTCACGGAGATGAGAACGGCGATGAGAACACACATCGCGGCGGTCGTCCCCATGATGCCGAGGAACGGGATCCCGACAACGTTCAGCGCCAAGAGCGCGATGATGACGGTCGTTCCCGCGAAGACCACGGCATTTCCGCTCGTTCCATTGGCCAGGGCGATGGAATCGGTGAGGCGGTGCCCCTCGCGCAGATTGACTCGGTGCCTGTTCAGAATGAACAGCGAGTAGTCGATCCCCACGGCGAGTCCCAGCATCAGCCCCAGCATCGGGGTGATCTGCTGGATGTCGACCACGGCCGAGAGCGACATCGTGATCAGCACGCCGATCCCGACGCCGATGAGTGCCGTCAGAATGGGCAGGCCGGCGGCAACAATGGTCCCCAACATGATGAGCAGAACCACGAGAGCCACGACGACGCCGATGATCTCCGCGGGACCGGCCAGAGCGCCGAGGTCTTGGGCGATGGACTGGCTGTAGTCGATCGATACTCCGTCGATCCCGGCGTTGTCGATCGTCTTGACCAGGGAGTCCTTGGTGTCCTGACTGATGTTCTGCTCGCTCTTGTCGAAGGAGATCGAGGCGACGGCCGTGGTGCCGTCCTGCGACACGAGCGCGGCGGACTTGGACAGGTCGAAGAGCTTGAGCTTCTGGTCGTACTCCTGCTGGCGCTCCTTGAGCTGATCGCGGTTCTTCTCGAACTCGTCCTGCTTGCCGTCCAGCTCGCTGCGTTGCTTGTCGATCTGTTTCTGCTGCTCGTCGAGTTGGCCCTTCGCCTGGTCCGAGCCGGGGGAGGCCGCGGCCTTCTGCTTGGTCTCATCGAGCTGTTTCTGGGCCTGATCGACTTTTTGTCGTCCGTCCTCGAGCTGTTTCTGTCCGCTGCCCAGTTGTCCCCAGGCGCCTTCGAGCTGCCGGGCGGCGTCGTCGAGCTGGGACTTCGACTCCTCGATGGAGCTCTTGGTCTGGAAGGGGTTCGTGGTCGAAGCGACACCATCGACCTTGTTCGCGCTCGAGAGGGCGTCGGCGATCTGCGACTTCTGCTCGCCGGTGAACGGTTTGTCATCGTCGGTCGAGATCACGACCTGGCCCGTGCCGTGGCTCGCCTCGGGGACCTTGTCCTTGAGGACGTTCTGCAACCGTTCGGTCTCCGACCCGGGCAGGGTGAACGCGTTGCTCAGCTGACCGCTGAAGGCGGCGAAGCTGCCGCCGGCGGCCGCGAGGGCCACCAGCCACACCACAAGTACGAGCCATGCTTTGCGAGCGCACGAGCGGCCGATGGTGTAGAGCAAGGATGCCATGGTCAGATCCCTTTCAGGGCGGAGTCGAAGGAAATGGTGGTCAAATATTCGAGGGCTTCGCGCACTTTGTCGCGCGCTTCCGCGAGGCTCGAACCCTGGCCGTCGTCGCCCAGAGCCTCGTGGAGTGCGACGCAGATGGTCTGAACGAGCACCCGGCACAGGATGTGGATGTGCATGGCGGGGGCCTGCGGATAGAGGGACTCGACGATCGCGACCAGGCGGTGGATCATACGTTCGATCGAGGCTTGCCCCCAGGTGTCCATTCCCTGCCGGTCGACCATCCGGCCCGCGGTGGTGACGCTGTCGCGGATTACCTCGAGCACATCCGACCGCAGCACGAACTCCGTCAGGGCCTGGGACACGCTGGTGCTCATCGTCTCCGGTGTGCCGACGAAATCCGGGGCGAAATCCTCCACGAGCCGATCGAAATTGTCGTTGACTCGGGCGAATGCCGCTTCCTCGATCGATGAGAAGTGGTTGAACACGGTCCTTCGGGAGACCCCGGCCCTTTCCGCGAGCTCGTCCACGGTCAGGTGGCTCGGCCCCACGCGGAGCACGAGATCGGCCGCGGCCGAAGCGATCGCGTCGCGATTCTGAGTGCGCACCAGGCTCCGGCGGTCGCTGGGGCGGGCGGCATCGTGCGGCGAGGCGTCTCGTTGCGGGGCGGAAGGCATGTGACCGAGCTTATTCGAGAAGATGCACTGAGTGCAATCAAATAGAGCGTCGATATGTATTGCGGCTCATTTCCACAGCCCAGGTTCTGGGCCGGCGTGCCGTCTGACAGAATGGACAGCGTGAACCGAGCTGATCTTGACAAGAAGTCCGAGGAAGTCTCCGCAATGTTTGACGGGGTCGCACCGAAGTACGACCTCATGAATTCCTTGCTGTCCCTGGGGCAGGACCGCGGATGGCGCAAGGCGACCGTGACAGCCGCCGAGCCGAAACCGGGCCAAAGGATTTTGGACGTGGCCGCCGGCACCGGAGCCTCTTCCGCGCCCTATCTGAAGGAGGGGCTCGACGTCGTCGCGGCCGACCTCTCGGAGGGAATGCTCGTCGAGGGAAAGCGGAGGCATCCCGAGATCGATTTCGTCCGGGCGGACGTCACCGATCTCCCCTTCGAGGACGCCGAGTTCGATACCGTCACGATGTCCTTCGGGCTCCGCAACGTGGCCGACTATCCCAAGGCATTGCGCGAACTGCACCGTGTCACGAAGTCCGGCGGAACGCTGGTGATCTGCGAGTTCTCGACTCCCACGTGGGCGCCGTTCCGCCTGGTTTACCAGGAGTACCTTATGCGCGCGCTGCCCCTCGTGGCAGGCCTGTTCTCGTCGAATCCGGAGTCCTATACGTACCTTGCGGAGACCATCAGCGCGTGGCCGGCCCAGGAACCGCTCGCCCGAGTGATCGCCGAGGCCGGTTGGGAGCACGTCCAGTACCGCAACCTGACCGGGGGCATCGTGGCCCTTCATCGGGGGTCCAAGGCCTAGTCCTATGAAGATCATCGTTGTCGGCGCAGGCCCAGCCGGAGCCACCGCCGCGTACTGGCTCGGGCGTGGCGGCCACGAGGTCACCGTCCTGGAGAAGACACGTTTCCCCCGGGAAAAAGTTTGCGGGGACGGCCTGACCCCTCAGGCCGTGCGGGAGATGGACCTCATGGGTCTGCCTCACGGTGTCGAGCAGGGGTATCACCGGCAGAAGGGCCTCCGCTTGCGGGCGGCGGGCAGGAGCCTCGAGGTTCCGTTCGAATCCCAAGGTGATGTCCCGGGGTACGGGCTGGTTCGCACCCGCTACGGCTTCGACGAGGAGCTCGCCAACCACGCCCGGTCGGCCGGTGCGGTGGTTCTGGAGGGCCACGCCGCCCAGGAGGTCATCCGTGCGGGAGATCTCACGACGTGGCCGGCCGGTCTCTCCCGAAACCTGGCCGGGGATCCGGAGCGTATCGTCGGAATCCGCGCCCAACTGCACGATGAGCGGGGGCGCCGCACCGGAGAAACCCGTGATTTCCACGCGGACCTGGTTCTGGCGGCAGACGGAAATTCGACCCGAACCGCAGTCTCGGCTGGCCTCGCCAAGCGGGACGACCGCCCCATGGGCGTGGCCGTCCGGGCCTATTACGAATCGCCCCTCGGCGATCTGGACTGGATGGAGGGCTGGCTCGAGCTCGAAGGGGACCGGCCCGAACCTGGCGACCGGCGTGAGCTGTTGCCGGGATACGGGTGGATCTTCGGCGTAGGGGACGGCACGGCCAACGTCGGCCTCGGAATCCTCAACACGTCGGAGCAATTCGGAAAGCTCGACTACCGACGGGTCCTCTCCGAGTGGACCGCGGGTATGCCCCAGGAATGGAACCTTGATGCAGAGCATCGCCGGGGGAGGGTGCTCGGCGCGGCCCTGCCCATGGCATTCAACCGGACTCCGCACTATGTTCCCGGTCTGATGCTGCTGGGTGATGCCGGAGGCATGGTCTCTCCGTTCAACGGTGAAGGCATCGCCAATGCCATGCAATCGGCGCGCGTTGCGGCCGACGTCGTCGGCGAGGCTTCACGGGCCAACGGACCGGCCCAGAGAGAACTCGTCCTCGACCGTTACCCGGACATTATTCGAGCGACGTGGGGCTCCCACTTCACCCTGGGTCGCGCGTGCGCGCAACTGATCGGGCACCCGGCGCTGATGAAGGCATCTGTGTCTCTCGGAATGAGGGTTCCTGCGATGATGAAGATCATTGTGGATGTCATGGCCGACCAGGTGCCCCAGGAGCCTCGGAACGCGATCGACAAGGCGGTGCACATCATCGAGTCCCTGACGCCCGCGACCTCCACCCGGTGACCACCATCCGAAGCCAACGGCCTATGGCCCCGAGAGAAACGGTTAGTGTTAAGCCCGTGACTGATACACACCCCGGACAGCATGACGACCAGCCGGAGAGCGCTTTCGCCCAGGCTCTTGCGGGTTCCGAGGACACGCACCTGCCGTCCGGATTCGAGCTCATCGCCCGCGACGAAGAGCTCGGTCCGAAGATCCTCCGCAGCCTCGGTGAGGTTGAGGAACGCCTGGACCGCGCCGTGCACTACACGGACGCCCTGGCCGACGTCGCCGCCCGACACCTGCTCGAGGCCGGCGGCAAGAGGGTCCGGCCCCTCCTGACGCTCCTGGCCGCTGAAATTTCGGGCGGTATCAACGACGACACGATCGAGGCGGCGGTCGTCACGGAACTCACGCACCTGGCCACGCTCTACCACGACGACGTGATGGACGACGCCTCCAAGCGTCGCGGGGCGGATGCGGCCCACACGATTTGGGGCAACTCGGTCGCGATCCTCACGGGAGACCTGATTTTCTCCCGCGCGTCTCTCATGGTCTCCGACCTGGGTGCACGTGCCTTGGCCGTGCAGGCCAGGACCTTCGAACGGCTCGTGCTCGGTCAGCTGTACGAAACGGCCGGGGCCAACCCGGACGAGGACCAACTGGCCCATTACATCAAGGTCATCGAAGGCAAGACGGGCTCCTTGATTGCGGCCGCGTGCGAGTACGGTTCGCACCTGGCCGGGGCGGAGGAGCAGACTGTCCAGACGCTGATTCGATACGGAGAGCTGGTGGGTGTCGCCTTCCAGCTGGCCGACGACGTCATCGACGTCACCGGATCGCGGCAGACCTCGGGGAAGACGCCCGGGACGGACCTCCGCGAAGGAGTTCCCACGCTTCCTTCGATTCTGGTGCGGAAGGCCGCCGAGGACGGGGACGAGGAAGCCCGCCGCATCGTGGACCTCATCGAGGCGGACCTCAGCTCGGACGAGGCGCTGGCTCGTGCGGTCGAGGCGCTGGGTGCTCACCCCGCCACGAACACGGCGTGGGCCATCGCCTATCGGTGGGCCGACGACGCCATCAGAACCCTCGAGCCGTTGCCGGAGACGACCGTCAAACAGGCCCTCAAGTCCTTCGCGGAGGCCGTGGTGCACCGGGACTCCTGACGGGGCCTTGGCCGAAAACGAAAGAATCCCGGTGACACCGACCCGAATCGATGTCACCGGGATTCTCGCGTACCGGCCGGGCGCGAATCCGCGCCGCGAACCGCGGGTCCGGGTCCCGCGTGGGGCCCGGACCCGACCTCGTTCTACAGTCCGAAGAAGCGGCTGAAGAAGCCCTTCTTCTTGGACTCCTCGCCCTTCTGCGCCTCGGCCTCGCGCTCCGAAGCCTCCGTTCGAGCGGGTTCGGCCTGGTCGGTGCGTTCGTCGGACTGGTCCGTGTATGCGGTCGAACCCGACGCGGCACTCGCCGGGGCGGACTCGCCCGCGCGGGCCGCGTCGTTCTCGGCCTGTTCGGCCCGGAGCCGCTCGAGGGCGGACCGACGGTCCTCGTCCTTTGCCTCCTGCTCGCGGGTGCGGGCGGAGTCCGGTTCCTCGACCACGGGCTGGGCATCCGTCACCGCATCGTCGGAAGCCGGGGGCGAGGCTGGCGCCGTAGCAGCCGCGGCCGGAGCCGCCTGCTCGGGGGCCGGTGCCTCGTCTTCCTCGACCACCTGTGTGGAGACCAACCCGGGTTCGGCATCCTGGCTCGGTTCCTGGTTGAAGGGCTGACCTTCGGCAGTCGGCTGGGTCCGCTCGACTCCCTCGGTGTCCTCGAGCGAGGGGGCCACCTGCTGCTCGTCCTCGGACGCGAGTGCCGCCTCGGTGGCGGCGACCCGCTGGGCTTCGGCCTCTTCGCGGGAGAGACGCTGCTGTTCGGATTCGCGCTGGGCGATGGCCAGCGACCTGCGTGCCTCTTCTCGGAGGGCCTGGCGGTGCTTGTCTGCGTCGTTGGCGGCCTGCGCCAACTCACGTTTGCTGACGACCAGCTCGGCCTGTTCGATACCGGAGATGCTGTGGTCGTCGAACCACAGGCGCAGTGCGCCATCTGCCGCGGTGATCACTGCGCAGGCCTCCGTATCCCAGGAAATGTGGGCGCCGCGCAAACGGGCGTAGGAATCCACGGCTCGCTGATGGTGGACTGCGGTGTTGGTCTGCAGCGCCTGGGCCATGATCCGGCCCATGCGGTTGACCGTGGGCTCAGGGAGCTCCAACTGGGGGCCGTCGACCAGGAGCCACGCACGCACTCCTCCGCCGGCCGCGGCGGGGTAATGCGCGAATACACCCGTGACGGCCTTGGACGCCAGTGTAAGCCTCCGTGCCAGCCCTTCCGAGAGCACCAGCTCGTCGGTGGTCAGCTCCTGGACGCCCAGGTGCTCGCCTGCCTCGCGCGCCTGCACCGCTGCTGTCACGACGACGTCGGGGAAATGCCCCAGCTCCTGCCAGGACCAGATCCACGAGCCGCGCTGGTCCGATTCGGTGCCGAGCAGATAGGGATCGAGCGACACCGAGGGATCGGAATCCAGCGTGAAAGACGGAGCAGAGAAGTCCACCGTCCACTCGGAATCGCCACTGATCTCGGCGAGACGAGCCTGGTATTCGGTGGAGATGAAGATCGATTCGTCAATCAAGTCCTGGAGAGTTTTCGTCATGAAAACAGGCTAGCAAGTAAACGCCCGTGCAGAGGACTCATCAGTTGTCCCCGACTGTGTAGGCTCGAGGCAGGAAAGGTCGCCGATCCAGCGGCGACGTTGCACGTGATCAGCCGAAGGAACATCCCATGCCAAGTACGGCTCCCAGCAACCCGACGGAGGAACTGCCCGAGGAGGAGCGGCAACAGCGTGCCGGAGAGGCGGTCAACCGCTTGGGGCACTGGTTGCTCTCATCGACCACCACGGACCCGGGCTGGGACCAGCTCATCGCAGACATCAAACCTTCGCGGCGCGAACCGGGCTCATTCCTGGCCCGAATCACCGAACTTCGCGGAGAGCGAGAAGTGACGGGGTCCACGGGCCTGATCGACGACGATTCGAACGCCCTTCCGCTCCTGCGGGAACATCGTCGGGCCACCTACACCCGGGCCCACGGCGCATGGCTGTCGATCAGTCTCATCATTCAGGCCGAAGGGTGGCCGGTCCCCGAGTACCAGGTCGGCATCGACACCAATCACGACGACGAGCCCGAATCCTGGGGACAGGAATCCCCTCTGGCTGCGGAAGACCTGGTCGGGGAGTGGGAGACGTTCCCTCGCGACCGGATCCACCTGCCGGAGTGGATGGTCGAGCGAACACAGGGTTACCAACCCGAGAAGCAGGTCACGCCGTCCCCCGATGAAGAACGGCACGCACACCCCATTGCCCCGTCGCAGTTCGACGACGCGTACGAGGATTCCGACACCACACCGGAGTCTCTGAATCCACAGGTGGAACAAGCGCTGTCCCACTTCGCCCACAAGCCCACGGAGCAGACGATCGCGAACGTCCTGAGATGTCTCATGGGCGGTGAGGTCCTCTTGGACATCACCGGATCCACGCTGGTTCCCGGTCCTCGTGGCGAACGGGTGGGTCCGGGCTCACAGGTCAGAGTCCAGGCGGTCCTCGGAAATGACGGCAGGCGGTCACTGGCCGTATACCTTCGTGAGGAAACCGCTCGCAATGTCGTCTCCGCCTCCGGGCGCTCGACGCAGGAGCTGATGCTCAACCGCGAGTCGGGAGTCTCCGTCCTCCAGAACTTCGTGGCGGACGAAACCCTGTCGGACATCATCGTCGAGCCGAACTCGCCCGACTCGTGCCGCATCGAAGGCCCACAGGCCGAGTGGGCCATGAACACCCCCAGGAACGACGCAGCGAAGAACGCTCTCCTGGCCAAGAGCATGCAACGCCTGATCGGATCCTTCATGGGGCCGGGTTCGGTGTTGCTGCTCGGCATGAGGGAGAGCGAACAGGGCCTGCGGCCCGTCTTCGCCCAGCCCGAGGGCGACGGGGAACCCCAAACGTTCCTCCTCTTCACGTCGGCCCCCGAGGTCGCGGCCCTGGATCCGCAGCTGCAGGTGCGATCCGTCCCCGCACTGGACGCGATGCGTCTCGCGGTGGAGTCCGGAGCCACTCACGTCAAGATCAATGCCCTGGGCCCGAGTGCGCTCCTTCCGATGGACCAGGTCAGAGAGATCCTCGAGATCGCGGCGCTCCAGGAGAAGGTCCGGACCAGGGCCTCCTGACTTCCGAGAACGGGATTGCAGAGCGGTCCACACACACGAAAAGGGGCTTCCCACCCAACGGTGGGAAGCCCCTTTTCGTGTGGTCCCGCAGCCTGAGGCCGCGGAAGAACTCACATCATCAGGCGCCGGGGACGTCGTCGCCAGCATTCTGCTGGACGGTCTTCTCGATGCGCTCGCCGACTTCCTGGTCGATGTTCTTCCAGTACTGGATCGCGTTGGAGAGCACCGGCTCGACGCAGTCGCCGAGCATGCCGGCAACGGTCTCGATCAGGCGCTCGCGAGCACCCTCGTCGTAGACCTCGCGGACCAGAGTGTGAGCCTGGCCGAAGTCGTCGTCCTCCGAGTGGAGGGTGTAGGCGGTGCGGACCAGCTCGCCGTCGGACTCCCAACCATTCTCCACCGGGCCCTGTTCGTCCTGGTAGGCGCGTCCGTACGAGTTCGGGGCGTAGACCGGAGCGTCACCACTGTGGTGGTACTCCATCTGGCCTTCCTTGTCGTAGGAGTTGGTGCGGACCAGGGGAGCGTTGACCGGCAACTGGTTGAAGTTCGTGCCGATACGGTTGCGCTGGGCATCCGGGTAGGAGAACACGCGGCCGAGCAACATCTTGTCGGGGGATACGCCCGTGCCGGGAACCGTGTTCGAGGGGCTGAATGCAGCCTGTTCGATTTCCGCGAAGTGGTTGCGCGGATTCCGGGTCAGGGTGAACCGGCCCACCGGGATGCGCGGGTAGTCCTTCTGCGACCAGATCTTGGTCAGATCGAAGGGGTTGAAGCGGTAGTTCTTCGCGTCCTCGTACGGCATGATCTGGACCTCGAGGCGCCATGACGGGTAGTCGCCCCGGTCGATCGCATCGAACAGGTCGCGGCGGTGGTAGTCACCATCGGAACCGGCCAACTGCTCGGCTTCCTCATTGGTCATGTTCTCCACGCCCTGCTCGGTGAGGAAGTGGTACTTGACCCAGAACCGCTCGCCGTCCTCGTTGACCCACATGTAGGTGTGGGAGGAGTAGCCGTTCATGTGGCGCCAATTGCGCGGCAGGCCGCGGTCGCCCATGAGGTACGCGACCTGGTGGGCGGACTCGGGGGACAGGCTCCAGAAATCCCACTGCATGTTGGCATCGCGCAGGCCGGAATCGGGCGTCCGCTTCTGGGAGTGGATGAAGTCCGGGAACTTCATGGGGTCGCGCACGAAGAACACGGGGGTGTTGTTGCCCACCATGTCGAAGTTGCCGTCCTCGGTGTAGAACTTCAGGGCGAAGCCACGGACGTCCCGCCACGTATCCGGCGAACCGAGCTCACCGGCAACGGTCGAGAAACGAGCCAGCATCGGGGTCTTGGCGCCCTTCTGGAGGAATTTGGCCTTGGTGTACTTGCTGACATCCTCGGTGACCTCGAACTCGCCGAACGCGCCCGAGCCCTTGGCGTGCGGGCTGCGTTCCGGGACACGCTCCCGGTCGAAGCGGGCCAGCTTCTCGACCAGGGCGACGTCGTGCAGCATCAGCGGGCCGTTGGGGCCGACGGACAGGGAATTGGCGTCCGACTCCCTGGGTGCGCCCGACTCGGTGGTCGAGGGCTTCGTAGGATCAGTGGTGCTCTGGTTCGAGACGAACTCAGTCATCGATGATCTCCTTCTTCTTGTGTGTTGTTGGTGTGATGGCCGGACTCAGTGAGTCGTGAGCCCGGACGATGTGGGGGCCGCGCCTGCGGCCTGGGGATTCGGCGAGTCCGTGCCCTCCTCGGAGGAGCGGCACGACTGGCAGATTCCCCGGTAGACGACGTCCGCGGCGATGATCGACATGCCGTGAGCGTCCGAAGGGGTGAGACAGGGTGCTTCACCGATGGCGCAATCGACGTCTTCGATACGACCGCAGACGACGCACAGGGCGTGGTGATGATTGTCCGATGCGCGCGTCTCGTAGAGGGCGGGTGTGTTCGGCGGCTGGAACTTGCGGAGCAGTTCGATGTCGGTCAGGTCCGCAAGGACCACGTAGACGGACTGGACCGTTATATTCGGCAGTTCGTCCCGTACGTACGCTACGATATTTTCGGCCGGCGAATGCTGGTGCCGATGCACCGCAGTCAGGACCGCGATACGCTGCTTGGTCACCCTCCGTCCGCGAGAGCGAAGTTCATCGGACCATTGGGCACGCAGATCATCGAGGGATGGTTCCTCGAGGGCGTGGCCGGGGTGCTGATGAACTGTTGTCATATACAACACTGTACCCTTATTCTGAGTCGCTCACAATAAGACGAGCCTGTGGAAACTCCCAGGGCTACGTCAGGCCTGGTCAAGCGGCGGTTGTCAGAATAGTACGGCCGGCGCCCCAGGGCGCGGTCGTTTCGGGGCGAGAAGTGCTTTACAGTTGAACCATCTCGAGTCCCGAGCGGCGATCGTTGCCCGGGACTCAGCGCGCCAGAACCCACGGCCACGCAAGGAGATGCGCGGAACAATGCACAATCATTTCAACGGACTGAAGACGGTCCTGCTCATGGGCGGGATGTTCGGCATTCTGCTCGCGGTCGGGGCCGTTCTGTCTGCGGGCAGCGGCCGCAGCATCTTCATCTGGCTCTTCGCGATCGGCGGGCTCATCGCAACGGCCGTCAGCTATTGGAACAGCGACAAGATCGCCATCGCTTCGATGCAGGCCCGGCCGGTGTCCCGGGACGAGGCACCCGGTATGTACCGGATCGTCGAGGAGCTCTCGTCCAAGGCCAACCAGCCCATGCCGCGTCTCTTCATCGCCCCGACCATGTCGCCCAACGCCTTCGCCACGGGGCGAAATCCGCAGCATGCGGCCGTCTGCTGTACCGAGGGTATTCTTCAGCTGCTCAATGAAAGGGAACTGCGAGGAGTCCTTGGGCACGAACTGATGCACGTATACAACCGGGACATCCTCACCTCGTCGATCTCTTCCGCGATCGCGGGCGTCATCACCTCGGTCGCGCAGATCATGGTGTTCTTCGGCGGTGCGCTCGGGGGCAGGGAACGTGGTGGCAACCCCATTGCCGCGATCCTGATGGCGTTGCTCGCGCCGTTGGCCGCGACGGTGATTCAGCTGGCCGTGAGCCGCACGCGGGAATACGACGCCGATGAGGACGGAGCCCGCCTGACCGACGATCCGTTGGCGCTGGCGTCGGCTCTCCGCAAGCTGCAGCAGGGGACTCAGCAGGCTCCCATGGATCCCGAGAATCAGCGGACCGTCAACACGGCCCACATGATGATCGCCAACCCGTTCCGCATGGCCCAGATGCAAAATCTGTTCTCCACGCATCCGCCGATGGACAAGAGGATCGCCCGCTTGGAGAATATGGCCGGCTACGGCGGCAATTCGCCCCGATACAACTGACGCCATCGGCAACCAGGTCGATTGATCGGCCGAATGAACGAGACCCCGTGTTCTGCGGAACACGGGGTCTCGTTCATTCGGCTGACAGTTTCTCTGGGACCGTCGCGAGGATGGGGCGAAGTCAGCGGTAGTTGACGAACTGCAGGTCGACGTCCAGATCGGATCCCTTGAGCAGGGTGATGACGTCCTGGAGGTCGTCCCTGGACTTTGACGAGACGCGCAATTCATCGCCCTGGATGGTTGCCTTGACGCCCTTCGGGCCCTCGTCACGAATCAGCTTGGTGATCTTCTTGGCCTGCTCCTGAGCGATGCCCTCCTTGATGGAGGACTCGATCCTGTACTCCTTGCCGGAGGCGAACGGCTCTCCGGCGTCCAAGGACTTGAGGGAGATGCCTCGTTTGACGAGCTTGGACTCGAAAACGTCCAAGGCCGCCTTGGCCCGCTCTTCCGAGTTGGCCTTGACCAGGATCTTCTCGCCCGAGAAGTCGATGGAAGCTCCCACTCCTCGGAAGTCGTAGCGTTGCGAGATCTCCTTGGCGGCCTGGTTGAGGGCGTTGGACACTTCTTGCTTGTCGACCTTGCTGACGACGTCGAACGTGGACTCGCTGGCCATGGTGGACTCCTTGTCATTGAGGAACGTGAAATCGGTCCCCAGTTTATGGCACGTCGGTGGCCCCGGTACCCCGTCGTTCCATGGAGTGGCCGAGTCTCGGCTCGTGCCGCACTATGAGACAACGTGGCACGAATCGTTATCGAATCGTCACCCGATTCCTGTGGTCCTCACAGGTCCGCATCCCACACTTGAAGCATGAACACCTCATCGAGATTCAATGGGAGTCCTCGCGGCTCGTTGGCCGGTGCGAGAAAAAGACTCGCCGCGGATGCGGCCACGCACCGCGTCGTCTCGGAACGGTCGGTCGTCATCTCGCACAGCCGCCGGGCCTGGTCCTCCAGCGAGCCTCAGTCCTTGAGAGCGACGCCACGTGGCCGACTGGTTGAGCCGGACCTGGTCCGGCGGCTGGACGGAGTCCGTGAAGACTTGGAAGCGTCTCTGTCTCGCGGTGAAATCACGCAGGAGCAGCTCGAGAAATTCCTCGACCGCATGGAGGCCCGGCTCCTGGAAGAGCAGGGTTCGAGCACCAGCTCCTAGGCCCCGCCTGGGCGGCCGCGCCACGGTGGGTGCCTTTGATCACAATGGGGATCTGGCCCTGCCCTCGGTTTGTGCATCCCGTGAGTCTTTGGGTACTGTTGAATCCGCTCCCGTTGCCGGGGGGCACGGATTCTTCCGGGCCGAAATGGTTCGGTGGAACACTCGGCAGATTACCCGAGCGGCCAAAGGGGGCTGACTGTAAATCAGCTGGCACTGCCTACGGGGGTTCGAATCCCTCATCTGCCACCGCAGCACAAACCGCGAACTCTCCCAAGGGTTCGCGGTTTGTTTGTTTTAAGGCAATGTCGGCCGGACACGCGTCCTCGATCCGCCACACGATCACAGGTTCTCGCTGCGAAACGTACCGAGGATTCCGGCGGCGCGATCCGGCGCCGGAGGAAAATTCCCGAAGGGTGAGCCGTGGGTGAACGTCCTGGGCTGGTGGAATCTCGAAATGTATTGTCGGGGCCATGCCGACTATTGAATTGACGCAAGACAACCTCAACGACACGATCGCGAAGAACGACATCGTCCTGGTGGATTTCTGGGCCGAATGGTGTGGACCGTGCAAGCAGTTTGCTCCGGTCTTCGAATCCGCCTCGGAAAAGTACGAGGACGTCGTCTTCGGGAAGGTGGACACCGAGGACCAGCAACAGCTCGCGGCCGCCGCGGGGATCACCTCGATCCCGACGCTGATGGCCTTCCGTGAGCAGACGCTCGTCTTCGCCCAGCCTGGCGCCCTCAACGGGTCGCAGCTGGAACAGGTGATTGAGGCCGTTCAGGGCCTCGACATGGACGACGTGCGCCGCCAGATGGCCGAGGCCGAGCAGGAAGCCGCTGAACAGCAGGGCCAGCAGGAGACCGACCCCGGCCAGGCCTGATATTGCCGGGGCGATAGGCTCCGGTCAGAGACTTTTCATTACCCGGCGAGCGGCTGAGGGGCGACCCTTGGTCCTCGCCGGGGTTCTTTAACCGTGGACAGACCCAGCAGGCGGACCACGCGCTGCCGGTTTCCTGCCCAGGGTCTGAGCAATTCGAGCATGCGGGTGTCGTCGCCTCGGCGCCCCTCCAGGGCGTAACAGACCCCGTGGGCCAGGTGGTAGTCGCCGACACTGATCGCGTCGGGGAGCCCATGCGACCGCTGCATCGCTTCGGCGATGGTCCACGCTCCGATCCCTGGAGTGGCGGAGAGCTGGCGAGCGACGTCGCCCGCCCCGGCGGACTCTGCGAACCGCAGTAACGACGGGGCCCGTTCCGCAAGGGAACGAACGGTGCGTACTCGATGCGAGTCCACGCCTGCACGACGCCACTCCCAGGAGGGGACGGACAGCCACGCCCGTGGCGTTGGGAACGCCACCATGCCTTCAGGCGGGCGCGGTACCCCTTGCGGGGCAGGCGCCGGATCGGATCCGATCCGGCGGACCATCCGTTGCCAGGCGCCGATGGCTTCGCTGCCGGTGACCCGTTGCTCGAAAACGGCCGTGACCGTCTGCTTGAATATCCAACCCGTAGAGCACAGCCTCAGCCCGGGGTGCAACCGGTACGCCGCCCTGGCATGGTGCGGGAGCAGAGCGAATTCGGGGGAGGACGCGAAAACGGACCAGTCGTCGTGGAGACCGACGAGACGGCCGGCCGACGCAGAGAAAGCGTCGACTTCGTCCCGATCCTTGCCCCAGGCCACGACGTCGATCGGTGCTCCCGCGAGAAGACCGGACGTGGCCGACTGATCGAGAACCGCAGCAACCCCGTACCCTTCGTGTTCCGGCACGCGCGCCGTCAGAAAGACTCGGGTCCGGTGGGGCGAGGTCTGCACGGAAATCGTCGGATCGTGGGAACCACGACGAAGAACCGCCATGCTGCGTGCCAGGTCCACCGGTGCCTCGGACGTCAGGCGGCGTTCGGCGCAGTATACGGTGGACATGCGCTCCATCATCGCACGAGCAGATAGGGTCCGGGCAGTACTCCGCCCGAGCAATACCTTGTCCGACGAACCGACACATCACGATGTCGCCGCAACCACGCCCCGACGACAATCCGCAGGCACCCCCAATGAGCGATACTTCAGCGACACGAACCACTGACGGGCGGAACGCGCCCACTACTCCAGCGCGGTCGTACCTCTCCCGCCGAACTCCACGAGTGGTGGCGTGCGTGCTGGGCCTTGCGGCGGCGGCCGTCTACACGTCGATCTCGATCGTGCAGTGGCAGCTCATGGAGACCCCGTCGTGGGACTTGGCAATCTTCACCCAAGCTCTCAAGCAGTACGCCGGATTCGCCCCGCCCGTGGCCAATATCAAGGGCTACGGATTCAACCTTCTGGGCGACCACTTCCATCCCATCCTGGTGCTGCTGGCACCGCTCTACGCCCTCTGGCCTTCGGGACTGACCCTGATGATCGTTCAGGACCTCTTGCTGGCACTCGCCGTCGGCGTCTTCGCGTGGTGCGGGACCCGGTACCTCGGCGCGGTGCGCGGGGCGTGCCTGGCTCTGGGATTCGCCGCGAGCTTCGGGGTCCTGGAGGCGATTCGTGTGCAATTCCACGAGGTCGCCTTCGCCGTGCCGCTCATGGCCCTGAGCTTGTGCTCTGTCGCCACCGGACGGTTGCGTGCCGCTGTCTTGTGGGCTGCGCCGCTGGTCTTCGTCAAGGAAGACATGGGTGTCACCGCCGCGATGGTGGGGGTGCTGGTCCTCTCCCGTCATGCCCGCAACGGTGGTCTGGGGATACGGTCAGGCCGGGTGGCCTGCCGCAGGGTTATCGGTTCGCCTCTTGGTCTCCAGGGAGTCGGGCTCATCGTCTGGGGACTCTCCTGGAGTGCAGTCGCCGTCTTCCTGATCCTTCCGGCCCTGAACCCCCGCGGCCACTTCGACTACGGCGGATCGGTCGACGTGTGGGGCGCGCTCGCCGACCCGTTGCAGGCCCTGGGGCTGATGTTCTTTCCCTGGGCCAAATCTCAGACCCTTCTGCTGCTGGCCGTGACCGGTGCCCTGGTATTCCTCAGATCGCCGGTGGTGTGGGTCGGCGTCCCGACTCTGGTGTGGCGATTCCTGTCCGACAACCCCGGGTACTGGGAACCGACCTGGCACTACAACCTCGTGCTGATGCCGGTGGTTTTCGCGGCGCTGTTTGACGCGGCGCTGCGCGTCCGACCGGTCCGGGCGACAGGATTCGCGAGGGCTGTGGAACGCATGACCGCGGCAGGACCCGTTCTCTCGGCCGGGATCGCCGTGTTCCTGGTCGCTGGGTCGACCGCGAGCCCGGTGCTTTCACCCGATCAGTCGCGGTCACCGGGAAGCATCGCGGCCAAACATGAGGCCCTCCGCAGGGTCCCCCAGGACGCGAGCGTCGCGAGCGACCTCTCGGTGCTGACTTACTTGGTTCCTGACCACGACGTCCGGTGGATCGGGAACCATTCGGACCCGGCTCCCGAGTACCTGGTGCTCGACCGAACCACCGGGACGTGGGATGGGGCAGGCGCCGAAGAACTCGAGGCGACCGCGGGGTCGATTTACGGCGGTCGGTACGTGGCTGTCCAGGACGATCACGGCGTCGTCGTCCTGGTGAGGGGGAGGTGAGCGATGCGTCACCATGGAGCGGAAAAGCCCCGTCGATGCGGTAAGCTGGCAAATACTACCGGGATTCCCCGTTTTGTGCCGAGTCAGTCCCGAATCTTTTGAGGGACCCGGCCGTTGCATGACGTGTATTAGCTCGCCGCCGTGCCCACCCGAGACAACCCATCCTTGAGATCGGCAGAGGTGCGCCCAGAGAAGAAACACCATTTCCTGAAGCCTCAGGGAGTGTTTGCGGGCAGATTCAAGGGGACAGAACCGGCCGCCGCCCATGAGGGACGGTGCGTGAAACCCCAACTCCATAAGGACTAATTGGTGACTCAACCCAACCAGACCCTGCCCGAAAATGCTTCCGCTGCTGCGGCCGACGCCGCCGAGCCCGAGGACAACACCGTTCGCTTCACCGATCTCGGTCTCGACGGCCGCGTTCTGGGCGCTCTCGAGAAAGTCGGATACGAGAAGCCCTCACCGATCCAGGCCGAGACCATCCCGTTGCTGCTCGAAGGGCGCGACGTCGTCGGTCTCGCGCAGACCGGCACCGGCAAGACCGCTGCCTTTGCGGTGCCGGCCCTGTCTCATCTCGCGGAGCTCTTCGATGTCCACGGAGCCAACCGCGACACCCAGGTGCTCGTCCTGGCCCCGACCCGCGAGCTGGCTCTCCAGGTGGGCGAAGCCTTCTCGTCCTACGCGAGCGAGATGCCCGACTTCACCGTTCTGCCGGTCTACGGCGGTTCACCCTACGGCCCGCAGCTGGCTGGGCTCCGTCGCGGCGCGCAGGTGGTCGTCGGCACTCCGGGCCGCGTGATCGACCACCTCAAGCGCGGCTCGCTGGACCTGTCCAACATCAAGCACCTCGTTCTCGACGAGGCCGACGAGATGCTTCGGATGGGCTTTGCCGAGGACGTCGAGCAGATCCTGGCCAAGACGCCCCAGGAAAAGCAGGTCGCCCTGTTCTCGGCGACCATGCCCAAGACGATCCGCAAGCTCGCGGAACAGTACCTTCACGATCCGGTCGAGGTTCGCGTCGAGTCCAAGACGACGACGGCCGCCAACATCCGCCAGCGCTACATGCAGGTCATGCACTCCCACAAGCTGGACGCCATGACTCGCGTCCTCGAGGTCGAGGAGTACGACGGCGTCATCGCCTTCGTGCGGACCAAGAAGGAGACCGAAGAAGTCGCCGAGAAGCTCCGCGCTCGGGGCTTCCAGGCCGCGGCCATCAACGGCGACATTCCCCAGAACATCCGTGAGCGCACCGTTCAGTCCCTCCGGGACGGCCGTGTGGACATCCTCGTGGCGACCGACGTCGCTGCCCGAGGGCTCGACGTCGAGCGCATCAGCCTTGTGGTCAACTTCGATATCCCGCACGACACCGAGTCCTACGTCCACCGGATCGGCCGTACGGGCCGTGCCGGCCGCGAGGGCGAGGCCATTCTGTTCATGACGCCGCGGGAGAAGCACCTGTTGCGCCAGATCGAGAAGGCCACGCGCCAGAAGGTCACGCTCATGCACATGCCGAGCGCGGACGATGTCAATGCGACGCGTCTCCAGCGCTTCGCCCAGCAGATCACCGACACGATCGAGTCGGAGGATCTGACGGTATTCAAGGAGCTGGTCGAGAAGTACGAGAGCGAGCACGACGTTCCTGCACAGGACATCGCGGCCGCGATCGCCGCCATCGCCCAGAACGGGCGTTCCTTCCTCGTCGAGGAGCTGCCGACCAAGGCGGTCCCGCGTGGACGGGAAGACCGCGGGGGCCGTCCCGAGAAGCCCGGTCGGAAGCGCAGCGATGAAGGCCTGACCACGTACAAGATTCAGGTCGGTCACGAACAGCGCGTGTCCCCGGGATCCATCGTCGGCGCCCTCACGAATGAGGGCGGTCTCGACGGGTCGCAGGTCGGGAACATCGATATCCGGGGCGGTTTCTCCCTGGTCGACCTCCCGAAGGATGTGAATCTCGGCGATCTGAGCGATATCCGCATCAACGGCAATCCGTTGGACATTCAGCCCGACCGTGGCGGCAACCGTGGTGGCGGTCAGCGTGGCGGAAATCGTTCGGGCGGATACCGCGGCGGCAACCGTGGGGATCGTGGCGGTCGCGACGACCGTGGCGGCTACCGCGGCGACCGTGGCCCGCGCAAAGGCGGCTTCCGGAAGTTCTAGACTTCCTTGTGAGTAACGGCACCCTGTACGGATTTGTCGGAGTATCCGCTCGTCTGTATAGTTTTATGTCGTTGCCCCGATAGCTCAGTGGTAGAGCGCCATCTTGGTAAGATGGAGGTCCCGGGATCGATTCCCGGTCGGGGCTCTCATGTTGAGGGCCTGCGTCGAGCTCATGCTCGGCGCGGGCGCTTTCATGCCTGGCGGTGTAGCTCAGCTGGTTAGAGCGCACGACTCATAATCGTGAGGTCGACGGATCGAGCCCGTCCACCGCTACCAACAACGAACCCCGTTCCGCGAGGCGCCCAGCCGCGCAGGGACGGGGTTCTTCTGTGTTCGGGCGGTCCGCGAGGAAGCACGGCAGCCCCGAGAGCGGGCTACAAGCCGGGCGGTAAAGTGTTGGCGGAAGACTCATGCACCAGGCCGGACCACATGCAGGTTCGGCCCACACGTGGTGCATCACGCCAAGAACGAAAGAACACGAGGAGCAGCATGTCCGACACGAAGGGCATCGCCGAGGACCTCCAGGGGCGCGTCTATTCCAACGCCCCGGTCTACTCGGTGTCCCGAGAAAAGATCCGCGAATTCGCCCGAGCCGTCAAGGCCCAGTCCGCGGCACATCACGACGTCGCCGCGGCTCGCGAACTGGGATATGCCGACGTGGTCGCTCCACCGACCTTCGCCATCATCGTGAGCCAAGCCGCCGACGCCGAGCTGATCCAGGATCCGACGGCCGGGATCGATTTTTCGCGCGTGGTACACGCCGACCAGCGTTTCACGCACCACCGGCCCATTGTGGCCGGTGACGAGCTCTCGGCGACCGTGCACGTCGATTCCGTGCGAGTGATGGGTGGTGGGGCGATGGTCACCACCCGAGAAGAAATCGTGGATCAGGAGGGAAACCCCGTGACCACGGCCCTTTCGTCCCTGCTGGTACGAGGCGAGGAATAATATGCAGACACCGAACACAGCATCACTCGAAAAAGGCCAGTCCGTCGGCCGCCGGGAGATTCAGGTCAGCCGGGCCGACCTGGTTGCCTACGCGGGAGCCAGCGGTGACTTCAACCCGATCCACTGGAACGAGCGTTTCGCTCGGGCTGTCGGACTGCCGGGAGTCATCGCCCACGGTATGTTCACCATGGGCACGGCCGTCCAGCTCGTGACGGACTGGGCGGGGGACCCCGGGAGGATCCTGGACTACCAGACCCGATTCACCAAGCCCGTCCCGGTCCCGGACGCGCCGGCGGATGCGAGCCCGGCATCCGGTGGGACCACCGTGACGGTCGAAGGAAAAATCGGCGCGGTCGACGAGGAGAAGGGCACCGCGCGCGTGGATCTCACGGTCTCGGCCCCCGACGAAGACGGCAAGGAGCAAAAAGTCCTGGTCAAGGCCCAGGCGCTCGTTCGCCTGTAGAACTCGACCAGATGGTCCGGATATCTTGACTGGCGTCCGGGGGCTCGTCTGGAATTGAGTACCGACACATCGACGTGCCGGCCCCACACCGGGGAGTGGCTGAATGGCCTTTTCTCCGGCGTCGGGGACGGCACGTTCGTTGTCTGGCCAGCCATTGTCCAGAGGCATCCACTCGCAGGCACTCCAGAGGGAAAGAAGCTCGCCTATCTCATCGCACCAGATCACCACAAAGTCCTGGTTCTATTCCGTCCTGGGTATCTACCTGGTCAGCGGTCTCTCCATCTCCGCCTGGCTCGTGCGAGTGCCCGCGATCGCCCAAGAACTGAATCTGTCTGCCGGGCCCCTGGGTCTCCTCCTACTGACCCAGACGGTCGGTGCATTTCTGTCGGTTTCCGCTTCCGGCATGGTCGTGATGAAGCTCGGTGCGCAGAAGACTCTGTGGCTCACCTTCGCCCTGATGATGGTCGGCGGCCTCGGCCTCGCGGTCGGGGTCTCCTTCCTGCACTCGGTCCTCGTGGCCGGAATCGGCCTGGGGCTCTTCGGCCTCGGCCAGGCCACATATTCGGTGGGTGCGAACGTGCAGGGAGCGGCCGTCGAGCGCGCTCTGAAGAAGCAGCGTATGCCCCTGATGCACGGGTGCTTCTCGATCGGCACGGTCATCGGATCGATCGTCGGGACAGCGATGACGGCGGTGGGCGTTTCGGTCTTCTGGCACATGCTGAGCGTCTACATTGTGGCGATCATTGTGGTGGTCCTTTCCCTGCGCAACACACGGCACGAGGGCGAGGACATCCATCCCGGCACCACCGGTCTCATGGCAATCGTCACTTCGGACGAGGGGCAGGGCACCTTCACGATCCGTCATGCCTGGTCCGAAACGAGGACGGTCCTCCTGGGCATTTTCGTGCTCGGAATGGCCCTGGCGGAAGGTTCCGCCAATGACTGGGTGGCCCTCGCCCTCACTGACGGGTACGGCGCGAGCGCTTCCGTCGGCGCCGTGGGGTACGGGCTCTTCGTGGCTGCCATGACCACCGGACGGCTCCTGGGCACCGGGTTGCTCAACATGTACGGTCGCGTCGCGGTCATGCGGGTTGCTTGCATCCTGGCCGTGATCGGCCTCGGAACCTTCGTCGTCTCACCATGGATCGGGCTCGGAATGGTCGCGATCTTCGTGTGGGGGACCGGCGCGGCCCTCGGATTCCCGGTCGGCATGTCCGCCGCCGCTGACGATCCCTTCCGGGCCTCCGCCAGAGTCTCGGTGGTCTCGACCGTCGGCTACGGCGCGTTCCTCGGTGGGCCACCCCTGCTCGGAGTCCTGGGGGAGGCCCTAGGGGTCCGGAACGGTCTCGCCGTGGTGCTCGTGCTCGTGGTCGTGTCCCTGTGCCTCGTTCCCCAACTCACGTCGGCTGAGCGGCGCCACCACCGTCCCGAGCCCAAGGACGAGTCCGCGCGGTGGGTCAATGAGGGCGAGGACCTGGCAGAGGAGGACGCCGCCGACAGGCCCATGCCCATGGACGATGCCCTGCGCGCCAGAAAGCAGCACGGGGAAGAGGACGGGGACGAGTCCTGACGTACTTCCTCACGTCCCTGCTTGTCCGTTGCGGGTCGAGCGCTGGTTAGACTGGATCTCGTGACTGAAACCCTTTTGAGCGAATTGACGACCCTCGGCGTGGGCGGACCCGCCGGATCCTATGTGCGTGCCGATGACGAAGCGAACATCATCGATGCCGTCCGGGAAGCGGATGCGAGCGGCAGACCGTTGCTGGTGCTCGGCGGCGGATCCAATCTCGTCATCGCCGACCGCGGATTCGATGGCACGGTCGTGCACGTCGCCTCCCGCGGAACCGAGATTCTCTCGGAAGACAACGGCCGGGTCAGGCTCTGGGCCGCCGCCGGCGAACCGTGGGACGATCTGGTCCGCAGCAGCCTCGACCAGGGACTCAGCGGTCTCGAGACACTCTCGGGTATTCCGGGGATTACGGGCGCGACGCCGGTACAGAACGTCGGTGCGTACGGGACCGAGATCTCCCAGCACTTCGGGGCGGCCCACGTCTACGACCGCCGAACCGGAACTCGCAGCCGATTCACCGGGGAGGACCTCGACTTTGCGTACCGCACGTCGATGCTCAAGCGCGAGATCCATGACGGATCGCCCCGGTACGTGGTTCTTGCCGTCGAGTTCGTGCTGGAGAGAACCCAGAACTCTCAGCCGATTCGATACGCCGAGCTCGCGCGTCGCTTGGGCGTCGAGGTTGGGGACCGCGCCGCGGCGCACACCGTTCGTGAGACGGTCCTGGAATTGCGTGCCGGCAAAGGCATGGTTCTGGACCCGGCGGACCGCGACACGTTCAGCACCGGTTCTTTCTTCACGAATCCGATCATTCCCGCGGACACACAGCTTCCCGTGCCCGACGACGCGCCACGGTACCCCGTCCTGGATCCCGCGGGCAGGGTCGATGAATCCAAGACAAAGCTTTCGGCCGCATGGCTCATTCAACATGCGGGTTTCGACAAGGGCTTTGGCCTGGAGGGAGAGTCGGCCCATATTGCCGGTGGGCGTGCGGCCCTCTCAACGAAACACACGCTGGCCATCAGCAACAGGGGAGCGGCGACCGCGGAGGACGTGCTGGCCATCGCCCGAGCCGTCAGGGACGGCGTGGTCGAGACCTTCGGCGTCCGGCTCGAAGCCGAGCCCGTGCTCGTGGGTGCTGAGATCTAGCACCTCGTGACCTTTCCTGGTCAACTGTTCGCCGAGACCCGGGAAAATCACAGGTGGATCGGCCAAGCTGGGGTCTGAACCAGGGGTTTGGTCACAGATCGACGGATCCTGGGACGGAAGCCAGTATGCTGGTCGAAGAAGTACAGGTCCTGACGATCGTTCCTCCCCGAGGCATGGTTCATGGTCCCGCACATCGGATTCCACTCAGGAGCAGGGGGTGCCCGTGGGAATCGAAAAAGAAATTGAACAAGGCCAACGCGAAGGCCGACTGCACCATGCGCTGACACGGTTTCGGGCCTTCACCGGACGCCATCCGGTGCTTCGCCTGATGCACAAGGTGTTGGTGTCATTCCTCGGAGGCGTGATTGTTCTCGCCGGCGTCGTCATGCTCGTGACGCCGGGGCCGGGGTGGTTGGCGATCTTCCTGGGTTTGGGCATTCTTGCCACCGAGTACCCGATCGTGCACCGTTTCAACCAATGGGCAAAATCCCAGGTGGTGGGCGTCTGGCATCGTTTTTCGGCGTGGCGCGCGGAGCGCTCGGTGCGTCGTGAACGAGCCCAGCAGCAACGGTCTCGGAACCGCATCGCGAAGAAGCAGAACAGAGAACTCCTGGAAGCCCAGTTCCGGCGCAGCCACAACTGCGCTCCTCACCGCCCGCTGACGTCTCCACGTCTGGTCATGCCGCGATCCGCGGGTCGAGCGCGCCGCATCGGCCGTATGCCGAGGGTCTAGGGAACAGGACCAGGCGCGGGTGAAGCCGCAGCCAGCCGATCTGCAGTCAGGAACGAGAGTTCACTGCTCGGAGCTCAGGGGAGTCTCCTCGTCGATGACGCGACGAACCAGGGCTTCGGCCTCGTTCTGATTGAGGCCGATGTTCTTCAGTTCCGCCAGGAACTTGTGGGTCAGCTTCAGGGCCTTGTCCTCCACGCTGGAACCCGCCCGGACGAAGCTCCCGGCGCGGCCCTTCGTCTCAACGACCCCCGCCGCCTCCAGCTCCTTGTACGCCTTGGCCACCGTGTTGTTGGCCAGATGGAGCGACGCAGCAAGTTTCCGCACCGGAGGCAAACGCGTGCCCGACTCCAACTCTCCCGTGTGCCGGGCCTCGACCACGCGGCGTCGCAGCTGGGCATACGGTGGTACCCCCGAGTCGAGACGCACGGAGAAGAACTCGCGAGCCGCACCGTCGTCGGTCCAATCGATGGTCCTGGGCGCGTCCTGGCCGGCCCTGGATGCCTGTTCCTTCACGGTGGTCTCCTAGAGGGTCCCGGTAGCGATGTTGAGCATGCGGCGGACGGGCTCGGCCGCGCCCCACAGCAACTGGTCACCGACGGTGAAGGCCGAGATGTACTCCGGCCCCATGGCAAGCTTGCGGATACGTCCGACGGGGATGGAGAGGGTCCCGGACGCCGCGACCGGGGTCAAGGCGTCCATCGTGGCTTCCTTGGTGTTGGGGATGACCCGTGACCACTCATTGTCCCGATCGATGATGTTTTCGATCTCTTCGACCGGCAGGTCGTCCGTCAGTTTGATGGTCAGCGCCTGTGAATGGGACCGCATGGCGGCGATGCGAACGCACAAGCCGTCCATGACGACCCTCTCCTCGTCGGAGAGCCCCAGAATCTTGTTGGTTTCGGCGTCGGCCTTCCACTCTTCGCGGGACTGCCCGTTACCCAGGTCGGCATCGATCCAGGGGATGAGAGAACCGGCGAGGGGCACCCCGAACTGTTCCGTGTCCATCCCTCCCGAACGCTGGATGTCCAGGGCCTTGCGATCGATATCGAGGATCGCGGAGGCCGGGTCGTCGAGTTCCGCGGCCACGGAAGCCGAGATGTCGCGGAACCCCTTGAGGACTTCGCGCATGTGCCGGGCCCCGCCACCGGATGCGGCCTGATAGGTCATGGCCGTGGTCCACTCGACGAGACCTTCCCGGAAGAGCCCTCCCAGGCCCATGAGAAGGCAGGAGACCGTGCAGTTGCCACCGACGAAATCCTTGATACCGCGTTCCAGGCCCTGATCGATGACGTCGCGATTCACGGGGTCGAGAACGATGACGGAGTCATCGTTCATGCGCAGGGTCGACGCGGCATCGATCCACAACCCGTCCCAGCCACGTTCGCGCAGGCGCGGATGGACCGATTTCGTGTAGTCACCGCCCTGGGTGGTCACGATGATCGGGAGCTTGGCCAGCTCATCGATGTCGTAGGCGTCCTTGAGCGTGCCGGTGTCCGAGACGCCCGAGAAGCTCGGAGCGGCGCCGCCCGCGTTCGATGTCGAAAAGAACACCGGGTCGATCTGCTGGAAGTCCTTTTCTTCCTCCATGCGCTTCATGAGCACGGAACCCACCATGCCGCGCCAACCGACAAAACCTACAGAATCTCCGGACCGAAATGCCATGGTGCTCAGTGTACCGACAGACCGCGGACTTGGGCCTCCGGTCGTGACACATGTCAATCTGCATCGTCACGTCCGGTCGAGCCTGGCTCGTTACCGGGTGTATTCGAGGAACCTGTAGGCGATGTGTGCCGGATGCAGAACGCCGTCGGAATCGGCGGCACGGCCTCGTACCTCGACGCCGGAGCCGAGCTCGGTCATGGTCCATTCGGAATCGAGTTCGGGCGCGCGACGGTCCCCGGGAACCGTGACGTCGAGTTCCGTCACCACGGCCCGGGTCAGGCGGCCGCCGATCACCCCCGGAAGGTTAGTGAGCCCCAGAACCTGCTCGTAGACCCGCGAACCACCGATGATCCACAGGTCGTGTCCGCTTCTCGGCGCTTCACTCGCCACGGAGAGAGCTTTGGTGATCGAGTCGGTCCAGATGGCGCCGTCATGATGAGCGCAACCGTCGATCGTGTCGGCCGCCGTGGGGAGCGAGCCGGTCACGACGATGTTGGTCCGACCCGGCAACGGACGGAACCGTTCTGGAAAGGACTCCCAGGTGTTACGGCCCATGACGACGGGACAACCCGACGTCGTGCTTTTGAAGAAGGCGAGGTCGGCGGGGACGGACCAGGGCATGGAGCCGCCGAGGCCGATGACGCCGCCGCGGGCCTGCGCCCAGATGGCGGAAAGACGTGGCGGCGTTGCGCCGGCGGGAGCTGACGTCATACCGCGATGGGAGCCTTGATCGGCGGGTGGGGATCGTAACCGTGGACGGTGAGGTCATCGAGATCGTAGAGGTCGATGGAGCTGCGGTGGCCCACCTCGAGAGTGGGGTACGGTCGCGGCTGCCGGGAAAGTTGTAATTCCACTTGTTCCCGGTGGTTGTCGTAGATGTGGCAGTCGCCGCCGGTCCACACGAAGTCTCCCGGAACCATGCCGACCTGGTCGGCGACCAAGTGAGTCAACAGTGCGTAGGAGGCGATGTTGAACGGGACGCCGAGGAACATGTCGGCCGAGCGCTGGTACAGCTGGCAGGACAACCGGTCCGGTCCGCTCTCCACGGGCTCGACGTAGAACTGGAACAGCGCGTGGCACGGGGGAAGGGCCATCTCATCCACTTCGGCAGGATTCCACGCGCTGACAACGTGGCGGCGGGAGTACGGGTTCGTGCGCAGGGAATCGATGACCTTGCCGATCTGGTCGATGGATTCCCCGTTCGGGGCCGGCCACGACCGCCACTGAGCGCCATAGACCGGACCGAGGTCCCCGTTCTGATCGGCCCACTCGTCCCAGATATGCACGTTGCGATCCTGAAGCCAGCGGACGTTGGTCGAACCCCGGAGGAACCACAGCAGTTCCACGGCCACTGCTTTGAAACGGACCGTCTTGGTGGTCAGAAGGGGGAAGGACGTCGAGAGATCGTAGCGAATCTGGCGGCCGAAGACCGACGTCGTGCCGGTTCCGGTCCTGTCTCCTCGGTGGTTGCCGTGGTCCAGGATGTCTGTCAGAAGGTCTTCGTACGGAGTCGGTACGAGCTGCGGGCTAGTCGTCAAAGGGATCAATCTTCTCCAGGGATACGACACGGTCACGGTGCTTGAGGCTGATGTTCAGTACCAGCATCTGCCCCGGTGTCAGATAGGGGTCCTTGGTCGGTAGAGATTTTCGCAGGTCCTTCGGCAAGTGATGGCCGATGACCTTGAGGATGGTGGGCAGCACCGGTCGGTGCGTGCACAAAACCGTCGAGTGATTCGACTCGAAGAGCGATTCCATCAATTTCGCGGCCTTGGCCGGTTTGCGCTTGTGTTCGGCCTCGGTCAGGCGGTTCTTTTCCTTGATGCCGAGACCATTGGCCTTGGCGTAGCCTGCGACGGTCTGCATGCACCGCAACCAGGGACTCGAGATGATCTTGCCGGGTTTCCACGCGTCGAGCAACCTCCAGACGGCGTGTGCCTGGCGTTTGCCGGTGGCGGCCAGAGGCCGGTCGCTTTCGGCCCGTGACCACGTGGAACGCGGCTTGGCCTTGGCATGCCGGACCACGATGAGCTGTCGCGTCCTCAGGTCACCGGCCTCGTACAACTCCAGAAGGCGGTCGAGGGGCAACCGGTCCGAGGAATTCGTCAATCGCTCCCTGGCGACGTCGGGACGGACCCACTCGAGCCGGTCGACCTCACCGGCGTCCTCTTTCGCAGTGGTCCCGGGGGAGATCTCGGAGGCCCAGTAGTGGACTTCCTTCTTTCCGCGGGAGACCTTGTACTTCGTCTTCGCCAAGGGCGGTCCGAGAAGAATCTTGAGACCGACTTCCTCACGAACCTCGCGCACGGCCGTCTCGGCGATGGACTCGCCGTCGTCCTGCTTGCCCTTGGGCCACGACCAGTCGTCGTACTTGGGGCGGTGGATGACGAGGACTTCGAGGCCCGAGCTCGACTCGCGCCAGCATACGGCGCCCGCGGCGACCACAGCCGGGGAGTTCTTGGAATCGTCTGACATCGAGTGTGAATCCTTCGGTGAAGTACTGTGATGATTCGTGGGCGAGATCGGTCAACGACCCCGGTCACTGACCCGGGTACATGCCTCGTTGAGAGCGCGATTCCAACAACCTGGACTGGACATCACGCAGGGGAGTTCCGTCCTCCGCGCGCGAGAACCGTGTCCAGGTCCCGTCCGATTCCAGGTGCCAGTTGGCGGTCTTTTCCGACATGTACATCCCGATCATGTCCAGAAGGTACCGGATATGCACCGGGTCCTTGATCCGCACGAGGGCCTCGACTCGTCGATCCAGGTTACGGTGCATCATGTCGGCCGACCCAATGTAGGCGACCGGTTTGCCACCGTTCTCGAAGGTGAAGACCCGCGAGTGCTCGAGGAACCGGCCCAGGATCGACCTGACCCGGATGTTTTCCGAAAGTCCCGGAACGCCGGGGCGGAGTGCGCAAATGCCTCGGACCACGATGTTGACCTCGACGCCGGCCTGCGAGGCTCGGTACAAGGAATCGATGATGGCTTCGTCCACCATGGAATTGCACTTGATCTGGATCCTGGCGTTCAGCCCGGCGCGCTTGTGCGAGATCTCGCGGTTGATACGGTCGATCAGCCCGGAGCGCAGCGACCTCGGAGCGACCAGCAACGACTTGTAGGCCGTCTTGGGTGCGTACCCGGAGAGCTGGTTGAACAGGCGAGACACGTCCTCTGCGACCTGGGGGTCGCAGGTCAGCAGGCCCAAATCCTCGTAGAAGCGGGCCGTCGAAGGATGGTAGTTGCCGGTGCCGATGTGGCAGTAGCGCCGCAGGCCGTCCGATTCCTTGCGCACAACAAGGGACAGCTTGCAGTGCGTCTTGAGTCCCACGATCCCGTAGACGACGTGGACCCCGGCTTCCTCGAGTTTGCGGGCCCACGAGATATTCGCCTGTTCATCGAACCGCGCCTTGATCTCGACGACGGCCAGAACCTGCTTGCCGGCCTCCGCCGCCTCGATGAGCGCATCGACGATGGGGGAGTCGCCCGAGGTCCGATACAACGTCTGCTTGATGGCCATGACTTGGGGATCCGATGCGGCCTGTTCCAAGAAGGCCTGGACACTCGTGGCGAAGGAATCGTAAGGATGCTGCAGAAGAACATCGTGCTCTCGCGTCGCCGAGAACACGTCGGCAGCCTTCGCGGTCTCGGCGGCGTTGAGGAAGCGACTCGTGTGAGCGATGTGCTTGGGATAGTGCAACGACGGTCGATTGACCTTCACGATGCCGCTCATGCCCCGCAGATCCAAGGGTGCGGGCAACTGGTAGACCTCGGCGCCGTCGACCCTCAACTCGGAGACCAGGAGGTCGAGGATGGCCGAGTTGATGGTGTCCTCGACCTCGAGTCGCACGGGCGGTCCGAAACGACGCCGCAGCAGTTCCTTCTCCAGAGCCTGCAGGAGGTTTTCGGCGTCGTCCTCTTCGACCTCGAGATCCTCATTGCGCGTCACGCGGAAGACGTGGTGTTCCACGACCTCCATGCCCGGGAAGAGCTCGTCCAGATGCTCGGCGATGATGGCTTCCAAGGGAATGAACCGTGCCGACCGAGACGGGGAATTCGCACGGCGGGAACCATCGACCGAAATCATGCGATCCAGCTGGTCCGGAACCTTGATGCGGGCGAACAATTCCTTGCCGGTCTGGGGGTTGCGGACGATGACCGCGAGGTTCAGCGACAGGCCGGAGATGTACGGGAAGGGGTGGGCCGGGTCCACGGCCAGCGGGGTCAGAATCGGGAAGACCCTCTCCCGGAACTGATCCGAAAGCCGTTCCTGCGCCTGGGCCTCGAGGTCGTCCCAGCCGACCACGTGCAACCCGGCATTCTCCAGTTCCGGCAGGACTTGGTCGTGGAAGACTTCGGCATGGTGCTGTTGCAGGCGGTGAGCCGATTCGCTGATCAGCTCCATCTGCTCGTCCGGGGTCAGGCCGGAGGCCGACGGGACTGCGATACCCGTGGCAATCCTGCGTTTGAGCCCGGCGACCCGCACCATGAAGAACTCATCAAGGTTGGAAGCCACGATCGACAGGAAATTCAGGCGCTCGAGCAGGTACAAGGACGGGTCCTCGGCGAGTTCGAGCACCCGGGTGTTGAAATCCAGCCATGAGGACTCGCGGTCCGCAAACCGTTCCGGGCCGAAGTCCCCCTGGAGCAGCGGCGTCGAGAACTGCTCCGGAGCATCGATACGATCTCCACGAGTTTCCGCGCGTTCGATCTTGGCGATGTTTGTCGCCTGGCCGGGATGGGTCAGATTGTTCTGCCCGGTCTCCGTGGCCGTCTCGGGCTCGGCATGGACCGTCTCCTCGTCGGTCACGGCAGGCGACGGCGCATACATCTTGTCCACGTCCCACGGACGGAACCCCAAGGACTCGTACAGGCCGACCGCGGCCGTGTTGTCCGCATCCACGTAAAGAACGATCGCGTCCAAGGGGTCCTCGGCGGAATCGTCCTCACCGAAGCGGGCCAAGTAGTCCATGCCGATGAGGGTCAGAGCTCGGCCCAGCCCGGTTCCCTGCGCGTCCGGCGAGACACCGACGGCGTAGACCTCCCCTTCTCGGGAGCCCTGGTCAGTGTCCTCGATCTTGGTCCAGTGGAAACCGAGCAACGCCGGCTTGCCGCTGGAGTCCTGTTCCGTTTCGGCCAGGAAGAAGCCTTCCGGTCTGAACCAGGAGTCCTTCTGTCGGGCGCGGAGGTCCTCGATGCCCAGCTGTCCCTGCTCAGGGTGGTCGGCGAAGGCCCGGGAATTGAGGTCGACCCATGCCTCCGCGTCGGAATCCTGGAACGTCCGGACGTGGACGGGTGGTTCGGGGGCGTGCTTGTCAGCAAGCTCCCGGATACTCTGGCGGGCCTTGGCAGTGAGGTCCAGCCGCATTTTCCACAGTTCGCGCACCGGGACGTAGCCGAAGCTGTTGGCCAGGGATATCGCGGCCATCGGGGCCGAATACTCCCGCGAGCGACCGGCCACGCCCGAACCGTGGATCCATACGCGATAGTCGTTGACCTGTTCTCCCAGGCCGCTCTCGCCCAGGAGGACCTCGGCGACGGCACGCCCCAGTCCGGAGCCCCGGTGCTTCGGGTCCACCATGCCCTCGACGGTTCCGGTGGAGTCCGCGTCTTCGGGCGCGGTCGCGACCGCGGCGGCGACGAGGGTCTCGCCCTCGAACGCCGTAATGACCAGGGGTGCTGCGGATGTGTGGTCGCTCTGCCCGCCCGCCCGCCGGAGTTGGACCAAGGTTTGCTCGGACAAGGGCTGGGCGCCGTCGGTCGAATGTACGCGCTGGGCCAGATTCTCGATCTGACCGACCAGGTCCGAGTCCGGACGTGTGCTGTCCAAGGAGTATCGAGAAGCCGCATTTCCGAGCGCTGAAGTCACCGCGTACCTGCCCATTCCGGTTTGCTTGCTGGTCGGCGGTGCCGTGGCACCACCGTGTCTTTCTCCACTCTACAAGCCGGCGCCGGGACCGGCCTCGCGAAGCGTGCTGCCCACGGAGAAATGTGGACGAACATTTTCTGACCAGGATCGGCTGGCGCCGCAGGTGGTCACTCCTCCGGCGTCGACCGGGTTTCGGTGAAGCTGTATCCCACGTTGCGCACCGTCGTGATCAGCTGATCGTGGTCAGGGCCCAATTTCGCACGCAGACGACGGATGTGGACGTCCACGGTTCTCGTTCCCCCGTAGTAGTCGTATCCCCAGACCTCGGAGAGAAGCTGCGCCCGGGTGAACACGCGGCGAGGATTCTGGGCCATGAATTTGAGGAGCTCGAATTCCTTGTAGGTGAGGTTGAGCGTGTGCTGGCCGGCCCGCGCCGAGTAGGTGGCTTCGTCCACGATGACGTCCCCACACCTGATGACGTCTTCCTGCGCGGCAGGCGCCTGGGAACCTGCCGCTGCGAGCCTGATGCGTGCCTCGACCTCGGCCGGCCCCGCCGATTCCAGCAGGATGTCGTCCACCAGCCAGTGGGGTGAAACCGCGGCCAAGCCTCCTTCGGTGAGGACCATGACCATGGGGGTCTCCAGGTCGTTTCCACCGAGCATCTGGACGGTATTCCGGGCGTTCACCAAGGCCCCGGTGCCATCCACGAGAAGCAGCTCCGGGGACCGGGAGGCGATTTCAGCGGGCGACGCGGCCAGAGGGCGGACCTCCGCCTCGTGCGGCAACAGGGCAAGCGCGGGGACGACGTCGTCGGGCGAGCTCGCGGCGTCGCTCAGCATGAGGATCTTGACCATCGGCGTCGTCCCTTCCGGAGGTTTCACTCGTTCCGGACGCGCGGATCCGGGAGCTTTCTGAACGTTCCCGGTTCCGTTCCTGCGAAACGGTCCGGGACATGGGGAGGCTCCGTTGCCACGTGATCGACAGTATAAGGCCAGATTGCCGGCCGGGCGGCATGCTACATTTCGTTGCCGCGTCCCACCCCACGGATAGACTGGGCGCAGACGATGGGCAAACGCCCTGGCGGGGGCTCATGCTCCGTCCCACTCATGAACGACCCTGGAGGATCTGTGGCTCCCAGCGACGTGCCGACCGGAACCCACGCACTGCGCACCGTGGGGACGGAAGGAAGGCAACGCTATTGGCTCGTGGCGTTGTCGAGCCTGATCGTCCTCGTTGCTTCCCTGGTCGGGGCGGTTCTCTCGCCCATGGTCTCCTTGGTGGCGACGGTTCTGCTGGTCGCCCTCATCGCGTGGGGGTGGCCCGCTGCTTCCGGAATCGCCGAGTTGCGAGGAAGCAAGAACGTTCTTGCGCACAGCGCGATCTTTGCGCTCTGCGGCTGGGCAGGTTGCGCACTGGTCTACCTTGCGCCGACGGGCAAACTGTTGACTCTGTTGCCAGCGGTCGTGGCCGTCGGCGTCGTCGTGATATTTCTGGCTGAATTGGTCCGGGGAGAGGGAGCCGCCGCTCGGCTCGAGTCCACGATCAGCGGAGCCGTGGGCGTTTTTACTGCCGTGAGCGCCTCGGGATGGGTAGGAATGGCATTGGTCCACCATCGCACCGAGACGGGCGCCAGCGTCTGGGGCGCCGGCGCGATCCTTGCCCTGTGCATCGGCATCGTGGGAGCGCGAATGATCGCTGCGGGGCCCGAGGGCGGATTGCGGCGCGGGGCCATGACACTCGGCGTCACACCGGTCGCATTCTTGGGGATCCTGGGGTACGCGGGCACGTTGCTCATCGATCGCGTGATAACTTGGATGCCATGATCATTGCACTCGAAATCCTGTTCCTCACGTTGTTGGGGCTGGCATCGTTGTCCATTCTGGGTTGCGCCGCGCTCGTGGTCGGTGGGCTCTTCCGAGGCCAGAAGTAAAGCACTCAGCGTAGTCAATGGCCCGGGCATGGATGCTCGGGCTTTTGGCGTTTAAGATGGGTGTATGGCTATTGAAATCCCCACGGATCTGACCCCAGAACTTGTGCCCTTCGCGTGGCTGCTCGGCCACTGGGAGGGTGTCGGAGTCCTCGGCTACGCCGACGAAGAAGAGAGGCAGTTCGGGCAGATCGTCGACTTCTCCCACAACGGCCTGCCATACCTCGAGTACCGTGCCGAGTCCTACCTGTTGGACGAGCAGGGCAACCGGACCCGCCAGATCAGCGTGGAGACCGGTTTCTGGCAGTTGGACCGCAAACAGGGCGAAGAGGACGCCGGCCCCGGGCTATTGCCCGGCGCGGAGAAGCCGCTCCTCCAAACCGCGGCCGATGTCGAGAAGATGCGGAATGACGACGAAGGCTTTGACATCCTCGCAACGATCAATCATCCGGGCGGGGTGAGCGAACTGTACGTCGGAGTCATCGACGGCCCGCGGATCCAGATGGCCACGGATGCCGTGATGCGCGGCGCCAACGCGAAGGAATACACCGCCGCCTCGCGCATGTACGGCCTGGTGAATGGGGAACTGATGTGGGCCTGGGACATGGCGGCAGCGGGCCAGCAGATGAGCTCGCACGCATCGGCGCGTTTGCGCAAAGTGGATGTGGCCGAATGACGCGGTCTTCACCTCTGCTCACATTGGACGGTGCCGTCGAAGCCGGCGGCCAGGACAGCGGCGTCGCCGCGCACTATGGGGATCCCATCCGCGAGCAACGCAGTCTCGCCCGGGCAACCGTCGAACGGCCCGTTGCCGTCGATCTGTCGCACCGCGGCGTCGTCTCCGTGTCCGGAGAAGATCGTGCCAGCTGGCTGACCACGTTGTCATCGCAGGTCATTGACGGTCTTCCAGTGGGGGCGAGCACCGAGACCACGCTTCTGTCCGCCCAAGGGCGCATCGAGTACCAGCCGCACGTCGTCGTGTCCGGGAACAAGGTGTGGCTCATCGTCGAAGCCGGTCAGAACGAAGGCCTCGCCGAATTTCTCGAGTCGATGCGTTTCATGCTCAGGGTCGAGGTCAGGGACGAGACGGCCGACGTCGCCGTCATCGGATCCACGGTCGACCTGCGCGGACACGCAGGCGTCCCCGCGGAGGCCGTGGCGTGGCACGATCCCTGGCCCCACATCGGCGTCGGGGGCACGACTTACGCCGGCACGAGCCCGCATCCGGGCGAGGGCTGGCAGTACTGGGAGATTCTCGTCCGGAGAGCGGATCTCGCATCGCTCCATCCTGAGTGGGCAGGAACCATGGCTCTGGAGCCGTTGCGGATCGAGGCGTGGCGGCCCCGTTATGCCACCGAGGTCGACGCTCGAACGATCCCGCACGAACTCGACCTGATGCGGACCGCCGTGCACATGTCGAAGGGCTGCTACAAGGGGCAGGAGACCATTGCTCGGGTCCACAATCTGGGGCACCCACCGCGGCGGCTCGTGTTCCTGGACTTGGACGGTTCGGAGCACACGCTCCCCGAACCAGGCTCCGAGGTCTTCGCCGTCGGCGGGAAAAGAGCCGTGGGCCGAATCACGAGCGCCGCTTTGCACCACGAGGCCGGCCCCATCGCCCTGGCGGTGATCAAGCGGACGGTGGATCCGGACGCGCAGTTGGTGGTCCGTGACGACACCTCTCACGTGGCAGCGGAGGACGCCGGGGACGACTCGCCCGAGCCCGCCGTGGTCGAGTACGCGGCCGCGCAAACCGTGGTCGTTAGCCCGGATGCGGGACAGGCCGTCGGGCGGCGCAACAGGAACGACTTCCTGAAACCCTGAGAACCGGCCGGTGCGGCGGGGGACCTTTCGGTCGGGCCGGACGCCGGATCGTCCGGAGCGGTCGGGTTCACCGCCCGAAGAGCACCTTGGCTTCGTCCCACCGCGCCTGGGGGACCGTCTTGAGGCCGCTCAACGCTTGCTCGAAGTCCACGCGGGTGATGTCGGTGCTGTCCAGGCCGACCATCTTGCCCCATTGGCGGTCATGCACCAGGTCGACGACCGCCATGCCCATGCGCGTGGCGAGCACTCGGTCGAAACCGGTCGGTGCACCGCCCCTCTGAATGTGACCCAGGGTCGTGTTCCTGGCCTCGATGCCGGTCATCCGCTCGATCTCGTGGGTCACGTATTCGCCGATTCCGCCGAGGCGGGGCCGGCCGTCCTGCTCGAGGCCCTTTTCGTGGACGACTTCGTCGAGCCCCTCGGGGATGAATCCTTCCGCGACGACCACCAGGGGAGAGCGCCCGCGTTCGTGGACCTCGCGAACCCAGTCGGCGACCTGGGTCATGGGGACTTTCTGCTCGGGAATCAGCACGGCGTGAGCACCCGCGGACATGCCGGAGTGCAACGCGATCCACCCCACGTGGCGGCCCATGACCTCCGCGACCATGCAACGGTGGTGGGATTCGCCTGTGGTCCGCAGCCGGTCCATGGCGTCGGTCGCGATGGAAACGGCCGTATCGAAGCCGAAGGTGTAGTCGGTCGCGTTGAGGTCATTGTCGATCGTCTTGGGCACGCCGACCACGGGGAGGCCCGCATCGGAGAGTCTCTTGGCACCCGCAAGCGTTCCCTCGCCGCCGATCGCGACGATCGCATCGATCGCGTGGCGCTCGAGCATCACGGAGATATTCTCCGGACCACCCTGTGGCCCATCGAAGGGGTTGGTGCGCGACGTCCCCAAGATGGTTCCGCCCGTACGGGCCAACCCGCGAACCCGCGTTCGAGGCAGATCCATGATGTCGCCCTCGACGACTCCACGCCATCCGTCGCGGAAACCGACGAATTCGTCATCGTAGGTCTTGACCCCATTGAGCACCGCACCACGAATCACCGCGTTGAGCCCGGGGCAATCGCCGCCGCTGGTCAGAAGTCCGATTCTCATGGGGTGTCTCCCTCGCTACGAGTCGAAGTATTCAACGACTCTCAGTGTAGCGAATAGTTGGGAACTTGTGGATGTCCACATCGGGTGAAAGCGGCAGGTCTGCCCCGGAGTCCCGAGGGGCTTTCGGGCCACCCCATCGACCCAGTGTGGGTTTGTGTTGGTTTTGTCCTCGTTCCGCAAGGCGCGGCCCCGGGCCGAGGATCGGCCCGGGGCCGCGATCCGTCAGCGGGACGCGGTCGCCAGCAATTTCTGGATTCTCTCCACGCCCGTGCGGAGGTCGTCATCCGCCAGTGCATAGGAGAGGCGGAGGTATCCGGAAGGGCCGAAGGCTTCGCCCGGAACCACTGCCACTTCGGCTTCGTCCAGGATCACGTCCGCGAGGTCCGCGGACGAGGAAATCGTGCGTCCGGCGATGTTCGACCCGAGCAGACCGGTGATGTCCGGGTAGGCATAGAACGCGCCCTGGGGGGTGGGGCAGGTGATTCCGTCGATCGCGTTGAGTCCCTCGACAATGGTCCTGCGACGCCGATCGAAGGCAGCCCTCATCTCGTCGACGGCGTCCATCGGTTGGGTCACGGCCGCCAGGGCCGCCCTTTGCGCGATGTTGTTGACGTTCGACGAAAGGTGCGACTGCAGGTTCGACGCGGCCTTGACGACGTCCCCAGGGCCGATCAACCATCCCACGCGCCATCCGGTCATGGCGTAGGTCTTCGCGACGCCGTTCAGGATGATGATGTTTTCCCCAAGCTCAGGGGCCGCGGTGGCGATCGAGGTGAAAGGGGCGCCGTCGTAGGTCAGATGCTCGTAAATCTCGTCGGCGATCACGAAGATCCCCTTGTCAGCCGCCCAGCGTCCGATGGCCGCAGTCTCCTCCGGGCTGTACACGGCTCCCGTGGGGTTGGATGGTGAGACGAAAATCAGCGCCTTGGTCCGGTCGGTGTATGCCGCCTCCAATTGATCGACGGTGACCTTGTAGCCTTGCTCGGACCCGGCAAATACTTCTACCGGGTTGCCGCCCGCCAGGCGGATGGCCTCGGGGTAGGTCGTCCAATAGGGGGCCGGAAGGAGGACGTCGTCGCCTTCGTCGATGACCGTCGCGAAGGCCTCGTAGACGGCCTGTTTGCCGCCATTTGTCACGATGACCTGCGAAGGATCCACAGAGTATCCGGAATCCCGCTGTGTTTTCTCAGCAATGGCCTGGCGCAGCTCGGGCAGGCCGGCGGCCGGCGAGTACCGAAAGTTGGCGGGGTCGTTCAGTGCCTCGCGGGCCGCATCCACAATGGGGGTCGGCGTCGCGAAATCGGGCTCTCCTGCGCCGAAACCGATCACGGGGCGCCCTTCGGCCTTGAGCGCCTTGGCTTTGGAATCCACGGCCAAGGTGGCGGACGGGGCAATGGCTGCGATGCGTGCCGAGATGCGCTCCTGAGACGGCATGGTGCTCACTTTCGTTGAGAACGGTTCCGAAATCGCGCTCCGCCGGGGGTTCCCGAAGGTGCTGTCCCAATCCTATGCGCAGTCCCGTGCCGAGGACATGCCCAGAACATGCTGGCGGAAACTTTGCTCGAGACCCGGTGGGCGGGGTCCGTGGAACCCGTCTCTGCCCCAGCGAATTGCGGGCACTCGACAAAGTCGCTAAAGTTGAACTCCGGTGCTCGCCACCGAGGATCGTTCATGCCCGAGGGCACCAGCGACGTACCTGAAGAGCTGAGGGCGGTATACCGTCGAAGGGCAGTGGCGCAATTGGTAGCGCAGCGGTCTCCAAAACCGCAGGTTGCAGGTTCGAGTCCTGTCTGCCCTGCATATTCATCCCCTCACGAAGACCCATTCGTGGCATATAGTCGACAACGTTGTACAACGTCCAAGCCATAACGTCAGAAAGGGGCGGTACCGAATGGCTAAAGCTGCTGCTGCGGGAGCCGCCGATCAGGAGTCCAGTACCGAGAAGCGAGGCTTCTTCGGGCGGATTGTCCTCTTCCTCAAACAGGTCATCGGCGAGCTGAAAAAAGTCGTCAGCCCGACTCGTCGGGAACTCCTCAATTACGTGATCATCGTCCTGGTTTTCGTCGCGTTCATGCTGTTGCTGATCTTCGGCCTTGACTACCTGTTCGGGCAGGGAGCCTTCTGGCTCTTCGGTGACGGCGGCTTCGGTCAGAAGCCGCAGGGCCCCCAGGGCTAAACTGAGAATTCAGACGAATCCGCCCCGCGGCCGTGACAATGGGTTGCGGGGATGCGAAGACCCCCAAGAAAGCAGGAAACGCAGTGTCCGAGCAGGAACTCGATAACTCCGCCGAGGAGAACCAGGTCGATCAGACCTCTCCCGAGCAGGCAGAGCAGGCCGACGCCGCGGAGCAGTCCAGCCAGTCCGGCTTCGAACAGACAGAGTCCGCGTTGGTTTCCTCCGCCCAGGAGGATTCGGAGAACGCGGAGGACGCATCCGGAGACTTCGACGACACCGTCGAACAGGTCTCGGAATCGGCCGAAGGGGACCCGGATGTCGACCCGATGCAGGAATTCCGTTCAAAGCTCCGTCGCCAGGAAGGCGACTGGTACGTGATCCACACGTACGCCGGTTATGAGAACCGCGTCAGGACGAACCTGCAGACCCGTGCCCAGTCGATGAACATGGAGGACGATCTCTTCGAGATCCAGGTCCCCATGGAAGAAGTCGTGGAGATCAAGAACGGCCAGCGCAAGACCGTGCGCCGCGTGAGGATCCCCGGTTACGTGCTGGTCCGCATGAACCTGACGGACGAGTCCTGGGGCGTCGTGCGCCACACGCCCGGCGTGACCGGGTTCGTCGGCCAAGATGCTTACAACCCGGTGCCGCTCCGGCTCGACGAGGTGGTCGACATGCTCGCGCCGGTCTTCGAGGCCGAGCAGGCCGAAGCGGCCAAGGACGCCGGCGAACCGATCCCGGCCGAGGTTGCTCCCCAGGTCAACGTCGGCTTCGAGGTGGGCGAATCGGTCATCGTCAAGGAAGGCCCCTTCGAGACCCTCCCGGCGACCATCTCCGAGATCAAGCCCGAAGCGCAGCAGCTCGTGGTTCTCGTTTCGCTCTTCGAGCGCGAGACTCCCGTGAGCCTGGGCTTCAATCAGGTCACCAAGATCTGATCACCTTCTTCTCGCACGCAATGCGCGGTCCCGCCCCCGAGCGGTGACCGCGCATTCGTTCGTGATGCAGTGATATTGCTCCCCCTGAGTGGAGAAAACCATTCGTGCGGGACTAGACTGAGATTTTGCGTGTGCTCGTGCGCTTTGGCGTGCTCACGCGCGGTCGCCGCGCCACGGTGACCACCCGCCGTCGTACGCTCCTGTGCGTCGGTCAGCCCCAGAAGAAAAGGACCTCAATTGGCTCCCAAGAAAAAGGTCGCAGGCCTCATCAAGCTGCAGATCCAGGCAGGTGCCGCCAACCCGGCGCCCCCGGTTGGTCCCGCCCTCGGTCAGCACGGCGTCAACATCATGGAATTCTGCAAGGCGTACAACGCCGCCACGGAATCCATGCGTGGCAATGTCGTGCCCGTCGAGATCACGGTCTACGAGGACCGCTCGTTCACCTTCATCACCAAGACCCCTCCGGCCGCCGAGCTCATCAAGAAGGCCGCCGGCGTCGCCAAGGGCTCCGGAGTTCCCCACACCAACAAGGTCGGCAAGATCAGCATGGACCAGGTCCGTGAGATCGCCGAAACCAAGATGCCCGACCTCAACGCCAACGACATGGACGCAGCATCGAAGATCGTTGCCGGTACCGCTCGTTCGATGGGCATCACCGTCGAGTAGTCCCACGGGATCTTTCGACGTTCATTCAATAAATCATTCAGCCCGCTCTCGCAGCGGGGGTCCGCCACATGAGCGGGCCAGTGGCAGGGCCGGCGCGGTCCGACAGACCACAACTGCACAAGGAGAAACAAGCAGATGGCAAAGCGCAGCAGAGCGTACCAGGCAGCCGCAGAGAAGATCGATCAGGACAAGCTCTACGGCGTCGGTGAGGCAATCCGCCTCGCCCAGGAGATCAACTCGTCCAAGGCCGACGCCACCGTGGAGGTCGCATTGCGCCTCTCGGTCGATCCCCGCAAGGCCGACCAGATGGTTCGCGGCACCGTGAACCTCCCGAACGGCACGGGCAAGACCGCCCGCGTCGTCGTCTTCGCCCAGGGCGACAAGGCGACCGCGGCTGAGGAAGCCGGCGCCGACTACGTCGGTTCGGACGAGCTCATCGCCAAGGTCGCCGACGGCTGGGTCGATTTCGACGCCGCCGTGGCCACCCCGGACATGATGGGCAAGGTCGGTCGCCTGGGCAAGGTCCTGGGTCCCCGTAACCTCATGCCGAACCCGAAGACCGGCACGGTGACCATGGATGTTGTGAAGGCCGTGGGCGACATCAAGGGCGGCAAGATCGACTTCCGTGTTGACCGCAACTCCAACCTCCACTTCATCATCGGCAAGTCCTCCTTCGACGCCGCCCAGCTCGAGGAGAACTTCCAGGCGGCGATCGAGGAGATCGCGCGCCTGAAGCCCTCCGCCTCGAAGGGACGTTACGTCTCCAGGATCACCGTGGCCACGACCTTCGGCCCCGGCATCCCGGTCGACCCGTCGGTGGCCGAGAAGTAGGAATCCGGATCCGATCGGAACGGTCACGAAGACCTTGACGATCGTGCCGACCAGGAGGCCCCGCACCGTCCTTGGCGACGGTGCGGGGCCTTTGCGCGTGTCCACGGGTAAGGAAACCCCGCGATTCGCGTGCACACACGTCGAAGGGATGAAGCCGCTGTGAGTCTGGTCTTCGAGGCAGTCAGCAAATCGTTCGGTGGCGAGCCAGTCCTGCGGGAGCTTGACCTCACCGTCGGTACTGGTCAGCTGATGACGGTGCTCGGGCCATCAGGTGGGGGCAAGACCACCATGCTGAGGATTGCGGCGGGGCTCGAATCGCCGACGTCGGGCGCCGTCCACCTGGACGGGAATCCGGTGCGACTGGGTGATTCGTCGGTCGCGTTTCAGGACACCCCGCTCTATCCCCACCTCACGGTCCTGGACAACGTCTTGTTCCCGCTTCGACTCAGGGCAGCCCGGGGAGGCGCCTCGCGGTACAGGAACGACCGTGAGCGCCGTGCCGCGGCGTTGGACGCCCTCGAGATGATGCACATCCCGGACTTGGGTCCGCGGCGGATCAATCAATTGTCCGGAGGCCAGCGGCAGCGCGTCGGTATTGCCCGCGCGCTCGTTCGCGACGTCGGGCTGTACCTGTTCGACGAGCCGCTCGCGCATTTGGACCAGGCGTTGGCCCGCGACATTCGTGAGGACCTGCGTGCCGTGCAACGGGAGAAGGGGCTGACCATGGTGTACGTGACGCATCAGGTGGAAGAAGCCTTCGCTCTCGGGGACACCGTCACGATCCTCAATGACGGCCGCCTCGAACAGATCGGCCCGCCCCAGGAGCTCTGGCAGAGGCCCGCGACGCGATTCGTCGCCGGATTCTTGGGCGGACATTCCATGAATTTCGTGCCCGGCGAGGACGGGATCGTGCGAGGGTTCCGGCCGGAGAACTGTCTGGTCCAGGACCTTGCCGCGGTACGTTCCGATCAGGGCAGTGAGTCGGTTCTGCGTTTCGACGGCACGGTCGTCGGATCATCGTTCCTGGGCGAGCAGACGCTCGTCGTCGTCGATACGGGGTCCGAAACGCGGGCCCTGCGGGCGCTGCTGCCCTCGGTGCGTTCCGGTGAGCCGGTCGACCCGCCCGCGATCGGGGAGAGTGCCTGTGTGCTCGTCGACGAGGTGAACGTGCACGAATTCGACGCGGCAACCGGGCAACGGATCGTCCCCGCTGACGCACGCGGAGGTGCCACCGCCCAACCTCAGTGATGTGCGTCCCATCGGGACCGTGTGGGTGGCTCCGTCGCCGGACGTGTGGTTTACTGGAAATACCAAAGACCGCCGGTCGTAGGTTTTGCACGCCCCCGGGTGTGTTTATCCGCCATAAGAGTTCCCGCAAGGAACGGCCAGCGCAGGTGAACGTGACACAATCGGACTCCGTGCATTCGAATGCGCGCCGAGATCTCGCTGTGCCCCGCCATCTGCGCGGGGCATTTTTTGTGGGCTCATGGGCGCCCGGCAATCAGACCGGAAGGAGTACCATGGCGACACCGGAAAAGGCGGCCGCTGTATCGGAGTTGAGGGAGCTTTTCTCCAACTCGGACGCTGCTGTTTTGACTGAGTATCGTGGTCTCACCGTGAGCAAGCTCGGAGAGCTTCGTCGCTCGCTCGGTGAGAACGCTGAATATGCCGTGGTGAAGAACACGCTGACCGCCATCGCGGCCAGGGAAGCCGGCGTCGAGGGCCTGAACTTCGACGACCTCAACGGCCCCACCGCAATCGCCTTCATCACCGGGGAACCGGTCGAGGCGACCAAGAGCCTGCGTGACTTCGCCAAGCAAAATCCCCAGCTGGTCATCAAGAGTGGTTACTTTGAGGGTAAGACTCTCGGTGAAGCTGACATCCAGAAGCTTGCGGATCTTGAATCTCGCGAGGTGCTGCTGGCCAAGGTTGCGGGTGCCGCAAAGGGCACCCTGTCCAAGGCCGCCGCGCTGTTCCAGGCACCGCTGTCCAAGACTGCTCGTACCGCAGAGGCTCTGCGCACGAAGGTCGAGGAGCAGGGTGGAGAATCCGCTGCCTAAGACGTCCTCGGACGTCATCAACGGGAACCCGTTGGCCCTGCGCCTCAGCCTGGGGGCAGGAGAATCCAAGATCCGTTGCAGGAAACCTCTGCAACAAGACATAAGAAGGAGCCAAACACATGGCCAAGCTGACCACTGAAGAACTCATCGAGGCTTTCAAGGAACTGTCCCTGATCGAGCTGTCCGACTTCGTCAAGGCCTTCGAAGAGACCTTCGACGTCACCGCTGCTGCCCCCGCCGCCGTTGCCGCTGCACCGGCCGCCGGTGGCGATGCAGGCGCTGATGAGGCTGAAGAGCAGACCGAATTCGACGTTGTGCTCGAGTCGGCCGGCGACAAGAAGATCGGCGTCATCAAGGAAGTTCGTGCGCTGACCTCCCTCGGCCTCAAGGAAGCCAAGGACCTGGTCGACGGCGCTCCGAAGCCGGTTCTCGAGGGTGCTTCCAAGGAAGACGCCGAGAAGGCCAAGGAGCAGCTCGAGGGCGCTGGCGCTACCATCTCCCTCAAGTAATTCCTTCCGGAATTCTCTGGTCGAAGGCTCTCCCACCCGCGCGGTGGGGGAGCCTTCTCCCTTTTAAGATCGGTTCTGACCCTGTCGTTTCCTGCTTCGCACAAGAACCGTCCTCGTCGCCTGAGCTGTCCCGGCGAAAGAAAACGCGGCGTGGCTGTGTCGGTTGTCATCGGAGCGAGTCTGTTCGCAGTCTGCGTGCGATGCTTTCGGACCCCTCGGCGTCGCGAATGCTTGTAGAAGCAACATCGTGTTCAGGACTTTGCCCGGGCACCGAGAAGGTGACTCGCCACGCGTGACGTTCCTGATCGGCGCGATCAGTGTGGCGACGATCGAAGGCACGGGGGAATACCGGAACGCGCTTGGTGATACCAACGAGACGTTGCGGAAGCGATGATCCCGAGGGCTTCCTCAGCAGGTTCCCGGCCTGGTCCGGATCTGCCGTTCCCGACCGCCCCGAAGCTCAGTCCAAGGGCAGGCAGCTGACCCGATCGCCTGAAGTGGCACCTTCCGGCGGGACGACGGCCAGGACATCCGCCGCCGCGAGACCCGAGAGCATGTGTGCCTGCGTGCCGGGGCATGGGAGCGCGACGTCGCCGTCGAGCGTGCACGGGACGAGGCTCGTATTTCCCTTGTGCGAAGCAGGCATGTCCCTGCCGAGGACCGCCGAAAGAAGGGGCGGCAGCGGCCGCCCCAGGAATCCGGCGAGGGCCACCGGCGCGAGTCCGTAGAGTGAGGTGTGTGCCGCGAGCGGATTCCCGGGCAACCCCAGGACGATCCGGTCGCCGGGGAGACGCCCAACGATGGTCGGATGCCCGGGGCGAACGGCGATCGACGTCGCGATCAGGTCCGTGCACATGTCCTCGAGGATCTTCCGCACGAAATCCTGGCTCGAGGATCCCGATCCGCCCGTGAGGATCACGAGGTCGCCGCTGGCCCACGAGATCCACTCGCGGATGACGTCGTGGTCGTCGTGGAGCCGCGTTCTTTCGGTGACGTCCGCGCCCCAACCTCGCAGGAGGTGCGGGAATTGTGCGGAGAAGGCGTCGCGAACCTCCCCGGGCTGGGGCACGCCAGAGGCGATCACCTCATTGCCCGTGAAGGCCATGCTGACGGTCATCGGTCGATGCACGGAAACGATGTCGATACCGCAGGCCGCGAGCAGCGCAATGTGGCGGGGCGCGAGCACGGTTCCCTCCGAGACCAGCTGGGTTCCCTGAGCCATCTCCTCGCCGCGACGCCGTATGTCGCGACCAGGCGAATACGGGTGCTCCGGAAGGCAATGCACGGTCGACCCCAGGGTCTCGGTGTGCTCGACGCGGACCACGCCCTCGGTTCCTTCGGGCAGGACGGATCCCGTCAGGCAAGGCCACGCTTCTCCGGCCGCGATGCTGCCCGAGCGACGGTGGATGTTCCGCTCGCCCGAGGAGCGCACCGGATCCGAGGTCAGACGCCACGGTCCCGGTCCGGCCACGGCGAACCCGTCCATGGCCGAGGAATCGAAGTGAGGTATGGGGATGGGGCTCACGAGCGGCTTCGCCGTCGTCATGCCCAGTGCGTTCTCGAGCCGCAGGTCCTCTGGGCGATCCAGGGTTCTTCCGATCTCGCTCGCGAGGTCGTGGAGCTTCTCACGGACCGCGTACCAGTCCCGCCTCATGCCGGATTCCTCGTCGAAAGATCGTTCGGGCGGGCAACGTAGCCGAGGGCCACGGCGTCGTCCCAGGTATCGACGTCCGCGCTCGATCCTGCCGGAACCTCGACTACGGTCGGGGAGAGGCGTTTCAGTCTCGACATCACGGACTGTGAGCTCGCCGGTTCGGCGAAGGCGTCCCGCGCCCGATCGAGGCGGAGAACCGACAGGAGAGGTTGCCACCGCCCGTCATCGGACCCCACGAATGCGGCGTCGTCCGGCGTCCGTTCGGTCACGGCCCGACGCAGGGCCGCCAATCCCGGTCCCGGATGCGGCATGTCGGCCGCGACCACGAAGGACCACGAGTCCAGCGCGGGGAATTCCGAAAGCCCGGCCCGGATTGCCGCGGCCGGGCCGGAGAAGGGCGGATCCTCGCGCACGAGTCCGGTTCCTTCCGGAACCGGAATGTCCTCGGGCCCGACGACGACGCAGCGGTCGGCTCCGACGCCCGCGTATCGTTCGAGATCCTCGAGGACGGAGCCCAGGACGGTGCGGCCGTCTCTGGACAGCAAGGGCTTGTCCGGAATCGGCACGGGTGCCGATTCGTGCAGACGCGACGATCGACCACCCGCGAGGACGATCGCTCGGAACTCGACTAGAGGGAACGGGGCCACCGGTCAGCCCCCGGCGAAGGGCGGCATGATGTCGATGCGCTCGACGCTCGCGAGAGAAGCCGAAGGTTCGGCTCTGCGCCCATCGGCGAGGAACGTGCATCGGCCGAAGACCTCCGCCAGCGTCAGGCCGGCGGCTCGGTGCTCGGTGTGCTCTCGTCCTAGCGTCTCGACCAGGTCCGCGAGGGTGACGAGACCGTTCGCCGCGGCGTCGACGGATTCGGTCGACTGGCCGCGGGCTGCCCGCGCAGCAGCGAAATAGTGGATGTCGACCAATTCTCAGCCCCCGATTGCGCTCATGCTGCGATCGGGCTGAACGAATTCGGGCGTCCCCAGACCAACCTTGGTCTGTCCGTGGGCCTTGGGCTTGACCCACATCGCGGCCTGCCAGATCTCGGCAATCCGCTCGTCCGTCGACCCGTCCCTGAGCGCCTCCATGAGATCGGTTTCCTCGTGGGAAAACAAGCAACTGCGAATTTTGCCGTCGGCCGTGACCCTGGTTCGGCTGCAGGCTTCGCAAAAAGGCTCGGTGACAGAGGCTATGACGCCGACCTGGCCGAGGGGCGGTGCCGAATCGCCAGAGTCAGCCGTGCCCAAGGGGTAGACGTCCCACAGCTCGGCGGGTGCCGATCCCCGGGGTTCGGCCTGGGGAACCAGGTCGAAGTCCTCGGAGATGCGATCCCTGACTTCCCCGGCCGACACCATGCCGCTGCGCGTCCATTCGTGGTCGGCGTCGAGCGGCATCTGTTCGATGAACCGGAGCTGGAAGTCGTGGCGCAGAGACCAATCGAGCAACTCGCCGGCCTGGTCGTCATTGACCCCGCGCATCAGGACGGCGTTGATCTTGATGGGGCGAATCCCCGCCTCGGCTGCGGCCTCGAGGCCACGAAGAACATGTGGGAGCCGGTCCCTGCGAGTGATCTTCGCGAAGGTTTCGGGGCACACCGTATCCAGGGACACGTTGATCCTATTGAGCCCGGCCTCGACCAGACCATCGATCTTCTTCTCCAGCCCGATGCCATTCGTCGTGATCGACATTGGCAAATGGGGGTGGAGTTCGCGCAAGTCACCGAGGATCGTCCCCAAATCGGCGCGAACGAGCGGCTCGCCGCCGGTGAATCGGACCTCGCGTACTCCCAGGAGCCTGACGCCGATGTCGGCGATGCGGACCGCTTCGGAGGCGCTCAGGAGCTCGTTCTTGCCGAGCCAGTCCAGCCCTTCGGCCGGCATGCAGTAGGTGCACCGCAGGTTGCACTTGTCGATGAGTGATAGTCGGAGATCGTTGGCTACGCGACCCCATTGGTCTTCCAAGAGTCCCAATGCTGCCTCCTCGGATGTATTGCTCCGCTACCCACGGTACTCGGGTTCACAGCGTCCTTGGAACCGAGCTAACTTTCGCCCCTGTGTTGACCGGGAGGAACGAGGAGAAAAGCTGGGGCCGGGGTGCACCGTATTCGATAGGAATGTGATGTAAATTGCCATGGGGGAGCCACGTCACAGCATAATTCACTCGAGAGGACGCACCCATGAGCAACGCACAGCAGCCCACGTCAGAGAACCGGACACGACGAGGCCGCCGCACGAGGCTTGGAGCCGGCCTTTCGGTGGCCGTCGCCGGTGCCTTGTTGCTCGCGGGCTGCGGCGGGTCCTCCGGGGCTTCGGGATCAGACGACTCGGAGACGGTCACGGTGTTCGCGGCCGCTTCACTGAACAAGGCGGGTGACGAGCTGGCCTCCAAGTACAAGGAAGATCACCCGGACACCGACATCAAGTGGAACTACGCGGGATCCTCCAAATTGGTCCAACAGATCGACCAGGGAGCGTCCGCCGACATGTTCATCTCCGCGGACCAGCAGAACATGGACAAGGCCCTGGCACTCGATGCCTTCAAGGACTCCCAGGACACCTCCGTGATAGCAACCAATACTCTGCAACTCGTGACCGCACCCGGCAACCCCGGTGGGATCCACTCGATCCAGGATGCCTCGGGCAAGCCGGTCGCCGTCTGCGCGCCCGAGGTTCCGTGCGGAACCCTCGCTCAGCAGGCCCTGGACGCCGCGAGCGTCAAGCTCGACGACGCGAGCCAAGAAGCCAACGTGTCCGCCGTCTCGACCAAGATCAGCCAGGGCGAGGTCGATGCCGGATTCGTGTACTCGACCGACGCCCTGAACATGAAGAAGAACAGCGAAGACGTCGAAGCCATCGATCTCAAGGGCATCGAGAAGAACAAGTACCCGGCAGCCATCACCGAGTCGGGCTCGAAGAATGATGGCGCCAAGGACTTCTACAAGTGGCTTGAGAGCGACGACGCCAAGAAGATCCTCAAGAAGTACGGCTTTGGCTCGGGGCAGTAATTCCAACTTCGCGTTCCCCGCGTGGCTGTACGTCCCCGCGGGGATCGCGTTGCTTCTGGTCCTGGGGCCTCTCCTGGGCCTCGTCGTCAAGATTCCCTGGTCCGAGGCAGGAAGCCTCCTGTCCGAACCGTCGGCCCTCCAGGCTCTGGAGCTGTCCCTGACCACGTCCTGCGTCTCCACGGTGTGCTGCGTTCTGGTGGGTATTCCGTTGTCCCTCATGCTGACCAGGTCGGGGAAGGCGCGTGCCTCCGGGTCGGGGATGGCCGGTGCCGGTGGACTGGCTTCTGCGTTCAGCGGTCCCATGGCCTTCATCGTCTACGCCCCGCTCGTGCTGTCTCCGGTGGTCTCGGGCCTGGCTTTGATGTTTTTCTGGGGGCGCAACGGGTTGCTCGGCAAACTGTTGGCCGAAGGCAACGTGACGATCGCGTTCACCTCGTGGGCCGTCATCCTCGCCCAGGTCTTCGTCTCGATGCCATTCTTCGTCTCCACGGCCGTCACCGCCCTCACCGCGATTCCCCGAAGATACGAAGAGATCGCCGCGACGGAAGGAGCAACACGCAACGAGGTCGCCCGCAAGGTCCTGTTGCCGCAAGCCCTTCCCGGCCTGCTGACGGCGGGGCTGCTGAGCTTCGCACGGGCCCTCGGCGAGTTCGGGGCGACCATCACGTTCGCGGGGAATATCAAGGGAACGACCCGCACCATTCCGTTGAACATCGAAATCGGGCTCAGCTCCAACGACGTCGACGCCGCCCTCGGAAGCTGCATCATGCTCCTGGCCCTCTATGTGCTGGTCGTAGGACTGTTGCTGATGGCCCGTTTCCTGTCCTCGCTCCGAAAGGCGGACACATCCCATGCATGACGCAGAACCCTTTGCTCCTTCGGAATACTGTGAACACCTCGTCAATCTGGCCCGCGATCTGGGAGCCGAACCCCGGACGGAACGGATCGAAGTGGCCGCTGCTGCGGGTCGTGTGTTGGCCGAGGACGTCGTCGCCCCGGCAGACTCCCCGCGATTCGACAATTCGCAGATGGACGGATATGCGCTCAACGCGGCCGCGGTGCACCGCGAGAACAGGTTCTTCCACGTCGGGCCCGTGGTTCCTGCCGGGACCGATCCGGCGAAGGACTACCCGCAGGGACTCGACCGGGAGGATACCGTCTGCCCGATCATGACCGGGGCCAAGCTGCCCGAGGGAACCTGCGCCGTTGTCCCCGTGGAGAAATGCGATCCGCCCGAATTCGCGGCCCCCGGTGACCAGGTGAGAATCCCCCAGCCTCCGGAAGGGCAGTTCGTCCGTCCGGCGGCATCGGACCTGCGGCGCGGCGAGACCCTGGTGTCCGAAGGGCGAACCGTGACCCCACAGACCGTGGGGGCTCTGGCCAGCCAGAACGTACGGTCTGTCGAGGTCTGGGCCAGGCCGCGCGTGCTCATCTGCACCGGAGGAGAGGAAATCTCGCAGTCCGGAGTTCTCGACCAGGCGCAGCTTCCGGATGCCAACGGCCCGATGATGGAGGCGCTCGCCGGACACCACGGACTCGAGGTCGTTCAGAGGATCGTGACGGGGGACGACCCGCAAGACCTGAGCAACAGGCTCGAGGGCGCACTGAGGCGATGGCGCCCGGACCTCGTGGTGACCTCAGGAGGAATCAGCCACGGCGCCTTCGAAGTGGTCCGGCAGGTCTTGGAGAGCCAACCCCGGGCATGGTTCGGGCATGTGGCACAGCAACCAGGCGGGCCCCAGGGTTGCGCGGCGCTCGCGGGAGTGCCCGTGATCGCCCTGCCGGGAAATCCTGTCAGTACCCTGGTCTCTTTCCGCCTGTTCGTGGCGCCCCTGGTGGCGCGGGTCTGGGGCGCCGCCGTGGAGCCCCCGGTCCTGGCAGCGCGCCTGTCCTGCGATGTGGAGGGCGTGCCGGCCAAGACCCAGTTCCGCAGGGGGCGGCTCGCCCTGGGAGAGAATGCGACCGTATCGGCCGAGGTCGTGGGTGGGGCGGGCTCTCACCTGCTGGCACAATCGGTGGGAGCCGACTGCCTGATCGAGGTACCGCCTGCGAGTCACCTGTTCAGAGGAGACGTGGTCAGCGTCCACCCGCTGGCACCGCACCTGCATCATGAGGAGCAAATATGACGAACACCGAGCAAGGCCTGACCCATGTCCGGGAGGACGGGTCCGCGCACATGGTGGACGTGACGGGGAAGGACGACACCAGTAGGGAAGCCGTGGCGGTCGGCGTCCTTCGGACCAGGCCGGATGTCGTCGAGCTCATGTATGCAGCCGACCTGCCGAAAGGGGACGCCCTGCCCGTGGCCCGCATCGCGGGCATCATGGGGGCGAAGAAGACCCCGGATCTGATTCCCTTGTGCCACCCGTTGCCGTTGGGCAAGATCACGGTGGATTTCGAGCGCCTCGAGGATGGTGTGCGAATCGAGGCCAAGGTCAAGACGCGTGGGGCAACCGGCGTCGAGATGGAAGCGCTCACTGCGGTCAGCACCGCCGCACTCGCCTTGTACGACATGATCAAAGCGGTCGACAAGCACGCCGTGATCGGTGACATCCGTGTTCTCGCGAAGTCCGGCGGCAAGTCCGGTTCGTGGACTGTTGAGGAGGAACGATGACGAAACGTACGGCATTGGTGTTGGTTGCCTCGACTCGGGCTGCGCGGGGAGTCTATGAGGACCGCGCGGGGGAGATCCTGGTCGACTGGCTTCGATCCGAGGGATTTGAGGTGCCCGACGCCGTCGTGGTCGAGGACGCGCGGTTCGGACAGGCTTTCGGAGACGCCGTCCGGGAACCGGATGAGCGACCGCGGCTGATCCTTACCTCCGGCGGGACAGGGCTCAACGCGGACGACCGCACGGTCGAGACGGTGACCGAGTTCCTGGATTACGAGGTTCCCGGAGTGATGCACGCGCTGTGGCAGAAGGGTCTGGAATCGACCCCGACGGCTGTGCTCTCCAGGGGCGTCGCCGGAGTCATCGGCGACAGCCTGGTCGTCACGCTCCCTGGGTCCCCTGGAGGAATCAAGGACGGCATCGCGGTGCTCGGCGGCCTTTATGAGCACGCCCTGGACCAGTTGGAGGGCCGACGTGGGCACTGACAATCCGCAGGATCCCGCGTACGTGGCGGAGCAGACCGGCGTCGTCGTTCGTGCGGACGTGATCGAAGAACCCCTCGAGGGGCTGGCCCGCGTGGCCCGCGCGGCAACGATGACGCGTGCGATGGGCGCGCTCGTCGTCTTCGACGGGGTCGTGCGGGATCACGACCACGGGTGCGGCGTCCAGGGCCTGACCTACACCGCGCATCCGCAGGTCGTGGACGTCATGCACGACGTCGCCGACCGCGTCTCTGCCCGACACCCGGACGTCCGATTGTGGGCCGTGCACCGCATCGGTCCTCTCGAGATCGGGGAGTCCGCCTTGACCGTGGTGGCCGCGGCGGCCCATCGAGGTCCGGCGTTCCGGGCCTGCGAGGACATGGCCGATACGATCAAGGCCGAGGTCCCGATCTGGAAGGAACAGGTCCTTGACGACGGCACGGTCGACTGGGTCGGGCTTCACTAGATCATCCTGGAAGGCCGACGCAGGGACGGTCCTTACCTTTCCGGGACGGTCGGCGTCTCTTTGGTCAGCGGGTCGGCGACGTCTTCCAGTCCCTTGTTCTCGGCGTCGATACCGAGGAACCAGGCAACCAGCCCGCCGGCCATCATGATCGCGGAACCCATGAGGTAGCCCCAGACCAGAGGGGCGCGTGCTTCGCCGGTGCCGATCAGGACGCCGTAGACGGCCGGGGCAAGTGCGCCGGCGATCTGCGCGATCGAGAAGAAGTAGCTGATCGCCTGGCCCCTGACCTCGATGGGAAAGATCTCGGACACGGTCAGGTAGGCCGCGGAAGCACCTGCGCTCGCGAAGAAGAATGCGACGCACCAGAAGATCGTGTGGGTGACCGGTCCCAACACGTTCATCGAGAAGAGGATGGCGGAAACGGCCAGGATCACGGCGGAAATCCCGTAGGTCGCGAATATCATCTTCCGCCGGCCGACCGTGTCGAAGAGCCGTCCCAGGAGAATCGGTCCCAGCAACGACCCCAGGGCGAACGGGATCATGTACTTGCCGGCCGAGGAATGGCTCACCCCGTAGAACGTCTCGAGCACGATCGCGTAGGTGAAGAAGATCGCGTTGTACAGGAACGACTGGGTGACCATGAGCGTGATGCCCAAAACCGTCCGTTGGGGGTAGAGCTTGAGGAACACGTGGGCGAGCTGCCTGAACGGCAGTTTCTCCTCGGGCCTAATAGTCAGGGCCTTGGACTCGTCCACGGCGGGGATCTCGTGGCCCTTGCCCTGCACGTCCTTCTCAATGCCATCGACCACCGATTCGGCCCGGTCACCCTGGCCGTGGGTCAGCATCCAGCGGGGAGATTCCGGGATGTGGCGGCGAATCATGATGAGGATCAGCCCGAGCACCGGACCGATGAAGAAACCGATGCGCCAGCCCCAGTCGATGGGGAAGATGGCCGGATCCAGCAGGAAGATGGTGGCGATCGCACCGATCATCACGCCGCCCCAGTACGTACCGTTGACGATCAGGTCCACGCGGCCCCGGTATTTGGAGGGAATCAGCTCGTCGATGGTCGCATTGATCGCGCTGTACTCGCCGCCGATGCCCGCGCCCGCCACGAACCGCCAGACATAGAGGAACCAGACGGAGTTGGACAGACCGGCGATGCCGGAGCCGACGAGATACACGGCCAGAGTCAGGATGAACAGCTTCTTCCGGCCGATGCGGTCCGTCAGGGCGCCGAAGACCAGGGAACCGACAACCTGGCCCACGAGGTAGACCGTCGCGGCGCGCGTGATCTGCTCCGTGGACATGTCGAGCGTCTCCGCGAAACCGTTGGCGGCAACGATCTGGACCTCGAGGCCGTCGAGAATCCAGGCCGTTCCCAGGCCGACGATGATCATCGTGTGGAATCTGCTCCACGGCAACCGGTCCAGGCGGGCAGGAATCAGGCTGGTTACTGTCCTCATAGTGACCAACATAACGTCACTATGTGTCCTGGGCCAGGTTCCGTGGACGGGGACTCGGTGCCGCAGGTCAACGAGGTGGTTATTTCGTGCGTCGGCGGGCCGCGAGGTGGCTGATTTGTGCGACGGCTCTCCGCCCAGGCGGCAGTTCCGTGCAGGACTTCTCGCGAGGTGGCGAATTCGTGCGCGAATTCCCCTGTTTCGCGCACGCCATCGCCACCTCGCGAACTGCTGCGCACGAAACTGCCACCTCGGCCTCCCGACCGCCTGGTACTGCCATGACCCGGTGGATCACTGCCGGTACGTGCTTGAGGAGGATGACGTTCCGGAACATGACTGACGGGCTCGGACGCGGCCGGACTGACGCACAGGCCCTGATGTCGCTCCGATGCCGCCATAACGACGCCGCCGCCCGCCCACCAGAGCGTTCGCACCCGGGTCGCCCGCGTCCGTGGGATGTGGCACACTTAAGTCCAATTGCCGCATACGCACTGCGGGAGAGCCTCGGCTGGTCCGAGCGCCGAAGGAGCAAACCCTCCCCGGGAAACTCTCAGGCCAATGAACCGTAGTGCGAGGCAACTCTGGAAAGGGGTCCCATGACCCCGCCGAAGGGGCAAGGTCGGGCATGCACCGGTCGAAAACTCTCAGGTCGAGGCACAGAGTGGGGAGGACAGTTCAGCACACCCTCGGAGAGATGATGTCCTTCCTCGAACGCCACCTCGGACCCCGCGCCGAAGAGATCGCCTCGATGCTCGACGTACTCGGATACGACTCGCTGGATTCTCTGGCAGACGCTGCCGTGCCAGGGTCCATTCGCCGCGGCACCCGGCTCGAGCTTCCGGGGCTTCCCGAAGCCCTCAGTGAGCACGAAGCCACCGAACGCATCAGGTCCTTGGCCGACCGCAACCAGGTCAAGGTCCAGATGATCGGCCAGGGGTACTCCGAGACCATCACTCCGGCCGTGCTACGGCGCAATATTCTCGAAAACCCAGGGTGGTACACCTCCTACACCCCGTACCAGCCTGAGATTTCGCAGGGCCGGCTCGAGGCCCTGCTCAACTTCCAGAACGCCGTCATGGACCTGACCGGCATGGACATCGCAAACGCGTCGATGCTGGACGAGGCCACTTCGGCGGCCGAGGCGGTCGTGATGATGCGACGCGCCAATCGAAAGGTCAAGAACGGCAAAGTCGCGGTCGACTCCCGTCTCCTTCCGCAGACGCTCCGGATCATCGAAGGCCGTACATCCACCTTGGGCATCGACGTCGTCGTCGCAGATCTCTCGCACGGTCTGCCCGACGAAGACCTGTTCGGGGTCCTTGCCGCGCAGATCGGTTCGGAGGGCCAGGTCATCGACAACACCGACCTCGTCGAGGCGGCGCATGCCCGCAACGCACTGGTGACGATCGCGACCGATCCGTTGGCGCTGGCCCTGCTGGTCTCGCCCGGGACCCAGGGGGCCGACGTCGCCATCGGCAGCACCCAGCGGTTCGGTGTTCCGCTGTTCTTCGGCGGCCCCCACGCAGCATTCATCGCGATTCGGCGCGGTCTCGAGCGGTCTCTTCCTGGCCGGCTGGTCGGGGTCAGCACGGACTCGGCGGGCCGTCCGGCCTATCGTCTGTCCTTGCAGACGCGCGAACAGCACATTCGTCGCGAGAAGGCGACGTCGAACATCTGCACCGCGCAGGCGCTCTTGGCCGTGGTCGCGGGCGCATATGCGGTCTACCACGGGCCGGAAGGCCTACGCAGAATCGCCGAGGAAATCCACGACAAGGCCGCGTATCTGGCTGCCGGTCTGGCGGCGGGCGGCATCGAACTGGCTCACACCGAATTCTTCGACACCGTGACCGCGGTGGTGCCGGGGCGGGCCGACGACGTCGTTGCGGCGGCCCTGGACAAGGGCATCAACCTGCGTCGAATCGACAACGATCGCGTCGGGGTCAGCGTGGGGGAGCCACACACCTTTGACCAGCTCGATGACGTCCTGGCCGCTTTCGGTGCGGGACGTTCGGACTCACCGCAGGACTTCGATCTTCCTGCGACGGTTCTCCGACGGGACGAGTACCTGAGCCATCCCGTGTTCCACAGCCACCGCAGCGAGACGTCGATGATGCGTTACCTGCGAGAGCTCGCGGACAAGGACCTCGCCCTGGACCGCACGATGATCCCGCTGGGATCGTGCACCATGAAGCTCAACGCCGCCTCCGAGATGGAGCCGATCTCGTGGCCGGAATTCGCCAACGTCCATCCCCTGGCCCCAAGAGACCAGGCCCAGGGCTGGCTCGAGCTGATCGACGACCTCCAGCGGTGGCTCACGGCAATCACCGGATACGACGCGGTCTCTCTCCAACCGAATGCCGGGTCCCAGGGCGAATACGCCGGACTTCAGGCGATCCGTGACTACCATCGCGACCGTGGGGACGGGGATCGTGACATCGTTCTGATCCCTGCCTCGGCCCACGGGACCAATGCCGCGTCCGCGGTCATGGCGGGCCTCCAAGTCGTCTCGGTCGCAACCGCCGACGACGGTTCGATCCTGCTCGACGATCTGAAAGACAAGCTCGACAAATACGGTCAGCGGCTCGCAGGCATCATGATCACCTACCCGTCCACGCACGGGGTCTACGAGGAGACCGTGACCGAGGTGTGCCGGCTGGTCCACGAGTCCGGAGGGCAGGTGTACCTCGACGGAGCCAACCTGAACGCCCTCGTGGGCCTCGCGTCGCCGGGTGAGTTCGGCGGCGACGTGTCCCACCTCAACCTGCACAAGACCTTCTGCATCCCGCACGGTGGAGGCGGCCCCGGCGTCGGTCCGGTTGCCGTGGCCCCGCAGCTCGCCCCCTACCTCCCGGGCGACGCAGCGGAGATCGACGCCGAATCGGGAGCGCACTCCAAGCGGGTCGAAGCCGTGTCCCAGGCCTTCTTCGGCTCGGCGGGCGTGCTGCCGATCTCCTGGATGTACATCGCGATGACCGGGGGAGAGGGCCTGCGCAGCACCGCGCAGGTCGCGGTGCTCAACGCAAATTACTTGGCCAAGAAGCTCAACGGAGTCTTCCCGGTGCTGTACACGGGGCCCTCGGGGCTGGTGGCCCACGAATGCATTCTGGACCTGCGGCCGATGACCCAATCGTCCGGGATCACCGCGGAGGACGTGTGCAAGCGTCTCATTGACTTCGGGTTCCACGCTCCCACCCTGGCCTTCCCCGTGGCCGGGACGCTCATGGTCGAACCGACGGAGTCGGAAGACCTGGACGAACTCGACCGGTTCGTCGAGGCCATGGTGCAGATCCACGCAGAGATGACGGACGTGGCCGAGGGGCGGGCGAAGGCCGAGACCTCGGTTCTCCGGATGGCTCCCCACACGGCCGAGGTGTTGACTGCGGACGAGTGGGACCGGGAATACTCGCGATCGTCGGCTGGTTATCCCGTCGCTCGATTGCGGCGCGCCAAGTACTGGGTTCCTGTCGGTCGCATCGACGGTGCTGCGGGTGACCGCAATTTCGTCTGCGAGTGCCCGCCGATCGAGGCCTTCGACATCGAAGTCGACGAGTCCTCGGCCGAGTGACCCTCCCGAAGGAGAGAGTGAGTTCATGACTATTCAGAATCAGGATTATATTCCGGAGACCGAAGGCCCCCGCCGGACCGCGTTGTACGAGGTGCACGAATCGCTCGGGGCCTCCTTCACCGACTTCGGCGGCTGGGAAATGCCGCTCAAATACGACAACGACGTCGCCGAGCACAAGGCGGTACGCGACGCCGCGGGTCTCTTCGACCTCTCCCATATGGGGGAGATCCGAATCGCGGGTCCCGAGGCCGCCGCGCTTCTGGACCATGCCCTGGTCTCTTCGTTCGGGAAGCTCGCGGTCGGACGCGCCAAGTACTCCGTGATGGCCAATGACCGGGGCGGACTCGTCGATGACCTCATCACCTACCGAGTGGCCGACGAGGAGTACCTTGTGGTTCCGAATGCGGCCAACGCCGACGCCGTCCTGCGCGAGTTCACGGTCAGGGGCACGGATTTCGAGGCCAGCATTCACGAGGAGACGGCGGCAACGTCTCTCGTCGCTCTCCAAGGTCCGGTCGCAGCCTCGGTGATCGCCGAAGCCCTCGACGACCTCCGGCTCGCCGACGGCGGAACCGATCTGGCCGGACTCAAGTACTACGCCGCCGCGCCGGCCGTCCTGGGTGGCATAGAGGTTCTCCTGGCCCGGACGGGGTACACGGGCGAGGACGGCTTCGAGCTGTACGTGCCCAATGAGTCCGCCCCAGCACTCTGGACCCTGTTGGCCGAGGCCGGCAGAGACCGCGGCGTCGTGCCTGCGGGTCTCGCTGCGCGTGACTCGCTCCGCCTCGAGGCCGGGATGCCCCTCTATGGCCACGAGCTCGGGCCGGACCTCTCGCCCTACACGTCCGGACTGGGCAAGATGGTCGACGCGGCGCTGCGGAACAAGGAAGAGTTCGTCGGAAGGAACGCCCTCGAGAAGGCCCAGTCGGCGGCCCAGGACGAGGGGCACCGCGTCCTGGTCGGTCTCAAAGGGCTGTCCAAGCGCCCCGCACGCGCTGGGTCGGCCCTCGTCGAGGGCGAAGGGGAGACCCGCCGGGAGATAGGAACCGTGACCTCGGGGATTCCGTCGCCGACGCTGGGGTACCCCATCGCGATGGCCATCGTCGACTCCCGGAATGCAGACGCGGGAACCACGATCGCGGTCGACATCCGCGGACGGACACAGGACTTCGAGGTCATTGACCTCCCGTTCTACCGCCGATCCGAATAGACGCATCACCGACTTCGCGAGCAACGGAGCCGTATCAACCTGGGGAGGTGTGGAAAGCCATGATGAGCACCACAGACATCAGCATTTTCGATTTGTTCAGCATCGGTGTGGGACCGTCGAGCTCCCACACCGTCGGCCCGATGAGGGCAGCCAACCGGTTCGTGACGGAGCTGATTGCGGGAAATCGCCTGGACGACGTCGCCGGGATCAAGGTCGACCTGTACGGTTCTCTCGCGGCGACGGGGGCGGGACACGGAACCATGTCGGCGACCATCAAGGGGCTGGCGGGCTGGGTCCCCGAGACCATCGATGTCCGCGAGTCCGAACAGATGGTCGCCGACAACCAGGCCACGGGAAAACTCGTGTTGGCCGGTTTCGGCCCGGATCGCATCAGGTCCGAAGCGACTCGGGAGGACCTGGTCGAGGGGCCTGAGGTCGACATCAGCGAGAAAGCGATGGTCCTCCGTCCGCTGACGGTCCTCGAGCGCCACACCAACGGCATCCGCTTCACGGCGACCGACGCCGAAGGCCTCATGCTCGACGAGCGGACGTATTTCTCCGTGGGCGGCGGATTCGTGATCGAAGAAGGTGAGGAAGCGGCGGGGGGAGACAGCCTGACGGATGTGCCCTACCCGTTTGACTCGGCCGAGGAACTGGTCAGGCAGGCCAATGAGGCCCGGATTTCGATCGCGGAACTCAAAATGGCCAATGAGATGACGGCGAGATCTCGGGAAGAGGTCGAGGCCGGGATCCTCCACATCTACACGGTGATGCGGGAATGCATCGGTTCGTCCTTGTCCCGCATCGGTTACCTGCCCGGTGAGCTCAAGGTCCGGTGCCGTGCTCAGCGCTGGCACAGGGAGCTTCTGGAAGAGGACCCGAACAAGGACCCGCAGTACTCCATCGACTGGGTCAACCTCATCGCGCTCGCGGTCAACGAAGAGAATGCTTTCGGGGGTCGAGTCGTGACGGCGCCGACCAACGGCGCGGCCGGTATCGTGCCCGCCGTGCTGCACTACGCCGTGCACTACATTCCCGAGATCCGCCACGGCGGCCGCAAGGCCAAGGAGCGTGCCGTCATCGACTTCTTCCTGGCGGCGTCCGCGGTCGGATCCTTGTACAAGAAACGTGCGTCGATCTCCGGTGCCGAGGTCGGCTGTCAGGGCGAGGTTGGCTCGGCGTCGTCGATCGCGGCCGGCGGGCTTGCCCAGGTCCTTGGCGGCAATGTCGAGCAGGTCGAGAACGCGGCCGAGATCGCGATGGAGCACAATCTCGGGCTGACCTGCGATCCGGTGGGCGGTCTGGTCCAGATCCCATGCATCGAACGCAACGCGATGGCTGCGGCCAAGGCGGTGAACGCCGCCAGGATGGCGATGCGGGGCGACGGCGAGCACCGCGTGTCTCTCGACCAGGTCATCGAGACGATGCGTCAGACCGGCGTCGATATGTCCAACAGATACAAGGAGACCTCGCTGGGCGGACTGGCGGTCAACGTCGTCGAATGCTGACCTGGGTCCGCCGGAGGCGCCCACTGGACAGACCCCCGGAAAGCATGTAGAGTAAAAATTTGCGCTTTCCCTAAATTTTTGTGCCTTCATATAGCGGTGGGTACAACTGATGGATCCAGCTCACGCTTCCAGGCAACCACGACCACCGACACGCAGAGACAGCTCGCCTCCGAGCGCGTCTCGTGCGCCTTGAGATCGCCCGCCGGAATGCGTGAACCCCGTGGATCCGGGCAAGCCTTCGTGTACAGACAGGTCTGTGGAAGGATCCAATCTTGGTCGCCTCGAGCACCTCCAATTATGATGCCGCTCACGCGGAGGGAAACCCGCACGACGGTTCCGCCTCACGCATTTCATTCGCAAAGATTCACGAACCACTCAGTGTTCCCAACCTGCTGGCCCTGCAGACGGAGAGCTTTGACCGCTTGGTGGGCAACGAGCGCTGGATCGAGCGCGTTGCCGAAGCGGACCAGACGGGCGACAACTCCGTCTCCCGCGTCTCCGGCCTGACCGAGATCTTCGAAGAGATCTCGCCGATCGAGGACTTCCAGGGCACGATGTCCTTGTCCTTCTCGGAGCCGGAATTCGCCGATCCGAAGTACTCCATGGAGGAGTGCAAGGACCGCGACGCAACTTACTCGGCGCCGCTGTACGTCAAGGCCGAGTTCATGAACAACGAGACCGGCGAGATCAAGCAGCAGACCGTGTTCATGGGCGACTTCCCGCTCATGACCGAGTCCGGAACCTTCGTGATCAACGGTTCCGAGCGCGTCGTCGTCTCGCAGTTGGTTCGTTCTCCCGGTGCATACTTCGAGAAGGCCGTGGACCGCACCTCGGACAAGGACATCTTCTCCGCCCGCATCATCCCCTCGCGCGGTGCATGGTTCGAGCTCGAGATCGACAAGCGCGATCAGGTCGGCGTCCGCCTGGACCGCAAGCGCAAGCAGTCCGTGACCGTTCTCCTCAAGGCCCTCGGCTGGACCGACGCGAAGATCCTCGAAGAATTCGGCGAGTACGACTCGATCCGCGCGACCCTCGAGAAGGACACGGTCGAGACCCGCGACGAAGCGCTGATTGATATCTACAAGAAGCTTCGCCCGGGTGAGCCGCCGACGGTCGACGCGGCCCAGTCGCTGCTCGACAACATGTACTTCACCCCGAAGCGCTACGACCTGGCCAAGGTCGGTCGGTACAAGATCAACCGCAAGCTCGGTGTGGACAAGCCCATCGAGGACAACGACTCGTCGGTCCTGACCCAGGACGACATCGTCGCGATGATCCGCTACCTCGTGACCCTGCACGCCGGCGGCAAGTCCATCAAGGGCAAGCGTGACGGCGTCGAGCAGGACATCCTGGTTGACACGGACGACATCGACCACTTCGGCAACCGCCGCATCCGTGCGGTCGGTGAGCTGATCGAGAACCAGATCCGCACGGGCTTGTCCCGTATGGAGCGCGTGGTCCGGGAACGCATGACGACCCAGGACGTCGAGGCCATCACGCCGCAGACCCTGATCAACATCCGTCCCGTCGTCGCCTCCATCAAGGAGTTCTTCGGCACTTCGCAGCTCTCGCAGTTCATGGACCAGAACAACCCGCTGGCCGGGCTGACGCACAAGCGTCGTCTCAACGCCCTCGGCCCCGGCGGTCTGTCCCGTGACCGCGCGGGCATGGAGGTTCGAGACGTGCACCCGTCCCACTACGGACGCATGTGCCCGATCGAATCTCCCGAAGGCCCGAACATCGGCCTGATCGGCTCCCTCGCGACCTTCGCGCGGATCAACCCGTTCGGCTTCATCGAGACCCCGTACCGCGAGGTCTCGAACGGGAGGGTGACCGAGAAGGTCGTCTACCTGACCGCCGATGACGAGAAGGGCAAGACCATTGCCCAGGCCAACGCCCCGTTGACGGAGGACCAGACCTTCGTTGAGGAGTACGTCCTCTGCCGCGCCTCGGATGGTTCGGGCGAAGCCGAGGCCAAGCCGGCCGGCGACGTCGAGTACATGGACGTCTCGCCGCGCCAGATGGTTTCGGTCGGTACGTCGCTGATTCCGTACCTGGAGCACGACGACGCGAACCGTGCCCTCATGGGTGCCAACATGCAGCGTCAGGCGGTGCCGCTGCTCGAGTCCGAGTCCCCGGTCGTGGGTACCGGTATGGAAGGCTACGCCGCGATGGACTCCGGCGACTCCGTGCTGGCCCAGAAGGCCGGTGTGGTCCGCGAGGTCTCGGCCGACATGGTCGTCATCGCGAACGACGACGGCACCACGACGTCGTACCCGATCGCGAAGTTCCTGCGCTCCAACCCCGGCAACTGCTACAACCACCGCGTTGTGGTCTCCGAGGGCGACCGTGTGGGTGCTCGCGGCCTGATCGCGGATGGTCCGTCGACCGACCAGGGCGAATTGGCGCTGGGCAAGAACCTGCTCGTGGCCTACATGTCCTGGGAGGGCCTCAACTACGAGGACGCGATCATCCTCTCGCAGCGCATGGTCTCCGACGACGTCCTGACCTCGATCCACATCGAGGAGCACGAGATCGACGCCCGTGACACCAAGCTCGGTGCCGAGGAAATCACTCGTGACATCCCCAACGTTTCCGAAGAGGTTCTCTCGGCCCTCGACGAGCGCGGCATCATCCACATCGGTGCCGAGGTCGAGGCCGGTGACATTCTGGTCGGCAAGGTGACGCCGAAGGGCGAGACCGAGCTGACCCCGGAGGAGCGCCTGCTGCGCGCCATCTTCGGTGAGAAGTCCCGCGAGGTCCGCGACACGTCGCTCAAGGTTCCGCACGGCGAGTCCGGTACCGTCATCGGCGTCCGCGTGTTCGACCGGGACGAGGACGACGAAGACATGCCTCCCGGCGTCAACCAGCTGGTCCGCGTCTACGTGGCCCAGAAGCGCAAGATCACCGACGGCGACAAGCTCGCCGGCCGTCACGGCAACAAGGGCGTCATCTCCAAGATCCTGCCCGTTGAGGACATGCCGTTCATGGCCGACGGAACCCCCGTCGACGTGATCCTGAACCCGCTGGGCGTTCCCGGCCGTATGAACATCGGCCAGGTCCTGGAGGTGCACACCGGCTGGCTCGCCAAGCAGGGATGGAAGATCGAGGGCAACCCCGAGTGGCTCGACAACCTTCCGAACTTCCCGAAGGAATCGGGCCCGACCAAGGTCGCGACCCCGGTGTTCGACGGTGCGGAGGAGCAGGAGATCTTCGATCTGCTGGACCACACGAACCTCAACCGCGATGACGAGCGTCTGATCGACAGCACGGGCAAGGCCCTGTTGTTCGACGGGCGTACCGGCGAGCCCTTCCCGGAACCGATTTCGGTCGGTTACCAGTACATCCTCAAGCTGCACCACCTGGTGGACGACAAGATCCACGCGCGTTCGACCGGGCCGTACTCGATGATTACCCAGCAGCCGCTGGGCGGTAAGGCTCAGTTCGGCGGTCAGCGTTTCGGTGAGATGGAGGTGTGGGCCCTCGAGGCCTACGGCGCCGCCTACACCCTGCAGGAAATCCTGACCATCAAGTCGGACGACGTCCACGGACGCGTCAAGGTCTACGAGGCCATCGTGAAGGGCGACAACATCCCCGAACCGGGTGTTCCCGAGTCCTTCAAGGTGCTCATCAAGGAAATGCAGTCTCTGTGCCTGAACGTCGAGGTCCTCTCGACCGAAGGCAATGCGATCGAAATGCGCGACTCGGAGGACGAAGGATTCCGGGCTGCCGATGAATTGGGTATTGACCTCTCCCACAACGAGCCCAGCTCGGTCGAGGAAGTCTAGACCTCACTCATCCACCCCAGATCCTTCACGAGTTTTTGAGAGAAAAGGACCCCATGTCCAACGAATCTTCACTTGGCCTGATGCGGATTGGCCTGGCCACCGCGGAAGACATCCGAAACTGGTCGTACGGTGAGGTCAAAAAGCCGGAGACCATCAACTACCGAACCCTGAAGCCGGAGAAGGAAGGCCTGTTCGACGAGCGGATCTTCGGACCCACTCGCGACTGGGAATGCTACTGCGGCAAGTACAAGCGCGTGCGCTTCAAGGGAATCATCTGCGAACGCTGCGGCGTCGAGGTGACGCGTGCCAAGGTGCGCCGTGAGCGCATGGGCCACATCGAGCTCGCCGCTCCCGTGACCCACATTTGGTACTTCAAGGGTGTTCCCTCCCGTCTGGGATACCTGCTCGATCTGGCGCCGAAGGATCTCGAGAAGATCATCTACTTCGCCGCCTACATGATCACGTGGGTCGATGAGGAAGGCCGTCACGACGACCTGCCGAACCTGCAGGCAGCGCACGACAAGGACAAGAAGGCCCTCGAATCTGAGCGCGACTCCGACATTGCGGCGATCGCCAAGGAGACCGAGGAAGAGCTGGCCCGCATCGAGGCAGAAGGCGGCAAGGCCGCCGAGAAGCGCAAGCTTCGCGACTCCTCGGAGCGCCAGATGGCCCAGGTGCGCAAGCGTGTCGACGCCGAGATCGCGCACATGGACCAGGTCTTCGAGCGCTTCAAGAACCTCAAGGTCAGCGACCTCGAAGGCGACGAGGCGCTGTACCGCTCCATGGTCGACAAGTACGGCATGTACTTCGAGGGTTCGATGGGCGCCGACTCGATCAAGAACCGTCTCGAGAACTTCGACATGGCAGCCGAGGCCGAGGCGCTGCGCGAGGTCATCCAGAACGGCAAGGGACAGCGGAAGACCCGCGCGCTCAAGCGTCTCAAGGTCATCAACGCGTTCCTGACGACCAACAACTCGCCCCTGGGCATGGTTCTGGACGCGGTCCCCGTGATCCCTCCGGAGCTGCGCCCGATGGTTCAGCTGGATGGTGGCCGCTTCGCGACGTCGGATCTCAACGATCTCTACCGCCGCGTGATCAACCGCAACAACCGCCTGAAGCGTCTTCTGGATCTCGGCGCCCCCGAGATCATCGTGAACAACGAGAAGCGCATGCTCCAGGAGGCCGTCGACTCGCTGTTCGACAACGGCCGCCGTGGACGTCCGGTCACCGGACCGGGCAACCGTCCGCTCAAGTCGCTGTCCGACATGCTCAAGGGCAAGCAGGGTCGTTTCCGTCAGAACCTGCTCGGAAAGCGCGTCGATTACTCGGGTCGTTCCGTGATCGTCGTCGGACCCCAGCTGAAGATGCACCAGTGCGGTCTGCCCAAGCAGATGGCCCTGGAGCTGTTCAAGCCGTTCGTGATGAAGCGCCTGGTCGACTTGAACCACGCGCAGAACATCAAGTCGGCCAAGCGCATGGTCGAACGGTTCCGTCCGCAGGTGTGGGACGTTCTCGAGGAGATCATTACCGAGCACCCCGTGCTGCTGAACCGTGCACCTACCCTGCACCGTCTGGGCATCCAGGCCTTCGAGCCGCAGCTCGTCGAGGGCAAAGCCATCCAGCTTCACCCGCTCGTCTGCTCGGCGTTCAACGCCGACTTCGACGGTGACCAGATGGCTGTGCACCTGCCGCTGAGCCCCGAGGCCCAGGCTGAGGCACGCGTCCTGATGCTGTCCTCGAACAACATCCTGAAGCCCTCTGACGGTCGCCCGGTAGCGGTTCCCTCGCAGGACATGATCATCGGTCTGCACCACTTGACGACGGTCCGCGAAGGTGCACAGGGCGAGGGCCACGCGTTCTCGTCCCTGGCCGAGGCTCTCATGGCCATGGAGCGCAAGGAGATCCACCTCAACTCGCGCGTCAAGATCGTGCTCACGGACTTCGTGCCCTACGAGGGCTGGGAAGCTCCCGAGGGCTGGGAGCAGGGCCAGCCGGTCCTGGTCGAGTGCACGGTCGGGCAGGTCCTGTTCAACGAGACTCTTCCCGCCGACTACCCGTGGTTCACCGGGATCGCTGACAAGAAGGGCCTCGGCCAGCTCGTCAACGATCTGGCGGAGAACTACCCGATGGTCGACGTCGCCCGGACCCTGGACAACCTCAAGGACACCGGTTTCTACTGGGCCTCCCGCTCGGGCGTGACCGTGGCCGTCTCCGATATCGCGACGCCTCCGGCGAAGCGCGAGATCATGGCCGGTTACGAGAAGCAGGCGGACGAGATCCAGGGCCAGTACGAATTGGGCCTGATCGACGACGACGAGCGTCGTTCGGAACTCATCGACATCTGGACCAAGGCGACCGACGAGGTCGCCGAGGCCATGCGCGAGAACCTGACCGATCTGAACACGATCAACCGCATGGTTTCCTCGGGCGCCCGAGGAAACTGGATGCAGGTGCGCCAGATCGCGGGTATCCGTGGTCTCGTGGCCAATACGCGAGGCGAGATCATGCCCCGTCCGATCAAGTCCTCCTACCGTGAGGGCCTGTCGGTTCTGGAGTACTTCATCGCTACCCACGGTGCCCGTAAGGGCCTCGCGGATACCGCGTTGCGTACCGCAAACTCCGGTTACCTGACGCGTCGTCTGGTCGACGTTTCGCAGGACGTCATTGTTCGCGAGCTGGATTGCCAGACTCGCCGTGGCCTGAACCTGCCGCTCGTCCAGATCGACGAGGACACCGGCTCGGTCATGCTGCACGAGGACGTCGAGAACTCGATCCACGGTCGTATTCTCGCGGTCGACGTCAAGGACGAGAACGACAATGTGCTGGCCAACGCCGGCGACGACGTCTCCGACGCCGTGATCCGCAAGCTGTACCAGGCCGGCATCCAGAACGTGCGTGTGCGGTCCGTGCTGACCTGCGAGTCCGCCGTCGGCGTGTGCGCGAAGTGCTACGGCCGGTCGATGGCCTCCGGCAACCTCGTGGACATCGGCGAAGCCGTGGGCATTATCGCCGCCCAGTCCATTGGTGAGCCCGGTACCCAGCTGACCATGCGTACCTTCCACACTGGTGGTGTGGCCTCCTCGGAGGACATCACGCAGGGTCTGCCACGTATTCAGGAGCTCTTCGAGGCGCGTACCCCGAAGGGTGTTGCCCCGATCTCCGAGATCGCCGGACGCGTGTCCATCGAGGACACGGACAAGGCTCTCAAGATCATCGTCACCCCGGACAACAAGGACGACGAGGCGATCGCTTACCAGATCCTTCGCCGTGCTCGTCTGCTCGTGGACGAGGGCGACCGCGTCGAGGTCGGCCAGCAGCTGGTCTCGGGCGCCGTGGATCCGAAGGAAGTCCTTCGCATCCGTGGACCGCGCGAGGCGCAGAAGCATCTGGTGGACGAGGTCCAGGGCGTGTACCGCTCGCAGGGCGTCGGCATCCACGACAAGCACGTGGAAGTCATCATCCGTCAGATGACGCGCCGGATCACCGTCATCGAGTCCGGCGATACCGCGTTGTTGCCGGGTGAGCTCGTCGAGACCGTGGCCTTCCAGCAGGCCAACAAGAAGGCCATGGTCAACCAGCAGCGTCCCGCGGCCGGTCGTCCGGAGCTCATGGGCATTACCAAGGCTTCGCTGGCCACCGACTCGTGGCTCTCCGCGGCCTCCTTCCAGGAGACCACTCGCGTCCTGACCCAGGCCGCGATGGAGGGCAAGTCGGACCCGCTGGTCGGGCTCAAGGAGAATGTCATCATCGGCAAGCTCATCCCGGCCGGTACCGGCCTCGATCGGTACAACTCGATCGACGTCGAGCCGACCGAGGAAGCACGCGAGAAGCTGTACGCCAACTCGACAGGGTTCGGCGACTTCAGCTACGCAGCGGAGAACGACGCCTCCGTGGCCGCCGAATTCCAGGCCATCCCGCTGGATGACTACGACTTCGGCAGCAACTGATTCGACCGCAGAATCGAAGCGGGTGTTGAGGGGCTGAGCCCCCGCGCCCGATGACAACGGCCGGTTCCCTCCCGACGGAGGGGACCGGCCGTTGTCGTTCGCATGGCGTACAACGAGTCACATCACGAACGGGCGGCCGGTAGATTGGCCACGGGGCGAGTTGGGCATCACAGTCGCCCCGGAAGGAGATCGACATGGCGGTCGAAGACCACGCAGAGAAGAACCTGGATGAAGAGAACTTCACCGTGCCGACGGTGACCGGCCCCGACGCCGCGGCCGACCGTCAGGCAGACATCAACCGGGAGGTTCGGCAGCACCAGGAGCAGTACCAGGCGTCCGGTACCCGTGAGAGCCAACCTCGGCTCGACTACGCCCCGTACCGGAGTTCGGTACTGCGACACCCCACTAAGGACCCGCACCACACGGATCCGGAGCTTATCGAGCTGACATCCCCGGCGTTCGGCCACCGCGATGTTCACGACTTGGAATCGGATCTGACGGTCCAGGGCGGTGGAGAACCGATCGGGGAGCGCATCAAGATCCGCGGTCGCGTCATGGATTCCGCGGGCCGTCCCGTACGGAACCAGCTCGTGGAGATCTGGCAGGCCAACGCGGCCGGCCGCTACATCCACAAGCGCGATCAGCACCCCGCACCATTGGACCCCAACTTCACCGGAGTCGGCCGCTGCCTGACGGGTGACGACGGCTCCTACGAATTCACGACCATCAAGCCCGGCCCGTACCCCTGGAAGAACCACCGCAATGCGTGGCGCCCTGCCCACGTGCATTTCTCCTTGTTCGGGACGGACTTCACGCAGCGGATGATCACCCAGATGTACTTTCCGGGTGATCCGCTCTTTGCCCTCGACCCGATTTACCAATCGATCGTCGATCCCAAGGCCCGGGAGAGACTGGTCGCCTCGTACGACCACGATGTATCCGAGCACGAGTGGCTGCTCGGCTACACCTGGGACATCGTGCTGGGCGGGAGCAACCGCACCTGGATGGAACCGGAGGATGAGAACTGATGGCACGCGAAGAACTACGGAACCCCGTCAGCCGCGGACGGACCGTCGAGAATCCGCCCGCCGACCTGACCCCGACGCCGGGGCAGACGATCGGCCCTTTCTTCGGCTACGCGACCGCACACGAGGAAGTGGGTCTGCCCTATCGGGGAGGGCCTGAGCTCGTGAGTCGCGCTCACCCGGAGGCGTCACGACTTCATGGGCAGGTGTTCGATGGGGCAGGTGACGTCATCCCGGACGCGATGCTCGAAATCTGGCAGGCTGATCCGCAGGGACGGATACCCGAGGAAACGGGTTCGCTGAACCGGGACGGATACACCTTCACCGGGTGGGGCCGCCAGGCCGTCGACCGGTTGGGGACCTACAGCTTCACGACCCTCGAACCGGGAGCACCGGGACAAGGCCATGCACCGTACTTCTTGATGGTGATCTTCGCGCGCGGACTGCTCAACAGGCTCTTTACCCGCATCTATCTTCCGGACGACGAACAGGCTCTGGCGGACGATCCTTTGCTGGCCTCGCTCCCGGCAGAGCGGCGCCGGACATTGATCGCGACGCGTCTCGACGACGGTTCCTTGCATCACGACATCCGACTCCAGGGCGACCGTGAGACGGTCTTCTTGGCCTACCCCGGGATCGAGAGCTAGTCATGGCATTCACCGATCTCCTGGTCCCGGGTGGTCAACGGGCCGAGCCCGTGATCGGCGACGCCGCCGTGTTGCGTGCGCTCGTCCGGGCCGAATCGGCCTGGGTCCTTGCCCAGGCAGATCTGGGTTGTGCGGATGCCCCGACCGCGGTCCGGGCAGCCTCGGCTATCGACAGCGTGGGGGAGGAAATCCTTGCGGACGTTGCCGCGGACGCCGAGGGCGGCGGCAACCCCGTGATCGGTCTGGTCCGGCGCCTCAAAGCTGAGGTCTCGGAGACTGACGGTGGGAAGGACATCGGCCGGGATCTTGTGCATCGTGGCCTGACGAGCCAGGACGTCATGGACACCGCGCTCATGCTGCTGGTCCGTGATTCTCTCGGCGCCGTTCACGAGGCTCTTGGTTCCGCGGCGGACGAGCTCGAGGATCTCGCTTCGTCGCACGCCGAGACACCCATGGCCGCGAGGACTCTCGGTCAGTACGCTCTCCCCACGACCTTCGGCGCTCGGGCGGGTCGCTGGCTGGATGCCGTGGCGGCGGCCCATGCCGCGACGGACCCGGATCGCTTGTGGCTCCCGGTGTCAGGGGGAGGGGCCGCCGGAACGAACGCGGCCGTACTCGATTTCGCTGGGACCGCGAATGACGACGGGCTCAGCATGCCCGTTCCCGATCGGCTGGGTCTCATGTGGGCCCAGAGACTGGGGCTCAATGCTCCGGCTTCCGAACAGGTCTGGCACACGCGCCGTCGACCCCTGATCGACGCCGTTGAGCCGCTCGCGAGGGCGGCCACCGCGTGCGGCAAGATCGCTGGCGACGTCGTGATCTCGTCCCGCAACGAGATCGCGGAACTCGCCGAGCCTGCGGCACAGGGGCGAGGTGGCTCCTCCTCCATGCCCCACAAGCGCAATCCGAGCATGTCGATTCTCATTCGTCGCTCGGCGGTGACCTGTGCTCGGGCCATCGGAGGACTGCTCGAGTCCGAGGCCCTCGCAGTCGAAGAACGGTCGGACCTGGCCTGGCACCTGGAGTGGGAGCCGATTCGCACTGCTGCCCGGCACAGCATCATCGCGTCCACGATGGCGGCCGAAATGCTCGCAGGCCTCGAGGTGGATGCCGAAGCCATGAGGTCGCATCTCGGCCAGGAACCGGCCGGAACGGCCGGCTCTCCGGGGACGGGAAACAGCGCGGACCAGGCCCGAGCGGCCGCACGCCGTTGGAAGAACGCGAAGGAGAAGAAATGACCGTACCGGACCTGACTCCCGTCGCACTCGGGGACAACCTCACGGGCTCGCAGCACGCGGATCACGCTCGGCAGGACAAACCGCTCCTGATTCTCGGGCCCTCGTTGGGCACCGCCGTGACCCCGCTGTGGGTGCCGGCCGCGGCCCACTTGAAGGATCGGTTCGAACTGGTCGGGTGGGAGCTTCCTGGGCATGGACGCGGAAGCGTCGTCACGGAAGAATTCGATGTGGAAGATCTCGCGGAGGCCGTGCACCGCCTGGCCGATCGTCTTCGCCAGGAGCGCGGAACCCCGGACGAGAAGTACTTCTACGCGGGGGTCTCGGTCGGGGGAGCCGTGGGTCTCGCCCTGTCCCTCGCCCACCCCGAGGCCGTCGAGGCGGTGGCCGCGATCTGCACCGGTGCCAAGATCGGGGAACGCGCCGGGTGGATCGAACGGGCCGAACTGGTCGAAACCTCGGGAACACCCACGCAGGTCATCGGGTCCGCCGAGAGATGGTTCGCTCCCGGATTCCTGGACCGGCAGCGCGTCATCGCAACCGAATTGCTCCACAGCCTCCAGGAAGCCGATCGCACCGACTACGGCCTGGTGTGCCGGGCCCTCTCACGATGTGATCTGCGTGATCGTCTGGGCGAGATTTCGGTCCCGGTGCTGACCCTGGCTGGTGCGCACGACGTGGCCACGCCCCCGGGAAGCCTTCAGCAGGTAGCCGACGGCGTCGAGCAGTCCGCCTCCGTGGTCTTCGACGACGCCGCCCACCTCCTCCCCGCGGAACGGCCAGAGGACGCCGCCCGGGAGATCTCCGCTTTCTTCCTTCCGGACGACAACCAGTCCGATGGGTCATCCAACGGTCTGTCGGAGAGCGCTGCTTCGGGGACGGAATGGTCGGCGCTTCCCGACCCCGTTGCTCCTCGCTCCAGGGTCAAGGAGGAAGGCATGAAAGTGCGCCGGGAGGTCCTCTCGGACGAGCACGTGGACCGTGCCGAATCCCGGACCACGGAGTTCACCGCGCCCTTCCAGGACCTCATTTCCCGATACGCCTGGGGAGAGATCTGGACCCGCCCTGGGCTGGATCGGAAGACGCGGAGCGCCATCACCCTGACGGCCATGATCGCCCTCGGTCACTGGCAGGAATTCGACATGCACATCAAGGCCGCCCGCAGGAACGGCGTCGGGATCCCCGAGATTCAGGAGATTGTTCTCCAGTCCGCGATCTATTGCGGTGTCCCTGCCGCCAATACCGCCTTCTCCCGGGCCCAGGCGGTCCTGGAAGATCTCGGCGACCTCTGATCAGAGTCACAACAACAACCCCCTCCGGAAGGAATCCATGAACGAGTTGCATCCCGCGTACGTTTACGACGCGGTCCGGACGCCCTTCGGCAAATACGCCGGTGGCCTCTCCGGCACGCGCCCCGACGACCTGGCGGCCTTTGTGGTCCGTCGTATCGTCGAACGCGCCCCTGATCTCGCCGGCGAATCGGTCGATGAGGTCTTCCTCGGAAACGCCAACGGCGCAGGGGAGGAAAACCGCAATGTGGCACGCATGGCGACCCTTCTCGCGGGCCTGCCGGAGTCGGTTCCCGGGACCACGATCAACAGGTTGTGCGGATCCTCGCTCGATGCCGCGATCCAGGCGAGCCGGGCCATCAGCCTGGGCGAGGCCGACGTCGTCGTCACCGGCGGCGTGGAGTCCATGTCCCGGGCGCCGTGGGTCCTGCCGAAGACCAGCAAGCCTTTTCCCGCGGGCGACCTGAACCTGGCGTCCACGACCCTGGGATGGCGTCTGGTGAACCCGGAGATGAAGGATCAATGGAAGGTTTCGCTCGGCGAGGCCACCGAGCGGTTGGCCGAGAAGTACGGTGTGCGACGCGAGGCCATGGACGAGTTCAGCGCCCGCTCGCATCGGTTGGCCGCAGAGGCCTGGTCCTCCGGATTCTATGACGGCCTGGTCGAACAGGTTCCCGGGACGGATCTGGAGCGCGACGAGTCGATGCGGCCGGACAGCACTCCGGAGACCCTCGCGGGCCTGCGCACGGTGTTCCGCAAGGACAACGGCCAGGTCACCGCGGGCAACTCGTCGCCCTTGAACGACGGTGCGTCCGCGGCCCTGCTTGGTAGCGAGAAGGCCGCGGACAAGGTCGGCCTCGATCCTCTGGCGCGTCTTGCCGGTCGAGGCGTGGCCGCCAACGAACCACAATATTTCGGTTACGCACCGGTCGAGGCAGCGAACCGTGCCTTGGAACGGGCCGGGATTTCCTGGGACGACGTCGGCGCCGTCGAACTCAACGAGGCCTTCGCCGCGCAGTCCCTCGCGTGCATCAACGCATGGGGCATCGACCCGGAGATCGTCAATCCGCACGGCGGTGCCATCGCGATCGGGCACCCGCTCGGGGCATCCGGCACGAGGATCCTGGGCACGCTGGCCCGGTCCATGAGGGCCTCAGGCACCAGATGGGGCGTGGCAGCGATTTGCATCGGCGTCGGGCAGGGCTTGGCCGTGGTGCTCGAGAACGAAGAAGGAAGGTGAGAGGCCAGTGGTGGACTTCGTGACGAGTGCGGAAGAGGCCGTTCGAGGGATCACGGACGATTCGACGGTCATGATCGGTGGATTCGGGGTCGCCGGCCAACCGGTGGAGTTGATCGACGCCCTGATCGATCAGGGGGCCAGCGGACTCACGGTCGTGAACAACAATGCGGGAAATGGCGACGTCGGATTGGCGCGCCTGATCGCCCTGGGCAGGGTCAAGAAAATCATCTGCTCCTTCCCGCGGCAGACGGACTCGTGGCATTTCGATGAGAAGTATCGGGCGGGGGAGATCGAGCTCGAAGTCGTGCCCCAGGGGAACCTCGCGGAGCGGATCCGCGCCGCCGGAGCGGGGATCGGGGCCTTCTTCACCCCGACCGGATACGGCACGGAGCTGGCCGAGGGCAAGGAAACCCGGGAGATCGACGGCGTCCATTACGTCCTCGAATACCCCCTTCGGGCGGACTTCGCTTTGACCAAGGCCTGGACGAGCGACGACGTCGGCAACTTGACCTACAGGAAGACGGCGCGGAATTTCGGCCCGATCATGGCGGCGGCCTCGAGTCATTCGATCGTTCAGGTCTCCCGCAGAGTCTCCGCCGGAGACATGGACCCGGAGGCCGTGGTGACTCCGGGAATCTACGTGGATACGGTCGTGAACGTTCCAGAAGCATCGACGAAAGGCCAGGACTCATGAGCGAGCTCAGCACGACTCCCCGCACGAGTGACAAAGCCCTGGACCGTGAGGCCATGGCTCAATTGGTTGCCGAAGACATCCCCGCGGGTGCCTTCGTGAACCTCGGCATCGGTCAACCGACCAAAGTCGCGAATCACCTGGATCCGGAGCACGGTGTGACTCTTCACACCGAGAACGGGATGCTCGGCATGGGTCCGCAGGCGTACGACGAGGACATCGACCCCGATCTCATCAACGCCGGCAAGATCCCGGTCAAGGAGACCCCGGGAACCGCATATTTCCACCACGCCGATTCGTTCGCGATGATGCGGGGAGGCCACCTGGACATCTGCGTGCTGGGAGCCTTCCAGGTCGCCCAGAACGGAGACCTCGCGAACTGGTCAACAGGGGCGCCGGGTGCGATCCCCGCGGTCGGTGGGGCGATGGACCTGGCCATTGGCGCGAAGCAGACGTTCGTGATGATGAACCTGCGCTCGAAGGACGGCACCCCGAAATTGGTCCGGGCATGCGATTTCCCCCTGACCGGGGTTGGATGCGTCTCGCGCGTCTACACGGACGTGGCGGTGTTCGAATTGGCCGACGGCGTCGTCCACGTCCGAGAAACCTTCGGCATCGACGCGCAGGACCTCGCCCGTGAGCTCGACGTCGATTTGGAGGGCCCGCTGGACAACGCAGAGACCAGGCGCACCTCCGGTGCCCGGACCACGACGGGCGCCCGATGAGCGAAGCCTATGTCCAGTCCCTGGCGCGTGGCATTTCCGTGCTGCGAGCCTTCGACGCCGACCACGCCAGCATGTCCCTGTCGGAGGTGGCCCAAAAGACCGGGCTGACCAGGGCCACGGCGCGTCGATTCCTCCACACCCTCGTGGAACTCGGATATGTCCACGCGGACGGTAAGGCGTTCCGGCTGAGCCCGACGGTTCTGGGCATCGGATATTCGTATTTGTCCAGCTTGTCTCTGCCGGATCTTGCCTATCCGCACCTGAGAGAACTCTCCGGGCGGGTGGGGGAGTCCACCTCGATGTCCGTCCTTGAGGGCGATGACATCATCTATGTCGCCCGGGTCCATGCCCGACGTATCATGCACGTGGCGATCAGCGTCGGGACCAGTTTCCCCGCCCACGCGACGTCGATGGGCCGGGTCCTGCTCGCAGGGTTGGACGAAGAACGGCTCGAGGCGTATCTCGAACGGCAGGAACCCGAGGAGCTGACGGGGCACACGGTCACCGACATCGACGAGTTGCGTGCTCGCATCCTGCGGGTCCGCGAACGCGGGTGGGAGATCGTGGACCAGGAACTCGAAATGGGACTGCGATCCGTGGCCGCTCCGGTGACGGATGCCAAGGGGCGCCACATTGCCGCCGTCAATGTCTCGATGCGGGTCGGCACGGAGAACGCCCGAGCCGACAAGATCAAGGAGAAGATTCTGCCGCGGCTCAGGGAGACGGCCCTCCGCATCGGACATGCCTATCGGTCCGGGGCTGGGCTGAGTCTGCCGTCCTGACGCGGGGGACCACTCGTCGCGTGCCTCACAGTCATTCGCCAATGGGCCGATTCTGGGGTATCGTTGATCTCGAAGTACTCAGTCTCAGTGCGAGTGTGCTGTGCGCGAAGGCTTTTGACCGCGTTCGATGGACCGCTGAAGGTGTGTTGACGCAGGTCGGGGAGACCGCCACGGTATGCGACAGAGGCGGGCTTCGGAATCAATGGCAGGTATGGATACGGTCCTCTGGCACACTTTTTATTTTTTTGTGCCAAAATGCCATCGGTTAACCGTGCCCATTTCTCGGAAACGCTAGACCGGTTTATCAGTGCTCTCAGCGCGGTCGCACCGCACGAGGCATACATTTCAAGGCCCTCCTCGGTGAGGGCCAAGATCAAACGGAGAACTCAACAGTGCCTACAATTCAGCAGCTGGTCCGGAAGGGCCGGACTCCCAAGGTCGTGAAGACCAAGGCGCCCGCTCTCAAGGGCAACCCCATGAAGCGCGGTGTCTGCACCCGCGTCTACACCACTACCCCCAAGAAGCCGAACTCTGCTCTGCGCAAGGTCGCTCGCGTCAAGCTCAATGGCGGCATCGAGGTCACGGCATACATCCCCGGTGAGGGTCACAACCTGCAGGAGCACTCCATCGTGCTCGTCCGCGGCGGTCGTGTGAAGGACCTCCCCGGTGTTCGTTACCGGATCGTTCGCGGCGCTCTCGACACCCAGGGTGTCAAGGGCCGCGGCCAGGCACGTTCCCGCTACGGCGTGAAGAAGGAGAAGAAGTAATGCCTCGTAAGGGCCCCGCTCCCAAGCGTCCGCTCGTCGTCGACCCCGTCTACGGGTCGCCCCTTGTGACTCAGCTGATCAACAAGGTTCTGCAGGACGGCAAGAAGTCCACCGCCGAGCGCATCGTCTACGGCGCGCTCGATGGCGTCGCCCAGAAGACTGGCACCGACGCAGTGACCACCCTCAAGAAGGCGATGGACAACATCAAGCCTTCCCTCGAGGTCCGTTCCCGCCGCGTCGGCGGCGCCACCTACCAGGTGCCGGTTGAGGTCCGTTCGGGACGCGCGACCGCTCTCGCCCTCCGCTGGCTCGTGGGCTTCTCGAAGCTCCGCCGCGAGAAGACCATGACCGAGCGCCTGATGAACGAGATCCTGGATGCCTCCAACGGTCTCGGTGCCGCTGTGAAGCGTCGCGAGGACACCCACAAGATGGCTGAGTCCAACAAGGCCTTCGCCCACTATCGCTGGTAATTTCTTCCTGTGGGCCCGCCTCTTTCCGGCGGGCCCCATGGTTGATCCACCTGAAAGGGAAACATCGTGGCACTTGACGTGCTTACCGACCTGAACAAGGTCCGCAACATCGGCATCATGGCCCACATCGATGCCGGCAAGACCACCACTACCGAACGCATCCTGTACTACACCGGCATCAACCACAAGCTCGGTGAGACCCACGACGGTGCATCCACGATGGACTGGATGGCCCAGGAACAGGAACGCGGCATCACCATTACCTCCGCGGCGACGACGTGCTTCTGGAAAGACACCCAGATCAACATCATCGACACCCCGGGCCACGTCGACTTCACCGTCGAGGTGGAGCGTTCCCTGCGCGTGCTCGATGGCGCCGTTGCCGTCTTCGACGGCAAGGAGGGCGTTGAGCCGCAGTCCGAGACCGTCTGGCGTCAGGCCGACAAGTACGAGGTGCCCCGCATCTGCTTCGTCAACAAGATGGACAAGCTGGGCGCGGACTTCTACTTCACCGTCGACACCATCGTGAAGCGTCTGGGCGCGACCCCGCTCGTCATGCAGCTTCCGATCGGTGCCGAGAGCGACTTCGTCGGCGTCATCGACCTTCTCGAAATGAAGGCCTACGTCTGGCCCGGCGACGCCAAGGGCGATGTTTCCCTGGGTGCGACCTACGAGATCCGTGAAATCCCGGAGGACCTGCAGCAGCGCGCCGCAGAGTACCGCGACAAGCTCGTCGAGCAGGTCGCGGAATCCTCCGAGGAACTCATGGAGAAGTACTTCGAGGGCGAAGAGCTCACGATCGACGAGCTCAAGGCCGGTGTGCGTGCGTTGACCGTCGCCAACGAGGCCTACCCGGTCTTCTGCGGCTCGGCGTTCAAGAACCGTGGCGTGCAGCCCATGCTCGATGCTGTCATCGACTACCTGCCGTCGCCCCTGAACGTGCCCCCGATGGTCGGCCACGACCCGAAGGACGACGAAACCGAGCTGGTTCGCCGGCCGGCCAAGGACGAACCGTTCTCGGCGCTGGCCTTCAAGGTCGCCGCACACCCGTTCTACGGACAGCTGACCTACATTCGCGTGTACTCCGGTATCGCAACCTCGGGTCAGCAGGTTCAGAACTCGACCAAGGGTCGGCGCGAACGTATCGGCAAGCTCTTCCAGATGCACTCCAACAAGGAGAATCCGGTGGAGGAGATCCAGGCCGGCCACATCTACGCCGCGATCGGTCTCAAGGAGACCACGACCGGTGACACGCTGTGCGACCAGGCCAACCCGATCGTTCTCGAGTCGATGACCTTCCCGAAGCCCGTGATCTACGTGGCCATCGAGCCCAAGACCAAGGGTGACCAGGAGAAGCTCTCGACCGCGATCCAGAAGCTCTCGGCCGAGGACCCGACCTTCACGGTCTCCCTCAACGAGGAAACCGGCCAGACCGAGATCGGCGGCATGGGTGAGCTCCACCTCGACGTGCTGGTCGACCGCATGAAGCGCGAATTCCGCGTCGAGGCGAACGTCGGCAAGCCGCAGGTTGCTTACCGCGAGACGATCAAGAAGGCCGTCCAGAAGGTCGACTTCACCCACAAGAAGCAGACCGGTGGTTCCGGTCAGTTCGCGAAGGTGCAGGTCGATTTCGAGCCGATCGCTCTCGATTCCGAAGAGCTCTACGAGTTCGAGGACAAGATCACCGGTGGCCGCGTGCCCCGCGAATACATTCCTTCGGTGGATGCCGGCATCCAGGGTGCGATGCAGCTCGGTATCCTCGCGGGATACCCAGTGGTTGGCGTGAAGGCCACCCTGGTGGACGGCGCCTACCACGACGTCGACTCCTCCGAGATGGCCTTCAAGATTGCCGGTTCGATGGTGTTCAAGGAAGGCGCTCGTCGCGCCAACCCGGTGCTACTCGAGCCGCTGATGGCAGTCGAGGTCCGTACTCCCGAGGAGTACATGGGCGATGTCATCGGCGACTTGAACTCGCGCCGTGGACAGATCCAGGCCATGGAAGACGTCGCCGGCGTCAAGCTGGTGACAGCCCTGGTTCCGCTGTCCGAGATGTTCGGCTACATCGGTGACCTGCGTTCCAAGACGCAGGGTCGTGCGGTGTACTCGATGACTTTCGACAGCTACTCAGAGGTCCCGAAGGCAGTTGCCGACGAGATCATCCAGAAGAGCCGCGGGGAGTAAATCTCCGCACGGCGGCTCTTCCGGGCCGCCTTCCCATCCAAATAATCAAAGCCTAGAAACTTGCGCTGGTTTTCGTGCGGGATGAATTTTCCGTTATTGTTGATCAGGAATCCGTCTTCAACCACGGACTGCGCAGAAAGCCAGCGCAAGTTTCCATCAAACGTTCTAGGAGGAACATAGTGGCTAAGGCAAAGTTCGAGCGCTCCAAGCCGCACGTCAACATTGGTACCATCGGTCACGTCGACCACGGTAAGACCACTCTGACTGCTGCGATCTCCAGTGTTCTCGCGAAGAAGTTCCCGGACCTGAACGAGCAGCAGGACTTCGGTATGATCGACGCCGCTCCCGAGGAGCGCCAGCGCGGCATTACCATCAACATTGCTCACATCGAGTACCAGACGGACAAGCGTCACTACGCCCACGTTGACGCCCCGGGTCACGCTGACTACGTCAAGAACATGATCACCGGTGCCGCTCAGATGGACGGCGCGATCCTCGTGGTTGCCGCCACCGACGGTCCGATGGCCCAGACCCGCGAGCACGTTCTGCTCGCGCGCCAGGTCGGCGTCCCCACCCTCATCGTCGCGCTGAACAAGGCCGACATGGTTGAGGACGAAGAGCTCCTCGACCTCGTCGAGATGGAGGTCCGCGAACTGCTGTCCTCGCAGGAGTTCGACGGTGACGAGGCTCCGGTCGTGCGCGTCTCCGCTCTCAAGGCGCTCGAGGGCGACGAGCAGTGGGTTAAGTCGATCGAGGACCTCATGGAGGCAGTCGACGACTACATCCCGGACCCGGTTCGCGACAAGGACAAGCCGTTCCTCATGCCGATCGAGGACGTCTTCACCATTACCGGCCGCGGCACCGTGGTCACCGGCCGTGCGGAGCGCGGTACCCTGGCTCTGAACTCGGACGTCGAGATCATCGGCATCCGTCCGGTCCAGAAGACCACCGTGACCGGTATCGAGATGTTCCACAAGCAGCTCGACGAAGCCTGGGCCGGCGAGAACTGTGGCCTGCTCCTGCGTGGTCTCAAGCGTGACGACGTCGAGCGTGGTCAGGTTGTTGCTGCTCCGGGTTCGATCACCCCGCACACCAACTTCGAGGCGAACGTCTACATCCTCTCCAAGGATGAGGGCGGCCGTCACAACCCGTTCTACTCGAACTACCGTCCGCAGTTCTACTTCCGCACCACGGACGTTACCGGCGTCATCACGCTGCCCGAGGGCACCGAGATGGTCATGCCCGGTGACAACACCGAGATGAGCGTTGAGCTGATCCAGCCCATCGCTATGGAAGACGGACTCGGCTTCGCCATCCGTGAGGGTGGCCGCACCGTTGGTTCGGGTCGCGTTACCAAGATCACCAAGTAACATTTCTTTGTGATCCCGACGGCCGGCGCATGACACTGCGCTGACTACCGTCCGAAAGGGCCCCGGCATTTGCCGGGGCCCTTTCTTTTGCGTTTCAATGCTTTTTCTCGGTCACCTCGGAAAATAGTGAATTGCTTGTCCCAGAAACCGGTTCGATTCTGCCGCCGGGAATTGATTGACGGCCATAGAATAGCGTCCCCATGCGGATCGGACGCCGGCGAGAGAGCGGTTCTGCCCGGAAATCGTCGGGTGAAGAATTCAAGAAAATATAAAATGAGAGCGACTCGTTTCTTACGAGGTTCACCTATTACTCGCACTTCAAAGGGTGGAACTATGTCGTTCAACATAACTCGCAGAACTCTTCTCAAGGCTTCGGCCATCGCCGCGGCCGCCGCACCCGCCGTCCCCGTTTCGGGGCAGCCAGCCGTAGCCACCGGGGGCTCCAACCGGATCGCCATCATCGGCTCCGGATATGGGGGAGCGGTCGCCGCACGGAAGCTCGCGTCGGTGGGCAAGCAGGTCGATCTCATCGAGATGGGCACGGACTGGGAGAAGATGAGCCCCATCAAGGGGCGGGTCTTCACGACGATGACTGCGCCGTCCAGCCGCTCCATGTGGTTCAAGACCCGCACAGACATGCCCTTCAGTTATCTCGGCGGAATGGACCTGGTCAACCGGCGCATTGATCCAGGTGCGGGTGCGCTGGACATCGAATACTTCGGCAACATGAAGGTCTACGTCGGACGAGGGATCGGCGGTGGCTCCCTGGTCAACGGCGGCATGGCCGTGACTCCGCGCCGTTCCTTCTTCGAGAAGGTTCTTCCACAGGTCGACGCGGAGGAAATGTACAACGTGTACTTCCCGCGTGCGAACAGCGGCCTGCGGGTCAACGATCCCGCGATGGACCTGGTCATGAACTCGCCGTGGTATCAGTTCGCCAGGGTCAGCGCCGATCAGGCGAAGCGGGCCGGGATCGGCCATGTCATGGTTCCGAATGTGTACGACTTCGACTACATGCGCAAGGAAGCCTATGGGCAGGTGCCTCGATCGGCGCTCGACAAGCAGGTCATTTTCGGCAATGACTACGGTAAGAATTCCCTGCCCAAGACGATACTGAAGGAAGCTCTGTCCACGGGCCGGGTCAACGTGATCCCGATGACCGAGGTGCGATCCATCGAGCGCACTCCGGAAGGGGCCTTCCGGCTCCAGACCAAGACCATCGACTTCAATGGCAACCTCATGGAGACACGGACCAGGGAGTATGATCGCGTGGTTCTGGCCGCCGGGTCGATCGGTACTACCCGGCTGCTCCTCTCCGCTCAGGGTGAGGGCACGATCAACGGGCTGCCGGATTCCATCGGCCGGGGCTGGGGCCCGAACGGCAATACTATGCTCGCGCGGAGGCTCAGGACTTGGTCCGGTTGGCGTCAATCCACGATCCCGGTCATGGGACTGTCCAATTGGGACGACTCAACGGACTCGGTATTCGCCGAGATCGCTCCGTTCCCGGCAGGCATCGACCTCAGAACCGGCGTTTACCTTGCTCTTACGAATAATCCGCACACAGGGACCTTCACCTGGAATCGGGGCAGCCAGAAGATGTTCTTGGACTGGGGGCCGAGCCACGCGGAGCCCTCGGTGCGTGCGGCGCAGAAGTTCTTCGATCGGATCAACCAGGCCAACCCGGGGACCGGATATCGGTCCGATCTCTTCGAGAAGAACAAGACGTTCTCGGACTACTTCACGTATCACCCGTTGGGCGGAGCGGTGTTGGGGGAGGCCACCGACCTGCAGGGCGAAGTCAAGGGCGTCCCGGGACTGTTTGTCATGGACGGCTCACTGATTCCCGCCAAGATCGGGGTCAATCCCTTCGTGACGATCACTGCCCTCGCCGAACGGAACATGGACCGTCTCGTCGAGGCGCAAAGGTTCTAATCAACGTGAAGAATATGGGAGAACCCCGAAATGCACGGCTCAAGCGGCGGACCCTGGTGGGTTCGGCCGCTTGGGCCGTGCCCGTGCTCGTCACGGCGAGTGCCGTACCGGCGGTGGCGAGCAGCGTGAAGACCGACCTGGCCATCGACGTCCTGGATCCCTCGTACGATCTGGAGAACTGGCGGCCGAAGCATGAGATTCCTATCTACAAGGGGTCCAATGGAAACCGAGTCGCTGTCCGAGGTTCGTTGCCTCCGATGATCCGCATCACGAATGTCGGTCGGGTGACGGCCATCGATCCGAGCGGCAGCGTCGAGCTCATCCTCCGCGACTACGGAAACGACGGGGCGTCCTGGGCATCGAACAGGGTCAAGGCGGGAACCACCAACCAGAACGTGATGTGGACGGAAGACTCGGCAAACGCCACGGCGGAGGCCGGCGCCAGGTACAGGTACACCTGCCGCGGGGCGCTTCGACCGGGGCAGAGCATCGACATACCCTTGAGATACTTCGTCAACCCTCCTTTCGTGCACGCCGAGTTCAACGTGCTGGTTGCCGCCTGGGTCGAGGACCAACAGGAAGGCGACTACGACGACAACAGCCTCAGAATCGGACATGTACCGTGGGTCAGCGCGTTCTGACTCCTGCGCTATGACGTCCCGGCGTGAACGGTCCGAGGTGCTCCGGCCCCTGCCCGAGGTCTGGCAGGGGTCGGTGTGCTGCCCATGGAGTGTCTTTCGCCACTTCGCTGGTCCGGGCTTGCGCGTTCTCGAGAGCCTCTGGCAGGATAGACAACGTTGTTCAAGCGCTTGTCGGCGTTGACCTGCCCGAATCCCAGGGGTGCGGGGCAGTTCCGTCCAAGCCCAAAATGACCCGGTCCGAACGACTCTGGAATCTCGTGCGCGAACACTTCGCGACACGCCCGAGTGCGGGGGTCGGTGCTTCAACGGATTGAGGAACCCGGGAATGCCGGATTCAGTTCGTGTGAGGCGGCGCCAGGAATCGAACGCCGGAATGGCGGGAGCGAGACGATCGCAACGCCGTTCGCATCGCCCGGTTTCTGCCAGAAGACGCCATACAGAGGAGTCCCAGAGACTCCTACACAGGGAAGTACTTGAAGAAAGAGAGTCCGACAGATGGCGGGACAGAAAATCCGCATCCGGCTGAAGTCGTATGACCACGAGGTCATCGACTCCTCGGCTCGGAAGATTGTTGAGACGGTGACGCGTGCTGGTGCGACGGTTGTCGGCCCCGTGCCGCTGCCCACCGAGAAGAACGTGTACTGCGTAATCCGCTCGCCGCACAAGTACAAGGACAGCCGCGAGCACTTTGAGATGCGTACGCACAAGCGGCTGATCGACATCGTCGACCCCACGCCCAAGGCCGTTGACTCGCTCATGCGCCTGGACCTGCCGGCAGACGTGAACATCGAAATCAAGCTGTAAAGAGGATCGCATCCCAATGACTACCACATTCGAGCGCCAGGTGAAGGGCCTGCTGGGCACCAAGCTTGGCATGACCCAGGTCTGGGACGAGAACGGCAAGTTCGTGCCGGTTACCGTCGTCAAGGCCGATTCCAACGTTGTCACCCAGCTGCGCGACCAGGCCAACGATGGCTACAACGCCATTCAGATCGGTTTCGGTGCTGTTGACCCGCGCAAGGTCACGAAGCCCCTCGCCGGACACTTCGAGAAGGCCGGAACCACTCCGCGCCGTCATCTCGTCGAAGTTCGCACCGCGGACGCTTCCGAGTACTCCCTCGGCCAGGAACTGACCGTCGAGCTCTTCGAGACCGGCCAGCACGTCGACGTCGTGGGCAAGACCAAGGGCAAGGGCTTCGCCGGTGTCATGAAGCGTCACGGCTTCAAGGGCGTCGGTGCCTCGCACGGTCAGCACAAGAACCACCGCAAGCCGGGTTCCATCGGCGGTGCTTCCTACCCCGCACGCGTGTTCAAGGGAATGCGCATGGCCGGGCGTATGGGCAACAACCGCCACACCACCCAGAACCTCACGATTCAGGGTGTCGACACCGAGAACAATGTTCTGCTGATCAAGGGCGCCATCCCCGGCCCCAAGGGCGGAGTCGTTCTGGTTCGCACTGCTGTGAAGGGAGCCTAACTCCAATGGCTACTGAAACCGTAAAGGTTGAGCTGCCGGCCGATGTCTTCGGCGTCGAGCCCAATGAGGCTCTGATGCACCAGGTCGTCATCGCGCAGTTGGCCGCTGCCCGCCAGGGCACCCACAAGGCGAAGAACCGCGGCGAGGTCTCCGGTTCGGGACGCAAGCCGTTCAAGCAGAAGGGCACCGGTCGGGCCCGTCAGGGCTCGGTCCGCATGCCGCAGCACACTGGCGGCGGCGTCGTGCACGGTCCCGTGCCGCGCAACTACTCGCAGCGCACGCCCAAGAAGATGAAGGCCGCCGCCCTGCGCAGCGCCCTGTCCGATCGTGCGACGCACGGCCGTATCCACGTGGTCAGCTCACTCGTCGAGGAGATCTCGACGAAGGCCGCCAAGGCAGCCCTGAGGGATCTGACCTCTCGCAAGAACGTGCTGGTTGTTATCGACCGCAAGGAAGACAACGTTGCCCTGTCCGTTCGCAACCTTGAGTTCGCCCACGTCCTGTACGCGGATCAGCTCAACACGTACGACGTGTTGCGCGCCGACGACGTGGTCTTCACCAAGGATGCCTACGACGTGTTTGTGGCAATCGCCAGCAAGGCTGGAAAGAACCAGGAGGACGCCAAGTGAGCGCCACCATCAAGGATCCCCGTGACGTCATCATCGCGCCTGTCGTCTCGGAGAAGAGCTACGGGCTGATCGACGAGGGCAAGTACACCTTCGAGGTCGACACTCGCTCGAACAAGCTGGAAATCAAAGACGCCGTGGAGCGCATCTTCGGCGTCAAGGTTTCCACAGTGAACACCATCAACCGTGCCGGCAAGCGGAAGCGTACGCGCTTCGGCTGGGGGACTCGCAAGAGCACCAAGCGTGCCATCGTGACCCTGAGTGAAGGCAGCATCGATATCTTCGGCGGTCCGCAGGCCTAGCGCCGCGGAGACCACTTTAACGAGGAACTGAATTATGGCTATCCGTAAATACAGGCCGACAACGCCGGGCCGCCGCGGCTCGAGCGTTGCCGACTTTGCAGAAATCACGCGATCGACTCCCGAGAAGTCGCTGCTGCGCCCGCTGAGCAAAAACGGCGGACGCAACAACAGCGGTCGCATCACCACCCGTCACAAGGGCGGCGGACACAAGCGGGCCTACCGTTTGATCGATTTCCGCCGTCACGACAAGGACGGCGTCGATGCCCGCGTTGCGCACATCGAGTACGATCCCAACCGCACGGCGCGTATCGCGCTGCTGCACTACGTTGATGGCGCCAAGCGCTACATCATCGCCCCCAACCGCCTGAAGCAGGGCGACGTTGTCGAGTCCGGCCCGAACGCGGACATCAAGCCCGGCAACAACCTGCCGTTGCGCAACATCCCAGTCGGTACCGTGATCCACGCCGTTGAGCTCCGCCCCGGTGGCGGTGCGAAGCTCGCTCGCTCGGCCGGTGCCTCGGTGCAGCTCGTCGCCAGGGAAGGCAAGTACGGACAGCTCCGTCTGCCCTCCGGCGAGATCCGCAACGTGGACGTTCGTTGCCGCGCGACCATCGGTCAGGTCGGCAACGCCGAGCAGATCAACATTAACTGGGGCAAGGCCGGCCGCAACCGCTGGAAGGGCGTTCGCCCGACCGTTCGCGGTGTTGTCATGAACCCTGTCGACCACCCGCACGGTGGTGGTGAGGGCAAGACGTCCGGCGGTCGTCACCCCGTCAACCCGAACGGCAAGCCCGAGGGACGCACCCGTCGCCCCAACAAGGAAAGCGACAAACTCATTGTGCGTCGTCGTCGTACTGGCAAGAACAAGCGCTAAGGAGCCTGAAACATGCCTCGTAGTTTGAAGAAGGGCCCTTTCGTTGACCAGCACCTCTTCCTGAAGGTTGCCGCTCAGAACGATAAGGGTTCCAAGAACGTCATCAAGACGTGGTCCCGCCGCTCGATGATCGTCCCCGACATGCTCGGGCACACGATCGCCGTGCACGACGGACGCAAGCACGTTCCCGTGTTCATCACCGAGTCGATGGTCGGGCACAAGCTCGGCGAATTCGCTCCCACGCGGAGTTTCCGCGGCCATGTGAAGGACGACCGCAAGGGTAAGCGTCGCTGATTCGGTTTCGACCGATCCAGCAGCGTGTAACTCTTCGGCATTAGACGAAAGAGAGATAGGCAATGGAAGCCAAGGCATCTGCGCGCTTCGTACGCGTGACGCCTATGAAGGCCCGGCGCGTCGTCGACCTGGTTCGTGGCAAGCAGGCGAATGAGGCACTGGCGATTCTGAAGTTTGCTCCGCAGCAGGCTTCGGACCCGGTTTTCAAGGTCGTCGAGTCGGCTGTGGCCAATGCCCGCCAGCTCGCGGAACGTGACAGCGTCGCGTTCAAGGAAGAGGAACTCTTCATCAGTGAAGCGTTCGTCGACGAAGGCCCGACCATGAAGCGGTTCCAGCCGCGAGCCCAGGGTCGCGCATACCGCATCAACAAGCGAACCAGCCACATCACCGTGGTTCTCGCTACCCCGGACAATGAGGAGGACCGCTAAGTGGGACAGAAAATCAACCCGCACGGATTCCGACTGGGGATCACTACGGACCACAAGTCGCACTGGTTCGCTGACTCCAACAAGGAAGGCCAGCGCTACAAGGACTTCATCCGCGAGGACGTGAAGATCCGTGAGCTCATGTCGAACGGCATGGAGCGCGCAGGCATCGCCAACGTCGAGATCGAGCGCACCCGCGATCGCGTCCGTGTGGACATCCACACTGCGCGTCCGGGCATCGTGATCGGCCGCCGCGGAGCCGAGGCCGACCGTATTCGCGGCGAGCTCGAGAAGCTCACCGGAAAGCAGATTCAGCTGAACATCCTCGAGGTCAACAACCCCGAGATCAACGCTCAGCTGGTTGCCCAGGGAGTTGCCGAGCAGCTCGCGTCGCGCGTCGCCTTCCGCCGCGCGATGAAGAAGGCCATTCAGTCCGCGCAGCGGGCCGGGGCCAAGGGCATCCGCATCCAGTGCTCCGGACGACTCGGCGGCGCCGAGATGTCCCGCTCGGAGTTCTACCGAGAGGGCCGCGTTCCCCTGCACACCCTCCGCGCCAACATCGACTACGGCTTCTTCGAAGCCAAGACCACCTTCGGTCGCATCGGTGTCAAGGTGTGGATCTACAAGGGTGATCTGACCGATAAAGAACTTGCTGCTCAGCAGGCCGCACAGGGCAACCGCCGTGGCAACGATCGCCGTGGAGGCGGCGAGCGTCGTCGCCGCAACGCCGGTGGAAACGCCGGTCGCCGCGGTGGGCGCAACGAGCAGCAGAACAGCGCTTCGGAGGCCCCCGCCGCTGAAGCCAAGACTGCAGAAAACGGTGAGGCATAAATGCTGATTCCCCGTCGCGTAAAGTACCGCAAGCAGCACCACCCGAAGCGCACTGGCGTCGCCAAGGGCGGCACCACCGTGTCGTTCGGTGACTGGGGCGTTCAGGCGCTGGCACCCGCGTATGTGACCAACCGTCAGATCGAGGCTGCCCGTATTGCCATGACCCGCTACATCAAGCGTGGCGGTAAGGTCTGGATCAACATCTTCCCGGACCGCCCGCTGACCAAGAAGCCTGCCGAAACTCGTATGGGTTCCGGTAAGGGTTCGCCGGAGTGGTGGGTTGCCAACGTCAAGCCGGGCCGTGTCGTGTTCGAACTGGCCGGCGTGAGCGATGAAGTCGCGAAAGAGGCCCTGCGCCTGGCAATCCACAAGCTCCCCATGAAGGCACGCATCGTGCGTCGCGAAGGTGGTGAATAGAAATGGCAGTAGGATCCAAGGATCTCTCCATCGACCAGCTCGCCGAACTGGACAACGGGGCTCTCACCGAGAAGCTGCGTTCGTCCAAGGAGGAGCTGTTCAACCTCCGTTTCCAGAAGGCCACCGGGCAGCTCCAGAATGCGGGCCGCTTCAAGGCTGTCAAGCGCGATATCGCGCGCATCTACACGGTGTTGCGCGAACGCGAGCTGGGCATCCGACCCGAGGCCGAGGGCAACGCCCAGGCTTCTGACAAGAAGGCCGACAAGAAGGCTGCAAAGGCAGCGAAGAAGGCCGATACGGCTAGCGCTACCGAAGGTGATGCCAAGTGAGTGAACAGAAGACGGAAGAGCGCAATCTCCGCAAGACCCGTCGTGGATACGTCGTCTCGGACAAGATGGACAAGACCATCGTCGTCGAGGTCGAGGACCACGTGACCCACGGTCTCTACGGCAAGGTCATGCGCCGCAGCCACAAGGTCAAGGTGCACGACGAGCAGAACACCGCCGGAATCGGCGACCTCGTTCGCATCATGGAGACCCGCCCGATGTCTGCCAACAAGCGTTGGCGCATCGTGGACATCGTCGAGCGCGCCAAGTAAGGCTCGCTGGGCGATCCGCCTCCTAGAAACCCCCTCCTGCCTCGTGCGGGAGGGGGTTTCTGTGTTTAAGGGGCTGGGGCCTTCGGACCGGTGCAGGACGGTGATTGCATCGTCTTCCTCGCACGCTTCCTAGCGTTTCTCCAAGCCAGCTGCGCCATGACAAGAGGCGCGAAATCACAGTAAACTTAGGGGTGCCATATCGGGGGATAAGGGAATAGTTAATAATGATTCAATGCGTGCGCCGGCGTGATGGCAATCCACGGAATTGGTCGAGGACGATCATTGCCCTGGTGGCCGCCGCGGCCATCATGTTTGGCCTCACCGGATGCGGCGTCTTCGCCTCAGGCGGGCGCTCCGAAAAGACTTCCGAGCGTGTGGTCAAGGACATCGATGACGCCGAGGTGCGCGTGCCGGGGAAGCCGAGCCGCGTTGTCGCGCTGTCCGAGCCCACCCTGGACGCGGCCCTTGCGCTGGGCGTCACCCCGGTGGGCACCGTCTCCGGTCGTGGACAGAACAGCGTCCCGGGATATCTGGCGGAAAAGGCCAAGGACATTCCTCTGGTCGGCGGCATCGGGGACTTGGACTACGAGAAAATCTCCAGCCTCAAGCCCGACCTGATCATCGTGGATGGGACGAGCGTCAACAATCGACCGGACGTCTTGGAGATCTTGCGACAGATCGCTCCGTTGGTCTTCTGCGGTTACGCCGGCGGCCCGTGGGAGCTGAACTTCGATACCACTGCTCGCGCGCTGAACCTGGAGACGAAGGGTGAGGAAGTCAAGACTGCTTTCCGAGACAAGATCGAACAGGGCAAGGCTCGCCTGGCACCGATTTACGGGGACAAGACCTTCTCGATCGTGCGATGGCAGGGAAGCGGACCTTCTCTGATCCTCAAGGAGCTTCCCGCGGGACAGGTTTTGGAAGGACTCGGTCTGAAGCGGCCGCAATCCCAGGATCGAGAGGGGAGAGGGCATTCGGACCCGGTCTCCTTGGAGAACCTCTCGACCATCGACGCGGACTACATGTTCTTCGGAACGCTCGGTGGCGCAAGCCAGGCGAACCCGCATTCGGACTCTACCGCCGATCGGGAGGGTGCGGCTCAGGCTCTCACGACGGCCGAGGAGACCTCGGGCTTCACCGATCTGTCCGCGTACAAGAACCACCACATCATCACCGTCGACGGGTCCCGCTGGACCTCAACAGGTGGCCCCCTGCTGCTGAACGGCATCGTCGACGACATTCTCGCTGAGCTTCCCTGAGCGAAGCAACCCGCCGGGGCACTCGACCGGTTCCGGCACCTTTCCTGCCAGTGATCGAAGAAGAACTCCATAACCCATGATGAACATCGGAATTTCTCGTATCAGCGCGCCATCTCGCACCCACATCAGGCGACTCCTCTCGCTCCTCCTCGCCGCGCTTCTCGCCCTGACCGCGTGTCTCGTTCTGCCCAGCGCCTCGGCCGACGACTCATCGAACAGACAGACCGCCACAGCCAACGACCAGACCGCCGAAGTCTCCGGGCCCCGGAAGGTCGACGTCACGGGCACGATTCATGTCGAGGGCCGGGACTGGAAGCATTCCCCCTCCGAGGGAGCGCGGATCGCCGTGAAATACGACAAAGGCACCGTGGCCGTGAACGGTGAGAGCATCGTCAGCCAATTCGAGGCCAGCGCCGACGGCACGTTCTCCGCGGAGCTGCCTGTCCCCACCAAAGCAAACTCGGACAAACCATGGCTCGCCGGCACCGAGCACACGATTCATTTCCTGAGTGGGAGCCTCAAAGACGGGGACCCGTCGCGCAATGCGGTTCTGAGGGTGACCGTGGCTGGACAAGCCGAGTCATCCGAGCAGGCGCAGCCGTGGGTCTCCGCAACATCGTCGGCGAACTCCGGTTCGGCCGCGACCATCGACGTCGCCCCGTTCACCACCGGAGAAGACGCCGTTTTTCACCTGATCGGCAAGGGATGGAAGACGGCGGACGGCAAGTCCGGCTCCATCGTCTCGATCAAGGTCAACTACCGGGCCCCGTCCGGGCGCATAGACCAGTACGCCAGGAGAGACCAAGTCATCAGCGACCATTTGGCTTCCCTCGGAAAATCCAAGGATTCGACGTCCTGGGTCCTGCTCGTCCCGAAAGGTACGGCCACGCAGGACCCGGAACACGGTTTGTACACGATCGACCAGACCGGATCCTTCGACATCACGGTCAAGGCGCCCGAGGAGCTGCGCCATGGCAAGACGGGGCAATACGTGACCGTTACGGCACAGTCGGGTCGCAACCTGGACGGGGACGTGCAGCGTCTAGCCGTCACCGGCCCGATCCCGGTCAATGGTGAGGCTGCTCAGCCCATCCAGGAGACTTCGGACGTCCGGTGTACCACGCAGGTGACTCGGCCGACCGCACGGATAGAGAACAAGGACGTCGCCCGAGGAGGGAAACTCCACCTGGTCGGGGAGGGCTGGTGCAATCCCGGCGGCAAGACGGGCGCTCCGCAGGTCGCGGTGAAGCTCGACAATGGCAGCTTCTCCCACCTGGACCAGACGCTCCACTCCAACAGGAGCATCTGGGCACTCGTCGATCCTGATCCGGCCACCGGCGTTCTCGATGCCTGGATCCGGTTGCCGGACGGCACGGCCGCAACCTCCGTGCCCGAATACCCTGACGGAGCCCACAGCTTGCGTCTCCTTTCGGGCGCCCTTCGTGCTGGCGATCTCTCCGTGTCCTTCGGCGGTCGCGGCTCCCTGGACTTTACCGTGGGCGAGTACCGCCCCAATGGAGCGGCACCGGCCCTGGGCCTCGACGAACTCACGGAGGGCTCGCGTCACGATGTCCGGGTCACCCGTGAAGGCACACGGATCACGGTTGAGGTCCCCGGAAGGCATCCCGGGAAGTGGGTCAGGGCAACCCCCTACGCCGAGGCCGCGCCCCGCAACCAGTGGGGAAGCGGATGGGTACGTCTGGACGACAAACGTTCGTTGAGCTACGACCTGCCCGATGACGCGGCGGCAGGCGACTACCGACTCGTTGTCCAGGACGGGGAGAACGAGGACTTCGGAAAGTTGCTGGGCTGGGACCGCCTGACGATTCCCGGGAAGGCCCGCGGCTCGCACGCCGAGGTCGCCCCTGCCCAAGGCCGCGGCACCCAGGGAACGCAGCAGTCGAGCCAGTCCCGAGCGCATGCGGCACCGGCGTCCGGCCGCGACTCCGGATCGGAGCAGACGAGTGCTTCCGGCGCGGGCCCCGCGAGCCCGGCGGCCGTACGGGGGATGACGAGCCTAGGCCGGATCCAGGAGCAGACGCCGCGTCACGCACGGGTTCGACGCGTTCTCCGAGCTCCGGGAGTGATCGCGTATCCCTGGGGGCATGCGGCCCACCAACCCACCCAGCGCGTGGTGGCCTCGCTCCGGGACGCGGGGAACGACACCCACCACCACGCCCGGTCCCACACCCGGTCCCAAGCCCCGTCGTCGGGTCGGAGCCGCGCACAGAATTCCGCGCACGACTCTCAGGGACCGAACGCTGAAGGGGAGGAAGCAGGATTCACCCTCAAGGTCCTGACGTGGAACAACGTTTTGCTCGTGCTCGCGGGCGCGTTGCTTCTGGCCATGATCCTGTACTTGACCCACAAGCCGCCACAGTCGGCTTCACAGGCTTCCGAGGCCTCAGCGGCCCCAGAAGCTTCCGATGACTAAGGAAGGAACCGAAAGCATGACGAACATTTTGCACTTCCGGCGATCTCTCATTGCACTGCTTGCTGCGGTGGTGGCGCTCCTGGTGGGATACACGGCCGTCTCCGCACTCCCACCGGGCGGCGCCAAGGGTAGCAGCCAGGGAACCTCATCTTCCGTTTCACCGGGGACCCTCAAAGCGGGCGACACTCTTCACTTCACTCTGAGTGGCTTCCCCGGGAACGAGCAGGTCTACGTCAAGATCGACAACGGAGATGCGTGCCCCAAGGACGCTCTTCAGGGCGCCTGCGTGGTGCACCAGCAGAAATCGGACGGGAACGGACACGTGGAGGGCTCGGTCGTGCTGCCCAAGGATCTGAAGGATGGCAAGCACACCCTCCGGTTCCTGGCCACGGAGGTCATCCCCGGCAAGGGAAGCCGGGGCTTCACCAATCTCAGCCCGGAATTCATCACGGCGGGCGTCAACCAGAACTCCTCGGGCGGTCAGCGGTACAACGTCACGTCCGAGGAAATCCTCTCCGGCGGGACACGGCAGGACACCGAGTCCGGTGACACCTCAGCGAATCGAGGCAACGGTGGAGGAACGGCCGAGAACGGTCAGCAATCGAATGACGGCAGGCCCGGAGAGCAAGCCGGGGGAGCCGGCGGAAGCGGCCAGGGAGGCGACGCGATCGAGTATGTCGACGCCGACGGCCGCCCCATCTCCAAGGAGGAGTACGACCGGCTGATGTCCGGTTCCTCGGGTGCAGGAGAGGAGTCCGGCTCGGACGACCAAGCCACGGAGCACAAGGATGCGGAGAGCGGAAAGAACGACGGCTCCAAGGACAAAACGAAGCACAAGGCGACCGCGAGCCCAGGCTCCACGACCAAGAAATCCGGGGACCCCACCGAGAAGGCTTCGGCCGAAAGCAAGAAGGACTCCGCCGGATTCCCCTGGATCGGCACCATCGCGTTCGTCGTCATGACCCTGGTCGCCGCGACCGTCTGGTATGTCCGACGACGTCGCACAGGCTCTCAGGAATCCTAGGCCGTGATGCGAGGTGATCGCCCCTCCCGTTCCGCCACCCTTGAGATCGAGCCCGTGACGCCGTCGGTCGTGCGAAGGCGGCCACTGGGCCGATTCGCGTGGTGCGGGCTGTTTGCTGCCTGTGCCGTGGCGGCCGTTCTGGCGTCGTTGCGCTTCGGATCCAACGGGTTGACGGGTTCCGACGTCGTCGAGGTCCTCCGCGGCACGGGCACGGCAACCGCTCGCACCATCGTGGTGGAGCAGCGGATACCCCGCACCCTTCTGGGGCTGCTCTGCGGTGCGGCGCTCGGAGTCGCGGGCTCCCTCATGCAGTCGCTCACGCGCAATCCTCTGGCCGAACCAGGATTGATGGGCGTCAACGCGGGTGCCTCTGTCGCCGTCGTGCTCTCGGTGGTGCTCTTCGGCCCGCAGAACATCCACGTCTACATGCTTGCGGCGCTTGTAGGAGCGGGCGCGGCCGGTGCCGGGGTCTTCATCCTGGGTCGTGGGGAAACGGGGTCGATCGTCCGTCTGGCGCTCGCGGGTGTCGCTCTCTCCGCGGCCCTGGCCGCGGCCAACCAGGCGTTGGTCCTGTCCAACCGGGACGCCTTCGACGAGTTCCGGCTCTGGGTCGCCGGCTCCCTCGAAGGGAGGGATGCCACGGTCGTGGAGTCGATCGGCCCCATGATTGCGATGGGTCTGATCTTGGCCGTTGCCGTTGCCCCTTCGATCAATGCCTTGGCCCTCGGGGAGGAGTCCGGCGTCGCCCTCGGCGTGCGGCTCGCCAGGACTCAAACGATCACCCTGGTCTCCGTGGCTCTGCTGACGGGGGCGGCCACCGCGGCCATGGGTCCGGTGACCTTCGTGGGACTGGCCGTTCCGTTCGTGGTCCGTCGGACGGTGGGCAATGACGTTCGTTGGGTCAATGCGGGGTCCCTGCTCCTGGGCCCCGCATGGTTGCTGGCGGCCGATGTCCTGGCTCGAGTCGTCATCGCACCGGAGGAAACACAGGTGGGCATCATTGCGACCCTGGCCGGGGGTCCGCTCTTCATGGCGATGATGTCCGGTCGGCAGGTGCGGTCGTTGTGAATGCCGCAGAGGATCGCCCTGGCAGCGACAGGGGACTGTTCCGAAAGGACTTGTCGGGCCGTTCCGTCCTCTCGGTGAGGCACGTCATCAGCGCGGACTTCCCGGTTCGCCGGCTGGCCGTGCATCTTGTTCTCGCCGTGGTTCTGGTGACGGTCTCGGCCTGGGCCATGACACAGGGCGAACGCAACCTTGGTCCCTCCGGCGTATACGAGGCACTCATGGGCAGGGGAGACCGCCTCGACATCTACTTCGTGAACCAGGTCCGGCTGCCTCGAGTCGCGGCGGCGATCGCGGTGGGTGCTGCGCTGGGTCTTTCTGGCGCGATTTTCCAGATTCTGTCGGGAAACCCCTTGGGCAGCCCCGATGTCATCGGCTTCACTCATGGCGCGGCCACGGGGGCGTTGTTGCAGATTCTCGTGTTCGACGCCGGCCCGTTCGGCGTCGCGTCCGGAGCGATCCTTGGCGGATTCGGTACGGCCCTCATCGTGTACCTGTTGACCCGACACACCGGTCTGCGAGGATACCGGCTCGTTCTGATCGGAATAGGCGCCGGTGCGACATTGGGCGCGATCAACTCGCTCCTGGTCGTGCGGGCATCATTGACTCAGGCGCAGACGGCGGCCACCTGGCTCGCCGGGTCCCTGAACACCATGAATTGGAGCAAGACACTCCTGATTGCGGCTGGGCTCCTGGTTCTGTCGCCGGTCCTGATCAAGGCCTCCGGTCCGCTGGCGATGCTCCGGTTCGGGGACCAGCTCGCCGTCGGAAGAGGTGTACGTGTCAACGCGTGGCGAGTGGCGGGAATGTTCGTGGGAGTTCTACTGGTCGGTCTGGCCACGGCGATCACAGGTCCGCTGGCATTCGTGGCCCTGGCGGCCCCGCACATCGGCAGGAGCCTCACTGCTTCGCGTGGCGCGGGGCTCACGACCGCGGCACTCATGGGAGCCGTCATCGTTCTTTGCTCGGATACGGCGGGCCAGTATCTTCTCCCCGTCGCGCTCAACGCGGGCGTGGTAACCGGCGCTCTGGGTGGGCTGTATCTGGTGTACGTGATCATCGTGGAACGGAGACGAGTGTGAGCAGCATGAACGCACGGGCGAGCAGATTGCGTGCAGAGGGGATGACCGTGGGCTACGGCCACGATGTCGTGCTCCCGGGACTCGACTTCCAGGTTCCCGATGGCGAGCTGACGGTGATCCTGGGTCCGAACGCCTGCGGGAAGTCGACCCTGCTCAAATCGTTGTCACGGGTGCTGACCCCGTCTGCGGGGAAGATCTTCCTGGACGACGTCGCCATGGAAAAGAACCGTACCAAGGACATCGCCCGAGTCCTGGCGATGCTGCCGCAGATTCCGGAGGCTCCCTCGGGGGTGAGCGTCGCCGACGTCGTCGCTCGCGGACGCTACCCGCATCAGTCCCTATTGCGCGCGTGGAGCGACGACGACGAACGCGCGTGTGTTGACGCGATGACCGCGGCGAATGTTCTGCCGCTCAGGGAACGGTCGTTGGATGAGCTCTCCGGCGGCCAACGCCAGAGGGTCTGGATCGCGATGACGCTGGCTCAGGACACGCCTCTGATCCTCCTCGATGAGCCCACCACGTATCTGGACATCACTCATCAGATCGAGGTACTCAATCTGACCCGCAGGCTCCACGGGGCCGGCCGCACGATCGTCATGGTTCTCCACGACCTCAATCTCGCCTTCAGATACGCCACCCGGGTCGTCCTGATGCGGGACGGGCGGATCATCTCCGAGGGAAGCCCTCACGAGATCGTGGACGCGGACCTGATCGCCAGGGTGTTCGAGCTCGAGGCCTTGGTGGTGGACGATCCGGTGACTGGTGCACCCATGGTCGTCCCCGCGGAAAGTACATTGTAACTGTAACTAAGGTTACCTTAAATGCGAGAGTAGGCTACCTTAAATATGTACCAAGGGTCGTCGATATAACCATCTGGTTCGACCCCGCGAATGCGGGTCGCAACCGGTAGCCGTTACGGCCTACGGGCACCATTCGCATTCAGAAAACTATGAGGATCACTATGTTTTCCTACAACAACTTCCGCCCTCGGGGTTTCAAGGTATGGGCGACTGTCTCTGCGGCAACGGCCCTGACTTTCGCGGGTACGCTGACCGCGGCTCAGGCCGACGGGGCAGATTCTCCAGCGGCGCCGGCCCCGTCCCACGGCGCTGCTTCGGCACCGTGCGAATACCGCAGTTTCGACGTCCGTGCCGACCAGACCCAAGGTCTGCCAGGGCAGTACCAGCTGGCGTATTCGAAGAAGAACGACGCACTCTGGGCAACCGGCACGGTCCTTGGCGGAGCAAGCACCACGGCCACTCTCGCCAAGATCGATCCGCAGACCATGAAGGTCGTGAAGTCCGTTGCTCTGGACACCGTGCCTTACATCCCGAAGGGCGGGACCGAGGCCGCCGGCGTCCAACTCAAGGGGCCCTTCGGGATCGATGTTGACGAAGTGAACAACACTGTGTGGGTGACCAATACCGTCGCGAACGAGGTCACCGTATATGACCAGGCAACCCTGAAGGAGGTCTTCTCTACTTCCAAGCTCTCGCCCGAGGAGCGTGCGAAGATCGAATTCGCTCATCCGCGCGAAGTTCGTCTTGCCGATGGCAAGGCTTTCGTCGGCGTTCGTGGTTCCGTGCTGGTCTTCGACACGAAGACTTACGCATTCCTGCAGAAGATCACCGTAGCCGATGTTGAGGACAAAGCCACCGCCGTGATGAATATGTGGGTAGACGAGTCGGAGGGGAGGGCTTACTTCCCGGTGCGCATGAGGGACGAGGTCAAGATCTATGACCTGAAAGATCTCTCGCAACCGATTCAGGTGGTCAAGCTCCACAAGCAGGATCCCGGAGCCAACCTCTATGCGTCCGACGTCGTTGTGGATCACTCCCTCAACGAAATATACGTCTCGTCCCAGGGTGACAAGGGGAAGAATTCCGGTGTGGGCGTCTATGACAAGACCACCGGCGAATTCAAGTCGTGGATCGACCTTGGGGGAAGGGCGCTGGCCCTGGATGCGGATGAGGACAACGACGTCGTGTACCTCACCGATTTCGATGGCAAATCTCCCGACAAGGGCGTCTACGTGATCGACGGCCGTACCCACACGGTTGCTGCCTCCGTCGCCAAGAATTCCCCCGACGCTCCCTTCGGCATCAACGATGTCGTTGTGACCCCCAAGGGTGTGTTCGCCGTCGACAAGGGTGGAGCGTACAAGAACGCCGAGGTTCCCTTCACGATCGATTACCGCACGGGAAAGTTCACCACTTCGTCGACGTCCGTCAAGGGTGTGCAGAACAAGGCCGCTGCGGGTGCACCCGCCGATTGGCAGCCCGCTGAACCAACCCCGATCAACGCTGACACCCTCGTCAAGCTGACCGCAACGCCGGCAGGCACCGTCAAGGGCCAGAAGAAAGCTGTGACGGACGCTGACGCGAGCGTCAAGACGGTCGCGTCGAGGCAGGATGCTGGGGCGAAAGTTACGGGAGCCACCGTGGTCTCCGAAGGTCAGACCATCAGGGTGTCTGGTACGGGGTGGAGGCACCCGAAGGGAGCTGAAGGGTCTACGGTCGCCGTCAAGTACGACCGCGGCAAGGTTTCCATCAACGGAGATGCAGTCATTGGCACCGTCGAGGCCGACGCCGAGGGCAATTGGTCTATGGAGCTGCCTTATCCGACCGCTGAGAACTCCACCGTCAAGGACGCGTCCTGGGGCCCGGGGACCTCGCACACGCTCTCTTTCCTCTCTGGTTCCATCAAGGAAGGTGACATGTCCCGAGGCGCGAACTTCGAGATTACCGTCGCCCAGCCGACCTGTGACGCACCGGAAACGATGCACGTGACACCGACGACCAGGGACTTCCAGGGATACGGAACCCTGGTCGACTCGAAGGTCGGTGAAATGGCGCCGCCTCCGAGCGAGCCGGTGAAGCAGGATCCGATGCCGGTTCAGAGTCCGAGCGTGCCGGCCGAGCAGGGTTCTGGTCAGGAGGCTGGCGGTGCTGGTGGTGGCCAGGATAGTGGTCAGCAGGGTTCTGGTCAGGAGGCTGGCGGTGCTGGTGGTGGCCAGGACAGTGGCCAGCAAGGCTCTGGCCGGAAGACCTCCGGGGCGTCAAACGGTGGGACCGGAAATAGTGTCGGTATGAAGGACGGCGGGTCGTCCGCCGCCACGGGGGATCTCGCTAGCGCTGGCAATGCCGGCCAGAAGGCTCCGGAGAATACCGTCGATCACGGGACCGCAAGTGCTGCCGGACGCAGCAACGGCGTGAACAACAACGGCGGTTCGTCGGGCGCCTCCGGCTCTCAGGCCCAGAGCGTGACGAACGGGCCGGGGGTGGCCTCCCAAACCTCGTCCCCCTCGGGTGGCTCCGCACCTGCCGCGCAGTCCGGACTGGCCCACACCGGTGCCGGGAAGCTGAAATGGGTTGCTGGCCTGGGCGGGGCGGCCATAGCCACGGGTATTGCGGTGGTCGCGCTCCGGCGCAAGAAGGCCCACTGATCGGGTGAGGCGCTGAGCGCACCCGACGCAACCCTCTGAGGTTTCTGAGGATCGGGGCCGAGGTGGTTCGTGCTGTTCCGCCTCGGCCCCGACCGTCGTCTCGAGCGGCGAAGGCGTGATGAACGTCAAGTCCTTCCCGGCGTCTTGGCTCGTCTGGCCCTGTCCTGGTGGAGTTGGCTTGTGATAACCTTGATTACTTGTGTGGGCCCACTCGGCCTGCGCTCAACCACGGGTTTTTCGTGCCAGTGCATAATGCCGCTGTCAACGGGTGCATTCGCCCGCCATCGAAGCGGGACCAGATGTTCCTGGCATGGACGGCCCCAGGCGCAACCGCCAACTTCCGTTCCCCGAGATACGGCAGACCGGTGCGTCAACCATCCCGAACACAGTGTTCCGCAAGGCCCACGTCGCGTCAGTCGGGCAACCGACGGCGTCGTGAGAACCAGCGAGACGACAGGAGTACTCAGTGATTCAGCAAGAGTCACGGCTCAAGGTCGCCGACAACACGGGAGCCAAGGAAATCCTTGCTATCCGTATTCTCGGTGGATCAGGCCGTCGCTATGCAGGTATTGGTGACATCATCGTCGCCACCGTCAAGGACGCAATTCCTGGCGGAAACGTCAAGAAGGGTGACGTCGTCAAGGCAGTCATCGTTCGTACCAAGAAGGAGACCCGTCGTTCAGACGGTTCCTACATCAAGTTCGATGAGAACTCGGCAGTGATCCTCAAGAACACCGACGGCGACCCCCGCGGTACCCGTATCTTCGGGCCGATCGGGCGCGAGCTGCGCGAGAAGCGGTTCATGAAGATCATTTCGCTTGCTCCGGAGGTGCTCTAACTTATGGCCAAGATCAAGAGCGGTGACCTCGTACAGGTCATTTCTGGTTCCGACAAGGGCAAGCAGGGCAAGGTCCTGAAGGTGTTCCCAGCAACCAACCGCGTGCTCGTCGAGGGCGTCAAGGTTGTCACCAAGCACACCAAGGCCAACCCCAACACCGGTGAAGGTGGCGGCATTCAGAAGGTCGAGGCCGCGATCCACGTTTCGAACGTCGCGATCGTCGACCCCGAGACCAAGAAGCCCAGCCGCGTTGGCTACCGCGAAGAGACCGTAGAGCGTGACGGACGCAATCGCACCGTTCGCGTGCGCGTGTCCAAGAGCTCGGGTAAGGACCTCTAATGACCGAAACCAAGATCACCCCAAGCCTCAAGACCAAGTTCAAGGACGAGGTTGTCCCCGCACTGCAGGAGCAGTTCAACTACGGCAACCCCATGCAGTCGCCGAAACTCGTCAAGGTCGTCGTCAACATGGGTGTCGGAGAAGCAGCACGCGACTCCAAGCTCATCGATTCGGCCGTCCAGGACCTGACCCTGATTACGGGTCAGAAGCCGCAGGTGACCCGCGCCAAGAAGTCGATCGCCCAGTTCAAGCTGCGCGAAGGCCAGCCCATCGGCTGCCACGCGACTCTCCGCGGCGATCGTATGTGGGAGTTCCTCGACCGTCTGATCTCTTTGGCCCTCCCGCGAATCCGCGACTTCCGCGGCCTCTCGGATCGCCAGTTCGACGGCAACGGTAACTACACCTTCGGTCTGACCGAGCAGTCCATGTTCCACGAAATCGATCAGGATTCGATCGATCGCGTGCGCGGTATGGACATCACCGTGGTCACCACCGCCAAGACAGACGACGAGGGTCGCGCGCTGCTCCGCCAGCTCGGCTTCCCGTTCAAGACCAACTAACTGCTACGTTTCAGGTCCGCCTCCGGAACTCCGGAGAACGGAAACCGTAACGGGGAAGGGCAAGTGCCCACATGACCATGACAGATCCTGTCGCAGACATGCTCACGCGTCTGCGCAACGCAAACTCGGCACACCACGATTCCGTGTCCATGCCGTACTCAAAGCTCAAGGCCCGGATCGCTGACATCCTCAAGGCCGAGGGCTACATCAAGGACTGGCACGAGGAAGAGGCCCGGGTCGGCAAGACCCTGGCGCTCGAACTCAAGTTCGGTCCCAGCCGCGAGTCCTCCATCGTCGGAGTTCGTCGCATTTCCAAGCCGGGCCTGCGCGTCTACGCAAAGTCCACCAACCTGCCCCAGGTTTTCGGTGGACTCGGCATCGCCATCCTGTCCACCTCTTCGGGGCTGCTGACCAACAAGCAGGCCTCCAAGAAGGGTGTGGGCGGCGAAGTCCTGGCGTACGTCTGGTAGTCGGTCACAAGAGAAAGGAAGAGAATAATGTCACGTATTGGACGTCTCCCCATCTCGGTGCCGGCTGGTGTTGAGGTCAAGATCGACGGCTCCCTCGTGAGCGTCAAGGGTCCCAAGGGAGAACTCTCCCAGGAGATCGCCTCGCCGATCACCGTCTCCCTCGATGGAGACACCCTCACTGTCAACCGTCCCGACGACGAGCGCGAATCCCGTTCGCTGCACGGCCTGAGCCGGACGCTGATCAACAACATGATCGTCGGCGTCTCCGAGGGCTACACCAAGAAGCTCGAGATCGTCGGCACCGGTTACCGCGTGCTGGCCAAAGGCACCGACCTGGAATTCGCTCTGGGCTACAGCCACCCCGTCTCCGTGAAGGCTCCGGAAGGAATCACCTTCACCGTGGAGGGCAACAACAAGCTCACCGTTTCCGGTATCCACAAGCAGCAGGTCGGCCAGGTGGCCTCCAACATTCGTAGCCTCCGCGCGCCCGACCCCTACAAGGGCAAGGGTGTTCGCTACGAGGGCGAGCAGATCCGCCGCAAGGTCGGAAAGGCTGGTAAGTAAACATGGCTAACAAGACGAAGTTCGCCGCTCGCAAGCGTCGCCACGTGCGCGTTCGCAAGAACGTCTCGGGCAGCGCCGCGCGTCCCCGTCTCTCGGTGTTCAGGTCGACCAAGCACATGTTTGTGCAGGTCATCGACGATACCCAGGGCAACACGTTGGCTTCGGCCTCCACTCTGGAAGCCGAACTGCGCTCCGCAACCGATATGGACAAGACCGCGAAGGCAAAGCGCGTGGGCGAACTGATCGCCGAGCGTGCTCAGGCAGCCGGTATCGAGTCCGTCGTATTCGATCGTGGCGGCAACAAGTACCACGGCCGTGTGGCCGCTGTTGCTGAAGGCGCCCGGGAAGGTGGGCTGGCACTGTGAGCGAGCAGACCGCAAACGAAAAGGAAAATCAGGTGGCAGAGAACAACGCTGCAACCGAGAACTCCGAGAATGACAACTCCTCGAAGCGCGACGATCGTCGCGGCGGCAACCGCGGTGAGCGCGGCGGCCGTGGTCGCAATGACCGCAATGATCGGGGTGGCCGCGGTGGACGCGGTGGCCGCGACGAGGAGAAGGACAAGTACATCGAGCGCGTGGTGACCATCAACCGCGTGTCGAAGGTCGTCAAGGGCGGCCGTCGCTTCAGCTTCACCGCTCTCGTCGTCGTCGGCGACGGCAGCGGCCTGGTGGGCGTCGGCTACGGCAAGGCCAAGGAAGTTCCCTCGGCCATCGCCAAGGGCGTCGAGGAAGCGAAGAAGAACTTCTTCCGCGTTCCCCGCGTCGAGGACCGCACCATCCCGCACCGTGTGCAGGGTGAGGCGGCAGCCGGCGTCGTCATGCTCCGTCCCGCAACCGCTGGTACCGGTGTTATCGCCGGTGGTCCGGTGCGTGCGGTACTCGAGTGCGCCGGCATCCACGATGTGCTGTCCAAGTCCCTCGGTTCCGCGAACCAGATCAATATCGTGCACGCGGCCATCGAGGCCCTGCGTCAGCTGGAAGAGCCCGCTGCTGTTGCGGCCCGCCGTGGCCTGCCCAACGACGAGGTCATCCCCAGCTACCTTCGGCGCGATGAGAAGGCAGGTGCGTAATGTCCGGTAAGCGTATTCAGCCCAGCGATTCCCAGCTGGAGATCACGCAGATGAAGTCCTATGTCGGCCAGAAGCAGAACATGCGCGATACTCTGCGCTCACTGGGGCTCAAGCGTCCGGGCAACAAGGTTGTCCGCACCGCCGACCCGGTGACCTGCGGTATGGTCAACACCGTCGCTCACCTCGTGAAGGTTGAGGAGGTCAAGTAAACATGGCAGATACCAACGAAGAGCGCCAGGCCATCAAGCTCCATGATCTGCGTCCGGCCCAGGGATCGCACAAGGCCAAGACCCGCGTGGGTCGCGGTGAAGCATCCAAGGGCAAGACCGCTGGTCGTGGTACCAAGGGCACCAAGGCTCGTTACCAGGTCCCGGCAGGTTTCGAGGGTGGGCAGCTTCCGCTGCACATGCGCCTCCCGAAACTGCGCGGCTTTAAGAACCCGTTCCGTGTCGAGTACCAGGTCGTGAACCTGGCTCGAATCGCGGAGCTCTACCCCGAGGGCGGCGACATCACCGTCGAGTCCCTCGTGGAGAAGGGCGCGGTTCGCAAGAACCAGCCCGTCAAGGTTCTGGGCGAGGGCGAACTGACCGTCAAGGTCAACGTCACCGCCGACAAGTTCTCCGCCTCCGCTGCGGAGAAGATCCAGGCCGCCGGTGGTACCGCCACCGCGACAGGCAAGTAGAACTGCGATCGAGCTGTTGCTCGAAGCCAGCTTCTAGAGGCGAGGTCCCTCCCCGGACGACCCGGGGAGGGGCCTCGCCTTGTCTGCACCTCCACGTGCTTCAACGGGGTGACGGACGCAATCGACCCCCTGCGACGCATTGCCGTTAGACTTACGGGGGACATAGGGGACTGGCGTTTGCTCCACCTGGGGCATCGACACCAGTCCCACTGAACGAATTCTTACAGGAGGCCAAGTGCTCGGCGCTTTCGGACGGGCGTTCAAAACCCCCGACCTACGACGCAAGCTGCTGTTCACGCTCGCGGTCATTGTGATTTACCGCGCCGGTACTTTCGTGCCAGCGCCGGGCGTGGACTACGGGAACGTGCAACAGTGCATCGCCATGGGAGGCACCACCGGTGGCATCTACGACATGGTGAATCTCTTCAGCGGTGGCGCACTCCTTCAGCTGTCGATCTTCGCCCTGGGCGTGATGCCCTACATCACGGCGTCGATCATCGTGCAGCTTCTGCGCGTGGTCATCCCCAGGTTCCAAGAGCTCCACGAAGAGGGCGGCCAAGGGCAGCAGAAGCTGACCCAGTACACGCGCTATCTGACCATGGGGCTCGCGCTGCTGAACGCGACGACGATTATCTCGTTGGCTCGCTCGGGCGCGCTGCTGGGCAACTGCCCTCTGCCGGTCATTCCCGACGACTCGATCATCATGATCCTCGTGATCATCGTGACCCTGACCGCCGGAACGGGCCTCATCATGTGGCTCGGTGAGCAGATCACCGAGAAGGGCGTCGGCAACGGAATGTCGTTGCTGATTTTCACCTCGATCGCAGCTTCTTTCCCGTCGGCCCTCGGCCAGATCTTCAAGACCCAGGGTTGGGGAGTCTTCGCCGCAATCCTTGGCATCGGCCTGCTGGTGATCATCGCGGTCGTCTACGTGGAGCAGTCCCAACGACGAATCCCTGTCCAGTACGCGAAGCGTATGGTCGGTCGCAGGACGATCGGCGGTACCACGACGTACATTCCCCTCAAGGTCAACATGGCCGGCGTGATCCCCGTGATCTTCTCGTCGTCGTTGCTCATGTTGCCTGGGCTCGTGGGCCAGTTCGCGACCCCCAAGGACGGTACGCCGCCACCCGAATGGGTCAACTGGATCAACTCGAACCTCGTCAAGGGCGACCATCCGCTCTACATGATCCTGTACTTCCTGCTGATCGTCGGATTCGCGTACTTCTACGTGTCCATCACTTTCAACCCGCAGGAAGTCTCGGACAACATGAAGAAGTACGGCGGCTTCATTCCCGGCATCCGTGCGGGCAGGCCCACCGAAAGGTACCTTGGATATGTTCTGAATCGCATCACGCTTCCGGGCTCCCTGTACCTCGGGATCGTTGCGCTCATCCCGCTGATCGCACTGGTGATGTTCAACGCGAACCAGAACTTCCCGTTCGGCGGCACTTCGTTGCTGATCGTGGTCGGCGTCGGTCTGGACACCATCAAGCAGATCGATGCGCAGTTGCAACAACGACACTATGAAGGACTTCTGCGATGAATCGTCTGCTCATCGTCGGGCCGCCAGGCGCCGGCAAGGGAACTCAGGCCGCCAGGATTTCGGAGGAGTTGTCCGTCCCGGCCATCTCCACCGGGGACATCTTCCGGGCCAATATCAAGGAAGAGACTGCCCTGGGCCGCGAGGCCAAGCAGTACATGGACTCCGGCAACCTGGTACCGGACTCGGTCACCAACCGCATGGTGCGTGACCGTCTCGGTCAAGAGGACGCCCAACAGGGTTTCCTGCTGGACGGATACCCCCGAAACACCGCGCAGGTGGAGGAACTCGATTCGATCCTCGAGGACCTCGGTCAGAAGATCGATGGGGTGCTCCTCCTGACGGCCGACACCGAGGAGCTTGTCCAGCGCCTGCTCGGACGTGCGGAACAGCAGGGTCGCAGCGACGACACCGAAGAGGTCATCCGGCACCGCCTGGACGTCTACGCCGAGGAAACGGAACCCATTGTGGGACTCTACGAAGCCCGGGGCATTGTGACCCGGGTGGACGGCCTCGGAAGCATCGATGACGTGACCGATCGTCTGCTGGCCGCAGTCCGGTAGTTTCGACAGCGCGCTCAGGCAGCGCCGGCTGCGGGCCCCTGACCCTCCTGGTCAGGGGCCCGCACGTCTCTCAGGTCGTCTGCCTTGCGTTCGAGATCCGCCCGCCGGTCAGCGCCAAACCATCCCTACTCCCGGAAAGCCGTGCCCATGTTCGGTCGACGAAAAATCCAGTACAAGACCAATCAGGAATTGCGTGCGATGGTGCGCGCCGGAGTCGTAACCTCCCAGGCTCTCGACGCAGCCGTGGAGGCCACGGCCCCCGGTGTCACGACCGCTGAACTGGATCGATCCTTTCGCGACGTTCTCGAACGGAACGACGCGACCTCCAATTTTCTGGGTTATTACGGCTTCCCGGCCGCCATTTGTGCCTCGCCGAACGACATCGTGGTGCACGGCATCCCCAACGATCGGCCGCTCGAGGACGGTGACATTGTCTCCATCGACGGGGGAGCGATCGTCGATGGGTGGCACGGTGACTCCGCCCGTACAGTCCTGGTTGGCGAGACAAGCCGCCAGGACACGGACCTCTCCGAGATGACGCGGGCCGCCATGTGGAGGGGGATCGCCGCGGCGGCCTCAGCCCAGCGTGTAGGGGACATCGGAGCGGCCATCGAGTCCTTCGTCCGCAAGGAAGCCGGCGGAACCTACGGAATCGTCGAAGAATACGTGGGCCACGGCATCGGAACCGAAATGCACATGGCGCCGGACGTTCCCAACTACCGGACGCGTGATTCAGGTCCCAGGATCAAGCCGGGAATGGCTCTGGCCATCGAACCGATGCTTGTGACAGGATCGACCCAGACCGAGGTCCTCGACGACGACTGGACGGTCAGAACCGTCGACGGCTCGCATGCCAGCCAATGGGAGCACTCGGTCGCCTTCCACAGGGACGGCATCTGGGTTCTCACCGCAGAAGACGGCGGCGCGAATGAGCTGGCCGCGCTGGGGGTCACCGTGGCCCCGATTCCCGACTGATCATCGCATCACACACCGCACACAGGAAGAGGGGCACCTCCGTGTCATCCGAGACTTCTACCCCGGTAGAGATCACCGCGAAACCCGAACCGGGAAAGATCCTGCTCAAGGCACCCCGTCGGGGTAAGCCGCCGCGCCATATCGCCGACATGGATCTTGCCGGGCGCAAGGAGTTCCTCAAGGAACTGGGGCACCAACCCTTCCGTGCTTCCCAGCTCTCCAAACACTACTTCGAGCGCCTGGTGGACGATCCTCAGGAAATGACCGATCTTCCGGCGGACTCGCGGGAGCAGATTGTCGCGGACGCGATGCCCAACCTGCTCACGACAGTTAACACTCTCGAGGCCGACGGCGGCGACACCCTCAAGATGGTGCACCGCCTCTTCGACGGTGCTTTGGTCGAGTCCGTGATCATGCGCTATTCCAACAGGGTGACGATGTGCATCTCGTCCCAAGCGGGCTGCGGCATGAACTGTCCCTTCTGCGCGACTGGTCAGGCCGGACTGACCCGCAACCTTTCGACCGCCGAGATCGTCGAGCAGGTGGTCGCGGGGGCTCGCATGGTCAAGAAGATGAGCGGACTGGACGGAGCCGACGACGGCCCGGAGGAAACCAAACCGCTGCGCATCTCGAACATCGTGTTCATGGGCATGGGGGAGGCCCTCGCGAACTACAAGTCCTCTCTGGGCGCGGTGCGTCGATTGATCGACCCGTCGCCCGAGGGGATGGGCATTTCGGCCCGGAACATCACGATGTCCACGGTCGGTCTCGTTCCCGGGATGTACAAGTTCACCCAGGAAAACATCCCCGTGACGCTCGCGCTGTCCCTCCATGCCCCGGATGACGAGTTGCGTGACGAACTCATTCCCATCAACAACCGGTGGAAGGTCGATGAAGCGCTGGACTCGGCCTATGACTACTACCGCCAGACCGGTCGTAGGGTCTCGATCGAGTACGCGCTGATCAGAGATATCAACGACCAGGGCTGGAGAGCGGACCTGCTCGGCAAGAAGCTCGCCCAGCGCGGCCGAGGATGGGTCCACGTCAATCCGATCCCGCTCAACCCGACACCGGGATCAAAATGGACGGCGTCGCGCCCCGGTGTCGAACAGAACTTTGTGGAGCGTCTTCGTGCGCACGGCATCCCGACCACCGTTCGTGACACGCGCGGCTCCGACATCGACGGTGCCTGCGGACAGCTCGCTGCCGCGAGCTGACGGACCAGCTGTCTGGCGAGGAACATCACAGCCCTTCGCGGAGTAGCTGGGAGTTAACATACCGCCAGGTATGGCGTACACTTGTGTGTTGGTTGTGTCTGCCGTGTGCGCGCACTGCGCGCCGAGGCGGCAGAAAGAATCATTCAATTGCTCCTCGCCTACTGCGTGGGGCACCGACGTTAGCGGAGGATATGGCCAAGAAAGACGGCGTAATCGAGATAGAGGGCTCTGTGCTGGAGGCTCTGCCCAACGCGATGTTCCGCGTTGAGCTGGACAACGGCCACAAGGTCCTCGCACACATCTCCGGAAAGATGCGTCAGCACTACATCAGGATCCTTCCCGAGGATCGTGTTGTTGTTGAACTCTCTCCGTACGATCTCTCGCGTGGTCGCATCGTCTACCGCTACAAGTAGATCTCATGCCCGCCTCGAGCGGAGTGTGAAGGGCACCGCCCCTCAAGGGTGGTGCCTGTCTGCGTGGACGGGATTCGACGACGCGTGGAATCCCGTAACAACTACAAGTTGCAACAACGCAAAGGAAAGCGATGAAGGTTCAGCCGAGCGTGAAGCCCATCTGCGATAGCTGCAAAGTGATCCGCCGCCACGGCGTGGTCATGGTTATCTGCAGTAACCCGCGCCACAAGCAGCGTCAGGGCTAACAGCTCTCGACGCAGCCGGTCACCGCCGGCACCCAGGAAAAGGCACCGCTCCGCATCAGTGGGATACCTCCGGATACAGAGGCCGGAGACCGGGGAAACCCGGGCAGTGATGCTGTAAACCTCTGGATCAACTACAAGGAGAACCGCCACTATGGCTCGTCTCGCAGGAGTGGATCTTCCCCGCGAAAAGCGCGTGGAAATTGCTCTCACGTACATTTACGGCGTGGGTAGGACCCGCGCACTCGAGGCCCTGACCAACACGGGCGTCAGCCCGGATATCCGCGTCAAGGACCTCTCCGACGCCCAGCTCGTTCAGCTGCGTGACTACATCGAGGAAAACCTCAAGGTCGAGGGCGACCTCCGCCGCGAGGTGGCCGCCGACATCCGGCGCAAGGTCGAGATCGGCAGCTACCAGGGACTCCGCCACCGCCGCGGCCTTCCCGTGCACGGACAGCGCACCAAGACCAACGCGCGTACCCGCAAGGGACCGAAGCGCACGGTTGCCGGCAAGAAGAAGTAATCACACTTTCGCGTAGGAGAAGTTTTTAATGCCCCCAAAGACTCGTGCTGCGGCCGCTCGTAAGCCTCGCCGCAAGGACAAGAAGAATATTGTTGCCGGTCAGGCGCACATCAAGTCCACGTTCAACAACACCATCGTTTCGATCACCGACCCCTCGGGTGCCGTGATCTCGTGGTCTTCGGCCGGTGAAATGGGCTTCAAGGGTTCGCGCAAGTCGACCCCGTACGCCGCCCAGATGGCTGCCGAGTCCGCTGCAAAGCGTGCTCAGGAGCACGGCGTCCGCAAGGTTGACGTGTTCGTCAAGGGTCCGGGCTCGGGCCGCGAAACCGCTATCCGTTCGCTCCAGGCCACCGGCCTCGAGGTCGGGTCCATCTCCGATGTGACCCCGAGCGCGCACAACGGTTGCCGCCCCCCGAAGCGTCGCCGCGTCTGATTCAGGCGTAGCCGTCCGCCAGGCTGGTGTATCCCGTGTTTGGGAATCGCAGGCCTGGGTCTCATGGCTCTCGTCATGAGGCATCCGGGAGTCGCAACCGCGGCCCCTTATCCCTTGTTTTCCCCAACCTGTGTTGCGTCATATAGCGGATGCTCGCTGAAAGGAAACATCAGTGCTCATTGCACAGCGCCCCACCCTGAGTGAAGAAGTTGTAGCGGACAACCGCTCGCGCTTCACGATCTCGCCCCTCGAACCCGGATTCGGCTACACGCTGGGCAACTCCCTGCGTCGCACGCTCCTGTCCTCGATCCCCGGTGCCGCCGTGACCAGCATCCGTATTGACGGCGTGCTGCACGAATTCTCGACCGTGGACGGTGTCAAGGAAGATGTCACCGAGATCATCCTGAACATCAAGCAGCTGTCGGTCTCGTCCGAAAACGACGAACCGGTCATCGCCTACCTGCGCAAGCAGGGTCCTGGTGAACTGACCGCGGCAGACATCGAGGTTCCGGCCGGCGTGGAGATCCACAACCCGGACCTGCACCTCGCAACCCTGAACGCTCAGGGCAGCTTCAACGCGGAGCTCACGATCGAACGCGGTCGTGGTTACGTTTCGGCATCGCAGAACAAGGCCGGAACCGGTGAGTCCGAGGTCGGCAGGATCCCCGTCGACTCGATCTACTCCCCGGTCCTCAAGGTCACCTTCCGCGTGGCAGCGACCCGTGTCGAGCAGCGCACCGACTTCGACAGCCTCGTGCTCGACGTCGAGACCAAGGAAGCCATCGCCCCGCGCGATGCCGTCGCCTCCGCAGGAAGCACCTTGGTCGAGCTGTTCGGTCTTGCTCGTGAACTGAACACCGAGGCCGAAGGCATCGAGGTTGGACCGTCCCCCGCGGACGAGTCCATGGCCGCCGACATGGCACTGCCCATCGAGGACCTCGACATGTCCGTGCGTTCGTACAACTGCTTGAAGCGTGAGGGCATCCACACTGTGGGTGAGCTCGTGACGCGTTCCGAGGCAGATCTGATGGATATCCGGAATTTCGGTGCCAAGTCCATCGACGAGGTCAAGGACAAGCTGGCTGAGCTGGGGATGTCCCTCAAGGATTCGCCTGCGGGCTTCGACCTGGCGGCTCGCGCGGCCGAGGCCGAAGAAGTCGACGAGGAAGACTCCTTCTGACCCCTCGGGCGGTGACCAGCCGACCACAGCCAACATCAAATCTCTGGTCCCCACGAGGTGATTTCGCGGGAACCATGACCAATGGAGAGAAACTGATATGCCTACTCCCACCAAGGGGCCGCGCCTCGGCGGCAGCCCCACTCACCAGCGCCTGATTCTGGCGAATATGTCCCAGCAGCTCTTCGAGCACAAGCGCATCACCACCACGGTGACCAAGGCCAAGCGTCTTCGCCCCGTGGCCGAGCGCCTGATCACCTTCGCCAAGCGCGGAGATCTGGCCGCTCGCCGTCGCGTGATGCGTTCCCTGACCGACAAGTCGGTTGTGCACGAGCTGTTCACGACCATTGCTCCGGCCATGGCGGATCGTCCCGGTGGCTACACCCGGATCACCAAAATCGGTGCCCGCCAGGGGGACAATGCTCCGATGGCCGTCATCGAGCTCGTCATGGAGCCCGTTGCATCCAAGTCCGTGGTGGACGAAGCTACGCAGGCGGCCAACGCTGCCGCAACCGCAAACCAGTCCGGCGCCGCTGAGTCCGCTCAGGCCCCGGTTGAGACTGCGGCCGCAGAGCCCGCCGCCGAAGAGGCTGCCACCCCGGCCGCCGCTTCGGACCTCCCTGCAGGGGCCCACGCTCCGCTCGAGTCCGGAGAGGCTCCCGAAGGCTTCGAGGTCAAGGGCAACCGCGATTCGATGAAGTACCACGTTCCCGGTTCGCGCTGGTACACCAGCACCCGCGCCGAGATCTGGTTCGACAACGCTGAGTCCGCCGTGGCCGCCGGTTACGCGCCGGCAGGCGGCGCCGCAGCCCAGAAGGTCTCCGAGTAGGGACCGCTCTCGCGTGCATTGCACGCGGTCCTCATGGCCCCGTCCACCCGTGGTGGACGGGGCCATTTCTTCGATGGTGCCGAACCCCAGCATGAAGGAAGAACGATGACCCCTGCGGAGAACGACGGCGCATCTCCCGAGACCCGAGCATCCAGCCGCAACGACGAGAATCCGGCCCCCGGCCTGACCCTTGGGGCCGATTCACCCCTGGGCGCCGAGGTGCGATCAGGTGCCCAGTCGGCGGCCCGGGAGGGGAGCCATATGATTCGGCGTATTCGTTTGGACCTTGCCTATGACGGTTCGGTCTTTTCGGGTTGGGCCAAGCAGCCCTCGCTCGTGACGGTCGAGGGCTGCCTGGAAGAAGCAGCCCGCTTGGTTCTGCGTCATGATGTGAGATTCACGGTCGCCGGACGCACCGATGCGGGTGTGCACGCAGATCATCAGGTCGTGCATTTTGACGTGCCCGACTCCGCGTGGGAGGGGCTGGCCGCGAGACGCGGTAAGAGTGGCGACGGGCAGTCCGATACCCCTGAGCAAGCCTTGGTGCGCAAGATGAACGGAGCCCTGGCCCGGGTTCTGTCGGCGGTCGCGCCTCCGCTGCGCCCGGGAGCGCGAGGAGCGGCCTTGGGCGCCGTCGTCGTTCGTGTGGCCAGAGCCGTGCCGTCGGATTTCGATGCCCGTTTTTCGGCACTGTCGCGGTCCTACACATATCGGATCGCAGACGGCCTGGCGAGACAGGGCCCCCTGAACAGGACAACGGCGTATTGGTGTCGTGAGCCGCTGGACGTCGATGTGCTGAATGCGGCAGGGGAGCGGCTGCTCGGTCTCCACGATTTTCTCTCCTTCTGCAAGCCCCGTCCTGGAGCCACGACGATCCGGGACCTGCATTCGGTACGGTTCGAGCGCAATGACCAGGGGTTGATCGAAGCGAGAATCAGCGCCGACGCCTTCTGCCACAACATGGTCCGGTCGATCGTGGGGTCTTGCGTCCTCGTGGCACAGGGTGTCCGCGGCTTCGAGTGGCTCGATTCCAGGATCGAGACGCCCGCCCGGGATTCCAGCGTCCGTTTGGCGCCCCCGGAGGGCCTGGTTCTCGAATCCATCAGCTATCCGGCCGACCCGAATGAGTGGGGTCCGCGGGCGCGAAGGACTCGTTCCCGGCGCCCGGAGCGTTGAGCAAACACTATGATGCGCGGTTTCCGAACGACTGATGTGGGCGAAATCGCGGTGGTGTGACTCGTGGCTGTGGATTAAGCGCAGATACTCCGGTATAGTTACTAGCTGTTGTGCGTGTCCCACCTCGGTTCATGCGTTGTGTCTTATCCGCCCAGTTGCAGGGCAGAGGGATGAGTTCAACGGCGAGACTTCGGGACGGAACGGATGTTGTCTGGCCCTCACCCAGACCCCTTCGAGCGCACCTGATCTGGCGTGACACCCAACTAGCGCCACTGAATAATTCCGACACGAAGGCAAATTAACGTGCGTACGTACACTCCGAAGCCCGGCGACATTGATCGCCAGTGGCATGTCATCGACGCCACCGACGTTGTCCTGGGTCGCCTTGCCAGCCAGACCGCAACACTGCTGCGCGGCAAGCACAAGCCGACCTTTGCTCCCAACCTGGACACCGGTGACTTCGTCATCATCATCAACGCCGAGAAGGTTGCCCTGACGGGCGCCAAGCTCGAGAAGAAGCGCGCCTACCGCCACACCGGTTACCCGGGTGGCCTGCGTTCCGTCTCCTACACCGAGTTGCTGGAGAAGAACCCGGTCAAGGCCGTCGAGAAGGCCGTCAAGGGCATGCTTCCCAAGAACAAGCTCGCGGCCGAGCAAATCAAGAAGCTCAAGGTCTATGCCGGTGCCGAGCACCCGCATGCTGCTCAGCAGCCCAAGACCTACGAGTTCGAGCAGATCGCCCAGTAGTCGGGCCTACGAAGACAACTACAAGGAGAAATCGTGGCTCAGGATACTGAAGACCAGATCAACACCGAGGGCGTGGAGGCGACTAGCTACACCTCTGAGTCCTCCGCACCCGTCGTCGAGACCGCTCCGACCGAAAGGCCGGCCCTGACTGTTTCGGGCGCTGCCGTCGGTCGTCGCAAGCAGGCCGTCGCCCGCGTTCGCGTGGTCCCCGGATCGGGACAGTGGACCGTCAACGGCCGCCCGCTGGACGTCTACTTCCCGAACAAGCTGCACCAGCAGGAAGTGAACGACCCGTTCAAGCTCCTCGAGCTCGAGGGTGCCTACGACGTCATCGCCCGCGTTCACGGTGGTGGCCCCTCCGGCCAGGCCGGCGCGATGCGTCTCGGCGTTGCTCGTGCACTGAACGAGATCGACCTCGAGAACAACCGTGCGGCCCTGAAGAAGGCCGGCTTCCTGACTCGTGACGCCCGCGTCATCGAGCGCAAGAAGGCTGGTCTCAAGAAGGCCCGCAAGGCTTCGCAGTTCTCCAAGCGCTAAAGCTTCCGGAGCACTCCTCAACCCCTCGTCGTCCCTTGGGCGGCGAGGGGTTTTGCGTTTTCAGGGGCCTCAGAAGCTGCCCGCCCCGGTATCGGTTAGGTCTCCGGTGCGAGGTCTGCGCCGGAGAGCGCATAAAATGAGCGTGTCCGCACTGGGGAAAGGAAAGAGGTTCAATGTCGAACACTCATCGAAACAAGGGGTCCAAGTCTTCCGGCGCAGAGGCAACGCGCCACGCTGCCGAACCTCAGGTTTCCGAAGCGAGCCGACGCGCAGCAGAACAAGTCACGGTCCGGGGAACCCGAGACCGGTCCAGCGGTGAGGAAGCCACACCGGCGGTTGCCGAGGCCCTGAAAAAGCAGGAGAGGCGAGTGTCCGTGACGGAGGACTACGCCGCCGAGCTGGACGAGATCGCTTCGTTGCAGCACCGGTTGAACAAGGAGCACTCGACCTCAGAAGTATGGAAGATCGGCTATCCGTACGAGGAGAAGCTCAAGCGCAAGGAGTATGAGAAGGCCAAGCGTGCCCTGCAGATCGAATTGCTGAAACTCCAGTTGTGGGTCAAAGAGACGGGCCAGAAGATTCTTCTCATCTTCGAAGGCCGTGACGCCGCCGGAAAAGGCGGTTCCATCAAGCGGTTTACGGAGCATCTGAACCCGCGTGGATCGCGAGTCGTGGCCCTGGAAAAGCCGACTGAGATCGAACAGACCCAGTGGTACTTCCAGCGATACATCCAGCACCTTCCTTCCGGAGGCGAAATCGTGTTGATGGACCGGTCCTGGTACAACCGGGCCGGTGTTGAACGCGTCATGGGGTACTGCACCCCTCAGCAGTACTACGAGTTCATGAGGCAGGCCCCCGAGCTGGAGCGGATGCTGGTCAATTCGGGAATCAAGCTCATCAAATTCTGGTTCTCGGTCACCCGCGCCGAACAGGTGGCCCGCTTCGAGGCTCGTCGCACCGATCCCGTGCGTCAGTGGAAGCTTTCCCCGACCGACTTGGCGTCGCTGGACAAGTGGGATGACTACACCGAGGCCAAGGAAGCCATGTTCTTCTACACGAACACCGGCGATGCCCCGTGGACGATCGTGAAATCCAATGACAAGAAGAGAGCCCGGCTCGAGGCGATGAGGTACGTGCTGTCCCAATTCGAGTACCCGAACAAGGATCACGAGGTGGTTGGGTCTCCCGACCCACTGATCGTGGGCCAGGCCTCGGACGTCTTCGAATCCGAGGAAGGCAATAACCGGGATGGGTTTCCGGTGGTCAAATCTGAGGATAGCGGCTCACATGCGTAGAATGTCTTGCGATGTCTAGATTATTTGGAACCGACGGTGTGCGTGCGCGCGCCAACAGCGAGCAGATGAGCGCACGCTCTTCGCTGGAGTTGGCCCAGGCCGCCGCCGTCGTACTCGGATTCGACCAGGTTCCCGGTGGGGAACGACCCAAGGCGGTCATCGCCCATGATTCCCGCGTCAGCGGTGAGTTCATCGGGGCGGCCATCATGGCGGGTCTAGCGTCCTCGGGGGTCGATGTCTACGACGCCGGGATGCTTCCGACGCCCGCTGCGGCCTACCTGGTGGCGGATCTGGAGGCCGACTTCGGCGTCATGATCTCCGCCTCGCACAACCCCTTTTACGACAACGGGATCAAGTTCCTGGCGCGGGGCGGGAAGAAGCTTCCTGACGCCGTGGAGGACAGGATCGAAGCCCTCTTCAGGTCGCAGGACTTCCGGTTCCCGGACGGTGGCCAGGTCGGCAAGATCTCTCGTTTCTCCGACGCCGAGGACAGATACGTCACGCACCTGCTGTCGACGTTGCCCGGCCGGCTCTCGCTGGATGGGCTGAACATTGTGGTCGACTGCGCGAACGGTGCTGCCTCCGGATGCTCTCCGGACGCTTTCCGTATCGCCGGCGCGCGGGTTCATGTCGTGGCCGCCGAACCGAATGGTACGAACATCAACGACGGTGTCGGATCCACTCACTTGGAAGGCCTCCAGGCCAAGGTCAAGGAGCTGGGCGCGGACCTCGGGATCGCTCACGACGGCGATGCCGACCGTTGCCTGGCCGTTGACGAACGCGGCGAGATCGTGGACGGGGACACCATCATGTCGGTTCTCGCGCTGGCCCGCAGGGACGCGGGGAAGCTCAAGGACAACACACTGGTGGCGACCGTGATGACCAACCTCGGTATGGAGAAGTACCTGGAATCCGAGGGGGTGAAGATGGTGCGCACCAAGGTGGGGGACCGGTACGTCCTGGAGGCTATGAACGAGAACGGATACACCCTGGGCGGCGAACAGTCGGGTCACGTCATCATGAGTGACCATGCCACCACGGGCGACGGCATTCTCACCGGGCTCCACCTGGCCGCCGAGGTGAGTCGCACAGGGCTCTCCCTGTCGACGCTGTCCCACAGATTCGAGCGTGCGCCTCAGACAATGATCAACGTCCCGAACGTCGACAAGGCAGCCACCGGCACCTGCGAACCCGTCCAGAACGCCATTAAGGCCGTGGAAGAGGAACTCGGCAAGGACGGTCGCGTTCTTCTGCGCCCGTCCGGTACCGAGCCCCTGGTCCGAGTCATGGTCGAGGGCCCCGATCAGGAGACCGTGGATCGGCACGCGGCACGATTGGCGGACGTCGTGGCCAAGGAACTGGCGCTGGTGACAGCGCCGTAACGGACTCGCCCTCGGCGTCTACCAAAGACGAAGGCCCGGCACCGATGAATCGGTGCCGGGCCTTCGTGGTTCCTGATTGTGAAATGCGCCGCGGCAGCAAATATTCTTCGACGGCGGCATCCGGCGGAGTCTAGCCCTTGTTGGCCTCAGGGTCGACGTAGGAGGACGCGCCGGTGACGTTCTTGTTGGAGATGAGAGCGTCGCGAATCTCGGTCAGCAGGGCGACCTCCGGCTCGGTTTCGTCTTCCTCCTCGAGGCCGAGCTTGCGGGCACGACGGGCATTCATGGCGTTGATGGGCATGACGATGCAGAAGTAGAGGGCCGCTGCAATGAGCAAGAAGTTGACGACCGCGGTCAGGAAGACCCCGACCTTGATCTGGCCGAAGACCAGGAAATCGTCGAAATTGGGCGAACCCACGAGCATGGAAATGGCCGGCATAATGACCGACTCGACGAGGGCGTTGATGACGGTGCTGAACGCCCCGCCGATAATGACACCGACTGCCAAGTCGATGACATTGCCGCGCATGATGAAATCTTTGAAACCTTTGAGCATGCGGACAATCCTAACCAAGACTTGGGTAAATGCGCATCGGGAAATGCAGAAATTCGTGTCGGTCCGTCACACACTGCCCCGTCGAGAACCGGCGACAGAGGAAGCCGGCGGACCGATCAGTTTTTTCGCAACAGAACGCGTCGCGTCGAATGGTCCGCATCCTTCGAAAGGATCAATTTGGCCCGCCCCCGCGTGGGACGCACGTTGTGCAGTAGATTCGGCTCGTTGATTCGACGCCAAATATCGAGTGCGGTGCTTCGTGCTTCCTCGTCGGAGAGGTTCGCGTACTTGCGGAAGTAGGAGTCAGGATCCGTGAAGGCCGAGCCGCGCAGCTTGAGGAACCGGTCCACATACCACTGCTCGATATCACTGGTTCGCGCATCAACGTAGATCGAGAAATCGAAGAAGTCACTCAAGGCCAGGGCGGCCTTGTCATCGGGGCGCAATTGCGCCGGCGCCAGAACATTGAGCCCTTCGACGATGAGAACGTCAGGTCGGGTGACCACCGTTTCGTCGTTCTGGAGAATGTCATACGTCAGATGGGAGTACTTGGGGGCCGTGACCACAGGGGCTCCGGATTTGATCTCGGAGACGAAGCGGAGGAGTGCCCGACGATCGTAGGACTCGGGGAAGCCCTTGCGTTGCATGAGTCCCCGGGCCTCGAGCTCGGCATTGGGGTAGAGAAATCCGTCCGTGGTGACGAGCTGAACATTCGGCGTCGTCGGCCAACGACTCATGAGGGCACGGAGGAGACGGGCCGTGGTGGACTTGCCAGCGGCCACCGAGCCGGCGACGCCGATCACGAACGGCGTCCGCTGATGGTGCTCGTGCAGGAAGTCATTCGTTTTCTGGTTCAGCTCCCCGACTGAATTCACATACAGGTTCAACAACCTGGACACGGGAAGGTAGACCTGACGGACTTCCTCGACATCGAGGGTCTCGCCCAGGCCACGGAGTTTTTCGATCTCTGTCGATGAGAGTGGTACATCGATTTCGTCCGACAGTCGCGACCAGGTCTCCCGGTCCAGCGACACGAACGGAGAAGTGCGTGATACCGCCGTCGCTTGGCTCATTGAAAAAAGTGTACGGCGATTCGCGCGCCATGTCCGAATTCATTGCGAGGACGGATTCGGTCCACAGGGGTACTTCGCCAGGTGCGCAAGCGGTTATGCTACTGCCAAGCCGGAAATCGTATGGTCCATTCGAAAGCCGGTGAGCCCGCAGCCGCTGTCTCGGCTTCGGAGCGCGGTTTCCCTGCGGAACCGGTGGCGCTTCGGAACCCCAGGCCGGACGCCCCGTCGAATCTGGAGTCATCGTGTCAACCGCATCCACTGAAGCCACAGAAAAGAAGAAGGTCGGGGCGCGCGTCCGCGTGCAAAAATTCGGAACCTTCCTCTCCTCCATGATCATGCCGAATATCGGTGCCTTCATCGCGTGGGGCCTGCTGACGGCGTTGTTCCTCTGGTCGGACGATCCGGGCGGAGGGCAGGGTCCCTTCGCCAACGAGCACATCAACGCCGTCCTGAACCCGATGGTCACGTACTTGTTGCCGATTCTGATCGCGTACACCGGCGGTAAGTTGATCCACGATGTCCGGGGCGGCGTCGTTGGCGCCGTGGCCACCATGGGCGTCATCATCGCGACCTCGAGCCCGGTCTTCATCGGCGACAACCCCGGGTCGCCGATGTTCCTCGGGGCCATGATCATGGGGCCGCTCTCCGCGTGGGTCGTCAAGAAGTTCGACCAGATCATGGAAGGGCGCATCAAACCCGGGTTCGAGATGTTGGTCAACAACTTCTCCTCGGGAATCATCGGTGCGGCACTGGCCATTGCCTCGATGTTCTGGCTCGCTCCGATCATGCACCTTCTGATGAATGCCGCCGGTGTGGCCGTCCAGTGGCTCATCGACCTTCGTCTCCTGCCTCTGGCATCGATCCTGATCGAGCCCGCCAAGGTGCTGTTCCTCAACAACGCGATCAACCACGGGATCCTGACCCCGCTGGGCACGGACCAGGCTCTTCAACAGGGCAAATCGATCCTGTTTCTTCTGGAATCGAACCCGGGGCCCGGCTTGGGAATTCTCTTGGCCTACATCATTTTCGGTCGTGGCAGCGCACGGGCATCGGCACCGGCCGCCGCGCTGATCCACGCCCTGGGCGGCATCCACGAGATCTACTTCCCGTACGTTCTGATGAAGCCGCAGCTCCTCCTCGCCACCATCTTCGGAGGAATGTCCGGGGTCTTTGTGGAACTGCTGTTCGACGCGGGGCTGCGCTCGCCGGCCGCACCGGGGTCGTTGATCTTCCTGTATGTGAATGCGCCCCCGAACGCGATGCTCGGGGTTACCTTCGGATGGATCACTGCCACAATCGTCTCCCTGGTGATCGCCTCCGTGATTCTCAGGGCGTCGAAGCAGGTCGAGGATGACCTGGCCCAAGCGACGGCCGATATGGAACGGATGAAGGGCAAGAAGTCCTCCGTCGCCGGAGCCCTCGGGGGCGACCAGGCCAAGAACTCGAGGATCCAGTCGATTGTCTTCGCGTGCGACGCCGGTATGGGGTCCTCCGCGATGGGCGCTTCCGTTCTGCGCAACAAAATCAAGGACGCGGGGTATGGCGGCGACGTCACTGTGGTCAACAAGGCCATCAACTCGCTGACGGACGACTATGATCTGTTGGTCAGTCACGAGGACTTGGCCGACCGCGCCGCGGCGCCGACTCCCTCGGCAACGCACGTGGCCGTCGACAACTTCATGAGCTCGCCGCGTTACGACGAAATCGTCGACCTGATCAGCCAGCAGCGAGAAGGCGACAGCGGCCAGACGACGGCGGCATCCTCCGAAACCTCCGCAGGATCCGCTCAGGGAAGCGAGGACCAGGAGATACTTTCCACGTCCTCGATCATCCTGGGTGGCACCGCGGACGGCAGGGACGATGCCATCGACGAGGCGGGCAAACTCCTGGTGACCACCGGGAAGGTCGATGCCTCCTATATCGACTCGATGCACGAACGCGAAGGATCCGTCTCGACGTTCATGGGCAATGGTCTCGCCATTCCTCACGGAACCAACGACGCAAAGTCGGCCATTCATTCTTCGGCAATGTCCTTCGTGCGTTATGACGAAGGAATCGACTGGAACGGCAAGACCGCTCGCTTCGTCATCGGCATTGCCGGGGCAGGGGGAGAGCACCTGTCCCTGCTCCAGAAAGTCGCCAAAATCTTCTCGAACAAGGAATCCGTGGCCCAGCTCGAGGCCGCCAGCACTCCGGAGGAGATCCTCGAGATCTTCGGAAAGGTCAACGCATGAAAGCACTGCATTTCGGGGCCGGGAACATCGGCCGTGGTTTCGTTGGCGTACTGCTCCACGAGGCCGGCTACGACCTCGTGTTCGCCGACGTGGCACAACCCCTGATCGACTCACTCAACACCGAGGAGTCGTACACGGTGCACGAGGTGGGCACCCAAGCCCGCGATATTCGTGTCACAGGGTTTTCCGGGGTCAACTCGGCCACGGAGCCCGAGGCGCTCACGGAACACATCCGAACCGCGGACATCGTGACCACGGCCGTAGGGCCCACGGTGCTTCAGCTCATCGCGCCCGCGATCGCCGAAGGTCTCCGGGCGCGAGCCGCCTCCGGCGCAGGCAAAGTTGCCGTCATGGCCTGTGAGAACGCCATCAACGCGACCGATGGTCTGGCCGACGCGGTACGGGCCGTGTATCCGGAAGCCGATGAGGCAGCACTCTTTGCGAACACCGCGGTGGACCGCATCGTGCCGAACCAGGAACCTGGGCAGGGTCTCGACGTGACCGTGGAGACATACCACGAGTGGGCCGTCACCTCAGCTCCGTTCGGCGCGGCAACACCGGACATCCCTGGAGTCACGTGGGTCGACGACCTGGCCCCGTACATCACGCGCAAGCTGTTCACGGTCAATACCGGACACGCTGCGACGGCCTACTTCGGATTCGGAGCGGGAATATCCAAGATCTCCGATGCACTCGAGAATCCGGGTGTGCGCGCAAAGGTTGAGTCGGTTCTGGCCGAAACGAAACAGTTGCTGGTCGAGAAATTCGGGTTCGCACCCGAGGTACAGCAACAGTACGTGGAGAAGATCCTGACGAGGTTTACCAACCCGCACCTTCCGGACACCGTAGATCGGGTGGGGCGCGCACCCTTGCGCAAGATCTCGCGCCAAGAGCGCTTCGTCGGGCCCGCCGCCGAACTCGCCGAGAACGGGCATCCGGCTGAAGCGCTTGTCGCCGCCATCCGTGCGGCCCTGGAGTTCGACGTGCCCGAGGACGCCGAGTCGGCCGAGATGCGCAGGCGTTTGGCCGAGGCGCGAGGTGACCGTGCCGCGACCGATTCATTGGTGACGGAATGGACGGGAATTGATGCAGCTCACCCGCTGTACGAACCTCTGACTGAGGCGTTCGCCCGAGCCTGAATCGCCCCAGGGGCCAGTCTGACGCGGTCTCGTTCCCGCCAGGGAGCGGGGCCGCGTTCCGTGTCACTCCCGAGCGGACGGCATGAGACTCTGGCGTGGGATAACATGAGCACATGTGTGGAATCGTTGGATATGTAGGCGAGCCCGGCTCGTCCGAACGTCAGTACTATGCACTCGACGTCGTGCTCGAAGGGCTTCGTCGACTCGAGTATCGCGGTTATGACTCGGCCGGCGTCGCCGTAGTCGCCGATCACCGCATCGGCAATCGCAAGAAGGCGGGCAAAGTGGCCGCCCTGGATGCCGAACTCGAGGCGAATCCGTTGCCGAATGCCGTGCTCGGCATCGGCCATACCCGGTGGGCCACCCACGGCGGACCCACCGACGCGAACGCCCATCCGCACGTCGTCGACCACGGTCGTCTGGCTGTCGTGCACAACGGGATCATCGAGAACTTCTCCGAATTGCGGTCCGAACTCGGCGGCAAAGGTTACGACTTCGTGTCCGAAACCGACACCGAAGTCGCCGCGACCCTCCTCGCGGACTATTACAACAACGACGCCGACCACGATCTGACCGTCGCGATGCGCATGACCTGCCAGCGTCTGGACGGTGCCTTCACCCTCTTGGCCGTCCACGAGGAACACGAGGACCGGATCGTCGCGGCGCGACGCAACTCGCCCTTGGTCATTGGTATCGGGGAGAACGAGAATTTCCTGGGATCCGATGTCTCGGGCTTCATCGACTACACGAAACAAGCCGTCGAGATGGGCAATGACCAGATGGTGACCATCACGGCCCAGGACTTCGAAATCACCGACTTCGAGGGGAACCCCGCAGAGGGGAAGCCGTTCGAGGTCAAGTGGGATGCCACCCAGGCTGAGAAGGGCGGATTCTCGTCCTTCATGGACAAGGAGATCCACGACCAGCCGGCGGCCGTCCGGGACACTCTCCTTGGCCGCTTGGACGAGAAGGGGCGCCTGACCCTGGATGAACTGCACATCGACGAGTCGGTGCTGCGTTCCGTCGACAAGATCGTCGTCATCGCTTGTGGCACTGCGGCCTATGCCGGGCACGTCGCCCGTTACGCCATCGAGCACTGGTGCCGGATTCCCACCGAGGTCGAGCTGGCTCACGAGTTCCGTTACCGCGATCCGATCGTGACCGAAAAGACCTTGGTCGTGGCGCTTTCCCAGTCCGGAGAAACCATGGACACGCTCATGGCCATCCGCCACGCCCGCGAACAGGGCGCCAAGGTCATCGCCATCTGCAACACCAATGGTTCGTCGATTCCTCGCGAATCGGACGCATCGTTGTACACCCATGCGGGTCCCGAGATCGCTGTGGCCTCCACCAAGGCGTTCCTCGCACAGATCACCGCCGCGTACCTGCTCGGCCTCTATCTCGCCCAGTTGCGCGGCAACATGTACTCGGACGAGGTCATCGAGATCCTCGACGAGCTACAGAAGATGCCTGAGAAGGTCCAGGAAGTCATCGACAACGAGAAACAGGTCCAGGACCTGGGCACGCAGATGTCCGATGCATCCTCGGTGCTGTTCCTCGGACGGCACGTCGGTTTCCCGGTCGCCCTCGAGGGAGCGCTCAAGCTCAAGGAAATTGCCTATATCCACGCCGAGGGTTTCGCGGCCGGGGAGCTCAAACACGGTCCGATCGCCCTGATCGAGGAGGGTCAGCCCGTCTTCGTGATCGTTCCGTCTCCGCGGGGCCGTGATTCCCTGCACGCGAAGATCGTCTCCAACATCCAGGAAATCCGCGCTCGTGGGGCCATCACGATCGTCATCGCGGAGGAGGGTGACGAGGACGTCAAACAGTACTCCAACCACATCATCTACGTGCCTCAGGCTCCGAGCCTGATGCAGCCGTTGTTGGCCACCGTGCCGCTTCAGGTCTTCGCGTGTGCTCTCGCCGGTGCGAAGGGCTACGACGTCGATCAGCCGCGTAACCTGGCCAAGTCGGTCACCGTGGAATAGGTGATCCCTGGAGAACGCCCGTTGCAGTCATGCGGCGGGCGTTCTCTCGTCTCCCGGGTACCCGAACCAGAAGAACAGGAGTTCCGCGTTGATCATGGGAACCGGAGTCGACGTCGTGGATATCGACCGATTCGCCGAAATCATTCAGCGCACACCTCGATTGCGCGATCGGCTCTTCACCCGGGAGGAACACGACCTGCCGGCCCGTTCCCTGGCCGGTCGTTTCGCGGTCAGGGAGGCGGTGGCCAAGGCGCTGCACGCCCCGCCCGGGATGATCTGGAGGCATTGCTGGGTTCGCAAGGACCGGTACGGTGCCCCGAGGCTCGTGGTCACGGGTACGATTCGGGAAACCGCCGAACACCTCGGCATCAACAGGTGGCATGTCAGCATTACCCACGATGGCGGGGTAGCCATGGCGAGTGTGATTGCGGAACGCTTGAATGAAGAAGAACTGCTTCTTGCGCAACGACTCGAGGAGACGACGTGGGGCTGAGGACTTACACCGCCGAACACATCACGCAGACCGAGAAACCGCATCTGAAAGCGGGAGTTCCTCTCATGGACCGGGCCTCTCATGGGCTCGGGGAAACTGCTTCACGACTTTTGGCCGAACGCACGGGAACATCCTTCGGAAAGCACGCGTTGTTGCTGGTCGGCAAAGGCAATAATGGTGGTGACACTCTGTTTGCGGGAGCGTACCTGCGTTCGGAGGGCATGAAGGTCACCGCCGCCCTCCTCGCCGACGGTTGTCACGATGAGGGGCTGGAAGCCTTCACCCGGGCTGGGGGACACGTGCTCCGGGTCTCCGGCATGTCCGAATCGGATGCTGTACGCAGTGTCGTCGACGAATCGGATCGGGTGGATCTGATCATCGACGGAATTCTTGGTACCGGCGGCCGAGGCGGCCTGAGGAGCCCCGCGCGCGACGTCGTCGAAGCAGTCGGTGCGCGGCATGGTCAGTCGGCAGCAACGAGCCCCGACCGGAAACCCCTGGTCATCGCGTGTGATGTTCCCTCGGGGCTGGACGCGACCACGGGGCGGGTCCACGGTCCGGTTCTCCCCGCGAATGTCACGGTGACTTTCATCGGCGCGAAGACCGGGCTCGTCGCCACCCCACGTCGTAGCCTTGTCGGCCGCATCGTTGTCCTGGATCTCGGAATCGGCGAGGATCTCCCCGAAGCCGACGCCGAGGTCATGCAGAATTCGGATTTCCCCACCGTGTGGCCGACGCCGCGTGAAGGGGATCAGAAGTACTCCCGGGGCGTCCTGGGCACCGTGGTTGGCAGCGACGATTTTCCCGGCGCAGGGCTCATGTGCCTCCGGGCGGCGATCAACGCCGGTGTCGGGATGGTTCGGTATACCGGTGGCGACTTCCTTGCCGGGACCGTTGCGGTGGCCTGCCCGGAAGCCGTGCGTACCGAGGCGGTCGGCGTCGACCGGGTTCAGGCGTGGGCCATCGGGTCCGGGGCCACGGGGTCGGTGCGCGAACACGATATCCGGGCCGCGCTGGATTCCGGGCTTCCTCTGGTCGCCGACGCCGCTGCCATCGATATTCTCGCCCGCGACGCGGCCGACGACTCGCGCTCGGGTCCACACATTGTCATGACGCCGCACGCGGGTGAACTCGAGCAAGCACTCGAATGGTTCTCCCGACTCAACTCCAAGGGCGCCGAACCGTTGAGACAGGCCGCGGAGGAAGCGGGCTGGCCTCGCGAGGAATTCCCCGAGCAGGGGTATCCGTCTCGGGAGACCATAGAGTCCAGCCCGCTGGTGTGGGCCCGCGCAGCACAGACGGTCCTCGGCGGGACGGTCCTCCTCAAAGGCCCGACCACGGTTGTGGCGGGCCCGGGGCGCACGTGGGTGCATTCCGGAAACAGCTTCTGGCTCGCGACGGCCGGTTCGGGGGATACCCTGACCGGCATCCTCGGAGCCGGCGTCGCTGCGTACGCGGCACGCGTCGAGAACGGCCAGGCGGACCCCGCCGACCACGACGCCTGGGCGCGCGTCGCCGCTGCTGGTCTACTGGTTCAGCGCGCCATGAGCCGGGTCGCTCCCGGACCGGTGCCGCCGACCGTGGCCGCGGACCGGATTCCCCAGGCGTTGGGGAACCTGGCCGGACGGTGACGGCTGGTCAGTGCGCTCCTACGGCGGTGAACACGGCTCGCACGGTTTTGCACAGCACGATGATGTCGCCGATGACGGACCAGTTTTCCACGTAGTACAGGTCCAGCCGGGTTGACTCCTCCCAGGAAAGGTCGGAACGGCCCGAAACCTGCCACAGGCCGGTAATACCGGGTTTGACCAGAAGGCGGCGGTGGACGTCCTCCTCGTACCGGCGGACCTCATCGTCCAGGGGCGGGCGCGGGCCGACGAGAGACATGTTGCCGGTCAGCACGTTCCACAGCTGGGGCAACTCGTCCAGCGAATAGCGGCGCATGAATCGCCCGACGCGGGTCACTCGCGGATCGTCGGCGATCTTGAACAGAACTCCCTGGCCCTCGTTTCGGTCCATGAGTTGGGCCTTGAGCTCCTCCGCGTTGGGGACCATCGAGCGGAATTTGTACATCCAGAACGTGGACCCGTGGTGCCCCACGCGCTTCTGGGCGAAAAACACCGGCCCGTGTGGGGAATCCAGCTTGACCACGAGTGCCAGCAGTGCCAGCAGAGGTGAGAGCAGCAGCAACCCGAGCGCGCTCCCGACGATGTCGAGCAGGCGTTTGACGAATGCGGCGGGACCCCTCATGCGGGGCGTCGACACGTGAATCAGGGGAAGGCCATTGAGCGGTTGCATATGGAAACGCGGTCCCGCAATGTCCGTGAGCGCGGGCGCCATCATGAGGCCGACATGCTCGTCAGCGAGCAACCATCCCAGTTTGCGCATGTTCCGCGGCCAGATGAGGTGCCCGGTCGACATGGCGACGACGTCGATCGCGTGCTCCCGCACCACGCGCAGGATCTCTTCCGGTTCCGTGCTGTGGCCCAGCAGAGGGACGTCGCGGTGAGCGGCAAGTTTCTGCGCATCGGGCAGACCGGCGAAATAGATGCCCGCGGGAACGTAACCGTAATTGCGGGCGCCGTCCATGGTTTCGACCAGGTGGGCCGTGGACTTGGCGTCACCGATGATCAAGGCCCGGATCAGGGCCCGTCCCAGCGAGCGGCGTCGAACGATCCACGTCCGGAACATGAGGCGTTGGACCAGAAGCAAGAGTATGCCCAGGGGAGCGGCGATCAACACGTAGCCGCGTGCCAGCTGGGCTCCGACGGCGTAGGCAAGAATTGCGATTCCGGCGAAGACCCACAAGGAAGACGTGACGACTTTCCGATATTCGTCATTGCCGGCCCCGAGGATGCGCGAGGTCCGTGCGCCCCCGAGCCACAGGGTGACCCACCAGATGATTCCCAGCCCCGACGAAATGATGCCGTACGCGATCGGATCGTTGCCCCGGATGGGCAGTGTTTCGTCGAGGTCCGCGCCGAATCGAAGTGCTTGGGCGACGAACACGGCGATCGCGATCGCGATCGCGTCCGTAACGGACAAAACCTGGACGGCCTTGGTGTTCCACGTCATTCGTTGGGCTCGGGGCGACATCGTCGCCACCTCGGCCACCGAGCCGGCCGCCGGATCAGAATCCCCCGAAGCGATGGCCACCGGCACTTTTTTGGGCGCGTTCGAGCCCCACATAGTCGTCATTGTCAGCGGATCCCCCTACCGCAACATGTCGAAACGCAACAGATCGCCGTGTTCGTGCGAAACGGCGAAATATTACCGAAGAGTATGCATCGCTACTATAGCCCGACGTCGTTGGAGGAGAGGAGTCCATCCACTATGTAGTTGGTTACTTTTGAGTAATGGTGCGGGACCACATTGTCGTCCATCGGAACACAGACTTCGAGCGCCTCCTGTGCTTCGGAAACAAACAGTCCCGGATCGTTGCAATCCGCGATTCCGATGGTGGGAATGCCGGCCGAAGCAGCGGCTCCGGCCCATCCGTGGTCTGCCACCACGAAATCGGGGCGCGTGCCTCGGGCGGAGAGTTGTTCCAGCACCAGGCGCATCGGGTGCGGGAAGTGGGTATGCGCCAGCGAGCCGTACTGCTGGAACATGGCAACGTTATTGATCTGGCGGATGTCGCCCCCGTCGAACTCCATGCCTTCCTCGATGCCGATCACGGATGCGCCCCCTCGGCGGGCGGCGTCGGCCATGTGTTGGTAGATCGGGAACAGGCCCGCAGGGTGACCGGTGGCGAACAGGATGGAATCTCCGGCGCCCACGGCCTGGCGGAAACGCTCGCGGTACCGTCTCAAGCCGCGAATGCACAGGTCAGTCCCGATGGTGTCCTGACCTTCGACGTGATTTCGGTCGGCGACGATGCCGCACCGCGCGACCATCAGGTCGAAGACCTCGTCCCAGCTCCACTCCCGCGTGAGATCGACGCCGAATTCGAGGTGTTCGTTGCCTTCGAGAAAGCCGGTGATATGAGCGAGGTTGACCTCCCGGGCGGTAGCGACCTCACCCGTGATGCGAGTCGTCTCCAGGTGGTCGGCCAGGGCATTGAGGTCTTCGGCGGTCATGTTTCTCCTTCGCAGACGGTGTGAAGTAACGGTGTGTACGGTACTGATCAGTGGCGGCGCAGGTCCGCATACAGGCCTGCGGTCCGGCGAGCGGCGTCGTCCCACGTCAGCTTGCGCGCGTGGGCCAATCCGGAAGCGGACAGCCGCTGCAACAGGTCGGGTGAGTGCGCGGCACGGACGAGTTCCCGTGCCCACGCGTCGGGAGTCCGGCGCCGGACGAGGACCCCAGCTCGTCCGTCGTCCAGGGCGACCCGCAACCCGCTGACGTCCGAGGCGAGGACCGGAGCGCCCGAAGCCTGGGCCTCGAGGGCCACGAGACCGAAAGTTTCCGAAGAGGAAGGGCACGCGACGACGTCGCACTGACGGAAGGCATCCGCGAGCTGTTCCCGGCCGCTGGCCGGCACGAAAAGGCAACGGTCCAGGATCCCGCGCTCGTACGCCAGGGCGCGAAGGGAGCACATGTAGTCCTCCGGTGCTGTTCCCCGGATTTCCAAGCGGATCGACGGTACTTCTTCTGCCGCGAGAGCGACGGCCTCGATCAGGATCTCCGGGCCCTTGAGGGGTTGGGGGCGACCGGCGAAAAGCACGGTGAAGGGGTCCGTTGTCGCCGACCTGCGGAGTCTTTCCTCCGATGTGGGGCGGAATACCGCCGTATCGACACCAGGCGGGATGACGCGCAGGTGTTCGGGGGCGGCGTCGTAGAGGTCGCGCATTTGCTCCGCCTCGTACCGCGTGTTGACGACCACCGCATCGGCGAGGGCCGTGAGGCGCTGTTCGGCCGACGCGCGTTCCTCCGGTTCGGGGTTTTCACCGTGACGCGAGTGCAGGTTCTTGACGCGTGCGGTCGTGTGGAAGGTCAGGACGAGTGGTGCGCTCGTGCCCAACTCCTCGCGGTAGGCCGTTGCGGCCTCGCCGGACAACCAATAGTGGGCATGGACTATATCGGGGGACAGGGAGTTGTCTTGTGAGTACCGCGCGCATGCCCGTCCGAAGTCTTCGGTCAGGACGGGCAGATCCTCTTTGGCCGCGCCCAGAGCCTTGGGCAGGTACAAGGTGTGCACGACGACGCCGGGCTCGGGACGGGCCGTGGAGACCTGCTCGATCGATGGGTCGGGATGCGGATCGTCGGTGACCTCCGCGGGGTCGGTCGCGAGAGTGAAGGCTTCGACCCGAAACCCTCGGGCCGCGAGCGCTCGCGAGAGACACGCGATATAGACGTTCATGCCACCCGCGTTGCCGTCGCCCGGCTGGGCCAGGGGAGAGGTGTGCATGCTGAAAAGATGTACTGACTCTTGCTCGCTCGCGCCCGAAATGCCCACGCTGTCAACAGTACGTCACCCGACCGCTCGCTCGCGGGGCCGGGCAGGCGGTCGCTCGACCTCCCCCGGAGTTCACATCGTCGGGCGGAGGGCCGCAAGGTGAGAGAATGACCCCATGCCATCCGCAGAACTGAACAGTGGCCCGACCACGGGCACGTCCGCCGTCCCCGGACCGGGGCAGTCCATCGATTTTCCTGCCGATCAGGCGCTGCCCGAGCGTGCCGCCCTGATTGATCTGGCGGCGATCGCGTCCAATGTGGGGCGCATCAAGGAACTCGCAGGCACGGCGAAGCTCATCGCGATCATCAAAGCGGATGCCTACGGCCATGGGGTTCTGCCCGTTGCGCGGACCGTCCTGGATGCCGGGGCCGATGCTCTGGGGCTGGTGCATGTTCGGGAAGCCCTCGAACTGCGCGCAGAAGGGGTATCCGGCCGGATGCTCGCCTGGCTCCATACGCGCGCCACGAATTTCGAGGCGGCCATCGAGCAGGACATCGAGTTGGGCGCCTCCGGATGGGACCTTGAGTCCGCCGCGGAGGCGGCGGCGTCCGTCGGTTCGCCGGCCAAGGTCCACCTCAAGATCGATACAGGCCTCGGCCGCAACGGTTGCACCATGGAGGAATGGCCGGGGCTGGTCGGGCGGGCCGCCGAACTCGAGGCGAAAGGCCTGATCAGGGTCACCGGCATCTTTTCGCATTTGGCCGTCGCCGACGAGCCCGACCGTTCCGAGACCGAGGAACAACTCGACAAGTTCGACGACGCCGTGCGTCAGGCCCGTGAAGCGGGCCTGGCTCCCGACCTTTTGCACGTCGCCAACAGCCCGGGCATTCTGACCGCGGGTCGCTATGCGAGGGGTGAGGCCAACCGCATGACGGCCGACGCCGTTCGAGTCGGCGTCGCCCTCTACGGGCTGTCTCCGATTCCTGGGACGCCGCCTGAGGAGTTCGGGCTCAAACCGGCCATGACCCTGCAGACCTTCGTCAGCTCCGTCAAAGAGGTCCCCGCCGGACAGGGGGTTTCCTACGGGTTGCGGTACTCGACGTCGCGACCCACAACCTTGGCCCTGATACCCCTTGGATACGGGGACGGCGTGCCGCGGGTCGCCACCGGCGGACCAGTGAGGATCTATCCCTCGGGAGCGGAAGCGGCCACCTACCCGGAGGTGGGGCGAATCGCTATGGACCAGCTCGTCGTCGACCTGGGCCGACCGGGCCTCTCCGACCCGTCCCTGGGTTACTTGCACGCGCCCGTCGTCCTCTTCGGATCCGGAGACAACCCTTCTGTCAATGACTGGGCCGACGCCGCGGGAACCATCAATTACGAGATCGTGACGAGAATCTCCCCACGGGTCGACCGCATCTATCTGCGAGAGGACAACGCGTGAGCCACGCCAATGACCAGTCCCCATCCACACAGTCCCGGCAGGCCGAACTCGATGTGCAGCTCGCCAGCCCTGAGGCGACGGCCCGAGTCGCGCACACGCTCGCGGGGAACCTCCGGTCCGGTGACCTGGTGGTGCTAACCGGCGAATTGGGTGCGGGAAAGACGACGTTCACCCGGGCCCTCGGCGACGGACTAGGTGTTCGCGGGGAGGTGATCTCCCCGACGTTCGTCCTTTCCCGGATACACCCGAACGATTCGGACGGTGCGCGTCCCGGCGGACCGGACCTGGTGCACGTGGACGCCTACCGGCTGTCCAGCCCGGAGGAGATCGACGACCTCGATCTCGAGTACACCATGGACAGCTCCGTGACGGTCGTCGAATGGGGGCGGGATCTGGTCGAACACCTGAGTGAGTCTCGGGTGGAGATCACGCTGATCCGCTCGCAGGGCTCGGATGCGCCGTTGGTCGAGGGCGAAGAGGAAGACCGTGATCCCCGACGGGCCGTTATTTCCTTCACCGGTGGCCGGTGGGGCGAGCCGGAAATCGAACAACTCGTCCACAAAATCCGGGCAGCGGCCGAAGAGTAATTCGTCGCCAGTAGACTTGGGGACGTGCTCATTCTCGGTTGCGATACATCTTCCATTGCCAGCGGCGCCCTGGTTAGGGTTCCGGTCGTCGATGGCGCCCCGGACGACCGCCGACTCGAAGTCCTCGGGAGCTTCCGGACCCATGACACCCGATCGCACGCGGAAGCCATGGCGCCGGGCGTCCGTGACCTCCTGGAGAATTCCGGCATCCGCGGGCAGGATCTGGACCTGATTCTCGCGGGAGTGGGTCCCGGGCCATTCACGGGCCTGCGTGCGGGCATCATGACGGCCAGAGCCATGGGGTGGGCGTGGATAGTCCCTGTTCGCGGCGTCGTCAGTCCGGACGCCGTGGCAGAGGGAAGTTTTCATGACGCCGCTTCCGCCGGGCACTCCGTTTTCGGCGTCGCGACCGACGCTCGTCGTCGCGAGGTCTATAGCGCCGTCTATCGCCTGACGGATGACCACGGAACCGGCGCGACAGGGTATACGAGGATTCACGGACCCGTCGTCGGACCTGCCGGAGATCTGGATCCCCAGATCCCCATGGCCGGTCGCGGTGCCGAGCTCTACGCCGACGCCCTCACGCCTCTGGCCGGACACGATCAGGACGAACCGTTGGCGGAACTTCTGGTCGCCTCTGCGCTGCGAACCGGTCTGGACACCACCCTGGAATCGACATCGCCCCTCTACCTGAGGGAATCCGATGCCCGTGTGCCCTCCGACAGGAAGAAGGCCACCAGATGACCCAGCCCAGCATCGGCCCGCGCCCCACGCCTTCTGTTTCTGATGCCGAAGTCCCGGTCGAGTCCGAGACCCTGCCGGCCGGATACTCCGCTCGCACCGCCGAACTGGACGATCTCGAAGCCGTTCACGAACTCGAGTCAATGCTTTTCCCCGAGGACGCGTGGCCCATCGACATGTTCCTCGCGGAGATCTCTCATCCCGCGCGTCGCTACACCGTGGTCGAAGCCGAAGGCGAGCTCATCGCCTACTCGGGAATGATGGCCGTTGCGGACACGGGAGATGTGCAAACTGTTGCCATTCGACCGGGCCACGAAGGCCGTGGGATCGGCCGTTGGCTCATGAACAGAATGCATGAGCAGGCACGGGCCATGGGAGCTGAGACCATGATGCTGGAGGTCCGCGCCGACAACCCCAGGGCCCAAGGGCTGTACACGTTCCTGGGCTACGAACCTATACATGAACGCCGGGGCTACTATCAGGGCGGCGTCGACGCCGTCATCATGAGCCTCGACCTGAAGGCCGGCGCAGAACGCTCGGAGGGATCCAACCGTTGATCACCACATCCACACCCCGCGAACCGATCGTCCTCGGGATCGAGTCATCGTGCGACGAGACAGGCATCGGGATCGTGGCGGGCCGGCGCCTCCTGACGAACACCGTCTCCACGTCCATGGACGAGCACGCGCGATTCGGAGGTGTGATTCCGGAAATCGCGTCTCGCGCTCACCTGGAGGCCATGATTCCGGCGCTGGACGCGGCTCTCGATGAAGCGGGCATCGGCATGGACGCGGTGGACGCCATCGCGGTGACCAGCGGGCCCGGTTTGTCCGGCGCCCTGATGGTGGGGGTCAGCGCCGCCAAGGCGCTCGCGGTCGCCACCGGCAAGCCCCTCTACGCCGTCAACCACCTCGTCGCCCACGTCGGAGTAGGTCTCCTGGAGGACAGCGCGACTTCGGTTGGAACCACCGAGCTTGGGGCCCCCTTGCTCTCGGGGCTCGGGGCCCTTCTGGTCTCGGGCGGACACACGGAGATACTCAAGGTCTCGGACATCTCAGGCGATGTGACGCTGCTGGGCTCCACGCTCGACGACGCCGCGGGCGAAGCCTATGACAAGATCGCCCGGGTCCTGGGACTGTCCTATCCCGGAGGACCCGCGATCGATTCAGCCGCCGCATCGGGGGACCCCCGGGCCTTCACCTTTCCGCGGGGGCTGACGGCCGCAAAGTATATGGGAACCGTTCAGGACCCCGGGAGCCATCGCTACGACTTCTCCTTCTCCGGGCTGAAAACCGCCGTGGCTCGCGTCGTCGAGGGCCTCGAAGCCCATGACCAGTCCGTACCCGTCGCGGACATCGCGGCTTCGTTCCAGGAAGCTGTGGCCGACGTCGTCACGTCCAAGGCCATGCTTGCTTGTACCGAAAACGGCATCGATACCTTGTTGCTCGGTGGCGGGGTCGCCGCGAATTCGAGGCTGAGAGAGCTCGTCGCCGAGCGGTGTTCGGACCATGGGATCCGGCTTGTTGTGCCGAAGCTTTCCCTGTGCACCGACAACGGCGCTATGGTCGCGGCGTTGGGAGCAAGACTCGTGCAATCGGGTGTGGCACCCAGCGGATTCGACTTCACCGCGGACCCGTCGCTGCCAGTCACCACGGTGTCCCTCAGGGCCTGATCAGGGGAGGGGCGCATCCGGGACGGGACATGCGCCCCCTTCCGGCCCGATCGGACAGCCCGATCGGACTATGAATCTCGGTATCCGTACCGCGTCAGATCGACCGTGTCACGGACCACGGCCCGGAGATCTCGGCCGTTCTCCTCGAAGACACGGCGTTGGCGTTCGTACCCCGGTCCACGTTCGATCATCCGGTGCACACCGGCCAACTCCGCGGCGCAACCGAGGTCCCGGGCGATGGGCTCGAGCCGGGTCACGAGGTCGGTGCAATGCTTGCGCAGGGGCAGGACCGTTCCGGCGGCGTCGGCGATCACCGTAGCGTCCAGTCCGTACCGTGAGGCCCTCCACTTGTTCTCCTCCGAGAGCCACCGGGGCATGAGCTCCACGTGACCGCCGTCCTCCACGGTGCGGGAGACTTCCTCGACGATGCACTGGGTCAGGGCAGTCATCGCCCCGATTTCCTCCGTGGTCGCCAGCCCATCGCAGATTCTCATCTCGACCGTTCCGTACCGGGCCACCGGGCGGACTTCCCACCGGTTCTCCGATTCCTCGGCAATGATTCCTGCACCGATCGACCGATCGATGTAGTCCTCGTACTCGGACCACTTCTCGAACGGGTACGGAATTCCGCAGGTCGGGATCTGCTGGAAAACCATGGCCCTCTGCGAGGCATAGCCGGTATCCACGCCCATCCAGTACGGAGAGCTGGCCGACAATGCCAGGAGATGAGGGTAATAGTTGACGAGCTGATTCACCGAAGGAAGAGCTTTGTCGCGGGAATCGACGCCCACGTGCACATGGACTCCGTAGACCAGCATCTGCCTGCCCCAGTACTGAGTGCGCTCGAGGACCTTCTGGTACCGGTCCTTCTCCGAAACCGGCTGCTCGCTCCACTGGGCATACGGATGAGTCCCCGCCGAGTAGAGGTCGACTCCTAGCGGATCTGCTTCCGCTCGGAGCGCATCAGCCAGCCGAGTGAGCTGGTCCATCGCATCGGCGACCGTGGAGCACACACCCGTGACCGCCTCGACGGTGTTGGACAGGTACTCTCGCGTGATCTGCGGCGCGAGGCCCTCGGGGTCGATGTATTCCGGGTGGGAGGATTCCAGGGCCTGGATGAGCTCGGCGGCCGCCGGAAGGAGATCGCCCGATTCCCTGTCGGCGAGGGCAATTTCCCATTCGACGCCCAGGCTCGACTGACCGGAGCTGGAAAAAGTGATCATGGTGGTCCTCCCGTGTCGGGGTCAATTCATCTTAGCGGGGAGGGAGGCGAACGGTACGGCGTATCCAGCCTGGACGACACGCGGCTTCACGCAGGACCAGAGCCTCGTCCCGGCACGGTCTCACGGATGCGCGCGACGAACCACGAAAGCCGCTCGATGTTCCGACTCGGGGGATTCCCATCGCGTGAGGATGAGCGTCGCGTGGCGGTTCCCGGCTGACTTCTTCTTTTTCGAAGAGCTCCCGGCGAGCAATTGACGTCGCAATGCTTCCGGGACGACGTCGACCCCTCGCTTCTTGATCGTCAAACCGGTGATTCCGTTCTCTCGAACCCAGGCTTTGAGAGCTTTCGTACCCATCGGCAGAATCTCGTCGACGACCCAGCAGGTCGCTCCGGGCAGGTCGGCGCCCTGGTCTGAAACAAAATAGGCGATCCGGGGATCGAGGAGGTGTCCTCCGACCCGAGACACCAGGTGGTCAACGAGCCCGGCCCGGATGACCGCGCCGTCGGGTTCGTAGAGGAAATCAGCCGGGGGACCGACGGGAGGGGCCTCCCCGGAGGCCTTCCCGAATCCGGAATCCGAAGAGTACTGGGCCAACACCTCCGGCTCCAGCGGATCCGCCCCGAGCAGGGTTGCGGAACGCTTGATCCCAGGACGGGCGAGCGCATTGAACCACAGAACGACCTCGACGACGTCGCCGCCACAGCTGACCCACTCGGCCTCGGCGTTCTCAGGAATCTCGGACCGATCCATCCCGGGACCCATTTTGACGCCGATGGGCATTCCCGTCTCGGCCCAGCGACGTATCATGGAGAACGGCGGCGCAAAGGCTTCCGGATCGAACAGGCGGGAAACCTGGCCGTCCGCCGTGTCTCGACGCGCGGGATCGAGCCACAGCGAACGGATCGCCGTACCGTCCTTGGTGCGGAGAGAAGCAGGATCGAGCTCGGTCACGTCACCCACGCGAACCTCGGACCCGCGGTGGGCGGAAAGGTTGTGCCGGGCCATCGACGCGGTCTCGGGATCGATGTCGTAGGAGACCACCGGGAGTCCCTCGCGGAGAAAAGCTGCCGAGTCCGCGCCGATGCCGCACCCGAGGTCGGCGACCGGCCCTGCGTCCGCGTCCCGAAACCTTCGCGCGTGCCACAGTGAGACGGCGCGGCGCGTGGCTTGCTCGAGTCCGGAACGAGTGAACACCATGCGCTGGGCGTCTTCCCCGAACTTGGATCGGGCCTGCACACGGAGTTTGGCCTGGGTCAGCATGTCGGCGGCCTGTTCCGCCGTGAAGCCCTGTTTCCGGAGGGAGCTCGAGAGAGCCAGTGCGTCGCTTTCGCGGTAGTCCATCCGGTCCAGGGCGGAGAGCTGATCGGGGGTGAATGAATGCGTCACGCCACCACTGTATCGGCCGCCAGGTGAACCTCGTTCGGCGTCATCCTTACCGCTGAGGGCGAAACTTGGCACTCGTCTTGACCCTCTGCTAACCCTCCGAATAGAGTCATGTTTAGCACTCTGGCAGTCAGGGTGCTAAATGGGCCTGGCGCTCAATCGGCACCGCGACGACGGTTGGCACGCCCTTCACGGCTCACGCCAAGAATTGATCCATCCAAGGAAGAAGGTCACTCATGTCCGTCTCCATCAAGCCCCTCGAGGACCGTATCGTCGTTCAGCCCGTGGAGGCTGAGCAGACCACCGCATCCGGCCTGGTCATCCCGGACACCGCCAAGGAAAAGCCCCAGGAGGGCAAGGTCGTGGCGGTTGGCCCCGGTCGTGTCGATGACAAGGGCAACCGCGTCCCCGTCGACGTCCAGGAAGGCGACGTCGTCATCTACTCCAAGTACGGCGGAACCGAGGTCAAGTACTCGGGCGAAGAATTCCTCGTGCTCTCGGCGCGTGACGTGCTGGCCGTCGTCGAGAAGTAAGACTTCGACGAACCCGCACTTTTCTAGACCTGTGTAAGGAGTCATGTAGTTCATGGCAAAACAGTTGGAATTCGACGACGCAGCCCGCAAGGCTCTCATGGCCGGCGTGGACAAGCTCGCCAACACGGTCAAGGTGACTCTCGGACCCCGTGGTCGCAACGTCGTTCTGGACAAGCAGTGGGGCGCTCCCACGATCACCAACGACGGCGTCACGATCGCCCGCGAAGTCGAGCTTGACGATCCGTACGAGAACCTCGGCGCTCAGCTGGCCAAGGAAGTTGCCACCAAGACCAACGACGTCGCCGGTGACGGCACGACGACCGCAACGGTTCTGGCTCAGGCCTTCGTCAATGAGGGTCTGCGCAACGTGGCCGCTGGTGCGGCACCGAGCGAAATCCGCGCGGGCATCGAGGCGGCCGTCAAGGCCGTGTCCGAGCGTCTGCTGGAGAACGCCCGCGAGGTTGAGGGTGCCGAGGTCGCGCACGTTGCCGCCATCTCGGCCCAGTCCGAGCAGATCGGCGAGCTCCTTGCGGAAGCATTCGAGAAGGTCGGCAAGGACGGCGTCATCACCATCGAGGACGGCTCCTCGACCGAGATCGAGCTGTCCGTGACCGAAGGCATGCAGTTCGACAAGGGCTACCTGTCGCCGTCGTTCGTGACCGACGCCGAACGGCAGGAAGCTGTCCTCGAGGACTCGGCCATCCTGATCTATCAGGGCAAGATCTCGGCCATTGCCGACCTCATGCCCTTGCTGGAAAAGGTGGTTCAGGCGAAGAAGCCGCTGACCATCATCGCCGAGGACGTCGACGGCGAGGCTCTGTCCACCCTGGTGGTCAACAAGCTTCGCGGAAACCTGAATGTGGTGGCCCTCAAGGCTCCTGGCTTCGGCGATCGTCGCAAGGCCATCATGCAGGACCTGGCGGTCCTGACGGGTGGAGAGGTCATCACGAGCGAGCTCGGCATCACCCTGGATTCCGTGACCCTCGAGCAGCTCGGCCAGGCCCGCCGCGTCACGGTGACCAAGGACAACACGACCATCGTGGACGGTAACGGTTCTGCCGATGACGTTGCTGAACGCGTGGCCCAGATCCGCTCCGAGATCGAGCGCGTGGATTCCGAATGGGATCGCGAAAAGCTCAAGGAGCGCCTGGCCAAGCTGTCCGGCGGTGTATCCGTTATCAAGGTCGGAGCTGCGACCGAGGTCGAGGCCAAGGAACGCAAGCACCGTATCGAGGACGCCGTGTCCTCGACCCGGGCCGCGCTCGAAGAAGGCATCGTCGCCGGTGGTGGATCTGCCCTGGTCCACGCGGCCAAGGCGCTCGATTCGGACCTGGGGCTCCAGACCGAGGGTGCGCGGACGGCGGTCGACATCGTTCGACGCTCGCTCGTTCAGCCTTTGCGCTGGATTGCCGACAACGCCGGGGAGGACGGCTACGTGGTCGCGTCTCGCGTCCAGAGCCTCGATGCCGGCCAGGGGTACAACGCTGTGACCGGCGAGTACGAGGACTTGATCAAGGCCGGCGTCATCGACCCGGTCAAGGTCACCCGTTCCGCGCTCGAGAACGCGGCGTCCATCGCATCGATGGTCCTGACCACGGAAACTCTGGTTGTCGACAAGCCGGAGGAAGAGGAAGAGGCCTGATTCCAGGTCCTCGTCCCAACGCCCCCGCGCTCTCTGTGAGAGCGCGGGGGCGTTCCTGTGTGTGTGGGTCCGTGCGACGATTTAGTTGCAATGCAATGTATTGTCTCTTCAGGCCATCTCGCGATGGCACGTTGCTCGGTTTCGTCGCCGCGCGGTGCGGGTCGCCGGTCCTCGCTGAAATCCAGCCTGAGGGCGGGTGTTCCCGGCGTCGGACGGTGGCACATGTCGTGTCTTCGGGTTTCCTCGCGGATCCCGGGTGGCGAGCCTGAGCACGGGTACGAAATTTTGCGCGTCAGACGAATAGGATGAAAACTCGTGTCTGCCCGCGGGCCGCTCGCATCCGCTCCACGGACATTCGTGACCGAGCGCCGGGCTACGGGCTGACCTGCAGGACCGATACCGATTGCTGGCATCGCACGAATCGACAAGAACACCGCCTCTGCCGAGGCCGACACAGGATCTTGAATGACTGAATCGAACGGGACGACAGGACAGGTCCCGCCCCCGGAAGGCGGCCAAGCCCCAGAGGTCGCACCTCGCAGAAAGAGGGCTTTCCGCCCCGAAATCCAGGGACTGCGCGCCTTTGCCGTGCTCCTGGTGGCGATCTACCACATCTGGTTCGGCCGGGTATCCGGCGGCGTCGACGTCTTCCTGATGATTTCCGCGTTCCTGATGACACTGTCCTTCACGGGCAAGATCGAGCGCGGAGTCCGCATCGGTTGGACGGAACTGACCAAGTACTGGTTCCACGTTTTCAAGCGAATCATGCCGCTCGTCGCGATCATCGTGGCAGGCTCCCTCGTGCTGACCCGGCTGTTCGTGTCTCCGGACCGATGGCTGTCGATCATGCACGAGGCATTCTCCGTGACGTTCTATTACGAGAACTGGTTCTCGATCGTGAACGCCGTGGATTACTACGCGTCGGACTCGGGCGCGGCGTCGCCTCTGAGGCATTTCTGGTCTCTGTCCATCCAGGGCCAGATCTTCATCATGTGGCCTCTGCTCTTCGCGCTCGGCAGCCTTCTGGTCCGCAAGATGGGGACCAAGGTTCGGCCGGTTCTGGCGACCATCTTCGCGGTCGTCTTCGTGGTCTCGTTCGCTTTTTCGGTCTACTACACGTACTCGAACCAGACCGCGGCATACTTCAACACCTTTGCCAGGCTCTGGGAATTCGCGATGGGCTCGTTGGCGGCCATCGTGCTTCCCTGGATCCGTGTTCGTACCGGCGTGGCCGCGATCCTGAACTGGGTCGGCCTGCTGGCCATTCTGACCTGCGGCGCCCTCCTGGACGTCGAGGGCCAGTTCCCTGGCTTCATCGCCCTGTGGCCCACGCTGGCCGCGAGCTTCATCATCATTTGCGGGCAGTCGACCACCAAGTGGGGAGCCGATCGTCTGCTCAAGTGGAAGCCGCTGGTCTGGCTCGGCTCCAACTCCTACGGCCTGTACCTCGTCCACTGGCCGTTGCTGGTGTTCTACCTGACCATTACGGGACGAGAGAAGGCCGGGCTCTTCTCCGGCGTCGTCCTCCTGGCGCTGTCCATCGGCCTGGCCTACGTGCTGACGAAGCTGGTCGATACGCCCATCCGCAAGTGGAAGTGGGCCGAAACCAAGCGGTGGCGCGCTGGCGTGGTGATTCTCGGGTGCATCGCGCTCGGCGTCGGGTCCGTTCTGGCGTGGCAGGCCCGCATCGCCTACGTGACCCACAAGATCGAGGCCAACGCGGACAAGAACAACCCAGGCGCCGAGATCCTTGATCCGGATTACACCTACAAGGGTGATGACAATCCTGGTCTGCTTCCGACCGCATTGACCCGGAGCAACGACTTCGCCGAGGTCAACGGTCTGGGGGAACAGTGCGACAAGGACAAGGACTTCAAGAAGGACATGCACGGCCTCTCCGGGGGAGAGTGCTACCGGGTGGTCAAGCAGGATCATCCGAGCAAGCACGTCGTCGCGGTGGGCAACAGTCACACGGAACAGTGGATGACGGCATTGAAGCAGAAGGCCAAGGACGACAACTGGGACCTGACCTTCGTGCGACACCCCGGCTGCTTCTTCACGAGCCCCCAGGACAACTGGTTCTCGGGCGCGTGCCAGGAATGGCTCCCGCGGGCCGAGGACGCCATCCAGGACTGGCACCCGGACAACCTGGTCATCCAGTCCACCTTCTCCAGCTATGACGGCGCCGCCGAAGGCATCCGCGAGGGCACCGAGGACCAAGTGCGCAAGTGGACGAGCGAAGGCGTTGGGGTCATCGGCATCAGGGACAACGCACGCTTCACGCAGTCCCACACGGAATGCGAGAACAAGAACAGCTTTGAGGACTGCACCTTCCCGCACGCGACCGCTGGGACCGAGGACCCGACGTCCGCGTGGCGCACGGAGATCCCCGGTTACGGGTCGTTGGACATGGATGATCTGGTGTGCCCGGACGGAAGCTGCCCGCCCGCGGTGGGCAATATTTACACCTACATCGACGACAACCACCTGACGGCCACGTACGTGCGCAGCATGCAGAAGTTCTTCGACCAGAGGTACGACGATGCGGCGCAGGTTTCCGAGGATGCGATGGCGCAGGCGGGTGAGCAGGCCTCCTGACCTGAGTGAGACCGTTCGCGGTCGCGCCGGAATCCCCATGGGCTTCGGGCGCGGCCGCAACTACGGATTTTCCGGACCGGCAAGTACAATTCACCTGTCCAGCGCCTCTCTTCCGGGGGAGGAGCATCAGTCGTGCAAATCCCGATGGGTTTGCAATCGCACCGAACTGAGGAAAAACCGTGCCCTCGCCCAGGCAAGTCAAGGGGTCCACCGCGCCGTGGCATCGACGTACCCCGCGCCACCAGAACACAGCGCTCCGTCGGCGCGCGTTCCGCCCCGAAATCCAGGGATTGCGGGCCTTTGCCGTCTTGCTGGTCGCCGCATACCACGTCTGGTTCGGTCGGGTCTCCGGCGGCGTGGACGTGTTTCTGCTCATCTCTGCATTCCTCATGACCGCGTCCTTCGTGGACCGGATTCAGAGGGGCGCCGCACTGGGGTGGCGCGAGGTGACCCGGTACTGGGTACATGTATTCAAGCGCATCGTCCCGTTGGCCGTGGTGACCGTTGTGCTGACTCTGCTCGGCTCAAGACTCTTCCTGGGGGCCGATCGGTGGGTCCCTGCCATCCGAGAGGCCTTCGCCGTCCTCTTCTATGGCGAGAACTGGTACTCCATCGGCCACGCGGTGGATTACTATGCCTCGGACTCCGGGGCGGCGTCGCCCTTCCGTCATTTCTGGTCCCTCTCGATACAGGGGCAGATCTTTCTGGTCTGGCCGTTGCTCTTCTGCCTCACGAGCCTCATGGTCCGCTGCCTGCAGGCTCGTGCTCGCAGGATCCTGGCCTTGATGTTCTTGGCCATATTCTTGGGTTCACTGGCCTATTCGGTGCACCAGACGGCCGTCGACCAGAGCGGGGCCTACTTCAATACCTGGGCGCGACTGTGGGAGTTCGCGTTGGGTTCCCTGCTGGCCATCGTCTGCACACGCATCACCGTCCGTGGCTCACTCGCCGCGGTCCTCTCCTGGACGGGACTGGTCGCCATCCTGCTCTGCGGCGCGCTTCTGGACGTGCAGGGCAAGTTCCCCGGGTTCGTCGCCCTGTGGCCGACCGTGGCAGCGTGCCTCGTCATCGCGTGTACACCCTCAGGAACGCGCTGGGGTGCCGAAAGAATCCTCACCTGGAAGCCACTGGTGATCCTGGGGTCGGCGTCTTACGCCCTCTACCTGGTGCACTGGCCCCTGCTGGTGTTCTATCTGGCCGTGACGGGGCAGGAAAAGGCGGGATTCTTCGCCGGAACTGGGCTGCTCACGATGGCGACGGTGATTGCGTGGGTCCTGACCCGCGTCGTCGAACGACCGCTGCGTCGCTGGTCCTGGGCGGACGCGAGGCGCCGGAGAGGCCTGCTCGTCATCGCAGCGAGCATGCTCCTGGCTGTGGGGCCGGCCTGCGTGTGGGATGCGCGCATCGCCTCCGAAGCGCGGGTCGCACAAACCGAATCCGTGAACAACAATCCTGGGGCTCGAGCGCTTCTCCCGGGGTTCCGGTACGAAGGGTCCGACGACGCCGCCATCCTCCCGACACCGGCCAAACGCGCCGACGACTGGTCGTGGCAGGTGGTCCGTGGGACGCCTTGCCGCGACGTCGATCCACCGGAAGCGTTGAAAGGTCTCGAGGTCGACCAATGCCTCAATTACCATCGCGCCGATCGACCGAGCCGGCACGTCGTCGCGGTGGGCAACAGCCACATGGAGATGCTGCTTCCGGCGATCGCCGATGCCGCCCGCCGCAACGGGTGGGACTTGACCTTCGTTCGCGCACCAGGGTGCCAATTCACGAGCGTGGCCCTGAACGACAGGATTTCCGCGCAATGCGCACAGTGGATGAGACACACCGAAGAGTACATCGGCGCTCAGAAGCCCGACGTGCTCCTGATGTTGGCCACGCACTCGACCGTCGGCGGGGTCGGCGAGGTCGTCCGGCCGGAGACGCGACAGCAGGTTGAGCGATGGACCCGGCGAGGCATCGACGTCGTGGGCGTGCGGGACGTGCCGCGTTTTGCGGAGAAGCATGCCGACTGCGAGGCACGCAACGGGGTCGCCGGCTGCGCGTTCCCGAGCCCCCTGGGGCAAACCAATCCGACCGCGGAATGGGCGCAACAGATCCATGGGTTTGCGCCCCTGGATCTGCTCGACCTGGTCTGCCCCGGTCGCAGCTGCCCAGCGCAGATCGGCAACGTCTACACGTACCTGGACAACAACCACCTGACGGCGACGTATGTCGACTCGATGAAGCACATGGTGGGGGACAGGCTCGATACCGCGATGCGGAATGCGAGCTCCCGGTGACCTCCCCGGAGCCGGCTGCATGGTCTCCGTCACCTGGGCGGGGTGCGGGGGAGCGTTCGGGTTGCCGAACGTCCTATGATGAGAGGCAACAGCTCGGGGCGCCGAGAGGCTCGTACCGAGACGCGCGACGTGAAAGGTCCCATTCTCTTGACCCAGCCCACAGCCCTGTCCGATGACCCCTTCGGCCTGACCGGTCTGACCTATGACGACGTCCTCCTGCTTCCCGGGAACACGAACGTCAACCCGTCGGATGCGGACACGACGACGCGCCTGTCCAGGAGGATCAGTCTCAAGTCCCCGATCATCTCCGCCGCGATGGACACCGTGACCGATTCCCGGATGGCCATCGCCATGGCTCGACTCGGCGGTATGGGCGTGATTCACCGCAACCTTTCGATCCATGACCAGGCGGAGCACGTTGACCGCGTCAAGCGGAGCGAGTCCGGCATGATCACCCACCCCGTGACCATCTCGCCGGACGCAACTTTGCGCGAGCTCGATGATCTGTGCGGCCACTACAAGGTCTCAGGGCTGCCCGTCGTGGACAGCGAAGACAAGCTCGTGGGCATCATCACCAACCGGGACACCCGGTACCTTTCCGAACAGGACATCGAAACAAGATCCGTCGCCGAAATCATGACAAAGATGCCCTTGGTTACCGGCCACGAGGGCATGACCAAGGACGAGGCTTTCGGGCTGTTGGCCTCCCACAAGATTGAGAAGCTGCCGCTCGTCGACGACCAGGGACGATTGACCGGCCTCATCACCGTCAAGGACTTCACCAAGACCGAGCAGTACCCCAACGCGACCAAGGACGAGGAGGACAGGCTCCGGGTCGGTGCCGCGGTGGGATTTTTCGGTGACGGTTTCGAGCGGGCCATGACCCTGATCGACGCCGGTGTGGACGCTTTGTTCATCGACACCGCCAACGGACATTCGCAGGGCGTGCTGGACATGATCGCCAGGTTGAAGAAGGAGCCGTCCGCCGCACACGTCGACGTGATCGGCGGACAGGCCGCCACGCGCGAAGGGGCACAGGCCATTGTCGATGCAGGCGCAGACGCCGTGAAGGTCGGCGTCGGCCCCGGGTCGATCTGCACGACCCGCATCATTGCCGGCGTCGGCGTCCCGCAGATCACCGCGATCAATGAATCGGCCAAGGCCACGATTCCCGCCGGTGTTCCGCTCATCGCCGACGGAGGCCTTCAGCACTCCGGGGAAATCGGCAAGGCCATGGTCGCGGGTGCCGACTCCGTGATGCTCGGATCCATGCTCGCCGGTTGCGATGAATCCCCGGGCGACCTCATCTTCGTCAACGGGAAACAGTTCAAGACCTACCGCGGGATGGGCTCTCTCGGAGCCATGCAGACGCGTGGCAAGGAGGCCTCCTTCTCCAAGGACCGCTACTTCCAGGCGGACGTCAAGAGCGAGGACAAGCTCATCCCTGAGGGCATCGAAGGGCAGGTCGCCTACCGGGGACCCTTGTCCGCTGTGCTTCACCAGCTCGAGGGCGGTCTGCGCCAAACCATGTTCTACGTGGGCTCGATGACCATCGAAGAACTCAAGAACAAGGGCAAATTCGTGCGAGTGACGCCGGCCGGTCTCAAGGAATCGCATCCTCACGACATCATGATGACCGTCGAGGCCCCCAACTACCGCCGCTGATTCGGCCACGCCCGTGCAGGGGCGTACGGAAGGAAGATCTTGACCAACGACATCGAAATCGGGCGCTCCAAACGTGCCCGCCGGACGTACTCGCTCGACGACGTCGCTCTCGTGCCCGCCCGGCGCACGAGGGACCCGCGGGACGTCAATACCGAATGGCAGATCGATGCCTTCAAGTTCGAGACACCCGTCCTGGGTGCGCCCATGGACTCGGTCATGTCGCCCGAGACCGCTATCACCCTGGGCAAACTGGGCGGCGTCGGAGTTCTCAACCTCGAAGGCCTCTGGACCCGGTACGAGGATCCCGAACCGTACCTCGAGGAAATTTCCCTGTTGGCGCGTGACGACATGTCGCATGTGACCCGTCGCATGCAGGAGATCTACGCGGAACCCATCAAGGAAGGGCTGATCACCGAGCGGCTGGCCCAGATTCGGGACGCCGGCGTGGTGGTTGCGGGATCCCTGACCCCGCAACGAACCCAGGAGTACTACAAGACGGTGGTCAACGCCGGTACGGACCTTTTCGTGATCCGCGGGACCACGGTCTCCGCCGAGCACGTGTCCCAGAATCAGGAACCACTGGATCTGAAGAAGTTCATTTACGAGCTCGACGTGCCGGTGATCGTCGGGGGAGCCGCCGGCTACACACCCGCTCTCCACCTGATGCGAACGGGCGCCGCGGGAGTCCTCGTGGGCTTCGGGGGAGGCGCAACCACCACAACCCGCAGGGCACTGGGCATCCACGCAGCCATGGCTTCAGCGATTTCCGATGTCGCCGCCGCGCGCAGCGACTACCTGGACGAATCGGGCGGACGGTACGTGCACGTCATCGCGGACGGGGGTCTCGGCCAGTCCGGCGACATCATCAAGGCCATGGCCATGGGTGCCGACGCCGTCATGATCGGGGCACCCCTGGCCCGGGCGAAGGAAGCGCCCGGACGCGGATACCACTGGGGACCTGAGGCACACCACCACGAATTCCCCCGGGGAACCCGAACCCCCATGAACCAGGTCGGCTCGCTGGAAGAGGTTCTCTACGGCCCGTCACACCACGTGGACGGAACATCGAACCTCATAGGCGCCATGCGGCGTGCCATGGCGACCACGGGATATTCGACGCTCAAGGAATTTCAACGTTCCGAGGTTGTCCTGACGGGACGCCCCCAGTACTGAACGACCCATGGGCCGGGCGCCGCGACGAGGCTGCTCGGCCCCTGGATGACTTGGGGAAATCCCAGGCTGGACAGATAGGCTGGACGCCGTGCTCAAACTAGCTCTTACCCCACGATGGTTGGGTGCGCTTCTGCTCGCCCTGGCGATGTCGACGGGGTTCATGCTGTTGAGCAAGTGGCAACTGGGATCCGCGGATTCGGGACAGATCAATGCCGATCCGGGCAAAGAAGTGGTCCAGCCGCTCCGCGACGTAGCCGACCCGCAGGATCCGGTTCTCCAGTCCGAGGCCGATTCGATGGTTCAGGCCAACGGCCACTACGTCGAGGACTCGAGCCGGTTGGTCGAGGGACGAGTCAATGACGGAACCAAGGGGTATTGGGTCGTCAGCGAGTTCCGACTGGACTCCGATGCGGCATCCGAGGGCCAGGACTACGCCGTTCCGGTGGCACGGGGGTTCACCACGGACAGCGACACCCAGGCGCTCAGCCCTGAACCGTCCGGCGACGTCACGGTGATCGGCCGTCTGGTGGCCAATGAAGCCCCGGTCACGTCGAAGGACACCAAGACCAAGGGCGCCCTGGGATCTGCTGCGACCGCCCAATTGGCCAACGTATGGGACACACCCCTGTACGCCGGAACCGTGGCGGCGGTCTCCGAATCACCGGCCGACCAGCCGGCCCCGGTCGATGCCGAGGGACACGTGGACAAGGACGCCGGGCTGACCGAGCCTCACGACAAGCTCAGCCGGATCCACACCGAGCAGGTCGTGGACCATTCCGTGGACTGGCTTAATATTTTCTACGCGATCGAGTGGGTCGTCTTCGCTCTCTTCGCGATCTATCTGTGGTGGCGCATGCTGGCCGACTCACACGAACGCATGATTCACCCTGAGAAGTACTACGAGATCCTTCCGGCCGGGGAAGGCAACATGTTCTACGAGGAGTCCACGGGCCGGTACTACTACTACGACGCCGACGACCGGCAGTACTACTACTTCGACGAACCCGTCGCCGAGGAAATCAATGAGCCCGACGGCGGGCACTCGTCCGCCGAAGCCTCGGTCGGGACCACACACGAGAATCAACGAGGTGACCAAGGTGGCCGATAAGCCAACGCCCAAGAACCAGCCCCAACCCGTGGAGCGCACGGACGGCAAGAGGGTCCCGCTGCCCGCGGACGCCACACCGCAGAAGGCAGGCAACGTCCGGGCGACCCGCAGGAAGTTCGGCGGGACTCAGGCACAGATCCGCGGGGCGCTCGCGATCTACAAGTACTGCGCCTGGATCTCCGGAACGTTCCTGTTGCTGCTGGTCGTCGAAATGGTGACCAGGTACATCTTCGGGTTCGACCTGATGGCCGGTGCCACCAACGCGTCCACGGGAGAGAACGTCGCCCTGGGATGGTTGAACAGGGATACGGGCAATCTCACTGGCGGCCTGAACATCTCGACCGGCGTCCTGATCATTCACGGCTGGTTCTACGTGATTTACTTGCTTGCGTGCTTCCGTCTCTGGTTGCTCATGAGGTGGCCGCTCCCGCAGCTGATCGTGATGGCGCTGGGCGGTGTCGTCCCCTTCCTGTCCTTCATCGTCGAGCGACGCATCCATCGGGAGACGGTCGCCCAGGTGGCCGCGAACCCGAAGTCCGCAAAAAGATACTGAGCGCGCCGGGGAATCCGGGCCAGCACCGACAGTGCATGCCCAGCCGGCCCGGATTCGGCCGACATCGTGTTCTAGACTGAAAATATCGGGCCCCGCACCAGGGGCAATTTCTCCGCACCCGACAACATCGAAAGTATGGCAGTGACCCAATCCGATTCCTCGGCGACACCCGAGTTGGAAGATCGCCCCGTTCTGGTCGTCGACTATGGGGCTCAATACGCCCAGCTCATCGCACGCCGTGTGCGTGACGCCAACATCTATTCGGAGATCGTGCCCCACACGATGCCGACCGAGCAGATTCTCGCCAAGAACCCCGCAGCCATTGTGCTCTCCGGAGGCCCGTCGAGCGTGTACGCCGAGGGAGCCCCGGCAGGGGACCGTCGGCTCTACGAATCCGGTGTTCCCGTGTTCGGTATCTGTTACGGCTTCCAGGTGATGGCGCAGACTCTCGGCGGCCATGTGGCCCACACCGGGTTGCGCGAATACGGCGCAACGGATGCGACCCTGACCGGCAATGGGGTCTCCTTCCTGGCAGGCACGCCGGTGGCGCAGAACGTGTGGATGAGCCACGGCGACTCCGTGACCGAGGCGCCGAGCGGTTTCGAGGTCCTGGCGAGCACCGAAGGGGCCCCCGTGGCCGCATTCGTCAACGAGGAGAAGAAGCTCGGAGGCGTGCAGTGGCACCCTGAGGTCAAGCACTCGGATTTCGGCCAGCAGATCCTCGAGAACTTCCTGTTCAACGTCGCAGGTCTCAAGCCGACCTGGACCACAGGCAACGTGATCGACGAGCAGGTCGAGAAGATCCGTGAACAGATCGGTGACGCCAAGGTGATTTGCGCACTGTCCGGCGGAGTCGACAGCTCGGTCGCGGCAGCACTCGTACACAAGGCCGTCGGCGACCAGCTGACCTGTTTCTTCATTGATCACGGTCTTCTGCGCGACGGTGAGCGTGAGCAAGTCGAGCAGGATTACGCCGAGACCATGGGTATCAAGGTCGTGACCATCGACGAATCGGATCGGTTCGTCTCGGCTCTGGAAGGTTTGACGGACCCCGAGGACAAGCGCAAGGCCATCGGTCGTGAGTTCATCCGGTCATTCGAGGACGCGCAGCGCAAGCTCGTTGCCGAGCTCGGAGGAAGCGGGGAGGACATCAAGTTCCTGGTCCAGGGAACGTTGTACCCGGACGTCGTCGAGTCCGGTGGAGGCGAAGGCGCCGCCAATATCAAGTCCCACCACAACGTGGGTGGCCTCCCCGAGGACCTCGCGTTCGACTTGGTCGAACCCTTGCGCACGCTGTTCAAGGACGAGGTTCGTGCCATCGGCCGGAAGCTCGGAGTCCCGGAGAAGATCGTTGCACGACAGCCGTTCCCCGGCCCCGGTCTTGGGATTCGTGTGATCGGTGAGGTGACGCGTGAGAATCTGGACGTTCTGCGTGCCGCAGACGCCATCGCTCGAGCCGAGCTGACCAAGGCCGGACTGGACAACGAAGTCTGGCAGATGCCGGTGGTGTTGCTGTCGCAGGTGCGTTCGGTGGGTGTCCAGGGCGACGGCCGAACCTACGGGCATCCGATCGTTCTCCGGCCGGTCTCCTCGGAAGACGCGATGACTGCCGACTGGTCCAGGCTTCCCTACGATCTCCTGGCCAAGATCTCGAACAGGATCACCAACGAGGTCCAGGAGGTCAACAGGGTGGTTCTGGACGTGACCTCCAAGCCTCCGGGAACGATCGAATGGGAATAATTTTCTGAGACCGCCTCGGTCTTGGACGCACGTGTGGCCCGCCTCGGGAAACCGGGGCCGGGCCACACGTGTCTGAGCACAACGACATGGGGAACTGCAACGCAATCCGCTCGGTGTGCTTCTACTATAGAGAGGGCGCGCGGTTCCCGCGCGGCAACCACGTGCGAAGACAACGCCGACCACACCGGAAGCAGAGACAACGTGACGAAGCCACACTCCGCCGACCAGAACGAGCAGGATAATTCGGGGGCCCCGGACCGCAGTACCTCATCCGTGCCCTGGGCGAGCCCGCAAGAGTCTGAGTCTGCTGACAACGGCCGTGAGCCGTCGGACCAGGACGCCTCGCGCACGCCGTCCCAGGAATTCCAGGTCGAGCAGGTCGGAGACGACGCATCGGACGCCACGCGTCCCGAGTCCGTGGCATCGCTCGGCGGCGTGACGGTCACGGCGGCGGCCGACCCGGAGGTCAGTGAGGAAGGCGCCGCAACGGAGGAGGACCACCCCGAGGCGAGCACATCAGGCACAGACACCACTCATGGAGAACCGGTCGGGGAGAAGTCGGACGGCGCGGATTCGCCCACGGAGGACCCTGGAGCCGGAGACGAGCACGTTCACTCCGGTGCGAAGGCGGGCCACCAACCCGACGCGTCGACGGATGATGCCCCTACCGATCGTGACGAACTGCGTCTCGACCGGTGGCTGAAACAAGTGGATGTGTACACCGGACCGGATGCGCTCCTGGACTTCAACCCGGTCGACAATGTGCATATCGACCTGTCGAATTCGAATCCGTCGGGTTACGCCCAGCTGCTGTCCGGTCGCAGAACCCGCTTGTCCACGATTCTTCGCGACCGAGCGGAGTTCTCGAACGGGATTCGGTCCGCGCACGCTATCCGGGGCAAGGTTTTCGAACTCGACGCGGACCATGGCCTCGACGCGGGCTTCCTCGCCGCAGGAACGGCGTCGTGGTTCGCTACCAAGAATCCTTCAGGGACACCGGATGGTGCACGCGGTGAGCGGCGGCACATAGCACCCATCCTTCTGGCGCCCGTGACGATCAACCCTCACCCGGACGGCGACGATTTCGAACTGCGCATCAACGGGCCGGCCCGCCTCAACCCTGCGATGGCCCGCCAACTACGCAGAGAATTCGGTATCGATCTGTTCGAGCAAGGGGTGCACCGAACGGCGACCTCGGGCTCACGACTCACCCCGGACGCGGTCCTGGAGGCCATGCGCTCGGCGTGCATGAAGGTTCCCGGCATGCACATCGAATCGCGGACCGTGATCTCGACCTTCGCGGACCTCGCGGACACCGTGGGGGAACTGCCGAGCACCGCGACCTCTGGACTGCTTCGCGAACTCTCGGACCTGAACCGGATCCGGCTCGACGAGTCGTATGAGAAACGCGAATTCACGTCGTCACCGGCTCCGGCGAACCACGTGGACCCGGCGGACGAGACGTTGGTCTACGACGCCGATGACACCGTCTCCGAACTGGTTCAGAGGGCCAGGGCCGGCGAGTCGATGACGGTCACCTCACCGGCGGGGACCCAGCACCTGCGTGCGGCCCTCAACGTCGCGGCGGGCCTCGTCTCCGAAGGAAAGTCCGTGCTCTTCCTTGCCGAACGCAGGGAGACGCTTCAGAACGTGCGGCGCAGACTCTCGGAACTCGAGCTTTCGGACCTCACGCTCGAACTCGGCGAAGACCTCGAACCGGAGGACCTTCACCGAAAACTGGTCGAGACGATCGTGAGTCACGAGCGTGCCGTTGAACCGCGGCTGTCCGGTTTGCACGATGAAATCCGTAGCACGCGGCGCCAATTGATCGAGCACATCGACTCCTTGCACTGGCGTGACGAACGCTGGGGTGTGACGCCGTTGCAGGCGATGCAGACCCTTGCCGAACTGACCTCACAGGATGAGGCGCCGTCGACCCGCGTGCGATTCAAGCGTGGCGTCATGGACGCGACGGTTGATCGTGCGGAAACCGTTGCGCAACTGGAAAGGGCCGCAGAGTTGCGCGCCTTCAACCCGTCGACGCGCAAGGCGCCCTGGTTCGGGGCCACCTTGGTCAACACCGAAGAGACCAAGCAAGCACGTGCACTGGTGCGTACCCTCCTGGAGACGACTCGAACCCTGCGCAAGGACATCACCGAAGGCTTCGAGAGCATCGGCCTCCGCCCCGAGAGGACTCTGGCCGGCTGGAAGAAGCAACTGGACCTGCTCGAAGGAATCCGAGTCTCCCTCTCCCGGTTCAACGGTGACATCTTCGACCGGCCCGTGACCGACTTGATCGCGGCGACCGGTACCTCGACCTGGCGCCGTGAACGCGGCATCGACATGTCGGCTATTCAGCGTTCGCGTCTCCGCAGGGCGGCCAAGGAATACATCGTTCCGCAGGTGCACATTTCCGATCTGCACCAGGCCCTGATCGAGGTCCAGGCGCAACGGGAGCAGTGGCAGACCTGGGCCGTGGACGAGCGAACGGTCAGCCTGCCCGGAAATCTCGAGACCATCGGGCGATCCTATGCGCAGGTGGCCGACGGCCTGTCCGACTTGTCGATCGTCATGGAAGAGAGCCCAGCCCGGAAGGACTATTTCACGCTGCCTCTTCCGGATCTGGTCGAAACCCTCGAGGCCATGGCGAACGACCGCATCCTCCTGGACACCCTGCCCGAGCGGGAGCAACTGATGCACATTCTGCGTGGCAAGGGTCTGGGAGAGTTGCTGTCCGATCTGGAAGAGCGACACGTCCCTTCGGACCAGGTTGCCGCAGAATTGGACCTGGCGTGGTGGCAATCTGCCTTCGAGATCATGCTCGAACGCCCGGAGGTCAACCTGGTCAGGGGCAAAACTTTGACCGAGGTGGAGTCCTCGTTCCGCCGGGCCGACGTGGCGCACGTTGCTTCCGGGCCTGCCAGGGTCCGCTACGACGCGGCCCGTGGGTGGAACCGTCGGGTGTCTCTCAAACCCCTCCAGGCCAAAGAATTCCGGCGGATGCTCAAGGGTGCGCCGTGCCATCTCCGCGAATACTTGGATCAGGCTCCCGACATGGTTGCGGGACTGCTCCCCGTGTGGCTGTCCAGCCCCTTCGGCGTCGGCCGCACGGTGCCTCAGTCGGCCCACGTTGATGCCGTCATAGTCCTCGACGCCGAGTCGACACCGTTGGGGGCGTGCCTTGCTGCCTTGTCCCGTACGCGCCAGGTGATTGCGTTCGGCGACGACCACGCCGGGTACCCGCAACCGTTCATTGTGTCTCCAACGACCGGGAACGAACAGCCCCCGTCGGAGGACCCCGTGGAATCCGCGATGCAGGTTCTCGGCCAGATGCTGCCGGGCCTCACCCTCGATCGTGTGCATGAGTGCCGGGACCAGTCACTGGTCTCGTACCTCAACAACCATTTCTACGACGGCGCCCTCTCGACCATGCCGTACGGGGAGGAAGCAGTCAGCAGGATTCGGTCGTTGGACGTCGACTACCTCACTCGGAAAAAACCGGACGATCGGGTGGGAGCACCCGTCATCGAGTCGCCCAAGGCGGAGGTTCTCGCCGTTGCCGAGATGGTCTTCGAGCACGCATCCCAGAACCCGCGACAGTCCCTGGCCGTTCTGACCGCCGGAACGCGCCACGCGGCACGCATTGCCGAGGCCGTCAGGCGAGGTCTCGAATCTCGGCCTGATCTCCGGGAATTCTTCGAGCCTGGCCAAGAACCCTTCCGGGTTCTGGATCTCGCTCGGTCTCAGGGATTGCGCCGCGACAGGGTCATATTCAGTCTGGGCGTTGCCGCTGAAGCCGGTTCGCGCTCCTCCCACTTCGGGCAGCTTGCTGACCAGCACGGCCGCCAACGTTTCGTGAAAGCAATGACGACTGCCCGGTTCCACACTCGGATCGTGAGTTCCTTGAGTCTGGCGCAGCTTCAGGCCGCGGATCTGAGAACGGGAGTCAAGGATCTGGCACGTTTCCTGGCCTCCTTCGAGGCTTCCCGGGACCGCGGGGATTCGGGACAGGCGGCCATTCTTCCGCCGGAGCATGCCGGCAGCGATTTCTTGTCCGTGTACGACGCGGCAGAGGATGAGCACAAGGCCGATTGGCTTCTCGCCGATCTGGTGCGGCGTCTGAGAAGCGCGGGGGCTGATGTTTCCGTGACTCCGGGCAAAGAAGTCGACGCGGTGGCCACGGCACATGCCGAGTCGATGTCGGCCGGGGCCGTCCTCAGCCCCAGAGCACGAACCTCCGGGAATCCCGAGACTCGTGACTCTTCCGCGATGCGACTTCCCGTGGCCCTCTCGAGTGATGGGACGGAAGCCTATGCCGCGCTCTCGGTGCGCGAAAGGTCCCGCCTGAAGCCCGAGCGTCTGGAAAGGACGGGGTGGAACCAGGTGTCCTTGTGGGCCGTGGACGTATTCACCGATCCACAGTCCGTAGCGGACCGGATCCTCGGATACCTTGGCCTCGAACCCCAGGTTCGCGGGTGACTTCCGATTCGAACCGGGATCCGGGGAAGCAGAAGCGCTACCGCCATCGGGGCCCGCGGAGGGCCACGGGCGGTAGCACGGTGAGCCAAGGAGAGCCCGAGCGGCTGGCGGGTCTCGGGGACACACGAGCCACCCCGGAAACGGAGGGTCGAGGCTCGCAGCGTGGCCGAAGCCGGGGCGCGACCGAATCCACGGAGGCGACCTCCCCGGGTCGGGGCGACGACGCCCGTGGACGCTGGTTGCGCGAACAACGGCCCCCGCACTGGGACTGACCGTGGTGTGACGGTTCGTCGCCCGGCGAAGGATTCACCGGCTCGCAGCCTCCGGATTCACCGGCGTTGTGGCCGCGACGACGATTTCCTCGTGCACACCGGCGAGCTCCTCGGCAACATCGGGCTGGACGGCGAAGAACGCGAGATTGCCTCCAGGGATGGAATCCGGCGCCTGGTTCGAGAAGCCTGGGCCCGAGTCCGTGGTGCTCTCCGGCGGCATGATCAGAAAGCCTTGAGCCCGTAGCCGTTCGTGGTCGTCACCATGGGCGAACAAATCAACGGGGGCCAGCCTCCCGAGGTGCCGCAACGAGGCTGCATCCCTGACAGGCAAGGCAACCGCCACCGTTCCCTGGGGAAGATCGCGCGTTAGATCCGAGGCGGCCGTCATCGACCCCGTGACCTGGTGGCCTCGGTCAACCGCGATCGCGAGTCTGGCCCCGACGACCGATTCGAGTGGGGGAGTGCTCTCACGCAAGGAATCGGCTCCCTCGCCTCGGACCGCGACCACCTCGATATCGTCGGAGGAGAGGTGATGACCTGGGTCGAGCCGACGTTTCGCGATCAGGATCTGGGCCTCGGGACTCGATGGATGGGACGGCAGGAACCAGCTGCCAAAGGTCGCCGCGATCAACAGGACAGTGCCGAGCAGGCGTGCCCGACGGCTGAGATGCGAACGAATTCTGACGCCCAGCGGAACGGTCGGACGTACGCGGCGGCGGAACGGTGGACGGAGCCGGAACAGGAGCATGGACCGAAACTGTCACGGCAGAATGACTATCGGCGTGCGCGCGGTCCGGGATGACAGGGCACTGTGCATTTCACCGGCCATGCGGGCCGGAGAGCCGTCGCTGTGGACGGACGAGAACCCTGGAAGTCTAGCTCTGTGAAGCGGTCAGGAGTCGCCGCCGGCCGACGAGCTGGATGCCGACGAGCCGGACGCCGAGGCCTCGGACGACGAAGTCGTCGATGTCGAGCCGTCCGAAGTTCCGGATCCGGAGGGCTTGGAATCGGTGCTGTAAAACCCGCTGCCCTTGAAGCTTACGCCCACGGTGTTGAATTTCTTGCGCAGGGACTCGGTCCGGCATTCGGGGCATTCCTTGAGTGCGTCGTCCGTAAAGGCCTGGCGAATATCGAATGCGTGCTGACAGTTCTTGCACACATACGCATATACGGGCATGAGCAGTCTCCTCTGAGTTCGTGGGATGCGGCGGAACTATATTACGGCCAGTTCCCGATCCGAGTGAATCCGCGTTCCGTGCACACCAAGTCCAGCCGCGCGTCATGCGGCTCCGTCGGGACCGAACCCGCTTCCAGCACTTCGGCGGCGAAACATACGCCCACATTCGCCGTGGGCCGTGGGACGCTCGGAACGGCCGAAAGGGCGGCGTCGTAGAACCCGCCACCGTAGCCCAGGCGAAAACCGGAGCGGTCCACCGCGAGAGCCGGTATCAGCCGTAGATCGGCCCGCACAAAAGCATCGGGGCCGTACCTTGGTCCGACCGGCTCCCTGATACCGAACCGGCTTTCGACGACGTCGACGGTAGGGGTCCAAGCGGTCCAGTCCAGGAGGCGTCCGGGCCTCGTCACCGGCACGAGGACCCTCCGCCCGGAAGCGTGGACTTCCTCGAGGGCAGACTCGATCGGTGGTTCCCCGGAAGTCGGCAGGTACGCGCACACCGTCGCCTCCGAAGGCGTGTGACGAATGATGTGTTCCCCCAGCAACCGACGAAAAGCTTCCGAAACGCTCTCCGCGCCGGGAGCGGAAGCCTGCCTGTGGGCACGGGCATCCAACAAACGGACTCTGAGATCGCTCTTGGAGCGGGGTGCACACGAATCGTTCATGAGTGGTCCTCCTCGCATGGGTTGGGCCGGAGCCCAGATAATCAGGGTAATGGCTTTCCGCACGACGACGTGCCCGGCGAATTGGGTCCACACGCGAGAACCAATGACCCGTTCTTCACAGCAACGGCTTATCCGGGACTATAAACCTGCTGTGACAAACCCAAGGTTTTTCGCAGGTCCTCAGCTATTCTGAGAGGTATGACCGCAAATGATTCACAGAAACCAGTCACCAAGGCTGTGATCCCGGCCGCAGGACTGGGCACTCGGTTCCTGCCGGCCACCAAGGCCAGTCCCAAAGAGATGCTTCCGGTCGTCGACCGCCCGGCCATCCAGTACGTGGTCCAGGAAGCCGTTTCCGCCGGCCTCGATGACATTCTCATGATCACGGGCCGTTCCAAGCGCGCATTGGAGGATCATTTCGACCGGATCCCTGACCTCGAGGCGTCACTCGAGGCCTCGGGCAAGAATGATCTTCTCGCGTCGGTCCAGCACGCCACCGCGCTGGGGGAGTTGCACTATCTGCGCCAGGGCGATCCCAAGGGCCTGGGTCACGCGGTTCTTCGTGCGAAAACCCACGTCGGCGATTCGCCGTTCGCCGTGCTCCTGGGCGATGACCTCATTGACGAGAACGAGGATCTTCTCGAGCGGATGATCGAAGCCCAGCAGAAGACCGGCGGTAGCGTCGTCGCTCTCATGGAGGTTCCCCAGGACCAGATCAGCGCCTACGGATGTGCCGCGGTCCAGACGGTCGAGGGCGAGGAGTACGTCAAGGTCACCGGCATGGTGGAAAAGCCCAAGCCGGAGGAAGCACCGTCCAACCTGGCGATCATTGGTCGATACGTGCTGCACCCCCGAGTCTTCGATGTTCTCGAGGAGACGCCCCCCGGGCGCGGTGACGAGATCCAACTGACGGACGCTCTCGAGACCCTGGGACAGGGCGAGGGAGAAGGCGAAGGCGTGTACGGTGTGGTGTTCAAAGGACGCCGTTTCGACACCGGCGACAAGCTCTCCTACCTCAAAGCCAACGTCATTCTCGCCGCGGAGCGCGAGGACCTGGGCCCCGGCCTGCGTCCCTGGCTGAAGGAATTCGTCGCGTCACTTCCGGACGAATAGGCCTCTGACTGAACCAAAGATCGAATCAAGAATGCGGGGTCTCGGATGAGGCCCCGCATTCTTCGTGAGATCCGGAATTCATGAGCCCCGGACTCAGGGTTTGTATCGAATGAATACGGCGAAATATCAGGTGACACGCCCAGACACAGTGGGTTGGACCACGCTTCGACCCCTGTAAACTACAACCGTGTTGTTGTCATGGGTTTCGACGTCCAGTCTTCTGTTGATCGTCGCTTTCGTTCTCGTCGCGTGGTCGGTGCGCAGTTTCGAACGCCGCCGTCGCCCCGCCGTCATGGCGCAGGTCGTGGCCCCGGATATCATGGACAACACAGTGCCCGCCTTCCCCCGGGACAACGTGCTACTGCGTCAAAGGAATGACATGAACAGTACCCAGTCCCCGAAGAATTCCTCGGCGGCGGCCCCCCACGCCGCACCGCCGGAGTCCTCCGTGGTCTACGAGGAAGAGACGCGCAGCGAAGGTGTCCGCGTACCTCGCCCGAAGAAGTCCAGCGCCGCCACTGAACGGCAGACCGCTTCGGCACCGCGCATTCGTGTTGGACGCACAGCCGCCGCTGTGGTCGGCCTCCTGGCCATTGTGATCGGCATCGTAACGGCCGTCGCCGCCCCCTTCACAGCCATCGCCTGGCCCGTGCCCGTCTTCCTGCTTCTGGTAGGGCTAGGTGCCTTCGGCGGTCTGCGCTATCTGGCCCTCGCCGACAGAGGCCTCATGGGCTCGGGGCGCCCCACCAGATCGACTTCTTTCGTGGCGGAAGGCCGAAATGCTGAATCGTTGCGGTCTCACAGCGAAACGCTCCCACAGGAAGCGCCGTCGACGACCGCGCCCAGTGACGCCGGCTCGGCCGACGTCGCAGCTCTGTCCCGCGGGGTAGACCAGGCGAGCGTCAACGAGAGCCAGAGGCACGAGGAATCGGGGACTCGTACGGAGCCGACGGCGACGTCTGCGGAACACGGCCGGTCGGTCGACCACGGTGGCCAAAGCCTCCACGTCGGCGGCGAGGGGCTGGTCGTCAAGCGGCCACGCAATTTCCTCGACGACGGGGCGGCGCAGGCCGGTTCCGTGGAACCCCGCGAGACTGAAACGCAGGCACAGTCCGACACGGCGTCGCCCATCGCGACGGTCGACGAGGTGCCCTTTGTGGACGACAACGGGATGGAAGGCATGGACATCGAGTACCTGCGTGAGCAGGCTCGACGCGTGGCAGCGGGCAAGCCGGTGGCCTTCACGCCGGTCGTCAGCGAGTGGTCGCCGGTCGAGGTGCCGAAGCCCACGTATGTCGATGCCCCGGAGATTCGGCGCGAAACACCGGATCCGATTGAGGTTCCGGAAGAGCCGAAGTCATCGTCTTCGACGTTGGAAGAGGCCGCGCGCAAGGGGGACAGCGTGCTGAATCTCGACGACGTCCTGTCTCGTCGTCGCGCCTGATACCGTCACGCTGAAACGTGCAGAGCCCGTCGGGAAACCGGCGGGCTTTGTGGTATCCATGAGAGGCTCCACAATTCCTGAACCGCGGGGGTTCGTCTCAGGACAGCCCAGATCGGAGAGCACTGACACGGCATGAGTACGACACAGCAGGAAATCGAACGGAAATACGAGGCGGCCACGGCCGACGCCGGGAGTCCGGACCTGACAGGACTCACCAGGCTCGTCGCGGATACCGAAGCAGAGACCCAGAACCTGGACGCCACCTACTTTGACACCGCCGCGGGGAGCCTGGCTCGGCACCGCGTCGTCGTCAGGCGCCGCCTTGGCGGCCACGACGAAGGCTGGCATATCAAGTTCGCCCTCGGCGACGGCCGACAGGAAGTACACTTCGATCTGCTCAAGGACGCCGAGTCCATGCCCGCCGCGGTGAAGAACATGCTGTCCGGGGTGACCTTGGGTGAACCCTTGGAACCCGTGGCCAGACTCTCGACGCGTCGGCTCCGCACCCTTCTGCGTGACGGTGACGGGCGCGCCGTCGCTGAGCTGTGCGACGATACGGTGCGCGGCTACGACCACGCCACGGGGGTAGAGCGCTCGTGGCAGGAGTGGGAGGTCGAGCTCCTCGTGGACGACCTCGGCCGGAAGAAACAGGAGAAGATCTTCAGCGACGTCGAAAACGTCCTGGAGGCAGCCGGCGCCGGCCCCTCGACGTCGGTCGCCAAGATTTCCCGTGCGCTGGGGCAGGACCGAGCTTTCGACGAAGCCGCGGGAATAGCGGCCCCGAAACGCCGCAAGGACGACGAGGGGCCGAAGTTGGGCCCCGCACAATTGCTGATCGCGCACCTCATCGGTGAATACCTGGACGACGTGCCGGCCCTGGACCTGGGCGTGCGTGCCGGAGTCCCTGACGCGGTGCATCAGCTGCGTATTCGATTCAGGGGGATTCGGAGCCTCCTCAGGGGCCTGCGAGGCGTGATCGACCACGATGCGGAGGGGCGGCTGTCCGCAGGCCTGCGGACAACCGGCGAGAACCTGGGCCCTGCGCGCGACCTCGAAGTGGCTCGGCAGATCCTCGAAGGGCTGTACCAGTGGGAAGGCCTGACCCACGGAACCCGAGAGGAGATCCTCGACCTGTTGAGCGAGGACGAGGACGACGCCCTGCGCACGGCACGAAACCGGCTGTCCTCGCCCGAGCATCTTGACCTGATGAAGGACCTCCGTGCATTCGTTCTTCAACCCCGTCTGGACGAGGTCGCCTCGGAGTGGTCGCCGAAGAAGGTCAGCAAAGCGATCCTGGAGAACCTGGAATCGCGTCTGCACCGGCGTCGGTCCCGTGTGATGGACCTGGATGAGCCGACCATCGACGAGGCCCTGGAGCACGTCCACGATGTCCGGAAGGCGGCCAAGTCGCTGCGGTACGCGGTCGAAGCCCTCGACGAGGAATCGGCTCTGCCGAAGAAGCGCGTGGACAAGGCGAAGAAGTCGGCCAAGAGAGCCAGGTCGTTGCAGTCGAGGCTTGGGCGTTGCCTGGATCTGCACGCTGCCCACGAGTGGCTTTCGCGGGCTGGGCGGGTCTTCCAGCGTCGTGAGCTCGACAGGTACGGCGTGGGGCTCCTGGAGGGAGAAACCATGTTGCGGCTGAGGGAGACGCTGTCCCAGGGCATGGACCGCATCGAGAAGACGGATTGACGCTGATGAACACGGTCAGTTGGTCCTGGCTGAATTAAATCGAATGGGCCCCGGGGGACAACCCGGGGCCCATTCTTTGCATCACACACAGGAAGAAGGTCTTCACTCACTGGAGGCGCCGACCGCTGTAAGTCTGCTGTTCAGCAGACCGTTCCAGGTTTGCCTCCCGGCTATTTGGTAATAAAAACATTACCTAATGGTCTGCGGGTGCGCTACCCCGAAATTAGGTTTGCCTGTGTTTTCTTGATGACGTGCTGTCCCTAAGTAGTATGCCGCCCGCAATCTTGGGGATCTGCGTGCCGTGGAAGGCGCCTGAACGTGATCAAGCTCATGCATTTCGACCGTTTGGGGGCCGGGGGCCCCGGTGCGTTGGGTGCTCACAATGAAGGGTTGGCTCAGTGAGTGGCTCATCGCACGCTAGGGGTCGGGCAATGTTCGGTAGGCTGGTTCTCATGCGAGCGTGGATCGAAAACCTGGATCTGGGAACAGCGATCCTCTTTTTCTGGGGTATCGGAGTCCTCAGGACCAGCCTCGTCTATGGCTTGGGCCGCGTCGTCGCCACCGGCGGCCGCCATGTGCAGCGGCTCGCACCCGCGTTCGAGACGTCCGTCTACAAACACGCCGAGGCTTTCGTCAATCGGTGGGGGATTCTTGCGGTGCCGGCCTGTTTTCTGACGGTCGGATTTCAGACTGCCGTCATCGGGGTCACGGGATTCACTCGTATGCCGCTCATACGGTGGATTCCGGCCATGCTCGTGGGAACCCTGATCTGGGGTGTTGTCTACGGCACGGTCGGCATGGCCGTGGTGTGGGCCTGGCTCCAGAGGCCTTGGCTTGCGGCGATCGCGATCGGCGTCGTGCTCCTTGCCGTTCTGACGCTCAAGTTCTGGCCACGGCGGGCAGGGCTCGAGACACGAGAAGTCCCGGATCCCTGAGGGGTTCGGTAAAGGGCCGTGGGCAAGCAAAAACCCTGCCCCGCGGCATACGGAACAGGGTTTCGGCTCTTGTGGAGTGGAGCTAAGGGGAATCGAACCCCTGACCTTTTCATTGCGAACGAAACGCTCTACCAACTGAGCTATAGCCCCAAGCAACCCCTCTACCGTACTCCGCCGGTGCCGTTGGCACAACTCGGGACGGGACCCGATCCTTCCCGCGCCGCTGGTAGGTTGTCAGCATGACAGACACCCCCTCAGGAGGATCCACCGAGCCTGACGACGCCGTACCGGCGGCCGATGCGCCGGAGCGCCCCGATGTCCTCGGCCCGCCGCGCGATGGACTCACGGTCGGTTTCGTGCCCGGGATCATGCCCGACAAATGGTTCTCCAGGTGGGACGAACGATTCGGGAACATCACACCCCTTACCAGGCTGGCCCTCAACGAAGGCGTCGGGGTGGAAGCCCTTCGATCATCTGCTGCACACATGGCCTTGCTTCGGCCGGACGACGAGCATGGCCGCCCCGATGCCACGGAATTCCACGCGGTTCGCCTGTTCGAAGAGAAGCCCGTGGTGGTTCTTCCCGTTGACCATGTGCTGACCTTGCTGGACGAGGTCCCCGTCGAAGAACTGGCCGAGGAGTTCATGATGCAGGACCCCACATCGATCCCCGAATGGGCGGAGGCCAGCAGCCGCTATCGCGTGCAGAATCCGAGGAGACTGCCGAGTATGAGGGATACCTCGGACGGCATCGAATTGGTGGCCGCGGGGATCGGGCTGATGATCGTGCCGATGTCCGTGGCCAGGCATCACCACAGGAAGGATCTGACCTACCGCGTGGTCGAAGACATGCCGCCGAGGCCGGTTGACCTCGTGTGGCTCCGTGACGACAGGGGGAATCGAGCACCGGAGGACGAAGAGATCCTTCAAGAGTTCGTGGGCATCGCGCGAGGCCGAAAGGCCTCCAGCTCCCGGGGCGCCTCGAGCACAGCGGAAAACGCCAGCCGGCAATCGGGGAGAAAGAAAGAACGCCCGGCACCGGTTCGCGGGAAACCGGGCCGGGCGCCGTCGGGCCGAACTAGTTCGAGGAAGAATCGTTCTGGGACGACGTCTCGTACGTCGTCGCGGGCGAAGAAGCGGTAGGCCCGTTGGACCTGGCGGAGACGATCGGCATGGTTTGAGTCCCGTGGATCACCGATTGGTTCTGCAACGGAATGTGCAAGCCTTCGCCGTCCAGGGCCGACTTCACGTAGACGCGGAGCACGCGGGCCACGTCCCACTGCTGCAATGGTGCGGTGCGCATGGCGATGCGCATGGTGAGGTATTCGCCGGTCATCTCCTCGACGCCCCACACCTCGGGCTTGCCACGAACGGAATGACCGATTTCGGTCTCGTTCTTGACCTTCTTGGCGGCCTTGAGCAAAAGGCTTGTCACGTGGTCGATGTCGCAACTGTAGGGGACGGGCACGTCCACGATGGTCCGCGCCCAACCCTGTGACTTGTTGCCGACGCGAAGGATCTCGCCGTTGCGTACGTGCCACAACGTGCCTTCGACGTCGCGCACCTGAGTCACGCGCAATCCCACCGATTCGACGGTGCCACTGGCTTCACCCAGGTCGACGACGTCACCGATGCCGAGTTGGTCCTCGGCAACGATCGAGACGCCCGCCAAGTAGTCCTTGACGAGCGATTGTGCACCGAAGGAGAGCGCAACACCGGCGATCCCGGCACTGGCAATGACCGGTGCGATATTGAATCCGAGTTCCGAGATGATCATGAGGACCGCGATGGTCCAGATGACGATGGTTGCGACCGAACGCAGCACTGAACCCACCGTCTTGGCCCTCTGGGCCTGACGCTGACGGGCTGTGACCGCGTCCTCGACCCACTCTTGGGGGCCATTGCTGTTCTTCTTGGAAACGACCCGCGCCTTCGTTCCCTTCGCGATGCTGTCCGTGACCTTGTGGATCACGGTCCTCGCCAGAATATTGACCAAGAGAGCGATCAGGAAGATCAGGACGATGCGCAGTGGGTGGTCGAGCCAGAAGTCCAAACTCGAGACGTCCGTGAGGATGTTGCCGGAGTCCGCGGCGGAAAGTTTCATGACTCAAATTTTAGGAGACCACCGTGTGACGGCGCCAAATATCGGCTCAAGAGATCCTGGACGCGTGCCTTTCGCGAGACAACTAGGATTGTGGCCATGGCTCTCGACATGGACACGCGACCCGCCGCTTATGCGGTCATCATCGAACAGGGCAAGATCCTGCTGACCCATTGGACGGGAGACAAGCGCCCCGAGAGAGCCGGGTGGACCCTCCCCGGCGGTGGCTTGGAAATCGGTGAGACGGCGGAGGACGCGGTGATCCGAGAAGTTTACGAAGAGAGTGGCTACGGAGTGCGACTCGACGGAATCCTCGGGGTGGACAGCAAGTATTACGACGACGGGCGCGACCGTCCCTTCCACAGCCTTCGGATCCTCTACCGGGCATACATCACCGGTGGCTCAGCGGAGGTGATCGACGTCGGTGGCTCGACCGACGACGTCGCCTGGATCCCCTTGGAGGACTTGCCCCAGATTCGGAAAGTATCCTTGGTCGAGGTCGCGGCCGAGCACTACGGTCTGGCCTACTGAAGCGGGCTGCGAGCCCCGCCCCGAGAATTCCGCGAGGAGATTGAAGTGAAGCGTTGGATGCTGCCGTTCCTTGCCATGATGGCCGCACTCGTGACGGTCCTGAGCGCGTGTTCCGGCGGAGGGGAAGCGAACCCCGATCCTTCGGCGTCCGATTTCCGGACGATTCGCATCGGGAAGGGGACGACTCACGAGTCGGAGGTTATCGCCAACCTGTACGCCGGGGTGTTGCAGAAGTCCGGGTACAGCACGGAGGTCGTGGATTCTCCCGACGATCGCCTCGACGTCGTGAACCAGATGGCCAAAGGGGACGAGAATTCCGTCGATCTCACCCCGGACTACTCCGGGAACCTGTTGTTGTCCCTGACCGACGGTGGTCGCAAGAACCCGAAGGCCACGGCGTCGCCCTCCTCCGACCAGAGCGACGCGAGCGATCCCCGGGCCAGCAAAACGCCGACCCCCACACCCAGCCCGAGCGCAGCCTTCAATGTGCACGGGATGTCGAGCAGCGATATCTCGTCCACCTTGCCGAAAGTGCTTCCCGACGGCGTGACCACCCTCAACGCATCCTCCGCGGAGAACAAGGATGCCCTGGTGGTCAACCAGATCACCGCGGCGAAGTACAAACTCTCGACGATCAATGATCTGGCGGATCACTGCCAGGACCTCAAATTCGGTGTGCCGAACGGTTTCGAGGTCAAGTCGTACGGCAACAAGGGGCTCAACGAGCTCTATGGGTGCGCGCCCAATAATTTCAAGCACGAGGACGATCAGGAGAAGCTCTCCAACGACCTGGACGACGGCACCATCGACGTCGCGGACCTGTACACGGCATCGGCGGCCGTCAAGGACAACAATTACGTGGTCCTGGAGGATCCGAAAGCGAATTTCATCGCACAGGAGGTGGTTCCCGTGGTTCGATCCGGGGAGTTGCCCGATTCGGCGAAGTCGGCGGTCAATGACCTCTCCGCCAAGCTGGGAACGGGGGATCTGGTGTTCCTCAACCGGCTCACGACCGGGGACAAGCCGATCTCTCCCCAGGATGCCGCCGACTTCTGGCTCAAAGAGAACGGCTTCTGACGAGTCGGACCATGTCGAAACATGCGCGCACAGCGCTGTGTGGCGGCCCCGGTTCGGATAATCTGAAACCTTCGCGAAGGCTAACGTGACACACATCAGTACACGTTCGGACGAAGGGTACGCTGAATCGCATGGCACAATTCCGGCAATCGACGAAACTGAACAACGTCCTGTATGACATTCGAGGACCGGTACTTGAGGAAGCCCAGAGGATGGAGGCGCAGGGTCACCGAATCCTTCGCCTGAACATCGGCAACCCGGCGCCGTTCGGTTTCGAAGCGCCGGACGCGGTCATGATGGACATGATCCGGCACCTGCCTGAGGCGCAGGGGTATTCCGATTCGCGGGGTATCTATTCCGCGCGGACCGCCGTGGTGCAGTACTACCAGACTCGGGGGATCAGGAACCTCGATACCGACGACGTCTACATCGGAAACGGCGTCTCGGAAATGATCACGTTGTCCCTTCAGGCCCTGTGCAACCGGGGTGACGAGATCTTGGTTCCGACACCGGATTATCCCTTGTGGACGGCGTCCGTTGCCCTGTCCGGCGGAACCCCGGTGCACTACCAGTGTTCCGAAGAGGACGGCTGGAACCCGGATATCGAGGACATCGCCGCGAAGATCACGCCCAATACCAAGGGCATCGTGATCATCAACCCCAACAATCCGACCGGCGCCGTGTACTCCAAGGAAACCCTCCAGCAGATCGTGGATCTCGCGAGGGAGCACGACCTGATCCTGTTCTCGGACGAAATCTACGAGAAGATCACGTACGACGACGCAGAAATGGTCAATACCGCGACCCTCACCGGTGAGGACGTGCTGTGCCTGACCTTCTCCGGATTGTCCAAGGCATACCGCGTGGCGGGCTACCGGGCCGGGTGGTTGGCGATCACGGGTCCGATGTGGAAGGCGGAGGACTACGTCGAGGGCATCAAGCTCCTGGCCAATATGCGCATGTGCGCCAACGTGCCTGCGCAGCATGCCATCCAGACGGCCTTGGGCGGATACCAGTCGATCAACGACCTGATCTTGCCTGGTGGCAGACTCCGCGAACAGCGGGACATTGCCTATCAGAAGCTCAACCAGATCGACGGTGTGAGCTGCGAACAGGCCAAGGGTGCGCTGTATCTGTTCCCCAAGTTGGACGCGGAGAAGTTCGGGATCGTCGACGACGAGCAGTTCGCGCTGGACCTATTGAAGGAACAGAAAATCCTGGTCAGCCACGGAACGGCCTTCAACTGGAAGGACCCCGACCACTTCCGCCTCGTGACCCTTCCGGACGTCAAAACGCTCGATACGGCCCTGGACCGGATCGGAGAGTTCCTGAGCGGCTACCACCAGAGTTGACGGACAGCGGGCCTGACGGGCTGGGGCTCCGAAGATCGATGCGGAGCCCAGTCCATCACTCGCTCGTTTCTCCACCGGACTGGGCGCGGCGTTCTTTCGCCGCGTCCAGTCTCTTTTTCGCTCCGTCCAACCACTCCTCGCAGCGTTGGGCCAGTGCTTCCCCGCGCTCCCACAGGGCCAGTGAGTCCTCGAGACTTGAGGCGCCCGATTCGAGCTTGGAAACGATTCCCATGAGCTCCTCCCGTGCCTGTTCGTAGCTGAGGTTCTCGACGGGAGTGAAGTCTTCATTCGGCATGGATTGTCCTTCCGGCGTTTGCGGATGTGCGAATACGGTGTGTGGTCGATCTGGAGGATCTAATCGGCTTGGTCGCGAGGGTCGTCGCGTTTGATGGTGGTGACCGAGGCGTCGAAACCGCCCGAGGCCACGCGAACAGTAACTGTGGAATCCGGGGCGAGGGATTGGGCATCATGCACCACGGATCCGTCCGAGTTCTGCACCACGGCGTACCCCCTGTCGAGGGTATTCTGCGGGGAGAGCGACCTGACGCGTGAGCGCAAATGCGCGACGGAATCCACGTGACGGTCCATGGCGACCCTCACCGCTCGCAATGCCCGTTCTCGGGCGGTATCCGTTTCCTCCTCGCGAGCCATGAGCATGGTTTCCGGGTTGGCCAGGACCGGGCGGGACCGGTACTGGTGCAACCCATTCGACTCGCGCTCGATGAAGATGCGCAGGGCACGCTCGGTCGTGGCGCGTGCCTGGTTGATGCGCAGGCGTTCCTCCTCCACATCCGGGACCACGGTTTTTCCGGCGTCGGTGGGGGTGGAGGCCCTCCAATCGGCGACATGGTCCAGAAGAGGTTGGTCAGCCTCGTGACCGATAGCGGAGACTACGGGAGTCTCGGCTCGGAAAACGGCGCGGAGCATCTCCTCCTCGCTGAAGGGGAGGAGGTCTTCGAGCGCGCCACCGCCGCGGGCGATGACGATGACATCCACCGCGGGATCCTTGTCCAGCTCTTGAAGAGCCTTGGTGACCTGGGCCAGGGCCGTCACACCCTGCACGGCGACTTCCCTGACTTCGAACTCCGCGGCGGGCCAGCGCAACCGTGCGTTCCGGATGACGTCTTTCTCCGCGTCCGAGTCCCGCCCCGTGATGAGACCGATGCGGTGGGGGAGAACCGGTAACGGCTTCTTGGTGGCCGGGTCGAACAGGCCTTCGGCCTGGAGTTTGCGACGAAGACGTTCGATGCGCTCCAGCATGTCTCCCAGGCCGACCTGACGAATTCCGCTGCCGACCATGGACAATCGCCCGGTTTTCTTCCAGAAGTCGGGCTTGAGACGCACGACCACGCGCATACCGTGTTCCAGATCGCCATCGAACCGGGCGACCTCAGACTGGAACAGGCTCACCGGGACGGAGACTTCCTCGTGCAGGTCCCGAAGGGTCACGTATGTGACCCGAGCCCGCTTCTTGAGCTCGATGATTTGGCCTTCGACCCAACTGGGATCGCACCGTGCGATGTACTGATTCATCTTGGTCGAGAGCACATGCAACGGCCAGGGGTTGTCCGGGCTGGTGTCCCGGGCGAGTTGGGGCAATGGAGCCTTCTGGCCGTCCCCGGCGGCTTCTGAGGACGAGGTCGCGGGATCGAATTCGTCAGGGGATCGCGGATTGCTCATGGTCAATGTTTACCAGGACTGACCGACAGAATAAGGACCTTCGGCATTCTGTGGATGAGAATACAGCGGCGTTTTCGACGAACGATTACGGTAGTCCCATGCCACGTTCCGTTCCCACGACCCTTCGCTGGGTGTTCTCTGTCATCGCCGCGGTGCTCGCGGTCGGCCTGGCGACCCTCACGCTGTTGTTGGCGTGGTTCCAGCAGTCCGTGGGCGACGAGTCCCATTTCGTGTCGAGTGCCGATGACGTGATCCAGGAAGAGTCATTCCGCTCCGACCTGGCGGATGCCGCGACCCAGCAGATCATGGATTCGGATTCCGTGCAGCAGTATGTGGGCGACGGGTCGACGATCGGGGGCCTGCCCGGTCTCCAAAGCTGGGCCAAGGACCGTGCTTTCGGTCTGATGCACTCGACCGTCAAGGGCGTGGTCGACTCCGAGGATTTCCGGTCGACATGGAAGCAAACGGCCAAGGAAACCCACGCGAGCAACTTCGGTGATGACCCGTCCTCGACTCTCGTGGTTGACGCGACCCCGATCTACCAGGCGGTCAACGACAAGGTGGAGAACGCGGTCCACATTGACCTCGGACTTGGTGACGATACGGCCCGGATCGAGCTGGAGGAGGCGCCCTCCTCGGGCGAGGAGGGCGCCATGGCCCACTTCTTGCACACCGCCCAGTCCCTGGCCGCCGTGGCTCCCACCTTCGGGGCAGTTGCTGTGGTGGCGGCTCTCGTGTCGGCGCTCGTGGCTCCTCGCGGCAAGTCACTGTTCGTCGCTCTGGTTGCGGCGGCCACCGGTTTGGTCACGTGGGTGAGCATGACCGTATTGGCGTCCCGCTTCCACGCCCAGCTCGACACCGTGGAGGGCACTGGCGGGCTCATCGCGCAGCACATGGGTGATGCCTTGACGTCCAATGTCCAGGCATGGGCCCTGACGAGCCTGGGCGTGGGGTTGGGGATCGCGCTGATCCTGGTGATCATCCACGTCATGGACGCTTCCCGTCACACGAACGAATCCCATACCTTCTAGGAGGTCGGCCGGTCCTCCGGCCCAGGGCCGCCTTCATGGAACTCCGGGGCGCTCAGAGGCTTGGGAGCCGTTTCCACGGGAGAGGCCTCGAGACGTTCGTCCGAAGGGGCGGTCGGATCCAACTCGTTGATCTTTCGTGCCGTGACGAAGACGCGTGACTCCAGGGAACCCAACATCGAGTTATAGGACTCGACGGTGCGGTTCAGCGCCCGCCCCATGGTTTTCAGGTGACCACCGACGCTCGAGAGCCTTTCGTACAGCTGACGTGAGTGAGCCAAGAGTTCCCGGGCGTTCTGCGAGACCGCTTCCTGCCTCCACGTGAGGGCCACCGCTTTGAGCGAGGCCAGCAAAGACACCGGCGATACCAGGGCGACCCCGCGCGATGAGGCATAGTCCAGCAGGCTCGAATCGGAACGGAGCGCCGCGGACAGGGCCGATTCCATGGGAAGGAAGCACAATACGATCTCGGGGGACGTCTCACGTGCTTCCCAGTATCGTTTCGAAGACAGGGCATCCACATGGGAGCGAACCGCCTTGGCGTGTTTGGCCTCCCAGGCGGCCTTTTCCGATTCCTCCTCTGCTTCCTGGGACTCCAAATACGAGTCCAACGGAGCCTTGGAGTCCAGAACCAATTCCTTGCCGCCAGGCAATGCAACCACCATGTCCGGACGCAGGCGACGCGTCTCCCCGGATTCGTCCCGGACTTCGGAGACCACCTGCTCGGAATAGGAGACGTGGCGCTCCATACCGGCCGCCTCGACGACGCGCCGCAGCTGAGCCTCTCCCCACGAGCCGCGAGCGGTCGTGGATCGGAGGGCGCTGGAGATGTGGTGCGTTGATTCGCGCAGTTCCTCCTGACCGCGGCGGGAGACCTCCAAGGCCTCTCTCACGGAGCCGAACTGGTCGGCGCGCTCGCGTTCCATCTGCCGGACCTGTTGTTCGACCGTGGCCAGCTGGTTCTTGACGGGCGCGAGAGCGCGCAGGACATCCTGGTCCGTGCGGGCGCGGTTCTCCAGGCTTTCCACACGTTGGGCCAACTGTTCCCTGCCCTCCTGGGCGGCCGACAGATCGCTGCGCAGACGAGAGTTCTCTTCGGCGAGATCGCCACCCGACGTGCGCGAGCGTGCACCGAGCACGAATCCGACAACGCCCCCGATCACGAGGGCCAGCAGAGCTGAAAGTACAAGAGGCAATCCGGTCATGACTCCACTGTGCCAGTACGGACTGACAACTTAGGACAAGCGATGGGGGCCGGAGTCTCTCGTGACTGCCTGTCGCTGCTCCTCCTTCACAGCCAACCGCTGTCCTGGGCCTGACGCACGGCCTCGAATCTGTTGTTGGCGTTCGTTTTCCGGATCACGGATGACAAGTGGTTGCGGACCGTCCCGTTCGACAGGTTCAGGGAGGAGGCGATGGCCTTGACACTCGATCCGTCCTGAGCCGACCGGCAGACCTCGATCTCCCGGTCGGTCAGGGGATTCTCGGGGCTGAAGAGAGACTCCTGCGCCAGCGACGGATCGATGACCCGCAAACCGGAGTCCACTCGCCGGACTGCCTCGGCAAGTTGGGCTGGGGGAGTGTCCTTGACGACGAAGCCCCGGACTCCCGCGGACAGGGCCCGCTTCAGATAGCCGGGTCTCCCGAACGTGGTCACGATGATGACCTCGCAGCCCAGGCCGGCATCCCGCACGAGCTCGGCCGCCTCGATGCCGGTTCCTCCCGGCATCTCGATGTCCAGGAGGGCGACGTCGACCGAAGAGCTTCGGACGGCGTCGAGCACTTGGTCGCCGCGACCGACCTGGGCGACCACCTCGATGTCGGGTTCGGAATCCAACAGGACCGCCAGGGCGCCGCGGACGAGGTCCTGGTCGTCCGCAATGAGAACTCGGATGGTGCTCATGGTTCCTCCAAGGGGGAGCGATCGCCATTCATGGTGATGAGGACTCGGGTTCCCGGATACTCGCCGTCGAGCAGATCCTCGCGGGGCACTACGGTTTCGACGACGAGTTCCCCGCCCGCCTGTTCGACCCGCTCGCGCAGGCCGTTCAGTCCATTGCCGAAGTCCGAACCGATGCCCAGGCCGTCGTCCGTGATCTGTATTTTTTCCGGTGTCAGTATGACGGAGCAACGCGAAGCACCCGAATGCCGTACCACGTTGGTCACCGCCTCTCTCACCGCCCACGAGAACAGGGATGCGTTGACGCCCGAAACCTCGTGGGCCGATGGCGACGGCGGGAGATCCGCCGTGATGCCCGCGGTCGCGAGAGCCTTGCCGGCGGCGTCGATCTCGCCCGCGAAATCGGGCTGGCGCAGGCGTGTGACGGTGGACCGAACGTCCGCGAGCGCCGTCCGGGACAACCGGGCGATCTCCAGGATCTCTCGTCGGGCGCTCTCGGGATCGGATTCCATCGTCCTGGCCGCGACCTCGGACTTCAGATTGATCACCGTCAACGAGTGACCGAGCAGATCGTGGACGTCGCGGGCGACGGCCTCGCGCTCGGTCGAGACGGCAAGATCCTGGCGGAGGCGGTTCTCGACGTCTTCCCTCCGTGCGGCGACGGCGATCACGAGAACGATGATCGGGCCCAAGAGGGTGCCGCTCAGCACGTAGGGAAAAGCCTTGGGATCGGCGGCCAGAAGGACGGCGACGTTCGTTCCGGCCACCAGAACGGAGGTGAGGGCAATTCCGGCGCGGGGCGGAAGCAAGAACAAGAACGCCGCGGCGAAGAAAGTGGTCAGATTGACCACACTGAGCCCGATGAGGAGAGACAGCGCGACAACGATGAGTGCCATGAGTGCGATCCAGCACCAGTACAGCCTGTAACGGCGTCGTGTCAGAAGCTCGGAGTAGCCGAAGCCTCCGGTGTAGACCACGCAGAACAAGCCGATCAACGCCAAACCGGAACCGAGTCCGAGCGGCGTGTGCTGAAGGTAGAAGAGCGGAATGACCGCGAAGGCCACAAAGACCAGCCAGATTCCGGCCTGCACCGCCCGGATCGCCTGGAACCGGGGCCTCTCGGGTTTCACTTGCGTTCCTTCTGTCGACGGCTCAGGACGGCACACGCCCCGGCGAAGACGAGTGTCCACGCGATGACGTTGACCACGGCATACCACAACGGGTCGGTGACGGTGCCGCTTCCGTCGCTGATGGCCTGGATGCCATCAGTCAGAGGATAACGTGCCAGGCTTGATGCCCCGTAGAGCGGAGTGAGGCGTGACAGCCCCATGAGGAACTCCGGCAAGGGTGAGAACGCGTTGCCGATGAAGGACAGGATGACCAACGCTGTACTGGAGATCGAGACCGCGGATTCCGAGCGGAAGAGCAACCCGAACATCATCCCGTAGAAGCCGAAGGGGAGCGCGACGATCACGGTGAGCAAAGCGCATGTGATCCACTCACCGGCAGGCATATCGGCTTGGGTGAACAGCCCGGCAATGTTCACAGCAAGCACGGGGAGCAGCGCACGGACCAGGATGATGACTCCCTTCGACGCGAGCATCGCCGGTGTGGGAAGCGGCGTCAGAGCCAACTGGCGGCCCCACCCCGTCGATTGTTCGACGACGACGCTGCCGGTCGTGGCGCAGGCCGCAACGACGCCACCGTAGACCGCCATCCCGATCATCACGTAGGCGGCGGTATTGCCGTTGTTCAACGGAGCCTCGGCATAATCCTGCATCGCTCCGAAGAGCAGGTAGAAGACCACGGGAAGGATCACGGAGAAGACGACGCCGGAACGGTCGGCGAGGGTCCTGCGGAGATCGATGAGCGTGAAGGCTGCAATATTCATGGTTTTCCTCCCGGTCAGTGGGTGTGCTCGGATCCGGCGAAGGAGTCTTCGACTCGATCCGTGGTGAGGGCGAGAAATGCGTCTTCGAGAGAGCCTGCGGAAATGGTGAGGTCTGTGGCATCCGTTCGGGTGAGCAGATGGCGGGCAAGCTCGTCCGATTGATTGGTGGTCATCGTGGTGCGGTCCCCATCAGTCGCGAAGGAGCGGACACCTGGCAGGGACGAGACCTCGACGTCGTCGGGGAGCACAGCCGAAACCTGGCTCGGGGAGGCATGAGCGCGCACGTCGGCGGTCGGGCCGTCGACGACGACGCGTCCATTGCCGACCATGATGATCCGCTGGGCGAAGTTCTGTGCCTCTTCGATGTAATGGGTCGCGAACACGATGGTGCGCCCGCTGCTGGCCTGGGTCTTCATTGATTCCCAGAATTTGTGGCGAGCATTGGCATCCATGCCGCTGGTCGGTTCGTCCAGAATCAACAGGTCAGGGGAGGAGAGGATCGCCAACGCGAAGCGGATGCGCTGTTGCTCGCCCCCTGAGCACTTGACGACCTTCCTGTCCGCCACATGCGTCAAATCCGCCTGGTCCAGGACCGCGTCCAGGGTCAACGGGTTCCGATGCGTGGCCGCGATCATTCGAATCGTGTCCCGGACGGTCAGGTTGGGCAACAGGCCGCCGGTCTGCAACACCGCACCGATCCTTCCGTCGGCGATGGCCGAGTGCGGGGTGCCCCCGAAGGTTCTGACCGTCCCTGACGAGGGTTTGGTCAGCCCCAGAAGCATGTCGATGAGCGTCGACTTCCCGGCCCCATTGGGACCCAGGAGCCCAATGATCTCTCCGGACCCGACCTCGACGTCGACGCCGTCCACGGCGTTGAACATCCGCTCGGATCCGTCCTTGAAACTCTTGATGAGGCCATGGGCCTCGATGACCATGTCGTTCATGGTTCAAGATTCGCCGGTTTCGGGTGCGCGGACGCATACGGGATGTCACCGTTTGTCCATGACGTTTGTCAGGGGTACCGGGGGCGGGCAGGATGAGGACATGAGCGAGAACATGGATGACCAGTCAGCACGCCAGCAGGATCCCGGCTACCGTTCGGTCGAAGTACAGAGGCTCGGTAAGACCCGTTACCGTGCGACCAACGCAACCGGGGACGCCGTCGAATTCGGGCAGGGCGAGGGGCTGATGAGCCCGGTCGAGCTGTTGCTGGCCGCGATCGGCGGATGCTCGGCGATCGACGTCGACGTCGTGACGTCGCGCAGGTCCGAACCGGAAGAGTTCCGGGTCGTCGCCAGCGGGATCAAGGACAAGGACGAGAGCGGTGGAAGCCGCATGCGCGATATCGAACTGTCCTTCTCCGTCAAGTTTCCCGAGGGCGAGGTGGGTGACAAAGCCGCCTCCATGGTTCCTCGCCTGGTCGAGCTGGCCCGGACCAAGGACTGCACCGTGTCCCGGACCGTGGAGCACGAGACGGACGTCAGTATGCGGATCGAGGACTGAGACCACCCGGAGCTGACCCGGTAGCGACGGGCGTTCCGTGCATCCGTTCGTGGAGCGAACAACCTCTGGGGCGCGGCACGTCCGGACCGTTCGTTGCGGGGGCCTCGAGGGCCGCCATGACCTCTGCCGATGTGGCGGGTAGGATAGGGCACCGTGGCTTTAACTATCGGAATCGTGGGGCTGCCCAACGTGGGCAAGTCGACCCTCTTCAATGCACTGACCCGCAGCACCGTCGTCGCGGCGAACTACCCGTTCGCGACCATCGAGCCGAACGTGGGTGTGGTGAATCTGCCGGACCCGCGGCTCGAGCGTCTCGCCGAGATCTTCTCCTCCGAGCGGGTCCTTCCGGCGACCGTGTCCTTCGTGGACATCGCGGGAATCGTGAAGGGTGCCTCGGAAGGCGAGGGGCTGGGCAACCAGTTCCTCGCGAATATCCGTGAGGCGCACGCGATCGCGCAGGTCGTGCGGGCCTTCGACGATCCCGACGTCGTCCACGTGGACGGAAAGATCGACCCCGCCTCCGACATGGAGACGATCAACACCGAGCTGATCCTGGCCGACCTGCAGACCTTGGAGAACGCGATCCCGCGTCTCGAGAAGCAGGTCAAGATCAAGAAGGGCGACGCCGCCCAGCTCGAGGCGTACCAGCAGGCCCAGAAGATCCTGGAAGAAGGAGAAACCATCTTCCGGGGTGCCGCGGGGGCGAAGCTCGACACCTCCTACCTGCGCGAGCTCAACCTGCTCACCGCCAAGCCGTTCATCTATGTCTTCAATTGCGACGACGGCGTCCTTCAATCCGAGGAGCGTCAGCAGGAACTCCGCGATCTGGTGGCCCCGGCCGAAGCCGTGTTCCTGGACGCGAAGCTCGAGGCCGACATCGTCGAACTGGACGAGGACGAAGCGCGCGAGATGCTGGAAATGTCCGGACAGGACGAGTCCGGCCTGGACAAGCTGGCTCGTACCGGATTCCACACCCTGGGGCTGCAGACCTACCTGACGGCCGGCCCCAAGGAGGCCCGCGCCTGGACGATCAACAAGGGCGACACCGCCCCACAAGCGGCCGGCGTGATCCACACCGACTTCGAACGCGGCTTCATCAAGGCCGAAATCGTCTCCTACAGCGACCTGGATTCCCTGGGCTCGATGGCCGAAGCCAAGTCCGCCGGCAAGGTCCGGATGGAAGGCAAGGACTACGTCATGCAGGACGGGGACGTGGTGGAGTTCCGTAGCGGACTAACCTCTGGGGGTAGGAAGTGACAGAATCACGCAACCTGCACGCCAGGGTCCGCGACTTCATCGACGGAGAGGTCAGCCACTTATGGGCGCGTGAGCTGGGGGGGTCTCGATGATCAAATCTGCCAACCAGTATCCGGTGCACACGCTGTTCAGTCACGAAGGCAACGTGCTGTACCGGATCCCGCCCTACCAGCGCGAGTACTCCTGGTATAAGTCCCACTGGGAAGACCTGTTCGAAGATCTCATCGAGGCCGACGGCGCGCACTTCCTGGGCACCATCATCACGCTCGACCAGACCACGGACACGCTCGAGGGCAACATCCTGCAGGTCATCGATGGGCAGCAGCGACTGACGACGCTCACCTTGTTGTTGGCCGCCGTCTATTCGGTACTCAAGGAGCACCTCGACGATCTCGACGACGACACACGAACGGATGTCATCAACCTCGGTCGGCAGTTGGTGCGGAAAGCCGACCAGCAGCCGAGGGTGACGCCGCAGAAGCAGGGCCACAACCTCTCCGACTTCCGCAAGGTGCTCGAGGAAGCCGGCCTGCCGGTGGAGGGAGAATGGAAGCCGTACTTCCCCAGCCGCAGGATTGCCAAGTGCTACCGCTACTTCCGCTCCGCGATCCAGAGGCTCGCCGAGACTGAGGAGATCACACAGCCGGAGGCGGCCCTGCGGGTGCATGAGGCGGCCCTGCAGGCGGTGATCGTGAAGATCGAGGTGGCCAACCACGCGGACGCGTTCGTGCTGTTCGAGTCCCTGAACAACCGTGGGATGCCCCTCTCACCGGTGGACCTGATCAAGAACCACCTTCTCGCCGAGTCGGAGAAGAAGCAGATCATGGACGTCGACGAGGCGTTCAAGCACTGGAACGACATGCTGACCAGCCTCGGTGACAGCTACTCCACCCAGGAGCGCTTCCTCCGCCACTACTACAACGCGTTCAAATCAGAGCTGCCCGAAGTCTCAAACGCCTCGGTCGCCACGAAGTCCAACTTGATCAGGGTCTACGAGAAAATTCTCGAGCAGGGCCTCAAACGCGTCATCGATTCGCTGGTGACGGCGAGCAAGATCTACGGGCGAATCAACTGCGTCGTTGAACTCGATCAGCCGACAACCCTTGACCGGTCGTTCCAACGCCTGATGCGCGCTCAGGGCGCGCCGTCCTACGTGCTCCTCATGTGGCTGATATCGAAGCAGTCCGATCTGGTTCTGACAGATGCACACATCGAGACGGTCGTAGACCGCCTCACGAGCTTCTTTGTCCGACGCAACCTCACGGGATACCCGCAGACGCACGCACTGGCGAAACTGTTTATGACGACCATCGACGCTGTGGGTGATGCCCGAGGCGGCGATGTGGTGGAGATCGTCGGGGAGAAGCTGAGTGCGGCCTCAGTGTCCGACGAGGAGTTCCGCACCCGCCTCCTGGGGCGAATCTACGAGGAGAACAGCGACGTCGCCCGGTTCGTCCTCGCGACGCTGGCCGAGGACGCCATGACCAAGGAGACGCGTGTCGACCTGTGGCGTCAGGAAAAGAACCGTTTCGTCTGGACGATCGAGCACATCCTCCCGCAGGGCGAGAACCTTCCGGCTGAGTGGAAGGAGATGCTCGGGGGCGAGGAGGTCGCTGCCCAGGTTCAGGAGGAGCACAAGCATAGGCTCGGCAACCTCACCATTACCGCGTATAACAGCAACCTCGGCAACAAGTCGTTCCCTGAGAAGCGCGACCGCCAGGACGCAAAGGGCAGGCACATCGGCTATCGAAACGGACTGTCACTGAACGCTGACCTGGCCACGAGGGAGTCTTGGACCCCTGACGACATCGAGAACCGCACCGAAGAACTGGCAGCGAGGGTGATAGAACGCTTCCCGCTGGCCATTCTCAAACAAGGTATTGATGGTGATGCGGTGGAATTTCGTAGCGGACTAACCTCTGGCGGGAAGAAGTAGGGACATGTGCGGATGCACGCAATTCTAGACACAGCCCCATACTCGATTCCTGGTGAGTTCTGGCTTTGGGATGCGCCGACTAAGCGTCTACGCGTGCCCAGGGACGACGAGCGTCCGCCTCAGCAGGAGATGGAGACAGTGGCGAATCACGGAGCCGTTCAGTGGGGCGCGATGCTCGACATCGACGTGAGCGAAGACGCGATCATCGACATCTCGCCGCAAGTCCTGGAGCTTCTCCTGGTCGACCGTACGACCGGCGGCAAGATCATTTGGGCAACCGACCACTACGCGGCGCTCGGAGACGGCTACGATCCCTCCTCGCAGATCACCGTCTCTTCGATCACGGGGACGCATCAAGGCGTTATCCGGCCCCGAGTCGAGAAGTCCAAGGAGCAGCGCTGGGACCGCACCAAGGACAAGGCTGAAGTCTTCACGCCGTCGTGGCTGTGCAACGAGCAGAACAATCGTGTTGATGACGCGTGGTTCGGCCGCTCTGGCGTGTTCAATCGGTCGACAGCGAAGGGCTGGGACCTGCAGCCGTCGAAGGTCGACTTCGAGCCTCGCGGACGTCGCACGTGGAGGAAATATGTGGACGAGCGCCGCATGGAGGCTGCATGTGGTGAGGCGCCGTACCTCGTCAGCCGGTACGACGCGGCGACTGGTGAACCGATCGAACTGGAACGTCGGATTGGGCTGTTGGACCGCAAGCTTCGGGTCGTTTCGGAGAACGCTGCGGATGCGTCAGAGTGGCGCGCGTGGGCGCGGCGCGCCTTCGAGAGCATCTATGGATTCGAGTACCAAGGTGACAGTCTCCTTCTGGCGCGCGAAAACCTACTCGCGTCCTACACCGAATACTCGCTGGCTGCGCTGGGGCAAGAACCTTCTAGCGCCGAGCTGGTCGCGATCGCCAGCGTGATCTCGTGGAACGTATGGCAGATGGATGCCCGGACCGGGCGACCGCCGCTCCAGGCGCTGCCCCTAGACACAGGGCTCCTTCCCCTGTTCGGCGACTTCGACGATCCCCCTGACCACAAGTGCGTGATCCGAGATTGGCGGGCCAAGAAGAAGCACACGTACTCCGAGCTGGCGAGCTAAACAAGGGCTGAGATGATCGAGAATCTGGATGTAGTCGACGGGTTGATCGTTGGTCGGGTGCGCCCGCACATCTACGCGTTCAGCACAAATACCGTACCGAATTTCCTCAAGGTCGGTGATACTTACCGGCCAGTGCGGCGACGCCTTCAGGAGTGGCGTAAACACTACCCGGACCTGCAGCAGCACTTCGAGGGCTCCGCGTCGGTGGCCGACGACGTCTACTTCCGCGATCATTCGGTCCACCAGTTCCTGTCGCAGGAGCGCGGTCTCTCTCGGATCGAGCGGGATGCTTTGGCTCCGGACGTCTACTACAGCACCGAGTTCTTTGAAAGCGCCAGTTCCGAGGACGTCGAGCTCGCTATCAAGGACATTCACCGAGACCACCAGGACAATGGTGGGCGTTACGTTTTCTTCGACGCGTCCGAACGCCTGCGCAAGACCTTCCGGTTCGCTCGTGGGGCGGAGTGGGTGCCTCGGCCGAACCAGCAGGCGGCACTCGACAGCTTCGCGGCCGCCGTCGATGCAGGACGGACGAACCTGCTGATGTACGCCGTCATGCGCTTCGGCAAGACATTCACGTCCCTGTTGTGCGCGAAGCGCATGCAGGCGGAGACAGTGCTCGTGGTATCGGCGAAGGCGGACGTCAAAGGTGAGTGGAAGCAGACGGTCGAGTCCGCGGGCAACTTCGCGGGCAACGTCTTTCTCGACGCGGACGACTTGCTGGCTGATGAGGACGCGATCAGCACGGCCCGCGCAGAGAACGACTGCGTCGTCGTTTTCCTCACGCTTCAGGATCTGCAGGGCGAAGAGCTCAAGGAGAAGCATGAGGAAGTCTTCAGCAGCGAGATTGACCTCCTGATCGTCGATGAGACGCACTTCGGTGCACGAGCTGAGAAATACGGCGCAGTGCTGCGCGAGGCGAACCAGCCCGTCGAGAAGGAAGCCGCGATCGTCCAGACAGAAGACGATCGTGTCGAGCTCGCGGACGCCCAGGACAAGCTCAAGGTGCTCAACGCGAAGATCCGTCTACACCTATCCGGTTCGCCCTATCGCATCTTGATGGGGGGCGAGTTCGAGCCGGAGGACATCATCGCCTTCGTTCAGTTCGCTGACATCGTCCGGGAGCAAGAGCTGTGGGACCAGGGAAATCCTGACGAAGATGAGTGGAAGAACCCGTACTTCGGTTTCCCGCAGATGATCCGATTCGCGTTCAATCCCAACGCGTCGTCTCGCCGCAAGCTCGAAGCGCTGAAAAAAAACGGCGACACATACGCGTTCACTGCTCTGCTCAAGCCCGAGAGTCTCACCGCCGATCGCAAGAGCGGCGCGCACAAGAGATTCGAGCACGAGTCCGAGATCCTCGATCTGCTGCGCGTGATCGATGGTTCCCAGGAGGACGAGAACCTGCTGGGATTCCTCGATTACGACAAGATCAAGCAGGGTGGGATGTGCCGGCACCTGGTGATGGTGCTCCCGTACCGCGCGTCATGCGACGCGATGCAGACGCTCGTCGAACAGAACGCGTCTTCGTTCAAGAACTTGGACGAGTACGAGATCATCAACATCTCCGGCGTCGACAGCACCAAGAAGTACCCGAATCCCCAACACGTAAAACAGGCGATCGCGCGAGCGGACGGCGAGGGGCGGAAGACGCTCACCCTCACGGTCAACCGCATGCTCACGGGCAGCACGGTCGAGCAGTGGGACACGATGCTGTACCTCAAGGACACGGCCTCGCCTCAGGAGTACGACCAGGCTACCTTCCGCCTGCAGAGTCAGCACGTGCGTGAGCTGGCGACCCCGGATGGCGCAGAAGTCATCAAGGAGAATCTCAAACCGCAGACTCTGCTGGTGGACTTCGACCCGGCGCGTCTGTTCCAGATGCAAGAGTTGCGTTCCTTGATGTCGAACGTGAACTCCGAAGAGACCGGGAACGCCAGACTCGTCGAGCGCCTCCACGAGGATCTGCGTATCTCGCCAGTGGTGACGATCAACAGCAACCGCCTCGCGGAAGTCGAACCGACCAACATCCTCGATGCGGTGAGAGAGTACAACCTGCGTCGCAGCATCGAGGACGAAGCGCGCGACGTGCCAGTCGACCTCGGCCTGCTGGACAACGACCTGATTCGCCAGGTGATCGAACAGCAGGCGGAGATCGGTTCACGGGGCGGGATGAACATCAATCCCTTCGACGGTGAAGAAGTCGACCTCGACCTCGACGATGAGTCTGAAGGGGGCGACGGAGGTGGCGATCGGCCTCCGAGGCCTCCCCGCGGCTCGCGCAACGACGAGGACGATGTCAAGTCGCTCGCGAAGAAGCTCCAGACCTATTATCAGCGCATCCTCTTCTTCGCGATGCTCACGTCGGCCGAGGTCGCGTCGCTACAGGACGTTATCGATATCATCGATGAAGGCGAGAATGTTCGGATCGCAAACAATCTTGAGCTCGAACGATCGATTCTTGATTCCATCCACAAGGCTTTTGACCCGTTCAAGTTGAACAGTCTTGACTACAAGATTCAGAACATCTCGCATCTCGCACGGGAAGAGCGGCTCACTCCTATCGAGAGAGCTGAGCGCGCACTCGGGAAGTTCACCCGGATCTCCGATGCTGAAGTTCGAACGCCCTTGTGGCTCTGCCAGGAGATGGTAAGGCGGATCCCTGCCGAACGCCTCCGAGCGTTGGTGGAGCGGGGCGAGAAGCTGCTCGACGTATCGAGCAAGTCGGGGGAATTCGCCTTCGCGTTCTATCAGCGCTTGGTGGAAGATCTCGAGGTGGATCCATCCGTTGCGCAGTCTGTGATTTATTCTGTGCCGACGTCCGGCATAGCCTACGAGTTCACGAGACGGTTCTATGAAGTCCTCGGGATGAATGTGGAAAACATTGCCACGGGGTTTACGACTTACGATTTGAATGTAGACGGCGGCCTCGGTGCTGTGTTCGACGAAGGAAGTGGCCCAGTGAAATTTGGTGTTGTCGTGGCAAACCCGCCCTACCAGGTCAGTGACGGAGGCGCCCAGGCCAGTGCCAGGGCAATCTATCCGCACTTCGTTAATGCTGCCTTGGCATTGGGTCCCGAGTTCATGACGTTCGTGATCCCAAGCCGCTGGTACACCGGGGGCAAGCAGTTGGGTGACTTCAGAGACCAGATGCTCTCGGATCCGCACATCAAAGAATTGCATGATTATCCACGGCCAGATGAGGTCTTCCCAGACACCAACAATCGAGGCGGCGTCTGCTTCTTCCTGCGGGATACCAATTACGACGCCAACGAGTCCGGCGGGACTCGTGTCCTCACTCGAGGCGAGGGCGGAATCGAGTTCGAAGCGACTCGGCCGCTGAACACCTTCGGTCTCGGAATCTTCCTTCGCGATTCGAAGGGGATGGAGATTGTCCAGAAGGTAACTCAGTCGGAAGGGTTCGTCTCCTTCCAAGATCAAGTCTCATCGCGGAAGCCCTTCGGTCTTGAGGGAAACATTGTCAATGCTCCTGAGTTCCGCTCGAGTCCGAGCGGGATGGAGAACCCGGTGCGGTGCTTCGGCAAGGCAAAGAAGGTCGGGTACATCGACCTCGAACACGTTCGTGCCCGCCACGACTGGATTGATCGATGGAAGGTGTTCACGCCTTATGCGAACAACATCGCGACTGAACTGAGCGACGACAACCAGAACGCATTCGTCGTGGCGCCTGGCACTGTGTGCTCGGAGACGTTCCTCGTCATGGGTGGTAATCTCGAGCTCACGGAAGAGACCGCTGGCAACCTCGTGGCCTTCCTGAAAACGAGGTTCGCCCGCTTTCTCCATGCAAAAGCAAAGATTAGTCAGCACGGGACGAAACAGACGTATCGCTTTGTGCCTCAGGTTGACGTGTCGGCGGAATCCAGTATCGACTGGACAGTGCAGACGGATGAAATCGATGAACAGCTATTCGATCTCTACGGGCTGACTGAAGACGAGCGGGAGCATGTTCGGTTGTCGATCAAGCCGATGTAGATGGCGCTCGGTAATAGGGCAGATATTCTCGATAATCAGTCGGAAGTGCAAACCGAACTACTGTCGTTGCATGAATGCCAAGCCTCCTCGTCGTGCATCCCTGTACGCGCGTCAGTCTAAGGCTGGCCCGGATGGCATCCACCGACAGCTGCCTCGCCGGAGGAGGCATGTCGAAGACGAGGGTTGTGTCATCATCTGTGAGTACGTCGACGACGGGCTCTCCGCGGCGAAGAGCTGTGGCCCGAACTCGGGCTGGGCACGGATGCTCGCCGATGCGGACGCCGGCAAGATCGACACCGTCGTCGGCGTCGTTCTTGACAGGCTGCACCGTAGTCTCCAGGACTTCGTTGTGCTCGTCGACCACAACCTCGTGGCCGTCTCCACGAACGATGAGCTCGACCTCGCGACGGCCGACGACGAGTTCATGACGACGAGGCTCGCCGCCCTGGCGCGTTGCGAAGTCCGTCGCAAGGCCGAGCGGCAGTCCCGAGCCCGGTGGCAGCGTGCCCAGCGGGGCAGGGCCCCAATGACGTCCGTCCGATGGCGTTACCAGGCTCTTCACAGATGAGGGTGTAGCTGTGGTGCGACCTGGGGCGGCGCGTCGGTGTCGGGGTGAGGGTCGAGGTCTTCCGATGATGGGAGTTCTCACACAACCCGTCCGGAAGACCTCGACGTGCCTGACGCTACCTTCACGCGCCCTGACCTGACTACCTTCACCCGCCTCGACGGCCTCGGTCTGGAGGTCACCGGCCAGCTGCTCGAGCCTGACCGGTCCGTGCTGGCGTGCCGGGTCGTGGAGCCGGACGACTGGTGCAGGCGGTGCGGCTGCCAGGGCGTGCCCCGTGACACGGTGAGCAGGGAGTTGGCGCACGAGCCGTTCGGGTGGCGCCCTACCACGCTGGTGCTCACCGTGCGCCGCTACCGCTGCAAGGAGTGCTCGCACGTGTGGCGTCAGGACACCACCGCTGCGGCGCCGCCGCGGGCCAAGATCTCCCGCGCCGGCCTGCGGTGGGGTCTGGTCGGGATCGTCGTCGGCCACCTGTCGATGGCCCGAGTTGCCGAAGGACTGGGCGTGGCGTGGAACACCGCCAACGACGCGGTCCTGGCTGAGGGCCGGCGTCTGCTCATCGAGGACCCGACCCGCCTGGACGGTGTCAAGGTCGTCGGGGTCGATGAGCACGTGTGGCGGCACACCCGGCGCGGTGACAAGTACGTCACCGTGATCATCGACCTCACCCCGGTCCGGGACGGCACCGGGCCCTCACGCCTGCTGGACGTGGTCGAAGGTCGGTCGAAGAAGGCGTTCAAGGACTGGCTGGCCGAGCGGGACCAGGCTTGGCGCGATGGGATCGAGGTCGTGGCCATGGATGGGTTCGCGGGCTTCAAGACCGCCACCACCGAGGAGCTGCCGGACGCCGTCACGGTTATGGATCCCTTCCACGTCATCCGGTTGGCCGGGGACGCTCTCGATGAGTGCCGCCGCCGAGTCCAGCAGGAACTGCACGGACACCGCGGACGCAAGGGCGACCCGCTCTACACCGCGCGGCGGACCCTGCACACCGGGGCTGACCTGCTCACCGACCGCCAGCACGAGCGCCTTGACAAGCTCTTCGCTGGGGACCGGCACGTGCAAGTCGAGTGCACCTGGGGGATCTACCAGCGCATGATCTCCGCCTACCGTCACCCCGACCGGGCAGCCGGCCGCGTCGAGATGAGCTCCGTGATCGACGCCCTCGCCGACAGTGTGCCTGAGGCGTTGGTAGAACTGCGCAAGCTCGGCCGCACCCTGACCAGACGCGCCTGCGACGTCCTGGCCTACTTCGACCGGCCGCGCACGAGCAACGGACCTACCGAAGCCGTGAACGGTCGCCTCGAGCACCTGCGTGGCCTGGCCCTCGGCTTCCGCAACCTCACCAACTACATCGCCCGCGCACTCCTCGAAGCCGGCGGATTCAGACCACACCTACACCCCGAATTGTGAAGAGCCCATAAACACACGGTAAAAAAACAATTTCAGTCTGCAGGTATCTGAGCGTTTTCCGGGATTGTCACGGTCCCACCACAAAACCTCGTTGGTGTTATCTATCTGCCCGCACTGTTGCACGGAGAGTCACGCTGCGCTACTGCCCGGGGCGAATCGAACCAGTTGAAATAGATGATGTAAAACACTATCTGCACACAGGCTCCATCGTTCGGCAAACTGATCGAAATTGAAGGAGCGTACGACCAAGAGCTAGCGACCAGTGGCCAGCAGGCTGGTTTACGCTCGGCGTCCATCGCCTTGCAAGCGTCTACTTCCACCAATCCTGATTCGCGCCCTGGTCCCAGGGGTCGTTTTGATTATTTCTAGTCTTGGCCTGCTGTTTCTGTCGGAGCTCTTCCTTGTACTCCTGGGCCGTCTGCCGAGTCATCTCGCCGAACTCCTTGTTGCGCTGTTGAAAGTCCTCTTCGGACGCAGTCTCTTTCCAAGGAGACAACACGAAGAAGCTAGGCATAGCTCCCAACAGCCCGGCGAGGGCACCTACCCAAATGAACCGAGGATCCATCCCGAACAGGGGCGTGACGATGGCACCTACTATTGTCATACCGGCAAGCTCTGTCACGGCAACAAGGGTCCCATGAGGCATAGTCTTTTGCTGTTTGACTTGTTCGTGACGGTTCATCACAGTGGTCAAACAGGTCCCCAAAATTCCGACCAGAACAGCAATGGCGATTTCCGAGCCGATACTCAATCGTGCAGGTCCTCGAACGAGAGCGAAATTGAGGACCAGAATTGCGATAAAAGCAGGAACTGCGTTCAGTGCACCGATAACGGCTGATCCCGACAACGCGTATTTGAGGGAAACTGGCTCGAATGACATGACACCTCCAAAAGACGGTGCGCCCCGAGACTAGGCGGAAAAGCCTCTCGGGGCGCACGTAAGCGACAACTATTCTAACTGCAGGCAGAGACTACCCCGTTGACCCCGAGCACTCCCTCGAGCACACTGACTGCGTCCTCACCGATCTCGGCAGCCGCAGCACCGCTACGGATTGCGGTAATCAGGCCCTTGATACCGCCGAAGATTTTATATCCTTCCTTGAGCCATTTGACGACTTTGGCCACCGGAACCCCATACTGGACCACAACACCCGCCAGGGCCGCACCGCAGGATACCCAGTTCACGTACGTGGTAGCCCCACCGACCTGATTGCCCTCAATTTGGTTGATGGCTTCGGTGAGTCTCTGCTCGTAATTGGGTGTCGTCTTGGGATCCGCGGTCTTCAGATCCTCGGGAAGCTGATCGAGAGCCCGCATCGAGTGCTGAAACTGTTCTTCCGATATCTGGCCGTCCGGTCCGGTGGAAGCCGACTGTGCGACATTTGTGCTGGATTCGGCGGTGCTGGCGGCCATGGCGGGCGCGAGGCCACCCGCCGAGAGTGCCAGAGAAACAATGATTGTGCCAGCTGTCAGAGACTTGGGGTGTGAAATTTTCATTTCGCAGTATACCTATTCTCGGTTGGTGTGCGTCAGTGAAATTGCAAGTAGGCGAATCTCTTCGAGCCACGTAAATAAGCTATGTGATCCACAAAATAGAATCAATAGCAGATGGTTCCCGTTATCAAAAGTTTACTTTACGCGTAAAACTGTTATGATTCGGTGACATGTTGCTCCAATAATTCAAAGTTTATAGTATTGGTCTTAACCCTTCGGGCCTCTTGAAGTCAGTGGAGGGTGGGTGCCGGTTTGCGAGGGCGGCTTCGTCGATCGGCCGTGTTTATGTATGCAGCATGACGGACGGTCATCTGCTTGGTATTGAGGCACTGCATCCAACGAGAGCGGCATCCAGGAGCATCCCTGAAGTTGCATGAGCACCGGCTCGGCACGTTCCCCTCAACCTGTTCGAGATGTAGCTTCCGACCTCTCAGGCGTTCGAACCTGGTCTGGCCCGTGGCGTGGGGCTGGCCAGTTCATGCAACGCATGTTCGCTTGGATCTGGAGGCGCTGATCGCCGGGCTCGGAGAAGCCCCCTGTCTCAGCCCTGGGTGCATCCGGTCCCGTCGCCGGCTAGGTGTGCATATCGCACGGATGTTCAAAGTTATTGAACCTCCCGAACGTGGTCACTAGCTTGAGAAAACCGTTGCAGACGGTGAACCAGTCTTTGATAGTGAGAGGGTAAGCGCACGATGGCCACCATGGATTACGAGAAGAAGATTTCTGTCGCGCCGGAAACCGAGATCTTGGTGGTTGGCAGTGGACCATCCGGGTTGGCGGCGGCAATAGCCGCGGGAAGATCTGGCAAGACTACTCGAATCGTGGAACAGTATGGGTTCCTCGGAGGGAACCTGACAGCGGGCATGGTCAACCCCTGCATGACATCTTTTTCTCTGGACGGTTCCGTCCAACTGGTACGGGGGGTCTTCGACGAGTTCATTACGCGACTAGAACAACAGGGTGCGGCTGTGCACCCTTCCAAGACTAAGTCAGGGACTCCATACGCTGGGTTCATGAAGTTTGGCCACGAGGCCGTCACACCGTTTGACCCGGAGGTTGCCAAGCTCGAGGCTCTGGACATGTGCCAAGAGGCTGGCGTCGACATCGTGCTTCACAGTTTTGTGGTCGATACCGTTGTCGAGAATGAGGACGTCAGGGGCGTCATCGTGGGGAGCAAAGAGGGCCTGACGTTCTTACCGGCCAAAATCACCATCGACTGCAGCGGGGATGGCGATGTCGTCGCGCACGGTGGGGGAAAGTTCGAGCTTGGACGCACCGAGGACGGGCTGACTCAGCCGATGACCGTTTTCTTCCGCATAGCAGATGTAGACGATGAGGCCGTAGAAGAGTACAAACGGCGAAATCCCGATGAGCACTTCCCCTACCAGCACTTGGTGGAACAGGCACAGGAAGAGGGCACCTATGATCTTCCCCGCCGCGGAGTCCAGCTATTCAAAACCATGCAGCCCGGTGTCTGGAGTATCAACACAACGCGGGTCTTGGGCAAGGACGGTACGAAATCGGCAGACCTCACCGCCGCAGAAATCATCACACGCCACCAGATCCCCGAACTTATGAGGTTCTTCCACGATCGGCTTCCCGGCCTGGAACGGGCACGCGTCACCGAGACCGCCGCAACCGTAGGCGTGCGCGAGTCGCGGCGAATTACCGGGCAGTACACGTTGACCCTCAGCGATCTGGTTGAAGGGAGACATTTCGACGACGTCATCGCCGTTGCCGGGTATCCCGCGGACATTCACAGTCCTTCAAGCACGCAGGGACCTTTCGATGATGAGCTGCCGGCGACCGCGAATATCTATGAGATCCCTTATGGCTCGCTTGTCCCTATCTCACTAACTGGTGTGATCGCCGCCGGTCGCTGTATATCTGCAACGCACGAGGCTCTGGCGGCGGTGCGCGTCATGCCACCGGCCTTTGCGATCGGTCAGGCCGCCGGCGAGGCCGCTGGACTAGCAATCGATCACGGCGTAAATCCGGTCGAGGTAGATGTTGAAGAATTGCAACATCGTCTCACTGCACAGGGTGCTTATCTCGGGCCCGGCTACAAGGTACCGATGGAGGCATGACATGAAGACCAGCAAGATGGACAATTCTCGATCCATGCGCAATCGAGTTGTAGCCGCGAGCGTCATCGGTACCGCGATGGAATGGTATGACTTCTTGCTGTTCGGAACCGCGGCGGCCGTAGTCTTTGGCCACGTGTTTTTCCCATCGGGTGACCCGGCTGCCGGGGTGCTTCAGTCCTTGGCGACTTTTGCGGTCGGCTTTTTCGCCCGACCGTTTGGCGGAATCATCTTCAGCCACCTCGGTGACAAGATTGGACGCAAGCCCGTGCTCACCGCGACGGTCATCCTCATGGGTGCAGCCTCCACGCTCATGGGCCTAATTCCCTCCTATGCCACAATCGGAGTCGCAGCCCCGATCCTCTTGGTTCTCCTCCGAATCCTGCAGGGTCTGGGTGCCGGAGCCGAGCTAGCAGGCGCTTCCCTGATGGCCGCAGAATATGCACCCAAGTCGCGGAGAGGCTTCTTCACGGCATTGCCAAATGCAGGCAACGGGCTGGGGGCTGCCGGCGCGGCGATCGTACTGACTCCGTTCACGTTTCTGCCGCAGGAGGCATTCCTGGCGTGGGGATGGCGAGTGCCATTCTTGTTCAGCAGTGTGCTCGTCGTAGTCGGTCTCTACTTCCGAGCCAAGCTCACGGAGACTCCGGTCTACGTCCGCAACGTGGAGGAACAGGAATCACAGGCCAGAGCGCCCATTGTGGAAGTGTTCAAGACGGAGCCGAAGACAGTGATTCGGGGATTGCTTTTGAGCATTGGGCCAAACGTGGCCACCTACGTGCCGAGTGTCTATCTGCTGACCTACATCACGGACAATCTAGGTCTCGCCGCCTCCATCGGGACAATTGGTTTGCTCATCGCCAATGTCATCAAGCTCGCGACAATACCGTTGGCAGGCTATCTCTCCGACAGATTCGGCAGACAGAGGATCTTCATCGCGGGCGCGACCCTGACGGTCCTGGCTGCCTTCCCGATGTTCTGGCTCCTCGACACCAAAAATACGATCGCGATCTGGTTCGCCATAGTTTTGGTGCTGACCTTTGCTCTGGACCTTATGCTGGGCTCGCAACAGTCCATGTTGGCGGAGATGTTCCAGACGAACGTCCGGTACACGGGAATGGCGTTCAGTCGCGAAGTCGCATCCGCTGCAATCGGCGGTACGTTGCCGTTTATCTTCGCCTGGCTCAGTAACCTGACATCCGGCACCTGGGCTTTGTCAGTGGTCATGATCGTACTGTGTGTCATAGCAATCGTCGGGGTTGTCGGTACACCCGATCGACGTGACATGGACTTTGTCGACCCCCAGAAGTGCAAGCCGGATGGGGTGCTTGAAGCTGACTGAACTGCCCCCAACAATGGCTAGTAAGATCCTGGATGTGAGATTGCTTTTCACCCAGGAGCACTCGAAGCTCGATGACGAAGTGGGTGGAAACGCCACATGACGCGTTCTCAGACTGGCGAGAATTGGGACCCGTATCTCCACGACAAGCGGGCCAAAGCCCTCGAAGTCGCGTCGCAGTATTACGCCCAAGGGCAAACAATGCAGGCGATAGCGCGGGCTCTTGGTATGTCGCGTTCAACGGTCTCCCGCCTGCTCAGCTGGGCTAAAGAGGTCGGACTCATCGAAGTCCGAGTCCGTCCAGGACAATCCAATGACTTGGTCATCGAGAATAGGCTGAAGGACGAATACGGCTTAGAAAGCTGTACGGTGGTTCCCACTGGATCGTCGGACGTAGGTGAAAGCCTTGACGCGGTTGCTTTACGCGGTGCGCATCTCGTTCATGAGCTATTGGAGTCCGACATGGTCATCGCCATTTCTTGGGGTACCATGATCGATTCGGTGAGTAGATGCCTGACCCCCAAATCGACCGTCAATTGCCAAGTTGTTCAACTCAACGGATTCGGCAACTCCATCACCAGCGGGATCCACTACTCCAATCTGATCATGGAAAGGTTCGGCACTGCTTTCAACGCGTACGTCCAGCAGTTCCCTGTGCCGCTCTTCTTCGACTCGCCCGTGACGCGTGACGCGCTGTTTTCCGAACGCAGCATTGCACGAATCCGGCGCCTGCAACAGACGGCGGACCTTGTCCTTTTCAACGTCGGCACGCTAGACGACAACCTGCCCAACGGCCCCTATCTGGCCGGCTACTACGTCGGCACGGAAGACTCCCGAGAACTCGAATTCGAGCAATGTGTCGGTGAAATCTCGGCAACGTACTTCCGAAAGGACGGATCGTCGCACGACATTGAATTCAACCGCCGGACAAGTGGCCCAGACCTAGAAGGTCTCCGAGCCAGCCGCTACCGTGTATGCGTGACATGTGGTGCCAGGAAGGTGACAGCCTTATCCAGTGCGTTGAAGGGGGGACTCATAACGCATCTGGTTACGGACGTTAAAACGGCGCAACTACTGAACGACCAGACGAACCCCTAAGCGCGGTAGCTAGCCCATCGCAGGTAAATACGTTGGTGATTGCAATGACGTGGTGATCGATGAACTACTCCCCATGCCCATATGTAGGTCATTGATCGAGATCTTGAACTACCTAGCAATCTCCACTGTCGTGTGCTTTACCCCTTGGTACAGCAACTATGAGCTTCTCCTGAGAGAGTAAGAATTCAGTTTTGGCACTGCAAGCTATCCCTGGCCTCGACCACTGCCATGGTGTCGTGGGCGCGTCCACGGACCAGAGGGTGGCTTCAAATTTGGCGGCCTCACCTAGCCCATTGAACGACGATCTGCAGAAGAAATCGGGCATCGCCCGCTTCCCGCTGCTGAAGGCCTCGAAGGCGCATCCCGGGGCGATTCTGCGAATCATTGGAGTGACCATGGGGTCAGCGTATGGGGGGGGGTGCCTGATTCAACCCTTCGTCCTCTCTTACGGCACCTCGGAGCTTAAGATCGACAAGTCCGTGCTGCTCTGGGCGATCGGTGTGGTCGCTGCTTTCGAACTGGTCACAATCCCCTTCTGGGGTGGCTTTCGGACAAGATTGGCCGTCGAGTGGTGATGGTCGGCGGGGTCGGGTTGACGCTTCTGTACACTTTTCCGTTCTTTCTAATGCTGCAGTCCAGAAGCACGCTGCTGATCTGGTTGGTGATCATCATCGGGCTACCCATTCTCAAGGATGCGATCTTCGGCCCGATGGCAACGCTGGTTTCGGAAATGTTCAACTCCAACGTACGCTACAGCGGGGTGAGCGCCGTCCGGGAGATAGGCACTGCCGTGTTCGGTGACACCGCCCCTCATTGGGGCGACGCTGATCAGTGTGGGAACCGGTCAGGTCTGGCCGCTGGTCGCCTATAGTCCTTTAGCTTTGCTTGTGACCGGTGTGGTCGTCCTGATCGGCCATAGCAACTCTCGAGGTGAGTTGCAGGACATCGCCCAAAAACCGCGTAAGGATCCTCGCTGAGCCTGCAGTTGGTGCGCCGCAGTCCGCTGTGTGCGGCAGGGTAGAGGTCGCGGGCGCTTACGTGGCCTCGGGCCAGGACCGGGGTGTATGCGGCGTGCTTCCTGCGATGGCGCCGGAACTGGTCGATGATCGACTGGATCGACACGACTTCGTAGGTGACGAAGCCGCACACGCAGATCAGTGTGTCAAAGTAGTTGATCTTGAGTTGTTGGCGGATCGCGTCTTCCAACCTGCTGGGTAGTGGGGCCCATGCTCCGCTGACACACAAATCTATACACAAAGTATTACTGCGGCTCAATGGCATGCCCAAGGAAATTTTCTCCCGTCCTGTACCTCCTCCGTAGGTTAATATTGGCCACTATTGCCTCATCTTTTTTTTTGGGGGGGGGGGCATTCATTAAGGGCTCGAAAAGATTGACGGCACGTCTTTTTCAGATGGATCGCCTCGTCTTCTTGGTGAGACCTTCGTTGAGGGGCCCGGAAGATGACGGATTGATCAGGAACCATGCAGGTGGTGTCGCCGCCGGCGCAGTACTCCAGCCAGTGTTGGGTGTTTCCGTGGACCATTGTGCCGTGCGGGCGGGGGATCTTCTCGTTGCGTCGGTCTGCCATGTCCCTGATCGACTCCCTTGGCAAGGGTCGGTGGAGCGATCATCGCGTTCCGTGGTGGGGAACCCGTCATCGTACAACACGACAAGGAGACGGGGGAGGTTTGACCTGCCGGAACGAGTTGAGCCCTGCACATGATGTGATGCCCTGCGCAATGACATCACATCATGCTGTGGTCGGCTGGTCCCCTCGAAATTATCGACGGAGTGGTGCTGACAACAGTTCTATGACTCGTACCGCTGTGCTGCGCTCCGGATCTGAGGGGTGATGTCTTTGTCCTTGATTCGCTTGATCGTCTCGTTCTGATGGTGGATAGGGCAGTAGGTGATCCTGTTGTCGGCGCCGGCTCTCAGATCGGAGAGGGAGACACCGGGTATCTACGTTGTGGTGAAGTATCCACCGTGTTCGCATTGGACTACTTGCTTGCCCATCGTGACTCCTGCTGGTGGTGTGGTTCTGTCACTGCGACTCGGTCGATGACGCGCCTGTTCGTTCGTTCTCGCGTTGCAACTTCGCCAACTCGCGTCGTTCCAGACGGTTCACGATCAGACGCCCGATGCTTCCCAGGACCACGAGGCCGGCAACCCACGAGATAAGTGCCGGTCCGGTCTCGAATACTCGATCGCTGATGAAGCCCCACAACAAGGCTGCAAGGATCACGCCCACCACGACAAAGGTAGCTGCCTTGCTGTTCAGTTTCATGTTCTCGATCCTCGCAGACTGGTCAACATGCTTGATATGGCCTTCTTTTATCCAACGAGACAACGGACTAATAGGTGAGTCAAACGATCCAGGAAGATCCCGTACTCGCTCAGCAAGATCATGCAGATCGACTACGGGTTTTTCTATCGGGCTCACCTGATGCGGTCTTCCTACTTTTCGTCGGCAGGGGTGGCCTGGGCTGGGTGCGAAGACGAAGGCTCCGAGACCTTCGGCCAGTTCGCGCTTGAACACGCTGAAGAAGTTCTGACCGATCCGGCGCTGGTCGGCACAGGCTCGGGTGATCGAGACACGGATCAGCAGAGTCACTGCGACTGCAACCAGTGCCAACCAAGTCAGGGCCACGGTGGCCAGCAGTCCGGGCGAGAGGTCCACGATGACCCGGGCCCCTGGCGGACATATTGGTGAACCATCCTGAGCGTCATCGCACATGACTCTCCAGGCTCAACTGCTGACTCGCCACGGTGGCATCATTGTGAGCACTACTTGAGGTGAATGCGTGGTGTGCCCGTCAAATGGCCAGCAAGCGATCCCTTGGCCCTCATTTGCTTCCTGCCAACCTCATGGGCGGCTCCAGTTCGTTAACCACCGCAAAAAATACTCGGCTGGCCCATAACGATGACTCCTTAGCCACCAGGCGCTGATTGCTGCTTGGAGGGCGAAAATCGCCACTGCGAGGACCATCAGGAGAGGCGGAGAAATCTTTCCCGCCAAGCCAAGGCCTACTCCAGAGAAAAGAAGAAGTCCTGCGAATGATTGTCCAAGATAGTTTGTCAAGGCAATTCGGCCAACCGGTGCAAAAACCTTGCCCACCCATGCGCCCGAGGATGCATGCATGATGCGCACCAGCGTGGCCATGTACGCTGCGCACAGGAAAGGTGCTGTGATGACACTCGCGGCAGTCGCCCACGTGTTCGTGTCGCCGCCGAGGAGGGCGAAGACCACTCCGCCAGTCAAACCGACGGCGAACCCAATAGCCTGGGTTCGACGCAGGAGTGAGGCTCTGCCAGCCAATCCCGCGAACAATTGTCGCCGGGCTGCCACCATGCCCATCAGGAACATGGCCAAGGCAGTGGGACCCTGAAGAGAAATGCTTTGGACAACTAGCAAACCTACCCCCGCGATGTGCTGACCAATTATCTCAGCTGGTCCACCCAGCATGTCTTGGGTTTGAGCGGAGGCATTGACCAACGCCTCGTCATGGGGTGGCATAAATGACGAACGGTCAATGAACGCAGCGCTGATGACCAGGGAGAGTATGACGAAAGCGTAGATGGCCCCTGAAACAACGAATGCGGCCCGGTCACCGATTCGAAACATGGCCAAGAGAATCAGGCAAACTACGGCATAGGTGGTGAGGATATCCCCGCCATAAAGCAAGACGATGTGGCCGACGCCGATAGCGAAGAGCCCTACGACTCGACGGACCATGCGCGGAACAAACGATGCTCCGGCGCGGTTTGCTGCCTCCATTTGCAAGACAAAGCTGTACCCAAAAAGAAACGAAAAGAGCAGGTAGAACTTCATCGAGAACAATGTCGTGGTCAAAAAGCGAGCTACGACATCAGTAGATGACGCGAACTGTGGGTCATTGACCAAATTGCCCGGATAAGCCGAAGCCATGAAGGTTATATTGACGAAAAAAATTCCCAGGAGGGCGAAGCCTCGGAGGGCGTCCACGTCAAGTACTCGTGCCCTGCTCGGGCTGATTGATGGAGGTGCATGTTGATTCATGCCATTTAGTATACGGCATAAACTATACACCGTATACTGCGACCGTTGTAGGCTTGGGCGAGTGACGAGGAGGCGGTGACGCGATGACAGACGGTCAGGTACCTGGATTCTTGCAACGACTGTGGAGGCTGCAGCCGGTCGAGTCACAGCGGGGACGCAGGCCTACCCTTGATGTGGAGACAGTGGTCAACACGGCGGTTCAACTTGCAGATAGTGATGGCCTTGATGGTGCGACATTGTCCAAGGTGGCTGAGGAGCTTGGTGTCACTCCCATGTCGCTGTACCGGTACATTGGCTCGAAATACGAACTGCTCCAACTCATGCTTGATGCCGCCGGCGTACCGCAAGGTCCTGCGCCAATCACGTCGGGATGGCGAGACGGGTTACGGTTGTGGGCCCTGGACCTCTGGTCTCTGTACCAGGATCGACCTTGGCTACCCCGCGTTCCCATCTATCGGGCACCATCTGGGCCGAACCAGATTGCCTGGTTGGAGCGAGGCCTTGCCCAGCTGGCCTGTTCCAAGCTGGGCTGGGAGGAAAAACTTGCGATCCTGACCTTGCTCAGCGGGTACGTGCGCCAATCAGCCCTGTTGCACAACGAGTTGGAGCAGGGGCGAGACCCAGGCCAGAGCCAATCTGAGGGCGAGAGAGAATACGGCCAGGCCTTGTATCAGGTCGTGTCCTCAGGCCAATTTCCGCATACATCAGCAATGCTGAGATCCGGTGCCTTGGGGCATGAGCCAGAGCAGGACGATGAGTCGAACCGGGGGTTTTTGGACGGCCTTGAGGTGATTTTTGACGGCATAGCAGTACGCATTGCCGCTGCATCCGAGCATTGAGCGTGGCGTTGGACATGCGATTCGTGCTGGACGGGATATCGCCGAGCTTCCTGTGGCTCATGCCAACCGGCTGACCCACCCCTCCCGTGACGGGGCGGGCGGTTTCGGGCAAGGCGGCGGTGGAGTTCTGGAGCCCGTATCGACACTGCGGATCCGGGGGGGGGTGAGCCCCGAATCGGCCTGCAACTCGTTGGCTGCGGCCACGGGCCGCGATGTCCTCACCGTCGGACCACAGGAAATCGTCGAGATGAAGACCAGTCAATATCCCTTCACGAGTGACTCGGAAGGTTCGAATCGTATGGATCTGGCCGACCATGGGTTCATGCGTGACCGCGAGCATCCTCCTGCTTCGTGGCTTGGTTCACAATATTTCCACCGTCGCCGATGTGATGAGTGACTGCCAGCAACACCTCCTCGATCCGGATCTCCGATCAACGCCAGGGGTTGAGCCGCCCCGAAACCACCGGTGAAAAATGCCGGTAGATACGGATCCAGGTGCGCCGTCTATCGTGATGCCGCTACACGACACCTTCGAGAGGTCATCGAGACGCAACGTGCTTCCTGTTCGATGTCTGGCGGACGGCCGATGCGTCACCGGACATCCAGGTCACGAAGCTGATCGGTGATGCTACGGGGTTTGCGCCCCAGCAGGCGCGTGAGCGTGGGGTCCGAACCCGAGAAATGCCCGCTCCTGGTTGCCTGGAACATGGACAGGGTGAATCGCGCGACCGCTTCGGGAACGTCATTGCTCATTGCGTCGGCCACCCATGTCTCGTCGTCGACGACGACACGGTCGATCTGCCGACCGGTGATCTCGGATGCGGAAGCGGCGAAGTCCGCGAGGGTGACCGGCTCGGGCAGCGTCAGGTCAATCGGGCCGTCCAACGGTGTGTCAGCCGTGAGGATCGCAGCGGCGGCCTCCGCGGCATCGCGTCGATCGATCCAGGAGAAGGGGCCGTCGGCGGGCATCGCGATGACTCCTGTTTCCTGCCACGCACCGAGCAACTGGGACGGGTCGCCGTAGAAGCCGTTGCGCAGTGCGGTCCAGGCGACTCCGGACGCCGCGAGATGTTGTTCAGTGGCGGCATGGATCCCGAGCGGCGGGTAGGGCGTGTCGAAAGCTGTCCCATGGGCGCTCGTGTACAAGATTCGCTGAGCACCCGCGTCGACGGCGGCATCGATTGCCCTGTAGTGCTGTGCGACGACGTCAGAAGATAGGTCGCTGGAGGACACAAGGAGCACTTGCTCGGCGTCGGCGAACGAGTGACGCAGGGCCTGAGGGTCGTCGTAGCTGGCCCGTCGTACGCGGACTCCTCGGTCGGCGAGGTGCTGGGCGCGTGCGGGGTCACGGACGCTGACGCCGATGTGGTGTGGTGGAATCCGCTTGAGGAGCTGGTCGACGGTGGCCCCGTTGAGGGTGCCTGTAGCTCCGGTGACGATGAGCATCTGAAAGTCCTTTCGTGGGGCCGGTGACCCGATGTCGCTCTCGTGGTCCACGTCCGGCACGTGGCGAGATTGAAGTTGACCCAGGAGATCAACTTTGCGGTGACTCCATCCTGAACTAAGTTGACTACTGCGATCAAGTTAATCGTCGGCTGCCAAGGAGGTCGCGTCGTGTCCGATTCCCGAGGTGCGTCCGCTCTCCGTTCGGATGCCCGTCGAAACGTCGATCGGATCCTGCATGCGGCGGTTCGGGTGTTCCGGGAGCAGGGGTTCTCGGCGTCCCTCGATGAGATCGCCGCGGCCGCTGGGGTGAGCAAGGCGACGATCTTCAATCGGCTCGGTGGGAGAGTGGGGCTCATTGACGCCGTCATCGACGACGTCGTCGCGACCGAGTTGCGGGCTGTCATCGAGGATGCACGGTCCGTCGTCGGCATTCGAGAGCGGATCCGCGGTTACATCGCTGCGCTCCGTGACCTGCAGTATCGACTTCCGGCAGTCAATGATGTCCTTCTTCAGGAATATCGCGAGTCCGAACCCTTGCTCGCCCTGTGCCATGCCGGAACGGACTTCCATGACAGCCTTGTCGCACAAGGGCGTGCCGCAGGCGTCCTGGCTCATGACTTCATGGCCGCAGACTTTCAGGCACTCGCCCGAGACAACGCCCTGGCGCTCAAGCACGGCGGGCGGCCACCTCGCGCCGACTATGATCGCCGAACCGCGTTCGTGCTTGACGGGATCTGTTCATCGTCGAGTGCATCCGTCTGACCTCGCGGTCGGAAGCGACTGGTCTGCGAGGGTATCCGATTGAGTTCCGGCCTCCGCGTCCTGACTTCGCCCCGAGACCTTGGTCGGACCTGGACGGCCGACGGGGCCATGGCGCGGACCGTAGTACCCGGTCGTTGAGCAACTGACCGACCTTCCGTTCGCCCAGGCCGAGACTCGCCGTCGGACAGACCGCGGATTTGCTCGGCCGAAATTCTGCGGACTGCGCCAACAGGCCGGAAGCCCGTGTGAGAATGGCCAGACGCACGGAAGGAGTGACATGGGCGACAACAAGGAACTTTTTTACCGTTGGGTCCAGCGGCTGTGGAACGGGCCCTTCGACCGCGAGGCACTGCGCGAAGTCGCCGCGGAGATCGTGACGGACGACTTCATCGGACACTGGCCCGGTCGGGAGGTCTATGGACCCGACGGACTGGCCGACATTCTTGCCGAGACCAAGGGGATGTTCTCCGACCTGAGCTTCGAGATCGAGGTGCCTCCGCTGGTCGATGGCGACATGGTCGCCGGGCGTTGGGCCGGCACCGGAACCATGACCGACGGGACCGTCTACGGCTTCTTCGGCAATGACATCCTTCGCGTCGACAACGGCAAATTCCGCGAATACTGGGTCGCCTCGGCGGAACGATAAATCCACCGCCCGAGGCTGCGTCCGTAGAGGGCCGACGTCGTTGGTTGCCCGCCGTGGGGTCAGCCTGCGACGTGTCCGCCTGCATCCGAGATCTCATGCCCCTCGTGGCGGGACGGGCGGGCTGGAGCCAAGGGACGGGCCGGCCTCATGGACGGCAAGAACGTCCTCATGGCCTACCTGTACAGTGGTCCGCATGACGGAGATACTCAGCCCCAGCCAGCTCGCCCGTGCCCGCGAATCCGGGCGTCTGGTGGGAGGAATTCTCCAGACACTCAGGGACAGGGGCCGGCCCGGAACGAATCTTCTCGACATCGATGGCTGGACGCGAGACATGATTGTCGATGCCGGCGCCGAGTCCTGCTACGTGGATTACGCCCCGTCCTTCGGCAACGGTCCCTTCGGCCACTACATCTGCACCTCGGTCAACGACGCGGTTCTCCATGGGCTCCCGCACGATCAAAGACTCGCCGAGGGCGACCTGCTGACCCTTGATCTCGCCGTCAGCCTCAACGGGATCGCCGCGGATGCGGCCATCAGTTTCGTCGTCGGCGGCAATCCGGAACCCGAGGACGAGCGCATGATCGCCACCACCGAGCGGGCGCTCGCGGCCGGGATCGCCGCCGCTTCTCCCAAGGCGCGCATCGGCGACATCTCCCACGCCATGGGGGCAGTCCTCAGGGAAGCCGGATACCCGATCAACATGGAATTCGGCGGGCACGGGATCGGCACCACGATGCACCAGGACCCGCATGTCGCCAACGACGGTCGCCCCGGTCGCGGTCAGAAATTGCGCGCGGGGCTACTCCTCGCCTTGGAGCCGTGGGTCATGGTGGATACGGACCGCTTGGCCGAGGACCCGGACGGGTGGACGCTTTGCAGCGCCACCGGGTGCCGAACCGCTCATTCCGAACACACCATCGCCATCACGGACAGGGGAGCGGAGATCCTGACCCTTCCCGCCGCGATCCAGGAATGATGCCGGGGTCGGCGGTTTTCAGTCAGTTGCCAAAGGTCTCCAACAGCGCGAGTGCGGCTTCCTTGCCCAGCTGATGTGCGGCCAAGGGGCTGTCTCCTGTCAACAGGTTGCGATCGCGTGCGGTGGCACCCGTCATGTCGTCGTTGGTGATCGTGAGGCCGGCCTCCGCAAGCCTCTTCCCGAGCCGCCAGGGCATTTCGCCCGGCAAGTATCCGATATCGACGTTCGCGCCGAAGTCCAGGGAATCCGGGAAGGCGGCAATCTCGAATCCGGCGAACGGGTTGCTCTGCCGATCGATTCCGGCCGCGAGCAGAGCGGCGGGCCCGTGGCAGAGCGTGACGACGAGACGGTCATTCCGAAGGAAGAACTCGAGGACATCCCGAACCTCGGGGCTGTCCGGGATCCCGTTCATGGCACCGTGGCCACCGGGAACGAACACGGCGGCGTAGTCATCCAGGCCGTCCGCGACGACCGATCCGAGCTTCTTCGGAGACTTGAACTTCTCTCGGGTTGCCTCCCACGCTGAGGCGACGGCGTCGTCCTCCTGGGGGTAGGCCCACCACTCGAATTTGCCGGGGCCGCCGCTGGTCGTCGCGACGTCGATGCCGTAGCCGGCCTCCGCCATGTGATGGATCGGCAGGAGCGTCTCGACCGGGTGATTTCCGGTGGAGAAGAACGTGCCGTTGCGCATGTGCATGTAGCGCTCATCGGTTGCGATGACGAGCACCCTCCACCGGCCGCCGGTGTACTTCTCCTCCGTGGCGAGGCCGTCGAAGTCGGTCTTGGGGGCCGTGTACTGGGAGAGGGAGTAGGGGGACGGGAAGAACGCGTTGTCTTCTGCTCGGTCCGGTGTCGGCTGGCGATCCTGGTTGTTCTCGGTCATGCTGAGGTTCCTTTCGCACGTTCGAGGGCGGTAAGCCATTCGATCAGCAATCTTGTCTCGGTGCTCCCCAGCGTATCGGCTTGTGAGGCGGCAATTTCAATAGTCGAGGCAATCGGGTTCCGTTCCGGCCCCGCGGTATCCGTGATCGCGGCCAGAACTCCTTCGCGTACGGCCGCCGAGAGCTCCGGGTCCGCTTCGGCCAGAATGATCTGCCGGAGGGTCACGCCGATGTTCGTCGACAGGATGTGCGCGGCCGCCTGCTCAGAGGGAACCGCCAGCCGATTCTGCTCGGCCGCCCGTGCCGTGAGCTCGCGGAGAAGACGCGCTGCTTTGTCCTGGGGTGCGGGCGAGTGTCCAGGGCTGACCGTTCCGTACATCAGCGTGTAAAAGCCCGGATTCGCCAGCCCGAATTCGACGTGCGCGTCCCAGCCTTCGCGAATGTCCTGGATCGGGTCCCCGGATGACTCCATGGACGACTTCTTGCCCAGATAGAGATCGAAACCGTAGTCGACGACGGCGTCGATGAGCCCCTGCTTCGATCCGAAGAAGTGATACAGCGTCGGCATCTTGACGCCGGCAGCATCGCACACGGCGCGCAGCGAAAACTCCTCGCCGGGTGATGCGGCGACGAGGGCCCCCGCCGCGAGGATCAATCGATCCCTGGTGCCTCTTTCCGTCGTGTCAGCCATGCTGTTATGGTAACGAATATAGCAACGTTATAAGAACATGTATCAGCGATATGGAGGTGCGTGATGAGCGAGCACACATTGTCAGGGAAGAACGTTCTCATTGCTGGCGGGGCCAAGAACCTGGGCGGCCTCATCGCCCGGCAGGCTGCCGAGGCCGGGGCCAACGTGGCCGTCCACTTCAACTCGGAGGCAACCCGTTCGGATGCCGAGCAGACCGTGGATGCCGTCAGAGCGTCCGGTGGCCGTGCCGAAATGTTCCAAGCGGACCTGACCGTTCCGGCGAACGTGACCCGCCTCTTCGACGACGCCGAGAAGGCCCTGGGCACCCTTGACGTCGCGGTCAACACCGTCGGCAAGGTTCTGCGCAAACCGATGGCGGAGACCACCGAAGAAGAATACGATTCGATGTTCGACATCAACTCGAAGTCGGCCTACTTCTTCATTAAGGAAGCGGGGCAGCACCTGGCCGATGGGGGCAAGATCGTCACGATCGTCACGGCGCTTCTCGCCGCATTCACCGATGGGTACTCGACCTACGCCGGCGGCAAGTCGCCCGTCGAGCACTTCACGCGTGCGGCCGCCAAGGAATTGGCTGAGCGCGGAATTTCGGTGACGGCCGTGGCACCGGGTCCCATGGACACCCCGTTCTTCTACGGTCAGGAGACGCCGGAGCGCGTCGAGTTCCACAAGTCCCAGGCCATGGGCAATCAGCTGACGCAGATCGAGGACATCGCTCCGATCGTGCGGTTCCTGGCCACGGACGGCTGGTGGATCACGGGGCAGACGATCTTCGCCAACGGCGGGTACACGACCCGGTGATCACTCCGGACGGGGGTCGTTCCCTGTCCCGGGCGCAGACCGAGGCCTCGGGCCAGTGCGTCGTTACGCGTTGGCCTGAGGCCTCGCCCACGCGTGGCCGGTTGGGGCGGCGGACTCCCAGACCGCGCGCCACTTCTCGGCCAGGGAGCTCACGGTTTCGTGGGCGTTGAGTCCGCTCGGATTGGGGAGAACCCACAGCTCGACGTCGTCAGGCCAGCCTGGCGGCACGACGGTCGTCTCCTGGCGGCCCATGACGGCCTTCGGCATCGAAAACGCCTGACGGTACGCGGTGATACCCACGACCGCGACGGCCCGTGGCCTGATGGTGCGCACGCGGGTGACGAGGTCGGCCCCGCCGTCGCGCAGCTCCTCGACGGACAGCTCGTCGGCACGAGCCGAAGGGCGGGGGACGAAGTTGGTGACCCCGATCCCGCGGTCCGTCAGCATCCGCTCGTCCTCCCGTGAGAGCCCCCGCGACGCATCGACGCGCGTCGGAAGAATCCCCGCTTCCTCGAGCGAGGACCAGAAACGATTTCCGGGCCGGGCGAAGGGAGCATTCACGGCAGCGGTCCATGGGCTGGGGTTGATGCCGACGACGAGCAATCGAATCCACCCGGAGTTCTGTTCGTCCCGCGGCCAGGGGAAGACGTCCTCGCGCCCGAGACCGGACTCAATCGCGTCCCCGAGCTCCTTTTTCGACGGCCGTCGGCCGTCCAGGGGCGATGCGGCCCGCCACGGTTCCCAGACGTTCGACGACGACCGTTCGCGGTTGGCCAAGTGGTCCGGGACGTTGGGGCTCATGGTGCCCACTGTACGCGGGCGTCCGGAGCTGCGACGCGGACCTTTCGATTGCGCAGGATGACCGACGACCATTGAGGCTTGGCAGTTCCGGTGCTAGACCGAATACATGCGTGCATACGGAGTAACCCAGTACGGAGGGCCTGATGCCCTCCACCCCATCGATGTTCCGGCAGAAGACCTCGGGCCCGGACAGATCCGCGTCGCGGTGACGGCCTTCGCCGTGAGTCCGACCGATACGGGCGTTCGCGCCGGGCAGCGGTCGAAGGCTGATCGGGCCGAGGACCCCGGAGACGTTCCCGGCATGGATATCGCGGGAACCGTGGTCGAACTCGGCCCGGACACCGACGCCGATCTCGAACCGGGAGACCGCGTGGTCGGCATCGTCCAGCCCCGAGGGCAGCACGGCGCATATCGGGAAGAGATCGTTCTGCCTCAGGGGTCGGTGGTCCGAGCGCCGTCGAACGCTTCGGACGCCGCGGCCTCGACCCTGCCCATGAACGCGCTGACCGCACGGCGTGCACTGGACCTTCTGGGTCTCGAACCCGGCCAAACCCTGGCGGTGACCGGAGCGGCAGGAACCCTGGGCGGGTACATCATCCAGCTCGCCAAAGCCGACGGGTTGGACGTCGTCGCCGACGCGGCGGAGAAGGACGAGGATCTCGTGCGGACCCTCGGCGCAGATCACCTCGTTCGACGCGGCAATGATGTTGCGGACCGCATCCGCGATCTCTTCCCCTCCGGCGTCGATGGCTTGGCTGACGCCTCGATCCAGTCGGAGCAGGTCCTCCCGGCGGTCAAGGACGGTGGAGCCGTGGCCACCTTCCGTGGCTACAAGGGCGACGGCGCCCGAGGGATCGACGTACACCCGGTCATGGTCTGGGACGTGGCAGAAGACCGGGCCATGCTTTCGACCCTTCGTGACCAGGCGGAGAACGGGATCCTCACCCTGCGCGTCGCCGAAACCCTCCCGGCGGCCGAAGCGGCGGAGGCGCACCGTCTACTCGAGGCCGGGGGAGTACGCGGCCGGATCGTGTTGGACATGACCGCCTGATTCCATCGGCACCCGGGGGCGACAACGGCGTCGGCCGCGGCACGCCGAGCGGAAAGGATGCGTCACCTCTGGACCCCCAGGTCACTTGGGACGATACAGTCAACCCATGATGACCCGGAGACTGCATATCAAATGGCTGATGTGGGGCGTTGGCCTGGCCGCATACATGCTGGCCCTGATCAACAGGAGCTCGTTCTCAGCCCTCGGGCCCGCGGCCCAGGAGCATTTCGGGGCCGAAGCAACGGTTCTGTCCTCGTTTCTGGTGCTTCAGCTCGTCGTGTACGCGTTGTGTCAGATCCCGGTGGGGGTGTGCCTGGACCGCTTCGGCACCTCGTGGGTGATCGCTTCGGGCATGCTCCTCATGGCCGTGGGCCAACTCGTCCTGGCCACGACCAGCCTGATCCCCGTCGCCATCTTCGCCCGCATCCTCCTCGGTGCGGGGGATGCGTGCATCTTCACGTCCGTGGTTCGACTGGTCGCCGAGTGGTTCACACGGAAGCAGACCCCCCTCGTCAACCAGATCACGGGTCTCGCCGGGCAAGTCGGTCAGCTCGTGGCCGTGGCACCTCTGGCCGCCGTGATCGGCGCTTTCGGGTGGTTCTCGGGGTTCGCGAGCCTGACGGCCATCGGCGTCGTCATCCTGCTCCTGGTCGCGATCACCATGCGGGACGGCCCCGGGGCCGGAACCATCCTCGAGCGCCTGACCGGCAGGAAAACCGACATCCAGACCGCCGGAACCACCTTCCAGGCCGATACTGGTCCGATTATTCTCACGGAAGTCCTGCCGGTGGTCGGGCCCGGATCCAGCGGCATCCGACCGGCCGTGGCCTCCCTCATGAAACGGCCGGGCGTCCGTCTGGCATTCTGGGTCCACTTCTCGACCATGTTCGCGCCGGACAGCTTTCTGCTCCTGTGGGGCACCCCGTTCCTGACGGGCGGCCTGGGATACTCCGACGCCGCGGCCCACACGATCCTCAACATCGCCATCGTGGCTTCCATGGTCGGCGCGCTGCTTTTCGGGCCGATTCTCTCCAAGTACTCCGAACACCGCGTGATGCTCGCTCTCGGTGGCGTGCTCGTCATGTTCGCATCCTGGCTGGTCCTGCTCATCTGGCCCGGTACGGCACCCTTCGGGGTCACCGCCGTCTACGGCGTCATCATGAGCGTCGGGATCCCGCTGTCCATGGTCGCGTTCGACATCGTGCGAACCCACGCGCCGAAACGTCAGCGCGGCGTCGCGACCGGCCTGGTCAACATGGGTGGCTTCAGCGCGGCGCTGATCACCGTGTTGGGCATCGGCCTGGTTCTCGACCTCATGCACGCCGGAACCCCGGACACCTATTCCCTCGAAGGCTTCAAAGCGGCCATGTCCGTTCAGATCCCGTTGTGGGTCCTCGGCGGAACGATGATCCTCATCGAGACCCCGAAGGCCCGTCGGTACCTCCGGGAGCGCGCTCGCTGAGGTGATGACCCTTCCCGCCTACAGTTCGGCCTGGGCACCCATGACCGTGGTCCGTTCCGGAGGAAGGTGAAGGGCCTGCGTCCGATTTGCCGAGAATTTCTCGAGGAACCGGAACAGCGTCTTCTGCGGCCGCGGCATGCAACTGTCCTGCCCGGGTTCGATGCGGAACACCGAGAGCATGTACATCGCCTCGGACGGGTCGAAGCCAAGTTCTGGGTGTTCCATGGTCGCCAGTCGAAGCGCCTGGGGGACATCCTGGGAATCGTTGAATCCGACCTTGCACAGGATGTGCACGATGCCGTTGCCCGGCTCTCCCAGGTGGGAGACCGTGATCCGCTGGTCGGAAAGGACATGTGGGACCCCGATGTTCTTCATCGTGATGACCACGCAGTTCTCGTGCAGCACGTGATTGGACTCGAGATTTCTCCGGAGCGCCAGGGGAACCGTGGCGGGATTTCCGTGCGGATACACGGCCAGCCCGGCAACGCGCTGGACGGTGGACCGCCCGAGCTGCTCGGTGAAGGTTTCGACGGGACCTTCCATCGCCGCCCTCCGGCCCCACATGATGCGTGACCCGCGCTTCCACGTCATCATGACGACGACGAAGCACGCCGCGATGAGCAACGGCAGCCAGCCGCCGGAGAGAACCTTGGCCGCATTCGCGCCGAACAGCAGAATCTCGAGGCCGCCGACGAAGACAGCCAGCGCTGCGATCTTGACGAAGGGCCATTTCCACACGGCTTGGGCCAGAAGCAGGAACAAGGAGAGTTCGAGCAGAAGAGTCCCCGTCACGGACAGCCCGTACGCCGCCGCCAGATTTCCGGAGGAACGGAAGACCAACACGAGCGTGAGGACGCCCAGGAACAACAAGAGATTCACGGTGGGCATGTAGATCTGGCCCCCTTGCTCACGCGACGTCTGCACAACGCGCAATCGCGGAAGCAGGGATGAGCGGGTGGCCTGGCGAGACACGGAAAAGGCCCCCGAAATCACAGCCTGGGAAGCGATGATGGTCGCGCAGGCAGCCAGAACCACCAGGGGGATTCTTGCCCACTGCGGGGCAAGGTTGAAGAACGGGTTGGTGATGGTCGACGGATTGTCGAGGATCATCGCCCCCTGGCCGAGGTAGTTCACGGCCAGGGCGGGGAGCACCAGATACAGCCAGCCCAGCATGATGGGTCGGCGGCCGAAGTGGCCCATGTCCGCATAGAGGGCTTCCACACCGGTCACGGCCAGGACCACCGCTCCCAGGGCAATGAAGGCGATGAAGGGTCTGTCCAGGGCGAAGGCGATGGCGTAGGTCGGCGAGAGGGCTCGGAGAACCGAAGGGTTCTCGACGATCTTGGGCAGGCCCAGGACAAGCAGGACGAGGAACCACATGACCATGACCGGTCCAAAAGCCGTGCCGATCTTGCCGGTTCCCCATCGTTGGGCGACGAAGAGACCGGTGAGGATCAGCGCGGAGAGGGGAACGATGTACTCGGCGAATCCCGGATCCACGACTTCGATCCCCTCGATCGCGCTCATCACGGAGATGGCGGGCGTGATCAGGGAGTCGCCGTAGAAGAGGGAGGCTCCGATGATCGCGAGGATGACCGCGGCACCTGCCCGGTGCGAGGTCTTGCCGAGTTTGTGCCGGATCAGGGCCGCGAGGGACAGGATGCCGCCCTCGCCGTGGTTGTCCGCGCGCAGGATGAATCCGATGTAGGCAAGGGTCACGATGAGCAGCAGGGACCAGATGACCATCGAAATCACGCCCAGGACGTCCTCCGACGTCGCACGGACCGCGCCACCGTGAATGCTGAAAACCGTCTGCATCGAGTAGAGGGGACTGGTCCCGATGTCGCCGAAGACCACGCCCATCGCGGCGACCACGAGAGCCAGAGGGGCCTTGGACCGAGGTCGGGGTGCGTCGAGAGGAAGGGCCATGGTCCGGTTCTTGGTGCCGGCCTCCGGGTGGGGGTCATTCCCCGGGTGCTGTCGATCCTCCGGAAGTGGTTCGTCCTCCGGTGAAGAATCGCTATTTGACGAGGGAAAATGGTCCGAATGAGAACCACATGTCGTATTCACGAAGGATGATTGTGCCACCACCGTGAGCAGGCGGCAATGCGGCGGTCGACTGTCCGAGTGTGATTTGAGTCAAAGGAATGTGAGGACGCGTCGGGCGCCGATCAATGATCGCAGAACCGTGCAGTACAGGGGAACGCTGGCCGCCGCCTCGTCGTCCGTGGCGCTGCCCCATGTATCGCCTCCCCGGGGCGGGAGGGCGTGTCCCACGAGGTGGCATTCCCTCGCGAATTCGCCCAGACCTGCTCCGCCCAGTGGGGAACAAGAAAGGGTAAGAAAGGTTCCCGAGATCGCGGCACCCGGTTCAGGAAACCCCTGCCGGCGATGCGAGCTGCACCGTGGTCAGCAGCCGCTGTGCGAGCCGTTCGTTGTCCCGGAATACGTGGGCGTCGGTTCCCGGCCGCGTGAAGGCTTCCTCGACCGAACCGGCGACCGATGGGCCCACCATGAGGAGATCGTCCTGAGGCTCGCCGGAGGCGTCGAGGGCGCGGTTGGTCGAATCGATCAGCAACTTTGCGGCCGCTCCACCGCTGCTCTCGAGCCTGAGCTCGCCTCGGTCGATGAGATCCCGGAGGAGTTCGTCCTTGGCCCGCTCGGCGCTGATCCTGGCCAATCGCGCGTCGAACAGGCTCGGAGCCGAGATGGTCTCTGGGCAGGAACCCGCAGTCGTTTCGAAGCGGCCGTGGCGCAGCCCCACTTCCATGTCGGGGCCCAGGAATCGGACCAGCCCGGCCCGGTGGAGGGCAAGCAGGTTCTCGAGCCTCTGCGGCGGGGGACCGGAGGCGATATAGGAGAACAGGCTGTGGAACCCGGCGTCGAAATTCCGGATCCTGTCCTCGGCCGAGAAAGCACCTTGGCTCACGAGTTCACGGACCACGTAGTAGGCCCCGACGAGCGCATGGAAGCGCGCCGAGTCTTGGGACCACGCCGGGTCGGCGGCGCGATCGATGTCCTGGCGTACGTGCTGGGCAACCGTGCTCTCGACGTCGGCGACGCTTCCGAATTCCATGCCCCCCAGAGGGCGGTCGATGCTGTCGAGATCGTAATGATCCCGCGGATCGGGCGTGTGCTCCCGGGCCCAGTCATCGGCTGCAGCACGGGCGTCGGCTGCATCGTCCGTACGGCCCTCAAGGAACAGGGCGCACCACTCGTCGCCCTTGTCCCGGACGTCGTCGCTGTCGAAGTTGACGCGCTCCGGGTGCCGGTACGCCAGTTCGGAATAGTGGGCAACGAACAATTCCATATCGACCAGCGGCATGATGTCGCCCTGAATGCTCAGCGCCGCCCGCGCGTCGGCGTCGCGCTCTGTGGCCAACGACGCCGCATTTTCCCGCGTCATGTAGCGGGTCGGACCCACGCGCATTCCTTCGGGAAGATAGCCGAGCTTGGAGCGGTAGGGCACGCCTCGGCGGGAGCCGACCCACAGGATCGGCTCCCGGCCCGACGGCACGTACCGCGTGCCCTTGCCCTCCCCACGGAAGACTCCGCCCCGGTCCTCGGTCAGCATCATCATCGCGTCCACGAAGGCCAGCCCGAACCCGCGCACGAGCACGTCCTGGCCGGGGAGCAGGGAAGAGAGATCGACGTCGGCGGTGTATCCGGGAGCGATGTAGGTCAGCCCGTGCCGCTCGGCCGCGGACTTCATGGCCGTGGTGTCCGGGTCGTCCATGATTTCGATGAACCCCTGGGCCAGGACCACCACGTCTGCGGTGATGCCATCCTCGCCCCCAGGGCCGTCCAGGACGACCCTGCGCCGCCCCTCCGAGGGCACGATGCGGGACGCGGTCGAGCGGTGCACGTGGACGCGCACGTTCTCGGGCATGTGTGCGATGGCTCGGTCGAAGGCCCAGGACAAATAGGCGGCCTGAACCTGTCGCGGGGCGAAACTGTTCGGGGCCAGCCGGTCGGCGTCAGGACCGAGTCCTCGCCGCTCCAATTCATCGCGGCCTTCACGTGCGACCCAGGTCGCGAGGTCGGGGCCGGTCACGGGGGCGGCGGACAGAGAGGCATCGGAATCCGGGAAGATAGTGACGTCTCGAGCGACGGAATTCATCCACAGCGTCGGGGACTGCTCGTGTCGCCAAATCCGACCGCCGCCGACCCGGTACGGGTCGATCACATGGATGTCCAAAGGACCGCCGCGTGAGGAATCCGAGCGCAGGGAGGCTGCGAGGGACAGAAGGATCCCCGTGGTCTTCGGGCCGCCTCCCACGAAGACGATCGTGGCGTTCACGTCAGTTCGCCCGCTCGCCACCGGACAGCGCCGCGACGGCGGCTTCGGGCGTGGGAGCATCGAGAAGGATCCCCTCGACGCCGGCGACGTCCGTGGTCTCCACTGCAGACTCGATTCCCACCAGCTCATTCGCCTCGTCCACCAAGGCGGACAGGACCGAGGCCGTGGCCTCGCCACGAGCGGTCCGTCCCTCTTCGGTCAGCGCCACGGACAGCAACACCGTTGGGCGGGCAGGACCGGTCGCGACCGCGTCGAGCAGGCGTTGACCGGTCGCGGCGTCCGTGAACGCATCGGCGTCCAGTACGGCGACGTCGGCGAACCGCGCCGCGGCCCGCGCGGATGCGTCGTCGGACACGCGAACGAGGACCGGCAGCTCGCCGCGCGGCGGCCGAGGAGTGATCGAGGGCCCCTTGACGGTGAATTCGCCGCCGACGGAATCGGTGCCCGTGAAGTCCACGTAGTGCAATTTGTCCCGATCGATGAAGCGACCCGTGGCCTCGTCGCGGATGACTGCATCGGGTTCCCAAGAAGCCCACAGGCGGTGGACGACGTCGTCGATGTCGCCGGCTTCACGCCAGGCCGCATCCGGATCGGCCGCGGAACGTCTGCCGACGGCGTCCGCGGCGGAGGCATCGGTCTGGACCGAAGGGGAGTACCCGGCCCGACCCGTCGACGCGAAGTCGAGCGTAGCCGTGGCCGTCGAGACGTGAAAGGGCTCGTTGTGGGTGACCGGAACCTCCGGAACCAGCTCGATGCCCTCCGACTGTGGGGCGAGCCACGCCGAGACCGTCAGGGCATCCGCACCCGACAGGAAATCGTCTCGAAGCACCAGCCACCGGACCGGGAGCTCTCCATCGACCGTCGAATCCGCGTGCCGGACCACAGAGGCGAGTGCGTCGAATTCCGTGGTCGCCTGCGGGGCAATGGCCACGGCAAGAGGCAAGTTCATGATGTCTTTCCTACTTTCCAACTGGCTGATCGGAGGCTTCCCGCGCGGCCGCCCACTGGCCCGCCGGCGTGGGTCCGGGGAGGCCCATGCTGTCGCGGAGGGTATCGCCGGGGTACTCGTCCCGGTAGACACCGCGGGCCTGAAGCGCCGGGACCACGGTGTCGACGAATTCGTCGAGTCCACCGGGGGTCAGGTGCGGAATCAGTATGAACCCGTCGGCGGCGCGCTCCTGGACGTATTCGTCCATGCGTGCGGCGATCTCATCGGGGGTTCCCACGAACGCGTGTTGTGCGGAGACCTCGACGACGAGGTCGCGGATCGACAGGTTCTTGTCCCTGGCCAGCTTCCGCCACTCCTCGATCAGAGGGCGTGGATCCTTGACGTGCTGGACCCTTCCCTGCGAAAGATTGCCCGAACCGTCGTCGGGCTCGATGTCCGGCAGGGGACCGTTCGGGTCGTAGGAGCTCAGGTCCTTGCCCCATTGCCGTTCGAGGAACGCGATAGCACCTGGTCCCGAGACCTGCTGGTAGGCGACCGAACGTGACCGTTCGGCCGCGGCCTCGTGGGTGTCACCAATGATGAAGGTGACCCCCGGGTAAACCTTCAGGTCGTCCTCGGACCGCCCGAATCGGGCGAGACGCTCGGTGATGTCGGCGTAGAAATCCTTGCCGTCCTCGAGCCCGGAGTGACGGGTGAAGATGGCATCGGCATTGGCGCACGCGAAGTCGCGGCCCTCCGGTGAGTCACCGGCCTGGAAAAGAACCGGGTGGGTCTGCGGGCTCGTGGGTACCGGGAAGTCTCCGGAGATCGAGAAGAATTCGGATGAGAAATCGAAGGGTCCCGCGTCCGAATCCCACATGCTGCGTGCCGCATGGATGAAGTCCACGGCCCTGCGGTATCTGTCCGCACGATCCAGGTACCCGCCCCGACGGAAGTTCTCACCGGTGAATGCATCATTCGTGGTCACCACGTTCCAGCCGGCCCGCCCCGCGGAGACGTGGTCGAGAGTCGCCAGCTTGCGGGCCAGATCGTAAGGCTCGTTGAAAGTCGCGCTGAGGGTTCCCACCAGACCGAGACGGCGGGTCAAGGCGGACAGGGCCGAGAGGACCGTGACGGTCTCCGGACGACCCACGGTGTCCAGGTCGAAGACCTTGCCCTTGTGCTCGCGCAGACGAAGGCCTTCCGCCAGGAACACGAAGTCGAACAGGCCGCGTTCGGCCGCCCGACCGAAGTGCTCGAAGCTGGAAAAATCTATGTTGGAGCCGGACTGGGGATCCGACCACACGGTGGTGTTGTTGACACCGGGGAAATGTGCCGCAAGGTGCACTTGACGCTGGCTCATCCTGCTCCTCGTTCGAAACGTTCGGGTGTCTCTCATTCGGAATTCGGCGAGGGGAGTGGCTCTCGTCGTTCCCGACGGTCTGTCTGACTGGAATTTCAGCGTAGGAGCCTTTGACCGGTGCGGGTAAGCACCTGTCACAGTGCGAAACATGACCCCAAGCGTCTCGCGGGCGAAAGCTGTAGATTCGGGAATAACAGAGGTCGCCGCGCGCGTTCCCTCAAGAAGAATTCCCACGATCCGATGGAGGAAAAGTGCCAGTACCGAATGACACCAGTGCGAAGTTCACCGCCTATGCGCATCCGGGACGACTCGTGAGCACGGAGTGGGTCGCGGAGCACGCCAAGGACCCGGACGTTGTGGTCGTAGAGAGCGACGAGGACGTGCTCCTCTACGAGACAGGGCACATCCCGGGCGCGGTCAAGGTCGATTGGCATACGGAGCTCAACGACCCGGTGACGCGCGATTACGTGGACGGCGAGGCCTTCGCGCGGCTCATGTCGGACAAGGGCATTGGCCGGGACTCGACCATTGTGGTCTACGGCGACAAGTCGAATTGGTGGGCCGCCTACGCACTGTGGGTGTTCACGCTGTTCGGGCACGAAGACGTTCGCCTCATGGACGGCGGACGGGCCAAGTGGATCGAGGAAGGGCGCGAGACCACGACCGAGGTTCCTTCGCCCGCTCCCGGTGAGTATCCGGTGGTCGCTCGCGACGACGCGCGCATTCGCGCCTACCTGCCCCAGGTCCGCGAGAGCATCGGCACGGTGCCCATGATCGACGTCCGCAGCGACGACGAATACACGGGTCGCCGAACCCACATGCCGAACTACCCCGAGGAGGGGGCGTTGCGCGGCGGCCACATTCCTACCGCACGCTCCGTGCCCTGGGCCCGTGCGGCCAACGAGGACGGAACCTTCAAGTCCGCCGACGAACTGCGAACCATTTATCAGCAGGAACTGGGACTCGAACCGAATCAGGACATCATTGCCTACTGCCGCATCGGTGAACGATCGAGCCACACGTGGTTCGTGCTCGAGCACCTGCTCGGCTTCGACAATGTCCGCAATTACGACGGTTCCTGGACGGAATGGGGCAACGCCGTGCGCGTGCCCATCGTTCAGGGCGACGAACCAGGAGAGGCCCCCGCAGCATCATGACCCAGACCGCAACCGAACTCCCCGCAGCACTTCAGGAGATCGTGGACGAATTCGCGGAACTGCCGCCGCAGGACCGTCTGCAGCTCCTCCTCGAATTCAGCAATGGCCTGCCGGAACTGCCGTCCAGGTTTCAGGACCACCCTGAACTTCTGGAGCCGGTTCCCGAGTGTCAGTCGCCGATCTTTTTGGTCACCGAGGTCGAGGACGATGACACCGTGCGGTTGTACTTCTCCGCCCCGCCGGAGGCTCCGACGACCCGTGGTTTCGCCGGGATCCTGCAGGAGGGGCTCGACGGCGCGTCGGCCGACGTCGTCGCGGGCGTCCCCTCCGACCTGCCGTTGAGGCTCTCCCTCACACAGGCCGTGAGCCCTTTGAGGTTGAATGGGATGAGCGGCATGCTGTCCCGCATCCAGCGCCAGGTAGCCGAGAAGACCAACTAGGCGCCATACATCGCCGAGCACAACGACGTCACGAGACAGAGGAATACACATGGCTGAAATCACCTTCCAGGGCAACCCCACTCAGACCTCGGGCGAACTGCCCGAAACCGGGACGACGCCGCCAGCATTCACCTTGGCCGGGACGGATCTCGGCGAGGTCACCGAGAACGATTTCGAGGGACAGGCCATCGTCCTGAACATCTTCCCCTCGGTGGACACGGGAGTCTGCGCGGCCAGCGTCCGCAGGTTCAATGAGGAGGCCGCCGGCCTCGAGAACGTGTCCGTGGTATGCGTGTCGAACGATCTTCCGTTCGCCCTCGGCCGCTTCTGCGGTGCCGAGGGCATCGACAATGTCGTCACGGCGTCGGGTTTCCGCTCGACTTTCGGAGACGACTACGGCGTGCGCATCACCGATGGCCCGATGGAGGGGCTCCTGGCGCGCTCTGTCGTCGTCATCAGCCCGCGGGGCGAAGTCGTCCACACCCAGCTGGTCCCCGAGATCGGTGAGGAACCGGACTACGACTCGGCCATGGCTGCCGCGCGCGGCTAGGCACCCCGCCGAACCGGTTTTCCGAATGGCTCGCACCGGCGCTCAGGCGCCGTGGCGGGCCATTCGTTTGCCCAGGTAGCCGCCGAGTTGCGGGGATCGATGCGCCCGGCCTCGTCCCGGAAACCGCCGCAACTCACGGATCCGGTGGTAACCTAGTTTGACTTTGGCGTTCGACCCTCGGGGGTATTCGTGTCCAGTAGTGACGACAAGCTGGAATCCTTCACATCAGAAGGCCTCAAGCGCGGCCTCCGCAATCGTCATATGCAGATGATCGCGATTGGCGGCGCCATCGGGACCGGTCTCTTTCTCGCCTCCGGCGGCACGATCGCCAGCGCCGGCCCGGGCGGTGCGTTGGCCGCCTATGCCGTGATCGGAATCATGGTCCTGCTGCTCATGCAGTCGCTCGGCGAAATGGCCGCCCACCTTCCCATCGCGGGATCCTTCCAGAGCTACGCGACGCGGTTCGTCAGCCCCTCCTTCGGCTTCGCCATGGGGTGGAACTACTGGTTCAACTGGGCGATCACGGTTGCGGCGGAATTGGTGGCTGCTGGTCTCATCATGTCCTTCTGGCTTCCGGACGTCCCCGGCTGGGTCTGGGCCGGCGTCTTCCTGGTCCTTCTCACGGCCTTGAACGCCATGTCCTCGCGCGCGTACGGCGAAGGAGAATTCTGGTTGGCCGCGATCAAGGTCGCGGCGGTCATCGTTTTCCTGGTGGCCGGCGTCCTGATGATTTTCGGGATCCTCGGCGGCGATTCTCCGGGCTTCTCGAACTGGACCGAGAGGGAAGCCCCCTTCAACGGTGGTTTCCTGTCGATCATCTCCGTCTTCATGATTGCGGGGTTCTCTTTCCAAGGGACCGAGATGATCGGTGTCGCGGCCGGTGAGGCCGAGAACCCCCGGCGGGACGTCCCCAAGGCCCTGCGCTCGGTTTTCTGGCGCATCATGCTCTTCTACGTCGGCGCCATCATCGTGATCGGTTTTCTGATTCCCTACACCGATCCGAATCTGTTGCGAAGCAACGAGTCCGATATCGCGTTCTCGCCCTTCACTCTTGTTTTCGAGCGGGCCGGCATCGCATTCGCCGCCTCGTTGATGAACGCCGTGATCCTCACGGCGATCCTCTCCGCCGGAAACTCTGGCCTGTATGCCTCCGCCCGCATGCTCCTGTCGCTGGCGCTGGAGGACAAGGCCCCGAAGATCTTCCGCAAGGTCAACAAGCGCGGCGTCCCCATGCCGGCTCTGCTCGCGACCGCCTCGGTGGGGCTGGCAGGGTTCATCACAGCCGTCATCGGCGAGGGCGCGGCCTACACGTGGCTGGTCAACATCTCCGGCCTCTCGGGGTTCATCGTGTGGGTCGGTATTGCGGTGTGTCATTACAAATTCAGGCGCGCCTACGTCGCCCAGGGTTATGACCTGAAGGATCTCCCGTACAAGGCGCCCCTGTTCCCGCTGGGGCCCATCGTTGCCTTCGCGCTCTGCATCGTGGTGATTCTGGGACAGAATTACCAGGCCGTGTTCAACGGTGAGCTGTTCCATGTGCTGAGTTCCTACATCGGTCTGCCGGTATTCCTCCTGGTGTGGCTGGTGCACAAGCTCGTGACCCGTTCGAAGCCCGTTGCCCTGATGGATGCCGATGTGCAGTCCCTGGAGCCTCAGAAGACCGAAGCCTGATCCGGCCGACGCCCCGAGCCGACGTGGGGGCGACGCGGCGGGCGAGCTCCGCGGAGACTCCCCGGCGCCGCCCGTGGAGGGCGCACGGACTCTTGTCGATGAGAATTTCCTGTTGCTAACCTTGGAGTAAGCACAAGGCGGTGCGCCGCAGACCACGTATTCTGCGGCGCACCGCCTTTCTGCACCGCTCCCGGATCGACAGGTGGAGCCCGTTGGTCGGAAGAGTGGCGGCTCCTCGGTACGGTCCGGAAGTGAATTCAGTCCGACGTGCTGTCAGGAGGACACGATTGACTACTGAAAGTTCATCTTCTCCGTCACCCGAGGGGAAGGGATCACACTCCCCGGACACGGGCCAGTTGCGCTCCGCAGCGATGAGTCAGGAACCTCGCCGGACTGCACGGCTGAGGGTCATTTCCGCATCGTTGCTCGTGGCTCTCGGCGGGCTTCTCTACGGATACGACACGGGCGTCATTTCCGGGACCCTGGCCCAGATCGCCGACGACTACGGCGTCAGTGAACACGGTGTCACGGCCGAGTTCATCACCTCGTTCATTCTCGCCGGTGCCGTGGTCGGAGCACTGGGGGCGAGCTTCTTCGCCCGTCGTTTCGGACGTCGCGTGACCATCATGGCGGTGGCCTCCGTCTTCGTGGCCGGCGTCGTATTCTGTGCCATCTCCCCGAACCCATACGTCATGATGGCCAGCCGCTTCTTTCTCGGTCTCGCCGTGGGTGGTTCGACCCAAACGATCCCGACGTATATTTCCGAGCTGGCGCCCAAGAACAAACGCGGCAGCTACGTGACCTTCTTCAACATTGCGATCGGCGTCGGTATCCTCTCGGCGGCGCTCGTCAACTTCTTTCTCCGCGACGTCGAATGGCATTGGAAAATCGTGGTGGCTGCGATCCCGGCGATCGTTCTGGTGCTTGGGATGATTCCGCTGCCGGAGAGTCCGCGTTGGCTGGTCAGCAAGGGTGAAGTCGACACGGCGACCGAGGTTCTCGAATGGGTTCGTCCGAGCGAAAAATCGGCGAAGACGGAAATTCGCGAGATCGAGAAGACCCGCCGAGAGGAGCAGAGGCAGGCCGCCAAGAGCGAATGGTCGGCCATGCTGAGCGAGAAGTGGATGCGCCCCGCGATCATCGCTGGCGTCGCCGTGGCCGTCTTCACCCAGATCACCGGGTTGGAAATGATGATCTACTACACCCCGACGCTCCTCACGCACGTGGGTCTGCCGTCCGATATCGGGCTCAGCATCAACGTGATGGTCGGTCTCGTGTACGTGGTCATGACGGCAGTCGGCAGGTTCATCGTCGACCGGATGGGCCGCAGGACCCTCATGTTGTGGACCCTGCCCTTCGCCGCCCTGTGGATTGCGCTCTTCGGCCTGACCCTGTTCATCGGTGGCGACCACCCGAACATCCCACTGATGCTGATCTTCCTCATGCTGTTCATGGTGTTCCAAGCGGGCGGCATCCAAGTGGTCGGCTGGCTCATGGGTTCTGAGCTGTATCCATTGAAAATTCGCACCTCGGCCACGAGCCTTCACGCCATGGCGCTCTGGGGATCGAATCTGGTGGTCACCTCCACGGCCCTGACCTTGGTCAATTTCCTGTCGCCGGGTGGGGCAATGATGGTGTATGCGGCGCTCAACGTGATCGCGTGGATCGTGATCTACTACCGGGTGCCGGAAACCCGGGGGCGCAGTCTCGAGGACATCGAATCGAGCCTCCACGAGGGAGATTTCCTGCCGTTGGAGCGCAAGAGGCTCGCGCGCGAAGGCGTCGAACTGCACTAAGGGGCGGGCCGAGCGCCGATCGAATGCGGGACGAGCCCGGAACCGTACCGACGACCTCGTCGATGCGGCTCCGGGCTCTTTTGCGCATCGTGACGTGGATTTCAAAGTCTGACAATTGCCCGAAGACGAGCGACTCGTTCCGACTCAAACGCGTAAATATGCGGCAGTGTGACGTAGATCGACATTCTGTCAAAGAGGGTATCCGGCACGTGGCCGGGGGATGAACGCGAGCGAATATCGCAGCGAATCCGATGCCCCAACCTGGGATCTTCCCTAGCCGCTCGGCGAATCATTGACCACGGGTTCGCATGTGGATAGATTGAACGCATAAGCCGAAGTCATTTGATTTCAAATGTGGATTGGTAATTTCGTCCAACCAACAAAAGAAGGTAGTGACCATGACCAATAACCAGAACATTGAGTCCCTGCGCAACAGCACGGTGTACGGAAACAATGGCGAGAAGATCGGCAAGGTTGGCGAGATCTATCTCGACGACCAGACCAATGAGCCCACGTTCGCAACCGTCAATACGGGTCTGTTCGGTTCCAAGGAAACCTTCGTTCCACTGAACCAGGCAGAAGCCTCCGACAAGGGACTGACGGTCCCCTTCGACAAGGACTTCGTCAAGGACGCCCCGAACATCGATGACGATGGCTCGCTGAGCCCCGACGAGGAACAGCGCATCTACGAGTACTACTCGCTCGATGGCAATGCCTCCGGACGCGGCGATGCCTCGGGTCATGGTGACGAGGACGGGGCCCGCGGCGACCAGTCCGCAGACGCTCGAACCGAGCAGAGCCGCGACGAGACCGGAAACGCTGCTGGCACCGCGGCAGCCGGCACGGCCGCTGCGGGCACAGCCGCCGCTGGCACTGCGGCAGCCGGTAGCGCGGACAACCGCGATTCGGCACAGGCGGGCACGGGACGTCACAGCAGCGGTCAGCCCGAGGCCGCGGACACCCGCGACGGCGTCTCGGGCCAGTCCGAAACCACGGATAGGACCGAAAATGCAGGACAGGCCGGAACCGGTCGCCACGGCGCATCGGACAACGACGTCGTTGCCCACGAAGAACGTCTGGCCGCGACCGACCAGACCGAGCGCCAGGAAACCGGCCAGGTTCGCTTGCGCAAGCACGTGACCACGGATACGGAAACGGTGGAGGTCCCGGTTCGCCGCGAGGAGGTACAGGTCGAGCGCACCAAGATCGACCCGGACTCGCCCGAGGCGCACCAGCCGGTCGATGGCAACGAATTCGGCCAGGACGAAGAAGTTTCTGTCACGGCATACGAGGAGCGGCCGGTCGTCGACACCGAGACGGTCGCGACCGAGCGCGTTCACGTCGGCAAGCAGTCCCATGAGGAGACCGAGACCGTCTCCGGCGAGGTCCGCAAGGAAGAAATCGAGGTGGACGAGGAAGGCAACCGCCGCGACCAGCGGTAAGGGAACCGGGATTCGTCCCAGACAACAAGTGCCCCGGGGCTCGTGATGTCGAGCCCCGGGGCACTTGCCGTGGGGCGGACAGACCGTTGAGGACCTGGCGGCGGCAGAACGAAGGAGGGCCTCGAATGCCGCGGCATTCGAGGCCCTCCTTGTTGCTCGGACTGTTACTTCGTCAGCTGGTCCAGAATCCCGTTGAGGGTCTCGGACGGGCGCATGGCCGAGTCGGCCTTGGCATCCTGAGGCCAGTAGTAGCCTCCCAACTCAACGGGGGAGCCCTGTACGGCCAGCAGCTCCTGCGCGATTTGGTCCTCATTCGACTTCAGGCTCTCGGAGATTCCGGAGAAGAGCTCCGCGAGGTCCTTGTCCCGAGTTTGGGCCGCCAATTCCTCGGCCCAGTAGGTGGCCAGGTAGAAGTGGCTGCCGCGGTTGTCGATTTCCCCGACCTTGCGCGAGGGGGACTTGTTCTCCTCGAGGAAGGTGCCGGTCGCCGCGTCGAGCGTGTCCGCGAGGATCTGTGCACGGTCGTTTCCGGTCGTGCTGGCCAAGTGCTCGAAGGAAGCGGCCAGCGCGAGGAACTCACCGAGCGAATCCCAACGCAGGTGGTTCTCCTCAACAAGCTGCTGCACGTGCTTCGGTGCCGATCCACCCGCACCCGTCTCGAACAGGCCGCCGCCATTGATGAGCGGGACGACGGACAGCATCTTGGCCGAGGTCCCGAGCTCGAGGATGGGGAACAGATCCGTCAGGTAGTCGCGGAGCACGTTGCCGGTCACGGAGATCGTGTCGAGCCCCTGTCGGATTCTGTCGATCGAGAACTTGGTGGCCTCGACCGGCGAGAGGATGCGGAGGTCCAAGCCGTCCGTGTCCTCTTCCTTGAGGTACTCCTCGACCTTCGCAATGAGGTTCCTGTCGTGGGCGCGTTCCTCATCGAGCCAGAACACGGCGGGCGTACCCGAGTCGCGCGAGCGACGGACGGCCAGCTTGACCCAGTCGCGCACCGCGACGTCCTTGGTCTGGCACGCACGCCAGATGTCGCCGGTCTCGACCTCGTGGGAAATCAGAGCCTCTCCCGCGGCGTTCAGAACCTCGACGACGCCCTTGCCCTCGATCTCGAAGGTCTTGTCGTGGGAACCGTATTCCTCGGCCTTCTGGGCCATCAGACCGACGTTGGGGACCGACCCCATGGTCGTCGGATCGAAGGCTCCGTTTTCGCGGCAGTCTTCGATCACGGCCTGGTACACGCCCGCGTACGAGGAGTCCGGGAGCACCGCGAGGGTGTCGTGTTCGTCGTCGTCGGCGCCCCACATGTGGCCTGACGTGCGGATCATGGCGGGCATGGACGCGTCCACGATCACGTCAGAGGGAACGTGCAGGTTGGTGATGCCCTTGCGGGAGTCGACCATCGCCAGAGACGGGCCTTCCTCGAGTCCGCGCTCGATTCCCTCCTTGACGCCCTGGGCAGTCTCCTCGTCGAGGAGGTCCAGTCCGTTCAGGATCGAGGCCAGACCATTATTGGGGGAGAGGCCGGCGGCGGCGAGCTTGTCGCCGTAGGTCTCGAAGACGTCCGAGAAGTAGGCCTTGACGGCGTGCCCGAACAAGATCGGATCGGAGACCTTCATCATCGTCGCCTTGAGGTGAACCGAGAAGAGCACATCTTCCTCGCGCGCACGGGCAACCTGGGCAGCCAGGAATTCGTCCAGAGCGGCCGCGCGCATCACGGTGCCGTCGATGATCTCGTCCTTGAGGACCTTCAGGCCGTCCTTGAGGACCGTCTGCGTTCCGTCCTCGCCGGTGAAGCGGATCGTCAGGGTGTCGTCCGAGGGCATGATCACGGACTGCTCGTTGGACTTGAAGTCGTCGGCGCCCATGGTCGCGACGTTGGTCTTGGAATCCTTCGACCAGGCGCCCATGGTGTGCGGGTTCTTCCTGGCGTAGTTCTTGACCGACTGCGGGGCGCGGCGGTCCGAATTGCCCTCACGCAGTACCGGGTTGACGGCCGATCCCTTGACCTTGTCGTAGCGAGCTCGGGCATCGGCGTGCGCATCGGACTTGATCTCGTCGGGGTAGTCCGGCAGGTCGTAGCCGTCAGCCTGCAACTCCTTGATGGCTGCCTTGAGCTGGGGCACGGAAGCCGAGATGTTCGGCAGCTTGATGATATTTGCCTCGGGGGTCTTGGCCAGCTCTCCCAATTCGGCCAGGGCATCATTGACCCGCTGGTCCTCGGGCAGGACATCGTTGAACTGGGCGAGGATACGGCCGGCGAGCGAGATGTCCCGGGTCTCGATATCAACGCCAGCGCTGTTCGCGTACGCCTCCACGATGGGCTTGAATGAGTAGGTCGCCAGCAATGGCGCTTCGTCGGTGTGGGTGTAGATGATCTTCGACATGAGTTTTCGGCGTACTCCCTGCTTGATTTCGAGGGTTATTTCCATGGGCCAATATACCGGACCCGCCGGTTCGGACCTCATCGATGAACCAGTTGATGACGCCTCGCGCCATGTCCCTCGAGCCCGTGGCCGAAGCGCGGCACCGCGCGAGACAAGAGCGGCAGACCTCCACGACGAGACGTGCGCCGACGAAACGCGGCGTCGTCCGGCCCCTTGTGGGGCAATAAGGTGGGGTCATGCCACGAATCACCGTTTCAGCAGTTGTCGTGACGGACCAGCAGGGTCGGGTCCTGACCGTTCGCAAGCGCAGAACCCACAGCTTCATGTTCCCCGGAGGCAAACCCGAACCGCAGGAGTCGGCGCTCGACGCGGCAGTTCGGGAAGTCCGTGAGGAGCTCGGTGTGGACATCCCGCGGCAGGCGCTGGAGTATCTGGGCCGGTGGGAGACCCAGGCGGCCAATGAGGCAGGGCATGAGCTGGTGGGCGAGGTCTTCCTGTGGAACAACTCCGGGGGAGACCACGACCTCGCCAACATTTCTCCTCAGGCGGAGATCGAGGAACTGAGGTGGAGCCGCCCCGAAGAGTCTCTTCGGGACGGTGATATTGCACCGTTGACCCGTGACTGCGTTTTCCCTCTGCTGATCGAGCGGGCCGCGCGGAATGCGTGAGCGCATTCGAAGCACGTGGTGATGGAGAGATTCATGTGATGGGTGGGCGAATGCCCGCCCAGACTGCCGCCCGTACGGCCGCGAGCCTTTGGCCTCGCCGGATGGGGTCCTTCCCGCGCGACGTGGCAGTCTCGTCCGGATGGTGTCGCGAAAGACGCACGCGTTTGCCGCCTCGCGCCACGGATACCCGTGGGGATGTGACACGCAGCGCCGGCCGCGGAGAACTCTCCACGGCCGGCGCGCTGTTGTCCGCTCAGGTCACGGGCTTCTCGTCACGAGGGTGACTACTTCCTCGTGCGCCGTTCGAGGTAGTAGGAGATCAGCCCCTTGGTCGAGGAGTCCTCCTTGTCGAGAGCGGCGGTGTCGCCGCCGACCGCCGGGGCCAGGTCCTTGGCCAACTGTTTGCCGAGTTCCACTCCCCATTGGTCGAAGGAGTCAATGCCCCAGATCGTGCCCTGCACAAAGGTGATGTGCTCGTAGAGGGCGATCAGCTGGCCCAGGACCGAAGGAGTCAGTTCGGGTGCCATGATCGACGTCGTCGGCCGGTTTCCGGAGAAAACTCGGGCCGGAACAACAGCCTCATCGGTGCCTTCCGCCCGGACCTCATCCGCAGACTTGCCGAAGGCCAAGGCCTTGGTCTGGGCGAAGAAGTTCGCCAGGAAGAGCTCGTGCACGTCCGTATCGCCATCCTTGACGGGATGGCTGGGATTCGCGAAGGCGATGAAGTCGGCCGGGATGACCCGGGTGCCCTGGTGAATCAGCTGATAGAAGGCGTGCTGGCCGTTCGTGCCCGGTTCACCCCAGAAGATTTCGCCGGTCTGGGTGGTCACGGGGGTGCCGTCCCACCGCACCGACTTGCCGTTGGACTCCATGGTCAGCTGCTGCAGGTAGGCAGGGAAGCGGTGCAGGTGCTGATCGTAGGGAAGCACGGCGTGCGATGATGCGTCGAAGAAATTGACGTACCAGACGTTGAGGAGCCCCATGAGGATCGGGAGATTCTTCTCCGCGGGCGCTGTCCGGAAATGCTCGTCCATCGTGTGGAATCCAGCGAGGAATTCTTCGAATGCGTCCGGGCCCAGAACGATCGCCAGGGACGTTCCGATCGCGGAGTCCACGGAATAACGGCCTCCGACCCAGTTCCAGAAACCGAAGGCGTTCTCCGGATCAATCCCGAAGGCCTCCACCTTGTCGAGGGCGGTGGACACGGCTACGAAGTGTTTGGCCACGGCGTCATTGTCCGAGCCTTCGTGAGCTCCGGACTCCTTGAGGCGATCGAGGAGCCAGGTCCTGCAGACGCGTGCATTCGTGAGGGTCTCCAGCGTGCCGAAGGTCTTGGAGGCGACGATGAAGAGAGTGGTCTCGGGGTCCAGATCCGCGACGGTCTCGGCCGCGTCCGTGGGATCGATATTCGAAATGAACCGGGCCGTCAAACCATCTTGACCGAAAGTTTTCAGCGCCTCGTACGCCATGACCGGGCCGAGATCGGATCCACCGATACCGATATTGACCACGGTCTCGATAGGGCGGCCGGTGATTCCCGTCCATTCTCCGGATCGGACTCGATCCGCGAAGTCGTAGACCTTTGCGAGGACCTCGTGGACGTCTTCGTCGATGTCTTGGCCGTCGACTCGGAGGCTCGGTTCACTTCCCTCCGGGCGCCGCAGGGCGGTGTGAAGAACGGCGCGGTCCTCGGTCACGTTGATGTGCTCACCGGCGAACATGCTGTCGCGTCGGCCTTCGACGTCGGCCGCATCGGCCAGCTGCAGGAGCAGATCGCGTGTGCGCGGGGTCAGAAGGTTCTTCGAAAGGTCGGCGACGAGGTCGCCCGCTTCCACCGTGAACTCCTCGGCCCGGCGCGGGTCCTCGTTGAACCAGGTCCTCAGGTCGGGTGTCAACTCGGCCTTGTGCCGCTCAAGCTCCTTCCACGAGTCGGTGGAGGTGATGTCGGGAATCTGTGGTGCACTCATGCCCCCATTGTCCTATGGCGGGCTCGGATATTCCACAGGTTGATCGTTGTCGGACAGGGGGAGGAGGGGCCCGCGCGGGTCCGTCATGCCACCCGAAAGTTGACACACTAATCTAACTGCCGGGTACACTACTCGTAAGTGTGCTTGCATTATGCAAGCTTCATCCATCGATAATTTGTGGCATATATCACTAAATATTTCGGTGGGACGAAAACTCACTTGCACGCATTACTTGATGAGGTACGTAAAGAGGATTGCATGGCTAACTTTTTAACCAGAAAACCTGACATACGGGTTGGGGGAGTGCCCGATCGCCTGCGCGACAAGATGAAGCGCGGCGCGATCGACAAGCGAGTTTTCATTCCCGCAGCTATCGTGATGGCCCTTTTTATTGGCATCACTATGCTTTTTCCCCACCAGGCCAACGAGGTCTTCGGGGCCCTCCAGACGGACGTCATCGGATACTTCGGCTGGTACTACACCGCTATTGTGGCCATTTTCGTGGTATTTGCTCTGTACCTGGGGTTCAGTCGGTTGGGTGACATCAAATTGGGTCCGGACGATTCCACGCCGGATTATTCCTTTATGACCTGGATGGCATTCCTGTTCGCGGCCGGCATGGGTATCGGCCTGGTGTTCTACGGCGCCTCCGAGCCGATTGCCCACTTCGCGTCGCCCCCGCCCGAGGTTGGGGGATCGAAGGAGCAACTGGCCCAGCAGAGCATGTCGTGGAGCTTCCTCCACTGGGGCCTTCACCCGTGGGCCATTTACGTGATCGTCGGAATGGCCATCGCCTATTCCGCCCACAGGAAGAAGCTCCCCCTGTCCATTCGCTTCTCGCTCAAGCCGTTGCTCGGTGACCGGATCAGCGGAGTCTGGGGCGACATCATCGACATCGTCGCCCTGGTGGGCGTGCTCTTCGGCGTGGCGACGTCCATGGGTCTCGGCGTCATGCAGATCGCCTCCGGCCTCGGATTCCTCAACATCGAGGCCACCGGCAATCTGGGATACACGATGATCATCATCGTGCTGTCCGCGGTGACATTGTTCTCCGTGGTCACCGGCCTGGAGAAGGGCATGAAGTGGTTGTCCAACGGCAACCTGGTTCTGGCGGCCATCATTGCTCTGTTCGTGTTGGTTATGGGCCCGACGGTCTTCCTGCTCCGCGAGTTCGTCCAGTCCATCGGCAACTACTTGCAGCACGTCATCGAGATGACGGCCTCGACCTTCGCCTTCGACGGCTCCGAAGGCCAGGAGTTCGCGGGAACCTGGACCACCTTCTACTGGGGCTGGTGGATTTCCTGGTCGGCCTTCGTGGGCATGTTTATTGCCCGAGTGTCCCGCGGACGCACGGTGCGTGAATTCGTCCTGGCGGTTCTCCTGATCCCCGCTGCGATGTCCTTCTTCTGGTTCTCCGTGATGGGCGGCACCGCGTTGCACACCGAGCTCTTCGGCAAGGGCGGCCTCGTGGACCTGGAGAGCGAAGGCGTTCTGTTCACGATGCTTCAGGACCTGCCGGCCTCCGGGGTGCTGATTTTCGGTTCCGTCATCCTGATCATCGTCTTCTTCGTGACCTCTGCCGACTCCGGCGCGTTGGTCCTGGGCATGATCTCGTCCTCCGGATCGCCGAATCCCAAGACCTGGGTCCGGGTCTTCTGGGTCCTGATCGCCGGAGGAACCGCGACCGCCCTGCTCTGGGCCGGCGGAGAGAACTCGTTGAATGCGATTCAGACGATCTCGATCCTCACTGCATTACCGTTCTCGATCGTCATCGTGTTCATGTGCATCTCGCTGTTCAAGTCCTTGCAGGCCGAACATCGGCTGTTCATCCGGGCTCAGCGGCGTCAGGTTCGCAACGAGCTCGCCGACGAGATTTCGGAGAACGTGAACAGTCAGGTCGAAGCCAGCTTCTCTCAGCTCGAGGAGCAGTGGAACGACCGCATGGAGGCTGAGGCCGCCGAAGCCGCAGAGAACGCGGTGGAGGCGCGAACGGGAATGACCACCAAGGTTGACGGCAAGAAGAAGAAATCCGGAAAGCTGCCGTGGAGGTCGTTCGACGACTGATCGCGGCTCACGCCGCCCGCTCGTTCCGTCGAGCACGTGATGGGAAGGCCCGTCCCCGAGGCAGGGGGCGGGCCTTCCGTGTGTCTGGTGGTAAGTCGAGGTTGAGGCGTCGCACGGGCGGCACCTCGATCACGCATGAGCCCGAGCTTCGGAGAACCTTGGGGATCGCATGGAATCTCTTCGACACGCCGGGAAAATCCTCATCTGCCTCCGTGTGGCGCGGTATCGCGCCTGCCGCGCGGTCGGAAGACATTCGGGAAACCGTGCGGTTACAAATGCGCAACAGTTGTGGTCTACACTTCTTTCATACGTGTCATGCATCACAACTATCGCCTAGTCAGCGGCAGGCTGGCCCTCTTCGCCAGGGGTGCATCGAGCGCGTTTGTCACACTGATCAATCACTCCTAGGAGGAGAAATGCGATTTTCGCGCATTTCCACATTCGCGAGCGTGGCGGCGATCTCCGTTCTCGCTCTCTCCGGTTGCGGGGGCGGCACCGCAGGCGGCGGAGAAACAGATTCTTCGGCGATCATCACCGCTGACAGCGTCGAGCCCCAGAACCCCCTGGTCCCGACCAACACATCCGAAAATGGTGGCGGCGTCGTCGTCGGAAGCATCTTCAGCGGTCTGATCGTCTACGACGAAGACGGGAAGCCGCAGAACGACCTGGCAGAGTCGATCGACTCCGACGACAACCAGAACTGGACCATCAAGATCAAGAAGGACAAGAAGTTCACCAACGGCGAGCCGGTCACCGCTCAGAGCTTCGTGGACTCCTGGAACTACGGTGCCGCCGTCAAGAACGCACAATCCGGTGCGAACTTCTTCAGCCCGATCGAAGGATACGACGATGTGTCCAAGGAAGGGGCCGAAGAGGACAAGATGTCCGGGTTGCAGGTGGTGGACGACAACACCTTCACCGTCAAGCTGAAGTCCCCGCAGTCTGACTTCAACCTCCGGCTCGGCTATTCGGCGTATGTGCCGATGCCCGAATCCGCTTTCAAGGACATGAAGGCCTTTGGCGAGAACCCGGTGGGGTATGGGCCGTACAAGATGGCCAAGGAAGGTGCCTGGCAGCACAATACCCAGATCGACCTGGTCAAGAATGACGACTACGACGGCCCGCAAACGGCCAAGAATGGTGGCGTCACCTTCAAGCTCTACCAGAACCCGGATACCGCGTATCAGGACCTTCTGGCGAACAACCTCGACGTCCTGCGACAGATCCCGACCTCGGCCTTGGGCAGTTACAAGGACGATCTGGGCGACCGCAGCCTGGACGAGCCGTACGCAGGAAACCAGACCATTGCGATTCCGTACTACCTCAAGAACTGGAGCGGCGAAGCCGGCAAGCTGCGTCGTCAGGCCCTGTCCATGGCTATCGACCGTGACGAGGTCATCAAGGTGATCCTGAACGGTACCCGGAAGCCGGCAACGGACATGACGGCACCTGTGCTGGAAGGCTACAAGGACGACGTCAAGAACTCGGAGAACACCAAGTTCGACAAGGACAAGGCCAAAGAGCTCTGGGAGCAGGCCGAGAAGATCCAGCCCTATGACACGTCCGAGAAGTTCACCGTGGCCTACAACGCCGACGCCGGTGGCCACAAGAAATGGGTCGACGCCGTGACCAACCAGATCAAGAACAACCTGGGCATCGAGGCTGAAGGAAAGTCCTACTCGACCTTCAAGGAAGTCCGCACCGATGCGACCTCCGGCAAACTGACCGGTGCCGTCCGGTCCGGCTGGCTGGGCGACTACCCGTCGCTCTACAACTTCATGGAGCCCACGTACACGAAGGGCGCCAACTCGAACGACTCCAAGTATGACAACCCGGAGTTCGAGAAGAAGCTGAACGAAGGCCTCCAGGCGAAGGACAAGGACGCGGCGAACAAGGCATTCCAGGAAGCAGATTCGATGCTCCTCGAGGACCTTCCCGCGATTCCGTTGTGGTACCAGCAGGCCAACATCGGTTGGTCGGAGAGCGTTTCGAACGTCAAGGCGTCCTGGAACGGCACTCCGATGTACTTCGACGTGGAGAAGTCCTCGTGACCCTGCCGGAAACGGCCTGACAAAACAGCAGATGGAGGGTCGCCCGGCGGCCCTCCATCTCCTCTTCCCCTCAGAGGCAGATATCTATGACAATCAAAGCAACCACAGGGCGGCCATGCGCCGACGTGACAGGGCAGGGGACGATCTGACCCATGTTGTGGTACCTCTTCAAGCGAATCCTCCAACTCATTCCCGTATTCCTGGGGGCAACCCTCCTGGTGTACTTCCTCGTCTTCATGCTCCCGGGAGACCCCCTGGCTGCCCTCTGCGGCGAGAAGGGCTGCACCCCCGGCGTCGCGGCGGCGCTGACCGAGAAATACCATCTCGACGATCCGTTCCTGGTCCAGTACGTGAACTACCTGGGCGGCCTCTTCACCGGTGACCTGGGAGTCAACTTCTCCGGACGAGAAATCGGATCGATCCTCGAGAACGCCTTCCCCGTGACCGCGCGGCTGGCCATCGAAGCCCTCGTCTTCGAGGGAATTTTCGGTGTCGTCTTCGGCCTCTACGCCGGGCTCAAAAAGGGCAAGCTCTTCGACTCGACCGTTCTGGTCATTTCCCTCATCGTCATCGCTATCCCGATCTTCGTCCTGGCCTTCATGCTCCAGTTCTTCGTGGGCGTGCGGCTCGGAATCGCCAAGCCCACAGTCTCCGGAGCCGCCGGCTGGGGAGAACTGATTCTGCCTGCCGTGGTGCTCGGTCTGGTGTCCTTCGCCTACGTCCTGCGCCTGACCAGAACGTCGGTCGCGGAGAACGCGAACGCCGACTACGTGCGTACCGCAACGGCCAAGGGCCTGACACGCGGACGAGTGATCCGCGTGCACATTCTTCGCAATTCCATGATCCCGGTCGCGACGTTCCTCGGCGCGGACCTCGGGGCACTGATGGGCGGCGCCGTGGTCACGGAAGGCATCTTCAACGTGCCCGGAATCGGCTCACAGCTCTACAAGGCCCTGACCCTGGGCGACGCGCCGACCGTGGTCTCCATCGTGTCGATCATGGTCCTGATCTTCTGCGTGGCCAACCTCCTGGTTGATTTGCTCTACGCCTGGCTCGATCCGAGGATCCGCTATGCATAAATACGAAAACTCTGACACCGCGCCCTCCCAGAACGAGGGCATGACCGAATCGACGCGCGAGCGGCTCCAGCCCGAGGCCGCCGAGCATGCCGTCGCGGGAAACCAAAAGGACCTGCCGGGCTCCGCGCTCGCCGTCGAACACTACATCGCCGATATCGACGAGACCCCCGTCGCTGCGACGGACTCGACCGTTACCGATGAAGCGCCTCTCAGCCTCTGGCGGGATGCCTGGCGGCAGTTGAGGACCAAGCCGACGTTCATCATTTCGGTTCTGCTGATCGTCCTGGCGGTTGCCATCGCGTTCTTCCCGCAGCTGTTCTGGAGCGAGGACCCCTCGAGCGCCGAGTGTCTTCTCCAGAATTCCAACGGCAAGGCGTCCTCGGGCCACATCATGGGGTTCACGGCCCAGGGGTGCGACGTGTTTTCGCGCGTCATCGCCGGAACCAGGGCTTCGCTGACCGTGGGGCTCTTCGCGACGCTGGGCGTCGTCGTCATCGGCGGAATCATCGGCGCGATCGCTGGTTATTTCGGTGGCTGGGTCGACGCCGTCCTGGCCCGCCTGGGCGACATCTTCTTCGCTCTGCCCCTCATCCTCGGTGCGCTGGTCATCATGCAGCTCCCGGCATTCCGGGAGAACCGCGGTGTGTGGACGCTCGTTGCCATCCTGGTGCTACTGGGATGGCCCCAGGTCGCTCGCATCATGCGTGGCGCCGTGGTGGAGGTCCGCAACGCCGACTACGTGACGAGCGCCCGATCCCTGGGAGTCTCCTCCTTCAACGTACTGCTGAGGCACATCATCCCCAACGCCATGGCGCCGGTCATCGTGATCGCGACCATCTCCCTGGGTACATTCATCGTCGCGGAGTCGACGCTGTCCTACCTGGGCATTGGCCTGCCACCGGAAGTCATGAGCTGGGGAAATGACATCTCGGACGGTAAGGATGCCTTCCGCTCCAACCCGATGCCCGTGTTCTGGCCGGGCCTGGCCCTGTCCCTGACGGTTCTGAGCTTCATCATGCTGGGCGATGCCTTGCGCGATGCTCTCGACCCCAAGTCCCGGAAGAAGTGACCCATGACCGAACAAACATCACAACCACTCCTGGACATCAAGAACCTAGGAATCACGTTTTCCACCAGCACGGGCGACGTCGAGGCCGTCAAGGAATCGAGTTTTTCGGTGATGCCCGGTGAAACCGTGGCGATCGTCGGGGAATCCGGTTCGGGCAAATCGACCTCGGCCCTGGCCGCCATCGGGCTCCTGCCCAGCAACGGCAGGATCTCCGGCGGACAGATTTTCTTCGACGGCAAGGACATCACCCACATCGACGAATCGGAGAAGATCAAACTCCGCGGAAACCAGATCGGCATGGTTCCACAGGATCCCATGTCCAATCTGAACCCCGTGTGGAAGATCGGATTCCAGGTCAAGGAGACCCTCAAGGCCAACGGTCTTCCTTCGTCGGACAAGGATGTCAGTCGCGTCCTCGAACAGGCCGGACTTCCGGACGCCGATCGTCGCGCACGCCAGTACCCGCACGAATTCTCGGGCGGGATGCGACAGCGTGCCCTCATCGCCATCGGGCTTTCCTGCCAGCCGCGCCTGCTCATCGCCGACGAGCCGACGTCCGCGCTGGACGTGACGGTGCAACGAACGATTCTCGACCACTTGGAGGGGATGACCCAGGACCTGGGGACGGCGGTTCTGCTGATTACGCACGATCTCGGGCTGGCCGCGGAGCGCGCACGCAAGGTCGTGGTCATGTACAAAGGGCGGGTCGTCGAAGCGGGACCGGCGCTGGACCTGTTGCAGAATCCTCAGCATCCGTACACCAAGAAGCTCGTGGATTCGGCACCGTCTCTGGCCTCCCGCCGCATTCAGGTGGCGAGGGAGACGGGACAGGAGACCGACGAACTGCTCGCCGAGCGACCGAAAACAGAAATCCAGGCCTCGCTGCAACAAGATTTCGTCCAGATCGAAAACCTGTCGAAGGTGTTCAAACTCAGAGGCGCCTGGGGCAAGTCCGAACAGTTCACCGCGGTCGACGACGTCTCGTTCACGATCCCGCGCGGGACGACGACGGCGGTGGTCGGCGAATCCGGCTCCGGCAAGTCCACCATCGCGCGGATGCTCTTGGGGCTCGAATCGATCACTCGGGGCCGCATTTCCTTCGACGGCAGGGATATCGCCGGGCTCAGGGGCCGGGAGATGTTCAAGTTCAGACGACGTGTTCAGCCGATTTTCCAGGACCCCTACGGCTCGCTGGATCCGATGTACAACATCTTCCGGACGATCGAAGAGCCCATGCGTGTCCACAAAGTCGGTTCGAAGGCGGAACGCGAGAAGAAGGTCAAGAGCCTGCTCGACCAGGTGCAGCTCCCACAATCGATGATGGCTCGCTACCCCAACGAACTCTCGGGGGGACAGCGTCAGCGAGTTGCGATCGCGCGGGCACTGGCCTTGAACCCTGACTTGGTGGTGTGCGACGAAGCCGTCTCGGCCTTGGACGTCCTCGTGCAGGCGCAGATCCTGAACCTTCTGGCCGAACTCCAATCCGAATTGGGCCTTACCTATCTGTTCATTACCCACGATTTGGCGGTCGTCCGCCAGATCGCGGATCGGGTGTGCGTGATGGAGAAGGGCAAGATGGTCGAGACCGGATCCACCGATGCGGTGTTCGAGGACCCGCAGACCGATTACACCCAGAAGTTGCTCGCGGCCATCCCGGGTGCGGGACTCATGATCCCGCCCGAAGCCGCCTGACACCAGGTCTGGAGCCGAGTCCGAGGCCCGGGCGCCCGCCACCACAGGTCGGGGCCCGGGCCTCGGCGTTTGACGATGCGGCTATGATGGACATTGGCCCTAGAGGTCGCGCTAGATCGCGCCTGAAAATTATGCCGACGCTGTGGCATCCCATGACGTCACCCCAGCCACTGACCAGCAAAGCGAGCCTTATCGTATGACTGAAACTTCCAGCACCGCTACGCGCACCGACATCCGCAATGTCGCGATCGTGGCCCACGTTGACCACGGCAAGACCACCATCGTGGACGCCATGCTCAAGCAGACCCACGCATTCTCTGACCATGCGGACGTCGAAGATCGTGTGATGGACTCCGGTGATCTGGAACGCGAGAAGGGCATCACGATTCTCGCGAAGAACACCACCGTGGAGTACTCGGGTCAGCATTCGAACGGCGAGACGGTCACGATCAACGTCATCGATACCCCGGGCCACGCCGACTTCGGTGGCGAGGTCGAGCGCGGCCTGTCGATGGTCGACGGCGTCGTGCTCCTCGTCGACGCGTCAGAGGGCCCGTTGCCGCAGACGCGTTTCGTGCTCCGCAAGGCACTCGCGGCGAAGCTTCCGGTCATCCTGGTCGTGAACAAGGTCGACCGTCCGGACGCCCGCATCGAGGAAGTCGTTTCCGAGACCATGGACCTGCTCCTGGGCTTGGCCTCCGACCTTGCGGACGAGGTCCCCGACCTGGATCTCGACGCTGTTCTCGACGTCCCCGTGGTCTACGCCTCCGGCAAGGCGGGTCGTGCCTCGACCGATCAGCCCGCCGATGGTGAGATTCCGGACAATGAGGACCTCGAACCCCTGTTCAAGACGATCATGGATCACGTCCCGGCTCCGACGTACAACCCTGAAGGCGTCCTGCAGGCCCACGTGACGAACCTGGACTCCTCGCCCTTCCTGGGGCGTCTTGCTCTGTTGCGCGTTTTCAACGGAACCCTCAGGAAGGGGCAGACCGTAGCCTGGGCGCGCCAGGACGGCCAGCTCAAGAACGTCCGTATCTCGGAGTTGCTCAAGACCAAGGCCCTCGACCGTGTGCCGGCCGAAGAAGCAGGCCCCGGCGACATCGTCGCGGTCGCGGGCATCGAGGACATCACCATCGGTGAGACCCTGACCGACGCCGAGAACCCGGATCCGTTGCCTCTGATCACGGTCGATGAGCCCGCAATCTCGATGACCATCGGCATCAACACCTCGCCGATGGCGGGTCGTGTGAAAGGCGCCAAGGTCACCGCGCGCCAGGTCAAGGACCGCCTCGACAAGGAGCTCATCGGCAACGTGTCGATCCGCGTCCTCCCGACGCAGCGTCCCGACGCCTGGGAAGTCCAGGGCCGTGGTGAGCTCGCGCTGGCCATCTTGGTCGAGCAGATGCGCCGTGAAGGCTTCGAACTGACCGCGGGCAAGCCGCAGGTCGTCACCAAGATTGTCGACGGCAAGGTCCACGAGCCCATCGAATACATGACGATCGATGTTCCGGACGAATACATGGGCGCGGTGACTCAGCTCATGGCGGCCCGCAAGGGCCGTATGGAAACCATGACCAACAACGGCACCGGCTGGGTCCGCATGGAATTCCGAGTTCCGGCTCGCGGGCTGATCGGGTTCCGCACGCAGTTCCTGACCGAAACCCGTGGCGCGGGCATCTCGAACTCGTACGCCGACGGTTTCGAACCGTGGGCGGGCGACATCGAGTACCGCACGAACGGATCGTTGATCGCGGACCGCGCGGGCGTGGTGACCCCCTACGCGATGATGAACCTTCAGGAACGCGGCACGTTCTTCGTCGAGCCGACCTCCGAGGTGTACGAAGGCATGATCGTGGGCGAGAACTCACGCGCCGACGACATGGAGGTCAACATCACGAAGGAGAAGAAGCTGACCAACATGCGTTCGGCCAGCGCGGAGAGCTTCGAGAACCTGACGCCTCCGCGGAAGCTCACGCTGGAGGAATGCCTCGAATTCGCCCGCGAGGACGAATGCGTCGAGATCACGCCCGAGGCGATCCGCATCCGCAAGGTCATCCTGGACGCCCACGAGCGCGTGCGTGCGTTCCGAGCACGCAACCGCGCCAACTAGATCGAGGTACCGGACAGCACGCCTTCACCGATGACAACTCCCTCAACGCACGGTTCCCACCCCGAGCCGTTCTACCCCGAACAAGCCGAGTACACCGCGCCGGACGCGCTGGCGTCGCTCCTGCCGGAGTCCATGGACCCGCGGCACGTGACGATGCTGTTCATCCACGCGCACCCTGACGACGAATCCACGTCGACGGGCGCGACGATGAGCCATTACGCCCGGGCAGGGGCCGCGGTGGACTTGCTGACGATGTCTCGCGGCGAGATGGGGGAGGTCATCGGTGAACGGCATGCCGACCTGGACATCCGGAAGCGTCCGGACGACGATTCCGGGGACGCGCTGGGGGCGCTCCGCGAAACCGAATTGGAAGCGGCCTGCCGCGAACTCGGTGTTCGCAACCACTGGTTCGCCGAACGGCGGCGCAGCCCCGGATACTTCCGGGATTCCGGTATGTCCTGGGGAAGGCACGGGAGGGCGACGTCGGCCGCGAATGCGGCATCCGACTGCCTGACGCGGGCGCCGCTGAAGGAATCGGCGGCAGCCATTGCCCGGGTGATCGAAAAGGTCCGGCCCGACGTCGTCGTGAGTTACGACGTCGATGGCGGGTACGGTCACCCCGACCACCGGCGGACCCACGAGGCCACCATGAAGGCCCTCGGGATGCTCTCCCGCAAGGCCCAGCCGTTGCTGGTCTGGGGCGTCGAGGGAGAAGCCGATCCGGACGACGACCGTCGGCAAGCGGTCGTCGAGGGCGATGCGGCCACCAAGAAGACCGCGATGGCCGCCCACGAGACCCAGGTCGAAGTGGGCGAGGGCATGAGCTTCCACTACTCGAACAACATCGAGCAGAACATCAGTGCGGCGGAGTCCTACCGGCTCCTCGCCGAATCGATCGACGTGTCCCAGGAGGACCCCGATGACGTGGCCGCCGGGCCGGTCAATTCCGTGATCGCGGGTGCCGGCGTCGGGCTGGTGGTCGGATTCATCGGGACCATGTTCCATGCCTCGATCAGCTATTTCTCCGGCTGGTACCTGCCCTGGGGCCTGGGTCTGGCCTTATTGCTGGTTTTGAGCGGGACCCTCTGGATTTCCCACTACACCCGTCGATCGTGGGCCACGGTTCTGCCCGGGCTCGTCGCTTTCATCGAGATCGGGTTCTTCGTCTACGCACGCTCCGACTCGTTGTTGGTGATCCCGAATCCGAAGGTCCCGATCGGGCAGGTCGGGATCGCCTGGATATTGGGGATCCTGGTCATGACCATGATCGGGCAGTGGATTTCCAACAGGACGATCCTGAAGTCGCGAGACGCTTAATCTTCGTCAAGACTTCATGGATCTTAACCGCCGGGCTCCCGGTCAGTGATACCCCATACAGTGGAGGGACCCGGGTAGGACGGCGCGTCGAGCCCGACTAGACTGATGGTTCAACAGACTTGCCGCGGAGCAACGAACCGAACCGCGACGACCGGCGGACCCGGTACCGATGAGAGGTTTGAATGACATACGTAATCGCCCAGCCCTGCGTCGACGTCAAAGATCGCGCCTGCGTCGAGGAATGCCCCGTTGACTGCATTTACGAAGGTGAGCGGTCCCTCTACATCCACCCGGATGAGTGCGTGGACTGCGGTGCCTGCGAACCAGTGTGCCCGGTCGAAGCGATCTATTACGAGGATGACGTCCCCGAAGAATGGGAGACCTACACCTCGGTCAACGCGGATTTCTTCGATGACCTGGGATCCCCGGGCGGAGCCGCCCGGACCGGTGCCCTCGACTACGACCACAAGTACATCGCGGACCTTCCGCCCCAGAACCAGGAGTAGGACCGCGACCCATGCCCGATTTCGGTCTCAGCCTGCCTGATTACCCTTGGAACGCTCTGGCGCCGTATCGCGAGCGTGCGGCCGCGCACCCGGACGGAACCGTGGACCTGTCGATCGGTACGCCGGTCGATCCGACTCCGGAGATCGTCCGCCGCGCGCTGGCCGACGGCGCCGACGCCCCCGGGTACCCGACCACGCAGGGAACCGTGGAGGTCCGCCAAGCCATTGCCCAGTGGTACCGGCGTCGCCGTGGGGCAGACAGTGTGGACGAGTCCTCGGTCATGCCCACGATCGGTTCCAAGGAGCTGGTGGCTTGGTTGCCGTACCTGCTCGGGCTGGGGGAGGGCGACGTCGTCGTCCGTCCCGTCGTTGCCTACCCGACCTACGACATCGGCGCGACTCTGGCCGGGGCGCGGGCGGTCGCGGCGGACGACCTGTCGGCCCTCGACGCCGAGACCCGATCCCAGGTCAAGCTCGTGTGGATCAACTCTCCTGGCAACCCGACCGGCAGCGTGCGGGACGCGGAATCGCTGAGCCGGCTCGTGGCAGGTGCACGTGCGCTCGGCGCCGTGGTCGCCTCCGACGAATGCTATGCGGAACTGGGTTGGGGAGACTGGGACGAAGCCCGCGGTGGCCGTGCTGTGCCGTCCATTCTGGACACCACGGTCTCGGGCGGCGACCTGACAGGTCTGCTCTCGGTGTACTCCCTGTCCAAGCAGTCCAACCTTGCCGGCTATCGAGCTGCCTTCGTCGGCGGTGACCCGGGCATCATCGCGAACCTCATCAACTCTCGCAAGCACGCGGGCATGATCGTCCCGAGGCCTGTCCAGGACGCGATGACCGTGGCCTTGGGTGACGACGAGCACGTCCGGGAGCAGAAGGACCGGTACCGGCGACGTCGCGAGGCGTTGAAGCCCGCGGTCGAGGACTACGGCATGAGGATTGAAGACTCCGAGGCGGGCTTGTACCTGTGGGGGTCCATGGGTGAGGACACCTGGACCAGCGTAGGCCGCTTCGCGGACCTGGGGATCGTCGTCGGGCCCGGCGTTTTCTACGGCGACCATGGACAGGGACGCATCCGTATTTCCCTCACGGCGACGGACGAACGGATCGACGCCGCCGTACGGAGGTTGGCGCGCGGCTGATTCCCCGTGGCCGGCATCATTTGCCGGCCCGAGGATTCCGGTGCGCACGGCTACGTTTCGGCGTACCACGGAAAGGCGTCGGAGCCGCGCGTCAAGCGCCGCGAAATGTCTCTGCATATCGTTGGGATGATTCGTGACGATGTGTCGGCAAAGGGTAGGCTATACAGAGGAAATTTGTGTCCCCGCCCACGCCCGCGGCCTTCACCGTTGCGGAAGGGGCGGCGATTTTGTGTCGGCCCCAGGAAACCCCTCGAGCCCCAACGGATCGACGGAGGACACACGCAAACGGGAGGAAATATGACCGATAAAGCGACCTTCACTTTTGATGGTACGAGCGTCGACTGCCCCGCCGTCGAACCGACCGACGGATTCGGAGCTTTCGATATCGCTAAGCTCCGTTCCGAAACCGGCGGATACGTCACTTACGATCCCGGGTTCATGAACACCGCGAACGTCCAGTCGGCCGTCACCTACATCGACGGTGAGGCCGGAATTCTGCGGTACCGCGGGTATCCGATCGAGGACCTCGCGAAGAAGGCGAGCTTCGTCGAGGTTGCTTACCTGCTGATCTACGGTGAATTGCCCACGCAGCAGCAGCTGGATGAATTCGACCACATGATCCGCACGCACACCATGGTCCACGAGGACCTGAAGATCTTCTTCTCCGGTTTCCCGCGCACCGCGCACCCGATGCCGGTCCTGGCTTCCGCCGTATCGGCGCTGTCGACCTTTTACAGCGACTCCCTCGACCCGCACGACGAGCACGAGGTCGAGGTCTCCACGATCCGCCTGCTCTCCAAGGTCCCGACCCTTGCGGCGTACGCCTTCAAGAAGTCCAAGGGTGAGCCGATGCTCTACCCGCAGAATGATCTCAACTACGCCGAAAACTTCTTGCGTTTGTGCTTTGGTGTTCCGGCCGAGGACTACGAGGTGGATCCCGAGATCGCCGAGGCGCTCAACCTCCTCCTGATCCTCCACGCCGACCACGAGCAGAACTGCTCGACCTCCACGGTGCGCCTGGTGGGTTCGTCGGATGCCAACATGTTCGCTTCCGTCTCCGCCGGTATCAACGCCCTGTACGGTCCCAAGCACGGAGGGGCCAACGAAGCCGTTCTGAACATGCTGCGCAGCATCCAGTCCGAGGGCATCAGCCCCGAAGACTTCATGGAGAAGGTCAAGAACAAGGAAGAGGGCGTCCGCCTGATGGGCTTCGGCCACCGGGTGTACAAGAATTACGACCCGCGCGCCCGCATCGTCAAGGCCACCGCCGACAAGATCCTCCGCAAGATGGGTGGCGACGACGAGCTGCTCGATATCGCCATGCGCCTCGAGGACAAGGCCCTGGCGGACGATTACTTCGTGGAGCGCAAGCTCTACCCGAACGTCGACTTCTACACGGGTCTGATCTACAAGGCCATGGGCTTCCCGGAGCAGATGTTCACGGTTCTCTTTGCCATTGGTCGCCTGCCGGGTTGGATCGCACAGTGGCGGGAAATGATGCTGGACCCCTCGACCAAGATCGGTCGACCGCGTCAGGTCTACACGGGCGAAACGGAGCGTCGTTACCCCGGCGTCGAGTAATTCATGAGGTAGTGACGCACATCCGATGATTTCGGGCCGTCGCGTGCGCATCGGGTCGCCGAATGACCCGGTCTGCACACGGCGGCCCGTGGTGCGTTAAAGGAGGGTGGGCTTCGTGCGGGGGCGCGCCGCGGGCCGTGAGATGAGATCGGGGAGCCCTTTTGGGTGGCGGTTGCTTGTGGGGTTGGTGCGCTTTTGGGTGGCGGTTGCCCGATGGCGAGGCGTTTTCCGCCCGTAGGTGGGGTTTTAACCCCCTCCAACGGTGGGACAACGGCACCGAATCGGGTAACCGCCACTGAACAGCCCGCAACAGGTGAGGTTTTAGCGTCCTCCAACGGTGGGAAAGCGACACCGAATCGGGTAACCGCCACTGAACAGCCCGCGGCAGGACCCGCCCCCCGCACTCGCCCCCCGCCCCCGCACTCCGGGAGCGGCGTGCGGATCGGCCCCATGAACGAGGCCGTCCAGGGGCGGGCGGGTGCCAGGGTCGGGCGGGTGCTAGCTCGCGTACCCGTTCGGGTTGTTCTCCTGCCAACGCCAATGATCGGCACACATCGTGTCGATGTCGCGGGTCGCGGACCACCCGAGGTCGGCCAGGGCGGAGGACGGATCGGCGTAGGACACGGCGACGTCGCCGGGGCGACGATCCACGATCTCGTACGGGATCTCCTTGCCGGACGCCTTCTCGAACGCGTCACGGACCTCGAGAACCGAATAGCCATTGCCGGTTCCGAGATTCCAGGTGTGCAACCCGCCCCGGTCCGAGATGGCGTCCAAGGCCTTGATGTGGCCATCGGCCAAGTCGACAACGTGGATGTAGTCCCGAACCCCGGTCCCGTCCGGGGTCGGGTAGTCGTTGCCGAAGACCTTCAGCTTGTCCCTGCGTCCCACGGCGACCTGCGCGATGAACGGCAACAGGTTGTTGGGGACACCCGTGGGGTCCTCTCCGATTCGTCCCGAAGCGTGCGCGCCGACGGGGTTGAAGTACCGCAGGAGCGCCACGTTCCACGCATCGTCCGCGTGGGCCAAATCAATCAGCATGTCCTCGATGTGTTCCTTGGTCCGGCCGTAGCAGGACTGGGCATCCATGGGCAGCTTCTCGGTGAGTGGCATCTCTTCGGGGGCGCCGTACACGGTCGCTGACGAAGAGAATACGATCGACCGGCAACCGACCGACTCCATGGCCTGAAGCAGGTTGATCGTGCCCGTAACATTCGTGGTGTAGTACCACAGCGGCTTCTCGGCCGATTCGCCGACGGCCTTGAGGCCCGCGAAGTGGATGACGGCCTCGGGCCGGGTCGAGGCGAAGAGCTCATGCATCGCCGCGGCGTCGAGAAGATCGACTTCGTGGAATTCGATCGTCTTGCCTCCGGCCAATTCGCCGACGCGTTCCAAGGACGTACGGGACGAGTTGGCCAGGTTGTCCATGACCACGACCTCGTGCCCTGCTTCCAGCAAGGCGAGGACGGTGTGGCTGCCGATGTATCCGGCACCGCCGGTCACCATGATCTTCATGTTTGATTCCTCAAGGTTGTGGTTCAGTTGGCGTGCAGGATCGAGTTGAGCTCCACGGTGCCGGTGGCTCGCGGGATGGCCTCAACGGTTCCGGTCTGGGAGTTCCGGCGGTAGAGCAGGTTCGACGTTCCGGACAAATCGGCGGCCTTGACCACCTTGGATTCCTGATCGGTGACCACGGTGACCCGCGTTCCGGTCGTCAGGTACAGGCCGGCCTCGACGACGCAGTCGTCGCCCAGCGAGATGCCCACGCCGGCGTTCGCTCCGAGGAGCACGCGCTCTCCGAGACGCACGCGTTCCTTCCCGCCACCGGACAGTGTGCCCATGATGGAAGCGCCCCCACCGACGTCGGTATGGTCGCCCACGACGACGCCCTGGCTGATGCGTCCCTCGACCATGGCGTGCCCCAGGGTCCCCGCGTTGTAGTTCACGAAGCCTTCGTGCATCACGGTCGTGCCATCGGCGAGATGGGCGCCGAGCCGGACGCGGTCGGCGTCACCGATGCGGACGCCACTGGGCACCACGTAATCGACCATGCGGGGGAACTTGTCCACGGAATAGACGGTCACGTGACCGCGAGAACGCAGCGCCAGGCGGGCCCGTTCGAGGTCCGAGGCCAGGACGGGACCGAAGTTCGTCCAAGCGACATTCGCGAGCTTGCCGAAGATGCCCTCGAGGTTGATCGAGTTGGGTTGCACGAGACGGTGAGACAGCGCATGCAACCGCAGGTAGGCGTCGGCCGCGTCGGAGGGGTTCTCCTGCAAGGTCGCCGTGGTCTCCACGACGCGCAACTCCACGTTGCGGGCCGTGTCGGAGCCCTGCGCGGCCTCAAGATCCTCCCGTACGGAGGTGTCGGCGGTTTCGGACAGGGAGGGGGTCGGATACCAGACATCCAGGACCTGTCCTTCGTCGGGACCTGAGGCCACGATGGTGGCCAAGCCCAATCCGGCTGCGTATTCGGCGCTCGTACTTGAAGTCATAATGACCAGTCTACGAAAACCGCGCCCGACATCCGTAGACCGGGAATCATTCATATCGAAACGTAAGACGACGCTAAGGTGAGTGCATGACTCCCGACAGCGCACCGCATCAAGGAACCGTCCCCGACTTGGACCTGACGAAGGACGTCGCCGAGCTGACGGCCGACCTCTTGGACGTGTATTCGGTCTCGGACAGCGAAGGGCCGATGACCGAAGCCATCGAACGGGCATTGGAAGGCTTCGCGCACCTCACGGTCCACCGGCACGGCGACACCCTCGTGGCCCGCACGGATCTGGGGCGACCCGAACGTGTGGTCCTGGCCGGTCACGTGGATACCGTCCCGTTGCCAAGAACCGACGGTGCGCGAGGCACCGTGCCGTCCGAGTGGGACGAGATCGACGGCCGCAAGGTTCTCTTCGGCCGCGGGGCCACCGACATGAAGGGCGGCGTCGCGGTCCAGCTCGCTCTGGCCGCCCGGCTGACCGACCCGTCCCGGGACATTACTTACGTCTTCTACGATCACGAAGAGGTCTCCAGCGACGCTTCGGGCCTGGGCAAACTCCTTGAGGTTGCGCCGGAACTCGTGACCGACGCCGACTTCGCCGTCCTCCTGGAGCCCACCGACGGCCGGATTGAGGGCGGATGCAACGGAACCATGAGATTCTGGGTGCACGCGACCGGGACCGCGGCGCATTCGGGGCGCGCCTGGATGGGAGAGAACGCGATCCACAAGGTGGGAGACCTGCTGCGCATTCTGGAGCAGTACCAGCCGGAGAGCGTGATCGTGGAAGGGCTCGAGTTCCGAGAGGGACTCAACGCGGTACAGATCGACGGGGGAGTCGCGGGGAACGTGATTCCCGATGCGTGCAACGTCCACATCAACTACCGTTTCGCCCCGGACAAGACGTTGGAGGAAGCCACGGCGCGGATGCACCGGATCTTCGACGGGTACGAGCTGGACATCGTGGATGCCTCGCCCGCGGCCCGGCCGGGGCTGGATGCCCCCTTGGCGAAGGACCTGGTCTCGTCCGTCGGCGCCACCCCGCACCCCAAGTACGGGTGGACCGACGTCGCCCGATTCTCCGCACTGGGAATTCCCGCGGTGAACTTCGGCCCGGGCGACGCTCTGCTGGCTCACTCCGACGACGAACACGTATTCGCCTCCGAAGTCCACGCATGTTTGGACGCCCTCGAACGGTGGCTGACGGCCTGAGAGACCCGATCACACACTGACAGGCACGAACTGACGATGCCGCCCGTCCCCGCAAGGGGACGGGCGGCATCGCACCGGTTGAGCGAGCAGGATCAGATCTTGGCCCTGACGCCCACCCGATGGCTCAGGTAACGGGAAAGCCACTGGGCCAGGGTGGTCAGCAGAACATTGGTCACGATGAAGAGCAGGGCCGCCACGATGAGGGCCTGAAGCATCGAATGGGCCGCTCCCAGCCGTTTGGCCGCATCGAGCAGTTCGCCGTAGGTGATGATGTAACCCAGCGCGGTGTCCTTCAGGATCACCACGAACTGGCTCAGAAGGGCCGGCATCATGGCCACGAGGGCCTGGGGCAGTTGAATCATTCGCAGCACCTGTCCGGAGGACAGCCCCAAGGACAGCCCTGCTTCACTCTGGCCCTTGGGCAACTGGTGGACGCCCGAGCGGACCAATTCCGCGATGACCGAGCCGTTGTACAGAGTCAGTCCCAGAACCACCGCGAAGAACGGCAGATGATTCGGGTTGATCACGGAAGTATGCCCCAACCACAGCCAGAAGAAGATCATCATGATCAGGACCGGTACGGCCCGCAGGAACTCCACGACCACGGTGCAGATCCAACGGATCGGGAGGATCGGGGAGAGCCGGCCCATACCGAAGACCAGACCGAAGACCACCGATGTCACGACTGCAAGGAACGCGGCCTTGAGCGTGCCCCAAAGGCCGGGCAGGAACAGATGCGCCCACGCGTCGCCGGTGAACAGGAACGCCCAGCGGTCCCAGGTCAACTGATCCTGCCGGTCCAATCGGACCAGGACGAGCAGAATGATTCCAGCGATCACCAGCGCGCCAATGACATTGAAGACCCGGGTCAGGCGTTGGGCCCTGGGGCCCTGCGCATCGAAGAGTGCGTTCTGGGTGCTCATCGCTTCACCGCCCATTTCCTCGACGCCCACGTGGTCATCAGGCCCACGGGAATCACGATGATCACGAACCCGAGAGCGAAGGTCATGAAGATCGCGAAGATCACGTCTGAGTCGAATTCGATCATTTTCTTCATCATCACGGAGGCCTCGGCGACCGACGCGGCGGCCGCGACCGTGGTGTTCTTGGTCAGAGCGATCAAGGCGTTGCCCAGTGGTGTGATGGCCCCTCGAATGGCTTGCGGAAAGATGATCAGGCGAGCCGTGGGCAGGAACCCCAGACCGATCGAGCGGGCAGCCTCGGCCTGCCCCAGGGGCACGGTATTCACCCCCGATCTGATCGCCTCGCAGACGAAGGCCGCGTGGTAGATCGACAGCATTGCCACAGCGAAATTGAAGAAATTCTGCTTGAAGTCCGCGGAGAGCGTGATGTGCATCTGTGTCCACAGAGCCAGAACGGCCATGACCATGAGAATGGTCAGCGGTGTGTTGCGCACAACGTGGACGTAGGCTCCGCCGAGCAACCGCAGGCTGGGCACCGGAGAAATCCGCATGAGCGCGACGGCTGCGCCGACCAGGAACGCGAAGACGGCCGCCCAGAAAGTCAGCTGGATATTGACCCAGAATGCTCCGACGACGTCGTAGTCGGCAAAGAGACGGGAGAACTGGTCGAAGTAGCTCATGCGCACCCCTCCGTGGGTTTCGGCGGATTGGTTTTCGCGTCGAATGCGTAACCGGACCCCTCGGTATTCTTCGAGACGAACTTCTCCCAGGAGCCGTCATCGACCATGGAGGTGATGGCCTTCGAGATTTCTGGGCACCGATGGGTGCCCTTCGGCAGTCCCACGCCGTACTTCTCCTCGGTGAAGGTCTGGCCCGTGAGCTTGAACTTTCCCTTGTTGGTGCCGGTCGAGGCCAGGCCCGCCAGGATGATGTCATCCGTCGTCAGAGCATCTATGCGGCCTGCCTCCAACGCGCCGATGCACTCGGCGTAGCTGTTGAGTTCCACGAGGTTGGCGTTCTCGGCGTATTTTTCCTTGATCTTGGCGGCAGACGTCTACCCCTGGACCGAGCACAGGTTCTTGCCGTTGAGATCGTCCGGTCCGTGGATGTCCGCGTTGGACTCCTGGACGAGCAGGTCCTGTCCAGCAACGAAGTACGGACCGGCGAAGTCCACGGACTTCTTGCGCTTGTCGGTTATCGAATAGGTGGCCACGATCATGTCGACCTGGTGGTTGGAGAGCATATTCTCGCGGTTGGCCGAGGGCGACTGGACCCATTCGATCTCGTCCGGGGAGTAACCGAGTTTCCCCGCGAGGTAGGTGGCGACGTCGACGTCGAATCCGGAGTATCCGGTGCCGTCCTGATATCCCAGGCCCGGTTGGTCGAATTTGATGCCGATGCGGATGCGGTGGTCCGAGTGTCCGACACCGCACGAGGCCAAGGAAAGACACCCAATCATTGCCAGGACGAGTGCCCTGAACGCGACCCGCTTGCGTTGGCGCACGATTCCTCCTTTCACGATGACGATCGGTAGTCAGTGATTGAGGATCTTGCCCAGGAAGTCCTTGGCGCGATCCGACTGCGGATTGGTGAAGAATTCCTCAGGGGTGTTCTCCTCGACGATGACGCCATCGGCAAGGAACACCACTCGGTCCGCCGCCTCACGCGCGAAACCCATCTCGTGGGTCACCACGATCATGGTCATGCCTTCCTTCGCCAAGGAGGCCATGGTGTCCAGTACCTCGGTGATCATTTCCGGGTCGAGGGCGGAGGTCGGTTCGTCGAAGAGCATGACTCGGGGCCGCATGGCCAGGGACCGGGCAATCGCCACGCGTTGCTGCTGCCCTCCCGAGAGCTGGGCGGGCAGCTTGTCCGCCTGGTCGACCACGCCGACCTTCTTCAGCAAGGCCTCCGCAAGTTCCCTGGCCTCCCGCTTGGACTTGCCTCGGACCTTGATGGGGCCCATGGTCACGTTGTCCAGAACGGACTTGTGAGCGAACAGGTTGAAGGACTGGAAGACCATGCCCACCTCCGAACGAAGTTCGGCCAATTCCTTGCCTTCGGCGGGAATCTCCGCGCCGTCGATCTGAACGGATCCCGAGTCGATGGTCTCCAACCGATTGATGGTCCGGCAGAGGGTCGATTTTCCCGAACCGGAGGGGCCGAGGAGCACGACGACCTCACCCGGTGTGACCGTCAGATTGATGTCTTGGAGGGCGTGGTGGTCCCCGAACCACTTGTTGACGCCTGAGAGCCGAACTTCGGCGCCGGCTTGGGAAATGGCTGCGGTGCCACCGTCTGGAGGTGCAGTGCTCATCGAATACCTCATGCTGATCGAGTGAAAGGTGATGAGAATCATTTATACCAGTGTTGTGGCTCACACGCGGTCTCCTGGGGCAGCCCTTGGGAACCGCCGCACGCGAGGTGCTGACCCGACTCGGGCGGGCCGGCCATCGAGGCACTTCCTGAACTCATGGTCCAGAATGGAGGCATGAATTTTATCCTGGTGGGACTGACTTTCGTCATTCTGGCGGCCGTGCTCATCTCGTGCGCCGTCCTGGGCGCGGACCGGCTCTCCGGATCTGAATACGTTTCCCGAGACGGCATCGATTGCCCCGGTCCCGAACGAGGCCCGTTGGAAGACGGTCGCAAGACCCCTGACGTCGACCGCCCGGCCGGTCGCCTCGGCACCAGGTGACGCCCGTACGCCGGTTCGCCGCCGACGGCGTCGAACGGATCCGGCAACGCATTCTCGGGTCTCCGATCTTCGTCTGGGTTGTAGGCGTCTACGCCGCCACCCGAATTTGGGGCTGGGTCGTCTTCAGCCTGGTCGGGCGCCAGCAACAGTCCAGCCCCTGGGGGTCCGGACCGATGAGCTACCTGGAATTCATCGCCATCTGGGACGGGGACTGGTACCGGCACATTGCGCAGGTCGGGTATCCGAGCACGCTTCCGGTGGACCTGTCCGGAAGCGTGGATCAGAACCCCTGGGCCTTCTACCCGTTGTTCCCGATGACCGTTTCCGGTCTCATGAGGGTCACGGGGCTCTCGTGGCCTGCCGCCGGGGGACTGGTGTCCATCGCCTGCGGAGCCGTCGCCTCAATTCTTCTGTACGGCCTCTTCACCTCGGCTCGGGCCGTGGCCTCTCGGTCCGAGGACGCCGGCGGGGAACAGTACGTTTCTCCGCGTCGGATCCTCCACGGCCTCGGACTGAAGCAGCCCGGACGCGGCATCGATCGGTTCGCCCTGTGGTCCACGGCGCTGGTCCTGCTCAATCCGATCGCACCGATCCTCCAGGTTCCTTACGCGGAATCCATGAACCTCATGTTCCTGGCCGGCTTCCTCCTGGCCCTGGTGCGAGGAAATCTGGTCATTTGTTCGCTGGTGCTGATCCCTACCTGCTTGTCCCGACCGGTCGGGGTGCCCATGGCGGCCGCCCTGGGGTTCTGGTGGCTGACCCGTTTCGTCCTGGCCTATCGCGAACGCTCCTCGACGGAAGGGTTCGCTCGCTTCGCCGCCTCCTTCCGACGAACCGCTCGATACCTGGGCGTCGCGCTGTTCGCGTGCGTCTGCGCCCTGGCCTGGCCCGGGATCGCCTGGATTGCGACCGGGCGATACGACGCCTACACATCGACCGAGACGGCCTGGCGCGGTGAGCACTTGCTGCCCGTGCAGCCCTGGATCGACCAGTCGCTGAACTACTTCGGCGCTCCCGGCCCACTCATTCTTCTGATGCTGGTCCTCGGGTTCCTTTGGGTCATGCACAGCCGCGTGGTGTTGACGACGTTGCCGCGCAACATCCGGTATTGGTGCTACGCATACGTCACATATCTGCTGATTTTCCTTTTCCCTCAGTCCTCGACCTTCCGCCTGCTCCTTCCGGTTTTCCCTCTGGCCGCGCCGCTGGTGGCCCTGTCCGAATCGCGCGCATACCGGGCAACACTGGTCATCGGGGCGGCCCTGGGCCAACTGATCTGGGTCGGTTGGCTGTGGCACTGGAAGGAACTGCCCAGCGGAGGCGACTACCCGCCGTAAGCCCGGCGGAGCAGGTAACCATCGGTTGTTAAGGTGATCGAGCTATCATTGATGAACCGAGGTTCGAACCTCCTCGGCGAATAGCGTCTATCCGACAAGGAGAAACAATGGCCGCGATGAAGCCGAGGACCGGCGAGGGACCCATGGAAGTCGCCAAGGAAGGTCGGTCCCTCATCATGCGGATTCCCCTCGAGGGCGGTGGCCGCCTGGTTCTCGAGATCACGAAGGACGAGGCCCAGGACCTCAAGGAATGTCTCGACCCCATCACGCAGTAGGGAGGGGGACGGAGCGGCCGCCCAGCGGTCGATCAGGCGCACTCGGACCTCGATCACAATGATCGGCTCCGGCCCATCGGGGACTGGTAATGTGCTGGTGTGTTTGGAATCAACGGGGCCGAGTTCGTCGTCTTGGCCATTATCGTTTTCGTGGTGATAGGTCCTGAGCGCATGCCCGAGTACGCTCGGCAGCTCAAGGACCTCATCAAGTCATTGCGACGCACGGCCGCGGGTGCCAAGGATGATCTCAAGGAAACCTTGGGACCGGAACTGTCGGACATCAACTGGAGGGCCTACGATCCCCGACAGTACGATCCGCGCCGGATCGTGCGCGAGGCACTGTTGGAAGACGACGAGGAACAGCAGGAAGAACAGGACAAGGTCTCTGCGCCGCCTGCTTCCAACACAACACGATTGAGCCCAGGACAACTCGCCCCCTACGACACGGAAGCAACCTGACCCCTACGCAGCACGGACTGCGGCACTCGGGCCCGACCGGACGGTATCCACCGTCCGGTCTTTTTCTGCCCGCTCTGTTCGCCGCGCGAGCCGTCGCCGGGTCAACCCAGGTCCAGGGGGAGCCTTCGCCCGGAGAGCCCTCGTTTCTGTTTCCTGATTCCGTCTGCGACATCGGAGAGAGCTCGGGCCGAGGGAGATTCCGGGGCAGACCACACCACGGGCACGCCCGTGTCTCCGCCTTCCCGGAGGGCCGAGTCCAACGGAACCGATCCGAGCAGGGGCGTCTCAGCGCCGAGAGCCTGTCCCAGGCGCTCCGAGAGCATGGCTCCGCCGCCGGAGCCGAACATCTCCATGCGTGTCCCGTCCGGCATGACCATGGCCGCCATGTTTTCCACGACGCCGACGACCTTCTGCCCGGTCTGCAACGACATCGTTCCGGCCCTTTCCGCGACGTTGACCGCCGCGGGCTGGGGCGTGGTCACCACCACGAGGCCAGCGTTCGGGACCAGTTGGGACATCGAGATCGCGATGTCCCCGGTTCCTGGCGGAAGGTCCAGGAGCAAGACATCCAAGTCGCCGAAATGGACGTCGGTCAGGAACTGCTCGAGCGCACGGTGCAACATGGGTCCACGCCATGCGATGGGCCGGTTGTCCTCGAGGAACATTCCGATCGAAATGACCCGGATCGATCCAGGGACGTCGTCCTGTCCCGTCGCAACCCGGCGCGAGGCCGGAACTTCCACGACCGGAGGAAGGATCATGTCCTCGAGCTTGGTCGGCGGCTGAGTGATGTCCAGGAGCCCGGGTATCGAGAAACCGTGCACGTCGGCGTCGACGATTCCCACGGACAATCCCTCGGAGGCCAAGGACGCGGCGATATTCGCCGTGACGGTCGACTTGCCGACGCCGCCCTTGCCGGACACGATCGCATAGACCTGGGTCAGATTGGCCGGGTCGGCGAAGGGATTGGTCTTCGTATGGCCGAGCTGGTCGCGGAGGCGGTTGCGTGCCTCTGCGTCCATGTAGCCGAGGTCGATCTCGACCGTCTCGACACCGTCCACCGACCGGGCGGCTTCACGGACGTCGTCCTGGATGGTGTTCTTGAGCGGGCAACCTTCTATGGTCAGCCGAATACCGACCCGTGCCGTGGTCCCGTCCAATTCGGCGTCGGTCACCATTCCCAACTCGGTGATCGGCCGCCGCAACTCGGGGTCGATCACGGTGGACAGCGCCGCACGCAATGCGTCATTCATGGGTCTCCCGTGGGACGTGTGGGTCCCGGGCATCTCGATCGGTCGTGGAACTCGCATGGCTGCCGCCGTCACCGTCCGTGGTCACGATGTCCAGAATCGAGGTCCTTGGCTCGGAACTGCGGTGCCTGTCCGAGTCCGTCGATGACGAATGCGGGGCATTACCGTCGGCCCCACCACTGTTCGTTTCCTGGCCACGGGAATCCTGCACGAGCTCCTCGATGAGATCCCGGATCTCGGAACGAACGAAGTCGCGGGTCGCGACTTCCCGGAGCGCGATCCTCAGGGCCGCAATCTCCCGCGTCAGGTATTCGGTGTCCGCCAGGTTCTGCTGGGTCCGTTGACGGTCCTCCTCGGCGACCACACGGTCACGGTCGTCCTGTCGATTCTGGGCGAGCAGGAGGAGAGGAGCCGCGTAGGACGCCTGCAAGGACAGCATGAGCGTCAGCAGCGTGAAGTTCAGCGCGCGAGGGTCGAACTGCCACGACTCGGGCAGCAACGTATTCCACCCAAGCCACACGGCCACGAATATCGTCATCCACACGAGGAACTGGGGAGTGCCCATCCAGCGCGCGAAGGACTCGGTCATCACGCCGAAAGCTTCGGGGTTCGGCTGGTACCTCTGGTACCACTTGGGCTTGCTCGCGAGCGGCGTGTCCAGACCGGCACGGTGGGTATCGCGGGTGCGGCGATTTCTGGTCGTCTCACTCAAATTTGCGTCCCACCTTTCGGACGGGGGTGCCGTCGTCGTTGGTGCGCCAATCCTCGGGGAGGAGCGCGTCGAGAACGTCGTCAATGGTCACGGCGCCGACGAGGCGATCGTGTTCATTGGTCACGGGAATGATGGTCAGGTCGTAGGTCGCCAGGACTCGGGAGACATCCTCCAAGGAGGCGACGTCAGGGATCGGTTCGATGCTCCGATCGATGATGTTTCCCACGGGTTCCGGTGGTGCGAGACGCAGGAGCTCCTGCATGTGCACCATGCCGATGTATCGGCCGGTGGGAGCCTCGAGGGGAGGGCGGCAGACGAAGACCGCGGCGGCGACGGCCGGGGGAATCTCCTCCTGCCTGATGTGGGCCAGGGCCTCGGCAACGGTCGCTTCCGGGGGAAGGATGATCGGCACCGGTGTCATCAGCGAGCCCGCGGTTCCTTCCTCGTACTCGAGAAGCCTCCGGACGTCCTCGGCGTCGTCGGGTTCCATCCGCTCCAGGAGCGCCTCGCGCTGGTTGTCGGTGAACATATTGAGCAGGTCGGCGGCGTCGTCCGGTTCCATCTCCTCGAGGATGTCCGCCGCACGGCGAATGTCCAGGCTGGAGAGGATACGCACCTGGTCCTCCTCGGGGAGCTCCTGGAGGACGTCCGCGAGTCGCTCGTCCCGGAGTTCCTCGGCAACTTCGAGCATGCGTTTGTCGTTGAGGTCGTGGAGGGCATCCGCCAGGTCGGCGGGCTGGGTGTCCTCGTGGGTCGCCAGGAAGTGCGAAGCACCTTGGGGGTCCATCGCGGTCCCGTAGACCACGTCCTCCCAGTCCACCACCAAGGCCTCGTTCTTGCGTCGGACGAAGCGGCCCGTGGTACCGGCCCGGCGGACAAACAGCTCGGTGATCTTCCAGTCGCCGTTCTTGGTCTGCTCCATGGCGCAGTCCTCGATGGTTGCCTCGCCCGAATTGTCCTTGAAGTGGACCTTGCGGTCGAAGAGCTCACCGATGACGAGCGCCTCCGCCCCTCGCTGCTCGAAGCGGCGGAGATTCACCAGGCCGGTTACGATCACCTGGGTCGCGTCCATACTGTTGACGCGCGTCATCGGCACGAAGACGGGCTTCTTCCCCAGGACCTCGACGACGATGCCCACCACGAGCGGTTGCAGGTGTTTGCGTTTGGCGTCCCTGTTGAGCACGACGACGTCCCGCAGGCGCCCCAACCGGTCGCCCACGGGATCGAAGACATCAAGGCCCAGGAGCCTTGCGATGAATATTCTGCTCGGAACGTTGCTCACTGCAACAGCGTACTCACATATCCCGGCCAGTATCATCCCGCCGGTTCACCTGTGGCGATACCCACGAGAATGGTTGGCGGTCAAGGCTGGAGTCAGGGAAAATGGTTTTTATGGCTAATTCCGGAAAGTCCAGACTCGCCGCCTTGCGGACCGAACAACTCGCGGGGTCCGTGACCGTGGGCAAGTTCTCCAAATACCAGGATGCCCAGGGCGCGGTCGACCTTTTGGCCGAACGCGGCTTTCCGGTCCAGAACCTCGCGATCGTCGGTTCGGACCTCCGCCAGGTCGAACACGTTGTGGGGACTCTCTCCTACGCGAGGGTTGCGGCCTCGGGGGCTCTCCAAGGACTGTTCTACGGTGTTGTTCTCGGCGCCTTGCTCATGGCCTTCGGACGGGAATCGCCCCTCTCTGCCTTCCTGACGTCCATCCCGCTCGGTGTCGCGTTCTGGATGATCCTTTCGATCGTTGGTTATTCACGGCGCGGTGGGCAGCGCAGCTTCACTGCCGTGGGCCAATTGGTCGCCGGAAGCTACGATCTGGTGTGCGCGCCCCAGGAGGCGGGCGAGGCGCGTCGCCTGTTGGGCGGTCATCGTTCGGCGCCGACTTTCCGCCCCGCCGCGAACGAGCAATCGGAATTTCCGGGAAGTCCGCAGGGCTCGGGGGACCGTCCGACCAATCAGCACGGCTCGCACGGGCCCCAGGGGCCATGGGGACAGGCGGCCCCAGGACAGCAGCAACCGAATCATTCCCAGACCCCGCCACCGCATGCCACGGAGAGCTCGTCACAGGACAACCCTGCCGGGAACAACGGAGCCGCGGAGACCCCGGACCGGTCACAGGCCCGGGATTTCAAAGATCTTCCCGACGGGCGTCCCCGCTTCGGCATCCGCTCCGACGAGGCCGGGACCAAGAACGCCGATGCGGCCGGGACCGGCGATACCGAGCGTCGGGACGAGCCACCGATGGGGGGATCCGCTCCCGACGACGGACGGCGCCCCGACTCTTCCGGCCTCTGAGGCCCCGATGCGGAGGTGACAAGCGGAAGTCGCCACACTCCTGATCACACACCAGCGCCCCCGGTCCTCGAGGACCGGGGGCGCTGGTGTGTGACGGACAAGGGCTACCGGGACAACTCGGCAATCCAGGACTCGATGTCCTCCGTCGTCCGCGGGAACCCCGCGCTCATGTTCTCGGGGCCGTCCTCGGTGATGAGAACGTCGTCCTCCAACCGGATGCCGATGCCGCGGTACTCCTCGGGCACGGCCAGATCGTCTTCCTTGAAGTACAAGCCCGGCTCGATCGTGAAGACCATGCCCGGCTCGATGACTCCGTCCAGGTAAAGATCCCGCTTGGCCTGTGCACAGTCGTGGACATCCAATCCCAGGTGGTGGCTCGTACCGTGCGGCATCCACCGGCGATGCTGGCCCCCGTTGTCCGAAATGGCCTCCTCGACCGAGCACGGGAGAAGCCCCCACTCGTCCAAGGACTCAGCCAGGGACTTCATCGCGGCCGCGTGCACTTCGCGGAACCGGTTGCCGGGAACGGCGGCCTCGAAGGCGGCGTCGGAGGCCTTCAGCACGGCATCGTAGATCTTCTTCTGAACGGCGGTGAACGTACCGTCGACGGGCATGGTCCGGGTGATGTCCGCCGTGTAGAGCGTGTCATCCTCGACGCCGGCATCCACCAGAATCAGCTTGCCGTCTTCCACGACTCCGTTGTTGCGGATCCAGTGAAGCACCGTGGCGTTGTTGCCGCAGGCGGCGATCGTTTCGTAGCCGACGTCGTTGCCCTCGGCCCGGGCGGCGGCGAAGAACGCGCCCTCGACGATACGTTCACCGCGGTGATGCTCGCGGGCCTGAGGGAAAGCCCGGACGATATTCTCGAAGCCGGCTTTGGTCGAGGTAATCGAGCGACGAAGGTTCGCGATCTCTTCCTCGTCCTTGACGAGGCGCAACTCGGACAGGGCCTCGGTCAGTTGGCCGTCGAGCGAATCGGACTCCTCGAGATCCACGCTCGTGTTCAGGCGGGAGGTGTCCACGAGGGCATCGACGTTCAGATCGACCTCGCGCAACAGACGCACGCGCACGCCGCCCAGCGCCTGAGGGCCGGCGTTCTTGGTGATGGCCACCTCGACGTCGGACAGGTCCTGGCACCGGATGCCGTACTCGGACTCGATCTCTTGCAGCGTGGGCCGGGGACCGACCCAGAACTCGCCGTAGCGGGGGTCGGCGTAGAACTGCTCGGAGTCGCGCCCGGCCAGCGGACGGAAGTACAGGGTCGCCTCGTGGTTCGAGCCGTCCGCCGCCGGCTCGTCCAGCGGCTCCAGGATCAGCACAGCATCCGGCTCGTGGTCGACGCCCAGACCGGTCATGTGCGCGAAGCCCGAGTGGGGGCGGAAACGGTAGTCCGTGTCGTTGGACCGCGTCTTCAACGGTCCGGCCGGAATCACCAGACGCTCGCCGGGGAATTTCGCGGACAACGCCGCACGACGCCGGGCCGCGTGATCGGCCACCGAAGCACGCTCGGGGAGCGGCTTGTTCGAGGGCGCCCAATGGGTGCCCATGAAATCCTTGAAAGCGCTCGATCGCGGCGGCTGCGAGCGGTTGCCGACCCGTTCCTCGAGAGGCTGTTGGTCGGCGGATTCCTGGGTTTCCGGGGAATTGTTCGAAGTCATGACTCCACAATATCGCCCGAGTTCGGACGTCGCCTCCCGGGCACCGAGTAGATTGGTCCCGTGTGCATTGATCTCCATACCCACTCGAACGTCTCCGACGGAACCGAGCCCCCGGCCGTCGTCGTCCGCAGAGCGGCCGAGGCGGGCCTGACCGCCGTTGCCCTGACAGACCACGATTCGACCGCAGGGTGGGCAGAGGCCGCACGGGAAGCTTCTTCCTGCGGCATCGACTTCGTTCCGGGGACGGAAGTCACCTGCGCCTCGGAAGACGGTATCTCGGTGCACCTCCTGAGTTACCTGCACGACCCCGAGGATCCGGAACTGCGCGCCGAAATCGACAGGTCGAGAGCGGCGCGCCTGACTCGGGCACGACGCATGGTCGAACGGCTCGGCGAAGACTTTCCCATCACATGGCCGGACGTGGAAGCCCAGGTCAACGCCGACGCGACGGTCGGTCGCCCCCATATCGCGGACGCCCTGGTCGCGGCCGGAGTATGTCGGAACCGTACCGAGGCCTTCGCCACGATCCTGACCACGGGAAGTAAGTACTACGTTCCGCACTACGCGCCGAATCCGGCGCTCGCAGTGTCGCTCGTGAGGCGCGCCGGGGGAGTCCCGGTGTTCGCCCACCCGCTGGCGAGCAAGCGTGGACGGACCGTGGGCCCGGAAGTCTTCGAGGAAATGGTCGACGCCGGTCTGGCGGGAGTGGAGGTCTATCACCGGGACAACGGCCCCGAGGACAGGCAGTGGCTCCTGGAATTCGCCCGAACACACGGGCTGATCGTCACCGGGTCCAGCGACTACCACGGCGCGGGAAAACCGAATCGTTTGGGCGAGAACACGACCGAGCCGCAGGCTCTGGAAACCATCAGAGCCCAGGCGCGGTCTCCTCGCTAGGCACCGTCGAGGCGGCCGGGCCCGGTCAGTCCCCGATCACGCGGGCGTGGGGAAGCCGGTTGCGCATGATCTCGATGGCCTGATCGTTGGAATCAATGCATACGAAACGGCGCTCCAGCGCGTAGGCCACGGCCCCCAGGCTGCCCGAACCGGCGAAGAAATCCAGGCACCAGTCTCCAGGCCGGGAGGACGCCGCCACCATTCTGCGCAAGAGACCCATGGGCTTCTGCGTGGGGTACCCCGTCTTCTCCTTGCCCGTCGGAGACACGATCGTGTGCCACCACACGTCGGTCGGCAATTTGCCCCGGGCGGCTTTTTCCGGCGTTACCAGGCCCGGAGCCATATAAGGTTCCCGGTCCACCTCGGCCGAGTCGAAATGGTACTTATTCGGGTCCTTGACGTAGACCAGGATGTTGTCGTGCTTCGCGGGCCAGCGTCTCTTTGCCCGGGCACCGTAGTCGTAGGCCCAAATGATTTCGTTCAAAAAGCAATCGCGGCCGAAAACCATGTCGCACATGACCTTGGCGTAGTGGACCTCCCGATAGTCCAAGTGGAGATACAACGTCCCGGACTCCGTCATCAGGTCACGAGCCAATTCCAGGCGGGGGAGCAGGAAGGACCAGTAGTCCTCGAAGGCGTCGTCGTAGCGCGACAAGGATTCGAGGACGCTCTTGTATCCGCGTCCCTTGAAGCCGAGCCGATCGGCGTCCTCCGGATCCACACGGTGGTTCCGGAGGCCGCGTCGGACCTGGGCCCGCCCGGTGTTGAAGGGCGGGTCCACATAAATCATCGAGAAGGCCTCGGCCGGCAGATCCGCGAGGACGTCCCGGTTGTCGCCCCGGATCACCAAGTCCTGGTCGTTCAGCTCGATTCCCACGGGAGCCGGGGCTACTCGGCCGACGAGGCCTGCGAGCCCGACGCACCACCCGTGCGACGCCGACGCCGACGACGCCGAGGAGCATCCCCGCCACGGCCAGCGGATTCGGCGGATCCGCCGTCGGAACGCTGGCGACCGCGCCCGTTGCCCTCGCGAGGATCCTGCGAAGGATTCTCCGAGCGGCGACGGCCACCGCGGCCACCGTTCCTGGACTGCGAGCCCGAAGACCGGCCGGACGAACGATCCTTCCCACGGCTTTCGCCGCCGGAACGGGAACGACGGTCATCGCCGTCGATGTCCTCAACTTCTTCGGCCTCCAGGCCGGCGTGGGTGCGCTTGTTGCGGGGCAGTCTTCCCTTGGTTCCCTCGGGAATGTCCAGGTCGGCGAACAGGTGCTTCGACGAGGAGTATGTCTCCACCGGCTCCGGAACGCCCAGGTCCAGCGCCCGGTTGATCAGGGACCACCGGGGGACGTCGTCCCAATCCACCAGGGTGATCGCCGTGCCCTTGTTGCCCGCGCGTCCGGTACGCCCAATGCGGTGCAGGTAGATCTTCTCGTCCTCGGGGCACTGGAAATTGATCACGTGCGTGACGTCCTCGACGTCGATGCCGCGGGCGGCAACGTCGGTCGCCACGAGAACATCGACCTTTTCGTTCCGGAACGCACGCAAAGCCTGCTCGCGGGCGCCCTGGCCGAGGTCGCCATGGATCGCTCCCGCGGCGAAACCGCGCTTGACGAGCTCGTCGGAGAGGCGGGCGGCGGCGCGCTTGGTCTTGGTGAAGATGATGGTTCGCCCACGGCCGTTGGCCTGCAGCGCCCGGGCGATCAGCTCGTCCTTGTCCATCGGGTGCGCGCGGTAAATGACCTGGCGGATGTCCTTCTTGGTTGCGCCTTCGTCATCGGGGGTCGAAGCCCGGATGTGCATCGGGTGGGACATGTAGCGACGGGCCATGGAGATGACCGGGCCAGGCATGGTTGCGGAGAACAGCATGGTCTGGCGAACTTCGGGCACCGAGGCGAGAAGACGTTCGACGTCGGGCAGGAACCCCAGGTCGAGCATTTCGTCGGCTTCGTCCAGGACCACGGTCCCCACCTGTTGGAGGTTGAGGTACTTCTGCCGGTGGAGGTCGATGAGGCGACCAGGGGTGCCGACCACGACCTCGACGCCCTTCTCGAGCTCCGCGATCTGTGGTTCGTAGGCGCGTCCGCCGTAGATCGTGGCGACCCGGGCATTGCGTTTCCGTGCCGCCACGGAGATGTCATTGCCGACCTGAACGGCCAATTCCCTCGTGGGAACCACGATGAGTGCTTGGGGTGCGCCGGGGGACTTGAGGGAAGCCCAAGCGGCGTCCTCGCGGCCGACGACGCGCTGGAGCACCGGCAGGCCAAAGCCGAGGGTCTTGCCGGTACCCGTCTTGGCCTGGCCGATGATGTCCTGGCCCGACAGGGCCACGGGCAGGGTCATGGACTGGATGGGGAAGGGGTGGGTGATCCCCTTCTCGGCCAGGGCCTCACAGATGTCCTCGCGGACTCCGAAATCTGCGAAGGTCTTGTCTTCCTCCGGGCGGACCTCTGGGGCCTCGCCGGCCTCGGTTTCCAGGCCGCGCTGCACGGTGTCGGGGGTTTCTTCGAGAACTGTGGTTTCCGGATCGTTGTCTTGGTTCACGGGGATGAGCTCCACTCGGTCGATGGGGTGGCCGCAGGGCGGACGGTTGGGAACCGTCACGCGGAGGTCGGCTGCGCACGTGGTGCGGGCGTTCGGCCTCAACGGTCGAAGGATCGGTAGGAAGCCGATCGCAACAATCATCGGGTGAGGCGCGCTTCCTCGAAATCCGAGGTGGCGCCCCGAGGCGGACGTCAATTCAACAGGAAACGACCGGGCATCCAGGGTTCATTCTATCCCGCTGGACGAAACGAAGGGAGGACCTGGCCCGATTCGGGCGGGTCCTCCCTCCGGCCAGCGGATTGCGGTAGGCTGCTCAGCTCTCGCTGAACGGGCCGAAGCCGATGTGGCGACGCGTCTCCGCGCCGATTTCGACGTAGCCGATCGAGGCGCCGGGGACGAGGGTGATGTTGCCCTTCGAGTCGGCAAGTTCGAGCAGGCTCTCGTTGGCCAGCGCCTCGGAGACCTGCTTCTGGACGGACTCGGGCGTCTGGTCAGATTCGACGACGACCTCGCGGGCAACGTCCTTGATACCGATCTTGATTTCCATGCGTATTCCTCCTGCGATCATGGCGGGAACGAGACTCGAGCCCCAGCCTACTCAACCCGCGAGTGCGCTGGTGCAAAGGTCGCCCCGATTTCGCTGAGCGCGGTAGTCATTCCCAAGGCTTGTCGACGTTCTCCAGGCCCCGCCAGACGAGTTTGAACAACAGAAATTGTTGACGCAATTGCTTGTCGGGACACTCCGTGGTGGAGACGATGCGGGCCGCAGAAATGGCGAGGCCGACAAGGGTCTGGGCCAGGAAGTCGCAATCCTCGTCGTCGAGGTCACTGTTTTCGCTGAGCGTGCGACCCAAGCGCCGCGATACCCGCGCCACGAGGCCGTCGAGCTTCTCAGCGACGGATTCATTGGCCCGCGCATCGGATTCGAACAGAACCCGGTACACGTCCTGATCATTGATGACAACGTCGATGAAGTTCGCGATCATGGCCTTGGTCCGGGTCTTGTTCCCGATGTCGCGAAGCAGGGGAGTGATGACCTGGTTCTCGAACAGCTCGATGGCCGACTCGAGGACAGCACAGTACAGCTCGTTCTTCCCTGAGAAGTGCTGATAGAGAACCGGCTTGGACACACGCGCGGATTCGGCGATGTCTTCCATCGTGGTGTTGTGGAAGCCGTATGCGGCAAAGTGCGCTCGGGCCACGGAGAGCAGTTGACGACGTCGTTGGGGCCCCGGCATTCGGGTACCGAACTCATATCGTGGCGACAGTTCTGACGAGCCAGACATGGGAGGGGGCAGTCCTTTCATGGCGATTCGGCCGCATTAACAAGGACCGCGGGTGGCGGCGGCAAAGTCGGACCATGGGCGTCCCGTGACCACGCCGTCCGGGTCCAGGACACTACTATAAGACTTGTTTGCCCTTGTCAGGACGCTTTCTGTTGCTCCGCGACGTCGTGTCCTGCTGGTGTGGTGTCCTCGACAGGGAAATCCTCTGCGGCCGGCTCCGGGACGGTGATGTCGTACAGAGCCTCGATCGCGTCCATGAACTCCTGCTCGCGCCCTTCCGCGGCCAGTTTCCGAGCCTTGACCATGGGTGTGTGCAGCAGGGAATGCATCATGCGACGCATCGCGAATTCGAGCTGATCCGCCTGGGCGCCGCATCCGTACTGGTGCCTGACCTTGTCCATTTCGGCGTCCAGAACCGCCATGGTGTGACGCCTCAGGGCCACGATGGCATCGTCCACGTTCTGCTGGTTCCTGTGTGCCCTGAACTCGCGGGTGGCCTTCTCGACGATCGTACGGGCCGCCGACACCGATTCGTTGGCCTCCTCCGGCGCGGCGAGCCTCACGGATTCGAGGGTGATGAGTTCGACACCTTCGAGGTCAGCGATGGAAGGATCGAAATCTCTGGTCAGGGCCATGTCGACGACAATGTGGTTGCCTTCTGGGAACGTCTCCGAAGAGAAGGGGACCGATCCGCCGCTGCAACCGATGATGACGTCGGACGCGGTCATGGCCTGAGCCAATTCCGCATCAGTCACGGGTGTTCCCCCGCGCTTCGCGGTGAACTCCTCGGCGCGGCCGGATGCGGAGTACACCCAGACGTTGTGGCAACCTCGTGCGCTGAGCGCAGCCATGGTGGCACCCGCGTAGGCGCCCGTGCCGAAGACCAGCGTGCGGGCCTCCTGCCACGGCGTGGTGGCAACCTCTTCGGCGAGGTCCAGGGCGACGGAGACGATGGACCTGCCCCGATCGCCGAGGGCGGTCTCGGTCCCGACCGTTCGCGCGGTCCTGGCCGCGGCCTCGAACAGGCGGATGAGCTCGCCCGACGCCGAGCCTTCTTCGCGAGCGTTCATGAGGGCTCGTCGCACCTGCCCGGTGATTTCTCGTTCGCCGACCACGGCAGATTCGAGCCCAGTGACCACGGTGAAGAGATGGGATGCGGCGTCTTCGTCCCGGAGGATCTCGAAGGACCCGCGGACGAAGGATTCGTCGAGCTCCGTGGCGTCGGAAATGGTGGCAACCATGGCGTCCATGGCCCGGTCGACGTCGTCGGTCGCGAGTGCCTCACCGTACAGTTCGAGTCGGTTGCAGGTCGAGAGCGTCACGAGGCCCTTGAGCGGACCCTCCTGCACGAGGGCAGAACCGACCGCCCCGACGCCCGTCGTCAACGTGGCGACGGTATTCAGGTCAACGTTCTTGTGCGATGAAACCAGCGAAAACAAAACCACGACTCACTCATAATAACCACGTCCCGAGAGACCGCGAAACACGCTCGGAGTGACTCTCGCGACTCCGTTCCCGTGATGACACCCTGTCCACAAAAACGGTCCGGCAAGTTGGCACAATGGAATCATTATGACGACTCCGAACCACGCGCCCCGGCCGATGTTGACCGAGGCGCAGCTCTCTCGCCTGCCCTCCGAACACCCTCTGCGCGCGGCGGGCACGGACCGCTCGCCCATGATCCGGGCCATGCTCGGTGACAGGCCCGAACACCCACCGGTCTGGTTCATGCGGCAGGCCGGGCGTTCCCTCCCCGAATACCGGGCGGCCAGGGAAGGCACCAACATGCTCGAGTCGTGTCTGACACCCTCCCTCGCGTCAGAAATCACACTGCAACCCGTTCGACGGCACCACGTGGACGCCGCGATCTTCTTTTCCGACATCGTCGTCCCGCTCAAGGTGGCTGGACTCGACGTCGACATCCTGCCGGGCAAGGGCCCGGTCATGGGCACGCCCTTCGACACGATGGAGCGGATCGCCGAGTTGCCCGAGGTTCCGAACTCCGCTTTCGACCCCATTCGCGAGGCGGTCGCACTGATCGTCGAACAGCTCGGCGGCACGCCCCTCATCGGATTCGCCGGAGCACCGTTCACCGTGGCCGCCTATATGGCCGAGGGCGGATCGAGCCGGGACCACCTGGGCCCCCGGACCATGATGTACCGGGATCCCGAGGCCTGGGACGCACTCGCCGGATGGGTCTCCAGAGTCTCGGCCCAGTTCCTGAGCGCGCAGATCGAGGCGGGCGCCAGCGCTGTTCAGCTCTTCGACTCGTGGGCGGGCTCCGTGCCCGAGCGTGACTACAGGGAACATGTGATGAAGTACTCGGCGGAGGTCCTCGCCGCGGTCGAACCCTATGGAGTCCCACGGATCCACTTCGGCACGGGCACGGGTGAGCTCCTGGTGGCGATGAAGGAGGCAGGCGCGGACGTCGTCGGCGTGGACTACCGCATTGACCTGGACCGGGCCGCGGAGAGAGTGGGCCGCGATACGCCGTTGCAGGGAAATATTGACCCGGCCCTGCTGGACGCGGGGTGGGGTGTTCTGCAGAAGCACACCATGGACGTACTCTCGAAGGGTAAGGCCGCCGCTGCCCACATCGTGAACCTCGGGCACGGCGTCCCGCCGGGAACGGACCCCGCCGTACTGACCCGGCTCGTCGAATTCATACACGAAAGCTAGCGTCGATGGCATCCCAACCTCAGAAAGTCACCCCGGACCAGGCCAGCACCCTCAAGAGCCCCGAGGCGTCGGTCGATTCCTCATCGGCCCATGCCCCGGACGCGGTTCGTTCCCGCAAGGCCCGGACCGCGCTCGTGGTCGGTGGCGGTGTATCCGGCCTGCTGGCTGCCCGCGAACTTGCCGATCGTGGCTTGCGCGTGGTGCTCACGGAATCCCGGGACCACTTCGGAGGAGCGGTCGGCGCGCACCAGGTAGCCGGCACGGTTCTCGACTCGGGGGCCGAATCGTACGCGACGCGCAATGCTTCGGTTGCAGAACTCATCGATGATCTCGGCCTGGGAGAGGCGCGGACCACCCCCTCGCGCGCAGGATCATGGCTGTACTTGCCCAGCGGTCCGATCCCCATGCCCTCCTCGGGCATCCTCGGTATTCCCGCGAATCCGCAGGACTCCGATTTGCGTCCCGCGCTCACGGCTGCCGGCCAGCGCAGAGCAGCCATGGACCGGTACCTGCCTTCTTCGGTCGGGGCCCATCAGAAGACCCTCGGAGGCCTGGTCAAGGCACGGATGGGGCAGCACGTCGTCGACGGCCTCGTCGCCCCCGTGACCATGGGCATCCACTCGACCCACCCGAACGAGCTCGACGTCGACGCCGTGGCACCCGGCCTCAGAGAGGGGATCCGCACCTACGGTTCTCTGGGTGCGTCCGCGGCGGTACTCAGAGCGAACTCGCCCGCCGGATCCCAGGTGGCCGGTCTCGTGGGCGGAATGAACCAACTCTCCGAAGCGCTGGTCAACGACCTGACCCGTCGCGGGGTGCGCCTCCTGGCAGGATGCGACGTGATCGCGGTGGATCGTGACGAGGTCACGCAGAACTGGATCGCGATCCGGCGTCAGGAGGGGTCCGCGGGAAAACGGGCCGCGTTGACCGCCGACGTCCTGGTCCTGGCCACGGACGGTCCCACGACCGTTCGCCTGCTGGGGCCCCACCTGGACAGCGACCTGTTGCCCGAGGTGCGCCGCGGGCCGGAGATCGCACTCGTGACACTGGTCCTGGACGCACCCGCGCTCGACTCCGCGCCGCGGGGCACCGGCGTTCTGGTCAGCGACCGTGTCAGGACCGTCCGGGCCAAGGCCCTGACGCACATGACGGCCAAGTGGCAGTGGATCGCCGACCGCGTGGGGGAGCACCGGCACATTCTGCGGCTCTCCTATGGTCGCGGCCCGACGTCGCAGGGGCAGTCCATCACGGAACTGACCCTCTCGGACGAACAGCTCATGAGCCTCGCACTCCACGATGCTTCCCGGATCATGGGCACCAGCCTGAGCCGGAAATACCTGCAGGGGGCCGACGTCGTCCGGTGGAAGACGGCGATGCCGCAGGTCTCGATCGGCCACGCCCAAAAGGTCAAGGCGTTCCGCCAGAACCTCACGAAACTCAGCCGGGTCGCTTCCGTCGGCGCCTGGCTCTCCGGTACCGGATTGGCCTCCCTGGTTCCGGACACGCGAGAGACGATCGCCGATCTCGATCTTGGGTGAGCTACGGTCGGTCGACCGGCGGCCCGCGAGGGGCCGAGCCCGGTCGGAATCTTGTAACCACAGACGCATGAAGCGCCTTGCGACCAAGGCGCCCGCAGTGAAAGGACAGGTCAGTTGATGACTGAACAGAACTCTGGCAGCTCGCAGGCAGGCGCGGACCGCGCGGCCTCTGGGGACGATCGCCTCTACTACGCGCTCTACACCGTCTTCGCGCGTCGGAACGATGCTCAGACGGCCCCGTCGGATGGGGCTGCGGAGGAACTCAAGAAGACCGTGGAGTCGCTCGAGTCCGACGGCGTCGTCGTCCGCGGACTGTACGACGTCTCCGGAATGCGCGACCACGCGGACATCATGGTCTGGACCCATGCGGACAACCCCGAGGACCTGCAGGCCGCGGTCAGGGACCTGCGCAGGACGGAGGCCCTCAAGGGTACCGAGATCGTGTGGTCGACCATGGGTGTCCACCGTGACGCCGAGTTCACCAGGAACCACGCTCCGGCCTTTGCGCGCGGGAAGGACCCCGAAGCCTGGGTTTGCGTCTACCCGTTCGTGCGTTCATGGGACTGGTACTACATGGACGAGAAGCATCGGGCCGAAATGCTCAAGAACCACGGCATGAAGGGGCGCGACTACCCGCAGGTTCTGGCCAACACGATCGCGACCTTCGCACTCAACGACTACGAGTGGGTCCTGGCCCTGGAGGCCCCGGAGCTCGTCGATCTGGTCGATCTCATGCGCCACTTCCGCAACACCGAGGCGCGTCTGCACGTGCGCGAAGAGACCCCGTTCTACACCGGTCGAAGGATCGGTGCCGAGGATGTGGTGGAGGTGCTCCGATGAGCTTGACCCGCATCGACCCGATTCCCAACCGGACCGATCCCGACAACACGGCCAGCAACGGCCCGAAGTCACTCGAGGACGCCGACGGCTTCGTCTCCGAGGAGACCATCGACCGGACGCGCTCGCAGGCTCCGGAGAACTACGACGCCGTGATCCTTTCGTCCTTCGGCGGGCCGGAAGGCCAGGATGATGTGATTCCGTTCCTGCGCAATGTCACGGCCGGGCGCGGGATCCCGGACGAGCGCCTCGAAGAAGTCGCTACCCATTACCGTGCCAATGGCGGGGTCAGCCCGATCAACGAACAGAACCGACAGCTGCTCCAGGCCCTGCGTGACGAGTTGGCCGAGAACGGTCCGAACGTGCCGGTGCTGTGGGCGAACCGCAATTGGGAACCGTACGTCGCCGACGTCGTCCAGGAAGCCTACGACAAGGGGTATCGCAAGCTCCTCGTCCTGGCCACCAGCGCTTATCCCGGCTATTCGAGCTGCCGACAGTACCGCGAGGACTACGGCATCGCCCTCGAGAAGCTCGGCCTCGGGGAAGACCTCCGGATCGACAAGCTCCGTCAGCACTACGACGCCCCGGGCTTCATCGAGTCCTTCGCCGAGGGCCTCACGCAGGGCATTCGAGAGGTCAAGGCGAGGATCGGCGCGAGCGACAAGCACGCTGCCGGCAACGGCCGGGTGCGTATCGTGTTCTGCACCCACTCGGTGCCGACGACCGCGGCCAACGAGGCCGGCCCACGCGGTGTGGAGTACGAAGGAGGCTCGGCCTATGTCGAGAAGCACCTCCAGGCCGCTCGTTCCGTACTGCGCCTCGTCGAGGAAACGGACGCCGAACTACTCACCGATTGCGACTGGGAACTGGCGTACCAATCCCGGTCCGGCTCGCCCTCGACTCCGTGGCTCGAACCAGACATCAATGATGCTTTGGAAGCGCTGGAAGGTTCCGTGGACGGCGTGGTCATGGTTCCCCTGGGTTTCGTCTCTGACCACATGGAGGTCAAGTGGGACCTGGACACCGAGGCCATGGAAACCTGCGAGAACCTCGGGTTCGAGGCCGTCCGGACGCCGACGCCGGGCACGCACCCGGCGTACGTGCGGTCACTGCGCGACCTCATCGCTTCCCGATTCGTCGAGACGGCCCCCAGCACTGACCCCCGAGAACTCGACGCCCTACGCGTCAGTGCATGCGGGGGCAAGGGCTGGTTCGATCAGTGCGATTCCAACTGTTGCCTCCCGGCACGGCTCAAGAACCCCAAGCCTGTCATCGCCGACCACCCGGTCGGGGCGGCCGCGGACTCCGAGGCCGTATGACCCGGGTCCTGGTGGGAACGCGCGGTTCCGCGCTGGCAACGACCCAGTCCCAGTCCGTGGCGGACATGTTGGTCGAGGCAGGACAGGACGCGCAGCTCAAAACGGTGACCACAACGGGGGACATCACCTCGGGGCCGCTCGCCCAACTCGGAGGGACGGGTGTTTTCGCGGCGGCGCTCCGGCAGGAATTGCTGGGTGGCGCCGTGGACGTGGCGGTCCACTCGCTCAAGGACCTGCCGACCAAGGACCTGTTCGAAGGCAAATTGTCGCTCGTCTACCCGCCCAGGGGCGATCCTCGTGACGTGCTCGTGGCTCGGGACGGCTTGCGTCTGGACGACCTGCCGCCAGGATCGAGCATCGGAACGGGGTCTCCCCGGAGGGCCGCGCAGATCCGTGTTCTGCGCCCCGACTGCTCGGTCACCGACATCCGCGGAAACGTGGGAACACGGTTGTCCCGAGTCGCCGGTCTCGAGCACTACGCCACGAACGACAAGGGCGTGGGCCGAGGAACCCACGGCGATCTCGACGCCGTCGTCCTCGCTGCATCGGGCCTGCAGAGGCTGGGCCTCGAGGACGTCGTCACGGAGTACCTGGATCCCACGAAGGTTCTTCCGGCGCCGGGCCAGGGCTGCCTGGCCATCGAGTACCGAACCCGGGACACCGAAGCGGAGTTGATGACGACCCTTGCCCGGATCGATGATGCCGAGGCGCGGCTCACCGTGGAGGCCGAACGCGCCCTGCTCCTGCGGCTCGAGGCAGGCTGCGCGGCACCCATCGGGGCCCATGCACGGGTGGACGGAGAGTCGCTGACGCTCGACGTCGTCGTCGCCGACCCCCGTGGTACGGAGACCCTCCGGGAAACGAGGTCCGCGCCGGTTCGCGATGAGCATGCCGCGAAGGCCCTCGGGACCGAGACCGCCGAAGTTCTCTTGGAGCGTGGCGCGGCCGAGTTCACGGAGCTGACGATCGAGTGACCCGACAGGTCGACGCCGCGGACCGGGAGGGCGCGGCCGCGCCGCGTGTCCTGGTGACGCGCACGCCGGCGCGGTCGGCCGAGCTGGTTGAGGGGCTGACGGGCAAAGGATTCGCTCCCGTCGTGAGCCCCCTGTCCGAGGCCCAAGCGGTCTCAGGACGTGCCGGATCGGACGCGTTCGGCCTTCTGTCCGGAGGGCCTTACGACGTCGTGACCTTCACCAGCGCCAACGGCGTCTGGGCCTCCGACATCCTGACGCGCGAGCACTCGGCGCGTTCGCTGGGAGAACTCTTCGGGCACGCCCGCGTCTGGTGCGTCGGCGATGCCACCAGAGCGGCCGCGATGAGTTCGGGCCTGACCGTTCGGAATCCGCCGCGAGAGAACAGCGCGGCGGGAATGCTGGAGGAATGGACGAGAGTTATGGGGGAGGGAGCGGACCAATCCGTGCTGTGCGTGCACGGCGAACCGGCCCGCACGGAACTGGTGGACGGCTTGCGCGATCGCGGACATCGGGTCCGGGAAGCCACCGTCTACGAGCAGGTACCGTTTCCCGCGGCGCGGCCTCTCCTCGAGGGGCAGACCGACCAACCATGTCCGGCGCCCGTGCTCGGGCGGGAGGCGACGTCGAAGTGCCTCCGGGCCGAGGGGCCGGATGCGATCGACGCCGTGGTGGCAACCTCGCCCCGACTGCTCGAGACGCTTGCGGGCTTGGGGCCCATCCGGGTTCCGGTGATCTGCATCGGGCGCACCACCGAGCGCACGGCCCGGGAACTGGGCCTGGAAGCCATCCGATCCCCGGGGACATCGGCCGCGCACCTGACGGACACGGTGTCCCGGGTCTTCGGGTACGACGAACACCAAACGACACACACGAGTTGAGCAGGAAAGAAGTGATGACCGTGAGCGATACGACCGCGTCAGGAAATCTGGATCTGGTCCGGAGGCCGCGTCGGCTCCGGACGAACCCGGCCATGAGGGACATCATCGCGGAGACGCGACTCCACGCAGAAGACCTGATCCAGGTGCTGTTCGTCCGTGACGGCATCGACCAGCCGACTGAGATCGTGTCGATGCCGGGCCAGTACCAGCACACCGTCGAATCCCTGGTGGAGGCCGTGCGAAGCGCCGTCGATGCCGGCGTCAGGTGCGTCGATCTGTTCGGAGTTCCTCGGGACGAGGACAAGGACTCGGAAGGGTCGGCCGCGTGGGATCCCGAGGGAATCCTCAATCGCGGAATCGCGGCCGTGCGGCGGGAATTCGGAGATCAGGTGGTCATCATGGCCGATACGTGCCTCGACGAGTTCACCGACCACGGGCACTGCGGACCGCTGACCGTGGACGGAACGGGCGAGACCGTGGTGGACAACGATCGCAGCGTGCGCCTCTACGAGCGCATGGCCGTCTCCCAGGCCCGAGCCGGAGCGCATGTGGTCAGCCCGTCCGGAATGATGGACGGGCAGATCGCAGGGATCCGCCAGGCTCTCGATGAGCAGGGCTTCCAGGACGTCTCGATCATGGCCTACTCCGCCAAGTACGCTTCCGCGTTCTTCGGTCCGTTCCGCGACGCCGTCGGTTCGTCCTTGCAGGGCGATCGGAAAACCTATCAGCAGGACCCGGCCAATCGGCGCGAATCCGTTCTCGAGACCCAGCTGGACCTCGAGGAAGGAGCGGACATGGTCATGGTCAAGCCGGCGATGGCCTACCTCGACGTCGTGCGCGAAGTGGCCGACCTGTCGACCGTGCCCGTCGCGGTCTACCAGGTCTCGGGCGAGTACGCGATGATCGAGGCGGCCGCGGCCAACGGTTGGGTTGAGCGTGAGCGAATCGTGCTCGAGGCCCTGACCGGAATGCGGCGTGCCGGGGCAGACCTCATTTTCACCTATTACGCGACCGAGGTTGCCCAGTGGCTGAGCCAGGGCAAGCGATAGGGTCCGCGACAGAACACCATCACACTGAGCAGGAGGACATCTTGACCGTATCCGAGGAACTCTTCGAACGCTCCCAGAGGGTCATCCCGGGCGGGGTGAACTCGCCGGTCCGCGCGTTCAACTCCGTCGGCGGAACGCCGCCGTTCATCGTCGACGCCGAAGGGCCCTACGTCAAGGACGCCGACGGCAACCAGTACGTGGACCTGGTCGGTTCGTGGGGCCCCGCTCTTCTGGGGCACCGGCACGAGGCCGTGATCGAAGCGGTGCATACCGCCGTGGACCATGGTCTGTCCTTCGGGGCCTCGACCGTGGGAGAGACGGAGCTGGCCGAGACCGTGGTCGACCGCATCAACCGGTCGGCCACGAAGGGGTCCGCTATTGATCAGGTTCGCCTGGTGTCCACGGGAACCGAAGCGACCATGACGTCGATCCGGTTGGCCCGCGGGTATACCGGCCGCGACAAGGTCATCAAGTTTGCTGGTTGCTACCACGGCCACGTGGACGCTCTGCTCTCCGAGGCGGGGTCCGGCGTCGCGACCCTCTCGCTGCCCGGATCGGCCGGCGTGACCCAGGCGACGACCGCCGAAACCATCGTGGTCCCGTACAACGACCTGGACGCGGTCCGAACCGCCTTCGAGAAGTACCCCGGCGAGATCGCCGCGGTGATCACGGAGGCCGCCCCCTGCAACATGGGGGTCGTGACTCCGGGACCGGGGTTCAACGCCGGTCTGCGCGAGCTGACCCAGGAATTCGGCGCCCTCATGATCTTCGACGAGGTCCTCACCGGTTTCCGCGCTTCCTCGGCCGGATACTGGGGCCTGACCTCCGCCGAGGAGGGAGGCTGGGCCCCTGACATCTACACCTTCGGCAAGGTCATCGGTGGTGGGATGCCCATCGCCGCTCTCGGCGGGCGTCGGGAGATCATGGAGTACCTGGCACCCAACGGCCCCGTCTACCAGGCCGGAACGCTCTCGGGGAATCCTCTGTCCGTTGCGGCGGGAATCGCGACGTTGCGGAACGCAACCGGCCAGGTCTACTCGACGATCGATCGTGCCTCTTCACACCTCAGGAAAGAAGTTGGGGCGGCTCTGGACGCCGAAGGGGTGCAGCACTCGATCCAGACGGCCGGAAACATTTTCTCCGTGGCCTTCGGCACGGGCGAGAACGGCGTGCGGAACTACGAGGACGTCAAGGCGTCCGAGTCCTACCGCTACACCGCTTTCTTCCATTCGATGTTGGATTCGGGCGTATACATGGCGCCCTCGCCCTTCGAGGCCTGGTTCCTCTCGGCCGCTCACGACGACGCCGCGATGGACCGCATCGTCTCCGCACTGCCGGCCGCGGCCCGCGCCGCGGCGTCGTCGGAGAGGCCCCGCTAGGAGCGCTCTCCGTCCGGCTGGACGGGCCAGTCGCCGTTGACCTTCGAGGTCTTGCCGATTTTGTCGAAGTACGCCTGGAGGTCCGCGGCCTGTTCCCTGGCCCAGCCGATTTGAAGATCGTGAAGTTCCCCGGCTGGCATGTCCAGCTGGGGATACTTCCGGGTCATTGCCCCGGCCAACCTCTCGGTGGCCAAGCAATCGGCCGCCGAGGTGTGGGCGTTCTCCAGTTCGACCCCATATTCCCGGGTGAGGTTGCTCAGGGTGCGTTTCCCCTTGTGGTACTTGTCAACCTTCTTGTTGAACACGAGAGGGTCGAGGACCGGGTACGGGGTGAGGTCGGGCATCTCGCAGCGGCGGAGTTCGCGGGCGAGCACGGTGAAGTCGTACACGGCGTTGAACGCGAAGATCGGGACGCCGTCGGAGAACAGGCCGCCGATAGCCGATGCCAGTTCGTAGACCACCTGTTTGAGAGGAGCACCGTGTTCCTGAGCGTGTTCGGTCGTGATGCCGTGTACTGCGGCGGCCTCCTCCGGGATGGGAACACCGGGATCGGCGAGCCATTCGCCGTGCCGGAGGACCTCGCCGTCGGGGGCAATGAGGATCAGCGACGCCGTGACGATGCGCGCCGTCCTCGGATTCGGGCCCGTGGTTTCCAGATCGAAAGTGGCACGTGGGCACTGCGTCCATGGCCGCGTTCCGGCCGGTGCGTCGCTCGTCATGATCACCACCGTACCCGGACTCGCTCCTGACTCGCGCGTCACTTATTTCGTTCCGATCAGGGCCTTGACCTCAAAGGGCCTTAACTTGTCGGTCCGCCGTGGTGTGATGGTCACATGAGCCTGAACGAACCGGCCATGAGCCACCAGCGGTCACGCCCTTCGGCCGCGGACCTGATTCTGGGCGCCCCCGGAACGGGCAAGACCACCGCCTTGATCGATCGCGCACTGGACCACGTTTCCAGGGGCGAAGGCAACGGATCTTCGGCCGAACAGGTCCTTCTCCTGGCACCCACGCGGACGCTTGCGGATTCCCTGCGGGAAAAGTTCTCCCAGAAACTCTCGGCCACGGTGTCCTCGCCGCCGGCGCGGGCTTGGCACTCTTATGCGTTCGATCTGTTGCGGCGGGGCCACGCGGAAGGGCTTCTGGAAGGAGTCGACTTCGAGCCGAGGCTGCTGGCTGGTCCGGAGCAGGACGTGCTGATCGGCGAGATGCTTCGGGCCCATGCGGAGGGATTGGGCGCCCGGCCCGGATGGCCCCAGGACCTGACCGAGGCCATGAGTACGCGAGGGTTCCGCAGGGAGATTCGAGAATTCCTCGATCGTTGTGCGGAATTCGATCTGACCCCGGCACGGGTCCGAGAATTGGGCGAGTTGCTGAATCACCCGGAGTGGATCGCGGCCTCGGAATTCCGTGTGGAGTACGAGCAGCTCAGGCGGCTGAGAATGCCTCAGGCCTATGATCCTTCGGCCTTGATCCATCAGGCCGCAGAGTTCCTGGAGGAGCACCGCGATTTTCTGGCCAAGGAGCACGAGCGCCTCAGACTGGTTCTCGTGGACGACCTGCAGGAGGCAACACCCGCGGTGATGCGGTTGCTCGAATCTCTCGTGCCGGCGGGCGCCGCGAATCCGCCGGAACTCGTGATGACGGCCTGCACGGATACCGTGGTCCAGGGATTCAGGGGAGCGCGTCCTGAGGTGCTGTCCGATCTGTCCCGGAGGTTGCGGGCCTATCCTGAGATCCACACGCGGCGGCTCGAGCACCAGCACCGGATGCCGGCGCGGCTCGCCGAGGCATTCCGCCGAATTGCGGAGCGGATTCCGGTGGTGGCCAGGGCCCGGCACGATCGGTCGCCGGCGCCGGACGTGACGGCTCGTGCGGACACGGGGCAACTTGCGATCCGACTGACCGCCTCCGCTCAGCACGAGCTCCGGTTGATTTCCCAGGGAATCCTCGAGGAACACATCCGGGGCGGAAGGCCGCTGGATGACATGGCCGTGATCGTCCGAGACGGTGCCTCCTTGTCGAGGATCAAACGTCACCTGGAATCCGATGGCATCCCTGTGTCCATACCGGTGGCCGAAGCCCCATTGCGCGAAGAACCCGCCGTTCGGCCCTTCCTCGATGCACTGTGGCTCGCGGCGGGCGAGGAAACCGAGGCGGATCTGCCCAGAGTCTTGTCCCTCTTGTCCTCGCGCTTGGGCGGCGCCAGTCCCACGACGATTCGCAGGATCCGACAGTCGCTGCGGGCCGCCGAATTGCGGTCGGGAGGGACTCGATCCAGCGACGAACTTCTTCTGGCCGTGCTGAACACGTCCCCGGACGGCACAGAGACGTCTCGGGGACGGCGAGGCCCCCGGACCGGGACCTTCGAGGAGCGGGCCCAAGTGCCGCTGGACAGGCTGAGAAGGGTTCTCGCCGCGGGCAGACGAGCCATGGGGGCCACGGACTCGACGGCGGAGACCGTCCTGTGGGCGCTCTGGGAGGCCAGCGATCTGGCACAGGAATGGCTTCGGAACTCCCGGGGCTCGGGCCCGGCCGCCCAGAGGGCCGACCGAGACCTGGACGCCGTTCTTGCACTGTTCGAGGCGGCCGAGCGCTACGTCGACCAACAGCCGGGTGCAGGAGCCAGAGAATTCCTGGAGTACATCGACAGCCAGGATCTGCCGATGGACACGTTGGCACCCCGATCAGCTGGCGGAGCATCGGTTGCTCTGGTGACCCCGGCCTCCTCGGCCGGTCACGAGTGGGGATGGGTTCACATCGCCTCCGTCCAGCAAGGCACCTGGCCCAATACCACCCTGCGTGGGGGTCTTCTGAACACACCTGAACTATCCGATATCGCCCTCCTGGGCGTCGAACAAGCAGCACGGGTGACACGGCGAAATCGGCTCAGGGAAACTCGGTATGACGAACTGCGGATGTTCGCCACGGCGGTCAGTCGTTCGTCCTCAGCTCTCGTAGTCAGTGCGGTATCCAATGACGAGGACGAACCGAGTGAATTCCTCGACATCCTCGACCCCGGTGTCATGTCCCGAGTCGAGGTAGAACCGGTGCGCCGGCCGATGACGCTGAGAGGCCTGATCGCGGAACTTCGGCTGTGGGCCCAGTCCGCCGAACACCCCGAGGTGGCCGAGAGGGCGGCCCAGCAGTTGGCGAAGATTGCTCGTGAACCGGCGGAGCCACGCCCGGAGTCCCACGGACACCGGCCCGATAGCTCTCCCACGGACGGGGAAAACGGTTCGAGCGAAAGGGCCGGGATCCCAGGGGCGCACCCCAGGGACTGGTGGGGTTTGGCCCCGCTGTCCGACGACCGGGCACCCTTGAACCCTGCCGATCCGGTTCCGTTGTCACCCTCGAAGCTCGAAACGATCAAGAGATCCCCCGTGGACTGGTTTGTCAGTTCCGCGGGTGGCGAGCCCGCGAGCGACCTGTCTCGGTCGGTGGGAAACCTCATCCACGAGCTCGCCCGGGACATGCCGGAAGCGTCCGGACACGAACTCGAGCAGGAGTTGCGCGAGAGATTCGGCGACCTCGGTCTGCCCGATACGTGGGAGACCCGGGTCCTCTACGAGCGCGCGGTAACCATGATCCGGAAATTCGCGGCGTATGCCGTGGATTCCCGACTCTCCCTCCACAGGAAACTGGTCGGGGTCGAAGGCGGATTCACCGTACTCGTTCCGGGACCGGCCCGAGACGCATTGCTCTCCGGCCGGGTCGACCGGCTCGAAATCGACGAACTCGGCAGATACGTCGTCATCGATCTCAAAACCGGCAAGACCGCGCCCACCTCGGCGGAGGTCCTGGAACATCCGCAACTGGCCGCATACCAGGTCGCGCTGGAGGCCGGTGCGGGAAGGGAAATGTTCGATGAGGGCGGCCGGGAACGGCCGCGAGAGGAGCCCCTGGTCTTCGACGGCGCAGGACTGACCGAGCTGTCCGGAGGGGCGGCGCTCGTCCACCTGGGCACCTCGACCAAGGGGTACAAGCTTCAGTCCCAAGATGCCCTGGACAAGGATGACTCCTGGGCCGTGGAACTGATTCGAACCTGCGTCGAGCTGGTGGCCCACGAGAGGTTCCAGGCCCGGCACCACGAGTCCTCGGGAGGCTTCGGTCTCACATGCCGTTTGCCCGAAATTTGTCCACTGTGCTCATCAGGGAGGCAGGTCACTCAACCGTGAACGAATCCGCTTTCACACACTCGGCAAAGTACTCTCCGGAGGACATCGCGACGGCGCTCGGACAGCCACTGCCGACCGCGGAACAGTCGTCCATCATCAGCGCGGACGCAGCCCCGCGTCTCGTGATCGCCGGCGCCGGGTCGGGCAAGACTGCGACCATGGTCGACCGCGTCGTCTGGCTCGTGGTCAACGGTTACGCCAGACCCGACGAGATCCTCGGGGTCACCTTCACCAAGAAGGCCGCAGCGGAATTGCGCCATCGCATGACGCAAAGGCTCGCCGTACTCCGGGAGCAGGGCCTGTACCAGCCCGAAACGGAGAGCGACGAACCCATTCTCGACCCGACCGTCAGCACCTACCACGCGTACGCCAAGTCACTGGTCTCGGAATACGGATTGCGGATGGGGATAGAGAAGGATGCGACGCAACTCGGACAAGCCCAGTGTTACCAGTTGGTCGCACAGACTGTGGAGGCTTGGGACGGCGACCTTCCTGAGAAGGTCCCCGCTGCCTCGACGCTGGTCGCGAGTGTTTTGCAATTGTCCGGGGAATGCTCAGAACACCTGCGCTCGCCGGCCGAGGTGGTGACCTACTGCCAGGACTCGCTGGTGACCCTGAGGAACCTGCCGAACAACCACCCCAAGCGGCTCAAGAAGGAGGAGAAACTGCGTGGAACCCTCGTCGAAAAATTAGAGCAGAAACTCCTGGTCGCTCGCCTTGTCGAGAGATATCACCGGGTGAAACAGGCGATGCAGGTCATGGACTTCGGCGACCTGCTGGCCCACGCGGCGACGATGGCACAGGGAGTCGAATGCATGAGCGCCGAGCAGCGCCAGCTCTATCGCGTCGTGCTTCTGGACGAATTCCAGGACACGTCCCACGCCCAAATGGTCCTCTTCTCCAATCTTTTCGGGAACGGACACTCCGTCATGGCCGTCGGAGACCCCAAACAGTCCATCTACGGGTTTCGGGGGGCCTCGGAAGGCCAACTCTTCGACTTCTACCGGTACTTCCCGTCGGTACACGAGGAAGCCGACTATCTGACGACGGCGTGGCGCAACGGAGTGCGTATCCTCGAAGCGGCCAACACCATCGCTCAGCCGCTGTCGACCAGGGGCGATTGGGTGCGGGCCGAATCCATGGTCGAGGTGCCGGATCTCGCGCCGAGACCCGAGGCGCCGGATGGACGGGTCCTGTGCGGTGTCTGGGACAGCGACCATCGGGAGGCCGAAGCCATGGTGGGAACCATCGCCGAGCACAGAACGGATGCCCAACGGGAAGGTCGCCCCGTACCGAGTGCGGCCGTCCTGTGCCGTGCCCGCCGCCACATGGAGACCGTGCGGGCAGAATGCGAACGTCAAGCCGTCCCGTATCAGCTCGTCGGACTCGGGGGTCTTCTCGAGACCCCCGAAGTCACCGACATGGTTGCTGTGCTTCGCGTCCTTTCGGATCCGTCGCGGTCGGATTCTCTGATGAGAATCATGGCCGGTGCCCGGTGGCGCATCGGTCCTCGAGACCTCATGGCATTGAACGACTGGGCCCGATTCCTGGCCCGTCGTCGTCGGACTGCGGTGCTCTCGGGGATGGCAGAGGACCTCACGACCCCCGAAGGTCAAGGACCGGGCGAGGACCCGACGGGCGGGGACGCATCCGACGAGCGATTCCAAAAGGCCTCGCAGCGCCTCGATGCCCTCCTCCGGGGCGGCGGAGACCAGAGTGAGGGCTCAAGTCTTGTGGAAGCCCTCGAGACGCTTCCCGAACCCGGATGGACTTCGGCCGCCGGCCGCTCACTCAGCGCGGAGGCCCGCACGCGCCTCGAACGACTCAACGCGGAGCTCGAAGAACTCCGAGGGTACCTGGGGGAGGACCTGATGAGCCTCATGTATCACATCGAACGAGTGACCATGCTGGACATTGAGCTCGCGTCCAAACCCGGCCGTGACGTCCATCAGGCGAGGGAGAACGTGGATGCCTTCTACCAGGCTGCCGCTGACTATTGTTCGAGCGCTCCTCGGCTGGCCGCGAGCCTCGAGGCCGGCGCGAGCGTGGGCTCCGGGGCGGAGGATGACGCCGCCGCATTCTCGGATCTCAAGGAGCACCGTTACACCGTGACCTCCTCGGCCACGGGCGTTACCGCCTTCCTCGCGTGGCTCGATGCGGCCGTCGCCGAGGAGTCCGGCCTGCCCATGCCCGTGCAGCCCTCCGACTCATCGTCAGTTCAGATCCTCACCGCGCACGCCGCCAAGGGGCTCGAGTGGGACGAGGTCTACGTCCAAGGACTCACGGAAGGTGGATTCCCCTCGAGCACCGTGGACTCGTGGTTTTCCAGCGTGGGCGCTCTGCCCTGGTCCATGCGGGGTGACGCGAGGTATTTGCCTCAGATCGAGCTGGATTGTGGCTCGACGCAAGAGCTGGAGGAATTCGGCGCCGTATTCCGCGAACACAACCTGGCGCGAACGATCGCGGAGGAGCGCCGCCTGGCCTACGTGGCCACGACCAGGGCACGCGATGTTCTCTTCTTGTCCTCGAGCCGTTGGAGCGGGACCAAATCCACGCCGAATACCGTCTCGAGGTTCTTGGAGGAGGTGATGCAGATCTCGGGACCCGACTCACTGACCCCGGAGACGATCCACGAGGCGAAGATGCCGGAAGAAGGGGCATCAAATCCTCAGAGGGAAATGATTCAGGCCGCTCTGTGGCCGTTCGATCCATTGGCACGACCCGTCGTCACAGAGTGGGACTCGGAGGAAGAACTCGACGCCCTCGCCTCCGTGCCTGGCTCCGGACAGGGCGGGATGGACGACGAGCCCGCCGTCTCGAGGAGGCCGGACGTGGAACGGGCAGCCTCCCTGGTCATGGCCCACCTGGACATACCGGACGACGCCGAACCGGCGACGTCGGGACGAGCCTCCGGGGGATCCTCAGGCGCGGATCCGGCGGGCCTTCCCGACAGCCAGACCTGGGCCGAGGAAACCGATCTGCTTCTTGCCCTGCATCGGGCCACCGGGGAACGGGATTCCGAACCCGAGATCCCCGCTCACGTCAGTGCGTCGCTGGTGGTCGACCTCGCCCAGGACCCGAACAGGGTCATTGAGCAGATGCGTCGACCGATGCCTCGCCGGCCCGAAACATCGGCTCGTGCGGGAACCCGCTTTCACGAATGGGTCGAGCACCACTACGGAACGACCGGCATGCTCGACTTCGGGGAGGACCCGACGGCCGGAGAGGATGCCGACGCCGGCCTGTCGGCGCTCCAGGAACTTTTCCGTCAGAGTCCCTGGTACGACCGGCAGCCATGGGCGGTCGAGTACCCGATCGAGACACCCGTCGCAGGGTTCACCGTGCGTGGACGGATCGACGCCGTCTTCCGAACCTCGGACCCCGAAGGCGGGACACGCTGGGAACTCGTCGACTGGAAGACCGGCCGGGTGCCCCGTGGAGACGACTTGTCGCACAAGGCCGTCCAGCTGGCGGTGTACACATTGGGGTTCGCCCGACTGCACGGAATAGATCCTTCGGAAATCTCCGCCTCGTTCTACTACGTGGCGCACGGAGAAACCGTCACCCCGCCGTCGATCGCGGACGAATCCGAACTGTCAGAACTGCTGGCACGGGTCAGGGCAGGATCGCCCCCGAACAAATAAGGAAGCGCTACTCGCGATGGACCGTGGGCATCGGCCCGGTCGGGTCCTCACTGGGTGTGGCACGTGAGGAGCCGCGACCCGAAGCCGTCCCACCGGCGTCCGATGCGTCCTGCCGGGTGCCAGCCGAGGAACCGGACGGGGTGGACCCGGTAGTGCTCTCTGATTCCTCGTGCCGGCTGGTGGAGGACTCCGACTCCGAGGACCCGGAGGTCGTGCCAGGGGCCGTAGGGCTCAGCGCACCGGATTCGCGAAGATCGGATTCCAAGGCCCGGAGCATCGAGACCGCTTCGTCCACGGACTCCCGGTCATCCTGTTCGAGACTGCGCACCAGCCACTGGGCCAACGCAAATTCTGCGTGGAGATAGGCCCTGCGGAGGAGGTGCTGATCGGGAGCATGAGGCAACTGGACGGAATAGACCTCAATAATGGCATCCGTGAACTCCTGGTCAGGGCAACTCATGAGCCAGGAGAAATCGATCGCCGGATCGCCCACATGGAGGTCGTGCCACCCTCGCACGGCGGTCAGGAGCGTTCCGTCCAGGACCAGATTGTCCTCGGTGAGGTCTCCGTGGACGGCGGTGGGCCGGAACTGCCACATCGATTCGTCCTCGAGCCACGCTTCCCACCGGCGCAACAGCGCGGAGGGGATCCTGCCGGTGCTCGCGGACCGATCGAGTTCCGACAGCATCCTGCGCCGGCACTGCTCATTGGAATAGATCGGGAGGTCCGCTTCCTGGACCATCTCCGCTGGGAGCGTATGAATCGTGGCGATCATCTTCCCCAGTTGCGTCGCCAACGGTTCGCGTTCGGGGGAGACGACGTGCGAGCGGCGGGCAAGCTCCTCGATGTCGAGGACCTCCCCAGGTACCTCGGGATACACGAACGTCTTGAGCCCACGACTGTCGGCCGAACCCACCACGGTGGGCAGTTGGAAGGGCAACCGTGCCCGCAGTCCGGGCGAGAAGGAGTGGAGAATGACATGCTCGGATTCGAGCCGGACACTCGCCTCGTGGTTCTGCGGCGCACGAACAATCCACCGCTGCCGTGCGGAGTCGACCACGAGCGCCGAACCGTAGTCCGGGTTGTCGTCCTCGTACGGGTACGCGGCCACGGGGAAGAGGCCCGGCACTCCTGCCGAGGCCATAGCGGCTAACGTTAACGGTGTTAATTTCACTCGTTCAGGGTACTAGAGACACATGAAAGCAGGCTGATCACGTGAACCCCCGTTTTGTCACACAGCCCACACCCCCGCTGGGGCCGGATTTGCTGGGGACATACCCGATTCGGCGCATTGACGACGCCCAGGACAGGGGCGAGCTCGTAGATTCAGCTCTGAGCGATCCCTCGACCAGAGTTCTGGTCCTTGACCAGGGAAAAGTTCGCACACGGAAGGTTGACGGCGGCATCCGCATCGCGTGGGGCACCACCGACGACGCCGACATCGTGGCGTATCTGGGCACCTCCGCAGACCAGTCTCCGATCCTCCTGGGCCGAGCTCCCCGCACCAGGCCCGAAGACCTCCAAGCGGGGGATCCATGGCCCGAGGACGCCGATCCGCAGGGGGCCGTGGAGGACGCTACGGACTGGCTGGGGCTCCGGGATGCGGCCCCGGTGCTCCCGCAGGAAGAGAGCACGTGGTTGAGCGTCGGGATCGCGCTCATGAATTGGCATCAGAGCTCCACGTTCTGCCCATCCTGTGGGTCTCCGACCCACCCCGAGACCGCCGGGTGGGCGCGCGTCTGCGATGCCGAGGGTCGGGAGCTGTTCCCTCGGACCGACCCGGCCGTGATCTCGGCCGTGGTGCACACCGACGACGACGGCGTCGACCGCCTTCTGCTCGGGCACTCGGTGGCCTGGCCAGAAGACAGGTACTCCACATTCGCCGGCTTCGTCGAGGCGGGAGAGTCCCTCGAAGCCGCTGTAGCGCGGGAGATCCGAGAAGAGGCCGGCGTCGAGATCGGCGAGGCGACGTACATGGGATCCCAACCGTGGCCTTTCCCAAGATCCCTCATGGTGGGTTTCATCGCCCGCGCGGAGAGTCTGGACTCGGCGGAACCCGACGGACGGGAAATCTCGAGCGTTCGTTGGTTCACCCGGGACGAGTTGGAGGTGGCTGTCAGGAGCGGCGAGCTGCGTCTCCCGGACCGGGTTTCGATTGCCCATCACCTCATCGCCGATTGGTACGGTGGACCTTTGCCTCAGCCGCCGGAGACATCGGAAGATTTCGGGACGACGGGGCAGGATCCCACCAATGATTCCGAGGGGGCGACTCAGCGCTGAAAACCGCGACCGAACTGTTGCTACCGGGAGATCCTCCGAGTCCCGATCAGATCCTCGAGGGGCTGGACCCGGAGCAGCGTGAAGTAGCCACGAGCCTGCAGGGTCCCGTGTGTGTCCTGGCCGGTGCGGGTACCGGCAAGACGCGTGCGATCACGCATCGCATTGCGTACGGCATCGCGTCGGGCGCCTACGTCGGTCAGCGGGTTCTCGCCCTGACCTTCACCTCCCGGGCGGCGAACGAAATGCGGAACCGGCTGCGTTCGCTGGGTGCTCAGGGAGTTCAGACGCGAACCTTCCACGCGGCGGCCCTCAGGCAGCTCCAATACTTCTGGCCGCAAGCCGTGGGCGGAACGCCGCCGCAGCTCGTCTCGGGAAAGGCGCAACTGATCACTGAGGCGGCTTCGCGCCTCAGATTCACCACGGACCGGGCCATCGTTCGCGATCTCGCCGCTGAGATCGAGTGGGCCAAGGTGTCGATGCTGACCCCTGACACGGTGGAGGAGCACCTGGTCGACCGGGAACTGCCGACCGGGTTCACGCCGGTCGGGATGGCACGCGTCATGCGCGGGTACGAGGACCTGAAGACTGAGCGGAACGCCATCGACTTCGAGGACGTCCTCCTTGCGACCGTGGCGATTCTCGAAGAAGACCCCGCTGTCGCTGCGGCCGTGCGCCAGCAGTACAGGCATTTCGTGGTCGACGAGTACCAGGACGTCTCACCCCTGCAACAAAGGTTGCTCGACAGTTGGTTGGGGGGCCGCGACGAACTGTGCGTCGTCGGCGATGCTTCGCAGACCATCTATTCCTTCACCGGAGCCACGTCCAAGCATCTTCTCGACTTTCCTCAACGTCACCGCGATGCCACCGTGATCAAACTCGTTCGGGACTACCGGTCCACGCCGCAGGTCGTGAACCTGGCGAATCGCTTGCTCACCACGAGGAAGCCCGCGCGCGATGCGACCCCGGGAGCCTGGGCGCCGCCCCTCGACTTGCAGGCCCAGCGCCCGAGCGGTCCCGAGGCCGACTGGTTCGAGTATGCGGACGACGAACAAGAAGCAGCGGGGATCGCGGAGGACATAGCGGACCTGATCTCGAAGGACGGCATTGATCCGGCGGAGATCGCCGTCCTGTTCCGGACCAACGGCCAGTCGCAGGCCATTGAACAGGCGCTGACCGATGCCGGCATCGGTTACCAATTGCGGGGCACGGAAAAGTTCTTCAACCGCCCGGAAGTCAAACAGGCCATCCTCCAGATCCGTTCGTCGGCGCGTGCCGCGGGGGAGGAGCCGGCGCCCCAGTTGGTCAGAGATTGCCTGGCCTCGCTCGGATACAAGGACAAGCCTCCGGCGAGCACCGGTTCCGTGCGGTCGAAGTGGGAATCCTTGGCCGCCCTGGTGTCGCTGGCGGACCGGCTTGCGGCGGCCCACGAAGAGAAGAGCGGGTCGGGGGAATCTGCCTTCACCATGTCCATGCTGGTCGAGGACCTCACGCGGCGAATAGCGCATCAGGATGCACCGGTCATGAACGGAGTGACCCTCGCGTCGTTGCACTCTGCCAAAGGCCTGGAGTGGGACGCGGTCTTCCTGTGCGGACTCAGTGAGGGGCTCATGCCGATCAGTTTCGCCGAAACCGGAGACGAAATCGACGAGGAACGTCGCCTGCTCTACGTGGGCATCACCCGCGCCCGTGAACGGCTCTCCCTTTCCTGGTCACTGTCCCGGACCCCCGGAGGACGGGCACATCGGAAGCGTTCACGCTTTCTCGACGGTATCGCCCCACGGATGTACGGATAGATCCAGGTCGCCGGCGTTCGGCGCCGCCATGCTCACTGCTTCCGGACCCACCGCATCCGGACCCAGATCGCCGGAACCCAAGGCACATACGCAGTCTGGCCACGCGACATCTGTTTGTGCGTCCGGACCTCGTCGTTGGCCCGTGGCCACCGCGCACATGAGCGCCACGATGCTCATGGGCGAGAGCCCCGCCTGGGCGGCCTCGCGGTCGGCCCGGGCACGTTCCAGACAGTCGGGGCATCGGCGACGTTCCCATGTTGTCGCAGATCGGGCGCCAATGATTCCTGCGGGGTCACGAAAGAGCTGGAGACAAGGCACCTCGGGGGCCACAGGCAAGTCCCACGAGGTGACTTGACCGGGCCAGCAGGTCTCGACGACGACGTCGGGCCTGACCACCAGCCCGGTCATCCGAGCTGATCCATCGTGCCGCCCCTCGTCGGCATGCTGAGGCGCCTGGAGGTAGGGGTCCTCAGGGCGAGATCCTCCCCGGGCGAGGACTTCTGGAATGTGCTGGGACAACGCCCACATCAGGCACTTGGTGCGAGGCCGCCCTCGGTGGAGGGGACGGTAGCTTGCCGAGAGGAGGTCGAGTTCGTCCACGGGCGTACGGTCAAGCACCCAAGGCAGAATGCCGGTGAGTCGCGTGTAGACCAGCACGGCGTCGGCCACCCCGCCAGGTAACCCGATGAACAGCGGAACGGGTTGTGCGAGCCGGCCCCGGCGCGTGGGGCGCCACGAAAGATCGCCGGGGCCTCCAGCCGGACGATCCTGGGTCGGGGAATGGTGGACGGTCATACCACTACTCTGCCGGGTTCGGACGGGCAATGGGGGTTCTCCACAGGTTGCCGATCGATCGGAGGGGAAGCCCGGCATCGCGAACTTCGCGTGCTGATCCGGACGGGTAAACTGGCGTTGATGCCAGGACTTCCTTCACGCGAACGGCTCGCCGCAACCCGAGCACAGCCAGAGGTGGAGATCAGGCGTTCCGCGAGGCGGCGCAAGACGATCTCGGCACGGTGGGAAGGGCAGATGGTCGTTCTCCTCGCCCCGGCAGGGATGACGACGTCCATGGCCCGCGAGTATCTTCGTCGGTTGCTCCCGAAGTTGCTGGCCGAGCGCTCGGCACGTCGCGAAGACCCCAGGCGGACAGACACGTACCTCGAGGAGAGGGCCGCGCATGTGGCTCGGTCTTACTTGGACGACAGGGTCAAACCCGTCTCTATCGCGTGGGTCACGAATCAGAACACCCGTTGGGGATCGACCACTCCGGCCACCGGAAAGGTCAGGATCTCCCATCACCTCTGGTCCGCGCCGGAATACGTTCTCGACTACGTGATCCATCACGAGCTCTGCCACCTGATCGAGGCATCGCACAACGGGCGCTTCAGGAAACTCGAAGCCCTCTTCCCGCAGGCAGATCAGGCCAAGGCCTTCCTGGAAGGGATGGTGTTCGAGAGGAACCGTTTCGAGGACACGAACGCCGACCCCGCCTGAACGGGGCCGGCGCTGAAGGGAAAAGTCGGGACGCCGCGCGGCCCTTCTACGTGTCTAGTCGTTTCGAGGCTGATCGTCCGAGTCGTCGCCATCCTGCGGGTCGGAATCCTCGCCGTCCTCGGGCTCACCCGGCTGGTCGTCGTAGCCGCCCGAAAGCAACTTCTCCAGAGCGGCGTCCATCTCTTCGTCGCTGGCGTGCAAGAGGTCCCTGGCCGAACCGAAGTTCTCCGGGTGATCCAGATCCTCATCGGTGGGCAGGTTCTCCGGTGCTTCCCACAGGGCATCGCGCTTCTGGACACCGTGCTCTTCCTCGTAGCCCCTCCAGAACTGGGAAGCCTCGCGCAGACGCCGAGGACGCAGCTCAAGACCGATCAGAGACCCGAAGGCCTTCTCCGCCGGGCCCCCGCCCGCACGGCGACGCCGCAACGTCTCGGTCAGGGCGGCAGAGCTGGGCAGGTTCTTGGTCGCCTGGGTGCTGACGTGATCGACCCACCCCTCGACCAGGGCCAACAGGGTCTCCAAGCGACGAAGCGTGACCTCCTGGTCCTCCGTCAGCGTCGGCTTGAAAATGTCTCCCGACAACGCATCCTGCAGGGACTCCGGGTTCATGGGATCCATGTCCCGGGTTGCCTCTTCGATCCGGTCCATGTCGACGTGTATTCCCCGGGAGTACCGCGTGATGAGGTCCAGAATGTTCTCCCGCAACCACGGATTGGCGTGGAACAGCCGGATGTGGGCGGCTTCGCGCACGGCCAGGAAGAGCATGACTTCCTGTGCCGGCAGGTCGAGGCCGTCGCCGAAGTCCGCGATGTTGGACGGGAGCAACGCCGATCGCCCGGGAGACAGGGGAAGGCCTATATCGGTCGAGGACACGACTTCTTTCGATAGTTCCCCAACGGCCTGGCCGAGTTGCATTGCGAACATCATGCCGCTCATCCCACCGATCACGGACGCCCCTTGGCCGAGCATCGACTTCATCTCGTCAGGCATCTGCTGCGTCAGCGCTTCGCTCATGGCTTCGGTGACCGAATTCGCCACGGGCTCGGAAATCTCACGGAACGTGTCGAAGCAGTTCTCGATCCATTCGCTCCGCGACCACGCTTCGTCGGCCAGAGCCGCGCGGTCGAAATCGATGACGGGGTCCAGCCACAGCTGCGCCAGCTGGGCGGCGTCCTTCACGGCGGACTTCTGGGTGCTGGTCACCGAGGGGTCCTTCTCGGCCGAGGCGAGACGGCGTGCGTGCTCGCGGGCCTGCCCCCAGTTCGCTGAGCCGTCAGAATTCATCCCGGACATCATGGACTGGATCTGGGCGAACATCCCGGACATCATCGCTGGGTCCACCGGCATGGCCATTCCCTGGAGATCCTCCGGGTTGATGCCTTGACCAGAGGAGAGCTTCCGGAACAACTCCTCCAAGGGGTTGTCCTCGTTGTCGTCGTTGTTGCCGTTGTTGTACGGATTGTTCGTACTCATGACACCTCGTGGTCGTCGGTTGCCGTGAGGCCGTAAGCCCACGGCGTGTCTTCTCGGTCCCCATTAAACGGCACCGACCTCGAACGCGTCAGTCCTGGGCCCCAATTTTCAGCTCATGGCACAGAGACGCCTTGAGTTGGGGCAACCGTTCTGGCGATACCGGGCCGAGCATACAGGTCGGTGCGTTAACATGGCGAGGCCGTTAGTCCTACCGATGCGAGAGAGCCCCCGGATGTCCCACCCGAAGACCAGATTCCTGCGTTCCAGGAAGATCCGCCGTCCGCAGCTCGGAACGGTCGCTGGTGTGGCGACTCTGGGACTGGTCGCGGCGGGGGCTCTGATTCCGCCGGACTTCGTGACCGAGGGCGCTGGTCCGACGTTCAATACCATCGGCGAATACAAGGGCAAACAGCTGTTGTCCATCTCGGGACACCCCACGTACCCGACCGACGGAAATCTCGACATGACGACGGTCTACGTTGCTGGCGGCCCGAACGGCGCCACCAGCGCCCTCAACGTGCTGAGTGCCTGGTTCAACAAGGACGCCACGGCACTTCCCGCGGCCGCACTCTATGAGCCGACAATGACCCAGCAGCAGGTCAGTTCCCAGAACACGGCCGACATGACGGATTCGCAGAATTCAGCGCAGGCCGCCGCTGCCAAATATCTCCATCTGGACTATTCGACGACACTCACGGTTCAGGGTTCCACCCAGGACGGCGCCGCGAAACTTTCCAAGGGTGACGTGCTGCGATCCATCGACGGGGAGCGGCTTAAGACTTACGACCAGCTCAAACAGGCGCTCGCCGACGGCAAGGGAGCCCCCGTGAACCTCGGCTATTCGCACGGCAAGGAAGGTGAGGAGAAGACAGTCACGGTGACCCCGAAGAAGGACGGCGCCACGGGGGACTACCAACTGGGGCTGTATCTGAAGTCCGACTACGACTTCCCCTTCCACGTGGACTACGGCCTGGACTCCGTGGGCGGACCGAGCGCGGGCATGATGTTCACATTGGGAATCATCGACGAAATGACGGACGGCAAGATGACCGGCGGAAAACACTTTGCCGGTACGGGCACGATTGATGCCCAGGGGAAAGTGGGGCCGATCGGAGGCATTCGGCAGAAGATGATCGGTGCGAAGAACGACGGTGCCAGCATTTTCCTGGCGCCTTCGGAGAATTGCGACGAAGTCAAGGGCCACATTCCTGATGGACTCTCCGTCGTCAGCGTCTCGACCATCGACGACGCCGCCCAGGCCGTCGAGAAGGTGGGGCAGGGCGAGGACCCATCGTCCTTGCCCCAGTGCACCGGCTGAATCACGACGACGTCGGCCCGTGCCGTTCCATGACGGAATTCCCCAGGTCACAAGTGGAGTTGCGCACACAAAAAAGGCAAAATGTTAATTCACGGTTTTCCGATCGGTGAGATCGGGCCGACCGTGTTGTGAGAACGGCATTCGCCCTTTCGCTCATCCACCGCACCGCTAGTTGAGGATTCCCGTGACGACAGGATCATCGGCCCCACGTACACCTCGCAACAAGTCCGGAGCCTCGGGCCGGAGGAAGCGCCCGCTTCTGACGACGTTCATCATCGTCGTGGCTCTGGTCATCGCGTTCGTCTACGTCTCCCAGGTCTACACGGAAGTCCTGTGGTACAGGCAGCTCGGATACATCGGGGTGTTCGTCCGGGAAAACATCATCAAGATCGCCGTTTTCGCGGTAGGCGCCGCCGTCATGGGTCTTGCCCTGTGGCTGAGCCTGAGATTCGCCTGGACCCGGCGTCCCTCCGAGAAGTTGCAGGCCCAGCCGAAGAAGGGTGACGAGGAATCCGAGGCAGGTTCCGAGAGGGAGGACCTGCAATCCGTGTTCAACCAGAACATGGAAAGGTACCAGCAGGCCCTCGAGCCGATGCGACGGATCCTGATGGTCGCGATCCCCGTGGTCCTGGGGCTATTCGGCGGGCTCACAATGCTGGCCCAGTGGGATACCGTCGCGCTGTTCTTCATGCAGGAGCCTTTCGGGGAGAAGGACCCGCAGTTCGGCTTCGACATGTCCTTCTTCATGTTCACGTTGCCGTTCCTCCGCATGATTGCGGGTTACCTCATTACGGTGCTGGTGCTTTCGGCCGTGGGTTCGTTGGTGACCCACTACCTGTACGGCGGAATCGTGGTGCACGAGAAAGGCATTTCCACGACCAAGGCCCTCAAGGTCCAGATGGGAATCATCGCGGCAATTCTTCTTCTCGTGCTTGCCGCCAACTTCTGGCTCGCGAGGTATTCGACGTTGCTGTCCAACAAGGGATCCTGGACCGGTGCCTTGTTCACGGACGTCAACGCCGTGATGCCGACGAATGCCATCTTGGCCATCGCCGCGCTCATCGTGGCACTTCTCTTCGCCTACTCGGCTTTCGCCGGTCGCTGGCGGCTTCCCCTGATCGGAACGGCCATGCTCTTGGTCGTTTCGTTGGTCGCGGGCGGTCTCTATCCCTGGGTCGTCCAGCGCTTCCAGGTGACTCCGACGGAACAATCGATGGAGAACGAGTACATCCAGCGGAACATCGACATGACGCGCAGCGCCTACGGGCTGAGCGACCTGAAGACGCAGGACTACGACGCGACCGTGGACACCGACAAAGGCGCCCTGGACGGTGACACTCCGACCGTGTCCAATATTCGTCTTCTGGACCCGAATGTCGTGTCCAACTCGTTCGCTCAGTTGCAGCAGTTCAGGCCCTACTACCAGTTCGGGAAGACCCTCGCTGTCGACCGGTACAACGTGGACGGCAAGAACGAGGACACGGTGATTTCCGCCCGTGAGCTCAACCCGGATCAGAACCAGGGTTGGTACAACCAGCACGTGGTCTACACGCACGGGTACGGCGTCGTGGCCGCCTACGGCAACCAAGTCGAGGCGGACGGAAAACCGAAGTTCATGCAGGAGGGCATCGCAGCCAAGGGCGTCATCTCGGAAGACTACGAACCGCGCATCTACTTCGGGCAGTCCTCGCCCGATTACTCGATCGCGGGCGGCTCCGATGATGACCCCAAGCTCGAGCTGGACCGGCCCCAGTCGGCCGACGACGAGGGCTCTGGCGATGCCAAGTACACGTACTCGGGCGACGGTGGCCCGAAGTTGGGGAACTGGTTCAACCGCCTGGCGTATGCCATCAAGTACCAGTCCTCGGATCTGCTGCTCTCGGATGCCGTACGACCTGACTCGCAGATTCTCTACAATCGCGATCCCGGCGATCGCGTCAAGAAGGTTGCTCCCTACCTGACCGTGGACGGAAATCCCTACCCTGCGATCGTGGACAACAAAGTGGTCTGGATGGTTGACGCCTACACGACGTCGAGCGGTTACCCGTACTCGACGCCGACCTCCCTGGGCGACGCGACGCAGGACTCCCAGACCGAGGCGGGAGGCAGCAAGGCTCTGCCCAATGACAAGGTCAACTACATCCGCAACTCGGTCAAGGCAACGGTGAACGCGTACGACGGTTCGGTGGACTTGTACGCCTGGGACGATCAGGATCCCGTGCTGAAGTCCTGGCAGAAGGTCTTCCCGACGACCGTCAAGTCCTACAAGGACATGAGCGCGGACCTGATCGATCACGTCAGGTATCCCGAGGATCTGTTCAAGGTCCAGCGCGAACTGCTGAACAAGTACCACGTGGACGACGCGAACAGTTTCTACGCGAACGACGACGTATGGCAGACGCCGAAGGACCCGACTCAGGACGAGGCCCAGGACCTGCCGCCGTACTACATGTCCTTGCAGATGCCGGGGGACCAGAGGACCAGGTTCTCGCTGACGAGCTCGTTCATCCCGCAGCAGTCGGATTCCAACACCCGCAACGTCATGTATGGATTCGTCTCGGCCAATGGTGACGCCGGTACCGGAAAGGACGGGGAGAAGGACCCCGACTACGGCAAGATCGACCTTCTGGAGCTGCCGCGGAACTCCGTGGTCCCGGGGCCGGGACAGGCGCAGAACCTCTTCGACTCGGACACGGAAGTCTCGACGGAGCTCAACCTACTCCGCCAGGGTGCCTCGCGAGTGGTCAATGGAAATCTTCTGACGCTGCCCGTCGGTGGAGGAATCCTGTACGTCCAGCCGGTGTACGTCCAGTCCAGCGGAGACGCGTCCTACCCGACTCTCCGCCGCGTCCTGGTCGGTTTCGGGGAGAAGGTCGGTTTCGCGCCGACCCTGGATGAAGCGCTCAATAAATTGTTCGGCGGCGAGTCCGGTGCCCAGACGGCGCAAGACGCCGGCGTGGACAGCTCCGAAGCCGACGCCGGTGAAGGCGGCTCCGAGGGAGGCAGTTCGAGCGGAGGAGAGTCCCCGGACCTGAAGAAGTCTCTGGACGAGGCCAACAAGGCCATGCAGGATTCTTCGGAGGCCATGAAGAACGGAGACTGGGCGGCCTACGGGAAGGCCCAGGACCGTTTGAACAAGGCCCTCGACGACGCCCTCAAGGCCGATGGCGCCCAAGGAGAGAACGGCAAATAGTCGATGGTCGAACCCCGAGCCTCCGTCGGGAAGCTCGGGGTTCGAGGCCCCGAAAGGTGAGCTCAGGCACAATCCCGCCCTGTGGTTTGCGGCGGTGGCGGAGCGTGCGTATAGTAGAACAGGTCGCCGCGGGGTGGAGCAGTTCGGTAGCTCGCCGGGCTCATAACCCGGAGGTCGCAAGTTCAAATCTTGCCCCCGCAACGAAATGAAGGTCACGTCAGCTTCGGCTGACGTGACCTTCTTGCTTTAACACCAAGGGTGCCCCAGCGAGCCCGCGGAAACACCGGGCCACGATCGGCCACGCAGAACACCTACGCCGACGAATGGTTGCCGGCGGTGCTCGGGCACTGCCTGACGTACTGACTGAGTATCCAATGATCCCAGCCACGGCGCGACACGCTACGACGGGCTGGGCCCCTAGTCCTCGACGTGACGGCTGTGGTTGAGGGCGTCGAGGAAGACGTGTGCCACGTGCTCGTCCGCCAGGCTGTAATAGATCGATCGTCCGGATCGGCGCCCCGTAACCAGGTGGGCCTCGCGGAGACTGCGGAGATGCTGGGACATCAGCGGTTGGGAAATGTCCAACAAATCCACGAGTTCACCGACGGTCTTCTCGCCTTCGCTCAGGAGATGGATCGTGGCCGCCCTGGCGGGGGAGGACAGCGCGGAGAACAACCCGCAGACGGGTTGGTAGGCGTCCAGCTCTACGGCGGCGTCGGTATTCACAGTGTTCCTCCTGCACGGACATGGGCGAGTGGCTGGCGCGGCGTCGGGAGCGCTCGGCTCCCGACGCCCATGATCCACGGTAAGCGGGTGGTGGCTGGGTCAGTTGCCCTTGTTCTTCAGGGCCGCGAGCCGCGCCTCGACCTCGGACTGCTGCGACAAGTCCTCCAAGGATTCGAATTGGGCATCCAAGGACGAAGAGGCGAGTTCCTCCTGGCCACGCACTCGGGCTTCCTCGCGGCGAACCTTGTCCTCGAAACGGCTGACCTCACTCGTGGAATCCATCATGTCGAAGGCACGCAGGGAATCGTTGACCTGGCTCTGGGCCTGTGCCGACTTCTGACGTGCGTTGAGCTCGTCGCGCTTTCTCGAGAGTTCGTCGAGCTTGGACCGCATCTTGTTCAGGCCGTCCTTGAGCTTTTCGACCGTTTCTGTCTGAGCGGCGATTTGCGGCTCGGCGTCCTTCGCTTCCTTTTCGGAGGTCATCTGGCGTTGCAGCGCAACCTTGGCCAGATTGTCGAATTTGTCCGCACCTGCCGTATCACCGTCGGCACGGTACCGGTCGGCGGTCGAGGACGCAGCCGCGGCCTTCTGCCCCCACTCCTCGGCTTCCTTGATGTCCTCGGCGTGGTCCTCTTCCAACATGCGCAGGTTGCCGATGGTCTGGGCGACCGCTTGTTCGGCTTCGACGATGTTGTTCTTGTAATCGCGCACCATCTGGTCGAGCATCTTCTGAGGATCCTCGGCAGAGTCGATCAGCGCATTGATGTTGGCCTTCGCCAGTTGGGCCACGCGACCGAAGATTGATTGCTTGGTCATTGCTTTCCTCTTTTCTGGGTGTGGAGGCGAATGCACGCCTCGCGTTCCGTGGGTCGTTGCTCTGGTACTGGGTCAGTGGTGAGACAGCGGACTCGGGGGTGTCGAAGAATCGGCATCACAGGCCCTGGCCGGTGAAACCTCCTCCGAATCCTGGGCCGCCGATCCCGGGTCCGCCCATCCCTGGGCCGCCGATCCCGCCGGTTCTACCGGGCCTCCCGTACCCGGACCCGAACAAGATCCCGCCCAAAGCGGCCGAGCCGTTCCAGTGCTCCGGGCCGTACCCGCGGCGAGTGAAGTCGTCGACGTCGCCGGAAGCCATCCGCTGCGCGTCTTCCGCCAGTCGGATGGCTTGGTTCGCGCGGTTCAGAGCGCCCGAAGGATCCGACAGGCGCAAGCTCTCCGCCTCCTCGAGATTTCTCTCGGCCTCGCCCAGCCGCGTTCTGGCTTCCGCCTGGATTCCACCACGGCGAGCCCTGACATAGTCCGAGGCCGAGGTCAGGCGTGCTTGTGCGGACACCATGGTGTGGGCCAGCGTTTCCCTGGCCGCTCGGTCGCGTTCGTTCTGGTTCCGCACGCTCTCCAGACCGCGATCGAGCTCTTTCCTCGATTCGGCCAAACGGCTGGAGAGCGTCAGCGGATCGATTGGCCCCTGGGTGCGCTGTTCCTCGATATCGGCGACCACGGTCTCGACGTTCGCCGCCGGGCCTGCCAGGTCGGCGAAGGTCCCTCGCTCCATGAGGGAACGGGCTTCCGCGAGATCCGAGGTTGCCCGGTCGACTGCCTTGCGAAGGGCGGTATCCGCTTGGTCGAGATCCCTTCGGGCGTGGTCAATGGAATCCACCAGTGTTTGTGCCTGGCCCACGGCCTCCTCGCCCGATCGTATGCTGACCACCGCGTCCGAGGTGTTTCCTTCATTCAGCAGGTCCTGTGCCCGGGTCGCGGCATGCTCCGCAAAGTCCAGACGATCGGTGGCCTGGCGGGGATTGTCGGATACGGAAACAGTTGCCTCGGGGGCGTACGAGGCCATCAATTCGGTGTGACGGCCTTCCGTATCGGGAATTCTGTCCCGCCAGGTCCGAATCTCCCGATGCAAGGACTCGAGCGCTTCGGGCGCATTGCGCTCGAGCTGTCTCAAGTCGGCGAAATTCTGTTCGTGCTTCTTGAGGGATTCCTGGGCATCCTCGCAACCGTGGACAATCTCCTCGAGCCAGGCGCGCTGATCCTCTTCGGAATCGGGTATTTCGTCGTCGAGTTGCTTCTGAAGTTGGAAGCTCCGGCGCATGTGCCCTTTGGCCTGTTCGACAGCCGTCTGGAAGGGACGGATCTGGTCCTCACCGAATTGGGCCCCGGCGAAGGCAATCTCCTGCTCGCTCCGGGCGATGACGTCGTCCGTCTCCACGAGCAGGCTGCCGGCCCGCGACCTCAAGCGGGCGATCTCTTCCGTCTGCCGGGGAGCCGCGGTGCCATACCGGGATTGCGCCGAATCGTACCGTTCGCGCTGCGTCTTCTTCCGTTTCCTGGAGGAGAGGAACCACCACGCTGCCGCCCCGATGATCACCAGGGCAAAGACGACGCCGGCTCCCGCTCCGAACGCGCTGCCGACGCCGGCGGCCGCGGGTGCTCCCACCAACGTGGTCGCACCGACACCCCAGCCGTCTGGCGGCAATGCCACGAGACCGGATGCGGCCGTGAGGAACGGATGGATGGCCGGATTCATGGGGAACCTCGCTGGGTTGGTCCTGTCGGATCTTGGGAACCAGTCTAGGTGAAGGCCCGCCCGGGCCGACTGGGTATCCACAGTTTCTTCGCCCAGAGCGTGCTGGCAATCGGCCTCCACCGTGTCTCAGGGAACATCCAGAATTCGCACAAGTTGGCCTCAGTCCGATGGGCCATAGTCGAGGAAGATCCTCACTTCCCGCACCAGAGAGTGCAGCGCGGCCGGGTCGCGCTCCGATCGCTGAGATGAAAGGCATGACATGTCCCAGAACCCCGATGAGTACGGCAAGAATCCGGGCCGGAGGGCCGACGAGGGTGCCGACCACCAGCCTCCCGCGCATGATGGGAGCCAGGGAGAGTTTTCGGACGCCGGGCGTGGGACGGACGAGAACACGTCCACTCGTCCGATTCCGGGCTCCGGGGCCTGGGCGACGGGAAGCCAGTACGAATCCGGCCATGAGGCCAGGGGACGGAACCAGGGCGGGTCCCAGCCCTATGACGCAGGCCAACCGGGAGGCGGGGAGCCGGGGTACCAGTACGGTTCGAGCCAGTATGGTCAGTTCTACGCGGGTGGTGCCTACCCCGATCAGAACTATTACGCCGAGAATGCGGGAGAAGGCCGCGGGTCCCGTCGCTTCGGGACCGGGATGCTGATCGGCGGCATGGTCCTGGCCGCACTGGTCGGAGGTGGCACCGCGGTCGGGGCTGGTGCCCTCCTCGACCATAATTCTGCATCCGCGTCGAATTCTTCCTCGTCGAAGACGACCATCGTCAACAACCAGGACTCCGTCAACGCTGTCTCGGCCTCGGCCCAGAAGGCTTCACCGTCCGTTGCTACCATCTCGGTTTCCGGAAGCTCCCAGAGTGGGTCGGGCTCCGGGGTCGTCCTGGACGACCAAGGCCATATCCTGACCAACACCCACGTGGTGACCCTGGACGGGACCACGAGCAACGCATCGATCCAGGTCAAGCTGTCCAATGGAACGGTCAAGAAGGCAACGGTCACGGGTACGGACCCAACGTCCGATCTGGCCGTCATCAAGATCGATCCCCAGGGGGCCGACCTGACTCCGGCCTCCATGGCCGACTCGAGCAATCTCAACGTCGGGGATATTGCCGTTGCCATTGGCGCGCCGCTCGGTCTCGACGGCACGGTGACGGACGGAATCGTCTCGAACCTGTCCAGGACGATCTCCGTCGCTTCATCGGCGGCGCCCGACGAATCGGATGCGAATCAGGACGATTCCGAGGGAAGCTCTTCTCCTTTCCGATTCCAGTTCCCCGACAAGGACGGAGGGACCTCGAAGAGCCAGTCCGACAAGACCATTGCCCTGAACGTCATGCAGACAGACGCTGCCATCAACCCCGGCAACTCGGGTGGGCCCCTGGTCAACTCGAAGGGCGAGGTGATCGGCATCAACGTCGCCATTGCCTCCGCGGGACAATCGAGCGGGAGCAGCTCCGAGCAGGGGGCATCGGGCAACATCGGTGTGGGCTTCTCGGTTCCGATCAACTACGCCAAGCGGGTGGGCCAGGAGATCATCGATCACGGCCAGGCCTCTCACGGCTACCTCGGAGCCAGCGTGTCGTCCAGCCCCGCGTCGGAAGGAAACACCTCCGAAAGCTCCTTCACCAACGGGGCCGTGATCAAGAACGTGGTTTCGGGGTCGCCGGCGGACAAGGCCGGGCTGAAGGCGGGCGACGTCGTCAACAAACTGGACGGCCACGCGGTCTCGGATGCCGAATCCTTGACGGCCGCGGTTCGCGAGGCCTCCGCGGGCAAGAAGGTGGATATCAGCTACTCGCGCAATGGGCAGGCCACGGACGGCGACGTGACTCTGGGGGACGCCGCCGAGTCCGGCCAGTAGGACCTGGGCAGGATCTGGGCCGCCCCGCGGCTACAGGAGGCCGCCGTACCCGTTCTGACGCCATGCTTCGTAGACCGCGATCGAAGCCGAGTTTGCCAGGTTCAGGGAACGTCGTCCGGGGAGCATCGGAATGCGCACGAGCTCATCGATACGGGGGCTGTCCTGAACCTCGTCGGGCAGGCCCACCGATTCGGGACCGAACATCAAGGTGTCGCCTTCCTCGTAGCGGACATCGGCGAAGTTCTTGGTGCCCCGTGTGCTGAAAGCGATCATGCGTGACCCGTCCAGTGCGCGCCACGCGGTCTCCACATCGGGGTGAACCGTCATGGCCGCCAAATCGTGGTAGTCGAGTCCGGCGCGCCGCAGGTGGGCGTCGGAGAAGTTGAATCCGAGAGGCTCGACCAAGTGGAGGTGGGCTCCCGTGACTGCCGCGAGACGAATGGCATTCCCGGTGTTGCCTGGTATTTCGGGGGTGTAGAAGAGGATATTGAACACGTCGATCAATTCTAGCCGTGCCCCCTCGAGCCCTGGCGGCCCGAGCCCGGGACGGGGTACCTAGAATGGGGGCGGACAGCGGTCCGGCGACCGCTATGAACATCTCCCAGGGCACGACCGAAGGAGCAACCGCAGTGCAGGGCGTCTATCTCGACAACGCGGCCACGGCACCAGTCAACGAAGATGCGTTGCAGGGCATGGTCGAACAGATGCGAATCGGTGGCAATGCCTCGTCCCTGCACGCAGCAGGGCGTCGGGCACGCATGGCCGTGGAAACCGGGAGAGAACGAATCGCCCGTTCGGTAGGAGCAGACCCGGCGGAGGTCATTTTCACCTCCGGAGGTACGGAAGCGGACAACCTCGCCGTCAAGGGCATGTACTGGAAGAGGCGCGAGAACCGGCCCGAGCGCAACCGCATCTTCTTGAGCACCGTGGAACACCACGCCGTCAAGGACGCGGTGCTCTGGCTCGAGGCACACCAAGGCGCACGAGTCGAATGGCTCGAGGTGGACGCCGAGGGGCGGGTGGACCCGCAGGATCTCGAAACGCGGCTGAGCCCACGCACCGATGACGTGGCGCTCGTCACCGTCATGACGGCGAACAACGAGGTCGGAACCATCCAACCGGTCGCAGAGCTCGCTTCGGTGTGTGCCCGTGCGGAGGTTCCCTTCCACACCGATGCGGTCCAGGCCTTCGGGGCCGTGCCGGTGGACTTCTCCGCCCTCGGGTGCGCAACCATGGCTGTCTCGGGCCACAAGATCGGCGCCCCCATGGGCATCGGCGCCCTGGTCGCGCGCCGTGATGCCCCGTTGGCTCCGATCATCCACGGGGGCGGGCAAGAACGTGATGTGCGTTCCGGAACGATCGACTCGCCCGCGATCGTCGGATTCGGTATCGCCGCGGAACAAGCCAGTGATCGACTGGGCGAAGAATCCGAGCGGATCCGGAGGCTTCGCGATCGTCTGGTGGACGGCGTTCAGTCACGCATACCCGAAGCGGTTCTGCGCGGTCCCACCGATTTGTCTCCGGGGAGTCGACTTCCCGGCAACGCGCACTTCACTTTCCCGGGTTGCGAGGGTGATTCCCTGCTCTTCCTGCTGGACATGAACGGCGTTCTCTCCTCCACGGGTTCGGCCTGCAACGCCGGGGTTCCCCGCCCCTCCGAAGTCCTGCTGGCCATGGGAGTGGATGAAGTGACGGCTCGCGGGGCCCAGAGGTTTACGGTCGGGGCGGCCACCACGGAGGCCGACGTCGACGCCCTCTTGAACGCCCTGCCGACGGCCTACGAGCAAGCGTCCAAGGCCGGCATGGCCGACCATGCCCCGGTCGGCCCCTGGAGCTGAGACGGAACCGTCCCGCCGTACGGAGAAACCGCACACAATTCGCACGTGATCGAAGGAATAGCATGCGGAACGAGAACGTTGTACCGTGGCGAGGCTCGTGACCAGACTGAGGCAGGAAGAGGGCGCATGAGGGTATTGGCAGCGATGAGCGGGGGAGTCGACTCCGCAGTTGCGGCGGCGCGGGCCGTCGATGCGGGACACGACGTCGTCGGCGTCCATCTCGCTCTGTCCCGCATGCCCGGAACGCTTCGCACCGGATCCCGCGGGTGCTGCACGATCGAAGACTCGATGGACGCCCGCCGCGTGTGCGACAAACTGGGCATCCCGTTCTATGTCTGGGACTTCTCCGATCGTTTCAAGGAAGACGTCGTCGACAATTTCATCGACGAGTACGCACAGGGCCGGACGCCCAATCCCTGCATGCGCTGCAACGAGAAGATCAAGTTCTCCGCCCTCCTGGAAAAGGCCGTGGCCCTCGGATTCGACGCCGTGTGCACGGGTCATTACGCGAAATTGGTTGAGGACCCGGACGGGAACGTGGAACTCCATCGTGCCGCGGACTGGGCGAAGGACCAGTCCTATGTCTTGGGTGTGCTGACCCATGAGCAGCTCAAACATTCGATGTTCCCCCTGGCCGAGACCCCCACCAAGGCGGAGGTCAGGGCCGAAGCGGAGGAACGCGGTTTCTCGATCGCGAAAAAGCCCGATTCGCATGACATCTGCTTCATCCCCGACGGCGATACTCGGGGGTGGCTCGAAGAGCGAATCGACCTGGAAGAAGGCGAGATCAAGGACACCTCCGGCGAGGTCTTGGGAACCCACCGGGGCGCCCGGGCCTTCACCGTGGGCCAGCGCAAGGGACTCTCGATCGGACGGCCCGCCTCTGACGGCAAGCCGCGATTCGTGCTCGAAATCCGACCGAAGACGAACGAGGTCGTCGTCGGTTCCAAAGAAATGCTGGCCGTCGACGAGATCCGCGGAATCCGGGAAACCTGGGCCGGGCTTCCGGTGCCCGAGGCGCAGCGGTTCGACGCCGGGACGGACCAGCCCGGCGCGGTGTCGGAATCCTTCGAGATCCTCGCCCAGGTGCGGGCGCATGCCGATCCCGTTCCCGCCGTAGCCCATCTGGAAATCGGGGATGTCGATGGTGAGCCCTCCCGGGAGCTGGTCGTCAGGCTCGAAGAACCCTTGCGCGGAGTAGCACCCGGGCAGACGGTCGTCATCTACCAGGGGACCCGCGTCCTGGGGCAGGCGACGATCAACCGCGCCTACTCGCTCTCCCGCCCGGACATCGCGGGACACTAGCGGGGCAGCTGGGGTTCGGGTTCGCCGACCGCACGGCCGGCATGCGGCCGGCCCCTCACCATCCGTAGACTGTCTGACTATGACGCAGAACTCTGAGCCCAGCGAACCCTTCGACGCCCGCGCCAGTTCTCTGAACGACGTCGATCCCGCCGTATTCGAAGAATTGCTGAGGATGCGCGGCACCATCGACAATATCGACGCGGCGTTGGTCCACATGCTCGCGGAACGATTCCAGGCGACCCAACGGGTCGGGTTCCTCAAGGCCCAGTATCAATTGCCACCAGGTGATCCCAACCGGGAAGCAGCCCAGATCGATCGTCTGAGAAGGCTTGCCGAAAGCGCCCGGCTCGATCCGGAGTTCGCGGAAAAATTCCTCAATTTCATCATCAGCGAGGTCATTCGGCACCATGAGCGCATCGCCGAGGACCACAACCGTGATCGCGATGCAACGGGTGAAAGAGAATGAACGCGATGCCTGGGAGAACTGATCCGGCGCCGTCTACGCGTCGAATCGTCGCCTCGTCACGAGGCCGCCTTGCGGGAACCGATTTTCACGAGGCCGTGGTTGCGGCACGCGGCGAACTGGGGTCTCCGCACCGGGCGCCGTTTCCGGAGCTCGAAGAGCGAGGATTTGCGGCATCCCGTACGGCTCGTACCGTGTCATGCCTCGCGGAACTGTTCGCGGACGGGCAGCCGTTCGGCTGGCGTCTGACCTCGCGCCCGAGCCACGAGTCCGTGGCCGCAGCCTCACGACTCCGGAGCGATATCAACATACTGGCTGACGTGGTCGGCGCGGAAGGCAGCGGCCACCAGGGGGTGACCGTAGTATCGCTCACCGGGCCGGTGAGCCTGGGTGCGGACCTCGGTCTGAGCAACGGGGAAGCTGTTCTCAGCGATCACGGGGCCCGGCGGGAACTTGCCGAGTCCTTGACCGAAGGAGTTGCCGCACTGTCCGAGGCGCTGAGGACGGCCGTCGAGGGAGAAGCACTGGTGATCAGGTGGCTCGAGCCTCACCTGGAGCACGCCCTGGCCGGACAAATTCCCACATCGAGCGGATACCGCACCTTGCGCGCCGTGCCACGGGCCGAGGCCGACAGGTTCCTCTCCGACCTTGCTGTCGCGTGCGACAACCTCGGAATCGACGCGGTGCTCGACGTCGACGGCCCCCTCCCGGACCCGGAATTCGGGCAGCACTTTCACGGCGTGGCCGCGAGGCCACTCGGTCGGGGGAGCGCCGAGTGGGAAGGCATCGCCGGCGTCGTGGATCGGGGGCAGGAAGCGTGGCTCGGCATCACCGGCATCGGAGACGAGGACCGCACGGTCGATACCGTCCGTTCCTTCTGGCGAACCTGGCGGGATCTCGGGCTGGGGGCGGAGGAGCTGTCTTCCGTCACCATCGAGGAAGCCGAAGATCTCGTGACCCTGTCTCCCCTCAGGGGAACCGAAGTTCACCGGCGGAGCGCGACGGTTGCCGAAGGATTGCTCGACCTGTCGCGTGAATGAGACCACGTGCCCCGACCGTGGATCGGTCCTGGTGCGGCCGCGCGGCTGTCGGAGCGTTGGCCTGTTTCGTCGCGTAATGTTGAAGAGAACAGCATGTCGACCTCAACCTGGTGGTGTTGTACCCGACGCGGTCAGCCTCAGGAGATCTTGAAAGGAGCGCGAGTGAAGGCGCGAATTCTGGTAGTGGACGATGACGAAGCCCTGTCCGAGATGGTCGGCATCGTCCTGACCAACGAGGGTTACGAACCCACGTTCTGCGACGCCGGAGACCGCGCCGTCAGCGCCTTCGAGAGCTACGATCCGGACCTCATCCTGTTGGATTTGATGTTGCCGGGGATGAGCGGCATCCAGGTGTGCGAACGCATCCGTGAGACCTCCGACGTTCCGGTCATCATGCTGACCGCCAAATCCGATACGGAAGACGTCGTTCGCGGGCTCGAGGCCGGTGCCGACGACTACATTGCCAAGCCGTTCAAGCCGGCAGAGCTCCTGGCCCGCATCCGGACCCGGTTGCGGACTGGGGAAACCCGATCCAGTGAACGCATCGATATCGGCGACCTGAGCATCGACCTCGCCGGCCGCGCCGTCACGCGCGGTGAGGACACGGTGCGTTTGACGCCGCTCGAATACGACCTCTTGGTCAACCTCGCCCAGGAACCGGGGCAGGTGCTCTCGCGCGACCTGCTGCTGGACCGGATCTGGGGTTACGATTCCGACGCCGACCGCAGACTCGTGAACGTCCACGTCCAGAGGCTCCGGGCAAAGATCGAAAAGGACCCCGAGAAGCCGGATCTCATTCAGACCGTCCGCGGGGTGGGGTACAAGGCGAACGCCAGCCAGGTGCGTCGATAAGAGGACATGGCAAAGCACACACCACGCAGCGCAGGACGGCGCCTTCTGGGCGCTGTTCCGGCGTTCTTCCGAGGAATTCGCAGACGGCGGCGGGAGTCTCTCCAGTTCTCCGCCGTGATCGTCGCGACCTCGCTCGCCCTGGTGGCGTTCATCTTTGCCGGCAACTTCCTTTCGACCCAGATCGCCAACAGCCTGTTCAAAGAACGCCAGGAGCAGGCCCTGGAGGAGTCGTCGAGCGGTTTCTCCGATGTGCAGAAAATTTTCGACAATGCGGTGGCCTCGGACCAGAACGAAGTCCAGTCGCTCATGCGCGAGACACTCACCATCCTTGAGAACCACGGTGCTGACGCGAAACGTCAGTGGATACTCATCCCCGTGGACTACCACCAGGGTCAGGGATATGTCGGGCCCCTGAGCCAGAACGACTGGATGACGTCGTCCTCCGTTCCCCAGGACCTGCAGAAACAGGTCGCGGCGCAGAACGGTGTTTTCTGGCAGTCGTCCAAGGTCCAGGCGAACGGGGACGGGGCGGAAATCCCGGTCCTCTTCGTGGGTACGAAGGTGCACCTGAACCAGGGCAACGACTACGCGCTCTACCTTGTCTACGATCTTTCGTCCTCCCAGAAGACCCTGGACTACATCCAGCTGGTGATCGTGGCGGGGTTCGCGATTCTTCTGATCTTCGTTGCGACGATCGTCTGGTGGGTGACGCGCTCCGTGATTCGGCCGATTTCCCAGACCGCGCGTTCGGCGGAGCGCCTGTCCCGGGGAGATCTCAACGAACGAGTCGCGGTGAGGGGCGAGAACGAGGCCGCGGTCCTGGGAAATTCCTTCAACCACATGGCCGACAGCCTCCAGGAACAGATCATTCAGCTCGAAACCCTGTCCAAGATGCAGCAAAGATTCGTCTCGGACGTCTCCCACGAGCTGCGGACGCCGCTGACCACGGTCAAGATGGCCGCAGAACTGCTGTACGGGGGCCGGGAGGAGATGGATCCCTCCTTCCAAAGATCCACGGAATTGCTGTACCACCAGGTCGATCGCTTCGAGTCGCTGCTGTCCGACCTGTTGGAGATTTCCCGCTTCGATGCGGGCTCCGCAACCTTGGACTCGAGCACCGTGGACCTCGCAGATCTGGTCGAAGACACCGTGGAGTCCGTCCGGCCCCACCTGGACAAGCAGGGATTGGAAGTGCGGCTCCACGGGACCGAGGAACGGTGCTCCGTGGAGATGGATCCTCGTCGCATCGAGCGCGTCGTGAGAAATTTGCTGGTCAACGCGATCGAGCACTCGGAGGGGCGGCAGATCGACGTCTACATCGCCTGCAACGAGCTCGACGCCGCCGTGGCCGTTCGGGACCACGGTGTCGGCATGACCCCCGAGCAGACTCGCGAAGTGTTCAACAGGTTCTGGCGCGCGGATCCCTCCCGCAAGAGGACTTTGGGAGGCACCGGCCTGGGTCTGTCCATCGCCGCGGAGGACACACGATTGCACCAAGGGCGGCTGGAAGCGTGGGGACAGCTCGAGCACGGCGCGTGCTTCCGGCTGACCCTGCCCAAACGTGGAGGGCGCCCGGCCGGTGACTCGCCGCTGGGGCTCCCGCCCGAAGGCGTACCGGACACGCCCGCTTCGCTCCCCGAGGTCGAGGACCGCGGCGCGGAGGACGAGGGCTCCGAAGGCTCGCAGGAGGACACCGAATGATGAGCGGAAACAGACCTCAGGCTCCCCGGCGGCGTCGGTCGTCGGCCGTACGCGCCGTCGCGTGTGCGACCGCCATCGGACTCTTGGTCGTCGGGTGCGGACGTATCCCGACGAGCGGGCCGGTCTACCACTACAACGAACCCGATTCCCAGGCTTCGTCCACGGCCCCCGCGTTCAACCCTTCGGGCCCGGAGAAGGGGGCCTCACCGAAGGATATTCTCAGCGGCTTCCTCAAGGCCGGGACCGGCGTCGAGAACGACTACTCCGTGGCTCGCGAGTATCTCACCACGGAGCTTGCCGGGACGTGGAAGCCCGAGGATCGGACGCTCGTGCGAAGCAACGACGTCTCGATCGACGCCAAGGACGGCGATCAGCAGGCGACGGCGGAGGTCAACGTGTCGACGTCGATCGACGGGAGGGGCATCGCGACGTCGTACAGGGACCCCGACCAACAGAAGATCACCGCGAAGTTCCAGCAGGTCAACGGGCAGTGGCGCATTTCGGAAATTCCGAATGGAACAATCGTCTCGCGGCAGGAATTCGAGCAACTGTTCCGTTCGTTCACGCTCTACTTCTACGATCCGACGTTCAGCTACGCCGTGCCGGACATCCGCTGGTTCGCCAACCGTTCGACGGTGGCGACGTCGGTTGTGCGCGTGCTGCTTCAGGGCCCGGCACCGTATCTGGAAGGCTCGGTCGTCTCGGCGATTCCGGCGGGGACGAATCTGATGAGGCAATCGGTTCCGGTCAGCAACTCCTCCGCCGAGGTGGGGCTGTCCGGTGAAGGGGTCACCGACGCGAACCAGCTGACGCTCGAAAGGATGAACACCCAACTCGAGCAGACGTTGAAGAGCACGAGCTCGGTCGACAGCGTGCGATTGTCGGTCGACGACAAAGCCGTGGAAACGGGGAAGGTGGCCGACTACCGGCCTGCCTCCGTGAACCCCCAGGTTCCCAGCCCTCAAGTCGGGGTCCTGGATGGGCAACTCGTGACGTACGCTGACGGGCAGTCCCGCAAGGTCTCGGGACTCGAACCGAACGACGTCGAGCCCAGCATGCCGACCATGGACACGGATCGCCGGCTGTACGCATACACGAATTCGGACCGCAACCACCTCGGCGTCCGGTCGACCAACGGCAAGTCGATGGACGCCGATACGGACGAAAACATCACTGCCCCGAGCATCGATGCCAACAAGTGGGTGTGGGCCGGTGGTTCCGAAGGCTCCGTGTACGCGTGGAACACACGAGGCGACAGTCAAGACCCGCAGACTATTGGCGCCGACTGGCTCAAGGGCCAGCACATCCAGTCCTTCAAGGTCTCCCGCGATGCCTCCAGGGCACTGATCGTCACGGGCGAGGGTGACGACTCACGTGTGTGGATCAGCGGGATCAAACGGGACGACCAGGGTGCTCCCGAAAGCCTGGGGGAGCCTCTGCGCGTGGGGACGACCCATAATGCTACTCAGGCCGCGTGGATTTCCGACACCGAGGTCGTGACGGCAAATACCCAAGACGGCAGCGTGCAGACCGTGTCTCTCTCGGGGGACACCCACGATGTCAACGGCCTGTCGGACATCGAGCACATCACCGGTGGCAACGGGCGAGAATCCGTCTACGCGCAGACCGGAGGGGACACGTACATTCTGACGGGAACCTCTTGGACGCGGGTGGATACCAAGGTTCGCGACCTGTCCTACGCGGAGTGAACGAGTCGTCCACAATGGGCCGATCTCTGACGGCCGCACCACACGACAGGCCATAATGGCGTCAATCCATTGATGGGCTGGGGTGTGAGGTGGGAATGTGGCGTGACGGACGGACCTACGACGCCGCTGCCGCGGCGGTCGCCGGTACGCTGACGGACGCCATCGAGGTGATCCTTCCTCAGCCCTGCGCCGTGTGCGGCCTCGGTCGGGGCCCCGTCTGCCGCGTGTGCAGGGCGCTCGTGCACAGATGGTCGGCTGATCCCGTCAATGTTGCTCCGGTGCTTCCGCACTGGCCGTCCGACCGGTTGTGTATAGCTTCTGGTGCCTACCGCCACGAGTTTGCCCGACTCATTCTGGCTTTCAAGAACGGGGGCCGGCTGGACACCGCGCCGGTTCTGGGGCGGGCGCTGGGCCGGGGCCTGGCCGCCCTGCTTCGGCAGGTCGAGGGACAAGGAACGCAGTCCTCAGGAGCGCGGGCCGGGCAGGCGCCCGTGATCATCCCGGTGCCCTCCTCGGCACGGGCCTTTCGACGGCGCGGATTTGTGCCCAGTGAGGTCCTGGCCCGCCGAGCGACGGCCCCCAGATCGGCCCTCAGCGCAATACAGGGCAGCGCACGCTCGAAGGTGGCCCCCGTGCTGATGGCGCGGCGTCGTCCGACGCACGGTGTCCTCGACTCCCGAGTTCGCCGGGCCGTGGGCCAGAAAGGATTGAGCGCACGTGAGCGCTCTGCCAGGGCGGCGTCGTCCATGACGATCGGCTTGCCCGGCCTCGCGGGGGTGATGGGGCTGCGCCCGGATCTGGGCAACCGTCCGTGCATCCTCGTCGATGACGTGGCGACGACCGGATCCACCTTGCGGGAATCGGTGCGAGCGGTCGAGGCTGCCGGCGGCCGAGTGGTCGGAGCCGCCGTGCTCGCGAGTGTTCGCCTACCGGGGAAGAATTGCCCGATGTTCAGCGCGTCACATCCTGCGGATGGGTGACGAAAGATCGTCGGTCGATTAACGTTGAGTCAAGGAGACGGTCAGATCCTCTCCCCGTGAGGCTCGAGGAACCCCGAGCACGGCTCGCAGGCCGGTAAGACCTCACCTCGCCCAACCACGGGAGGTCATCGTGGAACTCAACGTATACGGACGCAACGTCAAGGTTCCGGATCGTTTTCGGGAGTATGCAGAGGAAAAGGTCGAGAAGTTCGAGAAGCTCAACGAGCGCGTGGACGTCATTGACATCAAGGTCAGCAAAGTGGGGAACGGCCCCCAGGCCATGACGGTTGAGATCACGGTCCAAGGAAAGGGTCCGGTCCTTCGCGCCGAAGCGCAGGGCTCGGACAAATTCGCTGTTTTCGAGGACGCCTACTCGAAGCTGCTGGAGAGGCTTCGCAGAGCCCGAGACCGCAGGAAGATCCACCGCGGCCACCACCGGCCGGTCTCCGTGTCCGAGGCCACGGGGTCCATTCCCGTGATCGATGGGTCATCCGGGGGAGAGGTCCCGATCGAGGAAATTGTCCTCGAGAAGAATTCGGACAATGGAGAGGGCGATGCGTTCGATGCGGAATACCCGCTGACTGACGATGTTCCGCCGGTCGAGATTCGCCGCAAGACATTTCCCACAGAGAAAATCACCGTTGACCAGGCGGTGGACAGGATGGAGCTCGTCGGTCACGATTTCTACCTGTTCGTCGACGCCGAATTGGACCAGCCAGCTGCCGTGTACCGTCGCAAGGGTTGGACGTACGGAGTGATCGTCCTGGGCGACGACGCCCCTCCCGAGGGTCTCAATGAGACGCGGCTCTACAAGTCGGTTCCCGAAGGATAATTCCTTTCTCATCACGGCTGACGCGTCGCCCGGGCCACGCGGCCCGGGCGATTCGTCTGCGGTCCACAAATTTGTTCTCTTCTGAGGCAAAACCCAGCCGGCATGTTTACACTTGCGTAGACTGGGCTGTCGAGGTCAAACCTTCGGTTGCCGTCAGGCGAGCCGCGGATGCGGCCGTCGAACTCGGAATCTCATCAGCTACTAGGAGTAAGTGCACGTGGCATCCTTCTTGGAAAAGGTTCTCCGCACAGGGGACAAAAGACTGCTCAAGAAATTGAGAGTCTATGCCGATGCCATCAACTCGTTGGAAGATGATTTCAAGGAGTACACGGACGCGGAGTTGCGCGCGGAAACGGACTCCTTCAAGAAGCGTGTCGAGGAGGGCGAATCCCTCGACGTTCTCCTTCCCGAAGCCTTCGCGGTCGTCCGTGAGGCAGCGAGCAGGACCCTGGGACAGCGTCATTACGATGTCCAGCTGATGGGTGGTGCCGCGTTGCACCTGGGCAATATCGCCGAGATGAAGACCGGTGAGGGCAAGACGCTCGTGGCCACCGCCCCCGCATACCTGAACGCCCTGACGGGCAAGGGCGTGCACGTCGTGACGGTCAACGACTACCTCGCCGAATACCAGGCCAATCTGATGGGCCGTGTATACCGGTTCCTGGGTCTGGAGACGGGTGTCATCCTTGCGCAACAGACCCCAGAGGTCCGCCGCAAACAGTATGAGGCAGACATTACGTACGGAACGAACAACGAGTTCGGTTTCGACTACCTCCGCGACAACATGGCCTGGACCGTGGACGAACGCGTCCAGCGGGGCCACAGTTATGCCATTGTCGATGAGGTCGATTCGATTCTGATCGACGAGGCGCGTACTCCGTTGATCATCTCCGGTCCGTCCGCGGGAGAGGCCAACCGCTGGTACAACGAGTTTGCCCGCGTGGCCAAAACCCTCGTGAAGGATCAGGACTACGAGGTCGATGAAAAGAAGAAGACCGTCGGTGTGCTCGAGAGCGGCATCGAGAAGGTCGAGGACCACTTGGGGATCGACAACCTCTACGAGTCCGAGAACACGCCCTTGATCGGCTTCCTGAACAACGCCATCAAGGCCAAGGAACTGTTCATCAACAACAAGGATTACGTTGTCCTCAAGGGCGAAGTCCTGATCGTGGATGAGCACACCGGGCGCATTCTTCCCGGCCGTCGGTACAACGAAGGCGTACACCAGTCGATTGAGGCCAAAGAGCAGGTCGAGGTCAAGGCCGAGAACCAGACCCTGGCAACCGTCACTCTTCAGAACTATTTCCGCCTCTATGACAAGCTCTCCGGCATGACCGGTACGGCCGAGACCGAGGCCGCGGAATTCGTCAATACTTACGAGCTCGGCATTGCCGTGATCGACCCGAACAAGCCACTGATCCGTAAGGATCAGCCTGACCTCGTGTACAAGAATGAGGTCGCGAAGTTCGCGGCTGTGGTCAAGGACATCGCCAAGCGCCATGAAAAGGGCCAACCAGTTTTGGTCGGTACCACGAGCGTCGAGAAATCCGAATACTTGTCCAAACTGCTGGTCAAGGAAGGCGTTCCGCACGACGTCCTGAACGCCAAGAACCACGCGAGAGAAGCGGCCATCGTCGCTCAGGCGGGTCGCAAGGGCGCCGTGACCGTGGCGACGAACATGGCCGGACGCGGTACGGACATCATGCTCGGTGGCAACGCCGAGTTCGATGCCGTCGACCGGATGACGGAGCTTGGGTACGACTCCCAGGAGCGACCCGAGGAGTACGAGGCCAAGTGGCCCGAGGTCCTGGCCGAGTGCGAACAGGCGGCCAAGCAGGAGCACGATGAGGTCACCGAGCTCGGCGGCCTGTATGTGCTGGGCACCGAAAGGCACGAATCGCGCCGCATCGACAATCAGTTGCGTGGGCGTTCGGGCCGTCAGGGCGACCCTGGCGAATCACGCTTCTACCTCTCCTTGGCGGACGACCTCATGCGTCTGTTCAATGGTGCGGCCGCGGCCCGTCTCATGGCCGGCGCACCGGACGATACCGCTCTGGAGCACCGTATTGTCACCCGAGTGATCGCTTCGGCCCAGAATCAGGTTGAGGCCAGGAACGCCGAGCAGCGCAAGAACATCCTCAAGTACGACGACGTTCTGAACCGTCAGCGCGAGGCCATCTACTCGGACCGAGCCAAGATCCTTGAGGGCGATGACATCCGGGAGCAGATCCAGAAGTTCATCGAAGAGGTCCTCACCTCGGCGATCGAGGACAAGACCAAACAGGGGCATGCCGAGGACTGGGACCTCGAACGCCTGTGGGAGTCCCTGGAGACCATCTACCCCGTGAGCATTTCGATCAAGGAGCTCGAGGACTCGGTCGGTGGGCGTTCGAAGATCACCCAGGAGAAACTCATCCAGGAGATCCTCTCCGATGCGAAGGTCATCTATGAGACCCGTGAGGAAGAGGTCGGTTCCGACGCGATGCGCAACATTGAGCGTCGGGTCGTCTTGTCCGTCATCGGTCGGCAGTGGCCCGAGCATCTCTACGAGATGGACTATCTCAAGGAAGGCATTGGTTTGCGGGCCATGGCCCAGCGCGATCCGTTGATCGAATACCAGCGCGAGGGCTACGCCATGTTCCAGTCGATGATGGATGCGATTCGTGAGGAGACGGTTGCGTACCTGTTCAACCTGGACTTGACCAAGCAACGTACCCAGATGTCCTCTCAGGCCCTGACCATTCCGCAGCAGCCCAAGTTCCTCCGCTTCTCGGCACCGAGCGAGGACGGCGGCGAGGAATCACACGTCGAGGCCAACCCGGAAGAGGATGGCGCGGGCGCGAATTCGTCCGGGACGGATTCGACGCGCGATTCTTCGAAGGGCGGGGAGTCCTCCTCGGAAACGGAGAACCCCGTGTCAGGAGCATCCCGCGGCGCCGGCGCCAAGAAAAAGGGCCGGAAAAAGCGTAAGTAGCCGGCTGGCTCGAGTCGAATCCATCGCTCGTACGGCCAACCAGGAGGGCCGGGACCCGCACCATTCGGGTCCCGGCCCTCTTTTTCCTACCCGATTTCCGCCTGAATGATCTGCCACTGTCCTTTGGGTTTGTGGATGCGTAGGGCCAGAGCCCGGCTTCTCTCCCCGTTGTCCACGACCACGCTGGCCTCGTATTCGTCATTCCCCACCGGAATGGCCCGTACCCGCCGAGGCCTCAGGTTCTCCGAGTCGAACCGTCTGCCCCCGAATGGAGGCTCGGAGACGACGGCATGCTCGGCGGTCTCGAGGTGAGCCCGTCTTTCGATGCGGTCAAGGACTTCCGGATGGACCCAGCGGCTCAATTGGCTCGAGGAGCGTTTGCCCGAGACCACCTCGATGATGGCGACTCCCATGGCACCCGCAATCGCGTGAACGCGGCGCAATTCCTCACGGTAGTCCGTGGTGCGGTTGCGCCACTTGTAGAACGGGGGCGGACCCTCAGGATGTGCACGAGGCGTGCCCCGCAGACTTTCGATGGACAGGACGGTGCCCCTTCTGGTGATTCGCCGTCGTCCATAGTGTTCCGGTCGTGAACTCATCGGAGATCCTTTCGTGATGACAGGAGATTGATGAGGCTCACCCTGCGGGCGAACGCTCAGGGCGTCCCGATCGGTTCGGGACGCCCGCCCAAGTGGTATCTGAGGGGACGACCGCGCTCGTATCGCATTGGATGAGCCCGGTTCGGCCGCCGACCGTGGCGGAACTGTACGGTGCGGGCAGCGAGGGTATCTGTGTACCGGGACCCGGCACCGGAGGCTTGCTGCGGCACCACTGGGACGACGAGCCACGTGGAGCATTTCTCGACACGGATGGTTGGACATGGTTGGTCGGACATGGCGCCGTGGAGAGCTCGTGGCCATCGTGGAAGTCCTTTGATGCCGTTTGATGCGAGTAGATGCCCCTTATATTTACCGCCAGTCCCGCCCCTCGTAAAGACCTGTGGATAACCCGTAAGCGCTCAAAATCAGAGTGTCATGCAATACAGCAAGTGCAACAATAGGCGGTGATTCGCTGATCATGAGAAACCGGGCGGGGCCGTCCGCTCGGGCGGGCTTTCAGGTCTGGTCGGCGTGCTGGGACCCCGTGACTGCGGCCGACCGGCGGTAGGCCTCGGCGATGTACTCCTCCAGGACCGCACGCTCGACGCGCCATTGTCCGCGGCCTCCCACCTGGATGGCCGGCAGCTCGCCCGAACGGACCATGGCACGTGATTGTGACACCGAGACGTTCAGGATCTCGGCGACGTCGACCAGCGTGAGAAAGCGTTGCGCGACCATGGGGGAAATCCCTTCGATGAGAAGTCTTGTGGTTCCGAGTCCATTGCTGAGGTCGTGTATATCTCGGGCCGTGCCGTCCGGCAAGTCGCTGGTTGCAATCGCCAGGCGGTCCGGAGGCCGGACTGCGGACGGGCGAGGACAGGCGCGGTGCTGGGCACCTAAGATGGAGGCTGACCGCCAGATTTCTATCCCGAGGACGACATGACGCTCGCAGAACCTCTGCTCAAGACCGGCGAATTCGGCCCGGGGGATTCGGAATGGCTCCACCTCCTGGTGGGCGACTGGCAGATGATCGCGGATCTGGCGCAGGGGGACCTTGTCCTCTGGTTCCCGGAAAAGTTCCTGTCGAGCGAGAGGAGCGGGCGGGGGCAAGGCGGCCCGGCCCCGGACGCGGGGTTCTCCGGTATGGCGCACGTCCGGCCCTCGACGACGCAGACTGTGTTCCATCGGGACATGGTCGGGTTGCGGATGAGCACACAGGTCGAGGCGGCAGCTCGAGCGTGCTGGTTCGACCAGGCAACACAGTTTTTGGACCGCGTCGACTGGAACGCGGAGTCGACCATGAGGGTCGTGCTCTACCCGCTGGTTCGCAATGGTCGCACCGTGGCTCTGCTCTCCCTGCACCACGGTGAGCAGTCGGGGCGCATGCAAGGTCGGCTCGACACGGTGTTCCGGGAAACCGCACGCGAAATACTCAGCATGGTGGCTCGAGGTGCGTGGCCGGACTTCAGCTCGTCCAATGAAGCATCGCGGGGCAATCCTCGAGTCAGCGATGGGGTGATCCGGTTGGACGCGGAGGGTCGAGTCACTTTCGCGTCCCCGAACGCGGTTTCGGTCTATCGGCGTCTCGGGTTTGCCGACGCTCTCACGGGCAATTTGCTGGCCGAGCTCACGAGGGATCTGCTTCCTGCGGCCGAGAAGGCGGACGAGACCCTGCCCCTGGTTCTGACGGGCCGCATGCCGTGGCGGGGGGAGGTCAGCACAACAAAGGTCAGCATCACTTTCAGGGCGGTCCCGCTGAGGCGTCAGACCCGTCGAGGGGAAGAGCGATTCGGCGCGCTTCTCCTGTGCCGTGATGTGACCGAACTGCGTCGTCGGGAACTTGAGCTCATGACCAAGGACGCGACGATTCGGGAGATCCACCACAGGGTCAAGAACAACCTGCAAACCGTCTCGGCGCTCCTGAGGCTTCAGGCACGCCGTATGTCATCGCCCGAAGGAAAACAGGGGCTTGAACAAGCGATGCGGCGCGTGGCCACGATTGCCATGGTGCACGAGGCGCTGTCCCAGGGGCTGACCCAGAACGTCGATTTCGACGATCTGATCAACCGGCAGTTCCACCTGGCGGCGGAAGTCGCTTCCCCCGGACAGGCAGTCTCTACGGAGATGACGGGGGAGTTCGGGCACCTCCCCAGTGAGCTGGCCACTCCTTTGGCGCTGATCATCAACGAAGTCGTCGCGAACGCGGTCGAGCACGGGTTGGACGGAGAATCCGGGACTGTCACCTTGGACGGTCAGCGGACCGAGACGGGCGAGGGGCAGGAGCTCGTGGTCACGATTGGGGACAACGGCGTCGGCATGGGCGTCAGCTATATCGAGGAGTCCGGGGTCTCTGCGTATCGCCCTCCGTCCGACGGCGAGGGATTGGGCATGCAGATCGTTCGTACGCTGGTGGCCAGCGAGTTGAAGGGCTCCATCGTGTGGCGCCCGCGTGCAGGCGGTGGGACGGAGGTCGTCATCACGGCCCACATCCCCGAGGGCTCGGTCGACAGAGCATAGCGCGTGCGGCGGTCCTGAACTGTAACGCCTGTCTGCGCGAGAAACGCCCCCGGCAGAAAGGATCTGCCGGGGGCGTTCGCTCCCTGAGGAGCGCTGAGGATCTGTTGCAGCGCCTAGGAGGCGCGACGGGCGCGAGCAGCGCGGCGCTTCAGGGCGCGTCGCTCGTCCTCGCTCATTCCTCCCCAGACTCCCGAATCCTGGCCGGTTTCCATGGCCCACTGCAAGCACGTGTCCATGACGGTGCAGCTGCGGCAGACGGCCTTTGCCTCTTCGATCTGCAGGAGGGCCGGACCGGTGTTCCCGACCGGGAAGAAAAGCTCAGGGTCCTTTTCGAGACAGGCTGCGCGACTGCGCCAATCCATCGATGCACGCTCCTTGTTTCACATGTGATGCCTCGCCCTGAGCGGCCAGTGCGGACCCCAGGGCGAGTGATACAAATAAAGAGCCCCCAAGATCAGGGGGCTTGTCCGAGAACTGTTTAAAGGTTCGCACGTAAACTTCTCGTGAACAAGGGAAACCAGCGACAGGTTGACGCCACACGTGATGTTTTATCTCACCCGCGGCAGTGCTTGACACGGAAAGTGTGTCCCGCGCCATAGATAGGATCCGGTCCCGAAATCGGTGCGACAGGGGAGGCTGGATGACCTCGTTAGAATGAGGTTATGACTGACACCCCCTCGGACCGTACCCGGCCTGATGCCGGGCCCGAATCACCCTCCTCGCAGCGCCCGTCTCTGCCTGTTGTCGTACTGGCGGTACTCGTTGCGCTCGAGGGTCTGGGGCTGGTTGTCGCCGGCTTGGTGCAGACCGTCGAGGTCTTCTTCCAGGACCACGCGATGCCTTTCGGGGCCATCGTGATCATGTCGCTTCTCTACATCGGATACGGCCTATGGCTCCTCGGAGCTGCCCGAAGCGTCACGAAGGGGAGCCTGTGGCCGCGGGCCCTCATTTTGCTCACCCAGGTCTTCCTGATTGTGATCTCGATGCAAATGATTTCCGTGTGGGGCCTGTTCCTGGCGCTGCTTCCCGTGGCCTATGGGGTGCTCGTGGGGATTCTGCTGTTCAGTTCTCCGGTCCAGAACCATCTGTTGCGGGCCAACGACCTCCCCGCGAGACGCTGACCGGAACGAATGCCGGGGCACGGGTCCTCCTCGCCGAACAGCGGGAATCCTGAACCTTGTCCAAGATCCCCGTTCCACCAGGAGGCCTTCCGTCTGGTCGAGAGCCAGTCTGTGCGGAGGAACCGGTTCCGCCCGGAAGCTCGCGCAGCCATGACTGAGCGGACCCACGAAGATCGCGGAATGTGCACTGCGGATTGTTTCGGTCCATGGTGAGGCGACGGTGGCGGAAGAGTCCATCGGAAAAGTCATGATGCACGCGTCGTGAGAGGCAATGATGTCCGCAATGATGTGACGAGGCGCCACCGTCCACGCGGGAACATTCCTCACGACGGCCAAGCAGGCACCCGCTCCGGTGATCCTCTTCGAGTCCGGCTCCGCCGGCTTCGCGTGCCGGATGTTGTCCGGGGGACCGAAAACTCTGAGCTGAAGATGTGGATTGAATGCTTCCAGCGCGTCGATCAGTCTCTGCTCGCCACCGGACGTCGAGTAGACCAAGGCGGTACCTTCCCCTTGGTGCACCTGGGCTCTGCATTCCTCGAAGAGTGGGGATGAGACCCCGAGCAGAACCTCCGTTGTTCGGGGCGATTCGGACGTGGCGGTGGACTCGTCTGCCGGGTCGTGAAGCGCCCTCGACGGATGGGCACGGCCCCGCCCCGCATCGCCGGACGGAGTCCAGGACAGCTCCGAGTCGAGCCTCCTGAATCGGGGCAGCTCGCACATGTCTGCTGGTGGAGTGCGGCGTGAACGACGCATTCGGGCCGGACTGCGGTCGGCATCGTCTTGGGCGAACATCCTGCTGACGGCCTCGGAAAGCTTGTTGAACAAGGATTCGGGCGGGGCGTTGAGACCCACGGGACCGCGATTTTCACACACCCGTCCGTCCACGATCGACAATTCGGCAAGGATGTCCAGGCTCTCGCGGGGGTGTGCCACCCTGAATTCATTGCTCTCGGGACGGTGCGCAAAAACATGGGATGAGCAGTACGGTCTCAGCTCCGGCGGGACCCTCTTGGTGCCGAGCAGGACCAGATCACACGGTGCGTCCCCGGCGGTGAGCAGCTTCAGGATCTCGGCGCTCAGATCGTATCCTCGTGACAGAAAATCTTCGAGGAGCCGGTCCAGTCCCTGGACGATCACGAGCGGACCGGGTCGGTTGCCCCCTGAGATGACGGTCTCCAGACACCGCAAGACTTCGAGAACGAAGAGAGGGTCGTCCAAACCTGCGATGCCTCGGAGGTCCGCACCAGCGTGACGAGCACTCGAGCACACGAGCCGAGTCGCCTCGTCAGCGGCAAGCACGTACACCACGGACGAGGCGTGGGTAGCGGACAGGACCAGACGTGCAACAAACGCTCGTTGCTGAGGAACCGTTCCAACCACTTCGAGGACTCCGTGGTCGCGCGCTCGCCAGAACAGGGGACCTTGCCATGCCTGTGCCGGCGCCTCTCCGAGGCCGAGGAACAGACCGGACGGATACTGGCCCGGATCCGTACCGATCGGCGGGGGCAGAAGGCGCTCGGAGCAATCGACCTGCGTGGATCGGGGCGGGACGACGAGGCGCAGGGGGACCCGCCCTGGGTGACGAAGGTCCCCGAAGCGAGCAATATCGTCGCCTATCAGGGCCTCTGGGGGAGCTCCTCGAACGACCGGGTCGCCCGGGGGAGAAGGCGTTTGGTCCTCGACGATGCGCGGTCTGGCAGGAGGCAGGGCCGGCAAGCGGTCCACGAACCATGCGCGGAATCCAAGGACGACGCCGTCCGCCTTGACGAGACCGAGTCCAGGACCTCCGGAGGGCAACGACGCAGCCTGTGGCGTCCCGATCACGCTGATGGAATCCGCATCCGAAGCTACGCGAAAACAGACATTCACTGAGACATTCGCCCGGATGTCGGGGGAGATGGCTCCTTGGGGCCTCTGGGTCGACATGATGAGGTGAAAACCAAGCGATCGGCCCGTCGTCGCAATATGGAGGAGCCGGTCCATGGCTCGGGGAAATGAGTCCACGAGCACTCGGAATTCGTCCACGACCACGGCGATCTCGGGGAGCACCTCCTCCGGGCCAGCCTTCGTCGCACAGCGCTCGAGATATTCGATCCAGGTGCGGGCGCCCACCGTGGCAAACAGAGCTTCCCTGCGGCGCAGCTCGGCGCGCAGAAATGCCAAGTCCCTCAGGACAGCTGTTTCATCCAGGTCGGTCAGGGTCGCGTGAACATGTTTCAGCCGGGACAAGGGGCCGAAACTCGCCCCGCCCTTGAAATCGATGAGCACGAAACTCAGTCGTTCGGGCGGATAGCGCAAGGCCATACCCAGCACGAGGCTCCTCAGGAACTCGGATTTTCCTGATCCGGTCGCCCCCGCGATCACGCAGTGTGGTCCGACGTCGTTGAGATCGATCACAAGGGGAGTGCCCGAAGCCGGCGCCCGCCCGAGGTCCGCGTGCAGAGCGCGGTCGAAACGCGTCCTGTTCCACCGGGTCGGGGCCGTTTCCACGGCCAGATCTTCCCGCGATGACATGAGACAGACCGCGTCTCCACGCGCCGACCCATTCGAGAGGGGTCCCTGAGCGAGGAGTTCGAGCACGCCCGAGGCCGGGACGTCCGGGGAATGGCATTCGAGACTGGACCCGTTCGAAAGGCCCAGGCACCGTCCGCCCGCATCGCCGTGCGGTACCAGCCTGAGGCCCCGCTGTGTCGGTACGATCACTATTCCTCGCCAGCCCGGGCCGGCGGGGACCGGATCCGTTTCCACACCGACATAAACCGTCCACAAGGCGGGCATCGAATCTTCCTCGCCGGCACGGACCCCGCGGCGCACGCAGGCCAATTGCAGGACGGCGCCGGTGCGTCCTGAACCTCTGCCGGAAGCCGAGACGCAGATGCGGCCCCAGCGACGCAAGAACTCGGCGCAGATCGTGCAATCCCCGGCACACCCGGCCCACTCGATCGAGAGATGCTCGGCGAGGGCGTGCCCGATGAGCGCCGGCAGACCGTCGGTACGCACGCCGTCGCTCATGACCAGGACATGCGGAAGAGACAAGCTGGTCACCAGCGGCATGTCCTTGACCCGGGGACCGGGTGATGGCGTATTCGGCGAGATATGCAGGTGGCGGCTCCCGCGTCCCCAACGAACCCAGAGCTCGTTGCCCATTGACGTGGGGGATGCCGTATCTTTCGATTCATTCAGCCCGGTCGGCAACGTGCCTTCGATGCGGCCCACCGCGTCGGCCAGCCTGAGGCCTACAGGAGGGACCGCTTGCGCGAGGACATCCAGCTCCCTGACCCGAGCCTCATGCAGACGACGACGGTTCCGTGCCGCTCCACCGCCTCTCGTGAGCCAATGAGTCCCACTGACCAGTGCGCTCATGGCGCCGAAGAGCATCATGAACCACATGCCCCACAGCCACGCGGCCACGGCGCCGAAGGCAACCGGCATCAGGCTCGTCGCGAGCATCAGGGACCAGCCCTGGGAAGGATCGGCAAACCGGACGTCCTGGGCCGGGATGGGGCTGTGTGAAGCAGCGCGGGTGACGTGCCGCTGCGTGTCCTCGACGACCAGCGAGGATCCGTGGATCCCGAGACGGTGCCCGGGCAGGATCCTGATGCCACTGAGACGGCCCACGGGTCGAAGGGTCACGCTCTCTCCGCTGACGGAGAGGAAAGCCGCACACGGCGGCAGGTGAGGGTTTTCCAATCGGATCTCGACGTCGTCACGCCCGACACCGTGGGTCCCTCGACCGATGCGTGCCCTGAAACCCGCCCCGAATCCCTCCGTGCACGCGATGGACAGTCTGGCCGTGTGGTCGCCGTCCTCGGCGAGCGGACGCGCCCGGACCACGGCTCCGTCGACCAGTGGGGCCGTTCCGAGGCTCGTTCTGTCCAGGGGCAGGTCGCCGATGTACCACGAAGCATTCCAGCCGACGCGCTCGCTGAGAATTTCTCCGACGAGTGCTCCCGCGGTCCCCGCGCGGCCGGAGATCCTGAGGGGCCAGCTGAGGGATGTCTGAGGATCGAACACGGCAAGAGTCAGTTCCATATGCTGATTGAATGCCGGTGAGGCATGAATGGGGGATGACATCCTGGCGAGGGAGCGAGATTGTGCATTTTCGCCCCGCAATCCCCGAGAATTCGGGACTGTGGATGAACCGGCTCATTACTGCACGTCGGAGCCCGGATGAAATTCATGCTGACCATCCGCTGGGGATCGAGGCAAGTTTCCTCGCCGTGTTGTAGCTTGGTAGGTCGGGACTCCCGGTGAAGAGGTGTGACGGACCGGCAGATGAATGGTCGTCGCGTGCTTTCTACTAGGATCACAGTCGAGAGGTCCGTGCCCGCACCCCGGTCGGGAACGGACAGGTCAGTCGGGGCCTCCCTCGGGCACCGGCTCAAGAGCAACAGGAGTTTTGCGTGAACGCAGATCTAGTGGTCGTAGGATCTGGTCTTTTCGGATTGACCATCGCCGAGCAAGCGGCTACCGAGTTGGGACTCAAGGTTGCCCTGCTTGACCGTCGCTCGCACATCGGCGGAAACGCCTACAGCGAGAAGGAAGAGAAGACGGGGATCGAGGTCCACCGGTATGGTGCTCACCTGTTCCACACGTCCAATGAGCGGGTCTGGGAATACGTCAACCGGTTCACTCAGTTCACCAACTACGTCCACCGCGTCTACACGCGCCACAATGACGAAGTCTTCCCCATGCCGATCAACCTGGGGACCATCAACCAGTTCTTCCGTTCGGCCTACAGCCCGCAGGAAGCTCGCGACCTGATCAAGGAACAGGCCGGAGAACTCGCCGGAACGGACCCGGAGAACCTCAACGACAAGGGCATCCAGCTCATCGGACGGCCCCTCTACGAAGCGTTCATCAAGCATTACACCGGCAAGCAGTGGCAGACGGATCCCAAGGACCTTCCGGCCTCGATCATCAATCGCTTGCCCGTCCGGTATACCTACGACAACCGCTACTTCAGTGATACTCACGAAGGACTGCCGGTCGACGGATACACGGCCTGGCTCGAGCGCATGGCCGACCACCCCAACATCGACGTCCGTCTCGACACCGATTTCTTCAACGACAATCACGAGTTCTCACGGTCCAAGGTCCTGGGGCAGGTGCCCGTGGTCTATACCGGCCCCGTGGACCGGTACTTCGACTTCGCCGAGGGCGACTTGTCGTGGAGGACCATTGACCTGGAAGAAGAAGTTCTGCCGATCGAGGACTTCCAGGGGTGCTCCGTCATGAACTACCCGGATGAGGGCGTTCCCTTCACCCGCATCCACGAATTCCGCCATTTCCACCCCGAGCGCGACTACACCAAGGACGCGACGGTCATCATGCGGGAGTTCTCGCGCTTCGCCGACAAGGGCGACGAACCGTACTACCCGATCAACACTGATCTGGACCGCCAGAAGCTTCTGAAGTACCGGGACCTGGCTCGCGGGGAGAAGTCCGTCCTCTTCGGCGGACGCCTCGGCACCTACAAGTACCTGGACATGCACATGGCCATCGGCTCGGCACTGTCCATGTTCGACAACAAAATCAAGCCGCACTTCCAAGGCGGGGCCAAGCTCGAAAGCGGGGGAGTCGACGCATGAGCAATCATCTGACGGAATCCAAGCCCGAAATCATCAAGACGCTACAGCGTGTCATCTTCCCGCCGGCTGAACAGATGGACACCGTTCCGCTGTACGTCGACTCCGGTCAGACGGCGGGCGTACAGCTGTCGACCATGAACGGTGCCCTCGGAACCGATGACTCGCTTCCCACGGGAAAGAAGAAGTCCTCGGACCAGGACAGCTCGGGGTCCTCGTCGGCCTCGTCGGAAGCCCACGCGGAAGATTTCATTGACCGGAGATCGACCCTGATTCGCGCAGGCTCTCGCCTGTCCTTCGGGACATACTTCAACGCCTTTCCCGCCTCCTACTGGAAGCGGTGGACGTGTATCGATGACATCCGGCTGTCCGTCCATACTCAGGGCGAAGGCACGGTCATCATCTACAAGTCCAACGCTCGCGGATCGCTCCAGCGGGTGGACTCGCGCCGGGTGGCGGGCAAGACCCATTCGACCTTCGACCTTCCCCTCAAGCCCTTCGGCGACGGCGGCTGGTACTGGTTCGACCTCATTGCGGGCAATGACTCGCTCACTCTGGAAAAGGCGGACTGGGAGGGATACACGGACGCCACGTTGGAACCGGGCCGGATCACCCTCGAGATCACCACGCTGAACAAGCCTGACTTCTGCCTCAACAACCTCCGGTCGCTGGCACAGTCTCCCGAGGCCATGGACGCGATCGAAGAGTTGCTCATCGTTGACCAGGGCAACAAGAAGGTCCAGGACGAGGAAGACTTCGAAGAGGTCGCGGCGAGCCTCAAGGGCAAGCTGCGGATCATCAACCAGTCCAATTTGGGCGGTTCGGGCGGGTTCTCCCGCGGAATGTACGAATCCGTCCAGAACGGCAGCGACTACGCGCTGCTGTTGGACGACGACGTCGTCGTCGAGCCCGAGTCGATCATCCGGTTGCTGACTTTTGCCGACCTGTGCCGCAAGCCGACCATCGTCGGTGGGCACATGTTCGACCTCTACAACCGCACGGTGCTCCACACCTTCGGCGAGATCGTCAACACCTACCGGTTCCAGCCTGACCTGCCGCACGAGGACCAGACCCTCGGCCACGACTTCATGAAGTCGAACCTGCGCAGCACCCCGTGGCTGCACCGCCGAGTGGACGTGGACTACAACGGATGGTGGATGGATCTCATCCCCACCAAGATCATCAAGGAGCTCGGGCTCGCGTTGCCCGTGTTCATCAAGTGGGACGACGCCGAATACGGGCTCCGCGCCAAGCGGGCGGGCTACCACACGGTGTCGTTGCCGGGTGCCGCAGTGTGGCACGTGTCCTGGATCGACAAGGACGACCTGGTCGGGTGGCAGGCCTACTTCCATATTCGTAACCGCATCATCGCGGCACTCCTGCACTCGCCGTACGAGCGTGGCGGCCGGCTCTTGCGGGAATCGTCCTACGCCGACGTGAAGCATCTGATCTCGATGCAGTACTTCACCGAACACGGTCGCATCATGGCCTTGCGCGATGTGCTGGCCGGTCCGGACCGATTGCACGAAATCCAGCCCCAGCGGCTCCCGGAGATTCGAGCACTGACCAAGCAGTACTCGGACGCCCAGTTCAAGGAGGATATCGAGGAGTTCCCCGAACCCCACATGAACAAGCCTCCGCGCAACGGCCGGGGATTCAAGGCACCGTCGTACAAGACGCTCGTTCCCTGGGCGCTCAAGACGGTGACCAAGCAGCTGGTCAAGCCCGTGGACGAAGAAACCCACGAGCATCCTCAGGCACACATTGCGCACCAGGACAACCGTTGGTGGCGTATGTCCCAATACGATTCGGCCCTGGTCTCCAACGCGGAGGGCACCGCCGTGTCGTGGTACCGTCGCCAGCCGGAGCAGTTGCGCAACAAGCTTTTCGAAGCGACGCGGCTGCACGCCGACATCTTGCGGAACTGGCCTTCCCTGAGGAAGCAGTATCGTGAGGCGGCATCCCGCATCACATCACTCGAAGCCTGGAAACAAACCTTCGATCAGCATACGGATTCCGAACTCAAACGATGACCACAGAAATAGCCAACAGAGACTTCCGGAGGCCCGGCCGTGGCCGAGGCATCCTGGACGTCCCCAAGCACACCTTCCTCCTCCGACTCCTGGTGGACAAGGAACTCCAGGTCCGTTACCGGGGCTCGATCCTCGGCATTCTCTGGTCCTACGTCAAGCCGGGCGTGCAGTTCATCGTCTTCTATCTGGCCCTCGGCGTGTTCCTGGACCTCAACAAGAATCTCGAGAACTACGCGGTCTACCTGTTCTCCGGAATCGTGCTCATCAACTACTTCGGTGAGGCCTTTGGGAACGGTGCCCGCTGTTTCGTGGGCAACGGTGACCTGATCAAGAAGATCTATCTGCCCCGAGAACTGTTCTCGGTCTCGACCATCGGGGTGGGTCTCATCCACTTCGCGCCGCAATTGCTGGTCCTGTTGATCGCGGACTTCGTGGTCGGCTGGCACCCGAACCCGATTCAGGTCGCGTGCGCCGTCGTCGGAATGTGCATTCTCACCGCGTTCGCCTACGGACTGGGGCTCATCTTCGGCGTGGCCAACGTGTTCTTCCGGGACTCGGAGAACCTGGTGGATCTTCTCCTGATGGTCCTGACCTGGGTGTCCCCGATCATGTACGCCTGGGAGCGCGTGGCCGACAAGGCCCCGGAATGGCTTCTTCACCTGTACCTCGCGAACCCGATCACGGTGTCCGTGGAGCTGTTCCACTACGCCTTCTGGTATCCGACCCTGGAATACGAGTGGCACGTTCCCCCGCATCTGCTTTCGTTGTGGACGCCACTTGCCGTGGTCATCGCCATCGTCACCGTCGTTGTCGGCGACTTGCTCTTCCGCAAGTTCGAGGGCAACTTCGCCCAGGAGCTCTGATTCATCGTGTCTTGGCTCGACAATGATCCTGAACTCTCGAAGCCGATGCCGCCGTACGTTCCCTCGACGGAACCGGTGGTCATCAAGATCGACAACCTGGTCAAGCGCTTCGTTCTGCGGCACACAAGATCGATGAAGGAAGCCTTTGTCTGGCTCCTCAAGGGGCGCAAGGGCGACCTGTCGGAAAAGTTCAACGCCCTGGACGGGGTTTCCCTGGACATCCACGAGGGGGAGAGGGTCGCCCTGCTCGGGCTCAACGGCTCCGGCAAGTCCACCCTGCTCAAGCTCATCTCGGGGGTCATGCACGGCGACCAGGGAGACATCCACGCCCGCGGTCGGATTGCCGGCCTGATCGAGGTCGGCGCCGGATTCCACCCGGACCTGACCGGGCGCGACAACGTCTACCTCAATGGCGCGATCCTGGGCATGACCAAGAGCGAGATCGACGAGAACTTCGACTCGATCGTGGAGTTCTCCGAGATCGAGCAGTTCATCGACACCGAGGTGAAGTTCTACTCCTCAGGTATGTACCTGCGGCTGGCCTTTGCCGTGGCGGTGCACACCGACCCCGAGATCTTCCTGGTCGACGAAATTCTGGCAGTGGGAGACGAACCCTTCCAGAAGAAGTGCATCAAGAAGATCAAGGAACTCTCCCAGCGCGGCAAGACGCTGATCGTGGTCAGCCACGATCTGGACATGGTCAAGCGCCTGTGCGAACGCGGCGTGGTGCTCGAGAACGGAAAGATCGTGGAGGACGGCGACATCCGTGACGCCGTCAGCCACTTGCGTCCCGACGGGTAGATCACCGGATCGCAACGACCGTTTTGTGGCCCACTGTCATGTTGACAGTGGGCCACTTCTCATTCTGCCGCCGGGCAGGAGTAAAGTATTGGCAATGACGAATGTGCCGGGCCCGACTGAGATGGTTGTGTACGTGATTGCCGACCCCGGCCTGCCCACCGGGCGGGTCTCGGCGATCCAGGATTCCCTGGAGAGCCGCCTCCAGGCCCTTTCCTCTCTGAAGGTCCGGGTCGAGTCTCAGAGCGAGCTCATCAGGATTCGCCCCGACAACACCCTGGAGACCCGGGTCGTGGAACATCTGTCGGAAGGGCGGGTCGACGTCGTCATCCTCCTCACGGAGATTCCGAGGTATCTGGACAAGCGCCCACTCATTGCCGAGGCCTACCCGGAAGAACGCGTGGCCGTGATTTCCTGCCCCACGTTGGGGGCCTGGGCCACCAAATCCAAGCTGATGAGGGTCGTGACGGACTGCGCGTACCGGCTCATGAGCGATGAGCATGTTGCCGAGACATATGTCGACGACGGCTGGGGCAAATGGGTCGTCCGTGACGACCGGGCGAGCCAGATCATGTTGGCCGATCCTCGCACGGGCCTGCCGCGGACCGTCATGGGTGTGATCATGGCGAACGAACCGTGGCGTACCGTACCCAAACTCTCCAGAGCGCTCGCGGCCGCCTCGGCCACGGGGGCCTTCGGTATTTTCTACAATTCGATCTGGCAGATGTCGGAGGCGCTCAGTACGGGGCGCCTTTTCGTGATCTCGGTGCTGGCCGTCATTTCGATGGTCGGCTGGCTGCTGGTCAGCAACCGTCTGTGGGAACGACCCAAATACGACAGGTTGTCGGTCATCGTGCTCCTGTACAACCTATCGACCGTCACGACCCTTGTCTTCTGCGTGGTCACCCTGTATATAGTCCTCTGGGTCTTCATCTTCGTGGCGGGGGTGATCGTCATCGATCCGCGATTCATGGCCACGGTGATCGGCGGTGACGTTGATCTGGTCAACTATTCGGCGATCGCGTGGCTCAGTGCGTCCATGGGCGTGGTGGCGGGCGCGTTGGGGTCCGGGTTCGATGACCAGTTGGACTTGCGGCACATCACCATGGGAGCCCGAGAGCGGCAACGGGCGTACACTCAGGGAGATTTCTCGCAGGATTGAGGCGGGACCTCCTAGGGTAGCTACAGCCTCTGTAACGCCAATTTACCAACGATACAAAATGAATCTTCGTTCGGGCGCACTCCTTGACAATAAATTGATAGGAATCGAATAGCATGTGCTGATAGAACTCGACGATGCAGAGATATGTCTTCCAAAAATAAATTATATTCTCACCACTTTGCTATAGTAATTGGGTGACATTGGAACAGGAAAAAATGAGTGCACTAGATCTCTAGTTTGAGATAAAGCGCCAGATGCTCGGCATAGATGGTTGCATACCATTCGATATTAGATAACAAGGTATTATTTCGCCAGCCCGTCGTTACTAGGATAAAAAATTATTTCTTTTCCAGTGGATGGTGGCTATGTTTCCATAATATTCATAAATATCTAGCAAAATTCACTTAATAGTCTATAGTACCTCGGAGTGCTTATATCTAGTCTCGCACGGGAGGTGTCCTGGTGCATGATGAACACTTTCAATCCTAAGTTGGATGGAACCACAATTGTTCGGATATTGTTTATGGCAAGGGTGATCGGGGTGGCCAGTGCGCAAATCCGTTCTCTGGGAACAAACCGACCTAATGTGAGAATGGTTTAAACAAATCAGAGTGTTTCGATAGCTGGTGAAGGAGTCGTGCTCTGCGAATTATTTCTGATTAAATTCGTGCCCGAATGCAATCTTGGAAAACTTGTGCATGGGTGACTATAGCCGGGTAGTTTTCTGTTTGGGCGTGGCGTGCAGGTGATTCGGCTCGGTGAACGAGGCAAACCCGGAAGTAAACACACTGCGTTTTGGGTGGGCCAAGGTGGAGTCGATGGGGCACGGAGAGGTGGATAGGTCATTGGCCGGTTTCACTGAGAATATCTAGATGTATGGAGTAAGACGCGATGCGTCCTTGTGTGCGATGCAAGCGCATTTTGTGTCGTGCTCCCCTCCATTCGTCCAGGCGATGCGGAGCTCCTTCTGACTGCGTGGTTCTGGATTTGGGCATCGGATTAGAAGGGAGGGGTTGGCTAGAGGGAGATGAATTCGAGGGTGGGCGAGTATATGTGATCCCAAACTTAGGAATGTGAAATCGTCATCGATTCCAGTACATGGAAATCTTGAAGTGGGAATTATTTACGAATTGACCAATCGCGTGGGGCCAAAATCTGCAATATTTAATCATTCTGATACGCGAGTCAGGATTGACGTCACGAGTGGCATCAGATACTGTCGGCATCGTAATGATAGATCGCCAATAGTTAAGGAGTTTGGGATGCTTAAAGCAATTGGTAAGACTTCAGCTGTGGTTGCTGGCGCTACGATGCTTGGATTCGTTGCGCTTTCGCCTGCTAGCGCTTCAGAAGAAGTAATCCATGGACCGTACGATGATAAGCTAACCTGCCAATACTCGGCGGCAGCTGTGGGTAAGGGGGAATGTGAAGTGCATGATGATGGACAGTGGTGGATGCACGAAACGCGGTCGTGACATTAGTGGTATTCATGTGACGATTAGTAATCGAAACTAGTCGTAGACAATATGCAACTAATTTTTTGTTTTCGAGGGGGTGATAATATAGATTGGTTTGTTTGAGCCTAGTCGGCCTTGCGCCAAGGTGTAGGGCAATTAGTAAGAAGCGGTGGGTTACGCGGTGTTGACCGTTGTGCTGGCACTGCGCAAGATAGACCAGATTCTTGAGGTGTGGCGGCCTGCCGCCTTTCCTCAGGTACCTAGGGCCACCTAGGGGTTTTGTGTTCGCCTTGGGGTCCAGGTTCGGCGAACAGATGACGGACTTGCGGCACATCACCATGGGAGCCCGAGAGCGGCAACGGGCGTACACGCAACAGGAGCCGCCCACGGGACCCACCGTCTCCTAAGCGAGATTGCGGTAGCGCATGGCGCGCTCGGCCTCGCGCTTGTCTTGTGCCTCGCGCAATGCATGCCGCTTGTCGTACTCGCGCTTGCCCTTGGCCAACGCGATCTCGATCTTCGCCTTCCCATCACGGAAGTACAGCTGCAGGGGCACGATCGTGTAACCGGTCTCCCGGGACTTCTGATCCAGCTTGTTGAGTTCCTGGCGGTGCAGGAGCAGTTTGCGGCGGCGTCGGGCCTCGTGGTTGGTCCACGAGCCTCGGCCGTACTCGGCGATGTGAATGTTCTCGACCCAGAGTTCACCGCGGGTCAGCTGGCAGAAGCCGTCGGCAATCGAGGCCCCTCCATCACGGAGGGACTTCACCTCGGTGCCCATGAGGGCGATTCCGGCTTCGTAGGTTTCGATGATGTGGTAATCGTGTCGGGCTTTGCGGTTGGTCGCGATGACCTTGCGCCCGTCGTCGTTCTTTGTGGCCATGAGTCTTGATCTGATTCTTCTGCCCGTCGGGGCATCGGCGAATGGTCTATGAATGATCCGTGTGGCGCCCACTGGCGCGCCAACGGATTCCGGCATCGATAAATTCTTCGATGGATCCATCGAAGACGGCGCTGGGGTTGCCCTCTTCGTGATTGGTCCGCAGGTCCTTGACCATCTGGTATGGGTTCAGCACGTAGGACCGCATTTGGTCGCCCCACGAGGCCTTGACGTCACCCGCGAGTTCCTTCTTCTTCGCGTTCTCTTCCTCCTGACGCTGGAGGAGCAGCCGAGACTGGAGCACGCGCAGGGCCGCGGCCCTGTTCTGGATCTGCGACTTCTCGTTCTGCATCGACACGACGATGCCGGTCGGAATGTGGGTCATGCGCACCGCCGAGTCCGTGGTGTTCACGGACTGCCCACCCGGGCCGGAGGAGCGGAACACATCCACTTTGATTTCGTTCTCGGGGATCTCGATGCTGTCCGTCTGCTCGATCAGGGGGATGACTTCGACCGCGGCGAACGAGGTCTGACGACGTCCCTGATTGTCGAAGGGGGAGATGCGCACGAGCCTGTGCGTCCCCGCCTCCACGGACAGCCGACCGAAGGAATACGGCGCCTTGACCTCGAAGGTCGCGGACTTGAGGCCGGCTTCCTCGGCGTACGAGGTATCCAGGACCTTGGTGGCGTAACCGTGCTTCTCCGCCCAGCGCAAGTACATCCGCATCAGCATTTCGGAGAAGTCAGCGGCGTCGACGCCGCCCGCTCCCGCTCGAATCGTCACCACGGCTTCCCTGGGATCGTATTCGCCGGACAGCAGGGTCACGATCTCCAGGTCTGCCAGAGCCTTCCGCACGGAAACGAGTTCTGACTCCGCCTCCGCGAGGAGGTCGGAGTCCTCTTCCTCCTGGGCCAGCTCCACCATCGTTTCGAGATCGTCGATCCGCCCGGACAGCTTCTCCAAGCGATCCAGTTCGGTTTGCCGGTGGGAGAGCTCGGAGGTCACCTTCTGCGCGGCCTCGGGATCGTCCCAGAGGTTCGGAGCGGCTGCGGACTCAGAGAGGTCCGCGATCGTTGCGCGCAGACCCTCGACGTCGCTGACCTGCTCGATCTGGGCATAGGTGGCGCGGAGATCCTTGAGCGCTGCGGAGAAATCGGTGGAAGCCATATTCGTCAAGTCTAGTCGATCCGAAGGCTCCGGGTCTCCGCGTGGCCTCGGTCGACGGATCGAGGCTTGGCGGCGTGGGGTTTTCAAGGGCTCGTGGACGGAGTATAGTGAAAAGGCCCGGACGGGGCGGGTGCCGACAGGCAACCCAGTCATCCGATGGGATGTTTGAAAATAGCATATGGGGATGATCGGTTTCGACGATGCCAGTTGCGGCAGGTGAAGCGGGCCGAGAATGCAGGGTCATCTCGTAAACGTTCTCTGCAAAACAATAAGTGCCAAATCTGAAAAGCGCACTGACTTCGCTCTCGCTGCGTAAGTAGCCAGAGCAGTCTGCTAGCCCGGGTTCGCTTTCGACCCGGTTCCTAGTATCAGTTGAGAAAGCCACTGCTCCAGTCCCTCTCCGTAGGGGGCTGGTGAACATTTTGTGCGGATAGGTTCGGCGGCAACCCGTTCGTGGGAGTGCCGGAGCCGAAAACACCGTGACACGAACTGCGCCCGGAGAAACCCTGGCAAAGCTGCATCGGACCGGGGTTCGATTCCCCGCATCTCCACTCGCTCAATGCCCGGCTCCCCCTCGGGGGAGCCGGGCATTGTTGTACCCCGGGCCACGGGCCGGTGTGATTGAATAATAAATAGTTGACATATGGAAAGACGGGCGTCGAGCCAACGGAAACGAGGAGAAGTCACCGTGACCAACAACCCCTCATCTGAGAACCACGAACCGGAGTCCGGAGGCAGCAGCTCAGCCCCGCGGTTCGGCCAGAACGACCCCCAGGAATCCGCGGGCGGTTCCACCCCGTGGCGCGGTTCGGAGAACCGCGAGCAACCCCAGTACGGCGCCTACGGGAATGAGGGCTCGCCGTCGGGGCGCAAGCAACCCTCATACGGTCAGTACGGCGAGCCCGGGCAGGCTCAGCCACAGTATGGCCAGCAGGGCCAACCCGGGTACGGGCAACAGGGCCAGTCCGGGTACGGCCAGCAGGGTGGCTACCAGCCCATTCAGGACAACGGCTACGGTCAGCAGGGGGAGAACGGCTACTACAACCAACCCCAGTACCAGCCGGGCAACTACGCCCAACCGAATTACCAGCAGTATCCAGCGCGTGCCGGGGATCGCCCGAACGGTTGGGGGATGGGCCTGGCTGCCCTGATCTGCGGTATTGCCAGCGTGGTTCTGTGCTGGCTGGTCCTCCCCGGCCTCGCCGGAATCGTGGCGATCGTCCTCGGTATCGTCGCCATCAGAAAACTGGCCAAGACCCCGGGTGCGGGGAAGGCCATGCCGATCATCGGCATCGTGTTGGGCGCGATCGGCGTCATCCTGTCCGTGCTTCTGGGCGTGATCTTCGCGATCGGCTTCTCGGTCGCCAACGAGGCGGCCGAACACTGCGGCGGATACTCCGCGGCCAACAGCGCAGGCTTCGAAGAATGCGTGAATTCCTACATGGAATCGGATTACTGATTTCTCCGAGCATTCGCTTCCCGCAGACACAGCGAGGCCCCGTCACCACTCGGTGACGGGGCCTCGCTATGTCTGCGGGTACGGAACGGTGCGAACCGACCGTTTCAGGAAGGGGTCAGGCCTCGTCCTCGGCGACTTCTTCGGACGCCGCCGGCTCCGGTCCCTCGGCGGCCAGTTTTTCCAGGACGCGATGGTGCAGATGCCCGTTCGTCGCGACGGCGTTTCCTCCGTGGGGACCGTCCGTGCCATCCAGCGACGTGAAGCGGCCGCCGGCCTCGGTCACGATCGGAACCAGCGCCGCCATGTCGTGGAGACTCAGTTCAGGCTCGCAGGCTATGTCCACGGCACCCTCGGCCACGAGGCAATAGGACCAGAAGTCCCCGAAGGCGCGGACCCTCCAGACCTCATCGGCAAGGTCCAGGAATTGCTGGCGTCGGCCGAGGTCCTTCCAACCGGAGAGAGACGAGAAGGACAAGGACGCGTCGCGCAGCGAGGTGACCTCGGAGACGCCGATTCGGCGTGCCTTGGCAATCGAACGGCCGGTGAAAGCGCCGCTGCCTTCGGCGGCCCACCAACGACGTTGCAGCGCCGGGGCCGAGATCAGGCCGACGACCGGCTTTCCCTCATCCATCAGGGCAATCAGGGTGGCCCACACGGGGACACCCCGCACGAAGTTCTTTGTTCCGTCGATCGGGTCCACGACCCACTGGCGGGGTGAGGAACCGGTCGAACCGAATTCTTCGCCCACGACGGCGTCCCGCGTACGTGCCCGGGACAGGTGGGAGCGGATCAGCTCCTCGGCCTCACGGTCAGCATCCGTCACCGGAGTCAGATCCGGCTTGGTCTCGACCGTGAAGTCCTGAGCCTGAAATTTCCCGAGCGTGTAGCGGTCGACCGCATCGGCCATGACGTGCGCCAGGCGCATGTCATCGTTGTAGGGGCTCACTGAATTCATAAATTCCAGGCTATCCCATGCGTGGGACACCACCCGGTCAGGTCGTCGTGCCGAGCTCCTTCATCTGGTCCAGCCCGTCCTCGGCCGCGACACCCAGGAGGCGACGTAGTGATTCGAGCCGCCGCGCTCCGCACGATCCTGCGCGTCCCGAATCCACGAGCCCCTGGATCCCGCACCCGGCGGCGTCGGCCGCGTGCGTACACCCCTTGGGGCAGTCCGCATATCCGGGGGCCAGATCTTCGAAGGCCTCGACGATGGATTCCTTGGGAACATGCGCCAAACCAAATGACCTGACGCCGGGCGTGTCCACGACCCAGGTGCCGATGCCGCCCCAGGGAGGAGATATGGCCAGGGCAGACGACGAGGTGTGACGTCCACGTCCGGTGACCTCGTTGACCCCGCCGGTCGACCGGGAAGTCCCGGCCAGCGCGTTGACCAGCGTCGACTTGCCGACACCGGAATGCCCCAGGAACACGCTGACGTGGCCGTCGAGGAGCGACCGCATGGCCTCGATCATGGTCGGGTTGAGGGGCAGGCTCTCGTGTCGGCCCGCCGGAGCCGCCGCCTCCTCAGGACGTTCGGGCGAACTCGAAAGGATCCTCAACGACGTTGCGGCGTAGTAGTCGCGCAGGGGAGTCGGGTCGCCCAGGTCCGTCTTGGTCACGCACAGCACGGGCTCAAGACCTGCGTCGTAGGCCGCGACGATGCTGCGGTCGATGAACCCCGTGCGCGGCGTCGGGTTGGCCGCGGCGACCACGATGACGAGCTGTCCCGCGTTGGCGACTACCACCCGTTCGACCGGGTCGGTGTCGTCGGCGCTGCGACGGAGGACCGTGGCACGGTCCTCGACCCTGACGAGTCTGGCCAGAGACCCTTCCGCACCTGAGGTGTCGCCCACGAGTCCGACCAGATCGCCCACAACCACAGGAACGCGGCGCAAATCCTTGGCGCGGACCGCCGTGACTTCGGTTCCCGGACCGTCAGAGCCGAGGTCGACCGTGTACCGGCCACGGTCCACGGTCACGACCCGACCCACCACGGCGTCCTCGTGGGCCGGCCTGTCCTTGGTTCGAGGGCGAGAGCCCCGCTTATTGGCACGGATCCGTACATCCGATTCGTCCCAATTGCCCGACGAACGACGACGCATCACACGTCCCCTCCGCGGAGCATGGCCTCCCACATTCCGGTGAATCCAGGCAAGGTCTTGGAGGTTGTCTCGACGTTCTGGACGACGACGTCGGGGACCACGAGGCCGATCACCGCCCCCGCCGTGGCCATGCGGTGGTCCTCGTAGGTTCTGAACAAGTCTCCGTGCCGTGCGGGTGAGGTGATCCGCAAACCATCGGTGGTTTCCTCGGCCTCGCCGCCCAGTCGATCGATTTCGGTGACCAGAGCCTTGAGCCGGTCCGTTTCGTGACCGCGCAGGTGGCCGATACCCCTCAACCGCGACGGGCCGGATGCGACCGCCGCGATGGCTGCGACCGTCGGTGCGAGCTCACCGCACTCGGACAGGTCGAGGTCGACGCCGGGCACGCTGCCCTCCCGAGCGCCGCCTTCCGGGCCGGTCACGACCAGGTCCGAACCGTCGGTGCGGACCCGGGCGCCGAATTCGGGGAGGATCCGGCGCCATTGGTCGCCACCCTGGGTGGTCTCCGACGGCCAGTCCGGAATCACGACGCTGTTGCCCGTGACCACGGCGGCGGCAAGGAACGGGCCCGCATTGGACAGGTCCGGTTCGACGGCGACGTCGTGGGCGTGCGGTACGCCCGGAAGCACGGTCCAGGCGGTCGGTCCCTCGGTACGCACTTCGATGCCGTATTCGGCGAGCGTCTGCGCGGTCATCTCCACATGGGGGAGGGAAGGGACGTCATTGCCGACATGCTCGAGGCGCAACCCGCCGCTCAGGAAACATCCCGTCAGCAGGGCCGCGGAAAGGAACTGGCTCGAGGCGCTCGCGTCGATCCGGACCGTTTTCGGGGGAGGGGAGATGTCCTCGGGGACAGGTTCTGCCGGTCGTGATCGAACGGTAAAGGGCAAGGTCCCGGTTCCCGCGTCGTCGACCTCGCACCCCAGCTGGCGGAGGGCCTCGATGATCGGAGCCATCGGGCGACGGCGTGCGCCCTCGTCCCCGTCGAAGGCGGCCGGGACATTCAGGGCCGCGGCCAGGTGGGGCACGAATCTCATGACGGTTCCGGCGAGGCCGGTATCGATGTCGACGATCTCATCACCGCGCGTGTTGGCTCCGGCCGGAATCGGCGTGACCCGCACCGTTCCGCCGTCCTTCGAGAACTTCGCTCCGAGACTCTCCAGGGCGGTCATCATCAGCGCGGAGTCCCTGGAGTCGAGGGCCCCGCGGAGAGTGCTGGGGCCGTCCGCTGCAGCGGCGAGAAGAAGATACCGGTTCGTCAGTGATTTGGAACCGGGCACGCGGACTCGTGCATTCCAGGAAGTGGTCGGGAGGACCTGGGGAGCGGGCCAATCGCCGGTTGCGGGAAGGGTCAAGAATCTACCTCGGTGTCGATGTCTGCGTCAGGGCACATGGCTTACTTTAAGCACCATCGGGGGCCCGTACGAAGACGGGCCCCCGATGGCATCACGGACGATCACCGCGTCCGAGCACGGCGTGCATCAGTTTCCGAAGACGTCGTCGGACTTCTTCTTCAGATCGTCACCGAATTTGTTGGACTTCTTCTTGACGTCCTCGCTGAGCTTGCCGGCGCGCCACGCGAGCGACGGGTTGCCCTCGGTGTCGACCGAGGTCAGCGCGACCGCTCCCACCAGGGACGCGTTCTTGACGCCGTCGGCAATGCGGGCTTCCTTCTGTTCCTTCGTGTCGGCTTCGGCGCTCACGAAGTCGACATAAGCGTTGATCGTACCGGCGGCCAGCAACAGCGTGGAGGAGAGACGCGGGAAGCGGCCCAGGGCGAAGAGAGCACCCGCACCGACCTGCGTGGCGGCGATGGCCTGACCGACGAGGCGTTCCTGGCCGCGCAACGGCGCGAGTTGCGGAGAGGCCTTCGCCGCGGCATCGATCGCCGGCTTCAGGTGCTGGGTCGACTCGGGGGTGCGAAGGCGGTTGACGCCGTTGTAGATGAAAGAAGCCGCCAGGATGGGACGAGCGAGCTTGCGAACAATGGTCATGTTTCCTCCTCAACGTGGGCTGACGCGCCCCGGCATCGATGGGATGCCGCACGCCAACCCGTGGGTTCTCCATCATCCTATGTGATGGGGCCAACGAACGTACAAGCTGCCGTGCCGTTTCTTCTCCTGCGAACATCGGCCGAATGTGTCGGAATACAACGCGGTCCGGTGCCGTTGCAATCCACGACAAGCTTATGGAACCGAACTGGGGAAGGGGTGCTAGGTGGTCGCCACCGTCGAGACGCCGTCGAATCCGACGCGCCGAGCATCTGAGCCGCCAAACCTTCTAGACTGGGGTGAATTCATCAGCAGGCCCAAGCGGAAGGAATCCGTGGACTCAGTCGATCTGTCCCGTGAATCGGACGAGGAGCGCAAGGCTCGTTTCGAACGGGAAGCAATGCAGTACATCGATCAGCTCTACGCTGCCGCCTTGCGCATGGCTCGCAACCAGGCGGATGCGCAGGATTTGGTCCAGGAAGCGTACACCAAGGCTTTCTCCGCCTTTCACCAGTACAAGCCCGGGACCAACCTCAAGGCGTGGCTGTATCGGATCCTGACGAACACGTACATCAACCTCTATCGCAAGAGGCAACGTGAACCTCACCAGGCGAACACCGACTCGGTGGAAGACTGGCAACTGGTCCAGGCTTCGGCTCACACCTCGTCGGGGCTGAAGTCGGCAGAGTCCGAGGCCCTCGAACATTTGCCGGATTCGGACGTCAAGAGCGCGTTGCAGTCCCTGCCCGAGGACTTCAGGATGGCCGTCTACTATTCCGACGTCGAAGGGTTCGCCTACAAGGAGATCGCGGAGATCCTCGACATTCCGATCGGGACAGTGATGTCCAGATTGCACCGGGGACGGCGGCTCCTGCGCGAGCAGTTGGCGGAATACGCCTCCGGTTTGGGTTTCAGCACCGAGGGCGGCCGGAAGGCGTCGTCGGGAACCCGGAAGAACAAGAATTCGAGCGGCGCCCAGGGCGCCGAACAGCGGTGAGAACGCCCATCGTGAGGAAGGAAAGGACTATGACAGACTGCCAGGAAAGCGGCGGGTGCCGCGACGAACAGATCCAACGGATCTACGAATACCTCGACGGCGCTCTTTCCGCGGAAGACATCGAAGACATCTGCACCCACCTCAACGAGTGTGAGACCTGTGCGAGGGAGTACGACCTCGAGTGCGTGATCCGTACCGCGGTCAAGCGGTCGTGTTGCGAGCACGCCCCGGACGAGCTCAAGCAGTCAATCCTGCACAGGATCGACTCCCTCCGGGACAGCACCGAGTCCACCGAACACGACCACTCCGGTCTCGGGACACAGAAGCCGTCCGACCCCACGGATCGCCCGATGGCTTCGTGACGCGGGAACGGGCCGGTCCATGACGGGCCCTCGGGGCCTCCGGTTCGACCCTCGGGGCCTCCGGTTCGAAGAGGGCCGCAATGGTGCGGGCCCGGATACAGCGAAGGGCTGAGATGCATGAATGCATCTCAGCCCTTCGCTTTCAACCGGACCGCTGGTCACGAGGTGATCAGCGGCTCCGCGGCTGGCCGGGATCCTGAGGTCAGTTGCTCAGGAGTTGGGGCGCTTGCCGTGGTTGGCTGAATTCTTACGGCGATCCTTGCGCTTGCGTCCACGCTTGCTCATATGAGCCTCCTTCCGCGCATCGTCGCCCGATGGTGCGACGTGCGGCCATGGTGCTGGTCAGCCCAGTGCGGACCGTCTCCGTGCGTAGGCACGGACACGGGACATTGGGCACTGTGTTCAATTGTGCCAGATCCTACGAGCCGGGTGCACATTCTCACCCGGGGTCCGGGTGTGATGTGCGTTCAGTGCTGTTCGGGCAGCTGCAGCCAGGAGTACCAGCCGCGGTGCAGGACCAGCCACGCCATCAACCCGTACCCGGCCTGCCCGGGGCGGCCGTCATTCGCCGCCAGGTCCTGACGCCATTGCTCGTGGTGCTGCAAGGGGTTGAACGTGTCGACGTAGACATGACGGCGGCGCGTGGTCACATCCGCGTAGGCCGCGGAAAGATCTGCGATGCGTCGGTTGCGCTCGGAGTCGAGGGTCGGCGGGGGACCGACGACCAGGACCTTGATGTTGTTCTGGGAGGCCAGATCCACCATGTTGGCGAGGTTCAGGCGACTGCGCGCGCTGGTGAGGCCCGTATCGATGTCGAAGGTCGAAGGGGCGACGACGAGACGATTGTCAGCTCCGCTGGCAAAACGCCGACTCGCCTCCTCGAACCAGCGCTCGTTCAGCGTCTCGCTGCCCTCACCGGGAGCTGCCAGGTTGTACGAGACCACGGGTGCCACATTCTGCGGTGTGCGCGCCATGACACGACCGAACCACCCGAGGGCGCGCGGGTCACCAATACCTGCCAGCAAGTCGTCTCCGACCGCCACGATCCGAATGTTTCGTTGCTCCACGAGAATCTTTCTGTTGTTTCCGGCGTCAGACCGATGGGAACCCGTCGAGGGGGAGTCCAACGATCGCATCTAACGTAACGATAAACGTTCTTTGAGGTCTCCGCATGTCCGAGCCCCCGCTCCCACCATGGAACCACGGCGAGAGCAGGGGCTCGACGGCGACATGCCGGTTACTGCTCGACGGCCTGCTGCACGAGATGCTCGAGCTCGGCCTGGTGGCGCTTGCCGGTACCGGTTGCAGGCGACGCGGAGGCCGCGCGGGACACCAGACGGATGTCGCGGTCCAGGAGAGGAAGCAAGGACGTCGTCAGGTACGGCCACTGGCCCTGGTTGGCTGGCTCGTCCTGTGCCCACAGAACCTCCGCCTCCGGATAACGGGACAGCTGCTCCTTGATTTCCTCGAGCGGGAGCGGATAGAGCTGTTCGACCCGGACGATGGCCGTCCGATTCGCGTTCTTCTTTTCCCGCCGCGCGATCAGGTCGTAGTACAGACGACCCGAGACCAGGATGACGCGGTTGACGTCCGCATCGTTGAGTCCAGCCTGGTCCGGAATGACCCTCTGGAAATCGCCTTCCGTGAAGTCCTCGACGCTCGACGTCGCGGCCTTCAGCCTCAGCAACTGCTTCGGCGTCATGATCACCAGCGGCCGATGCGGCCTGCTGTACACGTGGCGGCGAAGCAGGTGGAAGTGATTGGCCGGGGTGGAGGGCACGGCAATCGTCATGTTGTTCTCGGCGCACATCTGCAGGAAACGCTCCATGCGTGCCGACGAGTGGTCCGGGCCCATGCCTTCGTAACCATGCGGGAGCATGAGTACGAGCGAGGAACGCTGTGCCCACTTCTGCTCGGCCGAGGAGATGAACTCGTCAATGACGGTCTGTGCGCCGTTGAAGAAGTCGCCGAACTGAGCTTCCCAGATGACCAACGAGTCCGGACGCTCCACGGAGTAGCCGTACTCGAAGCCCATGACGCCGTACTCAGAGAGCAGGGAGTTGTAAATCATGAACTTGGCCTGGTCGTCTGCCAGATTCCGCAACGGAACCCACTCGGCATTCGACTGGGTGTCGTGAAGAACCGAGTGGCGCTGGACGAACGTACCGCGCTGGACGTCCTGACCCGACATGCGGACCTGGATGCCGTCCATGAGCAGTGAACCGAAAGCGATCAATTCGCCGAAGCCCCAGTCGATGTTGCCGTTGGTCGACATCTCGTAGCGCTTCTTGACCAGCTGACCGAGCTTCTTGTGAACCTGGAAGCCCTCCGGCATCTCGTTGTGGACCTCGCCCACGCGGGCGACGACGTCCTTCGAGACCGCGGTGGTGTCGGGGGAGTAGACGGAGTCCTCGATCTGCTGGGCCGCAGGGCGTTCGATATTCGACACCGCGGCGGCGTCCCCGGTGACGAGGGGGGCCGATGAGGTCTGGGCCTCGTGGGTTTCGGTGAAGACGCGCTCGAGACGTTCCTGGTAGTCCTGGAGCGCGCGGTCCGCCTCGTCCTGGGTGATGTCACCGCGACCGACCAGGGATTCCGTGTACAGCTTGCGGGTCGAGCGCTTGGCCTCGATCAGCTGGTACATCATCGGCTGCGTCATTGACGGGTCGTCCGCCTCGTTGTGGCCGCGACGGCGGTAGCACACGAGATCGATCACGACATCCTTGTTGAACCGCTGGCGGTATTCGAAGGCCAGCTGGCCCACACGGACCACGGCCTCGGGGTCGTCCGCGTTCACATGGAAGACCGGCGCCTGGATCATGCGGGCGACGTCGGTCGAGTACGTCGAGGAGCGGCCCTCGCCCGGCGTCGTGGTGAAACCGACCTGGTTGTTGACCACGATGTGCACCGTGCCGCCGACCTTGTAGCCGCGCAGCTGCGACATCTGCATGGTCTCGGCCACGATGCCCTGACCGGCGAATGCGGCGTCGCCGTGGACCAGGATCGGCAGCACGCCGTAGGAGTTCTCCGAGTCGCCGCCCTCGTCCAGGAGATCCTGCTTGGCACGCACGATGCCTTCGAGGATCGGATTCACTGCTTCGAGGTGGGACGGGTTCGCGGCGAGGTAGACCTGTGTTTCGTTGCCGCCGTCGGAGGTGAACACGCCTTCCGTACCGAGGTGGTACTTGACGTCGCCGGAGCCGCCGACGAGGCGGGGATCCTGCTCGCCCTCGAACTCGCGGAAGACCTGGGCGTAGGACTTGCCGGCGATATTGGTCAGCACGTTCAGGCGACCGCGGTGGGCCATGCCGATGCCGACTCCGGCGAGACCGTCGTCCGCGGCGCCCGAGATGATCGAGTCGAGCAACGGGATCAGGGACTCGCCGCCCTCGAGGGAGAAACGCTTCTGGCCGATGTACTTGGTCTGCAGGAAGGTCTCGAAGGCTTCCGCCGCATTGAGCTTGCCCAGGATGCGCAACTGCTCGTCGCGGCTGGGCTTGGTGTACCCATGCTCGAGTTGTTGCTGGAACCACTGGCGTTCGCTCGGCGATTCGATGTGCATGTACTCGACGGCCAGTGTGCGGCAGTAGGCGTCGCGCAGGAGCTCGAGGATGTTGCGGAGGGAGAGCTTGGGGGCGTCCCCGAAGCCACCCGTGGGCCATTCGCGGTCGAGGTCCCACAAGGTCAGGCCGTAGGTCGCGATGTTGAGATCAGGATGCTTGCGCATCACGTATTCCAACGGGTTGACCTCGGCGATCAGGTGGCCGCGGACCCGGTAGGCGTGAATCAGCTGCTGGATCCGGGCAACCTTGTTGACCTCTTCTTCCGGGTTGACCTGGTTGTCCACGGCCCAACGGACCGGTTCGAACGGGATGCGCAGGACCTCGAAGATTTCGTCATAGAAGCCGTGCTCGCCGAGCAGATACTGATCAATGAGTTTCAGGAACTCGCCGGATCCCGCACCCTGGATCACGCGGTGATCGTAGGTCGAGGTCAGGGTCAGGATCTTCGAGACGCCTTCCCGCGCCAGGGTCTTGGGGGAGGTCCCACGGCGCTCGGCCGGGTAGTCCAAGGCGCCGACGCCGATGATGCACGCCTGGCCGGCGGAGAGGCGGGGCACCGAGTGGACGGTACCGATTCCGCCCGGGTTGGTCAGCGAAGCGGTGGTTCCCTTGAAGTCTTCGACCGAGAGCTTGTTGTCCCTGGCCCGCTTGACCATGTCCTCGTAGGCGTTCCAGAACTCGGCGAAGTTGAGGTTCTCGGCCTTCTTGATGTTCGGAACCACGAGATTGCGGGAGCCGTCCGGCTTGGGCATGTCGATGGCCAGGCCGAAATTGATGTGCGCGGGGTGGATGGCCGCGGGCTTGCCCTTGTCATTCTGGCCGTACACGACGTTCTGCGACGGGAAGGCCTTGAGCGCCTTGACCACCGCATAACCGATGATGTGGGTGAAGGAGACCTTGCCGCCTCGGGACCGGCGGAGGTAATCGTTGATCAGCATGCGGTTGTCGATCAAGACCTTGGCGGGCACGGCGCGAACCGTGGTTGCGGTCGGAACGGAGAGGGACTCCTCCATGTTCGTGACCACGGCCTTGCCAGGGCCCCGGAGGGTCTCGACGCGGTCCTCTTCGGTCTCGACGTCGTTCTTGCCGCCCTCCGGCAACTGTGCCGGGATCGGGCGCTTGGTGGTGGGAGACTCCTTGGCGTCCGCACCCGCCTGCTGGGGTGCGTCGGTTTCCTTCTTGGCACCGGCCTTGGGGGTCTCAGCGCTCTGCGCGGGCTGCGAGGACTTCCGCTCCGGCTGGGAGGACGCGGCCTGCGTCGTGGCCGCGGGCTTGCTCGGCGCGGCCTGGGGCTTGGCGGCCTGAGACTTGTCCGCCTGGGGTTCTGCGGGAGCCTGTCGTGCAGACTTCTCCGTGTTCTTGTCGGTACCCGCTGAGGATCCGCTGTCCTGCTCCTGCATGGATTCGAAGATGGGCCACCACTTCTTGTCCACCGAGTTCTTGTCCTGCTGGTACTTTTCGAAGAGCTCGTCCACGAGCCATTCGTTACCCGCAAATTCCTCAGGGATCTGGTGATGTGGCTGATCTGGCACTAGCTTCACGCCTCTTCCATTAGCTGTTTATGCCGGCAGGGCTGAACTGCTCAGCCTTCCGTATCCTCTTGTGGATCCTACCGAATTCCGGATGCCGCCGAAGCGCGGTGGTTCTCGGGGCGAGCAGGCCCCAGGGAGCCGCCGAAGATCTCGCGACAGTGCGAGATGGCGCAACCTCTCGGGTCGAGTCTATTAGGGTTCAGTCGACGTTATCCACCCGAATACGGGCTGTGTCACGACCGAGATCGGGACATCACGCGACCATGTGTCGGCCGACACGGTATGGGCACGCTTGTCCACAGCGTGGTCGGCTCTGTATCGGAATCCGTCGGGCCTGGGTAGCATGGGGCAAGTGCGATTTCTGAATTCTCCCACGACCGACCTGACGTACAACGACGTCTTTCTCGTTCCCTCACGCTCCGAGGTTTCGTCCCGCTTCGACGCCGACCTCGGAACACAGGACGGGACCGACACCACGGTCCCCCTCGTGGCCGCGAATATGACCGCCGTCTCCGGCGCCCGGATGATGGAAACTCTGGCCCGACGCGGCGGTTTGGCCATCTTGCCCCAGGACGTTCCCGCCGACGCGGCGCAACGCATCATCGAGGAAGTCAAGGGTGCCGACCCTCTGCTCGAGTCGGCCGTGATCGTCTCGCCGGATACTTCGATCGATCATGCGTTGCGTCGTCTGGGCGACCGGCGTTTTGACGAGGCCGTCGTCGTCGACGAGGACGGCCGCCCCGTGGGTATCCTCCGGCGGGACGAGAGCCAGAATGAGGACCCCGCCGCCTCGGTCGAGTCGGTCATGCACCCGATTCCCCTTCTCCTCGACGCATCCGATCTGGCTCCCGACGCCGCATGGGGCAGCGCAGAGCGCAACGCGGCGCTGCGACAAGTATTCGGCGAGTGCGAAGAGCTGGGCATCGAACTGGCCGTCGTGGTTCGCGAGGGACTCTACGCCGGGGTCATGTCGACCTCCGGTGCCGTTCGTGCCGCCACCTACCGGCCCGCCCTCGACGCCCAGGGCTCCCTGATCGCGGGAGCGGCCGTCGGAATCAACGGCGACGTCGCGGCCAAAGCCGAGGGCCTCCTCCGTGCGGGCGCGGACGTGCTGGTGGTCGACACCGCCCACGGACACCAGAAGAAGATGTTCGATGCTCTCGCCGCGGTGAAGTCTCTCGAGCCCGAGGTCCCGATTGTGGCCGGAAACGTGGTCTCCGCGAACGGAACGCGGGACCTCATCGAGGCTGGGGCGGACATCGTCAAGGTCGGTGTGGGACCGGGGGCCATGTGCACGACCCGAATGATGACGGCCGTGGGGCGTCCGCAGTTCAGCGCGGTTCTGGAATGCGCGAGCGCTGCGCGCGAAATGGGCAAACACGTGTGGGCAGACGGCGGGGTCAAGCATCCGCGCGACGTAGCCCTCGCGCTGGCCGCCGGTGCGAGCCAGGTCATGGTGGGCTCATGGCTTGCGGGAACCTTCGAGTCGCCGGGCGAACTGCACCGGGACGACGACGGCCGCCTCTACAAGGAGAGCTTCGGCATGGCCTCGACCAGGGCCGTCAAACACCGGACACGGCAGGAAGACCCGTTCACTCGTGCCCGGAAGGCCATGTTCGAGGAAGGGATCTCCAACTCGACGATGTACATCGATTCTGCGAGCCCTAGTGCGGAGGACATCGTCGACAAAATCACGGCGGGTCTGCGATCCTCCATGACCTACGCGGGCGCTTCGGACCTGCAAGAGTTCCATGACCGTGCCGTCGTCGGGGTCCAGGCCGCATCCGGGTACGACGAAGGGCGTGCGCGCTCCCAGTCCTGGCTGGTCTGACCTTCGGCATGCGCCCGAGGCACCCGTCTCGGGCGCGCACCGGAGCGACCCCGAGCGTCCCTCCGTGTTCGCTCGGATCGAAAAGCCCGGACTCCCAGGCTCTTTCCATACCTTCGGGGGATTCTCCGCGCTACACTGAAACCCTTATGGACGACCCTTTTAGTTGCTCTTGCTCCGGGCCGCCTTCAGCGCGCCACCATTTCCGCGGGATGGTGAATTAACACCGTGGAATGGTTACTCATCCTCGCCGGTATCCTGCTGATCCTGGGAACCGGGTTCTTCGTCGCGGTCGAGTTCTCTCTCGTGGCGCTGGACCAGCCGACTGTCGTGCGGCATATCCAGGACGGCGACCGGCGAGCCGAACCACTACTCCGTTGCCTGAAATCCTTGTCGACCCAGTTGTCGAGTTGCCAGCTGGGCATCACGATCACGACACTGCTGACCGGCTACACGCTCGACGTCGGCATCCAGGGCCTATTGCGCGAGACGGTCGATGGGTGGGGAATCCCCACCGGCATCGCCTCCGCGGTGACCCTGGTGGTCTCGATGCTCGTGGCGACCCTGCTCTCGATGGCCTTGGGCGAGTTGATCCCCAAGAACCTCTCGATCGCCGAGTCCTACAAGATCGGACGAGCGCTCGCGAGGTACCAACTCGCCTTCACCGCCGTCATGAAGCCCTTCGTGGTGGTCATGAACGGGACGGCCAACAAGATCCTGCACCTCATGGGCCTGGAAGCAAAGGAAGAACTTTCCGGGGCCCGGTCACCCGAGGAGCTCTCCTCAATGGTCCGGCGATCCGCGGATCTGGGCACTCTGGACGCAGGAACCGCCAACTTCGTGGCGCGGACCCTGAATTTCTCCGAACACACCGCGTCGGACGTCATGACGGCGCGCCGACAGGTCGTGATGCTCCCGACCACGGCCACGGTCAACGAGATCATCGACGAAGCGCGTCGGACGGGGCACTCGCGTTTTCCCCTGTACGAGGAGGACCAGGACGACGTCAAGGGAGTCGTCCACATCAAGCGCGCGGTGGGCGTTCCCAATGAGCGGAGGGACACGGTCCAGGCCGGGGCGCTCATGGACGACGTCCTGCGCGTTCCCGAGACGATTCACCTCGACGCGTTGTTGCGCCAGTTGAGGGAATCGGCCCTGCAAGTCGCCGTCGTCCTGGACGAGTACGGCGGTACCGCGGGGATCACGACGCTCGAGGACCTCGTCGAAGAGATCGTCGGCGAGGTGGCGGACGAGCACGACAGGGCAGTTCCCGGCGTGCTCGAGACCGCCGACGGCCGCTGGCATTTCCCCGGCCTGCTGCGCCCCGACGAGGTGACCGAGAAGGTGACCCCGCTGGACGTCGACGACGATCCGGCCTTCGAGACAATGGGCGGATTCATGATGGACCGGCTCGGACGGATCCCGGAGGTAGGCGACACCGTGCCGATCGAGACCGGAATCCTCGAGGTCGAGCGCATGGACCACCGCCGCGTCGACAGGATCCTGTTCACGCCGTCCTCCCACGACGCCGACGAGACGATCAAGGAAGACCTCGGGCCGCGGCGGGCCGTCGACGGCTCAGACCGCTCGCTCGCAACGAACGGGGGCTCACGATGAACGACTGGGGTTCTCTCGCTCTGCTCGTGGTCCTGCTCGCCGGCAACGCGTTCTTCGTCGGCGGCGAATTCGCCATCATGTCCGCCCGGCGGTCACAGATCGAGCCGCTGGCCGAGAACGGCAACAAGCGTGCGCAGACCGCACTGAGAGCGATGGAACACGTGTCTCTCATGCTGGCGTGCTGCCAGCTGGGCATCACGGTCTGTTCCCTGCTGATCCTGAATGTGGCCGAACCGGCAGTCCACCATCTCGTGGCCCTGCCCCTGACCCACCTCGGCGTTCCGACGTCGGCGGCGGACGGCATCGGGTTCCTTCTGGCGCTCCTGGTGGTCACGTTCCTGCACGTGATCTTCGGCGAGATGGTTCCGAAGAATATCTCGGTGTCGGTGGCCGACAAGGCCGCGTTGATCCTGGCTCCTCCGCTGGTGATGATCTCGCACGCGGTCAAACCGGTCATCGTTTTCCTGAACTGGCTCGCGAACGCCGCGCTCAGGCTCATGAAGGTCGATCCCAAGGACGAGGTCTCCTCGACCTTCACGCTCGAGGAGTTGCAGACCATCGTCGAAGAGTCGACCGCCGAGGGCCTCGTCACTGACGCGGACGGGATGCTCTCGGGCGCCCTGGAGTTCTCGGAGAAGAGCGTCGGAGACGTCATGGTGCCGGTGGACCGGCTGGTGACCCTGCCCTCCGACTGCTCCCCGCACGATCTGGAGAAGGCCGTGGGCCGAACCGGCTTCTCGCGGTTCGTGCTCCGGTCCGAGGACGGCAGCTACCTCGGTTACCTGCACGTCAAGGACGTTCTCTCGATTCCGGACGAAAGGTATCGACGGCCCACTCCGCTGACCCGCGTTCGCTCACTCATCAACCTGCGGCCGGACACGACCGTTGAAGCCGCGCTCGGGTCGATGCAGCGCACCCACGGGCACGTGGCCCGCGTCATCGCGCGCGGGGGAGACACCATCGGGGTGCTGTTCCTGGAAGACGTCCTGGAAGAGCTGATCGGAGAGATCAAGGACTCGACGCAGGCCATGGACCACCGACGGACGGGCACGCCGTACCGCGATGAGTCCCAGCCCGTCGGGGTCTCGGATGCCTCCCGTGCCCGCCGCGGTCGGGGCCGTGGGGTCGGGGACAACGAGTCGACCGCGGCGGCCAAGAGGCCGCGACCACCGAAGAATACATAAGTCCGCGCTAAATTGTGAACGATTCGCATCTGAGTAGACTTCTTGCAGATGCGATTCGTTCGCTTAACGAACTTCTAGATCAAGGAGACATACATGCGCGGAACGGGCTGGATGAAGACGGTGGCGGTCGCGGCAGCCTGCGGGATCGCACTGAGCGGTTGCTCGAGTGCGAACTCGGAGTCGACGAAGGACGACGACAAGCTCACCGTGGTGACGTCCACGAACGTCTACTCCGACATCGTCAAGTCGGTCGCGGGTGACGACGTCGACGTCAAACCCGTCATCGACTCGACCAGCCAGGACCCGCACTCCTACGAAGCAACCTCGCAAGACCGCCTGAAGGTCAAGGACGCAGACCTGATCGTCGAGAACGGCGGCGGATACGACGCCTTCATGGACGACATCAGCAAGGATTCGAAGGCGACGAAGATCGACGCGGTCAAGCTGTCCGGCCTGCCCGGTGCGGACGAGGCCGCGGAGGACCATCACCACGACCACGACGAGGATTCGGCTGCCGAGGAACACCACGACCACGACCACGGGTCCTTCAACGAGCATGTCTGGTACAACCCCGAGGTCATGGCCAAGGTCAGCCACAAGGTGGCCGAGGAGCTGGGCAGTCTCGACAAAGACCACAAGGATGACTACACCCAGCGCGGAGACCACGTGGCCGACGAGATCGACAAGGTCAAGGACCGGGCAGCGGGGCTCAACGGACAGGGGCGCGAGTACCTGGCCACCGAGCCCGTTCCGGGATACCTTTTGGAGGACGCCGGGCTGAAGGACGCCACCTCGAGCGACTTCTACGAAGCCATCGAGGGAGACACGGATGCTCCGGCGTCCGTCATCAAGTCCATGAAGGACCAGCTGGCGTCCGGAAACATCGCGATGCTGGGTTTCAACTCGCAGACCGAGTCCTCTCAGACCAAGGACATCAAGACCTACGCCGAGGAACAGGACGTTCCGACCGTCTCCTTCACCGAGACCTTGCCCGATGGCGAGAACTACGTCGACTGGATGAACAAGAACCTCGACAACGTGTCCAAGGCTCTGGAGAAGAAGAACTAGCACAATCATTCACGACGCACGGTGACGCCGCCCCGGTTCGGGGCGGCGTCACCGTCTGCCGTGTCCCATACCGATCCGTCAAGGAGTATTCACCGTGTCCGAACACCGCACGCCGAGCGTCGAGCTCGAGGCGGCCGCCCTGTCCTTCGGGGACCGGACGCTGTGGAAGGATCTGACGCTGGAGATTGACCAGGGGGAGTACTTCGCCGTGCTCGGACCCAACGGCTCCGGCAAGTCGACATTCCTCAAAACCCTTCTCGGGCTGTTGCCTCTCTCCGGGGGATCCGTCCGCGTGCTGGGAGACGGCGTCCGGCGGGGAAATCCCCGCATCGGGTACGTGCCGCAACAACGTGCCTTCGGGCCGGACACGCCCCTTCGGGCCCGAGACCTGGTGGGACTGGGGCTGGACGGCCATCGTTGGGGCCCCGGATTCCCGTCCCGCCGTCGCAAGGCTCGCGTCGACGAATTGCTGGAGCGCGTCGGCGCGACCGAATACGCCGCGGTCCCGATCGGCCTTCTCTCCGGTGGCGAACAACAACGACTGCGGGTGGCCCAGGCCCTCGCCTCCAGGCCGAGACTCCTGCTCTGCGATGAGGCCTTGCTGTCCCTCGACCTGCGACACCAGAGCGCGGTCAGTCAACTGATCGAGGAGTACCGCCGCGAGTCCGGGGCGACGGTCGTGTTCGTGACCCACGAGATCAACCCGATCATCGACGACGTCGACCGAGTGCTCTACCTGGCCAATGGACGGTTCACGGTGGGAAGCGTCGAGGACGTCATGACCACCGAAACCCTGAGCCGGGTCTATGGGGCGCCGGTTCAAGTCTTGCGAGTCGACGGACGCTACGTCGTCGTCGGGTCGGGAGCTGCGTCCGAAGCGCCAGGAAACGACTGCCATGCCCACGACGTCGGAGGGGAAGCCTGATGCCGATCGATACCATCGCCCCCAGCATGCTCGCCGCAGGAGACGTCCTGGGGCGCATCTTCGTCTTCGAGGACTACGGCGCATTGTTCTCGCTGCTCAGCCAGTCCATCGTGGCGGGCGCCGTGCTCGCCCTCATCGGTGGTTTCATCGGAACCTTCGTGATGATGCGCGACGGGTCCTTTGCGGTGCACGGCATCGCGGAGCTGTCCTTCGCAGGGGCCGCGTTGTTCCTCTTCTTCGGTTTCGACGTGATCACCGGTTCACTCGTCGGGTCGATCGCCGCGGCCGCCATCATCGGAATCCTGGGGGCGAGGGCGAGTCACAACAGCTCGTTCATCGGGGTGTTGATGCCATTCGGCCTGGGTCTGGGGATCCTGTTCCTGTCCCTGTACCAGGGACGGTCAGCGAACAAGTTCTCGTTGCTCACGGGACAGATCGTGTCCGTGGACGCGGCCCAGGTTTCCGAGATGGTGATCGGAGCGGTCGTCGTCATCGGCGGGTTGCTCGCGGTCTGGAGGCCGCTGACGTTCGCGAGCCTCGACCCGGACGTCGCGACCGCAAAAGGTGTCCCGCTCCGTGGACTGGCCATGGTCTTCATGCTTCTGCTGGGCATCTCGGTGGCCCTCTCGGTGCAGGTCGTCGGTTCCCTGCTGGTCCTGGCACTCCTGATCACCCCGGCGGCCGCGGCGATCCAACTGACCGCATCACCGGTCAAGGCGGTCGTGCTGTCCATCGTGTTCGCCGAGATCTCCACCGTGGGCGGGATCATGCTCGCGCTCGCGGGGTCCCTGCCGATCAGTCCCTACGTGACCACTATTTCGTTCCTGATCTACATCGTGTGCCGGGGAATCGCCGTGGTGCGGCGCCGTATGACCGGCTCGGGCAGGATTTCCGTTCCGGAGAATCAGGAGGAGCCGGCGACCTCGCGGGTACACTGAGCGCACAAGCCCGTCAGCTCGATGGTGTGAGCGATCTGGGTATAGCCGGATGCGGCTCCCACCTGCTCGGCCCAGCGCTCGACGACGTCGGCCTCGATGTCCTCGGCCGCGCCACAACGCCTGCACAACAAGTGGTGATGGTGGTCGTCGGCCGAGCACTTGCGGTAAAGGGCCTGGCCGTCGTCGCCCTGCACCACGTCCACGTCTCCGGTGTCCTCGAGGGACTGGAGAATTCGGTACACCGTCGCCAGGGAGACCCGTCCGCCCCGGTCGGCGACGATGCGGTGGAAATCCTGCGCCGAATGGAAGTCTTCCAGGGTGTCGAGGGCCTCCACCACGGTCCTGCGCTGACGCGTATTGCGGTGCTCCTGGCTGGAGCGTACGTCGGCGGACCTCTCGCGTCCCTCGTGCGCGGGTCGTTGCGCCGCCATGCTAGTCCCTCTTTCTGCCGGTTCCTGGAGCGGGCTCGTCCCAGCCCGGTCGGTTGCGGTTCACCGCCGCATCCCATTGTGCACATTCTAGGTGCGACGAGGTCGTCCATCGCGCAGGGCGTAACGGCTCCGACAAGCCCCTTCGCCGTGATGGTGCCGGCGAGATAGTCTGGGTGTCATGCGACTCACCAAGTTCACGCATTCGTGCATCCGCCTGGACAAGGACGGTTCCGTCCTGGTCCTCGACCCGGGTAATTTCTCGACAGCCGAGGAACTCAGGACGGCGCTGGACGGCGTCGACCACATCCTCGTGACCCACGAGCACCCGGACCACTACGACGCCGACATCGTCAACGAATTTCTCGACCAGCATCCGGGCGTCCAGGTCCATGCTCCCGGTTCGATCGCCCGCGTCATCAAGAGCGCCGTATCAGCCCCCGACCGCGTGCACGAGGTGCGCGGCGAAGAGGCCTTCGATCTTTCGCCGTTCTCGGTCCGGACCTTTGGTGGTCAGCACGCTCTGATCCATCCCCTCGTGCCGATCGTCGAGAACATCGGTTTCATGATCGACGAAACTCTGTATCACCCGGGAGACAGTCTCATCGTTCCCGACGGCATCCACGTACGGGACCTCCTGGTGCCGATTCACGCACCGTGGAACAAGTTGCACGAAGTGGTGGACTTCGTGATCTCCGTCGGCGCCGACCACGCGTATCCCATCCATGACGGTCTCCTGGCGGAGAACGGCCTGGCGATGCTGAACAACCACCTGAAGAATTTCGGCGGAAAGTACGGCACATCGTACGCGCGCCTGGACCCGTACGAGTCAGTCGACCTGGAGGAAACACCGTGAGCACCGTATTCACCAAAATCATCGAAGGAGATCTGCCCGGCCGCTTTGTCTGGAAGGACGACAAGGCCGTGGGCTTCCTTTCCATCGCACCGTTGTCCATGGGCCACGTGCTCGTGGTGCCTCGTGAGGAGATCGACCACTGGGTCGACCTTCCTCAAGATCTTGCCCTGCACCTGATGGCCGTGTGCCGGACCATCGGTCAGGCGATCAACGAGGTCTACGACCCGGTTCGCGTCGGGCTCATGATTCAGGGCTTCGAGGTTCCCCACGCACATCTGCACGTCTGGCCGACCAACTCGATCGAAGAGTTCAGCTTCGATCAGGTGGACAACGATCCCGACCAGGACGCCATGGATGCGGCCGCCGCATCGATTCGTGACGCGCTCACCCGAGCCGGGCATTCCGAGGCAGAGGTCGGCTGACGGTCCGAGCCGGCGTCGACGCCGAGGGGTCGGCCGGAAGCGCCCGTCGGGCTGGCCCGACACCATATTGACCAGCTGGTCGGATGGTCCGGAGACGACGCTGTCACGACGATGGAACCATGAACGCATTTGCCGATGACATGAGCGAAGAATCCGACTCCGTGACCGACCCACGGTGGGGGAATGGAGATGGCCTCCAGGAGACGGTCCCCAGAGCCCGGGGTGTTTCCTGGGTGCGCCGATGGGGCCGCGCGAGCGTGTACCTGCTCGGCAGTTTTCCCCTGTCCCTTATTTCCTTCGTCGTGGCCGTCACGCTGCTGAGCGCGGGGGTCGGGATGCTGCCCGTTTTCTTCCTCGGCGTGTTCCTGCTGTGGGGAGCGATCTATTACGGTCGAGGGGTCAGCTGGGTCGAGAGGAGCCAGGTCGCGTGGCTCCGGGGCCGGCCGTTGCGACGGCCCATTCCGCCGCGTCACGGCGAGGGCCTGATCGACAGGTTGAAGGCCGACGCCGGACACGGACAGTCGTGGATGAATATTGCGTGGATTCTGGTGGACTTCGTGGTCTCCACGGTCGTCTTCTGGGTGATCTTCGCCTGGTGGTGCGTGGTCTTGGCGGGAATTGCCGGTCCGATCACGTTGATGATCCGGTCCGGTTCGGACAATCCGCTGAACTACGGGTCCCTGGCTGACCTGCTCTCCTGGTCGCACACGGGAATTCCGTTCGTGTCCGATCACCCGTACCTCACCGAGGCGTTCGGCTACGTGGTCCTGGCTCTCGTGTTCTTGGCGACCCTGCCGTGGCTGACCCTCGGGCTGGCCGGAATTCGGTCCGAACTGTCCTCGGCCATGTTGTGCTTGCCGGAATCCGCGCGCCACCGGGTCGCCTCGTTGCAGGGGTCCCGGGCCGCCGCTCGGCGGGCAGAAGGGGAGTCCCTCCGACGCCTCGAACGCGACATCCACGATGGCCCGCAACAGCGACTCGTGCGACTCGGCATGGACATCTCCAGGGCCCGGCGTTTCGTGTCCACGGATCCGGAGAAGGCCGACCGCATTCTCCGGGAGGCCGGCGCACAGAATCAGGAGACACTCCAGGAGCTTCGTCAGTTGTCGCGGGGCATCGCGCCGGCCCTGCTGGTGGACCGGGGCCTTCGTGCCGCGGTCAGCGAATCCTTGGTCCGTTCCGGCGTTCCCGTGGCCCTCCGGTGGGACGCGGACGAAACCACCCCGTCCCACGTGGAGCTGCCCGCCTACTTCCTGGTCTCCGAGGCTCTGGTGAACGTCAACAAGCATTCCGGTGCTTCGGAAGCCCTCGTGACGGTTCGTCAGGAGGGCGGTCGCCTCGTCGTCGAAGTCCGCGACGACGGCGTCGGGGGCGCCTCCGTTGCGAAGGGCCACGGGCTGGCCGGGCTGGAGGATCGTCTGCGCGGCGTCGACGGCGAGCTCTTTGTCGAATCCCCGGCCGGGGAAGGAACCCTCATCAGGGGAGTCATACCGTGCGAATAGTAATTGCTGACGATTCGGCGCTCTTGCGGCAGGGGCTCAGGCTCATTCTCGAGGACGACGGCCACGAGGTCGTCGCCGATGTCGAGGACGGTCCCTCGATGAAAAAGGCCGCGCTCGAGCTGGAGCCGGACCTGACGGTGTGCGACATCCGCATGCCGCCCTCCCATACGGATGAGGGACTGCGCGCCAGCGTGGACGTGCGCCGTGAACACCCCAATGCTCCGATCCTGTTGCTGAGCCAATACGTGGTTCTCGCCTACGCCGAAGACTTGGTTGCCTCGGGCACGGGATCCATCGGCTACGTGTTGAAGGACCGCGTCTCGGACATCGACGCCTTCCTGGACTCGTGCCGCCGTGTTGCCGACGGCGGGACGGTGCTGGATCCGCACGTGGTCCAGCAACTCCTGCTCCGCGACAGGCATGGCGACGCGTCGCTCGCCTCGTTGACGGCCCGTGAGACCGAGGTGCTGGGGCTCATGGCCGAAGGGCACACCAACGCCGGGATCGCCGAGGCCCTCTGCATCGGTGAGGGCGGGGTCGAGAAACACTGCCAGAGAATATTCGCGAAGCTCGGGCTGACCGAGGCCGATGACGTGCACCGGCGGGTCACCGCGGTCCTGCGGTATCTCAAACGGGGCGCCGGAACCTGATGACGGGTCCCGGGCAACGGCCGGGACGGGGCCTCAGGCGTGGGCGATCTTTTCGATCGCCTGTTTCTGCGCCTTGCGGATCCTCTGCACGGAGACGGGTCGGGCCGTACCGAGTTCCTGGGCGAAGTAGCTGACCCGGAGCTCCTCGATCATCCATCCGACATCGGCCAGCGGAGGGGGAACGACTCCGTCGATCGAGTACTTCTCCGCAGCGGCGTCGTACTCGTCCTCCAGAGCCTGGACTTCGAGCATCGACGTCGTGTCCTTGGAGAGGCGCTCGCCCATCTTCTCGATCCTCCGGCTCATCCCATCGAGGTAACGGGGCACGTGAACGAGCCGGTCGTACCCCGTGGCAGCCACGAATCCGGGATAGACCAGGCTCTCGAGTTGGGCCTTCATGTCGTTGACATTGTTGATCACCGCCAACGACGCCGAGGTCTTGAGCTGCTTGCGCACCTGATTGGCCGTCTTGAGGATTCGTGCGACGAGACTTGTGACCGCGAAGACCGTATCGATCAGCTCGGCACGGACCTCATGGAACAGTGCCTCGAACTCCTTTCGGGTCTTTGGCGCCGTCTCGGGCGTGAGCTTGTCCAAGGCGGCGACCGTACAGTCCGCAATCAGCGATTCGACCGATCCGTGGGGATTCTGGGTGAAGACGATCTTCTCATCATTCTTCAGGTGGTCGGACACGTACTTCTGAGGGGACGGCACACGCAGCGAGAGCAACCGGATCGTGGCCAGCCTCTGGGACCGATCCCGTTCGTGTTCGGAGGCCATGACCCGCACGGCGACGCTCTGGCCCTCGTCCACGAGACCGGGATACCCTTCGACGCGTTGCCCAGCAATGGTGCGGGTAATCCTGGGCGGAACATCCGTGTCCGGCCAGTCGTGCAACCCGGAGACCTCCACGACGCCCGAGCCCGAGGCGGGCCCCGACCCGGGTCGGGTGTTCTGCGAGGCCCCGGAAGTCGCCGACGACGTCCCGGATCCCGGCCCGCCCGTCTCGGTGCTGGATCCGCCCGTGCCGGAGGCCTGGCCCTGTGAAGCCACCCGGGCCAGCGCGTCCGGGGAGGCACCCAGCGATGCGGCCAGCGCGGACCGGATCTGCGGGCGCAGATCCTCCTGGAGCGCCATCAGGTCCTTTCCCTCGCCAAGGAGCTTGTTCCCGGAACCGCGCACCTGGAAAGTCATGCGCAAGTGGTCGGGGACTGCATCCCAGTTCCAGGAACCCGGAGGTATCACGTACCCCTTGAGGCGTCGGAGAACCAGCTCGAGGGAAGGCAGCAACGCGTCATGCAACGGATCGAAGTCGGCGTCGAGGGCCTGGACGGCCTGCCTGGCGACGTCGGGCGCCGGCACAAAATTCTTCCGAGAGGCCTTGGGCAACGACTTGATCAGCGCGGTCACGAGTTCGTGACGAAGCCCCGGAATCAACCACTCGAACGGCTCGGGCTGGATCTGGTTCAGGAAGACGATCGGAACCTGCACGAATACGCCGTCGGCCTCCGGACTGGTTCCGGGGGCCGCCGGTGCGAACTCGTACGTGAGGTCCAGACGCAACTGCGAATCCGAGGTCGGCAGGACCCAGGTCCTCGGGAACTGGGATTCGTCGTAATCCCGGGCTTCCTCGTCGATGAGGTTTTCGGGATCCAGATCGAGCAGGTGCTCGTTCTGTGGGCGAGTTCTCTTCCACCACTGATCGAAGTGGCGTTCCGAGACCACGTCCGCGGGAATGCGGGCGTCGTAGAAGTCGAAGATGACGTCGTCGTCCACCCGCAGATCACGCCGGCGCAACCGGGCCTCGAGCTGATCGATCTCGGCCAGCCGTTTCTGATTGCGATGGAAGAACCGGTGCCTGGTCCGCCAGTCACCCTCCACCAGAGCCTTGCGGATGAACAGCTCGCGGGAAAGGGCGGGGTCGATGCGCCAGTAGTTGACGGGTCGATCGGCCACTACCGGAACGCCGAAGAGCGTGGCCTTGTCGTAGGCCATGACCGAACCGCGCTTGGCCGACCAGTACGGCTCGGAGTACGTGTGCTTGAGCAGAGATCCGGCGGCTTCCTCGATCCAACGCGGGTCCACCGAGGCATTGACACGGGCCCACAATTTGGACGTCTCGACGAGTTCGGCGGAAACGATCCAGTCCGGATTCTTCTTGAACAAGGACGATCCGGGGAAGATCGAAAAGCGTGTTCCCCGCGCCCCCTGGTACTCGTGCCTGCGTTGGTCCTTCAAACCGATGTGGCTCAACAGGCCAGCCAAGAGGGACCGGTGGACGGCCTCCTCGGTTTCGCCCACTCGAATGCTCCGACCGCGGGACACCTTGACCCCGGCCCGCGAGCCCAGGTTCCGCAACTGTTCGTAGAGGTCCTGCCACTCCCGAACACGCACATAGTTGATGTACTCCCGCCGACACATCTTGCGGAACTGGGAGGAAGAGAGCTCCGCCTGTTTTTCCTGGAGGTACTGCCACAGCAGCAAATACCCGGAGAAATCGGAGGTCTCGTCCTTGAACCGTGCGTGGCGTTCATCGGCCTGGGCCCGCTGTTCGGTCGGGCGCTCGCGCGGGTCCTGGATCGTCAGCGCGGCGGCCAGCACCATGACTTCCTTGGCAACGCCCAGTTCCTGAGCGGCAACGATCATGCGTCCGAGCCTCGGATCCACGGGGAAGGCCGAGAGCTTGCGTCCGACGGCGGTCAGGGGAGACGGTGACCTGGAACCGCGCGACCGACCCCTCTTTCCGGTCCTCCCGGCCCGACCCGCGTCCCGATCGGAGGAATCCTTGAGGGCGCCGAGCTCCCTCAGCACGTTGACGCCGTCGGATATCGAGCGCTTGGCCGGAGGCTGGACGAAGGGGAACCTCTCCATGTCCCCGGGAGAGCGGACGACGCCGATCGACATCGTGTGCAGGATGACCGACGCCAAATTCGTGCGCAGTATCTCAGGGTCGGTGAACTCGGCCCGGGAGAGGAAATCCTCTTCGGAATAGAGCCGGATCGCGATGCCGTCCGACACGCGACCGCAACGGCCCGAGCGCTGATTCGCGCTGGCCTGCGAGATTCTCTCGATGGGAAGGCGTTGGACCTTGGTCCGCACGGAGTAACGAGAGATGCGCGCGGTCCCCGGATCAATCACGTACTTGATCCCCGGAACCGTCAACGAGGTCTCCGCGACGTTGGTGGCCAGTACGATCCGGGGCTTGCCGGAGGGCCGGAAAACCTTGTGCTGCTCGGACATCGACAACCGCGCGAACAGCGGCAGGATCTCCGTCCCGGCCAGTGACCGGTGTTTCTTCGCGAGGTCCTCGAGGGCGTCGGCGGCGTCCCGGATCTCGCGCTCGCCGGAGAAGAAGATCAGAATGTCGCCGGGGTCCTCATTCTTGAGTTCCAGCACGGCATCGCAGATAGCGTCCAGGGGGTCCCTGTCTTCGGCGTCGAGATCGTCGGCGTCGTCGTCGGACTGGGCGGAGCCCTCGAGCGGTCGGTAGCGAATCTCCACCGGATAGGTGCGACCGGAAACTTCGACGACCGGGGCTGCGTCCTCCGGCATCGGCTCGTCCTCGGTGTGCTCGGCAACGGGGTCGAAGCTCGGGGCGAAATGGCGGGCGAATCGGTCCGGATCGATGGTCGCGGACGTGATGATGATCTTGAGATCAGGCCGTTGCGGCAGGATTCTCTTCAGATACCCCAGGATGAAGTCGATGTTCAGGGACCGCTCGTGCGCCTCATCGATGATGATGGTGGAGTACTTCTTCAGGAGGGGGTCGTGGGGGATCTCCGCCAACAGAATGCCGTCGGTCATGAGCTTGATCGAGGTCTGTTCGCCGACTTCGGCGGTGAAGCGGACCTGGTAGCCCACCGTTTGCCCCAGGTCCTCGCCCAATTCCTCGGCGATCCGTTCAGCCACGGATCTGGCCGCGAGCCGGCGAGGCTGGGTGTGACCGACCATCCCGTCGGCGTCCAGGCCCAGATCGAGGCACATCTTCGGGATCTGCGTGGTTTTGCCGGAACCGGTCTCGCCGGCGATCACCACGACCTGGTTGTCCCGGATGGCATCCATGATGTCTTCCCTGCGGGCCGAAACGGGCAGGGACTCGGGGTACGTGATGTGGCGGCGAACGGGCTCGGAATGCACGGGCTGGTCAGACATATTGCTCCCAGTTTACCGGGCGGAGCGCACGGTGCGATCGGCCCGACCCACACGGGTCATCGCCCGGCAGTGGTTCGTGGAGCATCCCGCAGCCTTCAGGCGAGGTTTGGGGCGCATCGCTCCTCGACCCAACGGACGATTCTGCGCAATCGCTCCTCGTCCTGGAAAATACGTGCATCCGAGTGCTCGGCGTCCGGAACGATCTCGAGCGACGTCGGCACCCCGCGTGCACGCAGGGCGCGGTGCGGACTGCCGGACTGGATCCAGGGAACGCAGGAATCGTCGGCCCCGTGGACGTAGAACACCGGACGGTGCCCCGGAGCCAGCGCCGTGTCCTCCGCGTAGTCGACAGGGTGCGCCCATGCCCACGCCTGCTCCGCCGCGGTAGACACCGGGGCAGGGTATCCGGACCCGAGCAGCCTGGCTTCGGCGCCGTCGTCGTCGGGATGATCGTGCGGGAAACCGCAGGCGATCCTGTCGTCGAATATGGTGCGCAGGTCGCTGACGCCGTAGAAGCTCACGGCCCCGGCGACGTCGCTCGAGGCGACGCCGGCATCGGGGCCCTCGAGGTAAGCGTTTCCGGAATCCGGAGTCGCCGCGAGCAACTGGGCGAGATGTCCGCCGGCCGAGGCCCCGGACACCGCGATGCGGTGAGGGTCGATGCCGAATCGTTCGGCGTGGGCGCGAAAGTAGCGCACCGCGGACTTGGCGTCGTGCAACTGGGCGGGAAACAGTGCCCGATGGGACAGGCGGTAGTTGACCGACGCCACGAAATATCCGCTCGCCTGCAGGCGCTCGCGCACCCTGTGCTGCCCGTTGACCGAATAGAGCATCGAGGACTTGTCTCCGAATCGCCACGCGCCTCCGTGGAAATGAATGACCAAGGGAGCGGGCCCGGAGACCGGAACAGCGGGGGAGTGGAGATCGAAGGAGCGGTCCTCTTCCTGCACGGAAGTGTAGAAACCGCTCATCATTGGTACGTCTCCGCTCGGTCCGACTCGATACGAAACGACCCCGTTCCCGCTCGGGCGGGACGGGGTCTTGACCGTGCCCTCGATAGGATTCGAACCTACGACTTCTTGCTCCGGAGGCAAGCGCTCTATCCACTGAGCTACGAGGGCAACGCAGAACAGCATACCAGGAAATGAGCAGGGACAAATCCACGCGACGCGCAGTGAAGCCGACAGACCCCGGCACGTCACGAAATCGGCGGCCGCGGCATTCCTTGTAGACTGACCGGGTGACTCCCGAAGAACTCTCCGAAGCAATTTCCGCGTGCCTGCACGAGGCCATCGACGCCGGTCAGCTTGTGCTGTCCGAAGGCCAGACACTCCCCGAGACGAGGGTTGAACGACCCAAGAATCGGGCGCACGGCGACTGGAGCACCAATATCGCTCTGCAACTCGGCAAGAAGGTCGGCAAGAATCCGCGCGAGGTCGCGCAGGTCCTGGCGGAGCGGATCGCTTCCGTGGACGGTGTCTCGGGCGTGGACATTGCCGGCCCGGGCTTCCTGAATATAGTTCTCGACGCCGCCGCGGCCGGTGTCCTGGCCAAGAACATTCTCGCTGCGGGGCCCGCGTACGGGCGTTCTTCGAAACTCGAGGGAACGCACATCAATCTGGAGTTCGTCTCGGCCAACCCCACGGGGCCGATCCACCTGGGTGGAACCCGCTGGGCCGCCGTCGGTGATTCGCTGGCGCGCATTCTGGAGGCGAACGGGGCCGAAGTGACCCGCGAATACTACTTCAACGACCACGGAACCCAGATCGACCGTTTCTCGAACTCGCTCCTGGCCAAGGCGCGCCGGGAACCGGCACCCGAGGACGGCTACGGCGGCCAGTACATCGAGGACATCGCCCAGCGCGTCCTTCGCGAGGTGCCCGAAGCGCTGGAAGCGGACGACCCGCAAGAGGTTTTCCGGTCCTACGGGGTCGAGATGATGTTTGCGGACATCAAGAAGTCCCTGCACGATTTCGGAGTCGACTTCGACGTCTACTTCCACGAGAACTCGCTGTTCGAATCGGGGCAGGTCGAGAAGATCCTGGAGCAGCTCAAGGGCAGCGACAAGCTCTACCACGCGGACGGCGCGTGGTGGCTGCGCTCGACCGACTACGGGGACGACAAGGACCGCGTGGTCATCAAGTCCGACGGCAACGCCGCGTACATTGCCGGCGACATCGCCTACATCGCCGACAAGCGGGCGCGCGGTGCACATCTGGCGATCTACATGCTCGGGGCGGACCACCACGGATACATCGCGCGGCTCAAGGCCGCCGCGGCCGCCATCGGGGACGACCCGGACGCCGTCGAGGTCATGATCGGCCAAATGGTCAACCTGGTCAGGGACGGCGAGGCCGTGCGCATGTCCAAGCGTGCGGGAACCGTGGTGACCTTGGAGGACCTGGTCGACGCCGTCGGCACGGACGCCGCACGGTATTCCCTGACCCGGTTCTCGGTCGACTCGAATATCGACATCGACCTGGACCTGCTGACCCGTCGCTCGAACGAGAACCCGGTGTTCTACGTCCAATACGCTCACGCCCGGACGTGCGCCGTGGCCCGGAACGCGGCCGATGCCGGCGTCGTGCGTTCCGACGAGACCTTCGACGCGGCGCTGCTCAACACACCCGCCGACGAGGATCTCCTGGCGGAGCTCGGTCAGTTCCCGAGCGTGAACGTCGAGTCGGCCGAATTCCGCGAACCCCACCGAGTCGCCCGTTACCTCGAACGCCTGGCTGGGGCCTACCACCGCTGGTACGACGCCTGCCGGGTGACCCCGAAGGGCACCGAGGAGATCACCGACACGCACCGTACGCGGCTTGCGCTGAACGACGCCGTGACCCAGGTGCTGGCCAACGGTCTTCATCTGCTGGGCGTGACCGCACCGGAGAGGATGTAAATGGCGAACTCACCATCTGCCGCCGTGCCCGAATGGTTGCGGCTGCCCTCCGACCCGGCCGCCCTCGACCCTCAGATCTGGACTCCGTCCTTCGCGCGGTCGACCGGTGGAGAGCTGACCATCGACGGGCACACCGTCTCCGATCTGGTCCAAGAATTCGGAACCCCCGGATACATCTGGTCCGAGGACACCTTCAGAAGCCGCGCTCGGGAATACCGGCAGGCCTTCGAAGCTGCCTTTGGCGACCACGGGGCGGAAGTCTCCGTCTACTACGCGGGTAAGTCGTTCCTGTGCGCCGCGGTCGTCCGGTGGGCCCAGGAGGAGGGCCTCAACTTGGACACCGCGTCGGGCGGCGAGCTCGGCCTCGGCCTGGCCGCGGGCATGCCGGGCCAGCGCATCGCCCTGCACGGCAACAACAAGTCGGAGTCGGAGATCCGGCGCGCCCTGGAGAACGGCGTCGGCAGGATCGTTGCGGACTCCGTGCCGGAACTGGTCCAGATCGACCGCATTGCGCGGGACATGGACATGACCGCGCCGGTGATGATCCGCATCACCCCGGGTGTCCACGCAGAAACGCACGACTTCATCGCGACGGCTCACGAGGACCAGAAATTCGGTCTCTCACTGGCCGACGGGACCGCCGCTCTGGCCGAGGGGGACGTCGATCCCGCGCTCCGCTCGGAAACCGCCGTCTCCTCTTCGGATTCGGTGGCGATGCTGGCGGCCCTGGTCGCGGAGGCGCTGGGCGGGATCGACCTGCGCGGTTTCCATTGCCACATCGGCTCCCAGATTTTCGAGGCCGACGGGTTCGCCCTGGCGGCCGAGCGGCTCCTCTCGTTCATCGCCGAGGTCGCCGGCCGCATCGAGCGGGACATCCCCGAGCTGGACCTGGGTGGTGGATACGGCATCGGATACATTCCTGGGGACGCGCCTCGTCCGGCTCGGGACATCGCCCGGGACCTTGCGGACAGCGTGGCGAAGTCCTGCTCGGCGTTGGGGCTTCGGATCCCGCACCTGTCGATCGAGCCGGGACGTGCCCTGAGCGGGCCTGCCGGAACGACCCTGTACACCGTCGGCACGATCAAGGACGTCGCGATCGATGCCGAGTCCGGTCGCACTCAGGTCAGGCGTTACGTCGCGGTCGACGGCGGGATGTCGGACAACGCGCGTCCGGTTCTCTACGACGCCGACTACAGCGTGGTCCTGGCCAACCGGGAGCCGCTGGGTGAGCAAGTGCTGTCCCGGGTGGTGGGCAAACACTGCGAATCCGGCGACATTCTGGTCCGCTACTGCTATCTCCCTGCGGATCTGAGCAGCGGCGACATCCTGGCGGTCGCCGCGACGGGGGCGTACTGCTGGTCCCTGTCGAGCAACTACAACTACCTGCCGCGGCCCGGAGTCGTCGCGACGTCGTCCGGGCAGACCCCGCGCACCATCGTGCGTGGCGAGACCGAAGACGACCTTTTCGCCAGGGACGCCGCCCTCTGAGGACGCATCCCTACGCAATAGGAGAGACTATGACCGAATCGACGATCAAGGTGGCACTCCTGGGTGCCGGAACCGTGGGCTCGCAGGTTGCGAAGGCCCTCACGGAGGATACCGGGGAACTGTCCCGACGCATCGGCGCCGTTCCGGAGCTGGTCGGCATCGCCGTCCGCTCGCTCGAGACCGAGCGGGACTACCAGGCCGATCCGGACCTCTACACCACGGATGCGGACACCCTCATCGATGGTGCCGACGTCGTCATCGAACTCACCGGAGGCATGGAACCCGCCCGGACCCGCATCCTTCGGGCCTTGGAGCAGGGCAAGCACGTGGTCTCGGGCAACAAGGCCCTTCTGGCCGCGCACGGCGCGGAACTCCACCGGGCCGCGGCGGAGAACGGTGCTCAGCTCTCGTACGAGGCCGCGGTGGCCGGTGCGATTCCGATTCTGCGTCCGCTGAGAGACTCGCTCGCGGGGGACCGGGTCACCCGAGTCCTCGGAATCATGAACGGAACCACCAACTTCATGCTGGACGCGATGGATACCACGGGCGCCCAGTTCGATGACGCCCTGAGCGAGGCACAGAATCTCGGCTACGCGGAGGCGGACCCCACGGCCGACGTCGACGGTCTCGACGCCGCGGCGAAGGCTGCGATCGTCGCCTCACTGGCCTTTCACTCCGAGTTCACGATCGACGACGTGCACTGCCAGGGCATCAGAAACATCACGGCCGGCGACGTCGCCGCCGCGGCCGAAGACGGCTACGTGATCAAACTGCTCTCCGTGTGCGAGCTTGACGGGGACGGCGTCAACATTCGCGTCAATCCGACGCTCATCCCTCGGTCCCATCCGTTGGCCAGCGTCCGGGACGCCTACAACGCGGTCTTCGTCGAATCCCGCGACGCCGGAGAACTCATGTTCTACGGTCCGGGCGCCGGGGGAGCGCCCACGGCCTCGGCGGTGCTGGGTGATTTCGTCTCACTGGCACGCCGGTCGGTCCTCGGCGGACCGGGTATCCCGGACTCGTCCTATGCCGGGCTGAAGGCGACGTCGCTGTCCAACGTCGTCTCCCGGTACACCGTGGGTCTGCGAGTGAGGGACAAGCTGGGGGTGCTGGCAGCCATCGCGAACGTGTTCGCCGAACACGGCGTCTCGATCCAGACCATGCACCAGACCAAACATCGGGAAGAGGAGGACGTCGAGGGCGACCACGCCACGATCCGCATCGTGACCCACAAGACCAGCGACGAAAGCCTCCGGTCCACGATCGACGAGTTGTCCTCCTTGTCCACGGTCTATGACGTCACCTCGGTGATCCAGGTCGAGGGCTGAACACACTTTCCACCCGTCCGCCCGGGCACTGACCCGGTCCCGTTCAACACAGAAAAGGAAATCCATGGCACACGTCTGGCGAGGGGTCGTCCACGAGTACCGCGATCGGCTCCCCGTGACCGACGAGACCGAGATCGTGACGCTCGGCGAAGGCGGAACTCCCCTGATCCGCGCGCCCAAGCTCTCCGAGCACACCGGCAACGAGGTCTACATCAAGTTCGAGGGAATGAATCCGACCGGATCATTCAAGGACCGCGGCATGACGATGGCCATTACCGCCGCCAAGGAGCAAGGGGCCGAAGCCGTGGTCTGCGCTTCGACGGGCAATACCTCAGCATCCGCCGCCGCATACGCGACCCAGGCCGGGCTCAAGTGCGGCGTTCTCGTGCCGGACGGAAAGATCGCGATGGGCAAACTGTCGCAGGCGATCGCGCACGGAGCCGAGCTGCTCCAGGTCGAGGGCAACTTCGACAACTGCCTCGAGGCCGCCCGCAAACTCGCGGAGAGCTACCCGGTGTTCTTGGTCAATTCCGTGAATCCTGCCCGCATCGAGGGGCAGAAGACGGGTTCATTCGAGGTCGTGGACGTGCTGGGCGATGCACCGGACTATCACTTGCTGCCCGTGGGCAATGCCGGGAATATCACGGCTTATTGGAAGGGGTACAAGGAGTACGCGGCTCCGTACGTCAACGACGCGGGAGAGACCATCGCGCCAGTCGCCACGAAGACGCCGGTGATGTGGGGTTTCCAGGCCGAGGGTGCGGCCCCCATTGTGCTGGGACATCCCGTCAGCGAGCCCGAGACGATCGCGACCGCGATCCGCATCGGCAACCCGGCGTCGTGGGACAAGGCGGAAACCGCCCGTGAGGAGTCCGGCGGGCTCATCGAGTCCGTGACGGACGATGAAATCCTCGAGGCGCATCGGTGGCTCTCCTCGCGGGAAGGCGTGTTCGTGGAACCCGCCTCCGCGGCGGGGGTTGCAGGTTTGCTCAAGAAGCACCGTGCGGGCCAGGCGCCCACCGGGGCGACGATCGTCATCACCGTGACCGGGCACGGCCTCAAGGACCCTCAGTGGGCACTGCGTGGCGCGGACGGCGATGACATCGAACCCACGAAGGTTCCGTTCGACGTCGTGTCCGTGGCCGACGCGCTCGGCCTGGAGTAAGGAACCGATCATGGACATCAGCTCACCAACCCTGGTCGACGGAGAATCCGCGGCTTCCTACGGGACAGATATCATTCCCGTCGGAACGGCGGTCCGGGTGCGTGTCCCGGGATCCACCGGCAACGTCGGGCCCGGGTATGACAGCCTCGGGCTCGCGCTGGGCAGGTACGACGAGCTGACCGTGGAGAGAACCGACGAGCCGCTGCTCCTCGACGTACGGGGCGAGGGGAGCGGATCGGTTCCCCGGACCGAGGAACACCTCGTGATTCGGGCCATGCGCACGGCCTGGCGAGCCATCGGGATGCACGCCCTGCCAGGGCTTCGGGTCGAAGCCGTCAACGCCATCCCCCATTCTCGGGGGATGGGATCTTCCGCGTCGGCGATCGTCGCGGGCGTCGTTGCGGCCAACGCGATGGTTCCCCAGAACCTTCGGCTGTCCGAGAACGCGATGCTCCAGATCTGTTCCCAGATGGAGGGGCACCCCGACAACGTCGCACCCTCACTCTTCGGCGGCTTGGTGATCTCCTATTCCGGAGCCGATGGTTTCCACTCGGTCTCCGTCCCCGTCCACGAGGACGTCGTGCCCGTCGTGGCCGTCCCGGACTATGAAGTCCCGACGCGAATTGCGCGCGGCCTGATCCCGGAATCGGTTCCGCACCGCGAGGCCGCGGTCAATTCCGGCAGGGCCGCCCTCCTGGTCCACGCGATGAAGGATGAGCCCTCGGAGCTGTTTGCAGGGACGGAAGATTCTCTTCATCAGCAGTACCGTGCCAGCGCCATGGGGCCGAGCGCGGCCCTGGTCGCCCACCTGCGGGGCAGGGGCCTGGCGGCGATCGTTTCCGGTGCGGGACCCACGGTCCTGGTGCTCGCCGCGAATGCATCCGAAGCGGAACGTGCGGCGGAAGCAATGGACGACTTTTGTGGCACGCCGGCCAACGTCCTCGATGATCGAATCGTGAATTGGGATGTCGAAAGGCTGACCGTGGACGGCAACGGTGTTATAGTTGACCACATTGAGCCTGGAACGCTTCGTTGAAGAACCGGTGCTCGCCGACCGGATGTTCGATCTCAGGGATCGATGTTTTCCTCCGATCGGGACATGACAATCCGCCAATCTGGCGGATCGACGCGTCAGTCTATTGTTCCTGAGCTGTGGTCGTCGCGGAATGACGACGTACTCTGCCGCGAGCCGAGTTCGTATGGTCAAACCGAGAGGATCGTTGCACCTCGTCTCGAATTTCTTCGAGTCGACGAGGACTCAGACCGCGTCATTGATTTCCGCACTCTCTGGTGCGGGGATTTCGTACGTATCGCGTTATTTTCTGGCGGTGCGTACTGACCATTAATATTCGGATTCCGCTTCACATGCGGAATCCACGTCGAGGGGGAAGGATCCTTCGTGACCGTATCGACCGACCTATCGGGTGCGGACCAGCCAACCAACGGTTCGGCTGAACAGACTCGCAACAGCGAGTCCCCAGAATCTCAGAATACGCAGGGCGCCGCTTCTGCCCAGTCCTCGGAGCAGGGCAAGGGCAATGGAGGACTGAGTGCCCTCAAATTGGCCCAATTGCAGGCGCTCGCCTCGCAGCTCGGCATTGTCGGAGCCCGCCGGATGCGCAAATCCGCGCTCGTCGACGCGATCTCCGCCCACCAGCGGGGATCAGCGGTCGCCGACCGCGAGGAGAAGTCATCGCAGAACAAGGGTTCGGACCAGAAGGCTTCGGGCCAGCCCCAGGCCGAGGCGGGCTCTGACGAGAAGAAGTCCACGGAGAGCGATTCCGCGTCCGGCAAGAACCAGTCGGAACGCTCCTCTCGCGGCCGATCCCGCCGGGGTGCCTCTGGCGGGGACGCGAAGAACGACGCCGCAGGGACCGGGAACACCGCCCAGGCCGCCGGGACTGGCGACCAGCAGCAGAGTGAAGCGCAGCAGGGCGACTCCCAGAAGGGCAATCCCAAGGACGACCGCGATCAGGACCAGAACCGCGGCAAGCGCAACGACCAGCGCGGTCAGAACCAGGGCGGCTCCCAGGACCAGGACGGCCAGAACGACCGTCGCAATGAGTCCAAGGGAGACGACAAGGGCAACAACGACCGCAACCGCCGCAACAAGAACAACCGTTCCAAGGACAACAACTCCGAGGACGGCAACAAGAACGACGGCGGCAAGAACAACAACGACAAGAACAACAACGACGGCGGTAAGAACAATAACGACCGTCGGAACAACCGCAACAAGGGCGGCAACAACGGTCCGGAGGATGACGACAACCGCAAGGGCCGGAATCGTCGCAACCGGAACCGCAACGACCGTCGCGATCGTCGGCGCGGACGCAACAACGGTCCGGAGGTCGACGACACCGAGGTGACCGAGGACGACGTCCTGCTGCCGGTCGCCGGTATCCTGGACGTTCTGGACAACTACGCGTTCGTGCGGACCTCGGGGTACCTGCCCGGTCCGAACGACGTCTACGTTTCGCTCGCCCAGGTCAAGAAGAATCACCTGCGCAAGGGCGACGCTGTCGTCGGTGCGATCCGGGCGCCGCGCGAAGGCGAGAACCAGAACAACTCGCGCCAGAAGTTCAATGCATTGGTCCAGCTGACCAGCGTCAACGGCAAGAAGCCGGAAGAACTGAACGAGCGCGTCGAATTCAACAAGCTCACGCCGCTGTACCCCAACGAACGTCTGCGCCTCGAGACCGAGCAGAAGAAGATCGGTCCCCGCGTGGTCGACCTCGTGGCCCCGATCGGCAAGGGACAGCGCGGTCTCATCGTGTCCCCGCCCAAGGCGGGCAAGACGCTGATGTTGCAGTCCATCGCGAACGCCATCACCACCAACAATCCTGAGGTCCACCTCATGATGATTCTGGTGGACGAGCGTCCCGAGGAAGTCACCGACATGCAGCGCACGGTCAATGGTGAGGTCATCGCGTCGACCTTCGATCGTCCCGCCGACGACCACACGACCGTCGCAGAGCTCGCGATCGAGCGAGCCAAGCGTCTCGTCGAGATGGGGCACGACGTCGTCGTTCTCCTCGACTCGATGACCCGCCTCGGCCGTGCCTACAACCTGGCGGCGCCGGCCTCCGGCCGTATCCTCAGCGGTGGTGTCGACTCCGCCGCGCTCTACCCGCCCAAGCGTTTCTTCGGCGCCGCGCGGAACATCGAAGAGGGCGGCTCGCTGACCATTCTCGCGTCGGCCCTGGTCGAGACCGGGTCCAAGATGGACGAGGTCATCTTCGAGGAGTTCAAGGGAACCGGCAACATGGAGTTGCGCCTGTCTCGCCAGCTCGCGGACAAGCGGATCTTCCCGGCCGTGGACGTCAACGAATCCGGCACCCGCCGCGAAGAGAATCTGCTCTCGCCGGACGAGATCAAGATCATGTGGCGTCTGCGTCGCGTGCTGGCGGGCCTGGATCAGCAACAGGCCCTAGAAGTGTTGACCAGCAAGTTGCGCGACACCCCGACGAACGTGCAGTTCCTGCTCCAGGTGCAGAAGACCACGTTGGGCTCCAAGTCCGACGACTAGCACCCCACGACCGGCGCCCGGATCCACTGTTGGTGGGACCGGGCGCCGGTTTTTCGCGCCCCGTCCGTGCGGCCCGGGGCGAGTGAGACAATGGAGGCCGCACCAGACTTTCGATCACCGAGGACCTCATGCTCGATTCCATCCAATCCTTGTTCGATGAGCACCAGGAGTTGCAGGAGCAGCTCGCCGACCCGGCGGTTCACGCCGACCAGGGCAGGGCTCGCAAGCTCGGGCGTCGGTACTCCGAGCTCAACGGCATCGTCGAGGCATACCGAAGGGTCGAGTCCCTCAAGGGGGACCTCGAGGCCGCGCGCGAGATGGCCGAGGAGGAACCGGAATTCGCCGATGAGATTCCGACCCTCGAGGAATCGCTCGAGGAGGCCGAACAGCGCCTGCACCGGTTGCTCATCCCGCGGGACCCCGACGACGGCCGCAACGTGATCCTCGAGGTCAAGGCCGGCGAGGGCGGCGACGAATCGGCCCTGTTCGCGGGGGACCTGTTGCGCATGTATGCGCGCTACGCCGAACGCAAGGGGTGGAAGACCGAGATCCTGTCGTCGACCGATTCGGACCTGGGTGGATACAAAGATGTCCAGATGGCCGTGAAGACGTCCTCGACCGACCCGGCCGAGGGCGTATGGGCGCATCTGAAGTACGAAGGCGGTGTGCACCGCGTGCAACGCGTCCCGGTCACGGAATCCCAGGGGCGAATTCATACCTCGGCCGCGGGCGTTCTCGTTTTCCCCGAGGTGGATGAGCCCGAGGAGATCGACATCAGCCAGAATGACCTCAAGATCGACGTGTACCGGTCATCGGGGCCCGGCGGTCAGTCCGTCAACACGACCGATTCGGCGGTGCGCATCACGCACTTGCCGACCGGAATCGTGGTGGCCATGCAGAACGAGAAGTCGCAGCTGCAGAACCGTGAGGCCGCCATGCGCGTCCTGCGCGCCCGGCTCCTGGCGCATCAGCAGGAACAGATCGACGCCGAAGCCGCCGAGCACCGGAAGTCCCAGGTCAAGACCATGGACCGGTCCGAGCGGATCCGCACCTACAACTTCCCCGAGAACCGGATCGCCGACCACCGGACCGGGTACAAGGCATACAACCTGGACACCGTGATGAGTGGGGACCTGGAGGCCGTGATCCAGTCGGCGATCCAGATGGACGAGGAACACCGCCTCGCCGCCCTGGGTCAGGACACCGAGTAGACCGTGTCCGAGCACTCGTCGGACACCGAACCCGGTGTGGGCCTCTCGGGACATGACCTCGACGACCTGCCGCTTGCCGAGGCCCTGCGTGAGGCGGCTCGGCGGCTGAAGAGCGTGGGCATCGAATCCGCCAGAGCCGACGCGGAACTGCTGGTCGCCCACCTGGTGGCCACCGACCGCGGCGGCGAGGTCTCCCGGGGCGAGGTCATGGCCGGAGCCGCGACCGGAACCTTGGACACGCCGAAGGGCTTCGAACACATCATCGCCGCCCGGGCCTCACGTGTTCCCCTCCAGCATCTGACCGGTCGGGCGTATTTTCGGAACCTCACCCTGCACGTGGGCCCCGGCGTCTTCATTCCCCGTCCCGAAACGGAAGTTTTGGTCGACCACGTCAACGCGCACCTGCGTCGACGTGCTCGCGAGGGCGACGCGGCGGGCCGGGAACGACTCGTGGCCGTGGATCTGGCTACCGGATCCGGGGCCCTCGCCCTCTCGGTGTCCCAGGAGAACCCGGGATGCGAGGTCTACGGCGTGGAGCTGTCCCGCAGCGCGGCGGAATGGGCGAACAGAAATACGGAACTGACGGGCCTGCCGGTATCGATCCTGGTCGATGACGCGACCCAGGCGCTCTCGGGGTGGGAAGGGTGCGTCGACGTCGTCGTGTCCAATCCGCCGTACATCCCGACCACGGCCGTGCCCAAGGACCCTGAGGTCGCCGATCACGATCCGTCCATGGCACTCTACGGCGGGTCGGAAGACGGCCTCGCGATACCGAAGGACATCGCGCGGCGGGCATCCGAACTCGTTCGCCCCGGCGGCCTGTTCGTGATGGAGCACGCCGAAGTCCAGGCCGAGGCAGCAGCGCGTATGTTCTCGCAACTCGGATTCCACGACGTCGAGACCATCCACGACCTGACTGGGCGGCCACGGGCAACCAAGGGTTACTCTGGTGTCTGAGGATTCCGTGGACCACGGGACGCAACAACCGAAGCAACGAAAGCCGCATCGAACGTGACAGCAACCGTATACACCGTCGCCACCGACGACGAGCGCGAGCAGGCCATCGCCGCCATCGAGAAAGCCGTTCTGGACGGACGGACCGCAGTGATACCCACGGACACGGTGTACGGGATCGCGGCGGACGCATTCTCGCGCGGGGGCGTGCAACAGCTTCTCAACGCCAAGGGCAGGTCACGGCGGATGCCGCCGCCCGTGCTCATCGCCGACTCGAGTGTTCTGCCCGGGCTCGCGGACGATCTGAGCGCGGAAGCCCACGCTCTGGCCGAGGCGTTTTGGCCGGGGGCACTCACGCTCATCGTGTTCTCCCAGCCCTCGCTGAACTGGGACCTGGGGGAGACCCAGGGGACCGTGGGACTGCGTGTTCCGGACGACGATCTTGCTCAGGAGATCCTCAGGCGCACTGGGCCGCTGGCGGTATCGAGCGCGAACAGAACCGGACAGCCTGCGGCGACGACCGGTGATGAGGCCGTTGAACAACTTGGTGAGCGGGTCGAGGCCATCGTCGACGCCGGGCCACGGCCTGAGGGGCGCGGTCCCGAGGCCCGAAGCTCCGATGCTGCCCCGTCCACGATCATCGACGTCACAGGTCAGCGCCCCGTCGTGGTGCGGCTCGGCGCCTTGTCGATGGAACGCATCAGGTCCGTGGCCCCGACGGCCGTGACCCAGGACGAGTTGGATCGGGAGAAGTCGACGGCCGCGGAGACCGAGCACAGCCCCGCGGACACATACGGCGAGGGGAGCGGGGACGCCTCCGAGGCGCGGGAACCGATCAACGGAGCCGGGGATGGTCCCCGGGCGGCGGACGCCGCGGAGGGCTCGGTTGAGGCCGGGTTGTTCGCCGCCGGGACGGCGTCGGCGACCCCGTCGAGCACGGAACCCGTCGATCAACTCAGACGCAAGGTCACGGACGGAGCCGGGAGCCCCGGCCGCCCGCGAATCCCGGCGACCCGTCCTCTGGGGGTCGAGGAAGCTCGTCACCTTCTCTTCCCCGACCAGGAAAGCGGCGAGGACTGAGCCCCGACCCAGGGCCTCAGAACCTCAGCGGGTCGACCCCGTGGCGGTGTGCGCCTCTCTGAGCACCGAACCGATGCGACGCTCCGGCAAGAGGCCGTTCTCGACGGCCCAGGTATCGTCCTGGGGCTGACCGAACCACATCAACTCCGCGCGTCGCACGGCACCCTGAAGCCGCTCGTTCATGGCGGAAGACAGCAGGTGCCCGAAGGATACGCCCCAGCGGAGAGCAAATGCGGGAATCCTGCGGGGTTCGCGGCGCCCGGCATCCCGGATCACGGAGGCAGTCGTGGCGCCTTCCCACGGCTGAAGAACGATCGGGGGAAGATCCCCGTCGAATGAACCGACGGAGACGACGAATTCGGCCAGTGCATGCACCGAGGTCACCGGCGTCGGGCGGTCGCCCCTTCCCGCCACCATGGCGAGGGGCGAGGAAGCGACACGCGCGAGGTTCGATGTGGTCTTGCGGCCGGAGCCCTGGACCGACGTCGCGCGCAGTATGCACAGTTCGGCAGCATGATTCGGTTCGACCCTGGCCGGGGCGTTGCTGGGGGCGGGCGGGAAGTCCGACGCCGCGGAGCCCGGTGCGGCACCGGCCTGGGCCGTGGCATTGATGAAGTCACGAAGTCGGAGCACGCAGTCCTCGCCCAAAGCCTTGGAGAAGGAGTACGCGGAGAAGGGCGACGTCGCGTCGGTCGCGTCCAGCTTCGGCCGGGAACCCTGAACGGCCGAGGAACTCAGATGGATCACGCGCCGGACGCCGGTGCGCTGGGCCGCCACGGCGACGATGGTCGGCAGCAAAGCATTCGCGCCCACCAGAGACGGCAGGTCGTTCTGGTCCGGAGCCGAGAGACCCGCGGCGTTGACCACGACGTCCGCGCCCGCGAAAGAATCGGCCAGGTAATCGACCACGGATTCGAGGCGTCGTGCCTCGGCGATGACCTGGCCGGATGATTCCGACGATGTGGCCAGTCGCGGCGCCGAGACCGGGGCCGCGCCGATGCCCTCCTGCTGGAGTCTGGTCATGATCGCAGAACCCGCGAAACCGGTGGCCCCGAGGACCCTCCAGGTGCTCTGACTCATGCTTCCTCGCTTTCATCCGCGCGACAGCCCGACGATAGTCCGAGTTTGCATCGGGTGCCGGGGTAAACTGTCACGTGCCGTTCCATGGGTGCAATCCTCGCACCTTCTGGACACCACCTTACTGACCGAATCGCCCTAACTTCACCTGACGGGCCTGCGGGCCGCAGGAAGGAAGACCAGCTCGTGTCGTCGGATCGACGAGCACGAGGGGAGAGGAAAGAGTGCAGCCGAACAGCGATGCCGGACCGGGAGACACCCCGAGCCCACGAGTGGTTGCCGTAGTGGTGACCTACAACCGTCTCCATCTGCTGAGAACCACTCTCTCGGGCATCGCCGGGGGCCGCGTCGTTCCGGACCAGGTCGTGCTCGTCGACAATGCCTCGGCCGACGGCACGCCGGAATTCCTCGAGGAATTGGACTACAGCCTGCCGATGGATGTTGTCAGGCTGAGAGACAACCTCGGGGGCGCCGGCGGGTTCACGGTGGGCATTGACCGCGCCCTCGCCGTTCACGACGCCGACCTGGTGTGGGTCATGGACGACGACACCGAACCCCTGACCGAGACCCTGGCGGAATCCGTGGCCGCTTGGTCCTCCTACGCGGAAGCCCCCGAGGAGCGGCCCGCGTTCGTGGCAAGCAACGTGGTGTGGACGGATGGCCGCGAGCACCCCATGAACTCCATGATCCAACGCATCGGGGCCACGCCCGGGCAGAAGGCGCGGGCTGCTGCCGTCGGCGGAACGACGATTCGCTCGGGATCCTTCGTCTCGCTCCTGATGGACGCGGCGGCCATGCGGAGAATCGGTTTGCCCTGGGCGGACTACTTCATTTGGAACGACGATTTCGAGTATTCGACCAGGCTCGCGAGGTTCCGCGACGCAGTGTCGCTGCCGGCATCCGTGGTCGTGCATCACACAAAGACGTTCGGTACCACGGACGCGGATCCCGGGCCCCGGTTCTACAACGACGTCCGGAACAAACTCTGGGTCTTCACTCGCAGCCAGTCCCTGGCTCCTTGGGAAAAGATTCTGTACGCGGGAGCCACCGGCCGGCTGTGGCTGCGGACCTTCCGCAACAGCGAGGACAGAAGGGTGGTACTGCGGTACCTTTCCCAGGGCGTTCGCGATGCCCTGCGCGCACCCCGGAACAACGAGGAGGTCCTCGGGGGAAGCTACGACCTGGGCACCCACACTGCGCCCCAGGGCTCCTCGGATGCAGACCCGGTGCACGGCGTCGAACCGACCGGAAACAATAAACCTGACCATGAACATGAAGGTTTCTCCCTTCTTATGCCGGTCTACCACGGTGATACTCCGGAGGGTCTGCGGCGGGCCATCGTCTCGAACGTCCATGAGCAGACCCTGCCGCCGACCGAAGTGGTGCTGGTCATCGATGGGCCAGTCGGCCCCGATCTCGAGGAGACTGTTCGGGCATCCGTCCGGGGTATCGAGCAGAAGGGGATCGCCGTCTCCGTGAAGAGGCTCGGTCGCAACGGTGGATTGGCGAATGCCCTCAACGTGGGGTTGAAGCTTTGCTCTTGCCGCGTGGTAGCTCGGGCCGACGCGGACGATGAGTCCTTGCCCCAACGTTTCGAAACGGTGGTTCCTTCCGTGAGGGACGGGCGATTCCATGCCGTGGGCTCGGCGATGTTCGAGATGGACGAATTATTCACCGAGATTCAATCTGTACGTGAAGTTCAAACTAGGCCGGAAGAGATTCGTCGAATTGCCGCACTGCGCAACCCGTTGTGTCATCCCACGGTGGTATTCGATTCCGAAGCGGTGGGTGCCGTCGGAGGCTACGAGCCAATCCCCGGGGCGGAGGACTACGGGCTGTGGGCGAGGATGCTCGAGGCCGGATACGCGGTAGGGAACTTCGCCGAGCCGCTCGTGAAATACAGGGCCGGTCGCGCCTCCTGGGATCGCCGGGGAGGCTGGGGCGCGGCCCGGAGGGAACTGATTCTCCAGAGGCATCTGCGTGCCGCCGGTTTCATCGGCCCCGTTCGGTGGGCGCGTAATGTGGTGGTGCGCGCCGGGTACCGCCTCGTTCCGAGATCGGTGAGGATCGGCGCATACCGCGCGCTCATTGGTTCCCGGGGCTCGCGCGACCCCGAAGGCACGAAAGGGCCGACCCGGGAGTCGCGGATGTCCCGCGGTGCCCATGACCCGCTACAGGAAGGAAGCCACTTCGAATGAGCGGTTCCGAGCAGTATGGTGACCGGTCGAGCACCGGTTACGAGCGTCCACGGTTCTGGATCCTGACCCAGATCTGTCTGGACGCCCTGGCGTGGGTCGTGGCGGTTCTACTGAGTCTTTTCCTGCGGTACGAGATGGACTACAAGCTGGTCCACGTGCCGGGACTGGTGCTGGTGTGCGTCGTCGCCGTGGCTGCCCAACTCATTGTCGGCAGCCTCTTTGCGCTGTATCGGGGGCGGTACAGCTTCGGCAGCTTCGACGAGGCCAAGGCCCTCATGCTGGTGACGGTCATCGTCACCTCGCTGGTCCAGATCGTGTTGCTGATTTTCGGCGTCTCGTTGCACATGCCCCGGTCGATCCCCCTCATCGCCTTCCCGTTCGCGCTGTTGTTCATGGCCGCGGTCCGCTACTTGAAGCGCATGTACGTCGAATCCAAGTCGAAGCCCAGCGCACATGCGCCGCATGCGGTCGTGTACGGTGCGGGGTTCCTGGCCAACACCCTCATTACCCAGATGGTGCAGGACAAGGATTCCCCGTACCTTCCGGTGGCCCTGATCGACGACGACCCCGCGAAGAAGCACCTGCGCATCAACTCGGTTCCGGTTTCGGGCAATATCACGAACCTGCGTCAGGTCATGAGGCGCTCCAACGCGAACGTGCTCATCATCGCCATGGCCAACGTGAAGTCTTCGCTCATGACGCGGGTCAATGAGGAACTCGACGGCATGGACGTTCGGATCCTGACGGCGCCCCCCTTGCGAGATGTCTTCGGGAACACCGCCGGCAGCACCCTCGACCTGCGCGATATCAGGCTCGAGGACATCGTGGGTCAGCGCGCCGTCGACATCAATGTCGAAGGCATCGCCAAGTACCTCACGGACAAGCGGGTCCTGGTGACCGGGGCGGGTGGCTCCATCGGGTCGGAGTTGTGTCGCCAGATCGCGCACTTCTCGCCCGCGGAACTGATCATGCTGGATCGCGACGAATCGGCGCTCCAGGCCACGCAGATATCCATGACCGGTCGAGGGCTCCTGGACGGTCAGGACACGGTGTTGGCCGATATCAGGGACCAGGAGGCCCTCTCCGGGATCTTTGCCCTCAGAAGGCCGCAGGTGGTTTTCCACGCCGCGGCGCTCAAGCACGTCTCCCTGCTGGAGCAGTATCCGAACGAGGCCTGGCAGACCAATGTCGAGGGTTCCCGCAACGTGCTCCAGGCGGCGGCATCGGTCGACGTCGAGGTGTTCGTCAACGTCTCCACCGACAAGGCGGCCGACCCCACCACGGTCCTGGGGCATTCCAAACGCATGGCCGAACAGATGACCGCGTGGATGGGCAATCACACCGACGGCCGGTACGCCTCGGTGCGCTTCGGCAACGTCTTCGGATCCCGAGGGTCGATGCTGCCTCTGTTTACCGAACAGATACGCCGTGGTGGCCCGATCACCGTCACCGACAAGGACGCCACCCGGTACTTCATGACCATCCCCGAAGCGTGCCAGCTGGTGATTCAGGCCGGAGCCATCGGGGCGCCGGGTGAGGTGCTCATCCTGGACATGGGTCAACCGGTGCGCATCTACGACGTGGCTCGGCATCTGATCCAGATGAGCGGTAGGAACGACATCGAGATCGTGTTCACAGGCTTGCGTCAGGGGGAGAAGCTGCACGAGGACCTCGTCGGCGCCGGGGAAATCGGCACACACCGCGGGCATCCTCAGATTTCTCACACCCAGTCCGTCCAGCTCGATCCCGAGAGCTTGGACCGCCACGAATGGAAGGTTCGCGGCAACATCCCGACGACGCAAGAGATACCCGTGATCTCGCCGCCCGAGAGCGACACGGCCGCGAATCCTTCCGACCTGCCGGACGTCGATGCTGACGGCGAGAGGGGAGAGACGGCGTGATCGAGACGACGTCGCCCGGACTGACCCAGTTCCTTGTCCCAGGACTCGTGGCCCTGGCGCTCGGGCTCGTCCTGCCCCTGGCCATTCTGCCGTTCCTGCGCTGGCTCGGGATCGTGGACGTTCCAGGCCACAGGTCCTCCCACACGGTTCCGACGGTCCGAGGCATGGGGCTGGCAACTGCCCTCGCCGCGCTGCTCTCGCTGGGCGTCAGCGCGGTCATGGCGCTCGTCGACGTCGATCGTTCCGTCATGGTCACCGTGGTCGTCGGGATGATCTGTTCCGCGGCCCTCGGGTGGATCGAGGATTACCAGGGGCTGCCGGTGCGATCCAGGGCGGGGTTCCAGCTGCTCATCGGGCTTGCCATCACCTCGGCCCTGACCTTCGTCCTGGGGACGCCCGCCTGGTGGATTCCCGTCGGAATGCTCGCGATCGCCGGTTACATCAACGTCGCCAACTTCATGGACGGGCTCAACGGAATCTCGGGGCTCCACGGCCTCGTGGTCGGCGCGGCCTACGCCTATGCGGGGTGGGCCACCAACCTGACGTGGCTCGTGGTGTGCGGTATCGCGATCGCGGGCGCCTTCCTGGCTTTTCTCCCCTGGAATCTGCTGGGCAAGCGCGTGTTCCTGGGGGACACGGGATCGTATTTTCTCGGCGGGGCCATCGCGTGCTGCGCGGTCGGTGCGTTTCTGTCCAATATCTATGTCGAGTACATCCTTTCCCCGCTCATCATCTACCTTGCAGATACCGGATTCACCCTGGTCAAAAGGATCTATCGGGGTGAGGCGTGGTACCAGCCCCATCGGCAGCACGTGTACCAACAGCTGGCCGATTTGGGCTTCGGGCACATCGGTTCTGCCCTGACCGTGACGGCAGCGACCCTCGCGGTCACCATCATCACCGTGCTTGCCCTGCCCTTCGAGGTCGACGGGCTGATGTGGATGGGACTGCTCGTGGTCTGCATCGTGGTTCTGTACCTCGCGCTCCCTGTCATTATCGGCCGAATCCTGGGCCGCCGGCGATGAGGCGTCTCCCATGGCTTCGGTATGACAGGCATACAAACACTCCGGGGCGAGCCCTGAGCGAGGCCGCCCTGGGTAACGTTTGCCTTGCGGGTGTAATCTTCGTCACAATCGCGGCACTTTGTGACGCGCCCCGCGCGGCGCCGGCAGCGGCGTTCGGCGCGGGGATTGTGGTTCTCGCCTCAGCGGTCGCGTGGCTGCTGAGCGTGGTGGTCGCCCGCCTCGAGCAGGACCCCGCGCTGTACCTGCTGATTGGCTATGTCCTCAAGATCATGATCGGCGGCGCCTTGTTGTTGCTGGTCCCGTTCCCACAAGGGTGGTCCGGGGGATGGGCTCTGTCCGGCGCGATCATCGGCGTCGTCGCGGTCCTGGGCACCCAACTATGGGTCATCCGCCGACTCCGGATACCATATTTCTCAACGGTCGAATCGTTGCCCGATCGGCACGACGAGGCCTTGGACCACGATGAGGACGGTAGGAATCTATGACCTCGGACCGACGGAACGGTGCTGCGCGCCGCGGCGACCAGCCGGATCGGAAGGACCTGCGCAACGCGGGGGACCTGGTCCAGCAAGGTGGGTTGTCCGGCGCGGTCATGATTCTCGTTTACCTCGTGATCGGTACGGCCTTCTGGAGTTTGGTAGGCTTTTTGCTGGATCGCTTGCTGGGAACGCACTGGATAGTGTGGCTCGGCGCTGGCATAGGGGCCTCCGCCGGCTTGTACCTGGTGTACCTCCATATGCGGCCGCAGGACCGCGACGAATAGTCGCTGACAGACCTCCCTCAAGCAACTGACCGAATACTTGATCGAGGCCTTGAGCAAGCTCTGGCTTCGAGGACGCTAACCTTCCTGAGAAAGGACACGCCTTGCTGGAAACCGGGCACGTCGTCGCGGAATATCAGGCCCCCACGATCGAGGACATGCATCTGCCTGATCTGTTCCACATCGGCAGCTTCGGCTTCGGCAAGCAGATGCTCCTGATGCTGTTGGCGGTTGCCGTGGTGGCCGTTTTCTTCATGGTCGCCGGCCGACGTCGCTCGATGGTTCCCGGGAAACTCCAGTTCGCCGGAGAAATGGGCTATGGCTTCGTCAGGAACTCGCTGGCGAAGGACATCATCGGTGTTCACCACTTCAAGCCCTTCGTCCCGCTCCTGTTCGCATCCTTCTTCTTCATCCTGGTCAACAACCTCTGGGGATCCATCCCGTTCCTGCAGTTGCCCACGTTCTCCCACGCGGGCAGCGCCTACTTCATGGCCGGATTCGCCTACCTCTGCTGGATTGCTGCGGGCATCAAGAACAAGGGCCTCGGCGGCTTTCTGAAGGCCATGACCATGCCCTCGGGAGTTCCCCCCGTTTTCTACGTCATTCTGATTCCGATCGAGTTCCTCTCGAACCTGATCATCCGGCCGATCACCCACTCCCTGCGTCTCTTCGCCACGATGTTCGCCGGACACATGGCCATCATGGTGGCCGCGAGCCTCACTGCCTTCCTGATTCAGGAAGTCGGCGGTTTCGGGATTGTGGCTTCGCTGTTCTCCGGCGTCTTCGGAATCTTCCTGTTCTTCCTGGAGCTGCTCATTCAGGCCATCCAGGCATACGTTTTCACGCTTCTGTTCGCGGTCTACCTCCAGGGAGCCGTGGCCGAAGCACACTAGAATTCCGGGGAAACCTGGATCTGGGTCCCGCCCTGACATGAGCGGGCCCACCGCCATAGACATGCCCTTGCGGCACATAGAGCCCGGCATCGGGCATCACGAAAGGAAAAAGCCAATGGAAATCACAGGTTCGCTCAGCGCCATCGGTTACGGTCTCGCAGCCATCGGCGGCGGTGTCGGCGTCGGCCTCATCTTCGCGGCCTACATGACCTCCGTTGCACGCCAGCCCGAGTCCCAGCGCGTCCTGCAGCCCATGCTGTTCCTGGGCTTCGCCGTGGTCGAGGCTCTCGCGATTCTTGGTCTGGTTCTGGCATTCATCCAGTAGCGCCAACCGGTTGCTCAATCCAAGACAGAACTAGAGAACAGGAATCTCCTTTATGTCACTCTTGATGGCAGCGGAAGAGGGTGCAAGCCCTCTTCGCCCTGACTGGTGGGAAGTTCTCATCACCGGCCTCGGGTTCCTGATCCTTCTGTACATCGTCGTCAAGTTCATCGCCCCGACCTTCGAGAAGATCTACCAGGATCGCAAGGAGGCAATCGAGGGTGGATTGGCCAAGGCCGAAAAGGCCCAGGCCGAGGCTGCGGCTGCTCGTGAGGAGTACAACCAGCAGCTGGAGTCGGCTCGACTCGAAGCGCAGAAGATCCGCGAGGACGCTCGTGTGGAAGGCGAACAGATCGTCGCCGAACACAAGGAGCGTGCCGCTACCGAGGCGGCGAGGATCACCGAGAATGCGCAGAAGACCATTCAGGCCGAACGTTCGGCCGCGTTGGTTTCCCTGCGCACCGAGGTGGGCACCCTGGCCACCGAACTCGCCAGCAAGATCGTTGGGGAGTCGTTGAACGACGACGAACGCTCCAACCGCGTGGTGGACCGCTTCCTGGCCGACCTTGAGTCGTCCCAGCAACGAAGTGCAGGTGCGACCAAGTAATGGCAGGCGTATCGACTGAATCACTCACGAAGCTGAGCCGGCTGTTCGAGCAGCGTTTCTCCTCCGAGGCCAATGCCTCGATGAGCGAGGAGCTCTTCTCGGTCGCCGATCTGGTGGACAACAACGGGGCACTGCGCCGCGGACTGACCGACCCCTCGCGAGAGCAGGAAGTGCGCGGCAAGATCGCCTCTTCGGTTCTGGAGGACAAGGTCTACCCGGCCGTGCGGGAATCCGTGGCACGCGCGGCGGAGGCTCGTTGGTCTGCCGAGCGGGATCTCGGCGATGCACTGGAACACCTTGGGGTGCTCGCGGCGGCCTTCGCTGCGGAGAACCGTGCCGGCAAGGACGCACTCTCCGACGTGGTCGATGACGTTCTGGGCTTCTCCAAAGCGGTCCAGGCATCTCCGGAGATCCAGACGGCATTGACCGACCAGCGTGCGGACGCATCGGCAAAGAAGCAGTTGGCCGCGCGAGTCAGTCCCGCCAGGACCGAGGAAGGCCGTCTGCTGATCGATCAGGTCGTGGAGCACCCGCGAGGGGTTCTTCCGGCTGACCTTGCCGAGAAGTTCGCGGGAATCCTGGTGTCTCTTTCGCAGCGTTTCATTGCGAAGGTCACGACCAGCGTTCCCCTCGACGACCAGAGGCTCGATCGCCTCGAGAAGGCCATCTCCGGCGTCTACCAGCGGGACATGACCCTCGACGTCACGGTGGACCCGGACGTCGTCGGCGGTCTCAAGGTTCAGGTTGGGGACGAAGTCATCGACGGAACCATGTCCACCCGCATCGCGAATTTGGACCAGACACTGTCTGCCTCGTGACGACCGCCCGCAGCGATTCAGTCTGATACACAGTTGGATCACTCGTGAGGCCGACCGGAATTCACGGTGCGATCCACCCCCATACACGTACACTCGGTTCCAACAGCACGTGGGACCACCAACCAAGGAGAGCAGGGACACAAGATGGCCGATTTGACCATCAATGCCGATGATGTCCGCAGCGCGCTCGACGAGTTCGCGGCATCGTACGAACCCGGCGACGCACAGCGAGTTGAAGTCGGACGCGTCAGAAGCGCAGCTGATGGCATCGCCCGTGTCGAGGGCCTTCCCTCGGTCATGGCGAACGAGCTTCTTCGCTTCGAGGACGGAACGCTGGGCCTGGCCCAGAGCCTCGACACGCGGGACATCGGAGCGATCGTACTTGGCGATTTCGCCGGCATTGAAGAAGGACAGGAAGTTCATCGAACCGGGGAAGTCCTTTCGGTTCCCGTGGGCGATGCATTCTTGGGCCGTGTCGTCGACCCGTTGGGCCAGCCGATCGATGATCTGGGACCCGTCGAGTCGGAAGGTCGCCGTGCCCTGGAACTCCAGGCGCCGGGCGTTACGCAGCGCAAGTCGGTCCATGAGCCCCTGCAGACCGGTACCAAGGCCATCGACGCCATGATCCCGATCGGCCGGGGACAGCGTCAGCTGATCATCGGTGACCGCCAGACCGGTAAGACCGCCCTCGGCGTGGATGCCATCCTTAACCAGAAGGACAACTGGGAATCGGGGGACGTCAACAAGCAGGTACGTTGCATCTACGTCGCCGTCGGCCAGAAGGCATCGACGATCGCCTCGGTCCGCCAGACCCTCGAAGAGAACGGCGCCCTCGAGTACACCACGATCGTTGCCTCCCCGGCATCCGACGCTGCTGGTTTCAAGTATCTGGCTCCCTACGCCGGTTCTGCGATCGGTCAGCACTGGATGTACGGCGGCAAGCACGTGCTCATTGTCTTCGATGACCTCTCCAAGCAGGCTGAGGCCTACCGTGCGGTGTCTCTCCTCCTGCGTCGTCCTCCGGGACGCGAGGCCTACCCGGGTGACGTCTTCTACCTGCACTCCCGCTTGCTGGAGCGTTGCGCCAAGCTCTCGGACGAGCTCGGCGCGGGGTCGATGACCGGTTTGCCGATCATCGAGACCAAGGCGAACGACGTCTCGGCCTTCATTCCGACCAACGTCATTTCGATTACCGACGGTCAGATCTTCCTCCAGTCGGACCTCTTCAACTCGAACCAGCGCCCGGCGGTCGACGTCGGCGTCTCGGTCTCGCGTGTGGGCGGCTCCGCACAGATCAAGGCGATGAAGAAGGTCTCCGGCACGCTCAAGCTGGACCTTGCCCAGTACCGGTCGATGCAGGCGTTCGCGATGTTCGCCTCCGACCTGGACGAGGTGTCTCGTCGTCAGCTCGTCCGGGGTGCACGTCTCATGGAGCTGCTCCGTCAGCCCCAGTACACCCCGTACCCCGTCGAAGAGCAGGTCGTCTCGATCTGGGCCGGAACCAAGGGACATCTCGATGACCTCGAGGTTTCCCAGGTGCTGGACTTCGAGGAGCGCTTCATCGACCACCTGCGCCGGCAGACCAATGTGCTGAACAGCATTCGGGATACCGGAAAGCTCGAGGACGACGCTATCTCCGCCCTGCAGACTGCGGTCGAGAGCGTCAAGCGCGACTTCACGGCGGGCCAGAACAACGGCTCGGGTTCGGTGCAGGCCGGGAACGAGGAGGCCACTCCCGTGAACGATGCGGACGTTGATCAGGAACAGATCGTCAAGCGATAAGACCTGAGGGTACGCGGTCCCGGAAGGGACCGCGTACCGTCCGGGCTGAAAGGAAGCTCTATGGGAGCCCAGATCAGGGTTTACCGTCGGAAGATTGCTTCGACGTCGTCCATGAAGAAGATCTTCAAGGCGATGGAGATGATCGCGACTTCCCGCATCAACCGTGCCCGCAGGCGCTCGAACGAGACCGGTCCCTACGCAAACGCCCTGACCAGGGCCGTCAGCGCAGTGGCCACCCAGACGTCGATCACGCACCCGCTCATCAGCGATGGATCGGAATCACGCCGGTCCGCCGTTCTGGTCATGACGAGTGACATGGGCAAGGCCGGGTCCTACTCCGTCAACGCGATCAAGAAGGCCGAAGGCCTCATCGAACGGTTGCGGCAGGATGGTCGTGAGGTCGAGCTCTACATCGTCGGGCGCAAGGCTCAGCAGTACTACGATTTCCGCAACCGTACCTACGAGAAGGTGTGGACGGGGGACACGGACAATCCCCACGTCGAGACGGCGCGGGAGATCGGCGAGGTTCTCCTGGACCGTTACTCGACACCGTACGAGGAAGGCGGTGTGGACGATCTGCACATCGTCTACACGCAGTTCCAGTCGATGGTCTCCCAAGAGCCGAAGATTCTCCGGTTGCTGCCCTTGACCGTCGTGGACGCCAAGGAGATGGGCGAGGAGATCGTGCCGGGCGAGGACGTCAGCGAGGACGAGTTCGAGAACGCCGCGTCCTTCGAGTTCGAGCCGAGCGCGGAGGAAGTCCTCGACCAATTGTTGCCCAGGTACATCGAGACGCGGATTTTCTCCTGCCTGCTCCAGGCGGCCGCGAGCGAATTGGCGTCCCGCCAGCGCGCGATGAAGGCCGCGGGCGACAACGCCGACGATCTCGTCAAGCAGTACACACGACTGATGAACAACGCCCGCCAGGCTGAGGTCACCCAGGAGCTCAGCGAGATCGTTGCGGGTGCCGATTCCTTGGCCGCCTCCTGACCATCCCATCCACAGACACCACGTACAGAACGTGCGCACAGAGATTTCTGCGAAGAGGTAAGTGAAAGAATGACAGCCACCATGAACGAATCGACCAACGCGTCGGTCCAGGGCGGCGTCGGACGCGTAGCTCGAGTGATCGGCCCCGTGGTCGACGTCGAGTTCCCGGCCGGCCAGGTCCCCGACATCTACAACGCTCTGACCACCGAGCTGGCCATCGGCGGACAGACCAAGAAGATCACCTTCGAGGTTGCCCAGCACCTCGGTGACAACCTGGTCCGCGCGATTTCCCTGCAGCAGACCGACGGACTGGTCCGTGGCACCCCGGTTCAGGACACCGGGGCAGCCATCTCCGTCCCCGTCGGTGATGGTGTCAAGGGGCACATCTTCAACGTTCTGGGCAATTCGCTCGACGTCGACGACGACCAGATCGAGGCCAGCGAGTTCTGGCCCATTCACCGCAAAGCGCCGAACTTCGCGCAGCTCGAAGGATCGACCCAGATGCTGGAGACCGGCATCAAGGTCATCGACCTGCTGACCCCCTACATCCAGGGCGGCAAGATCGGCCTGTTCGGCGGCGCCGGAGTGGGCAAGACCGTGCTGATCCAGGAAATGATCACCCGTGTTGCCCGCAACTTCGGCGGTACGTCGGTCTTCGCCGGCGTCGGCGAGCGTACCCGTGAAGGCAACGACCTCTGGGTCGAGATGGACGAGGCCGGCGTTCTCAAGGACACCGCCCTGGTCTTCGGCCAGATGGACGAGCCCCCGGGAACGCGTCTGCGCGTCGCCCTGAGCGGTCTGACCATGGCCGAGTACTTCCGCGACGTCAAGAACCAGGACGTGCTGCTGTTCATCGACAACATCTTCCGCTTCACCCAGGCGGGCTCCGAGGTTTCGACCCTTCTTGGTCGCATGCCCTCGGCAGTGGGCTACCAGCCGACCCTGGCCGATGAGATGGGCGTCCTCCAGGAGCGCATCACCTCGACCCGTGGCCACTCGATTACCTCGATGCAGGCGATCTACGTTCCCGCGGACGACTACACCGACCCGGCACCGGCCACGACGTTCGCTCACTTGGACGCGACCACCGAACTGTCCCGTGACATTGCCTCGCGCGGTCTGTACCCGGCCGTGGATCCGCTGACCTCGACGTCGCGAATCCTCGATCCCCAGTACATCGGCCAGGATCACTACGACACCGCTGTGCGCGTGAAGTCGATCCTGCAGGAGAACAAGGACCTGCAGGACATCATCGCGATCCTCGGTGTTGACGAGCTGTCCGAGGAGCAGAAGGTCGTCGTGTCGCGTGCACGCCGCATCGAGCAGTTCCTGTCCCAGAACACCTACACCGCCAAGCAGTTCACGGGTGTCGAGGGCTCGACCGTCAACATCAAGGACACGATCGAGGGCTTCACCGCGATCTGCGACGGCGAACTGGACCACGTCCCCGAGCAGGCCTTCTACAACGTCGGTGGCCTGGACGACGTCGAGCGTCAGTGGGCCGAGCTCAAGGAACAGGGCGGTAACTGATCATGGCATCCGTTCTGAAGGTAGAAGTGGTTTCCCGCGAGGCCGTCGTGTGGAAGGGCGAAGCCAAGTACGTGCGCGCCCGCACCGCCGCCGGTGACATCGGCGTTCTGGCGGGCCATGCGCCGACCCTCGCCCTCCTGGCGGAGGACGGGGAACTCGTGATCGACCCCGTTGACGGAGAACGGAAGACGGCTCGTCTGCAGGAAGGATTCCTCACGGTGTCCAACGACAGTGTCGTGATCGCTGCAACCAGCAGCTCCGATCTGTAGCAGCCCGCAACGCAGAAGTCGTTCGGAACGGACCAAGGGCCCGGCACTGACCACAGTGCCGGGCCCTTGGCGTACACCGCCTGCGATTCAGAACAGGCGGCCCTCGGAATCGTCGACGCCGCGCATCGCGTCGTAATCGAGGGTTACGCAGGCAATGCCGCGGTCCTCCGCGAGTGTCCGGGCCTGCGGCTTGATGAGCTGGGCCGCGAACATACCGCGCACCGGGGACAGGACGGGATCCCGGTTGAGCAGTTCGAGGTACCGAGTCAACTGCTCGACACCGTCAATGTCCCCGCGCCTCTTCAATTCGATGGCCACGGTGTGCCCGGTGGCATCGCGGGCGAGGATGTCCACGGGACCGATGGCCGTGGGATATTCCCTCCGGATCAGGCTGTACCCGTCGCCCAGCGTCTCGATCTGTTCCGCAAGCAGTCTCTGGAGATCCGCCTCGACGCCGTCCTTGATGAGCCCGGGATCCACCCCGAGCTGATGATCCGATTCGTGGTGCTTGGCAAAGATCCGAACCACGAGCCGGTCATCCGACTTGGCGGCCTGGACGATCCATCGCTCGACGGCTTCGTCGTCGAAGTCCTGGTCCTCGCGGGTCTCGATCCGGGTGGTCGCCGGTGGAGACATCCAATTCAGTGGCTTGTACGAACCACCGTCCGAGTGGACCAGCACGGATCCGTCGGCCTTGACCATGAGAAGGCGCGTGGCCAGGGGGAGATGGGCCTTGAGACGGCCTTCGTAATCTACGGAACAATCAGCTATTACTAGACGCACCCGGCTCACTCTACCGGGACCGCAGAACGGGCGCAGTTTCGCTTGTGCCACAATGATGACATGGCACGATCTCGGCGAAGCCCCCGGCGCACCCAGTCGGGGCACGGTAAGGCGGGTCCGAGCAAATGGCAGAGATTCTCCGGTTCCCCAGGAGGAGATATCTCACGGGCTCTGGACCCGGAACCCCGCGTCGAGAGGGATGAGCTCGGCGAATGGTTCGTGCGGTACGTCCCGGCGTCGGGAGCGAGGAAGCCGTATACCTGCCCGGGCTGTGGCCGGGGCATCGCCGTAGGGACGGCGCATTACGTCGTGTGGAAGAACGATCATCTCTTCGGTGACCAACGAGCGATCGAGGACCGTCGGCACTGGCACGCCCGGTGCTGGGAGATCCGCTGAACCGCGTCGTCGCGCGGGCGTGACGTCGCAACCCTCGACCTCCACGGAACCGTGCGGGGAACCGCCCGCCCGTAGAATCGAGAGCATGGCAACTTCACAACCTGCTCAAGCCGACGCCCACACCGATGGCCCCACCGAGATCGGGCCGACGACGGTCCTACCCGCCCGACGGGAGAACATTGAGTTCACGACCGACGACGGCAAGACCCTGGTCGGTGAGCTGGCCCTGCCGGAACACACCGACCCTGCCGCGATCCTGCTGTGCCTTCACCCTCTGCCCACGCACGGAGGCTTCATGGACTCCCACGTGTACAAGAAGGCCTCCTACCGGCTCCCCGCCCTGGCGCACCTCGGCGTGCTCCGTTTCAACACGCGCGGAACGAGCTCGCCGAGGGGCACCAGCGACGGTCAGTTCGAGGACGGCGTGGGTGAGCATGGTGACGTCCTGGCGGCGATGCGGTTCCTCCGCGATCGCGGATTTGCGAACATCTGGCTCGTGGGGTGGTCCTTCGGAACCGAGCTCGTGCTCCGATACGGTTCGAGGGGTCCCGTGGTGTCGCAGGTCAGTGGCGGGATTCTTCTCTCGCCGCCTTTGCATCGTGCGACCGAGGAGGATCTGGGTGCGTGGGCCGAGAGCGGTCTTCCCCTGACCGTGCTGGTTCCCGAGAAGGACGACTACCTGCAGCCCGATGCGGCTCGCGAACGGTTTGCCGCGATCCCGCAGGCCGAGGTCAAGGGAATCGACGGGGCCAAACACCTGTGGGTCGGTGAAAAATATGTCCGTCGCGCCCACGACGAGATCGTCTCGAGGGTCGCCGGTCGGCCTGTACGTCTTAAGACCACTTGGGAAGGCGAGGTCGGTACCGAGATGAACTAGTGTCCTGTCCTGGCCTGCCGCTACCTGCGGTCCTGACGGGGGATGAACACCTCGCGGATCAGAAGCATGGCCGAAGCCGCCACCGGAATCGCGATAATGGCACCGAGAACGCCCCACAGCGCTCCGCCTCCAGCGACGGCGATGACCGCGACGGAGCCGGGGACTGCCACGGCTTTGCTCATGATTCGGGGCGAAATGAAATAGGCCTCGATCTGCAGGTATGCGAAATAGCAGATGGCATAGACGGCTGCCGACTGCCACCCGTTCAACAGGGCGATGAAAGTGACGAGGATACCGGCAACGACGCCGCCCACCAGGGGGACGAAGGCCAGCAGCAGCACCACGAAGGCGCACAGCAGGGGGAAATTGACGCCGACAATGGACATGACAATCAGGGCAAATGTCGCGTTGAGCAGGGCAACGACGGCCTGGCCCATCACGTAGTTGCCCACGGACTGGGTGATCTTTTCCGTGAGTTCGGCGACGCGGCGACGTCGCGAACGGGGAGCCAGACGGATGCCCCAGGCCTTGATCGTCGGCAACGAGGTCACGAAGTACAGGGCCAGGAACATGACGATGAGGGTCCCCGTGATGACCTGGGCGACCGCTGACCCCGCGTTGATCAGGTTATTGAGAAAGTTCCCGATCAGGCTCGAATCGCTGAATGCCGTGTCGAAGAAGTTGCCGGCCTCGTTCTCTACCTTGTCCCGGATACCGAATTGGTCGTCCAACTCGCCCATGAACTTCGAGGACAGGAAATCGTCGAAGGTCTGGGGAAAGCCATTGATGAATCCCAGAGCCTGCCGGGCGATGCTCGGAATCACGACCGTCGCCATGAGCACCACGATGCCGGCGAACCCCAGGAGCACGATCGCGACGCCGCCGATGCGTGGCAGGCCCCTGGATTCGAACCACCGGACGATCGGGTCCAGACCGAGGGCGATGAACATCGCGCCCGTGATCCATCCGCCGAGGGCACCGACGTTGGCCGCGAGGTAGTAGACCAGCAGCGCCAGACCGACGCCTACGGTGACCAGGAAACCGAATTGGACGGGATTGCGGACCGGCATGGTCGCATCCATTGGTGTGGAGGCAGCCGTCGCCTGCCCTGGCTCTGCCTGGTCCGTCCCGGTCCTCGAGGCGTCGTCGAGCTCCTCGGACCCGCAATTCTCCGTCTCGGACGGGCCACCCGGGGGCATATCGTTGCTTGCCCTCCGGCCACTCGTTTCATCCTGCGGTACCTCGACATCGGGCAGACCGAATCGCGGGCGTGGCTTGGCCCCGGGGAAGGAGGGAGTGCCGCCCTTCCTTCCCAGCAGAGAACGCAACCGGCTCACTGTGCCTCGGCCCTGGGCCTTGTCCGGCCGTTTGCTGCCTGGCATGCAGCTCCTCTCTCCGACGACGGTCCTCCAGGATCGAGATTACCCGGACGGCGTACGAGGTTGGGACCGCTTCCGCGTGTTTGAGATGATTGTGCCAATATCGTGAGTCCCGCAGGGATTTCCCACGGCGAAAGGATTGATGACATGACTTCAGGACCGTTCGGCTCGACCGACGCGCAGCCGCAGCCGGAAGAGAACATTCCGGATTCGGTGCGTTCGGCTCCCGACCTGTCGCGAATGGGCGGTTCGGGCCAGCCAGAGGGAGCACCGAGCCAGCCGGGCGGAGGGAAGACGTACCGTCGCGCGGTCACCACGACCGAAGAGTTCCAGGAAGCCGCGCAGCTGTCCGGTCAGGGCCCCGTTGTTTTCGCTCTGTACAGCGGCAAGGACCAGCAGGCCGTCGACTCGGTCGCTCAGCTCGAGCACATCGTCAATCAGGCCGGCGGCCGTATCCTGCTGGCGGCCGTGGACATCGACCAGGCCCCCGAAATAGCGCAGGCCTTCCAGATCCAGGGAACCCTTGGGGTGGTCGCTATGTTGGGCGGCCGCCCTGCGCCGATGTACAACTCCCCGGTGCCTGCCGAGCAGATCCAGGAGCTTTTGGGACAGGTCCTGCAACTGGCCCAGCAGTCTCAGCTCACGGGAACCTTCGAACCCGTCGCCGCCGGGGGAGCAACCGAGCCGGCCCCCTTGCCGCCCGAACACCAGAAGGCCCAGGCTGCTATGGAGCAAGGCGATTACGAGGCCGCGGCCGATGCTTACAAAGAGGCCCTGCGGGACAAGCCCGCCGATAGGGAAGCCAAGATCGGCCTGGCACGCGTCGGTCTCCTGCAGCGCGTACAGGACCAGGACCTGGACCAGGCCCGTGAAACAGCGGCTTCCCGTCCGGACGACGTCGAGGCCCAGTTGGCCGTCGCAGACCTCGACGTCTCCGGGGGCCACGTCGAGGACGCTTTCAACCGGTTGATTCGCCTGATCCAGCGGTCCGATGCGCAGACCAAGGACACGGTGCGCGAGCGATTGCTGGAACTGTTCGAGGTCGTCGGTGCCGAGGACGAGCGAGTGGTCAAGGCGCGGGGAGCCCTGATGCGGGCTCTGTTCTGATCAGTTGAGGGTGCACAGCCACCGGATTCCTCTGCGCGAGGCGGCAGGATGGTGCAGGATGAGTCGTCAATTCTGCACGGGACTGCCGCCTCGCACCGTGTCGATGGGGTCTGTGAAACTCGCGGATTCAGCCCGTGGGATGATGACGCCGGGGTGCTGACATGATGTGATATTTCCATGGACAGAGATACGAATCACCTCAGCACCACGGGGCAACAACCGGCCTCCGACTCCGGTGGCCCGCCTCCCTTTCACGCAACGTCACCAGATCGGCAGGGGACCCATGCCGCTTCGGCTCCATCGGTACGAGACGCGATCCGCATCGACGGCCTGTCGCGGGTTTTCGGCGACCGTGAAGTCGTCCACGGCATCGATCTGACGATCCCGTCCGGATCGATGTACGGCCTGGTCGGCCGCAACGGGGCGGGCAAAACGACGACCCTGTCCATGGCAACAGGTCTGCTACGGCCCACCAGCGGGACCGTAAGCATCCGCGGAGTCGATGTGTGGCAGAGGCCTCGCGAGGCCAAGAGCCTGGTAGGCGTCCTCCCGGACGGAGTGCATCTGTTCGATCGACTAACCGGCAGGCAACTCATTACGTACGCCGGCTTGCTGCACGGCCTCGACAAGGAAACGGTCGCAGAACGGTCCGAGGACCTGCTGAAAGCGATGGACCTGACGGACGCCGCGAACACGACCGTGACCGATTACTCGGCCGGAATGCGCAAGAAGATCGCGTTGGCCTCCGCGATGGTCCATGCTCCCAAGGTTCTCGTTCTGGACGAGCCCTTCGAATCCGTGGACCCGGTGTCGGCCTCGAATATTCGGGACATCTTGGCCGGATTCGTGCGGAACGGTGGAACCGTCGTCGTCTCGAGCCACGTCATGGACCTGGTTCAGCGCATGTGCGACCACGTGGCCATCATGAACCAGGGATCGATTCTCGCCGCCGGAACGGTCGACGAGGTCCGGGGCGAATCGAGCCTCGAGGACGTGTTCGTGGACCTGGTGGGCGGTCGCGTCGAGTCGGAAGGGATTTCATGGTTGGGAACCTCCTGAGCCTGAAGTGGGCGCACTTCGTGGCGTCGCTCAAACGCAGTGGCTGGGCGCTGGCCGGAACGATCATCGGAGCGGTCTACGCATTGTTCGGCCTGTTCGCCGTCTTCGCGGTCTTTATGGCCCAGCGCGGCGGCGATCCCGAGACCGTGCAGGGCCTCGCGGTGATCCTCGCGGCGCTGGTGTCGGCTCTGTGGTGCATCGTCCCCGTCGTCATTTCCGGCCAGGACTCGACCCTGGATCCGGACATTCTGGCACCGTTTCCTCTCAAACCGGGAGAGATCCTCGGGGGTCAGCTGGCGGGGTCCGTCATCAGCATCTTCGGGATGATGACGCTGATCGGTTCGTTCTTCCCCGTGATGGGGTGGGCATCCCCCTTACCGGCAGTGGTGTCCGTGTTCTCCGGGATCCTCGGATTCCTGATTCTCATGATCTGCTCCCGCTTGATGAGCGCGCTCGGCATGGCCATACGCCAGAAGCGCTTCTTGGCGGAAGGTATTGGAGCCGTATTCTTCCTGGCCCTGCTGTGCGCCGGACCCCTCGCCGAGTCGTTGACGGAGAGTCTGTTCTCGCCCTCGTGGGTCCATGCCGTCGCTTCGGTGCTGGGGTGGACCCCGCTGGGTGTCGCTTGGGCGCTTCCCGGCGACGTCGCGCAGGGCCAGTGGCTCGTCCTGGCGCTGCGGCTGGTCGTGACGGCGGTGTGCCTGGTCGGCGGCCTTCTCCTGTGGCGGACGGTCATCGCCCACCAGATCAGCCATGTGGGCGCGGGCGGGGCATCGTCTCCGGGCAGGAGCAAGTCTGGTACCTCGCTCGGACTGTTTTCGAGATTCCCCGCTTCACCGGTGGGCGCCGTGGCGGCACGAACCGCGACCTACTACCTCAAGGATCCTCGTCTGAACTTGAACCTGCTGGTCGCCCCGGGCTTCCTGGTGGTGTTCTGGTTCATGGGGACCGCGAACGGCGGAGCATCGCTGATCATGGTGGGGCCGCTGGTCGGGTGGATGCTTGCCTGGCAGAGCTCTTACTCCGTCTCCTATGACAACACCGCTTTTGCACTGCACATGACGGCGCCGGTCACGGGGGTCCAGGATCGTTGGGGGCGCACCCTCGGCATGGTCGTGGTCTTCGTGCCGCTCGTCGTCGTGGTATCCGCCGCGGCGATGCTTCTTCAGGGGACCCCGGGCGGTATTCCCACCAACCTCGGCGCCTCATTGTGTATGCTCCTGGCCGGTTTGGGGGTGGGCGCCTGCATCTCGGTTCGCTACGCGCTGCCGGTCGCCGCCCCGGGGGAGAGCCCCTGGAAATCGCGGAAGAACAATTCCGGCATGGCCAACGTCCTCATCCAGTTCCTCACGAGCTTGCTCATTGTGGGTCTGGCCCTCCCGGTCTGGGTCCTTCTGGGCGTGGGGGCTTTCACGGGGAATCCCGTGTTCGGCTGGATCGCGCTCGTGGTCGGTTGTCTGTACGGGGGCGCCATGCTCTGGGTCGGTGTTCGCCTCGGTGGAGTCTGGTACGACAAGAGGGCACCTGAGCTCTATCAGGACCTGGCCAGACTCCGGTAGAGGCTCATCGAGCCGTTCTGTGCCCCGGACGAGCGACGAGAATTTCGGTTCAGCGCGTCCGGGGCACGGGCGTAGAATGGTCGCATGATGTTTGACCGAGCCCTCGAAGTCCTTGACACGTCCGAGCCGCTGGACGATACCGGTTACGGGACGACCCCCGGCGGTGGCACCGCGACCATCGAACGCGAAGAGACACGCCAATTCGCCGAGCCCGGAGACCACGAACGGTTCGCGCACTATGTGCGCAAGGAAAAAATCATGGAGTCGGCGCTCTCCGGCGATGCCGTGATCGCACTCTGCGGCAAGGTCTGGACGCCGGGCCGGGACCCCGAGAGATTCCCGGTGTGCCCCGAGTGCAAGGAAATCTACGAATCCATGCGTGGCGGCGACGACAACAACGACAACGACGAGTAACCGCTCTCGATCGTGATTGCCCGACGGCGCGTCATCCCCTTGACGTGCTCCGGCGGGTGGAGGAGTGACGACGTCGCGATCGGGCGACGTCGTCACCGGATACAGTGCGTCCATTCTGCCCAGAACCCGTGACGATCAGGAGTGATCAGACACCAGTGCCCGACGACCTCTCCCAGCCATCGCTCTTCGGCGGATCAGCCGCCGACCTTCCTCCGGCCTATCCAGATCGAGCGGCGTGGGGCACGGCTCCGAAACTGCGTGCCTGGCAGGCCGAAGCGCTGGAGAAGTACTTCGCCGCCGAGCCCCGAGACTTCATGACCGTGGCAACGCCCGGGGCGGGAAAGACGACCTTCGCACTGCGCGTGGCCAAACAATTGCTGGACCGGGGGACGGTTTCTCGCGTGACCGTCGTGGCACCGACCGATCACCTGAAGTCCCAGTGGGCCGATGCGGCGGCCCGCGTGGGCATCGCGATCGACCCCAACTTCAAGAACTCCGACGGGCACCACGCGCAGGGATACCTCGGGGTCGCCCTGACGTACGCCCAGGTCGCGAACAAGCCCCTGTTGCACCGGGCGCGGACCGAGAACGCAAGAACGCTGGTGATCCTCGACGAGATACACCACGCCGGTGACTCGCTGACCTGGGGCGACGGCCTCCAAGAAGCGTTCGAACCGGCGCACCGCCGGCTCGCTCTGACGGGCACGCCCTTCCGATCCGACTCCTCCAGAATCCCGTTCGTGAGCTACGAACGCGACCAGGAAGGTTTGCTGCGCTCGCAGTCGGATTATTCCTACGGCTATGGTCCCGCTCTGGAGGATCACGTGGTCCGACCGGTGATCTTCATGGCGTATTCCGGCAAGATGCACTGGCGCACGAGCGACGGCGATGAGATGGCGGCCGACCTCGGGGAGGGGTTCACCAAGGACATCACGGCCCAGGCATGGAGAACAGCGCTCGATCCTCGGGGCGAATGGATTCCGTCGGTGCTGGCCGCGGCCGACCGTAGGCTGACGGAAGTTCGGCGCACGGTCCCGGACGCCGGCGGTCTGGTCATCGCCTCGAATCACGACGACGCCCGGGCGTATGCCGAACGGTTGGCCAAAATCACGGGCTCTCAACCGACGCTGGTTCTCTCCGACGACAAGACCGCTTCGGATCGGATCGACCAGTTCTCCGCCTCCGAAGACCGATGGATGGTCGCCGTCCGCATGGTTTCCGAGGGGGTCGATGTTCCCCGGCTCGCCGTGGGCGTCTACGCGACCTCGACGTCCACCCCATTGTTCTTCGCCCAGGCCATTGGGCGTTTCGTCCGTGCCCGGAAACGTGGCGAAACCGCTTCGGTATTTCTGCCCTCGGTTCCGATCCTCATGTACTTGGCGCAGGAGATGGAGGCCGAGCGGGACCACGCCCTGGACCTGAAAGACAGTCCGGACGAGGAAGAGATCGTCGCGGCCGACGAGGGGCTCGACGACCACCTCATCGATGAGGCCAATCAGGAGGAGAACGCCAGTTCGCGGTTGGCCTCGGGCAAGTTCGAGGCCATCGGTTCCCAGGCGTCTTTCCACGGGGTGCTCTACGACGGGGAGGACTACCACGGGTACGAGGTCGGTTCGGACGACCAAGACTTTCTCGGGATCCCCGGCCTGCTCGACGCCGATCAGGTGGGAACGCTGCTCAAACAGCGTCACGAGCAGTCACGGGGGAAAGCCCCTGAGCCTGCGGCGGCATCCGTTCCCGATCATCGCCAGCTGAAGGACCTGCGCCAGAAACTCGCCAAGAATGTCTCGGCGTGGGCAGCCCGCACGGGGGAGCCGCACGGATCCGTACACAATGCTCTCCGGCGCGAGTGCGGCGGCCCCCCGGTGGCCCAGGCGACCGCCGAACAAATTCAGGCCCGCATCGACAAACTGCAGAACTGGTTCATCGGCCGACGCTAGAGGACTCGATGATCTCGACTCCGGCGTCCTCCATTTCTTCGACTGCCTCCTCCGCGGAGTCCTCGTGAATGCTGGCAGTCAGGTCGAGGAGGACGCAGGTCTCGTAGCCGGCATCGACGGCGTCGAGGGCGCTCGCGCGCACGCAGTAATCGGTCGCAATGCCCACGACGTCGACGTCGGTAACCTCCTGCTCCTGCAACCAGTCGTCGAGCGAAACCTTGAGGGTCCCCTCGGCCGTTTCGCCTGGCTCGTGTTCTCCCGGCATCACGGACTCCTCAGGCGCGAGAAGGCCTTCGAAACCCGAATATGCGGCCTCGTGCTCGCCCTTCCGGAAATATGCGGAGACGTAATCCGTTTCAAGATCCGGATGCAGGGCGGCACCCTGGGTGTCTGCCACGCAGTGCTCGGGCCACGAATTCTCGAAATCGGGGGTCTCACTGAAATGTTCGCCCGGGTCCACGTGCCAGTCCTGGGCCGTGACGATCACTTCGTACGCCGCCTGGTGGGTCTGCAGGTAGCCGGAGATCAGGGAAGCGACCTCGGAGCCCCGCTCAGTCGCGAGGGGGCCGTCTTCGCAGAAGTCGTTCTGGACGTCGACGATGAGCAACGCTCGGGTCATGCTGGACCTTTCTGAAGGATTCAGGATCAGTGGTCGGTCAGAAGAATTGATTCAGTGGTCGAGGAATTCGGTCGGAACCGCGGGTTCCCCTTCGGAAAGCCGCCGGATCGCCCGCGGGAGTTCCCGAGTCGACTCGTGGTGCCGTGCAACCGCCGAACGCAATCCTTCGGGTCCTGTGGACCCCGGGAGAATGTCGCCGTCGGTCACGAGCGGATGCATCAGCTGCCGGAAGTCGGGGCCGCTCACCAGGTCCGGTGACAGAGCGACCGATTCCGCGATGGCGGTGCCGTCGCGGTCTAGTCGTCGACCAGCGTGTTTGCGGCCGCCCATCGAGCCCTTGCCCAGGGACCGCTTGGCCACGGAAACCAGACTGCCGTCTGAGTCCTCGCGAGCAACCATCTTGTACACCATAGACGATGTGGGGGCTCCCGAGCCGGTCACGAGGCGGGTGCCCACTCCATAGGAGTCCACCGGCGCCGCGGCCAGTCCGGCGATCGCGTACTCGTCCAGATCGGATGTCACGGTGATCTTCGTGTCCCGGTTGCCGAGGTCGTCGAGGAGCTGCCGCACGGCGACGGCCTGGGCGGCCAGGTCTCCCGAATCGAGGCGAACGGCGCCCAGCTCGGGACCGGCGAGATCGACGGCGCGACGGACGGCCTGCTCGACGTCGTACGTGTCGACCAGCAGGGTCGTGCCCCGGCCCAGGGAATCCAGCTGCGCGCGGAACGCGGACTCCTCGTCGTCGAAGAGGAGCGTGAACGCGTGTGCCGACGTGCCGATCGTGTCGATGGCGTAGCGACGGCCCGCTTCCAGATTGGAGGTTCCCAAGAATCCTGCGACCACGGCAGCTCGCGCAGCAGCGACCGCGGCCCGTTCGTGTGCCCGTCGTGACCCCATTTCCAGGCATGGCCTGCCGTCGGCGGCTCCGGTCATGCGCGATGCAGCCGAGGCGACGGCGGAGTCGTAGTTCAGGATGGACAGCAACAAGGTCTCCAGAACGCAGGCCTCCGCGAACGGAGCCTCGACCTGGAGAACCGGGGAATGGGGGAAGAAGGCCTCGCCCTCCGCGTAACCGCGGATCGAACCGGAGAAACGGAAGTCGGCCAGGTACTCGAGGGTCGGACCGTCCACCACCCGTTGCTCCTGGAGGAAGCTCAGCTGGGCGTCGTCGAAGACGAAATTTTCCAGTGCCTCGAGGAAACGTCCGGTGCCTGCGAGCACGCCGTACCGTCGGCCGGCGGGCAGGCGACGGGTGAACGTCTCGAAGACGCACCGTCGTTCGTGCACGCCGGCGCGAATCGCGGCCTGCAGCATCGTGAGTTCGTAGTGGTCCGTCAGGAGCGCGGGGGAGTCTGATGTCACCCCCCAAGCCTACCCAGGGCTCCCCGCGGAACCAACGAGGAAGGCGTGACCCGGGCGAAACGTCTAGGATTGAGAATTATGGTCAGTCAGTCTGCACAGAATCTGCCCGTGGCCAGTGAGTCCGCCCCGGAAACCTCCCCGGGGACCACGCCATCTGCCGACGTCGGCCTCTTGGACCGGCCCGCCGAAGACAACCCCTGGCGCGTGATCGTGTGGAACGATCCCGTCAACCTCATGAGTTACGTTACCTATGTCTTTCGAGCGCATTTTCATTACTCTCAGGACAAGGCGAGAACCCTCATGATGGCCGTCCACCAGGAGGGCCGAGCCACGGTGTTCACCGGCGGCCGGGAAGACGCGGAAAGGCACACGAGTGCGATGCACGGGTACGGTCTGTGGGCGACATTCGAACGGGACGGAGGCTGAACATGGCCAAGGAATTCAGGAGCGGGCGCAAGGGCATCACCGGCGGCCTCGAAGGGGCCGAACGCGAGCTGCTCATCAAACTGTTCCAGGACGTCATCACAACCCTCGAACCCGATACCCCGGAGGACGAGGATCCGCTGGCCACCTTGGTGGGTATCTCCGAGGATTCTTCGATTCCGGAGGACCCCGCCCTGGCCCGGTTGCTTCCGCAAGCCAGCGACGACGACGAGGAAGCCGCCGAATTTCGGCGGCTCACCGAGCGATCCGTCAGGGAAGCAAAGATCGGTCATCTGAAGATGGCCGCCATGGACTGCGAGTCGCCCAAACTTCTGCTTGATCACGAGCACTCCATGGCTTTCGCCTCCGCGCTCAACGACGTCCGGTTGGTTCTGGCCACCCGGCTGGGCATCGAATCCGAGGAGGACGCACAACGCGTTGCCTCCTACACCGATTGGTCCCAGGCGCAGGACGTCGAATCCTACATGTCCCTGGTCTACCAATTCGTCTCCTGGTTGCAGGACTCACTCGTCGAAGCCATGCTTTCCGACCTCGACTGATCGGGGACGACGCTTCAACCAGCCGTCCGATCAGCGGATATGCTGTGGTCGGACCGGAGTGAGTTTTCCCGCATTGCCGATCCGATGACCCCGTCGGGCCCCGGTCGAGACCATTAGCCGCTACCCTCGAAAGCACCATGAACAGCCACTTGACTGCCGACGATTCGCAGAAGCTCACCGCGTGGGGCAGTGCAGCCCCTTCGGCACCCACGCCGGGCGCGCCGATCGGCGTCTTCGATTCCGGAGTCGGTGGGCTCACGGTGGCCAGGGCGATCATGGATCAGTTGCCGCACGAGAAGGTCATGTACGTCGGTGACACCGCGAACGGTCCTTACGGACCCCTGCCGATCGCCCAGGTTCGCGCCAATGCCCTCAGAATCATGGACGATCTGGTGGATTCGGGCGTCAAAGCCTTGGTCATCGCGTGCAATACCGCCTCCGCGGCGGTGCTGCGCGACGCGAGGGAAAGATACACGAGGAAGTACGGCATCCCTGTCGTCGAAGTGATCCAGCCCGCAGTTCGTCGTGCGGTCGCCGCGACCCGCAATGGCAAGATCGGGGTCCTGGGGACCGCGGCCACCATTTCTTCCAGAGCCTACGAGGACTCTTTCGCGGCGGCCCCACATCTGACGGTGCGGTCGGAGGCCTGCCCGGAATTCGTCGATTTCGTGGAACGCGGGGTCACCACGGGACCAGAGCTCCTTGAGACCGTGGAAAGACACCTCGTGCCCATTCAGGACGCCGGTGCGGACACCGTGATCCTCGGATGTACCCATTACCCCCTGCTGACCGGCGTGATCTCCTACGTCCTGGGACACGGGGTGACCCTGGTGACGTCCTCAGAGGAGACGGCCAAGGACCTGTTCCGAGCCCTGACCAACGAGGGACTGCTCCGAACCGAAGGCGCAGCGCCGGAGCACGAGTTCGTGGCCACGGGAGACCCCGAGGCATTCCAACAGATCGCCCAGCGATTCCTGGGCCCCGCGGTGACGGGAGTCCGGCATACGCGCAGCATCGCGGAGTCCTTTCCGACGGCGTCCCTCGCCGTCGTGACCCCTGAGCAGCAGGTGTCGGCCAGCGTGACCCTGCCCGCCGACCCCAACGTCCACTCGGCTGATGATCCGAGTCCGTCACGGAGTGCCCCCGGTCCGCACGGAGACCCCGAACCGCCGAGAGGAACATCATGGAGCTGAAAGTCATCGGTTGCACCGGCTCGTTCGCCGGGCCGCAGTCCCCGGCGTCCTGCTACCTGGTCTCATCCACTGATTCCGCGGGACGAATCTGGCGGGTCCTTCTGGACATGGGAAGCGGCTCGCTGGGAGAGATCCAGAAGCACATCGAGCTCACCTCGATCGACGCCGTGTTCGTGAGTCATCTGCACCCCGATCACTGTGTCGACCTTGCCGGACTGTATATTGCGGCTCGCTGGGACCCGCGCGGATGGTCCACCGGCCCCATCGACGTCTGGTGCCCCAAGGGAACGGACTCCTACCTGGCCCGGACGCACAGCATGCCCCCTGAAGCGACCCTCGGCGACCAATTCAACTTCCACGAATGGGCGGACGAGGAAATCGTCGAGGTCGGCCCGCTGTCCGTCCAGCCCTTCCGGGTCGTGCACCCCATCGAGGATCCCTTCGCCCTGCGCGTGACCGAACACGGTGAGGGTGGCGACGTTGTCCTGACGTATTCGGGAGATTCGGATGCCTGCGAGGGACTGACCCGAGCCGCGGAAGGCTCCGATCTCTTTCTCTGCGAAGCCGCCTACATGGAAGGACGCGACGACGGCCTGCGGGGCATCCACCTCACGGGGGCAAGAGCCGGGCAGACCGCCCAGGAGGCCGGAACCCGCCGACTCCTGCTGACCCACTTGCCCATCTGGAACGACAAGACCACGGTGCTCGCTGAGGCCCGTGATCACTTCGACGGGCCGGCCGAGGTGGTCGCTCCTCTGGCGGAATACACGCTCGGTCGCGCCTGACCGACGGACCGACTCAGCGGGCCTGTCACCGTGGGCCATTCACGCCGGGCGGCGGTATGGTGAAGACATGACTTCTCAGACCTCCCCGAACAGTGCCACGACGAGAGCCGACGGGCGAGCCGTCGACGAACTCCGGCCCATTTCCATTACCCGTGGCTGGTCCCGCAACGCGGAAGGCTCCGCGCTCATCGAGTTCGGCAATACGCGAGTCCTGTGCACCGCTTCGCTGACCGAGGGGGTGCCCCGCTGGCTCAAGGGCGAGGGCAAGGGGTGGGTCACCGCCGAATACGCGATGCTTCCCCGGGCGACCAACACGCGCTCCGCCCGCGAATCGGTCAAGGGAAAGATCGGCGGACGCACCCATGAGATCTCACGCCTGATCGGACGTTCCCTGCGGGCCGTGATCGATACCGAGGCCCTGGGGGAGAACACGGTGGTTCTCGACTGCGACGTGCTCCAAGCCGACGGCGGAACGCGCACGGCCGCCATCACCGGGGCCTATGTTGCGCTCGCAGAGGCCGTCGCGTGGGCACAGCGCGAGGGGATCGTGGATCGGAAGAAGACCCCGTTGACCGATTCCGTTTCGGCCGTCTCGGTCGGGATCATCGACGGGACCCCGATGCTGGATCTTCCTTACGTCGAGGACGTCCGGGCCGAGACGGACATGAACGTGGTGGTCACCGGTTCGGGGTCCTTCGTCGAGGTCCAGGGAACGGCCGAAGGAACCCCCTTCGACCGTGACGAGCTCAATCTCCTGCTGGACCTCGCGTTGGCGGGCACCTCGGAACTGGCAACGATCCAGCAGCAGACGCTCGAGGAGTCGGCATGAGCTCCGAGGGACAGCCAGAGCCGGTACTCGTCCTGGCGAGCCACAATGCCGGGAAACTGGTCGAACTGCGAGAAATACTCCGGGGTCGTGTCCGTGGCCTGGACGTTGACACTCAGGTGGTGGACGCCGGTGCGGTCGGTGCGCCCGACGTCGTCGAAACGGGCGTGACGTTCGCGGAGAATTCTCTCCTCAAGGCGCGGGCGGTGGCGGCGGCCACGGGGCTCGTGGCCGTCGCCGATGACTCCGGTCTGTGCGTCGACGTCATGAATGGTGCACCCGGGATCTTCTCGGCGCGCTGGTCGGGACGCCACGGGGACGACGCCGCCAACATCGACCTGCTCCTTGCCCAGTTGGGTGACATTCCCGAGGAACACAGAACGGCCCACTTCGAGTGTGCGGCGGGACTTGCCGGTCCCGGAGGCGTCGAGGTCGTCGAATACGGGCGCATGCCCGGTCGTCTTCTGAGGAGCGTCACCGGAACGAACGGTTTCGGCTACGACCCGATTTTTGCACCCGACGAACTGACGGGTGGGGACGCCGGGCTGTCGGCGGCTCAGATCTCCGCCGAACTGAAGAATGCGATCAGTCATCGGGCGAGGGCCTTCGCGGCGCTCGTTCCGCATATCGACGCTGCGCTCTCATCGGATCTCGCCCAGAGGTAGTCATTCGTGTCCCGTATGTCCAGATTCGCCCAGATGCGATACTTCCCCCTCATCAAGGCCGTATTGGACCAGGCAGGTGCTCCCGTCGGGCCCGATGAGTGGGACGTGCACTCGAACGGGTCCGCGCACATCGTGGTCAACGCCGGCCATCGGCTCAGCGTGAGAGTGGCCAAGAATCTGACGGCCGGCGAGGCCATGGAGACCAGGACCAGGTTGTTGCGGGCACTTCCCGACGACCTTCCATTCGCCGTTCCTCGGCCGCTGACCCGGGTGATCTCACGCGCGGGGTATACGGCCGTGGGCCTCAGCTGGATTCCCGGGGAAGCCAGGGACATCGGGCCGGCGCCGGCCCGTCAACTCGGACGAGCCTTGAGGGCCATCGGAGGCATGGACCCGGTGCCCCTCGAACCCTATTTGGAGCCGGTTCACCACCACTGGGGTGGGGACGACTGGGAGAAGACGCTGAGAGAACAGGTCGTGCCCCGGTTGCTCCCCGGCAATCGGCACGTCGCGGAGCGTCTTATCGAGGAAGTCCTGGAGATGGAGCCCGTGGACCCGCGCATCATTCACTCGGACTTCTCCGGGCACAACATCCTCTGGAACAAGGACAAATTGACCGGCGTCATCGACTGGGACCACGCGGCGCTCGGGGACCCCTCCTGGGACATCGCCGCCGCGGCGAACTGGTACGGCTGGGACGTGCTGACGAAATGCGTCGGCAAGGAGTGGGCGGAACGGGCAAAAATCGTCTATCACCTCATGCCCCTCCAATCTGTCGGCTATGCCATCGTGAATGGGGGCGGGGGAGCCATCACGCGTCAGTCCCTGGAGAGAGCCGACGCTTGGTTCGAGGAGCACCGGGGCGAGCTCCCCGCGTGACCCGTCGCCATCGGCCCGGCCCCCGACGAACTCAGGACTGCGGCAGGAAGCCCTCCCAGGCGCGCACGGCGGATGTCCACCGCCCGACGGCGGCATCCACGGTGCACGGCACCGCCGGGCCGTCACCGGGGAAGCCTGGCTGGTCCCGTGTATGCACGGCGTGCTCTTGGTCCCCCGGACGAGCGGCCTCCCTGAGCACCTGCGCGAGGCATCCCGCGACGGTCCCTGAATCGTCGGTTGCCTCGCCCTCCATCGCGGAGCGGACGGCGTGGACCAGGACCGAAACGCATTCGACCTCGACCGGGTCTTCTGCTGCCGTAGGGTGTCGAGCCAGACTCTTCACGGCGGCCGTGGTCCCGGGAGCCTCGGCGAACAGGGCGCTGAGGCCTCGGTCGGAGCTCCCCATCGCCGCGTACTGCTGCCGGAGCCCGCGAGGAGCTGCGGTCCGGCCGGCATCGCCGTCGGGCAGGACCGCGGCAACATCGTCCAGGGCCTTCTCGATTCTCGAGGCCGACGTGGCGGACTCGGACGTATCCGTGGCGGACGAGGCGAGACAGGTTCTCAGGAGAAAGACCCAGGCAACCCCACAGGCAAGGGCCTCTGGCGACCCGTGTGTCAGGCCCGTGACATTGGCGACCAACTGTCCGAGGTGCGGAGCTGAATCCTGTGGGTACAGTGCCAATGGAGCGAGCCGGGGGAGAAAAGCAGCCGAGACGGCATCCGGAAAATCGTGTCGTGCGGGATACTGCATGTCCGGCCGCCCCAGGGCCTGTGCCGTCGTCGCGTCGAGAGAGGCCAACTCCAGGTCTCTCTCCGAGAGGTCCTGGCCGGCCGTTGATTCCCAACCGGCCCGGGGCGGCAGCGGAGCCGACGGGTCCACCGAGAGCCCGATGACACGGGCCCAGCGAAAGTTCTGCAACCAGATCGACGCCGTTTCGTCGGCGGACTGGCCCCTGCACGCCCACTCGACAATGTCGCTCATACCCTCCAGCGTCGCGACCGTACCCACCGCCAGGGCGGGGTCGGCATCGGTTGCGGCTCCCAGTACACGGTGAACCATGTCTCGGTACTCGGGGCGGGCGGGCGACGGCGCGGCCGGAAGGCAGGTTGAATCGGGCATGCGAAGTATTCTAGTCGGCGTCCCCGGACCGCCCCTCGGGCTGCCTTAACTTGTCAGTCGGGCGGGATAGGTTGAGCGTATGAGAATCCTTCATACCTCGGACCTTCACCTCGGCAGGTCCTTCCACGGTCGCTCTCTGTTCCGGGAACAAGAGGCGTGGGCACGCGAGCTGATCGCTATGTGCGAGGCGCAGGAGGTCGGCGCCGTCATCATGGCGGGGGACATCTACGACCAGGCCTCACCCAGGACCGATGTCATCGAACAGTTCTCCCGGCTTCTCACCCGCCTCCGGGATCTCGACGTCGAGGTCGTGCTGACCAGCGGGAACCATGATTCCGCGGCTCGGTTGGGTTTCGCGTCGAGCCTTCTCGAGAGCGCCGGAGTGCACTTTCGGACGCGTATTGAGGACATCGATCGCCCTGTGCGCCTGGCCGACGGCACGCTCGTGTACGGGATCCCCTATCTGGATCCGCGCTCGTCCGCGGCCGTACTGGGAACCCGCCCCACGCATCACGAGGTCCTGTCGGCCGCCGTCGAGCGGGCACGCGACCACAGGCTGCGTCACCCACACCAAATGGCCGTGATCGTGGCCCACTGCTTCGCGAGCGGAGCCGAGGGAACGGATTCCGAAAGGATCATCGATACCGGCAACCTCGGCGTCGTCTCCGCGGATATCTTCGATGGGTTCGACTACGCGGCGCTGGGCCATCTGCATGGGAGACAGGCGATACGGGATACGGTCAGGTACAGCGGTTCGCCCTTGCCGTTCTCCTTCTCGGAGGCCAACCACCGGAAGGGGTATTGGTTGCTGGACACCTCGGCGGAATCATTGCACGTCGAGGCGGGAGAATGGACCAAGGCGGTTGACTTGGCGTGCATCTCCGGGGAACTCGAGGACCTCTTGTCCTCGGAAGATGTCGCCTGGGCCGAAAACTGCCTGTGCCAGGTCACCCTGACCGACCGACGCCGGCCGGCTCACCCGATGGAGCGGTTGCGCGCCCGATTCCCCGAAACCCTTGAGCTCAAGTTTTCAGGCCTCGAAGCGGCCGAGCAGGACACGTACGCCTCACGAATGGCCAAAGCCCAGTCTCCGGCGGAAGCGTGTGCGGCCTTCTACGAACAGGTCAGGGGCCGGGAACTCGATACGAGGGAACGCGAGGAAATCATCTCGGCGGTTGCCGAAGCGGAAAGGCTTCGGGCTGCGGGTGACATGGACTCACCGAGCGGGGAGGAGGGACAAGCATGAGGCTGCATCACTTGGAACTGTGCGCGTTCGGACCGTTTCCGTCCAAGGAACGCGTTGATTTCGACACCTTGAACGAGGCCGGGCTCTTCCTACTCAGCGGCCCGACCGGGGCCGGCAAGTCGACCGTCTTCGACGCCATATGCTTTGCCCTCTACGGCTCGACCACTCGCCCGGAGAACACGAAGAGCCTCTACTCCGATTTCGCGAAGCCCGGTACCGAACCGTACGTGGACCTCGAGCTGACCGTGGGGGGCCACCGTTACCGGATCCATCGAACCCCCGAATGGGCTCGACCCTCCACCAGGGCCAAGAGCGGCTGGGTTACGGAACATCCCCAGGTGGCTCTCTACCGTTGCCTCGCGGAGGACGACGCCGCAGCCTCCGACGCGGACTGGGAAGTCCTGTCCGTACGGAACGACGAGGCCGGCAGGATCGTCTCCGAAGCATTCGGCCTGACGAGGGAGCAGTTTGCGCAGGTCGTCATGCTTCCACAGGGGCAATTCGCCCGCTTCCTCTCGGCATCATCGGACGATCGCGAAAAACTCCTCAGACGCCTGTTCCCCGTGGACCTGTATTCCGACGTCCGGGACGTGGTGAAGCAACGGTCCGACGCCGCAGCCCAGCGATTCCGAGACTTGTCGGCCGAGGTCCGGCGGGGCCACGAGGAGGTCAAGGCGCTGCTCGAACGTCTCTCGCTGGCCGAAGAAGTCGAACCCGACCAGGCGGATGGCATGGTGTTCGTCAACATGCAATCAGCGATGGACCGTCTGGAGCGCGCCCGGTCACAGGCCGCGACGGCTCGTGACGACGCGGGCGAGCAAGCCAGCAAAGCCGGTCGAAACGCTGATGCTGTGGAAAGGGGAATCGGGGAATGGCGGGAACACGATCGGCTCGTGGCGCGCAGAACCTCCGTGCAGGAGGCCGAACAACGGATTGCCACGGACAGGCAGACGGAGGAACGCGCCGCCGCATCGATTCCGGTCCATGAAGCACGGGAGCGGCTTCGACAGACCCGGCAGCAAGTGGCCGACAAGGAGAACCAACTCGCAGACCTTCTGACTCGTGCTCGCACCCTGACCGAGGAGCCGGTTGCGGCCGTGGCGGAATCGGAATCAGAGCGCGAGCTGGAGCGTTCCTACTGGACCTCACCCGATCAGGTCGATGGCGAAGAATACGATGGCCTGCTCGAGCGTCGTCGTGAAACCGTGGGGGAATTGCTGCGCAGAATCCGGGACGCCGAGGAACTTGAGACGGCATTGCTTGAACCGGTCCGGAGGAAAACCGAATCGGAAGCACAGCTTCTTCGTGCGGTCGAACGAGAGAATGAGCTCGGGCGGACCCGCGAGAGACTGGCTCACGAGCACGATGAACTCTCCGAAGCGATCTCTCTCCTGCCCGAAGCTGCCGCGGCCGAGTCGGAAACCTCTCGTGTGCTCGAGCTGACTCGTCGTGCCCAGGGAACCCGAGATGACTTGGGGAAGGCAACGCAGGACGCCGAGCAGGCGGAATCACGCCGCAAGGAAGCTTCTCGCCAGTACGACGACCTGATGAGCAGGCGTTTCCGGCAGGCCGTCATGGTTCTTGCCGACGATCTCGAGGCCGAGCAACCGTGCCCGGTGTGCGGGTCCACCGAGCATCCTGACCCCGCCCACGCCGAAACATCGGGTCGTGAACTCATGGTCTCGGAGGAGGACCTCGAACGGTCCGCCCGAGAGAGGGACAGAAGCGACGCGCTCGCGAAGGAAACATTCGCTCGGTGTGCCGAGCTCAAAAGCGCGCTCGAGGAGCTGGAGTCCCAAGGTGCACGCGCTCGTCTCTCTGAGGCCGAGGACGCCGCGCGCGAGGCAAAAGAACGGCACCGAAAGGTCCACGATCAGAAACAACGGTGCACGGACATCGAAGGCCGTCTGGACAGCTTGTGGCAGGAAATTCGCGACGCCGAATCACGGTCCCAAGAACTCAGAGTGGAGATCAGTGCGCTCGATTCCACGATCCAGGAGCTTCAGGACCGACGGGCCACCGCCTCGTCCGCCCTCGCCGGGGTGCCGGGCCGAGACGGGCTGGGCAGGATCAAGGCACGAATTGAGAAACTTCGTGAGCATCGGTCCGCGACCGACCGCTTGCGAGGACACGTACAGGGTCTGAGAGAAAACGAGCAAGCCGCGGTGGCCGACCTCTCCCGAGAGGTGACCGAGAGCATCTTCGACGATGCCGACGAGGCAGAACGGCACTGGCTTCCCCCGAAGGAACTCGCTGCATTGCGCGAGAGACTACGGGCTTTCGATGAGGAACGCGCCCGCATCGACGAAGCCTGGAACGCCGCGTGGCACGAGGCCATGCTGGAACGTATCGACGCGGGAGAATCCCGGCCCGACCCCGAGGACGCGGAACGGACCCGGAGGGCCGCAGAGGAAGCCAGAAAGAGCTATGAGGAGGAGCTGGCCAGGGAAACCACGTTCCGTGAGGGCCTGTCCACGGTCGAGCGGATCCGTTCCGGTGACCAGAATCTGCAAGTCCAGGTCCAGCAGGCCTCGGATACCGCGCGGATGCTCAAGGACCTGGCGGATGTGGCCTCAGGCCTCGGTGGGGAGAATCTGCAGAGGATGTCCTTGACCACTTTTGTGCTCGCCGCGCAGCTCGAAGAAATCGCCGAGGCCGCGACCGTCAGACTCAAGAACATGACCAATGGTCGGTACAGTCTGAGACATTCCGACGCCACGGCCGGAAGGAACAAGAAGTCGGGCCTCGGGTTGGAGATTTTCGACTCCTGGACCTCCGAAACCCGTTCGACGTCGTCCTTGTCCGGGGGAGAGACGTTCATGGCGTCATTGTGCCTGGCCCTGGGTCTGGCGGATGTGGTCCAAGCCCGTGCCGGAGGCATTGAAGTCGATACACTCTTTGTCGACGAAGGTTTTGGATCCCTCGACGAGGACACTCTCGAGGACGTCATGGACGCCATCGACGGCTTGCGCGAGAATGGCCGGGTCATTGGTCTCGTCAGCCACGTCGCCGACATGAAAACCAGAATCCCCGAGCACGTGAGAATCACCAGGTCCCCGAGCGGGTCCTCATTGGAGTCGAAGTCATCATGAGTATGCCGCCAGTGACCGGGCCGCAGCCCCAGCTTCCCGAGCGTGACGAGCGCCGGTCGGCGAACGATCGATTCGGCGACGACGGCCAGCAGGGCGGCTCCAAACGGCCCACCGAGAGCACCATGGACCGGTTGCGGATCCTCACCGGGCTGGCGGGCCTCGGGTACTTGGCCATTTCGGTCATTGCACGGTTGCCGGTAGCCATGCTTCCGCTCGGAACCCTCATCATGATCGTTTCGTGGACGGACGAGATCCTGCTCGGGGGATTCGCGGCGGGTGCCATGGCGCTGAGCATGGCGGTCATCGTGCCCATCTACGGTGCCATAGCCGAGAAGATCGGTCAGCGGCTCGTCCTGATGTTCTGCGTTCTCTCGAACATCGCGGCCATACTGTGGCTCATTAGCGAATCCGTGGAACTGCAGAAGCCGTCGGGCGGAAGCGTGACCGGTCTGCTGTCTGCCTGCATCGTGACGGGAGCGACCTCTGCTCCCGTGGCGGCCTTGGCACGGATTCGTTGGGCGGACGAATCACATCGCCTCGCCGACCGATCGCTCCTGAGTTCCTCCCTGGCGTTCGAGTCGGTGGCCGACGTCGTCGCCATCGCGCTAGGAGCCGCGGTGACCGGCGTGGCGTCCCTGCTCTGGCACGCGCACTCGACCCTGTTGCTGGTCGGCGCCATCAACCTCGTTTCGGTGTCGGCCTTCGCCCTGACCCGGCTGCGGCACAGTGCGGCACCGTTGCCCAAGCCCGGACCACCGAGCCCGGAAAAACAGCGGGACAACGCGACGCGGCGCAAATTGATGTGGTTCCCCGTGGTCGGAATGGGAACGCTGGGCCTGCTCCTGGGGTCGATGCAATCGTCCCTCGTCAGCCTGAGCCAGAATTTTGATTCGGTCGAAGGTGTGGGGTTGCTCTACGCGGTGCTCGGTCTCAGTTCCCTGGTCGCCGCGATCACGGCGAATCTTCTTCAGGTCCGGACATCCACGTGGGGCGCTTGGCTGTTCTGGGCCTGCGCCCTGACGCTGGTGTCCCTGCCCGCCTCGATGCCAGGATCCATCCCGACCATGGCATTGGCCCTTGTCTTTTTGGGATTCGTGGTGGGTATTGCCCTCATCGTGACCGACTCCGTCGCTACCGCTGTCACGCCCAACGGCACCCTCGACGTCGTCATGGCTTCGACATTTGCCGCGCTCCTCAGCGGGACCGCGCTCGGGCTGGTCTGGGGAGCCGTCCTGGGGGATTCCTTGGGGTACAACACCGCGCTGCTGTTGCCCGTGCTGAGTGCGACGGCATACCTCATCCTGGGTCATACGTATGGCTACCTCTGGCGCCGATACTTCGAGTCCAGCATTCTCGGCGGCAAGCACAGTGCCCAGTCCTGACGCCGCCGCCGAGATGCCGGCCGGGTGATCACTCTCCGCGGTCGATCCACTCCTGGCGATGCGGTGCCTCGGCCCCGATCGTGGTCGAATCGCCGTGACCCGTCAGCACCACGGTGTCCTTCGGCAACACGAGCAACCGATCAGTGATCGACGCGATGATGGTCGGGAAATCGCTGTATGACCGACCGGTGGCCCCTGGGCCACCCTGGAAAAGGGTGTCACCCGAGAACACCACGGGAGACGCCCCGTTCCAATCGAGGTCTTGCGAATAGAAGCACACCGACCCCGGTGAATGCCCCGGAGTATGAATGACGCTGAGCGTGGCATCCCCCACGGGGATGTCGAGCCCATCGGTCAGCCGGTGGAATGACGGAGCAGGTTCGCTATGGGTCAGCTTCCACAGTGGTTGTTCGTCGGGGTGCAGAAAAATCGGGGCGCCGAAGCGGCCTGCGGCCTCCACCGCAAGACCCGCGTGGTCGTCGTGCGCGTGAGTCAGGAGAATCTTCTCCACGGTTCGCGAACCGACGGCGTCGGCGACCACGTCGAGATCGTGTGCCGGATCGATGACGACACATCCCTGGTCGTCCCCGACGACCCAGACGTTGTTGTCCACATCCCACGTACCGCCGTCGAGACTGAATGTCCCGCTCGTCTCGCGATGTTCGATGGTGCTTTGTGCCATGGTTACGCCTCCGCCACTTCAACGACTGAACGCAGGACCTTGCCCTGCGTCATCTTCTCGAAGGCCGGTTCGATGTCCCCGAGCCCGATCTTCTCGGACACGAACGCATCAAGATCCAACCGTCCGAGGAGGTACTGGTCAACGAGCATGGGGAAATCGCGGGAGGGAAGAGTGTCCCCGTACCACGCGGATTTGATCGAGCCTCCCCGTGAGAACACCTCGTCCAGCGGCATCTGAAGGGTAGTACCCGGGTCAGGAACACCGACGAGAACCACACGACCGGCCAAATCGCGGGCCTGGAAGGCCTGTTCGAAGGTCTTCGCGATTCCGACCGCATCGATGACCAGGTCGGCTCCATAGCCCCCGGTCAGCTCCCGAATAGCCTCGACCGCATCCTTCGACGAGGAATTGACCGTGTGCGTGGCTCCCAGCGACTTGGCGGTGGCGAGCTTGTCGTCGTCGATGTCGACGGCGATGATCGTGGTGGCCCCCGCCAGGGCAGCGCCCGCGACGGCAGCGGTTCCGACGCCTCCACAACCGATGACCGCAACGGACTCCCCGCGAGCGACTTGGCCCGTGTTGATGGCGGCGCCGATTCCGGCGGTGACGCCACATCCGAGGAGCCCCACGGCGGCATACTGGTCGGTGTCCAGATTTCCCTCGATCTTGGTGCACTGACCGGCGGCCACCAAGGTCTTTTCCGCAAATGCACCGATACCGAGGGCAGGCTCGAGCTCGGTGCCGTCCTCGAGGGTCATCTTCTGCTCGGCGTTGTGCGTGTCGAAGCAGTATTGCGGTTGGCCCTTCTTGCATGCCCGGCACTCGCCGCAGACGGCGCGCCAATTCAGGATCACGTGGTCACCGGGCTCGACATCGGACACACCGTCGCCCACCGCCTCGACCACGCCGGAGGCCTCGTGGCCCAGCAGGTACGGAAAGTTGTCTCCGACACCGCCACGCTTGTAATGGAGGTCGGTTTGGCAGACGCCGGACGTCAGAATCTTGACGAGAGCTTCACCGGGACCGGGATCGGGAACGTTGATGGTCGTGACTTCGACCGGCGCGTCCTTTTCCCTCGAGATGACGGCCTTGACCTTCTGCATGAGAGCCTCCTTGGAGATCAATGTATGGTCTGAGCGGCGTCGAAGGGTGTCCTTCGGAACCGCTTTGACATCAGTCAACCACAACGGATCGGGGACATGCCGCGTCGAGCGTTTCTCGGCTTAATTCGCGTCAAGGTGGGCGGTGACCGCACGTGCGAATGCGCCGGAGGTGAGAGCGTTGACGTGTGTACGCCCGGGAAGCTCACGGTAGACGGCCTGCGGGCCGAGATATTCGACCAGGTCGGGGGAGTCCTGGGCCACGTTGTCCTTGCTGCCGGCGACGACCAGCGTGGGTTGAGTCGGAGCGTGTCCCGTGGACGGTCTGAATTCGGGTACGGAAAGTCGGTCGGCGCACGTCAGTAGGCCGCGTTCATCGAGGTCCGAGGCCTCGACGAACTCGAGGACCTCTCGCGCGGCGGGTGACACGCTGGGATCGTCCCGAAGCGAACCTGTGCGTACACCGTGGGCGAATCCGGACAATTCGTCGTGGGCCGGCAGGCCTCCGAGAACCAGTCGCCGAACCAACCGCTCCTCTTCGCAGGCGAGATCCCAGGAGAGCCGTGCCCCCAGAGAATAACCGAACAGGTCGACGACGCCGCGGTCAGGGCCCCGGGAACCATTCGCCTCGTCGTCAAGCGACCGGCGAATGGCCTCCGACATCGAATCGAGGACGTCGAGGGCGGTCAGGGAGTGGTCCAAGGAGTCTTCGAGGGCGAGGACGCCTTCGGTGACCCGTCTCTGCCCGCACTGGGCGCGAATGCGGGATGCGACCGAGGCATCGTCGTGCCACGGAAGGTGGAGAAATACGAGGGTTCTCTGGGATCCGAGACGCCGAAGCCAGCCGGTTGCCAACCAACACTGCGTGACCGTGGTTGCGAAACCGTGGACCAGGACCAGAGGCACGGAACCCGCGTCGTCGAAGTGTTCGCCGGCGACGCGGGTCCATCGAAGATCGGGCACGGAATCAGCCCTGGTCGGAGTAGTCCAGGCGATCGTTCTGGAGCCGCAATCTGCGCCCTTCGTCCACGAACTTCTGACGGGATTCCACGAGCTTGTGCGCCTGCCGCGTATCGCGGGGAGGCAGCTGAAGGTGGTCTTCGGCGCGGATCCCGGCCTCGAGCTCACGGGCTCGCTCCAATTCGGAGTCCAGCACGGCGCCGAAGAGGAGGACGTTGTTCATGATCCAGATGAACAGCAGCATCACGATCACGCCGCCGATGGTTCCGTAGGTTGCGTTGTAGCTGCCGAAATTGGACACGTAGAAGCCGAAGGCTGCGCCCGCGATGCCCATAGCGACGAGCGAGAACGCGGCACCCGGGCTCAACCACTGGAGCTTCGGCTGCTTGACGTTCGGGGTCGCGTAGTAGAGCAGGGCAATGAACGCGACGGCGAGGATCAGCATGACAATCCACCTGGCCCAGCTCCAGACCGCCACAGCCGTGTCGCCGAGGCCGATCCAGTCGCCAGCGGCGTGGAGAACGCTCCCGGACAGGAGGAGAACCAGCATCATGATCACCACGATCACGACCATGAAAAAGGTGACCACCAGATTGATCGGCCGCAATTTCCAGATCGGGCGTCCCTCGACGACGCCGTAGATCCTGTTCAGGGCACGGCCGAATCCACCGACGTAACCGGATGCGGTCCAGAGGGCGCCGACAACACCGGTGATCAGGGCGATCACGCCGGCTCCCGTGGAGCTGGTCAGTTGCGTGATGGGTTCCTTGATGAGCTCCATCAGTTCTTCCGGCGCGTAAGGCCGGATGAAGTCGAGAATCGCCGTCGTGGTGGTGTCTCCCTCGCCGAACACGCCGAGCAGTGAGACGACGGCCAGCAGTCCAGGGAACAGGGACAGTACCGCGAAATACGTCAGCGAGGCGGCGAGATCGGTCCCGCCGTCGGCGGTGAACGAATTCACTGACCTTTTGAACACGTATCCCCACCCGGGTTTGCTGATCTGGGACAAATTCTTCGCTTTGTCCCGATGAGCCGCTTTCGGGGCGTGTTCCGATTTGTGAATTGTCTGTTCCGAAAGATCCATGAATAACGATCCTGTGGTTTCTAGGGGCACGACCTCATCGCGCGGTGCAGTGTGCAGGCAAGGGTATTGCCTTTCTACAACGTACCCGAAAACCTGCCGAAGCCCGGCTGGTTGGGGAGAATGTCGCCCAATTCTTGGGGGGGGGCGACCTGGGCGGCCAGTAGTCGGGCCGAGAACGCATCGTGCCCGCCGTCAACGTGGACGGCGGGCACGAGACGTGTTGCTGGCGGACAGGTCCGTCAGTTCTGGATTCCCAGAACCTTCGCCGTGTGGCCCATGATTTCGTCCGCGAGATCGGGTTCGTCATTGAGCCTGTGACCGTACGCCGGGACGAGCTCCTTGATGCGGGGCGACCACGCGTCGAACCGATCAGGGAAGCACTTTTTCACGAGATTCAGCATGATCGGCACCGCCGTCGACGCGCCGGGAGACGCCCCCAGCAAGGCGGCGATCGAGCCGTCGCCCTTGGTGATGAGTTCCGTGCCGAACTGCAGGACGCCGCCCTTCTTGGCGTCCTTGCGCATGACCTGGACGCGCTGTCCGGCCTCGATGAGGTCCCATTCGCCTCCGGCAGCCTCGGGGTAGTACTCCCGCAAGGCATCGATTTTCGCCTGGCGGGTCTTGGTGAGCTCGGTCAGCAGGTACTTGACCAGGCCGAGGTTGTCCAAACCGGCGCGTGCCATCGGATAGATGTTGTCGGGCTTGACGGACTTGAACAGGTCCAGCAAGGATCCCTGCTTCAGGAAATTCGTCTTGAAACCCGCGTAGGGGCCGAACAACAAGGAGCGCTTGCCGTCAACCCACCGGGTATCGAGATGAGGCACGGACATGGGCGGCGCACCCACGGAAGCCTGGCCGTAGACCTTGGCATTGTGTCGGGAGGCCGTCTTTTCGTGGGAGTTACGCAGGAACAGACCCGAGACGGGGAATCCGCCGAATCCCTTGCCCTCCGGTATGCCGGACTTCTGCACCAGGGGCAACGCCCCGCCGCCGGCGCCGAGGAAGACGAACTTCGCGCGGACCAGGAGATCATCCTCGGAGTTGAGCCGGTTCGTCACGCGAAGGCTCCATGAGCCATCGGACTCCTGGCGGAGGTCCTGGACCTCGTGGCCGAACCGGACGTCGGCACCCTGTGCCTCGAGATGATGGGTGAACTGCAGAGCCAGGTTGCCGAAATCGACGTCGGTACCTTCGCGCGAGTAGTTCGCAGCGACCGTCTCCTTCGGGTCGCGCCCCTCCATGGTCAAGGGTGCCCACTCCGCGATCTTCTCTGGATCCTGGGAGAACTCCATCTTCTCGAAGAGCTTCTGGGCGCTCAGAGACTGGTAACGGGTTTTCAGGTATTCGCTGTGGTCCTTTCCGAATACCAACGACATGTGCGGTACCGAATTGATGAAGGAAGGATTCGCAATTTTTCCCTCCTCGACCAGGGTGGACCAGAACTGACGGCTGGTCTGGAACTGTTCGTTGATGTTGAGTGCCTTGGCCGGGTTCACGCTGCCGTCCGACCCCATCGGAGCGTAATTGAGCTCACACAGCGCGGAGTGGCCCGTACCGGCATTGTTCCACGCGTTGGAACTCTCAGCGCCGACTCGATCCAGGCGCTCGAACAGGGTGATGTCCCAATTCGGTTCGAGCTCCTTGAGCAGAACGCCAAGGGTCGCGCTCATGATTCCGCCGCCCACGAGGACGACGTCGGTCGTGTGAGTCTGAGTCACTGTGGATATCTCCTGTGCTGGTTTCCGCGTCGGTGCGCGGTTGGGTTCCCGCCGAGGTACGCCGGGGCGGGCCGCGTCCTGACCGGTGCATGGGACGCATTCACTTCTCAGGTTAGCCCTTCCGAATCGCGCCGGTCGAACGGGCGCGTAGCATCCTTCAATGATGCGGTCCGGGGTGGATCACTTCTCCTCGTGTACTTCGATTTTGGAGAAATCGGCCACGCCCGTCGCGGTCAGCGGATAAGAGACGACCCTCGAGTTGAGTGCCACCGCGGAGATGGGGAACGCCAACGGGATCGCGGGCATCGCCTCTGCCACGGACTTGTTGATCTTCTTGTACAGCTCGTTCCGTTCCCCGCCGTCGGCCATGGTGGAAGCCTTCTGAACCTGGTCGAACAGGTCCGAATCGGAGAACCCGAACTGGGGGTTCTCCTGGCGGAACAGTGGCGACAGGAAGTCGTCGGGATCCCTGTACGCGCCCATGTAGCCCGTGAGAGCGAAGGCCCGGTCGGAATTGGCTTGATTGATTTTGGTCAGATAATCGTCCGTCCACCGAATCGGGACGGGTTTGATATTGAAACCGACCGACGTGAGATCTCCTGCGATTTGAGCGAATACCGCCTCCGGGCTCTGCACGTATGCCAGCGACACGTCGGTCGGATAGTAGAACTGGAGTTCCTTGCCGTCGTACTCGGACTCCTCCAGGAGTTTCTTGGCGAGGGTCTGGTCCTGCCGATACGCGGATTGCGTGTCCGAGGCGCTGACCTTGAACAGTTCCGGGACGAAGTCGTTGGCGACCTTCGTCCCATCGGGATAGTACTTGTCCGCGATGGGGGAGCGCGTGATGGCATGGGCCGCCGCACGCCGGACTTTGATGTCCGACAAGGGACCCGCTTGCTGATTCATGCTCACGTACGCCACCGAGTACGGATCGCGCTGCTGGATCTGGTATCCGCGGCGCGCAAGATTCACGAAGTCGTCGATGCCGATCTGGTCGTAGGCGTCAACGCTGCCCTTCAGGATCTCGTAGTACCGCTTCTGGGTGCTGGTCACCGTGACGAAGGTCAGCTTCCCGAGGTGCGCGGCCTCGCCCCAGTAATCGGGGAATCGGGTCAGCGTCGCGGTCCGCCCGTCCCAGTCCTTCAGCTCGAAGGGGCCCGTACCGACCGGGTGGGATTCGTATTCGCTGTGGTCCTTGAATGCCCGGGGAGACCCAATACCGAAGGCAGGTTGCGTCAAGGCCTTCACCACGGACGGGTACGGCGTGGAGATGGCGAGGCGGACGGTGTGGTCGTCCACGGCGGTGCACGAGCGATAGATCGATTCTCTTGACGAGCCGTCGGCCTTGGTCGAACGAAAGATGGTTTGGTACGCGGTCTGATTCACCTGCTTGGTCTGGGTGTTCTCGGACCAACGGCGGAAGTTCTCGCACACGACGTCGGCAGTGAGATCCGTACCGTCATGGAACGAGACGTTCTTCCGCAACGTGAACGTGTAGGTGAGGCCGTCGTCGGAGACTGACCATTCCGTGGCCAGCCCCGGGACCGGCTTGCCCGTGTCCTGGTCGGCCTTGACCAGAGGCTCGAGAATCTGGGCTGCGATGCGCGAGGTCTCGAGGTTTGAAGTCAGCGACGGATCCAAGGTCGGTGCGGCGGCCGCGTTGCCGAAGACGAATGAAGGTCCGGCCGGACTGGCTGAGCCGCTGGACGAAGGGGACGGCCGCGACGAGTTGCCGCAACCGGCCAGGGCCACGGCAGCGACTCCCAGAGAACCGGTCAGGAATCCGCGCCGGGTGGTTCTCACGTCTCACTCCTCATGAAGGGTGCCATCTTGGAATCGCCCGCGAGATGCGGGGGCATGCGGCCGGCCAGGCCAGGCGCATAGGCCCGACGCCCACCAAGGGGTCGGCTGTCGGTGCGCGAGGCGGGACTTGAACCCGCACGCCTCACCGGCACAGGAACCTAAATCCTGCGTGTCTGCCTATTCCACCACTCGCGCATGCCGCTCACTTCGGCGAGTCCACAGTCTACATGAGGGTGCGAATCGGTTCGGCGCGGCGAGGCATCGGACACGGGGCAGGCGGAACGACGTCGACCGTCAGGCGTCGATACCGAGATCCCGCCGCAACTTGGCCACATGCCCCTTGGCCCTGACGTTGTACTGGGCGATCTGAATCGTTCCCGAGCCGTCGATCACGAACGTCGATCGAATCAGGCCGACCGAGACCTTCCCGTAGTTCTTCTTCTCGCCCCAGGCGCCGTACGCTTCGGCGACCTCGTGCGAGGGATCGGAGAGCAGGGGGAAAGTCAGGGACTGATTGTCCACGAATTTCTGCAACGCCCCTGGTTTGTCAGGAGAGATTCCCAGAACTCGATATCCCAGAGATTCCAACGAGTCGAGATTGTCTCGGAAATCGCAGGCCTCGGTGGTGCACCCGGGGGTCGACGCCTTCGGGTAGAAGTAGGCAATGACTGTCGAGCCGGCATAGTCGGCGAGCGAGACCTGCTTGCCCTGGGCGTCCTCGAGGGTGAAGTCCGGGGCAGGGTCTCCCGGAGACAGTCGAGTGGAATCGGTCATTCAAGAACCTCCGGTCGTGACGGCCCCGGTGCCCCAGCGTTTTCAGTGCTGGGACACCACCTGGCCTGATTGCATTGTGCTCTTGGCCATTGTACGAGCGTAATATCGGCCGTCGACTCAGTGCCCCGGTTCCGCGTGGTGCATATAATTTCAGCCATGCCTCACTTCCAGGAATGGTCCATCAGTCGCCTGATGTCCACCGCAGCAAGGATGCTGGAACACAATTGGAACCGGCAGCTGCAGTCTCTCGGACTCACGCACGCCGGTGTCATGGCCCTTGACGTCATTTACCGAGAGGGCAGTCTTACCCAAGCTCAGGTGGCCCACAAAGTCGGTGTGCAAGCGCAGACCATGGGCAAGACCCTGACGCGCCTCGAAGTGCACGGTCATATAGCACGGGAGCGAAGCACCCAGGACCGCCGTAGCTACCTGATGGTCATTACCGACAAGGGCAAGCGCGCGCTGGCCGAGGCCACTGAAGTCGAGGAAGAACTCGCAGGCACGGGGGTGCTGGAACACGGTGAGCTCCGAGAAGCACTGGAGCAGGTCATCAGAGACCTGTCGAACACGGACACGATGCCACTCAAGATCGTCCGGGACACCATGGAGAGCCTCCCGCAAGAGGCCCGATGGGTTGCCGAGGGCGTCGCGTCCCAGCGTCCGGCGGGCGATTCCACCGAGGAAGCCCCTGAGAGCGTGGAGGAATGACGACGTCGGGCTGGTGATCGGCCCGGCTGCCTCATCCGGTGCCTCGTGTGCCCGAGTGCTGTTGCCAGGCCATTGACGCAGGGCCTGAAGGTGGGTCCCCGGCACCGGATCTCCCGGCACGCGCATGGACCGTGTCCCGTGGTCTGGGCGCAAAAGAACACGAAAAAACCCGGTTCGCAGCCGAACCGGGTTATTCATCGTGCGCCCCCCGGGACTCGAACCCGGAACCCATTGATTAAGAGTCAATTGCTCTGCCATTGAGCTAGAGGCGCATGCCGCAGAAGGGGCGAGAAGTGAAAACTTCCGTGCGCCCCCCGGGACTCGAACCCGGAACCCATTGATTAAGAGTCAATTGCTCTGCCATTGAGCTAGAGGCGCATACCTTTTCGCGGCCGGAAACCAGTGTCCCAGCGCGTCGGCAACGAAAAGAAACTATACGCAGAGCCCAGGACCCGTGCAAGTCGAATCGCCCGCTGTGATCAAGCGAACGTCAGACCGAAACCAGCTCACGGACGTAGCTCAGGAAGTCTTCCGAATCCGCCTCCTGCTCGAGCACTTCAGCGCCGTAGGCGGTCTCGATCTCAACCAGAGGCATGACCTTGAGGTCGAACGCAGTCCGTGACGTCGTCTCGAGGCGCAAGCGGTCCTGTCCCGAGCTCGAGGCCTCGATCAGGTTGGTGTTGTCGATCGCGATGGGAAGCCCCAGGGACGCGAGAGCGGCCGGGTCGAACGGGGCCACGATGATCTCCGACGGGTACCGACGGTAGCCCACGATGAAGTGACGTTGGCTCGCCCCACCCTGTTCCCCGTCCGAGGGCTGACTCGCGTAGGTCGCACATCCGGTCGCGTAGACCAGGTTGTACGCACCGTAGTTCATGACCTGGCTGTCGAAGACGGTGTGCAGACGTTCTGCCAGGGTCGGCGAGGTTTCCGGTTCGGAGGACATATTTCAAAGTCTATCCAGGTCAGGTCCGTAATCGAATGGGTACCGAACAACTTGTTGATCGATTGCAACGAGAGGACATCATGTAACGGGAACACGCGCCGGTCGCGGTGGTCACCACGGGCGTGTGGCGCAGATTTCATATTCTGATACATTTTTGACCCCCTCGTGCGGGTACGTCGATTATGAATCCATGGCACATCACGAAGCTCTGGTTCTTACCGGCGTACGCGTCTCGCTCATTATTGCGGGTCGCGCGGCTGGGCTGGCCTAGAACCAGATATTTCGTACCGCGCAGACCCCTCACCCAGACTCAGGTTGAGGGGTTTTTTCGTGTCAGGTCGGATTCCACCGGATCAGGACTGGCTCAGGGCGGACCCACAGGACCCGCCGCACCGCAGAACACAGCAGGAACAGAAGGACGATCACATGAGCAACGAAAAGTCGGCGACGCCGGCCACGGTTGCCGCCTCGACTTCCGGGTCGCAGAGCAGCGCCCCAAGAATTACTGGGTCCGAAGCGGTCATTCGTACTTTGGAGAAGCTCGGAGTTACCGATGTCTTCGGCCTTCCCGGCGGCGCCATCCTGCCGACCTACGATCCACTCCTTGATTCGGAGAGCATCAACCACATTCTCGTGCGCCACGAACAGGGCGCGGGCCATGCGGCCGAAGGATATGCCCTGGTGACAGGCAAAGTCGGCGTCTGTATCGCGACGAGCGGGCCTGGAGCCACGAACCTCATTACCGCGCTCGCCGACGCGAATATGGACTCCGTGCCGATGGTGGCCATCACCGGGCAGGTGGGGTCCAAGGTCCTGGGGACCGATGCGTTCCAAGAGGCTGACATCGTCGGCATGACCATGCCGGTGACCAAGCACTCCTTCATGGCGACATCGCCCGAGGACATCCCCCGAATCATGGCGGAGGCGTTCCACATCGCCGCGACCGGTCGACCCGGACCCGTTCTCGTGGATATCACCAAGGACGCCCAACAGGGGCTCATGACCTTCGACTGGCCCGTGGACATGCAGTTGCGCGGGTACCGGCCGGTGGTTCGCGGGCACAACAAACAAGTCAAGGAGGCCGCCAAGCTGCTGGCCGCGGCCGAACAACCGGTCCTCTACGTCGGGGGCGGCACGCTCCGTGCCCATGCGAGCGAAGAATTGGCGGGGCTGGTCCGCACGACCGACGCCCCGGTGGTCACGACGTTGACGGCCAGAGGTGCATTCCCCGATTCCGATCCGCATCACTTGGGTATGCCCGGCATGCACGGTTCCGTTCCAGCGGTCACCTCGATGCAGAAGGCGGATCTGATCGTCGCTCTGGGCGCACGGTTCGATGACAGAGTCACCGGGCACGTCGAATCGTTCGCTCCCCACGCGAAGGTCGTCCACGTGGACGTCGACCCGGCAGAGATCTCGAAGATTCGGGTTGCCGATGTGCCGATCGTGGGCGATCTCAAGGCAGTGATCCCGGATCTCATCGATGCGGTGAGCGAGCTGCAACGAGAGAATGGGCGTGTGGATCTGAGCGGCTGGTGGGCCATGCTGAACCGGATCAAGGACGAGTATCCGTTGGGTTACGTCCCGACCGAGGACGGCCTCGGCTCTCCCCAGCACGTGATTCGGCGTATCGGAGAGCTGACGGGGCCCGAGGCGGTCTACGTTTCCGGCGTCGGTCAGCACCAGATGTGGTCCGCCCAGTTCATCGGGTACGAGCGCCCGCACCAGTGGCTCAACTCTGCTGGGCTCGGAACGATGGGCTACTGCGTTCCGGCCGCGATGGGGGCGAAGGTCGGCAACCCCGACAGGGTCGTCTGGGCGATCGACGGCGACGGCTGCTTCCAGATGACGAACCAGGAATTGGCCACGTGCGTCCTGAACGATATCCCGATCAAGGTGGCTGTGATCAACAACTCCTCGTTGGGTATGGTCCGGCAGTGGCAGACCCTGTTCTACGACGGTCGGTACTCGAACACTCACCTGGACACCGGTCACGATTCCCGCCGAATTCCTGATTTCGTCAAGTTGGCGGAGGCCTATGGTTGCGCGGCGTTCCGTTGTTCGAACGACGACGAGGTCGACGAAACCATTCGGAAGGCACTGGAGATCAACGATCGACCGGTACTCATCGACTTTACCGTGAGCCCCGATGCCATGGTGTGGCCGATGGTTCCGGCCGGCGTCTCCAACGATGCGATCCAGATCGCCAAAGACACGTCACCAGATTGGGACGGAGAGGAATAACCATGTCTCGTCACACGCTGTCCGTCCTGGTCGAGGACACACCCGGCGTTCTCGCGAGGGTCTCCGGTCTGTTCGCGCGTCGCCAATTCAATATTGACTCCCTGGCCGTGGGCGCCACCGAGGTTCCGGGCATATCCCGGATCACCGTGGTGGTCGACGCGGACGGGGGCCTGCTCGAGCAGGTCACCAAGCAACTCAACAAGTTGATCCATGTTCTGAAGATCGTTGAACTGCCATCGGAAACCTCGGTGCAGCGCGACCACATCATGGTCAAGGTTCGTGCGGATGCGGCGACTCGCATCCAGGTCACCCAGGCCGCGGACCTGTTCCGGGCATCGATCGTCGACGTCTCCACCGAGTCCGTCGTCATCGAGGCCACGGGAGCCCCGGAGAAGCTCCGGGCCTTCCTGGAAATTCTGGAGCCCTTCGGCATACGCGAGATCGTTCGTGCCGGGACCCTTGGCATCGGGCGCGGTGTGCGCTCGATGAGCGAGAGGGCTCTGCGCCATCAGTAGTCGTCTTCGCGCCTGAAGTATTTCGTGCGAAGCGTTCACAAACCTGTCATGCGCCGGCAGATTCCGGGGCATCGGTGGCCGGGAGGCTAGGCTTTTTATAGCAGTGGCCCGGGCCACCACGACCATAGTCCGCGGGCAAATGCCCGTGGGGAAGATAGAGGAGTTCTCAATCCCATGGCTGAAATCTATTACGACGACGACGCAAACCTCGCGGCGATCCAGGACAGCTCCGTCGCGATCATCGGTTATGGATCCCAGGGTCACGCACACGCGCTGAACCTTCGGGATTCCGGCATCGACGTTCGTATTGGCCTCGCCGAGGGCTCGTCCTCGCGCGCCAAGGCCGAAGCTGAGGGCCTGCGTGTCCTGACGGTCGCGGAAGCCGTCGAAGAAGCAGACGTCATCATGATCCTGACCCCGGACCAGGTCCAGGCCGCGATCTACAAGGAATCGATCGAGCCGAACCTCGAGCCGGGGAACACCTTGTTCTTCGCCCACGGGTTCAACATTCGTTTCGACTACATCCAGCCCATCGAGGGCGTGTCCGTAGCAATGGTCGCTCCCAAGGGCCCCGGCCACACCGTGCGCCGCGAGTTCGAGGCCGGCCGTGGTGTCCCGGCACTGGTCGCCGTCGAGGTCGATGCCTCGGGCAAGACCTTCGAGCTCGCTCTGGCCTACGCCAAGGGCCTCGGCGCAACTCGCGCCGGCGTCATCAAGACCACCTTCACCGAGGAAACCGAATCCGATCTCTTCGGCGAGCAGACCGTTCTGTGCGGTGGCGTTTCCCAGCTGATCCAGTACGGCTTCGAGACTCTGACGGAGGCCGGCTACCAGCCGGAGATCGCCTACTTCGAGGTGTGCCACGAGCTCAAGCTCATCGTTGACCTGATCAACGAGGGCGGGATCACCAAGCAGCGCTGGTCCTGCTCCGACACCGCCGAGTACGGCGACTACGTGTCCGGACCTCGTGTGGTGACCCCCGAGGTCAAGGACCACATGAAGGCGGTTCTCTCGGACATCCAGGACGGAACCTTCGCCAAGAGGTTCATGGACGACCAGGCAAATGGCGGCAAGGAATTCCAGGAGCTCCGCGAGAAGGGCGCCTCCCACCCGATCGAGAAGACCGGTCAGGAATTGCGCAAGCTCTTCTCCTGGAAGTCCTCCGACGCCGACTACACGGACGGCTCGGCGGCCCGCTGAGAATCAGAACCCGATGACGGTTCGCCAACGGCCGGTCATCCGAACTCACGGATGGCCGGCCGTTGCACTATGTGAAGTCTTTCCCCATCAGGCATCCAACCATTACCTAGGAATTCGACTGTGACTCAAACGCCCGTTGTCCTCCTTGCGGAGGAACTTTCGCCCGCCACCATCGACGCCCTCGGAGAGGGATTCGAGATTCGCACGACCGACGGATCCGACCGCCAGGCCCTCCTCCGGGACATCGCGGACGTCGACGCGATCATGATTCGCTCCGCGACCAAGCTGGATGCCGAAGCCTTCGCGGCCGCTCGCCGTCTCAAGGTCGTCGCCCGAGCCGGTGTCGGTTTGGACAACGTTGATATTCCCGCTGCCACGGCCGCGGGCGTGATGGTGGTCAACGCCCCCACGTCCAACATCATTTCCGCGGCGGAGCTGACCGTCGGCCACATCCTGGGGCTGTCCCGGAATATCGCTGCAGCCGATGCTTCCATGAGGGACGGACAGTGGAAGCGCTCCCAGTACACCGGTATCGAACTGTTCGAGAAGAAGGTCGGCATCATCGGCCTGGGGCGGATCGGTGGACTCGTGGCCGAGAGGCTCCGGGCGTTCGGGACCGAGATCCTTGCCTACGATCCCTTCGTGACGAGCGCGCGGGCGGCATCGCTCGGCGCCCAGATGGTTGAGCTGGAGACTCTGTTCCGGGAGTCTGACATCATCACGATCCACATGCCGAAGACCGCCGAGACGACCGGCATGGTCGATGCCGCGGCGTTCGAGCTCATGAAACCTTCCGCCCTCGTGGTCAACGTGGCCCGCGGCGGTCTGATCGACGAGGAGGACCTGGCGGAGGCTCTCAAGGCGGGCAAGATCGGCGGAGCAGCCATCGACGTCTATGTCTCGGAGCCGCCGCAGGGCGTTGAATTCGTGGGCATGGGCAACGTGGTCACCACGCCCCACCTGGGCGCGTCGACTGCGGAAGCCCAGGAGAAGGCCGGGATCTCCGTGGCCAAGTCGGTCAAACTGGCCCTCGAAGGGGAACTGGTCCCGGACGCGGTGAACGTGGCCGGTGGGCCCATCGACGCCGATGTCCGACCGGGCATCGCGCTCGCCGAGAAGCTCGGTCGGGTGCTCACCGCGTTGACCCACGACTCTCCGCTGACCAGCGTGGAGGTCAAGGTGGCGGGGGAGATCGCGTCCAAGGACGTCTCGTCGCTGAAACTCGCGGCCCTCAAGGGCGTCTTCACGGACGTTGTCTCCGAGAAGGTCTCCTACGTCAACGCTCCCATGATCGCCGAGCAGCGCGAGATCGAGACCTCCCTGGTTACGACGTCCGAAGTCGAGGGTTTCCGGAATGAGACGACCCTCTCGGCCATTTTGGCCGACGGTACGCGCATTGCAGTCTCAGGAACGGTCACCGGGCCCAAACTCGTGGAAAAGCTCACGGGTGTCAACGGATTCGATTTCGAGGTCGGCCTGACGGACCACATGATGATCCTCGACTACCGGGACCGACCGGGTGTCATTGCTTCGATGGGAACGCTGCTGGGAACGGCAAGCATCAACATCGCCGGCATGCAGGTCTCCCGCGGGGAAGGGCAGGAGAAGGACCAGCGGGCCCTGTCCGTATTGGCCCTCGATTCGCCGGCTTCCCCCGAAATGGTGGCATCGATCAAGTCGACCATTGAGGCTGACCGTACCGCGTTCGTCTCACTCGTCGACTAGATACCGACGACCGGCCACGTCGCCGCCCGGCCCGAAACATCTGGTGGGCGGCGTCGTGACGGTTCAGTACCGCACAATCCACAGGCCGGCGTCCGGGGCAGGAGGACGCCGGCATCTGCCTTAGAGTAGGAGCCATGACTTCCACTTCAGCCGAGCCCTTCTACATCACCACGGCTATCGTTTACCCGAACGGTGATCCGCATATTGGCCACGCGTACGAACACATCGCCACGGACGTCATGGCGCGGTTCAAGCGCCTGGACGGATACGACGTGCGGTTCATGACGGGAACCGACGAGCACGGTCAGAAGATGCAGACCTCGGCCGAGAAGCAGGGGGTGACCGCCAAGGAGCTGGCGGACAAGAATTCCGCTCGCATCAAGGCGATGGACGACCTGCTGGGCGTCAGCTACGACCGTTTCATCCGGACCACGGATCCGGACCATGTGGCTTCCTGCCAGGAGATGTGGCGGCGGATGGAGGCCAACGGGGACATCTACCTCGACAAGTACGAAGGCTGGTACTCCGTCCGTGACGAAGCGTTCTACGGCGAGGACGAGACCGAGGTCAGGGACGACGGAGTCCGCTACGCGATTCCCACAGACACCGAGGTCGAGTGGACCGAGGAGGAGTCGTACTTCTTCCGACTCTCCAAATACCAGGACCGGCTGCTCGAGCTCTATTCCTCCGAGGGGTTCGCCTACCCCGATTACCGTCGCAACGAAGTCGCTTCCTTCGTGCGGTCCGGGCTGAGGGACCTGTCCATTTCTCGGACGACTTTCGACTGGGGCATTCCCGTTCCGGGCAACGAAAAGCACATCATGTACGTGTGGGTCGATGCCCTGACCAACTACCTCACGGGCCTGGGTTTCCCCGACACCGAGGGGGAGTTGTTCCAGAAGTACTGGCCGGCGAATTTCCACGTGATCGGCAAGGACATCACCCGGTTCCACACGATCTACTGGCCGGCCTTCCTCTGGTCCGCTGGGTTGGACCTTCCTCGCGAGGTCTTCGCTCACGGCTTCCTGCTGGTGGACGGCGCGAAAATGTCCAAGTCCGTGGGGAACGTGCTCGACCCGGCGCAGTTGGTGGAGAGTTTCGGCGTGGATCCTCTGCGGTTCTTCCTGCTTCGTGAAGTGACCTTTGGGCAGGACGGCTCCTACAGTGCTGCCGCGATCGTTTCTCGCATCAACTCGGACCTGTCGAACGACCTGGGGAATTTGGCGCAACGATCGCTCTCCATGGTCGCGAAGAACTGCGGATCCGAGGTTCCCGAGTCGGGGGAATTCACCGCGGAGGACCGCGAGGTGCTGGACGCAGCAGATGCCCTGTACGTCCCGGTGCGCGAGGACTTCGACCGCCTGGACTACCACCGCGCCCTGGAACGCGTGTGGAAGGTCATTGCCCAGGTCAACCGGTACTTCACCGCGCAGGAACCCTGGAAGTTGCGGAAGACGGATCCCGCGCGCATGGCGACGGTCCTCTACGTGACCCTGGAATGCCTGCGCATTGTGGCCACTCTGGTCCAGCCCGTCATGCCTGGTTCCATGAGTCGCCTGTTGGACCAACTCGGCCAGCCCGAAGGGGAGGCTCGTGCCTTCGCGGCCCTGGACAGTCGGATCGTTCCGGGGACGGCCTTGCCGGCACCTGAGGGTATCTTCCCCAGGTATGAGGTGCCCGCGGAATAAACGACGCTGCCTTGTATTTAGATATACAAACTTGATGCCTTGTTTTTTGATACATCGAGTGTCACCCTTGTATCGAGTAGCAGTGGCTGGCAGGATCGACACATGTTCGTTCTGACCGTGGACCAAGTGGGCTCCAGAGGGGCCGCAGATGCCGTGCCGCATCTCGAACAAGCCCGCGGCGTCGAGGCGGCGGTCCTCCGCTTCGACAGGACGGCCGGGGACGAGGCCCAAGCGGTTTTCGATGCGGCAGATCCTGCGATTGAGTGTCTGCTCGCTCTCGCCTCGAGCGGCGAGTGGCACTGCGGTCTCGGCCAGGGGACTATCGAATCGCCCTGCCCGAAGACCGCTCGGGAGGGGAGAGGCTCGGCCTATGTCAACGCACGGGTTGCCGTCGAGGATGCCAAGCGGCCCGGGGCACACCACGTCGGATTCACCGCGGACTCGGATCTAGGCGCCGGAGTCCGGTCCGGATTGCGGGCAATCGTGACGATGTGGAGTAAAAGAGGCGCAAAAGCCCGAGAAGCCTACGACCTCGCCATGACGGGAATGACTCAGGCCGACATGGCGCGTCGCCTCGGGATCAGCCAGCAAGCGGTCTCCGGCAGACTGTCCGCGAGCATGTATCGGGAGACAGAGGATCTGCGCCGCGAGATGATTCGCTGGGCCCAGCACCTGGACTCGACGGACGGTCTCGTGAGGACAGCGGGGCAATCATGACTCTCCTTGCCCTCTCGGCCATGATCCTGGCGGCCGTGCTTGGCGCCATCGTGTGCTTCCGCGTCCCTGCGGTCAGTGTTCGAGCACGCCGAACATGGGCCACGGTGTTCTTGATCCTGCTGGTCTTGGCCGCAGGCACGGCCGCGGCCAGTGCCCTCCAGGGAAAGGGCGCAGGAATCGAACCGTGGGGCGCCGTACTGGCCATCGTCTCCGCAGTTGCGGCCGCCGCGCTGACCGGGTCGCCCGTGACCGCCGCGGTGCTCCAGTTCTCCCAACGGACCGGAAGACTCTATCGATCGGGCAGGCGCCCCGAACCATCGGATACGGCGCCCGCAGATCCCGAGCGCGATTCCGATCTGCACGGTGGATTGTGGATCGGAGTCCTGGAGAGAATCGGTGTGGCCGTCACCCTGATTGCGGGGTGGCCGACAGGGCTCACGGTGCTCGCTGCGATCAAGGCACTCGGGCGGTTCGCAGAGCTCAAAGAGCCCGACGCCGTCGAACGGTTCATCCTCGGAACCTTCGGCTCATTCCTCTGGGCGGCCGCCTGGGCCGGCGTCGCGATGCTCCTGACTAAAGGGCTCTGAACTCGGCCGGCTCAGCGGCTGTGCGCCCGGCGTCCTGATCGGGCCCACAGTAAAGCTCACATACTGAGATCGCGTCCTACTATGTGGGCGTGGTGGGGTCTAAGGGGTTACCTTGTCTCTATGAGCGACACCACGGATTCCCGCACCCTTGACCTGGCCGTCATCCCCGGAGACGGCATCGGCCCCGAAGTCACGGAACAGGCGTTGGCCGTTCTCACGAAGGCCGCGGGCCGCGAGGGGCTGGATGTCTCGCCGACTCACTACGAACTGGGTGCCGAGGCCTGGCTTCGCACCGGGGAGACGCTGACGGACGAGAAGCTTGCCGCACTCCGCGAGCACCAGGCGATCCTCTTCGGTGCCGTTGGTGCCGACCCGCGATCGACTCAGGTCCCTTCGGGGCTCATTGAGCGCGAAATCCTGTTGCGACTGCGATTCGCCTTCGACCACTTCATCAACCTGAGGCCGTCACGGCTGTACCCCGGTGCCGTGTCTCCGTTGTCCGCGCCGGGCGACATCGACTTCGTCGTCGTCCGTGAGGGCACCGAGGGGCCGTATGTCGGCAACGGGGGAACGGTCCGTGAGGGCACGGAGCACGAAATCGCGACCGAGGTCTCAGTCAATACGGCTCATGGCGTCGACCGGTTGATCCGTTACGCCTTCGACCTGGCGGCCTCGAGGGAGAGGAAGCACCTGACCCTCGTTCACAAACACAATGTGTTGGTCCATGCCGGCGGCCTCTACCGTCGCACCTTTGACCGGATTGCCCAGGAATACCCGCAGGTCTCCACGGACTACATTCACGTGGACGCCGCGACGATCTACATGACCACGGATCCGGCCCGGTTCGACGTGATCGTGACGGACAATTTGTTCGGCGATATTCTCACCGACCAGGCCGGCGCGATTTCCGGCGGCATCGGTTACGCCGCCTGCGGCAACATCAACGCGGAATTCACGGCGCCGTCCATGTTCGAACCCGTGCACGGATCGGCGCCGGACATCGCGGGGCAGGGAACCGCGGATCCCCGTGCCGCGATCCTGGCCGGGGCATTGTTGCTTCGTCACCTGGGTCACGACGGCGCAGCGAGTACCATCGAGTCAGCAGTCGAGGATGATATGCGGGATCATGGTGCCGAGCAGCGGTCGACCGCAGATATCGGTCGAGCTATTCTCGCCGGGATCTGAGCCTCTCCGCTCTTCCCCGACGGTCCGGGCGCCGCCGCAAGGACGCGGCGGCGCGCGGTACATGACACACACGCACACGCTGGAAACGGAGCCCACGTTGAGCACTTCGACCTTCACCACCACCGAGAATCAGGATCCGACCACATCGGAAAGGCTGGCCGAGATTCTGGCGGCTCCCGGTTTCGGTGAATTCATGACGGACCACGTGGCCAAGGTTGAGTGGAGCGGTGAGAGCCCGAACGGCGGCCAATGGCGCGATGCCCGGATCGAGCCGTACGGTCCCCTGAGTCTTGATCCCGCGACGTCGGTCCTGCACTACGGTCAGGAAATCTTCGAGGGGCTCAAGGCGTACCGTCACCAGGACGGCTCCGTCTGGTTGTTCCGGCCCGAGGCGAATGCCCAACGTTTCCAGAAGTCGGCACGTCGTCTGGCTCTCCCGGAGCTTCCGGTCGACCTCTTCGTCGACGCCGTCCGGAACCTCGTGGAGAAGGACTCGCGCTGGATTCCGGAGGGAGAAGGGACGTCGTTGTACCTCAGGCCCTTCATGATCGCAACGGAGAAATTCCTTGGTGTTCGACCGACGCGCGAGGCGCTGTTCGAGGTTATTGCCTCACCCGCGGCGAACTACTTCGGAACTCCCGAGCCCGTCGACATCTGGTGGGCTCAGGACTACGCGCGAGCCGGTGAAGGCGGCACGGGCGCAGCCAAGTGCGGGGGCAACTACGCGGCCAGCCTTCTGCCTCAGACCGAGGCGGAGGAGAAGGGGTGCAAGCAGGTCATTTTCACGGATCCCCACCGCGACAATGCGGTCGAGGAGCTCGGGGGCATGAATGTCTTCTTCGTGTTCAGCGACGGAACCCTGGTGACCCCAGAATTGACCGGGACCATTCTGGAAGGAATCACTCGCACCTCGATCATCCAGCTCGCCGAGGAACAAGGGCACCGGGTCATCGAGCGAAAGATCACAGTCGACGAATGGCGCGAAGGCGTAGAGACCGGCGAGATCACCGAAATCTTCGCCTGCGGAACGGCCGCCGTCGTCGCGCCCATGGGGCGTCTGCTGTGGGAGGACGGCGAGATTCCGGCGGCGAAGAACACCAACGGTGAAGTCACCGAATCGCTGCGAACACAGTTGACCGGAATCCAAACCGGACGGGTCGAAGACCGTTTCGGGTGGCTGACCCGCGTGGTCTGATCCGATCCGTGCTGGCCCTCGCGTCTCTCCTCTGAGGGCCGAACGTCACACCTGTGGATTCCTGGGCTGTGTCTGCCGTATAGGCGCTAACCTGGATTCATGCGCATTGCACGATTTACAGCCGAGGACCAACTGTTCTACGGACGCGTCGACGGCGAGGACGGTCAGGAGACCGTGACCGTACTCGCGGGCGACCCGTTCTACACAGGGATCAACCCCATAGAAAAGACCTTCCCGATGGCCGACGTCCGTCTCGTCGCGCCCATCATTCCTCGTTCCAAGGTCATTGGTGTGGCCAGAAACTGGAACGAGCACGCGAGCGAGCTCGGGAACGAAGCTCCCACGTCGCCGCAATTCTTCCTCAAGCCGAATACCTCCGTGGTCGGTCCCGGGGACCCCGTGACTCTGCCGGATACCAGTGAAGAGGTTTCCTACGAAGCCGAGCTGGCCGTGGTCATCGGGCGCATGTGCAAGTCGGTTCCGGTCGAACGTGTTCCCGAAGTGATTTTCGGATACACCTGCGGCAACGACCTGACAGCGCGCGACCTCCAGGCCACCGATCTCCAATGGACCCGCGCCAAGGGATTCGACGGTTCGTGCCCGCTCGGGCCGTGGATCGAAACGGATCTGGACACAGAGAACCTCAGTGTCAGGTCGTGGGTTGATGGTGAGTTGAAGCAGGACGGCTCCACGAGCGACATGATCTTCGGCGTCGCCGATCTGGTGTCCAGGATTTCCGACTCCTTCACCCTGTTGCCCGGTGACGTCATCCTCACGGGCACCCCGGCGGGCGTTGGCCTCGTCGAGGATGGGCAGGAAGTCGAAGTTGAGGTCGGCGGTATCGGCGCACTCGTCAACCGGATGCGGCGGGCCTGAAAGTACGACGGCGGGGCCACGCCCCGAACACCTCTGAGAACGAAAGCGATGAGTATCCAAGAATTATGACAACCGAAGCCATTAAGCCGACGGTGAGCGAAGACCGTCCCGTGCGCGTACGCTTCTGCCCATCACCGACTGGCACACCCCACGTGGGCATGGTCCGGACCGCGTTGTTCAATTGGGCCTATGCCCGGCACACCGGCGGGCGACTCGTGTTCCGCATCGAAGATACGGATGCGCAACGGGACTCCGAGGAATCCTTCAACCAGGTTCTTGAGTCGTTGCGGTGGCTGGGGATCGAATGGGACGAGGGTGTCGGCGTCGGAGGACCTCACGAACCCTACCGGCAATCCGAGAGGGGTGAGATCTACCAGGACGTCATCTGCCGTTTGAAGGAGGCTGGCTACGTCTACGAGGACTTCTCGACACCCCAGGAAGTCGAAGAGCGCCATCGTGCCAAGGGGGAGGACCCGAAGCTCGGCTACGACAACTTCGACCGTGATCTCACCGACGAGCAGAAAGAAGGCTTCCGCGCCGAGGGGCGTGAACCCGTCCTGCGTCTGCGTATGCCTGACGAGGACATCACGTTCGACGACGTCGTTCGTGGGGAGATCACGTTCAAGGCCGGGTCGGTCCCGGACTACGTGGTGGTCCGGGCGAATGGCAATCCGCTGTACACGCTCGTCAACCCCGTGGACGACGCTCTGATGGGAATAACCCATGTGCTCCGCGGAGAGGACCTGTTGTCCTCAACTCCGCGTCAGATTGCCCTGTACAGGGCTTTGGTGGGTGTGGGGATCGCGGAATTCATCCCAGAATTCGGACACTTGCCGTACGTCATGGGCCAGGGGAACAAGAAGCTCTCCAAGCGGGACCCGGAATCGAACCTCTTCCTTCTGCGCGACGAGGGATTCATCAAGGAAGGGTTGCTCAACTATCTTTCCCTCTTGGGCTGGTCGCTTTCCGCGGACGAAGACATCTTTACCGTGGATCAATTGGTCGAGAATTTCGATGTTCACGATGTCCTCGCCAACCCCGCTCGGTTCGATGTCAAGAAGGCCGAAGCGATCAATGGTCAACACATTCGCATGCTCGATGTGGATGATTTCGAAGAACGTTTGTTGCCCTATTTGAGAGATGCCGGAATTGTCGACGAGGAACTCAGCGACAGGGAACGGCAGATCCTGCACGAGGCGGCCCCCTTGGTCCAGGAAAGGATGCAGCTTCTCGGTGAGGCACCCGGTCTCCTTGGATTCCTCTTCCGCGGGGACCAGGAGATCGTCATCGCGGACGATGCGCGGAAGCAACTGAAGGAATCCGCTCCGGACGTCCTGCGGGCCGCTCACGAGGCGCTGTCGCAGCTCGAGACCTGGGAGAGCGCGTCGATCGAGGAGTCGTTGCGTTCGGCCATTGTCGAGGGCCTGGAGATCAAGCCGCGCCTGGCCTTCGGCCCGGTTCGTATTGCTGTCTCCGGCGCACGGATTTCGCCGCCCCTTTTCGAATCGCTCGAAATCCTCGGCAGGGAGTCCTCGTTGCGTCGGATCGACGCCCTGATCCAGGACCTGGCAGACCGGTCCTGAGGTTCCGAGCAGGCCGCAACCGGTCGCGCGTCTCTCCGCCGGAGTAGGGGCGCGACCGGCTCGCCTGAGGGTGGCCGAGACCACGTTGTGCGAGGTTGCGTGGGTCGGGTGGGGGCTGTAGAGTATTTACTCGTTGCGGAGATGAAGTCGAGAGGCTGAAACGCCGCAAACAGTGGGATATGGTGTAATTGGCAACACAGCGGTTTCTGGTACCGTCGTTCTAGGTTCGAGTCCTGGTATCCCAGCGATCATAGCTGTGATATAAAAATCATGTGTTATGATTCATATCGGTCGATTTGGAAACAAACTCCAGAGTGTGTAAGATAAATCGAGCGGTCATGAGGAATATAATAATTCCGAAATGACATTCTGGCCCCATCGTATAGCGGCCTAGTACTCCGCCCTCTCACGGCGGCAACACCGGTTCGAATCCGGTTGGGGTCACAGGTCAAAGAACCCGGCACTGACGTGCCGGGTTCTTTTTTTATTGTCTGGTCGGGGCGCCAGCCTGATCATTCCTGGTTCTTGGCCGACGGGCGGGGTGAGGGATGGAGCAGGTGGCATGACTGAGTAACTAGGCGAGCCGCATGGCCGCTCCGGGCCCGAAGCCGCGCCGAGCCCTGTCGGTCCGGCACGGCACGGGCCTGAGGGATGACCGCCCTGCAGGGATGATCGCCCTGCAGGGATTACGGCGTCGCAAAGAATCACCGGGGGAGTGTGTCTTCCCGGCCGACTGCAGATCTACTGAGGAGCCCTGAGCGCTTCGGTCAGTTGGCGGGCGGCCTGGGCGACGACGTCGGAATGCAACCGTCCGGGCTGACGGGTCAGGCGCTCGATCGGTCCCGAGATGGAGACGGCCGCGATGACCTTCCCGGAGGGATTGCGCACGGGTGCCGACACCGACGCGATGCCGCGTTCGCGCTCACCGACCGACTGGGCCCAGCCCCGGCGTCGAACCGCGGAGAGTACCGTCGCAGAGAACCGTGCCTGCCGAAGGCCTTCAAGGAGGCGATTGTGATCCTCCCAGGCGATGAGCACCTGAGCCGCCGAACCGGCTTTCATGGACAGCTGAGTACCCACGGGAATGGTATCGCGCAGACCAATGGGACGTTCTGCCGACGCGACGCAAATGCGCCATTCGCCCTGGCGACGATAGACCTGAGAAGATTCGCCCGTCAGATTCCTGAGCTGATTGAGTACGGGGCCAGCCGCGGCAATCAGACGGTCCTCACCCGCTGCGGAGGCCAATTCGCCGAGTCGGGGCCCGAGAACGAACCTCCCCTGAACGTCTCGCGCAACCAGCCGATGGTGGGCGAGGGCAACAGCCAGACGATGCGCCGTGGGCCGTGCGAGGCCCGTGGCCTCAACCAGTTGCGACAGGCTGGCCGGACCGGCCTCGAGGCAGTCCAGAATATGGGTGGCCTTGTCCAGAACCCCGACGCCGCTGGGGCGGGCCCGGACGGACATGGGGTTCGCGGTCCCCATGCCACCGAGAATCTCGTCGCTACCAGACGCGGCCTCGACGGTGGCAGGAGTGGTATCGGAAAGTTCGCTCATACCCACCATAGTGAATTCTCAAATACTGGAATGCAAGTCCACGTTCTGGAAGACCTGCATGTTCGCGGGCAGAATGAGTTCCGCAAGCACACAGGAATTCGGAGGACAACATGACGGATTCATCGGCCCGCCCCAGGACCCTGGCCGAGAAGGTTTGGGCCGACCATCGAGTCGTCGCGGGGCAGGATGGCAAACCCGATCTCATTTACATCGACCTGCACCTCGTCCACGAGGTCACCTCACCCCAGGCATTCGAGGGGCTTCGCCTGGCCGGACGGCAGCTTCGCCGCCCGGACCTGACGATCGCGACGGAGGATCACAACACCCCGACGCAGGACATCTTTTCCCGCATTGCTGACGAGACCTCACGCCTGCAAATCGAAACCCTGCGCGCGAACGCCGAAGAATTCGGGGTCCGTATCCATTCGTTGGGAGACGAAGAGCAGGGGATCGTTCACGTGGTCGGCCCTCAGCTCGGTCTGACCCAGCCCGGCATGACCGTGGTGTGCGGCGACTCCCACACGTCCACCCACGGCGCTTTCGGTGCCCTGGCCTTCGGTATCGGGACGAGCGAGGTCGAGCACGTCATGGCGACCCAGACTCTCTCGCTGGCGCCGTTCAAGACCATGGCCATCACGGTCAACGGCCACCTTCGACCCGGGGTCACGGCGAAGGACATCATTCTGGCCGTGATCGCCAAGATCGGCACGGGCGGCGGGCAGGGATATGTCCTCGAATACCGCGGAACCGCCATCGAAGAACTGTCGATGGAAGGGCGGATGACAATCTGCAATATGTCCATCGAGGCGGGTGCCCGGGCCGGCATGGTCGCTCCGGACCAGACCACGTTCGACTACGTCCGCGAGCGCCCTCACGCGCCACAGGGTGAGGACTGGGACCGGGCCGTCGAGTACTGGGAATCCCTGCGCACGGATGAGGGAGCAACCTTCGACCGAGAAGTCATTATTGACGGGAATGAGCTTGAGCCGTTCGTGACTTGGGGTACGAATCCCGGCCAGGGCGTGCCCCTGTCGGAAAGCGTCCCCGATCCCGAAGACGCGGGCGACGAGGGGTCCAAGGCATCCGCCGCCAAGGCGTTGCAGTACATGGACCTCAAGGCCGGGACTCCGATGAAGGACATCGCGGTGGACACCGTGTTCCTGGGATCGTGCACCAACTCCCGCATCGAGGATCTGAGGGCCGCGGCCGAGATTCTCAAAGGCCGGTCCAAGGCCGAGAACGTGCGCATGATGGTGGTTCCCGGATCGGCGCGAGTCCGTCTCCAGGCCGAGGAGGAGGGCCTGGACCAGGTCTTCAAGGAATTCGGCGCCGACTGGAGGTTCGCCGGATGCTCGATGTGCCTGGGGATGAACCCGGATCAGCTCGCTCCCGGTGAGCGGTGTGCGTCGACGTCCAACCGGAATTTCGAAGGCCGACAAGGCAAGGGCGGGCGCACGCATCTCGTGTCGCCCCTCGTGGCGGCCGCGACGGCCGTCAGAGGGACACTGAGCTCGCCCTCGGACCTGACCGACGCATAGGAGGAGAACTCGATGGAACCCATCACTACCCATACCGGCGTCGCCGCGCCGCTGCGCGCGTCGAACGTGGACACCGACCAGATCATCCCGGCCGTCTACCTCAAGCGCATCACCAAAACCGGTTTCGACGACGCCCTGTTCGCCGGGTGGCGCAAGGACCCCGAGTTCGTGCTCAATCAGGAGCCCTATCGGAATGCCTCCGTGCTGGTTGCAGGGCCGGACTTCGGCACGGGATCCTCCCGTGAGCACGCCGTCTGGGCACTCAAGGATTATGGCTTCCGCGTGGTGCTCTCGCCCCGATTCGCTGATATCTTCCGAGGGAACTCCGGGAAGCAGGGGCTGGTGGCCGCGCAGGTGGATCAGCAGGATATCGAGTTGATCTGGAAGTCCATCGAGGAGAACCCGGGGATGGAAATCACCGTCGATCTTGAGGGGAGGACCGTGACCTGCGGGTCGCTCGTGGTGCCCTTCCAGATCGATGAGTACACCCGGTGGCGGCTCATGGAAGGACTCGATGACATCTCCCTGACGCTTCATCAGGAGAGCGACATCACGGAGTTCGAACAGACGCGCCCCGAGTTCAAACCTCGTACGCTACCGGCGAAGTCCTGAGCGGAGTACGTCAGCAGCAACGCTCGGCTCACGCTCACACCGTGCGTATGACGGGTCGGGACCACCGATCACGTGATCAACAGGCAGGGTCCGGTATCGTGTTCGCTGCACCGTTGAGGCAGCAGGAATTTGACTGGCCGATGGTGCCGTAAAATAGTTCTAGAATGCGTGTCACTTGCGGACACGTCGGAATCACGGGGACCGATGAGGTCCAAAGACACGAAGATTGGAACTTTATGATCGGCGCACTGCACATCGAAGGCGGCGAACCGCTCCGCGGAGAAGTAACGGTTCGCGGGGCCAAGAATCTTGTCCCCAAAGCCATGGTGGCCGCCTTGCTCGGTGCAACGCCGTCGGTGCTTCGCAGCGTTCCGGAGATCAAGGACGTCAACGTCGTCACGGATCTTCTGTCCCTCCACGGGGTAACGGTCGGCAAGGACCCGGAGAACGGCGATCTGAGCTTGGACCCCACGAATGTTTCCGTGGCCCGCCATGCGGACATCGATGCACATGCGGGGGACTCCCGCATCCCGATTCTGCTGTGCGGTCCGTTGCTTCACGCCATCGGCGAAGCCTTCATCCCCGATCTCGGGGGTTGCAAGATTGGCGATCGGCCGATCGATTACCATCTGGAAGTTCTCAGGAACTTCGGTGCAGAGGTCAACAAGCTTCCCTCGGGTATTCGCATGACGGCCCCGAAGGGACTCAAGGGTGCCAAGATCGACCTGCCGTACCCCTCGGTCGGGGCCACGGAGCAGGTACTCCTGACGGCGACTCGCGCCGAGGGCAATACCGAATTGCGCGGCGCGGCCACCGAGCCCGAGATCATGGATCTCATAGCGATCCTGCAGAAGATGGGCGCAATCATCACGGTGCAGACCGACCGCGTGATCCATATCGAGGGTGTGCCCCACCTGAGCGGATACAACCACCGCGCACTTCCGGATCGCATCGAGGCGGCTTCCTGGGGGTCCGCAGCGCTGGCGACCGGGGGCGACATCTTCGTTCGGGGCGCCCACCAATCGGACATGATGGCCTATCTCAATACCTTTCGGAAGATCGGTGGCGGACTGGACATCACCGACGAAGGGATTCGCTTCTACCACCCGGGCGGCAAGCTGAACTCGCTCATCGTCGAGACCAACGTGCATCCCGGGTTCATGACCGACTGGCAGCAGCCGCTCGTCGTGGCCCTGACTCAGGCGGACGGCGTCTCCATCGTCCACGAAACCGTGTACGAGAACCGGTTCGGTTTCACAGGTGCTCTGAACCGGATGGGAGCGTCCATCCAGTTGCACCGTGAATGCCTCGGATCCGTGCCCTGCCGTTTCGGGCAGCGCAACTTTCTGCATTCCGCGGTGATCTCCGGACCGACGCCGTTGCATGGTTCGGACATCAACATTCCAGACCTCCGCGGCGGCTTCAGCCACTTGATCGCCGCCCTGGCGGCCGAGGGCCAGTCGCACGTGACCGGCGTCGAACTGATCAACCGTGGGTACGAGCGGTTCGTGGAGAAGCTCGAGGGTCTCGGGGCCCAATTCGACCTCGAAACGATGGCGGCCAAATAGGGATGTCGACCGACGACCGCAAGTCACGGGGCACGTCGCGAAAAACCCGGCCGATCAGGACGACGACGCCCAGTAAGAGCGGCGACCGCCTCTTTCGCTGTGTCGCCTTCGGGGTGCGCCACGTCTTGGACCTCATGATGTCCAAGACGTGGACTGGCACCGAGAAGCTTCGGAGGGACGAGGGCTACATCGTCATCGCGAACCACGTGACGGAGATCGACCCCACGTCCGTGGCGTACCCCGTGTACATGTCGGGAACGATTCCGCGGTTCCTGGCGAAGGAATCGCTGTTCCGCGTCCCCGTGCTCGGCACAGTGCTCAGCCGCACGGCGCAAATCCCCGTGTTTCGCGGGTCGATGGAAGCCAGGAAGTCCTTGGAGAGCGCACGCGCCGTGATCGATGCCGGCGGTGCGGTTCTCATCTACCCCGAGGGGACACTGACCAAGGACCCCGACCTGTGGCCCATGACGGGTCGGACCGGAGCGGCCCGGCTGGCCATGGCCACCGGCGCGCCAGTAATTCCGGTGGCCCACTGGGGCGACCAGGAATTCCTGGCGCCGAAGGCGACGCGTCCCCGGCCATTCCCCCGGAAGCACGTCCACGTGCTGGTCGGTGACCCGCTGGACCTGTCGGATCTGCGCGGTGAGGACCGCACGGACCACGTGAGCCAGCAGGCTCTGTCCGAAGCGACGGATCGTATGATGGACGCACTGACATCGCTCGTCGAGCAATTGAGGGGCGAAAAGGCCCCGGACGGTCGGTGGGATCCTCGCTTGAAGCAGCGGGTGCCCAGAACGCGAACGAACGAGGAATAACGCGGATCCGGCCCACGGCGGCCGTACCGCAACGGCAATCGACCGGAAGGAACATCGTGAGCGAGACCGTTCGAGCCCCAACAGTTCCCCCGACCGTTCCGACGCCGCGCAAGGTTGCGGTCCTCGGGGCGGGCAGCTGGGGGACCGCGTTCGCGAAGATTGCAGCTGACGCCGCCCGAGTGAGTGAGGACAGGGACCCTGCCTGGCAGGTCGTGCTCTGGGGGCGTGACGAATCGGCCATGAACCTCATGGCTGAAACCGGAACCAACGACCGGTATTTTCCCAATGTGCGTTTGCCCGGCAACCTCGGGTTCACCGCGAACCAGCGCGAGGCATTGACCGGCGCAGACGTGGTCGTGCTGGCACTGCCCGCGCAGGTGTTGCGTGACCAATTGGTGTCCGCCGCCGACGCCGTCCCCCAGGACGCCGTGCTCGTGTCCCTCGCCAAGGGGCTCGAACGTGGGACAGGGTTGCGCATGTCCGAAGTCATCGCCGAGGCATTGCCCGGGAGCCAAGGCCGGATCACCGTGCTTTCAGGGCCCAACCTGGCGCGAGAGATCATCCAGGAGCAACCTACGGCCTCGGTGGTGGCCTCGGTCTCAGAACCCTCTGCGGGCATGGTGAGTCGTGTCTGTGCGACACCGTACTTCCGCCCCTACACGTCGGCAGACGTGGTCGGCGTCGAGATCGGGGGCCTGGTCAAGAACGTCATCGCTCTGTGCGTCGGAATCTGCGAGGGGCGCGACTACGGAGACAATTCCAAGGCCTCCATCATGACCCGAGGTCTCGCGGAGACGACGCGGCTGGCGAGCGCTCTCGGAGGAAGGCCCGAGACCCTTGCCGGTCTGGCAGGGATGGGCGACCTCGTGGCGACCTGTTCTTCTCCCTTGTCACGCAACCACACGGCAGGTCGGCTCCTTGCGCTGGGACTCAGCGTGGACGAAGTCTCCGCACGCATGACGCAGACCGCCGAGGGCATCAAATCTGCCCCCGTGGTCAGAGACCTGGCGCGGCGCCACGGCGTCGAAATGCCGATCGTGGAAGCCGTGACCTCCGTGCTGGCCGCCGAGATCACCGTGGACCAGCTTCAGCCGATGCTACTGGGGCGTCGGCTCAAGGCCGAGACCCCGCACGGCGGACCCGAAGGAACCAACGCTCCGGGCCAGTAGTATGGCTCGAAACTCCTGAGACCATCAGACCCCAAGACCTCGAGAGAGAGCCCATGACCACCAACGCAGACAACGGTCGCACCACCGTCGGGATCCTGTTCGGGGGAGTATCCTCCGAGCACTCGATCTCCCTCATCACAGCCAAGGGCGTCCTCGGGGTCCTCGACCATGAGAAGTATGAGCCCGTGCTGATCGGGATCACCCCGTGGGGAACATGGCATCTCAGCAACGAGGAAGAGCTCGGCCGCCTCATGGACGGCGTCGCTCTTCCGCGGTTCACCGGGGAAGGACCCCAGGTTTCTCTCCCCATGGGCGATCCGAGCGAGGGGCTCAGCCTGAAGTACGACGATGCGCGATTCGAAACCGGTCCGCATCTCGACGTCGTCTTCCCCCTGCTGCATGGGCCGTTCGGGGAGGACGGAACGGTCCAGGGCCTGCTCGAGCTCGCTGGCCTGCGCTACGTCGGTGCGGGGGTGACAGCATCCGCGGTGGGGATGGACAAGCACTTCATGAAGGTCGCCTTCGAATTCGCTGGGCTCGAGGTCGGCCCGTACACCGTGGTCACGGCCCGAGACTGGGCCAACGATCGGGACGGCGTGATCGAACGCATCAAGAAGCTGCAGCTTCCGGTGTTCGTGAAGCCGGCTCGGGCCGGCTCCTCGATGGGAATCACGAGAATCGAGGCCTGGACGGACCTGGACGAAGCCATCCAGAGCGCCCAGAAGCTCGACCCGAAACTCGTGGTGGAGGAAGGCATCAGCGGACGCGAAATCGAGTGCGCCGTGCTGGACGGATTCGGCCACGAGATGCCGCAGGCCTCCCATCCCGGCGAAATCGAGATGGTCGGGGACGAACATGTCTTCTACGACTTCGAGGCCAAATATGTGGAGACGGCCTCTTCCGAGCTGCGCTGCCCGGCCGATCTCCCGCAGGACGTCCAGGACTCGATCCGTGAAAAGGCCGTCCAGGCGTTCCTGGCCCTTGACGGGGAAGGACTGTCCCGGTGCGACTTCTTCTACACGGACGACGGCCGTGTGGTGATCAACGAAGTCAATACGATGCCGGGCTTCACGCCCATTTCCATGTACGGCATGATGTGGACGGAATCCGGCATCGGGTACGGCGAGTTGGTGGATCGACTGATCCGGCTCGCGTTGGACAGGGAACCCGGCCTCCGCTGATCTGAGGGGATGGGGTCGGTGCTCGTGCGAGCCGGCCGGCCCTCAGCTGTCCTTCGAGAGGTCCAGGTCGTCAGACACCGAGGTGCACTGCTTCGTCTGGTCGATCCTGCCGACGGCCGACTGGAGATCCACGAGGAGAGTCGAGGAATTGACCTTGGCGGCGTCGAAGGTGACCTGGACGGCTGGCGACCTGCCGAATGAGGTGGCCGTCCACGTCCCCTTGCCGTTGAGAGTCTCGCCCTGATCCTGTCCCGTACCGGCAGTCTGGGAGCCCTTGTCCTGCGAGGAGTCGTCGGTTCCGTCCTCCTGCTTGAGCGTCCAATCGACGTCGTTGACCCGTACGCAAGGGTCGGTGACCGGCTCCTTGACCCGCGCCCCGCACTTGAGAATGATCGAGGCCGGATCTCCCCAGGCCGCGGTGGCCTGGGCCGTGGTTTCCCGCTTGTCCTGACCGGCAAGAGTATCCGGCATGGCTACCATGGCACGGGCACAATCCGGGTCGGTGGCGTCCGGCGCGGCGTCCACGGTCACGGCCGAGGAGCAACCGCTGATCAGGAGGACTGACGCTGCCGCGCCGCAGAGTAACGTTCTGCGGGCCGACCAGCCTTTCTGTACCTTTGGGGCGGGGCGTTCTACACTGGTCGATCGAAAGGGACCAAGACGATGGGGCATCACGTCCTCGAGGATACCTCAGCGTTCCTGGTCTTTTCCCGGTGAACCAGCCGGGGGAGACACACCACGAGCGGATCTGGACAGCCAGACGGAACCATCCGGAAAGGCCACTATCATTCGCAACAGCGACAGGTCGGACGAGAAGAGCCGAACGGGGCAGCGTGCCGTGTACTACGGCGCGACCTGCGCCGCCGTGATCGGTGTGGCAGGTCTCACCGCAGCCAGCGCGGCGCAGGCGCTGGAAGGGCCGGAAGACGGAGGCGCCACGCCGGCAGCCCCCACGGCCACTCCTCACCCCTCGGGCGGCAACAACGACACGGCGCCGGACGACGGATCGAATCATGGATCCGAACCTGGTCCCTCTCCTTCGTCCACGGAACCGACCACGGAGCCCACCGTGGATCCGACGCAAGATCCCGCGCCGCCCCCGACGCCGGATCCGACCGCGGAGCCCACGGAGGATCCCGCGCCGCCCCCGACGCCGGATCCGACCGCGGAGCCGACGCAGGATACTTCACCCACGCCGGATCCCGAACCCTCGCGCGAGCCGGCACCGGAACCGACCTCTGACTCCGACGCGGCACCGTCTGACCAGACCACTGGGGCGTCCACCGTCGAGCCTTCACCGGCTCCCACGTCCCAGCCGACGCCCGAACAGACTCAGGAGGCCCTCCCGCCTCAGGCGCCGACCGGCAATGCCGGTAGTGGCCCCGCCGCAGGAGATCCGGGGAGCCAGGGCTCCGGGACCCAAGGGAACCAGGGCGCTCCGGAACAATCTCCCGATTCTCAGTCCGGGAGCGGACAGAACGGGTCCGCGCAGGGTCCCCAGGGCGGCACGCGTCCCGAGAACGGAACCGAGTCGTCCTCGGCGGACCAGACCGGACGCGGGGGCAACAACTCCGCAGGACAGGACGAGGCCTCATCCCAGTCCAACGACTCCGTGGGCGATGTCTCGGGCCTGTCGAGCTGGGTCAGCCACTACCTCAACAGCAAGGACTCCGATAAGGACTCGGCCGAGCCAGTGGATTCGGACACGAACGCCGGCGTCAACGACGTCGGCCAGCAGGCAGACGGCTCCGGCAAACAGCAACAGGCGGGAAGCCAACGGAATCTTTCCGGTCTGCGTGGTCCCCTCCCCATCGCCATCTTCACGATCCTCGCCCTCGGTGGCGTCGGAACAGTCGTGGCCAGGGCGTCCAAGGCCCTTTCACACTCGAAATCCGGGAAGTAGGCGTGGCTGGACCTCGGACGGTCGCTCAGGTGAGCGAGGAAGAGCTCCTCCGTCCCGTTCTCGAGATCTTCGCCGCGCACAATGAGCAGGCGGAAGCCGGTCAACCGGGAAGACTCCTGCTCGGCCCGGGGGACGACTGTGCCGTCTATGACCAAACCCCCGGCCGGACCGTGGTCACGGTCGATACCCAGACACAGGGGCAGGACTACCTCATGACCTACCCCTGTGGGTATGTCGTCCGCGGGTGGGAACTCGGGTGGAAGTCCGCGGCCCAGAATCTGGCCGACGTCGCCGCGATGGGCGCCCTGCCCACGGGGCTCGTGATCAGCCTGACCCTGCCCCCCGGGACCCCGGTCGAATGGGTGACCGACATGGCGCGGGGCTATTGCGCGGCCATCAGGGCTCTGGGGGCTCCGCACTGCACGGTGGGCGGCGGCGACGTCGGGGCCGGAACGGAACTCTCCGCGACCGTTGCCGCATTCGGCCTGGTCCCGGAAGGGGATCCGTTCGATACGTCCCTTGTCTCGCCGGGCGTACGCCCCTCTGGTCCGGTGCTCCGGTCCGGAGCCCGACCTGGTGACATCCTGGTCCTCGCGGGAACGGTCGGACGTGCCGCCGCCGGCCTGGAGATTCTCATGGACCGCCAAGGGTCTTCTCCGATGCCCGTCCCGGAGCACGTGGAGGTCGGGCTCGCGTGGGCGGCCCCCGAGGACGACCCTGCGGCGCTTGCGGCCTCGCAATTGCGCCCACTGCCACCTCTCGATCTCGGACCGGCCCTTGCCGAGGCCGGGGCGACCGCGATGATCGACGTGTCCGACGGGTTGCTCAAGGACGCAGAGCGGGTCGCACGGGCATCCGGGGTTGCCATCGACGTCGATTCCTCCCGGCTGACCTCGCTCGTCGAACCCTTGCGGAAGGCCGCGACGTTCGTCGCCGGGGACCCGCAGGAGTGGGCACTGCATGGGGGAGAAGACCACGGGATCCTCGCTGCACTGCCATCCACAGCTGACCTTCCGGCAGGTGCGATTGCGATAGGCTCGTGTGGAGAATTGACCGATCGGGCGCCGCAGATCAGCGTGGACGGAAGGCCCCGAGACCAAAGGGGATGGGATCATTTTGCAGCAAAGGACCGGGTCTAGCGCCGTTTTCATGCGTCGTTGGCTGTCGGACGCGGCCGATGCTCTCGACAGGCATCAGGAAGAACTCAATACCCTGAATGTCTTCCCCGTGGCGGACGCTGACACCGGCACGAACCTGGCGATCACCGTGCGAGCCGGCGCCCAGGCAGGTGAAATGGTCAACACCACGCTGGTGGGCGAATTGTTCGAAATCTGCGGTCGTCATTGCCTCGAAGAAGCCAAAGGAAATTCCGGAACCCTGTTCGCCGTGATCCTTTCCGGCTTTGCGGACCCCCTGAGGGAGGAACCGAGACTGACCGCCTTCGGCCTGGCCAGAGCCTTGGAACACGCTCGGACACGAGTCTCCGGCGCGCTGCACGATCCGGTCGAGGGAACGATCCTGTCCTTCATCGACGACGTCACCCGGGCCGCCGGGGCGTGGGAGGACCCGGAAGACTCGAACAAAAACCTGTGCACCATGCTCGAGCATCTGGTGGGCGTGGGAAACAAGTCTGTGCGGCGGACCAACGCCCAATTGGAGATCTTGCGCGACACCGGATGGGTCGACGCGGGTGCATTGGGGATGCTGATCATTTTCGACGTCCTGGCCCACACGGTTCGAGGCGAGGAGTATCCGGGTGCTGAAGCCCGGCCGTACGCCGAATTGCTGACACCTCAGGACGCGGAGCCGCCGCGAGCGAAGGAGAGGTCGGCCGCGAGTGGGGTGGGCGGAACCTCGGAAGTCGACGACGACGGCGTCGAATTCATGTGCTCCATCGATCTGGATGCCCTTTCGGCGGCCCAGGTCAGACATGAACTGTCCGAGATCGGGGATTCCGTGATCATGTCCGCGGTGTCCCAGGACGAGGGCGAGAAGATTCGCTGGAAGGTGCACGTGCATGTCCGCGAGGCGGCGGAAGCCATGGCCGTTCTGAGCCCTCACGGGAAGCCCCTGGAAATCACCACGGAGCCCCTGACCGCGGGGGACAAGTAGGTCATGGCCGGCGCGCCCCAGCGTCGTGAGGACCAGCCGCTTCGCACAGTTCTCCATCCCAAAACGGCAGACGCCGTGAAACGCCATCTCGGCCTGGAAACGGTCGGCGAAGTGCTTGAGTACTTTCCGAGGCGGTATTTGCCGAGGGGCGAGCTGACCCGATTCTCCGATCTCGTTCTGGGACAAGAGGTCTCGATCATCTCCCGGATCCTCTCCGTGAGCACCCGCCGCCTGCACACGCGGCGTGGTGCGATCGCCGAAGTCACCGTGACCGACCAGCTCGCTCCGGCGGAGAACGATGCCTCGAAGGGACAAGGCAACTTCGCGCCACGGCTCGACGGCTTGGCCGGGGTCGGTCTCCCCGTGCCGGACGCCGAACCGATCGGGGACACCATGACGCTGTCCTTCTTCAACGCTTGGACGGCGTCCAAGGACTTGGCCGTGGGGGACCACGTCATGTTCTCGGGGAAAGTCAATGAATACAGGGGCCAATTGACCCTGACGAACCCCCATTACGCGGTTCTCGAGGACCCCGCACCAGGGGATGCCTCGGGGGACGCCGACGTGGCAACAGCGCCCTTGCCCGTCTACCCGGCGACGGCAAAATTCACGACCGACCGCATCGCCTCGGTCGTGGGACGTGTTCTGGACACGATCGATCTTGCACTGCTGGAGGACCCGGTACCGGACGACCTCCGGACCGAACACCACTTGATGTCCTTGCCCGACGCGCTCGAGGCCGTGCACCGGCCCCGGGACGAGGACGAGCCCCATCAGGCCATGAGGTACTTCAGATACCGCGAGGCGCTGGTCCTGCAGACCCTTCTGGCCAGGAGATCCGCGGTGCTCGACGCCCAAAAGACGCGAGCCTTTCCACCCCGGGACGCAGGCCTGCGCGAGAGGTTCGACCAGACCCTGCCCTTCCGGCTCACGGACGGGCAGCGTCGGGTCGGGGACGAGATCGCGGACGATATTGCTCTGGAGAAGCCGATGAACCGTCTGCTCCAGGGAGACGTGGGGTCTGGAAAGACGCTGGTCGCCTTGCGGGCGATGCTCCAGGTCGCCGACGTCGGCGGTCAGTCGGCCATGCTGGCCCCGACCGAAGTGCTGGCGTCTCAACACTATCGATCGGTTCTCAAGACCCTGGGCCCGATCGCAGAGGAGGTCGGCGTCGTCGTGCTGACCTCCTCGATGACCGCGGGGGCCAAGCGCCAGGCGCTGCTCGACATCGCCAGCGGCGGCGCGGGGATCGTGATCGGAACGCACGCGCTGCTCGGGGACGACGTCGCCTTCGCCGAGCTCGGTCTGGTGGTCGTGGACGAACAGCACCGATTCGGCGTCCGGCAACGTCATTCGTTGACGGCGAAGGACGGCGGCCCCGTGCACCGACTCGTGATGACGGCTACTCCCATCCCTCGCTCCGTGGCCATGACGGTGTTTGGGGACCTGGCGGTCTCGGTCCTCAACGAGATGCCGGCAGGGAGGCAGGACGTATCGACGCATGTCGTCTCGCTGGCGGAGCACCCGACGTGGGAGACCCGTCTGTGGGAGAGGGCCAGAGAGGAGATCGACGCCGGGCACCAGGTCTTCGTGGTCGTCCCGACTATCGGAGAAGACGCTCCTGAACCCGGACTCACCGAGGGCGACGGCGGGCAGGAGACTCAGCTCCAGTCCGTGGAAGGCATGGTTCGCAAACTGTCTGGCCTGCCAGTTCTTTCGGGGATACGGCTGGGATCGGTCCACGGACGCATGGATGGCGCGGACAAGGCCGACGTGATGAACCGCATGGCGGCCGGCAGTGTGGACCTGTTGGTGGCCACTACGGTCATCGAAGTCGGCGTGGACGTGCCCAACGCGAGCCTCATGATCATCATGGACGCCGATCGACTCGGTATATCGACGCTGCACCAGTTGCGCGGTCGCATCGGACGCGGGGAGCTCGAGGGAGTGTGTCTGCTGGTCACCGGGCAGGACCATGACGGCCCGTCCATGCCGCGGTTGAAGGCCGTGGCGTCGACCCGAGACGGTTTCGAACTCTCGACCCTGGACCTCGAGCAACGGCGGGAGGGCGATATCCTCGGAGACAACCAGTCCGGCCGGCGTTCGACCCTCAAAAACCTCTCCGTACTGCGCCACGTGAAGACGATCGAACAGGCCCGCGATGATGCGTGGCGTCTTGTGGACCGCGAACCGGATCTGTCCGGGCACCCATCGTTGCTCCGTGCGGTGCAAGACGCCGGTGAACAGTCGACGACCGAATACTTGTACCGAGGGTGAATGGTCGGTATCCGGTGGGGCCGGATCGAGAACACGGAACCGTGGGCGGCGGAGCCACAACGGCGGAACACAGCGAAGAAGGAGACCCGTGATGAGCCGAATCATTGCCGGTCGGGCCGGCGGAAGCCGCCTGGCCTCGGTCAAGGGCAAGAACACCCGGCCCACCACGGACAGGGTCAAGGAAGCGCTCTTCTCTCGGCTCGAGGGCTACGGCGTCCTGAGCCGAGCGGACGTGCTGGACCTGTTTGCCGGGACGGGGGCACTCGGGCTCGAGGCCGCGAGCCGAGGCGCGAGGGCCGTGACGCTCGTGGATCGTGACCGGTCGGCGCTCGACGCGTGCTCCAGGAACAAACGGGCCGTCGAAGCCTCAGGCGCGGACGCCCGGATCGACGTCGTGAATTCCTCGGCGGAAAGCTACGTGAAGCGGGGTCAGGGGCCTTGGGACCTCGTTTTCGTGGACCCGCCGTACTCGATGACCGACGCGGAGGTAGCTCCTCTCCTGGCATCCGTGGCGCCAGGGCTACGTGACGGTGCCGTCCTCGTCGTGGAACGTTCCGCGCGCGACCCCGAGCCCACGTGGCCCGCCGGGCTCAGACGGTTTGGACACCGGAGCTACGGGGAAACCGCGTTGTGGTTCGCGGAACCCGAGGACTGAACACCTGCCTCAGAGACCGGAGTCGGAGAGCCGCTGGGTCGCTCGTTGCAGGACCTCGGGCCGTTTGCAGAAGGCAAAACGCACCCACTCGGTGTAGAGGTGGCGGTTTTCCGGGGTCGCAAAGGCCTGCAGAGGAACGACGGCGACGCCGGCGTTCGTGGTCAGTCTCTCCGAGATCTCGGTCCCTTCTCGACCCCAAGAGTCCGGAATGTTCTCCGTCGAGGCAACCGAGAAAAAGGTTCCCGATGGGCTGACCGCTTCGAACGATGTGGCGGCCAAGCCTTCGAGGAGAATCTTTCTCTGGTTCTCGTACTGGGTCCTCAACCGGTCGTAGAAGTCGGTCTGACGCGCCCACCGCATCGTTTCGGCCACCGCGGCCTGCAGCGGAGCCGCCGCGGAATGCGACAAATAGCCCTTGGTCACTCGCAGCCCCCGGGTCAGTTCAGGGGGAGCAATCGCCCAACCGACCCGCCATCCGGTGATAGAGAACGTCTTGGAGGCCGAAGACACCCTGATCGTTCTGTCCCGTCCCGCATCCAAACAGGCCGGGTCGGTACTGGGCACATCGAAAGCGAGGTGTTCGTATACCGAATCCGTCAGGATGATTGCGTCGTACTCCCGGGCGAGTTCGGCGATCTGGGACATCTCCGATGGATCGAGCACCGTGCCGGTCGGGTTGTGGGGGTCGTTGACCACAATCATTCGGGTCCGGTCAGAGAAGGCCTCCCTCAACCGGACGGGATCGGGACGGAACTCCGGGGGCGCCAGGGGCACCGTCACGATGCGGGCGCCGGTCAGCCCGGCAATTGCAGGATAGAGATCGTAGAACGGTTCGAACAGAATGACCTCGTCGCCGGGGGAGAGGAACGCCAACATCGACGCGCTCAGCGCCTCGGTCGCGCCGGCCGTGACGGTGATTTCCGTCTCCGGGTCGGGACGTCGTCGCCCGTTCATGGCCTCGTGCTCGGCCAGCTCTCCGCGAAGATCTGGCGAACCAGCGATCGTCGCGTACTGGTTCTTTCCACCCGATACCGCATCGGCCAGCGCGCGTGAGAGCACCTCCGGCCCGTCGGTGTCCGGAAAACCTTGCCCCAGGTTGATCGCATCATGGGCGGCGGAAAGAGCGCTCATCTCTTCGAAGATCGTCGAGGACACCCTCCCCGACTCATTCAACAGCCCGGCTGTCTCCGCCAGGCGCTTCCACGGCGGACCGGCCGGGTTCCTGGTCGCCTGAAGGGTTGCCGATGAGGTCAGGGTATGAGTTGAATGATCGCGCATGATCCCATCGTAGGGTGGATCACACGTTTCCGCCGATCATCACGTCATGACCCGCGTCTGGAGGACCGGGGCCTGTCATACGGGGCCTCGACTGTTATTTTGGGGATATGAGTCTTGCCGTTTGCCCGGGTTCCTTCGATCCTATTCACAACGGACACGTCGAAATCATCACGCGCGCCACCAAAATCTTTTCCGGCGGAGTGATCGTTGCCGTGTCCAATAATCCCGCCAAAAAATACCGATTCCAGTTGGAAGAGAGACTGGACATGGTGACCGAGGTTTTCGGTTGGCTCGACGGCGTGGTGGTCCAGCCCATGTCGGACGGCCTCCTCGCAGATTTCGTCCGGTCCCAGGGAGCCACCGCGATCATCAAGGGACTTCGGGACTCCAAGGACTTCGAGTACGAAGCACCGATGGCCACCATGAACCGCAATATCAGCGGCGCCGAGACCGTATTCCTGGCCGCAGACCCGAAGAACGGCCACTTGTCTTCTTCCCTCATCAAGGAAGTTGCTTCGTTCGGCGGCGACATTCGAGGTTTCGTTCCCCGTTCGGTGGCCCGGCGGTTGGTTCCCTAACTGGATCGCTTGGTCTGCGACACGGTGAGAATCGCGGGAAGCATGATGTTGCGCACAGCAACGCATCGTACCGCTGGCGGGACTTGTGAGCTCACGCGGACGTGGGTAGTCTGGACAGTCGGTCATGACGTCAGAATCAGGAGTTCATCATCAAGAATGACAATTCATCGTCCCTGAGGATCGAGGTCAGGGACCTGGCCCATCGTCCCGGGACCATGAATGCTCTCGAGGAGACGGTGGCCGCGCCCCAAGACTTCGGGAATGCTCTGATCGGAGCGCCCGAGGGTTCCGACATCGGGCTCGATCTCCGCCTCGAATCGGTTCATGATGGTATCTTGGTCAGTGGTGTTGCCTCCGTGGACGTACATGGGGAGTGCAGCCGTTGTCTGGATCCCATCGATTTTCCGGTTTCGGCTGACATTCAAGAGCTCTATGTTTTTGAACCTGCACCAAAAGGCCCGTCGGAAGACGAAGCAGACGAGCAGTACCGCGTCGAGGACGATTCCATCGATCTCGAGCCGGTTCTGCGGGATGCGGTCATTACGCAACTGCCGTTCCAGCCCGTGTGCCGTGAGGACTGTCAGGGGTTGTGCTCCGAGTGCGGAGTGCGACTCGACGAGAATCCCGGTCATCACCACGAGAATCTGGATCCTCGCTGGTCGGCCCTTTCTGGGCTGTTCGGTGCGGAGGCCGCAAACGAGACAACCGAGACGAGAGAAGAGAGATAGCCGTGGCTGTTCCCAAGCGGAAAATGTCCCGCGCCAATACGCGAGCACGTCGCTCCCAGTGGAAGGCATCCGCGCCTCAGCTGGTCAAGACCGTTGAAAACGGCAAGGTGACTTACAGCCTTCCGCACCAGGCGAAGGTCGTCACCGACTCCGCCGGAACCCCGCTGTACCTCGAGTACAAGGGCCGCAAGGTGGCTGACGTCTAAGACGTCCTCATGACTACCGTGGACAACGGAGAGCTCCTGAAGCGTCTCGGCGTCGATATCGATGCCGAGACGCTTCAGCTTGCTCTGACCCACAGATCCTTCGCCTACGAGAACGGTCCGCTCCCTCACAATGAGCGACTCGAGTTCCTGGGTGATTCCGTGCTCGGCCTGGCCGTGACCACGGAGCTCTACACGCGCTTCCCCGACCTGTCGGAAGGCGAACTCGCCAAACGGCGTGCAGCCGTGGTGTCCGAGCGATCCCTCGCTGCCATTGCCCGATCCCTCGGTCTCGGACCGCACATACGCCTCGGTCGCGGCGAATCGATGACTCACGGAGACGACAAGGACTCGATCCTCGCGGACACGATGGAGGCGCTCTTCGGTGCCACCTATATCTCCTGCGGGGGAGACCGCGCCCGTGACTTGGTCCTCCGTCTCACCAGTGCCCTGCTCGATGACGACTTTGTCCTCGGAGCCGGTCGCGACTGGAAGACCGAGATCCAGGAGCTGGCCGCTGAGCTCGACCTCGGAGAGATCCAGTACGTGGTCACCGGCACCGGTCCAGACCATGCGCGTGTCTTCGAAGCCGATCTCCGTATCGGGGACAAGAGCTACGGCGTCGGGACGGGATCGGCGAAGAAACACGCCGAACGATCAGCCGCCGAAGCCGCGTACCGGTATCTGACCTCCCAGGAAGACGCCCCGACGACGCTGCTGATCGAGGATTCCTCGGACGGTGCCTGAACTTCCCGAAGTGGAGGTCGTGCGATCCGGGCTCGCACGGCACATTCTCGGCGCGCGCATTGATGCCGTGGAAGTTCTCGAAACACGGTCTCTGCGGCGGGACCCCGGTGCGGCCGCGGAATTTGCCGCTTTCCTGCGCGGACAGAAGATCGTCGACGTCTGCCGACGAGGAAAATACATGTGGTTGCGGCTGTCTGCCGGACCAAAGGACGGAGCTCCGCACTCTGGCCCGTGCGACCCGACTGCCGTGGTCGTCCACCTGGGCATGAGTGGCCAGGTGCTCCTCACCGAACCGGGCGCACCTGATCACAGGCATGTGCGCTTGAGATTTTCCCTCACCGGGCCAGATGGCGGTCCCCTCGAGATGCGCTTCGTCGATCAGAGAATTTTCGGCGGCATGTACCGGGACCCCGTCGTCGCCGTGGTCGATCACGAAGAGCGGCCGGTACCGGCGGCGTCGAGCAGCGTGCTGGACCTGGCAGAAATCCCCGGGACGGTCTCGCACATCGGTCGTGACCCCTTGGACCCCCACTTTGACGAGGCCGCTTTTCGCCGGCGCCTGCGGGCGACCAGCAGCGGCATCAAGAGAGTCCTGCTCGACCAGAGCACGATCTCGGGTATCGGAAACATCTATGCGGACGAGGCGCTGTGGCGGTCCCGGTTGCACTACGCAAAGCCGGCCCGATCTGTCACGAAGTCCCAGGCCGAAGAGTTGCTCGCCGCGTGCACCGAAGTCATGACGGCGGCCCTTGCCGAAGGCGGGACCAGCTTCGACGCGCTGTACGTGAACGTCAATGGCGAGTCCGGGTACTTCGAACGTGGGCTCAACGTGTACGGGCGTTCGGGGGAGCCTTGTAAGCGGTGCGGGGCCTTGGTGGTCAGGGAGCGTTTCATGAACCGTTCGAGCTACTTCTGCCCTGTGTGCCAGCGGGGGCGTTAGGCGAGCGGTCCTACCGCGAGGCGAGTGCGAACCGCGGGTGTTGGCTTGTCAGGTGGTTCGGTGGAGGTGCCGGGCTCAGATGCGTGTCTTTGAGGCGACGATCTTCTAGATCGTTGGCGTCAGGTGACCTGGATGCGCTGGTCGCCGATCACGTACTCGATGGCGAGTCTGCCGCCGACGGCCTCGAGGTATCTGCGGACCGTGCCGATCTTGGTGCTGTCGAGTGTCGCTGCCCCGGCAGATTCCTCCCTGGAACCGGGTGTCGTCCGGCATTGCCCCTGCCAACGGTTCCGGGCGGTATCATCGCAACTCATACGTCGAACTGAGCAAAGCAATCCTTCCCCGGGCTGCGTTGAGGAGCATGCACCATGATGACGCACCACCCCATTGCCATCCTCGGCGCCGGACTCGGAGGGCTGGCTGCCGCACGCGTTCTCCACGTCCACGGGATCGAGGCCACCGTGTTCGAGTTGGAAGCCGACCGTCACGCTCGAGTCCAGGGCGGCATGCTGGATATCCATGATCACAATGGGCAGCTGGGTATTCGTGAGGCCAAGCTCTGGGATTCCTTCCTTGAGATCGTGCATCCCGGGGGCGAGGCCATGCGCATCCTCGATCACCGTGCGAATGTCATGTACGAGGACAGTGATGACGGTACGTTTTCCCGACCGGAGGTCGACCGGGGAGCACTCCGCGACGTGCTCATCGACGCGTTGCCCCAGAGGTCCGTCGTTTGGGGACACAAGGCCACCAACATCCGTCACCACGCCGAAGGCCCTGGCCGATTTTCGATCGACTTCAGCAACGGCCAGACCGTCACCACGGACCTCCTGGTTGGGGCGGACGGCGCCTGGTCAAAGGTGAGGCCGCTCCTGACGGACGCCCGGCCGTCCTACACCGGAATATCTTTCATCGAATCCGACCTCTTCGACGCGTCAGAGAAGCATCCGTCCGAAACGTCAACCATGGGTGAGGGCATGCTCATGGCTTTCCGGGGGAGCACCGGTGTCCTCGGACATGCAGAGCCCGATGGATCCCTGCACGCCTACGTCGGGTTGCGCGTTCCCGAAGACTGGATCGAGGTCTTCGAAGGGATCGACGACGTGGCGGCCCGAAATCTGGTCCTCGACCGCCTCGATGGCTGGGACGACTCTCTCCGAGGCCTGATTCGCAACGCTGATGTCCCATTGACGCCTCGACGTATCCATGCACTTCCAGTGGGTATCAGCTGGGATCGCGTGCCGGGAGTGACTCTCCTGGGCGATGCCGCTCATCTCATGAGCCCGTTTGCCGGAGAGGGCGCGAACCTTGCCATGTACGACGGTGCGCGGCTCGCCCTGGCCATCGCTTCACACCCGGACGACGTCGAAGTGGCGATGGCCGAATACGAATCCGAGTTGTTTCCGCGAGCGACCGAGTCCGCAAGAGACTCCGCAGAGAGCCTGGAAATGATGTTTCGCGCCGATTCGCCTGCCGGTCTGGTGGAGATGTTCGAAAGCATGCAGCTCGACGACGCAGGTGCCGGGACGAGCACCCATTCCCTTTCAGGCGGTCAGGACGCCGAATAGCGTGATCAGAAGAATCCGGCCCGAGGTCCTGTGGAATATCGAGATCCTCCGGTCTCAGGAGGACAAGGACCGCTACGAGAACAGCACCCTGGCGGACGTGCTCCGGGACGAGATCCTCGAGACTCTGGACGGGCCTGCGCTGATGCGTGTGGATGTGCACCCGTACGCCGCGATCCCGGAGCTTCCCGGCGACTCGGCCCGACCCAGCCGTGGACCGGCGTGCTCTCTTCATGCACCGGCGATCGTGCGGTGGGCGAATTCAGTCGAGATCCAATTGGCTCAGCACGTCGGAAATCTTTGCGCGCTGTTTGGCCGCAAGGGGCTGCAGAGGATCGGGCAAACAGTTGTCGGGTGCCAGGCCCAGATGTTCGGCTATTGCGGCCACCACGCGAAGGCTCCCTCCGAAATCGGCGAACAGATCCCACAGTGGGGCCAGTCGCTCCGACTCGGCGACGGCGTCGGCCGGCCTGCCCTGCTGCACGGCGCGGGTGATGGCGAGTGCGGGTTCGGGCAGCGTCCCGGCGAGGACGGAGTACCAGGCGTCGCACCCCGCCGCGAGGCCGGCCGCACCATACGCATCCCCCGAGACGCCAATGGTCACGTGCCCGGGTACAGCCGCTCGGATGGCCGCGACGTGAGCACGTGCGGCGTCCGGGTCGGTGGGGACGCCCGGGATCTTGATCGAGCAGACACCCGGCAGTTCGGCGATGCGGGCGTAGAGCTCATGGGTGAACGAGAAGTGCGTGGTCCCGGGATTGTCATAGACAATCACAGGAAGATCGGTGTTACGGGAGACCGCACGATAGAGCTCGACGACGTCGTCGTGCGTCAGAGGCTGATAGGTCATGGGCGCCAAGAGCAACCCTGAGGCGCCGGCGGCCTGCGCGGCCTCGGCGTTGGCCACAACGTGCGACGTCCGCAGTGCGCCGATGCCGACGACCACGGGTGTCTGCCCGGCGTGCTCGACCGCGATTCGTGCAACGTGGGCACGCTCTTCCGTGGTGAGGTAAGCGTACGAACCCGTCGAACCCAAGGCGGTGATCGAATCGACGCCCGCGGAGGACAAACGTTCCACGAGCCCGGTGAACGAACGATCGTCCACCGCATCATCCCGGAGCGGGGTCAGCGGAAATGCGCTCAATCTGGCGAATCTTGTCATGACCACTTCTTGTTCCTCTTCATGCCCCTCGCGATCCGGCGGGCCACATCGACTGATTCCCCATCGCCCCCGAAGGAGCGTGCGGACGCCGGCACCGATTCAGACGAGCGGGCGCAAGGACGCGGTGTTCTCGCTGCTGCGCGGGCGATAGTACCGACGCAGGCTTTCCATGCCCTCGTCTATCGAAACCTCGGGCTTCCAATCGAGCAATTCGTGCGTCTCGCGCTGATCGAACCAGTGGGAAGTCGACAACTGCTCGGCGAGGAACCGAGTCATGGGAGGTTCGTCTGCACCCGGTCGTCGAGCCCAGATCTTCTCCACCGCACTGCCTGCCAGTTTGGCCAGAGCCGCGGGAACCGTGCGTTGGGGCGGCTGGACTCCGGCGGCCTCGCACATCATCGTCATGAGTTCCCCGACGGTCCGCGGCTCACCGTTGCTGATGACCAGTGGTTTCCCGTGCACGGTCTCGAGGCGTTCGAAGTCGCGGAGTACGGCCTCGGCCGCGTTGTCGACGTACGTCGAATCGATCAGTGCCGCCCCGGCATCGAGCAGAGGTATCCCTCCGCGCGAGGCGCGTTCGATGACGCGCTCAACGAGTTGGGTATCGCCGGGGCCCCAGACCAGATGCGGACGGACCACGCCCACCAGGAGGTCCTCCGAATCGTAGTCGAGGGCCAGTCGCTCCGCGTAGGCCTTGGACCGGGCATAATTGCCTCGCGCATTGTCGGGATCGGCGGGTTGGTTGCCCTGTCCCATGAATGCGGAGCCCGCGTGGGACACGGACGGTGAGGAGACCTGGACGAAACGACTGATGCCCTCCGCCCGGGCACCCTCGAGCAGAATGCGGGTTCCCGTCACATTGGTCTCGACGTATTCTTCCCAGGGGCCCGTGACGGACACCTTCGCCGCCAGGTGCACGACGGCTTCCGCACCTTCGAGGGCGCGGGACACGTGATCGGGATGGGTGATGGATCCTCGATGCTGTTCGAATCGTTCGAGCCCCTTGGGCTGCAGGGATTCCCTCACCGCGACGGCATCCCTGCGCTGGAAGCACCGCACGGTGTACCCGGCCCGGATGAGTTTGAGGGCCACGCGCGACCCGAGGAGGCCACTCGCGCCCGTCACGACGACGGTTCGGTCCTGGGAGCCTTCCAAGGAGCTGTCCGGCAGGATCGCCCGCCGCCCGCTCGGATCGGGAGCCGTCCATGCTGCGGTCTTGCTCATGGTTTCCTGACCTTTCCGCCGGAGAGAACCGAATCCGCCCACGCTGCGAGGCGCGGCCTGTCGATCTTCGAATTGTGCCTGATGTCGGTCGGATGCTCGCGAACCTGCAGAATGGCCGCGACCCGGATCCCCGTGGCCGACTCGACGACCGACCGCACGGCCCGGGCGAGGGCCTGAGGTGCAGGGCCGTCCTTGACCGCACGGGAGCCGTTCCGAGCCGGTGCCGACTCGCGCTCGACCACCACCACCGGAACCTGGGCACCCCATGGCCCGATTCCGACGACGGCCGCCCGGCGAACCCCGGAAATCTTCTCGGCGGCCGTTTCTCCAGCCACCGGAGTGAGCAACCCGTTCTCGGTCGAGATGAGGTGGGAAAGTCGTCCCTCGACCCACAGGCGGCCCGTCGCGTCGAAATGCCCGACGTCGCCCGTCCTATGCCAGCCGGGAATCGAGGCCGAGGCTCGTTCGGTCCACCAGAGCCGGTCGTAATGATCCTTCGCGTGCGGCGCGGCGGCAATGATCTCACCGGTGATTCCCGGCGTGTGCGTCGGTTCGCCCGTGGCCCGGCCGGCGTCGTCGAGCGGCACCACCTGGACTCGCGCTCCGTAGACCGGAGTGCCGACGCATACCCCTGCTCCCGCGCCCTCGATGCCGTCCTGGGGGTCAGCATCGAGTTCCGCCTCGCGGATCTGATCCAGGTTCACGTCGGTCAGGGGGAGGCATTCGGTCATGCCATAGGGGGTGTGCAGTTTGGCGTGAGGGCAGATCTCCTCCATGCCCTCGAGGAGGGGGACCGTGATCGGTGCCCCGGCGGAGAGCAGGCGTTCCACGCCCTGCATCGCCGCCTGCTCTTCCTCGTTCATGTCCTCGCGTGTCTCCACGACGTTCATGAGCGCCGCCGGGCTGGCGAAAACTACGGTCGCGGAAATGGCCCGGACGGCCTGGGCCAGGGCCTTCGCTGTCAAGGTCTTGGGCTGGGTCACGTCCATGTCGGGGGTGACTGATGTCGCCCCCAGAGCGGGCCCGAGCAGCGCGAAAGGTGCGAAACCAGCCACGAGGCCGGCTCCTTCGCCGAGACCGTACGTGTTCTGAATCGCGTCACGCATCGACGAGAGCTGACGGTGCGTGTACGCGACTCCCTTGGCCGGGCCGGTCGATCCGGAGGTGTACAGGATCGCGGCGACGTTGTCGGGCTGGGGCGCATTCCACGGCGTCGTCGGCCGGGCCGTGGAGACCTCGTGTGACTCGATGCCGGTTTCCGCGCCCAGGAGGCGAAGGGTCGAGGAATGCGCGGTTCCCGCCAGAACTCGTCGTCCGGGCCATCCCGCGGTCTTCGCGGCGAGCAGGGCCTGGGGGATACCGACCAGGAATTCCGGCGACGCGCCACGGAGGGCCCTGGTGAGTCCCTTGATACCGAGTCCCGTGTCGGCGACGACGATGACGGCCCCGATCTTGAGGCACGCATAGATCAGGGTGGTGAGCCGTGAGCCCGGAGGAACCATGAGATTCACCCGTGTGCCTGCCTGGACACCCAGATCTCTGAGGACCTCCGAGGTACGGTCGACCTGCTCGGCCAGTTCGCGCCAGGAGAGCTGACGGCGGATCGTGGCCTGCCGGGTCCGGGACCGACGCTCCGAGTTACCGGGCCTGTCCCTGAGCCCGCGGCCGGCGGGGCCCATATCGACGACCGCCAAGGAGTCGTCTTCGCGGCGTTCCTCCAGTTCGGAGACCATCGGCCTGTAGTCCAGGGCCAGGGGAGAGGCCTTCCGGTCCTTCTCGCGGACGACCCGGTGACGCTCCACGACGTCGGGCGCTCCCAGATAGGCCTCGTCCAACCAGGTGAACAAGACCGTGGCGATGTCCTCTTCCTCGGCGACCAGGTGACCTGCCTTGTCGAACCGGTGAAGAGTGGCCTCCGGGTTGCGGGCGAGGATGTCGTCCATGTAGCGCTGTCTGAACACCGGATCGGCCGGCCCCCAGAGGACGAGGCAGGGGAGGTCATCGTCGGCGACGGCCTGCGCAATTCGCTGCATCGCGGCGTAGGAGCGGTGCTCCTCGTCCACGGGAATGTCCGCGACGAAGTTCTGAATCCCCTCTCTCGCGGCGGAGACCGTATAGGGGGACCGGAAGGTTTTCCTGACCTCGGGATCCCAAGTTCCCTTGTGCAGGGAAAGCGTCACGTCGAGGAACGCCGTCGTGGACCGTGTGCCCTTGCCGTGCACGGCCGGGTGAAGAGCCAGACGCAAGGCTCCGGGGATCTCTTCGCCCTGCGCGTGGTGGAGAGCGGTGTTGGTGAAGATGCGACCGCGGTGCAGGTCGGGGTGTTTCATTCCCCAACCCTGGGAGATCAGGCCACCCCAGTCGTGGCTCAGCGTCACGACGCCCTCTGGACCCGCGGCCTCGTCGAGGCCCAGGGCCCGCGTGAAGTCCCCGAGGTCCCGGATGCGGTCCTCGAGGCTGCGCTCGAGGCCGGAACGCTCGGAATACCCCATGTCGAGCTGGTCCACTGCGACCACTCTCCAGGGCTGGATTCCCGAGCTCGCACCGGCGGCGACGACGTCCCTCCACAGGTAGGACCAGGTCGGATTGCCGTGCACGCAAAGAATCGTGCCCACGGGGTCGAGCCCCTGGCGTTCGAGCTCAGGCCCGTTGTCCAGGAAGTGCCACGTACGCGTGGCCCCGGAGTCCACGGGTGCGGTCGATTCGACGTCGATCACCCTGCTGGCGTTCCTGGCCACTCCAGGCCAACGCTTGAGCGGGATCGGCCCAGGTCGTGGTGTGGGGCGAGTTGTCCGGTTCGCGGTGGCCATGAATACCTCTTTACGTGCTGTGGTCCTGTTGCTACCAGTCGATTTCCATGAGGGCGGTGTTCAGACCCGACCCGACACCCATGCACAGGACGCGCTGCCCCGGTTTCAGGCGTTCTGCCTCCAGTGCGAGCGTCATGGGCAGCGCCGCCGCCGCAACATTTCCCCAGTAGGGGAACGTCACGGGAATCCTGTCACGCTCGATGCCGACGGCGTCGATGATCGCGTTGGTGTGAGAGGTCGAAATCTGGTGCGTGACATAGGAATCCATGTCCGTCCAGTCCCAACCGTCCTCGTGAGCCTGTTCCCACGCGTCCGTGACGAGTTCGAGACCGTACTTCAGCAACCCGGTGGCGTCCGTGCTCATGCCCTGTCCGGCCTCGCCGCCGATGCAGAGGTCCTTGTGCTCCGTCCCGGCGCGGGAGATCGAACCGAGAATGCGGTGGCCGTCCGGGTGTCGATCCGCTCGCCCGACGACGGCGGCCGCGGCGCCCGACCCCAGGGTCAGCGTCGCGAACTGTGCAAGGACGTCGTCACGGGTCGATGCGGACTGGTTGAGCATGTTCAACGCCGTCTCGTGCCACGGCGAGGGGTCCTCCCCGCACACGATCAGGGCGTAGTCGATCGCACCGGCGTCGATCATGGAGGAGGCGACCGTCAGACCATTGACGAACCCGAGGCACGCGTTGGTCATGTCGAAATTCAGCGCGTGACGGGGCAGGCCGATCTCGTGGTGCACCCCGACGGCGACGGCCGGCTCGAAGTTGTCGCGGGTTACCGAGGTGTTGATGAACAGACCGATGTGCTCCGCCGAGATCCCGGCTTCCTCAAGGGCAGCACGCCCCGCCTGGGCTGCCCCGTGCTCGAAGGAACTGTCGGCCGACCACGAGCGTCGCTCGCTGATGCCTGCCAGACGTTCCAGAAGACCCTTGGGCATCTTGAGGCGCTTGTACGTGTCTGCCAGCTGTTCGTCGAAGTAGGAAGAGGGCAGTACCTCTTCGGCCTCCACCTTCGTCACTGAAAGTAGTGCGGAATTGCGATGGTGGATAGACGAGTTAGCGGTCAATTAAACGAGCCTTCATCCGTAAGTCTGTGGGTCTGTGTCGAGAACACCGAGGGCGGCACTCGAGGTACTACTCTACAACCAGGATTCTGCGTGTCCTGCGATTTCACCCTTGACAGAAAAGTTCCCCGGGTGGGATCGCGCACGCCACTCTTGTCAGGGTGAGGCCTGCAGGTCGCGATACAGTGGGCCGTTGTGGCTCAGACTGCGAGACCACGTGGAAGTCGGACGGACCGGTAGGAAAAGAGGCGATGTGCACCTCAAGACGTTGACGGTCAAGGGGTTCAAATCCTTTGCATCAGCCACTTCCTTCGAGTTCGAACCTGGGGTCACCGCCGTGGTCGGCCCCAACGGCTCGGGCAAGTCGAACGTCGTCGACGCCCTCTCCTGGGTCATGGGAGAGCAGGGCGCAAAGTCTTTGCGCGGCGGAAAGATGGAGGACGTGATCTTCGCGGGGACGTCCGGTCGCGCGCCACTGGGACGTGCGCATGTATCGCTGACGATCGATAATTCCGACGGCGCCCTTCCGATCGAGTACTCCGAAGTCACGATCTCCAGAACACTGTTCCGTACCGGTGGCTCCGAGTACGCAATCAACGGGAACTCCTGCCGTCTGCTGGACATCCAGGAACTGCTCTCCGACTCCGGCCTGGGGCGGGAAATGCACGTCATCGTGGGGCAGGGGCAATTGGACCGCATCCTGCACGCCACTCCGGAGGAACGACGAGGTTTCATCGAAGAAGCCTCGGGCGTGCTCAAGCACCGGCGTCGCAAGGAGAAGACTCTCCGCAAACTGGCCTCCATGGAAACCAACGTGTCCCGCCTGGAAGACCTCACGGGAGAAATCGGCCGTCAGCTGACTCCGCTGGGGCGGCAGGCCAAGGTGGCACGCAGGGCCCAGAGGATTCAGCACGACGTCCGAGACGCTCGGGCCAGGCTCTTCGCCGACGACTGGATCCAGGCCTCGACCGCGTTGGACTCGGACGCCGACGAACTCCAGAGGCTCCGGGACCAGCTCGCGGAGCGCGAGCGGGCCCACGATGAGATCACCCGTATCATCACGGAGCTCGAGGCCGAGGCGTCGTCGTTGAGTCCCCAAGTCACCCGGGCCCGCGATACCTGGTACTCGTTGTCCCAGATGCGCGAAAGGTTCGAGTCCCTGACCCAGCTGGCCCAGGAACGGCTCCGGACCCAGTCGACGCCGGTGGGCCGGGCACATCTGCGCGATCCGGAGAAACTGCAGGAGAACGCGGACCGCATTGCTCGGGACCTCGAATCCACCGAGACATCCGTGGACAAAGCCCGCGAAGACCACGAGTCCTCGGGCAAGACCAGAGCACAGAAGGAAGAAGCGGCGTCCGAAGCGGAAGAGCACCACGCCAATCTTCTCGCCGCAGCCGCCGAACGGCGAGAGAACATTGCCTCCCTCCGTGGTGCCATGGCCACGGCCCGGTCCGAGCACGAAACCCTCGTGGCCCGTCGTGAGGAACAGGAACGCGAAGTCGAGGCGGTGGACCGGCGACTCGAGGAATACCGCAGCCAGCTGGCCCAGCAGACCGAGACGTCCGGGCCGACCGAGGAGAACACCACGGCGGCCTCCGAGGCTTCCGAGGCCGCACACGCCCAGACCGAGACGACTCAGGCCGCCCTGGACCATGCTGCATCCCGGCTGAACGCCGTGAGACGAGACCACGACGCCGCTCGGGCACGAGTTGAAGCACTCGAGGAATCCCTTCCGGCGGCGGACGCGACGGAGGCAATCATGGATCGCTTCCGCGACCACGTTTCCAGGGTCCGGGAGCGTCTGACCGTGGACCCGGATCACGCCGCCGCCATCTCGATGGCGATGGGCGCGGTCGCGGACGGTCTCGCTCTCTCCGAGGGTGCTGGCTTCGAGACGGTTCTGGAGGAAGCGCGCTCTTCGGACCTCGGCGTCGTCAGCCTCCTGCTCGAAGGGGAGAAAACACGGACCGCGGAGGGCGAGGACCCCGGCCCGCCGGACAGCGCCTTCGGCGCATACCTCGAGGAACTCGCCTCGAGCGGCACGGACGTCGTCTGGGCCCCTCGAACCATCACAGGCGGTGCATCGGCCCGGGAGGTTCAAGCGATCCTGAGCCGGTGCGCCGTAGTTCCCGACGCCGCATCGGCCGCCAAGCTGCGCACTCATCTTCTCTCCGACGCCAACGCGTCCGCAGTACCTTCCGGATGGAAGATTGTGGCGGGGGACGGAACGGTCCTCGAGGAGCATCAGGCTCGGGGCGGAAGCTCCGGCGGCACGTCCGGTCTGGAAATCAGTGCACGGATCGAGCTGGCAAGGGCCAAGGTCGACGAGCTCGGGCAAGAATTCAGCGCCGCGGAGAAAGCACACGAGCAGGCCTCGGAAGAACACCGCGCAGCACGCGAGAAGGCGCGCACCGCCCGCGAGGAATTCGCACGGATCAGCCGGGAATCGACCGCGAGCGCCGCGGCGCTTTCCCGGGCCAGAACCTTGGTGACCTCGACCGAGGAAGAGGCCGAGCAGGCTCGGGCGCGCCTGGAGGAGCTGAAGCGGCAGGAACCCGAGGCCGCCGACAAGCTCAAACAGGCGGTCGGCGCGGTATCTGCCGCCCTGGAGCTCCAGGACCAGGACGGCGGCGAGGCGCTGGAACGAGCCGAGCGCATTCGCGACCAAGCGGTCGAGGAAGCGAAGACCGCCCGGACACGAGAGACCGAAGCCTTGCTGAGCCTTCGTGGCGTCGAGGGGGAGATCGATCAACTGCGGCAGAGGCACGACGCCGCCTTGCGCACGGTGGCCTCGGAACGCGCCGCCCACGCCGAGGTCGAACGACAGGAAACGCGCCGAAAGGCCCAGTACTCGGCCACCAGCAGGGTCCTGTCGCTGATCGGCAGGGTCAGCGAGCGCATCAACGCCTCCTCGGAGCTGGCCAGGGTCGAACGGGAGAACATGCAGACCAGGCGTGCCGGCGTCGAAACGCGACTGGCGGAGGCACGTGAGGAGGAGAAGAAGCTCCGTGAGGAGCTGGACTCGACTCGGGCCAAGGCCCATTCGGGTGAGCTCGAACGGGCCACGAGGGAGGCAAAGCTCGAATCCCTGCGCGAGACGATTCTCGAGGAACTGAGCCTCACCGCCGAGACCCTGGTCGCCGACTACGGTCCGCACCTGCCCATCCCTGTCCTCGATGAATCGGGCGAGGTCGCAGGGGAGGAGCCCTTCGTCCGTGCAACGCAGGAGAAACGGCTGGGCACGGCGCGCAAGGAATTGAAGTCGCTGGGCAAAGTCAATCCGCTGGCCCTCGAAGAATTCGCTGCCCTCGAGGAACGGCATACCTATCTCGTCCAGCAGCTCGAGGACCTCAAGGCCTCGAGGGCGGACCTGGAAGAGCTCATCCGCGATCTCGACGACCACGTTCGAGACGTGTTCACCCAGGCGTTCCACGACACCCAGGAGCAGTTCGTCCAAGTATTCTCGACCCTGTTCCCGGGCGGCGAGGGCAAGCTCGTCCTCACGGATCCGAACGACATGTTGTCCACCGGGATCGAAGTCCACGCCAAACCCGCGGGCAAGAAGGTCAAGAGGCTGTCCCTGCTCTCGGGCGGTGAAAGGTCACTGACCGCCATTGCTATGCTCGTGGCGATCTTCAGGGCCCGGCCCTCGCCCTTCTACGTCATGGACGAAGTCGAGGCGGCGCTCGACGACAGAAACCTGGGGCGGCTACTGACGATTCTGCGCGAGCTGCAGACCAGCTCCCAGCTGATCATCATCACGCACCAGAAAAGAACCATGGAGATCGCGGATGCCCTGTACGGCGTCTCGATGCGGGGCGACGGCATCACCCAGGTCATCTCGCAGAAGCTCGCCGACCTGCGCTGACCTGATTCCTCAGGCCGACGTCGGAAACGAGGTCCTGGGCGTCAGCAGGAAAACGACCCCGGCAACCGCCAAGAGGCTCCCCGAAATCACGAACGCGACTCCGAAACCCGCGGCGTCGACGACCGTGCCCAGAATGATCGGCGCCACGATCTGACCGACGTCGGCACACGCCTGGTAGGCCGACATCACGTTCCCACCCGACCGGCGGGAACCGACGACATCGGTCAGGGTGGCCTGCATCGACGGCGTATACAGCCCTGTGCTGAGTCCGGCTAGGAGGCACAGGACCCAGAATCCCCACGGTCCCGGGGAGAACCCGACGACTCCGGTCAGCAGAGCGGACAACCCGAGACCCGTGACCAACAAAGGCTTGCGTCCCCACCTGTCCGACATCCCGCCGAACACAATCTGCGATACCGCGGACCCGCCGGCGAAAATACCCAGGGCGATTCCCGCAATGCTTGAACCTGACCCGAAGCCCTGTTCCGGGGCGCCGACGGAAACCGCCAGCGCCGTGGCCAAGAGCGGAATCAACGCGACGCGGGCACCGAGATTCGCCCAACCGTGGACGAAACTCGTGACCAAGAGCGAGCGATAGCTCCCGACGCCGAAGGCCTGCGAGAACTTCATCGGCAGAAGCACGGAGCCCGTGCTCGTGGCCGGCGGCGCGGGGCGAAGCTTCCAGGCGGCAACAACGATGGCCAGGAGGAGGGCAAGCGCGTAGATCACGAAGGGCGCTCGCAGTCCCCACGCGGCCGTGAGGCTCCCGATCACCGGCCCTATGATGCTGCCCAGCATGAACGAGGTCGCATAATAGCCCGAGACCTTGGCCCGGATCGTCGGTGGCGCCAACCTGGCGATGAGACCCATGGCGGAAACGGAGAACATGACCGAACCGACCCCGCCCAAACCGCGCAGGACGACCAGGAAACCGTAGTCCGGAGCGAAGGCCGTTGCCGCGGAGGACGCCGCGACCACACCCAAGCCCGTCAGGTAGGTTCGGCGCTCGCCGATGCGAGACATGATGGGACCGGCCACCGGCGCCCACACGACCCGCATGAAAGCGAACGCGGACATGACGGCCCCGGCCGCGGCCGCACCGACGCCGAAGGACGTCGCGAACTGGGGCAGGACGGGGGCGACCACGCCGTAACCGGCGGCGATCACGAATGCGGCCACCACCAGGACCTTGAGGTCAGCGGGTACACGCTGACGCCCCGGGGCATCCTTGCTCCGTCTCGGGTTCCCCTCCGATTCTCGGTGGCCGTCGGGGGAATTGTTCTCAGGGGGTGGGGCACTCACCAGAGGCACCTTACTCGGGGCGCGGTTTTCGGGCGAGAGATGAACCGTCCACAGGGCACTGCTGGGAGCCGAACAGGTATGGCAAGCTGGAAATGTGAATGACACACTCATCCTGATTCTGTACATCCTGGCCGGCGTCGTGGTCCTCGGCGGCCTGGCCTTCGTGTTCCTCAAGGGCCCCAAGGCTCCCAAGGGCGGTTACCCCGAGACGCGGGACGAGGACGACACGGCTCCTCCCGCCGGAGAGAAGACTGAACCGGGGTACGAAACTCCCGCTCCCGTGGCGGGGCGCCTGCAGAGACTCCGTGCGCGTCTCTCCAGGTCCAATTCGATGCTCGGCAAGGGTCTCCTGGCGTTGCTCTCGAGAGAGAAGATCGATCAGGACGTCTGGGACGAGATCGAGGAGACTCTGCTGATGGCGGACCTCGGGTCCGAACCGTCCCAGCGTCTGGTCGAGGCGCTCCAAACCCGCGTGCGCGTCGAGGGCACCGATGACCCGGTGCGAGTCAAAACGATGTTGCGCGAGGAACTGCTCAAGATCGTCGACCCAACCATGGACCGCGAGCTCGGCCTGGACGGAGAAGGCGAGAATCCAGGCGTCGTGCTGGTGGTCGGGGTCAACGGCGTGGGAAAGACCACTACGGTCGGCAAACTTGCGCGAGTGATGGTCGCGGAAGACAAATCATTGCTGCTGGGCGCGGCCGACACCTTCCGCGCGGCCGCGGCGGATCAGCTCGAAACCTGGGGCGGCCGTGTCGGTGTGGAAACCATCCGTTCCGAACAAGAAGGTGCCGATCCGGCGTCGGTGGCCTATGAGTCTGCGGCCGAAGCGAAGAAGCGCGGCGTCGACACCCTAATGGTGGACACCGCGGGCCGCCTGCAGAACAAGGCGGGGCTGATGGACCAGCTCGGCAAGGTCAAGCGCGTGGTCGAGAAAGTCTCGCCGGTCACCGAGGTCCTGTTGGTCATCGACGCGACGACGGGCCAGAACGGCATGGTTCAGGCCAAGGTTTTCGCCGAGGTCGTGGACATCACCGGGATCGTGCTGACCAAACTGGACGGCACGGCCAAGGGCGGCATCGTTGTGGCGATCCAGAACGAGCTCGGGGTACCCGTCAAGCTCGTCGGACTGGGGGAGGGACCGGACGATCTGGCCCCCTTCGATCCCGAAGGCTTCGTGGACGCGCTCATCGACTGACAGAGCCCGTCTCCTGGGTGCCACACTCGGGGCGCGCGGCCCGGCAGATCCGCATCAGAGCGGTATCGGCCGGGCCGTTGTCGTGTCACAGGACGGCTCTCGCTTTTACTTCCTGGAAACATGCGCGGAAAGACGTAACACGGTAGCAATCCGATCGGAGGCCGGTAGAAACATGGCCGACGCAGACTGAACCCCGTATTCCTTCGGGCACGGGCCCGGAGAAAGCGCACCGTGAAAGGGAATCGGTCATGAACCAATTGTCCGCAACCGACGTATGGACCGTCGTCGCCGCCGCGCTCGTTCTGCTGATGACGCCCGGACTCGCCTTCTTCTACGGCGGCATGACCAGGGTCACCGCGGCCCTCAACATGATGATGATGAGTTTTGTGTCCATCGGCCTGGTGGGAGTGGTCTGGGTCCTGTGGGGATCCTCGATGTCGGCAGAACCCGGGTGGATCCCCGGAATCGTCGGAAGTCCGTGGCGGGACTTCGGACTCGGTGAATCAATGGCCAGCGGTGACCTGATGGCCGCCGGATTCTCCGGGACCTTTGCCATCATTACCGTCGCCCTGGTCTCGGGCGCCATCGCGGACCGGACCAAATTCGGCTCCTGGTGCCTCTTCGTTCCCGTGTGGATCACTTTCGTCTATGCACCCCTGGCCTTCATGGTGTGGACGGATGGAGGCCTCTTTGCCGCGGATGGCTGGATCGGCTCGGCCCTCGGGGAAACCATCGATTTCGCCGGAGGCCTCGTGGTCCACGTCAACGCGGGTGTCGCCGGGCTCGTGCTGTGCCTGGTGCTCGGGGTGCGTCGCGGGTTCGGCAAGGACGCGGACCACAGGCCGCACAACCTGCCCTTCGTGATGCTGGGGGCCGCACTGCTGTGGTTCGGCTGGTTCGGATTCAACGCCGGAGCGGCGGCCGATGCCGCGGAAGCGGGCCTGATCTGGATCAACACCCTGGTGTGCCCCGCCGCGGGCATGCTCGGTTGGCTTCTGGTGGAGCGGCTGAGGGACGGACACCCGACGTCGTTGGGATCGGCATCGGGCATCGTCGCAGGCCTGGTCGCCATTACACCGGCTTGCGCGAACGTGGACCCTGGGTGGTCGATCGTGCTCGGTCTGGTCTCCGGTGCGGCATGCTGCCTTGCGGTCGGGCTCAAATTCCGATTCGGGTACGACGATTCCCTCGACGTCGTGGGCCTGCACCTCGTGGCCGGCGTCATCGGCACGGTGGCTCTGGGATTCATCGCGACTGACGACCACGGTCGTGCCGGTCTGTTCTACGGGGGCGGAGCGGGGTTGCTCGTCGCCCAGGTAGTTGCCACGATCCTCACGGCCGTCTTCACCGCGGTCATGACCTTTGTCATCGCCATTGCCGTGAAGAAGACCATCGGATTCCGGGTCACGCCGGAGGACGAGGAGCGAGGAATAGACGCGGTGTCCCACGCGGAAAGCGCCTACGCGTTCCTGTCCGGCGCATCCGCCTACCCCGGGGACCGGGACCGGGCCGCTGTCGCGGAGCATCGTGTCCCCGACGGAGGGCAGGGAAAACACACTGCGTCGTAGGTGGTCAGGGGTGCGGTCGGGGACGCGTTCGCGCTGTGGAAAAGCTGCGGTCCGTAGGGAGTCGGCGGTGCTAGTCTTGGAGTCCGAGCGACCAACCGCGGCCGGCGGTGCCCCAGGCGCGTCCGGCCCGGAAAACACAGTACCGATACGACTGCATCGAAAGTAGACCACGTCACGTGTTCAATTCTCTGTCCGACCGCCTAGCATCGACCTTCAAGAACCTGCGCGGCAAGGGCCGCCTGTCCGAGGCCGACGTCGACGCCACCGTCCGCGAGATCCGACGCGCCCTTCTGGATGCCGACGTCGCGGTCCCCGTGGTTCGTGAATTCACGGCATCGATCAAGGAACGCGCAACCGGTAGCGAGGTCTCCGAAGCCCTCAACCCGGCCCAGCAGGTCGTCAAGATCGTCAACGAGGAACTGCAGGGCATCCTCGGCGGCGAGACCCGACGCATCAACATGGCCAAGACCGGGCCAACCATCATCATGCTGGCCGGTCTGCAGGGTTCGGGCAAGACGACCTTCGCGGGCAAGCTCGGCAAATGGCTGGCAGCCCAGGGGCACAAGCCGATCCTCGTCGCTTCTGACCTTCAGCGCCCGAACGCCGTGACCCAGTTGCAGGTGGTGGGGGAGCGTGCCGGTGTCCCGGTCTTTGCCCCGCACCCCGGCACGACCAGCGAGTTCGACGATCCCACCGGGGACCCCGTCCAGGTTGCCCGTGACGGTGTCGCTACGGCGCGCGCCAAGTTGCACGACGTCGTCATCGTCGACACCGCGGGTCGACTGGGCGTGGACCAGGAGCTCATGAAGCAGGCGCGCGACATCCGCGATGCCATAGTTCCGAACGAGGTCCTGTTCGTCATCGACGCCATGATCGGTCAGGACGCGGTCAACACAGCCCTCGCGTTCAACGAGGGCGTGGACTTCACCGGTGTCGTCCTCTCCAAGCTGGATGGCGACGCCCGAGGCGGTGCCGCGCTTTCCGTGGCCTCCGTGACGGGCAAGCCCATCATGTTCGCCTCGACGGGTGAGAACGTCTCCGACATCGAGCAGTTCCACCCGGACCGGATGGCAAGCCGCATCCTGGACATGGGCGATGTGCTGACCCTGATCGAACAGGCGGAGGCCAGCTGGGACAAGGCCGAAGCCGACCGGATGGCCAAGAAGTTCCAGGATCGTGAGGACTTCACCTTCGAGGACTTCCTGTCCCAGATGCAGCAGATCCGCAAAATGGGGTCGATGAAGAAGATGCTGATGATGATGCCCGGTGCGGCACAGATGCGTCAGCAGCTCGAGAACTTCGACGACCGAGAGATCGACAGGGTCGAGGCCATCGTCCGCTCGATGACTCCTCACGAGCGGGTCGCTCCCAAGATCATCAACGGATCCCGCCGTGCGCGCATCGCCAAGGGCTCGGGCGTCACGGTTTCCGAGGTCAACCAGCTCATGGAGCGGTTCGGTCAGGCGCAGAAAATGATGAAGAAGATGGCCTCCGGTCAGGGCGGGGGAATGCCCGGAATGCCTGGCGGAATGCCGGGAATGGGCAGCGCCGGCGGGGGAAAGAAGAACCGCAAGGGCGCCAAGGGCAAGAACGCCAAGAAGGTACGGTCGGGCAACCCTGCCAAGCGCGAGGCGGAGCTCAAGGGCCAGGCACAGAAACCGAAGCAGACGAACGGTTCGAGCTTCGGAAAGCAGCAGGACTTCGACATGGACTCGATGAATCTGCCGAAGGGCTTTGAGAAATTCCTCGGGGACAAGTAGACCTGGGTCCATGGCTAATACTTACTTGTCCGAAGAGGATTTCAGAGCTTTCGTCAATTCGTTGCCGCGACGCCGCATGGCCGCCGGAGCACTGATCACGGACGAGTCCGACCGGTTGCTGGTCGTCAAGCCGAACTACAAGGACGGCTGGGCCCTACCGGGCGGAACGGTGGAAGCCGGAGAAGCGCCGCAGGACGGTTGCTTCCGGGAGGTCCTCGAGGAGGTCGGCCTGGATCTTCCGCGCGGCCGCATGCTCCTGGTCTTTCACGGCCTCAACATGGGGGACTGGGGAGACTCGGCCTATTTCATCTACGATGGCGGCACGATCCCGGCGGACACGAGGATCACGTTGCAGGAAGAGGAACTGACCGATTACGAATTCGTCGAGCTGAACCGGCTGGACGACTACCTCGGTTCCGGGTTCTCCGACAGGCTCAGGCAAGCTCACGGAGTCAGGGAAACGGAAGCGGTCATCGAACTCAGCTCCGGCCAGTGGAATTGATGTCGCCCGAAGACCCGGGAACCGGTCTCTGACGAGTACCGTGAAAGGAACCGACGCACGAAAGGACAGACGAAAAGTGACCGACGACCATCGCACCCCCAGGACACCCGACCAGGGCGGTATCACCTGGCAGTGGGTCCCCGTGCGTTTGGACCTCCACCGACGGCTCACCGAGACCCCGGAGGGCGGAGTCGTGGTCACGAGCGCTGGAGCCGAAGCCGAACGGGAACGGATCCTCAAGCTCATCAGGGAGCAGTCGGTCCCGGCCCTGTACACGACGGGTGACCACAACCTGCGTCTGATGGTTCCCGTGCACATTCGTGGAGATGTCACTCACGTGGCCCGCGCGGACGCCTCGGGCGAACTCAGCCTGGGTGGCGAGCTGGGCGAGTTCATGGAGACCATCCTGGCTTTCCCCGGTCTCGAATATGCCTCGTGGCAGACGGGCGACGGACTGAGCAACGCACCCAGCGCGGTCGCGATGTTCGAAGGTTCGGCGCGCTCGGTACGCCACGCCCTCGATTCCGTGCGGCCGCAGGGCTGGTTCGAGATGGCACCTTCGGGCGACCGGTGGATCGTGGTGACCTGCGAGTTCTATGAAGACCTGCTGGCCTTGGTGGACGAGTTGCCCCGACGCGCCGTCGTGCTGGACACGGACGGCGAACATCGGGCCGCGACCTTCTGTCCTTCGGTGGGTGAGCCGGTGTCCCTGGCGTGGGGCCCGGTGCGTGGTGCCGTGTCGACTTATCCCTCGGACTCTCCCGCGGGCGCGCTCCAGTCCGAAATCGCGGGTCAGGAAGAGGCCGCAGTGCGCGAGGCGGCGAGAACGAGGGCGGTCGAGAACCTGACGGAAGCCTTCGGACTCGACGACGTGGGTGCCCGACGTCTCGAAAAGTATGCGGCCGACGACAACGGCCGGTACGCACCCGAATCCGTGTTGCAACTGCTCGGTCTTTCGGACTTGCCCGCGAAGGTCATCGACGGCCGCAAGTCCCTGTCCGATCAGCCCGGTTACGAGAAGTTCGATCCCTCGGCCGAATCCGAGGATGCACCGGATCCGGTGTCCGACCTCCACGCCTCCATTCGTCTCTCGGAGACGGCTCGGCGCGGGGGATGGGCCCTGGCCACCGCGGCGGGCGTCGGGCTCGGCGCGTGGATCCTGCGCAGAAAGAGATAGGGGGCTCTGTGGCCGCTTCAGCATCGGGGGCCTCGCGCCTCCGTCGATGGCTGGACGACGACGAGCACCCGAACTGGAAGCGTCCTGGTCCGAGCCGGCGCCAGATGCGCAACGACGTCGTGCTGGCCTTTGTGCTCGCGATCGCGGGAATCGCGAGTCTCGTGCTCATGTCGAGTTATGGTCTGGTCGCCGGCGGCGGCCCCCTGGGCCTTCCGGAATACCTGGCCGCGGGAGGCGCACCGCTAACGCTGATGCTTCGGCGTCGGTTTCCGCTGAGTACCCTGATCGCCTCCAGTGCGGTCTTCGTTCCGCTGTTCTACACCTCGTTCTCGGTCTCATTGTCCGTGGTGTTCCAGGCCAGCTACTTCGCGGCCATTTACACCGCGGTGGCCTGGGCGGTCCGCCGGCGCGCCACCTGGATCACCCTCCTGGTCATTACGATCATCTACACGTCGTGGCTGGTGCTCACGTGGGCCGCTTCCCCAGAAATCCTGGAAGAGCTCCAAGGCAACCTCGGGGAGTCCGCCGGTCCCATCAACCCCGTGGTCGCGTACACGATCTATTCGACGTTGCTCAACCTCGCGTACTTGTGTGGCGCGGCGGCTTTCGGACGCGGAGCCTGGCGCGCGGCCCTGCGGCGGAACCGACTCGAGCACCAGGCCCGGACCATCCGCGATCAAGCTCAACGCCTCGCGCAGAATGCCGTGGTGGAGGAAAGAGTGCGTCTGGCCCGGGATCTGCACGACTCGATCGGTCACCACTTCACCGGGGTCGGGCTCCAAGCGGGCGGCGCCCGCCGGATTCTGGCGGCGTGCGACGAGGGGACGGAGGTCCGGCTCGGCCCCGCGCAGGCGGGTCTGGTCCGTGAGGCCATGACGGCCATCGAAACCAGCACCCGAGAAGGGATCGGTGAACTCCAAACGGTCCTCAGACTGTTGCGAGACCCGGATGAGGCCGAGTCCGTGACCGGGGGACCGAGCGGGAGGACGAAGACCATCCAGGATCTTCCCGAGCTCGTGGCCGGCTACGAGCGCATGGGACTCAGCGCACGGTTGTCGGTTTCGGCCCAGGACCGTGCCCACCTCGACCATCTCGGCGAATCCCTCCCCACGGTCTACCATCATGGCGTCTACCGGATGGTCGAAGAATCACTGACGAACGTCCTGAAGCATTCGGACGCCAGCGAAGCCCAGGTGCATCTGACCGTGAACGAAGAGACCGAGGAACTCCTGATCGATGTCGTCGAGCACGGCAACCCGGTGTCGCACGCGGACGAGGACGTGGTCCCGAGCACCGGATCGGGACTTCGCGGGATGCAGGAACGCGCGTCGGTGCTCGGAGGGCGCGTCGAGAGCTCATCGCTGTTCCCCTGGCCGGGATGGAGAACCAAACTGGCGCTTCCCCTGCCCACCGACCAGCTTTCCCCGCGGAAGGACACCGTATGACTTCGCCGCTACGTGTATTCCTCGTCGACGACCAACACATGGTTCGCTCGGGGTTCTCCATGGTCCTCTCCGTGGAACCCGGAATCGACGTCGTCGGGGAAGCCCCGAACGCCGCGGATGCGCTGGAAAATCTGCGGCGCGAACCGGCCGACGTCGTGCTCATGGACATCCAGATGCCCGGCATGAGTGGTCTCACCGCGACACGCCACGTCGTGGACGAAGGGCTCGGGAAGGTCATCATGCTCACGACCTTTGACCGGTCGGATTACCTCTTCGGGGCCCTCGAGGCGGGTGCGAGCGGGTTCCTGCTCAAGACCGCCAGTGCGGAGGACCTCGTGACCGCGATCGAAGCGGTCGCCGACGGGCAGGCGCTGCTGAGTCCGGAAGTCACGTTGCCGCTGATCCGGCGCATCGTGGATCAGAACATGACACACGCCGACGGCCACGGGGAAGGTCTCGCGGCCGCCGAGGACAGCACCAACGCCAGGTCTTCCCCCGCACCGCTGTCGAACGACGACCTCGCCGTGCTCGAGACTCTCTCGGAGCGCGAGAAGGAAGTCCTGGCCCTGATGGCCGAAGGAAAGACGAACGGTGAGATCGCGGACCAGCTGTTCCTGGGGCTGGCGACGATCAAGACCCATGTCTCCCGCATTTTCGCGAAGACCTCCAGCCGCGACCGGGTGCAGGCCGTGATCTTCGCCTACCGGACGGGTATCGCCCGACCGGTCTGATCCCGCTCTCGCGGCGTGACGCACACGACGCGCGAACCGGGGAGCGGTGCTGGTCATCGTTGCACGGCTCTGGCATACTTGGTGGGTACTCGATGTGCGTGGCCCCTCTCACCGCGCAGCATTTGGTCCGCAGGTTCCTCACCGACAACCCCGCCCCACGGGTGTATCCGAGTGGGAACCGACCTTGTATAGATACAGGAGAGTCCACACAAGTGGCTGTAAAGATTCGTCTGAAGCGTCTGGGCAAGATTCGCGATCCCCGTTACCGCATCGTCGTCGCCGATTCCCGCACCAAGCGGGATGGCCGTGCGATCGAGGAGATCGGCATCTACCAGCCGACCGAGAACCCTTCGCTGGTCGAGCTCAATTCCGAGCGCGCCCAGTACTGGCTGTCCGTCGGCGCCCAGCCGACCGAACAGGTTCTGGCACTGCTCAAGCTGACCGGTGACTGGGCCAAGTTCAAGGGCGAGGGCTCGACCGAATCGACCGTTAAGCCGGTCGAGGGCAAGCCCGAGTTCCAGGTCCCGGAGAAGGATTCCGTGGTCATCCCCGAGGCCATCACTCCCAAGAGCGAGGAGAAGGCCCCGGCCGCCGAATCTTCCGAGGAGAAGGCCGAAGAGGCCGAGACCTCCGAAGAGTCTGCCGAGTAATTATGCTTTCCGAAGCTGTGGAGCACCTCGTCCGTGGAATCGTCGATCATCCCGACGACGTCCAGGTTCGTTCGCGGTCCGGCCGTCGTGGCCAGACCCTCGAGGTCCGGGTCAACCCGGAAGATCTCGGTCGCGTCATCGGACGTGGCGGTCGGACCGCGAAATCGGTACGGACCGTTATCGGTGCCCTGGCTGACGGCGAACAGGTGAGGGTCGATGTGATCGACACCGATCGTCGTCGATAGCAGGCGCGGCGGTATGATGCCGTGACAACAGGCCCGTTCCCACCCCGTGGTGGGAGCGGGCCTGTTATATTTCCGGTGTACGGTACGGGTCCTTTCGGCCCGTCAGAAAGGAGTCGAACCCGGTGCAGGTCCAGGTCGCAAGAATCGGCAAACCCCATGGGATCAAAGGGGAAGTCACGGTCCAGCTCTATACGGACGATCCCTCGACTCGGTTGGTGAGCGGAGCCACCCTGCGGATCGAACCTTCCACGCCACTGGCACCCTCGGGGCAGGTGCGCATCAGGTCGGCCCGGTGGAACAAGAACATCCTGGTCCTGGCGCTGGATGAAGTGACCACTCGCAACGATGCCGAAGCACTGCGGAACCACACGCTCGTAACGGACACCGAAGAGGTGGAGGACACCGAAGGCTACTACGAGCACGAGCTCATAGGCCTCGACGTCTACTCCGTACCGAGCCCGGATGTCACCGAACTGACGCATCGCATCGGCCGCGTCACCGGACTGACCACCGGCTCCACGCAGGATCTCCTGGCGGTGGAACTCGACAACGGTACCGAATCCCTGATTCCTTTCGTCGAGGAACTCGTTCCGGATGTGGACCAGGACCAGGGATTCGTGGTGGTCTGTCCGCCTCCCGGCCTCCTCGAACTGAACGCCGAGGCCGACGTCGAGACCGACACCGATGCCTCAGGCCGAGGGAACACCGAATGAGACCGCGTTACGACGTCCTGTCGATCTTTCCCGAGTACTTGCAGCCCCTGGAACTCTCGCTCATCGGCAAGGCCAGAAAATCTGGTCTCCTCCGCCTTTCCGTGACCGATCTTCGCGACTTCACGACGGATCGGCACCGGACCGTGGACGATACCCCGTACGGCGGCGGTGCGGGCATGGTCATGAAAGCCGAACCGTGGGCGCAGGCCCTCGAATCCGTTCTTGAGGCTCGTGGGGACGCGGACGTCCCGGACGAGTCCTCTTCCGAAGAGGACGGGGCGCACGACCCGCGTCCGCTGCTCGTGGTTCCGTCTCCCGCGGGCAACGTTTTCACCCAGCGCACCGCCGAGGCTTTCGCGCAGGAACGGCACATCGTTTTCGCCTGCGGTCGTTACGAGGGCATCGACGAGAGAGTTCTGGACTGGGCCGGGGAGAGGTTCCGCGTCCTGCCCGTGAGCCTGGGAGATTATGTGCTCAACGGCGGGGAAGTGGCCGTCATGGCCATGATCGAAGCCACCGCGCGGCTGCTACCCGGCGTCATCGGCAACCCCGAATCGTTGGTCGAAGAGTCGCATTCCGACGGTCTGCTCGAGTACCCGGTCTACACCAAGCCGGCGGTGTGGCGTGACCGGGCGGTCCCGGACGTTCTCCTGTCCGGAAACCACGCGGTCATTGCGCGCGCCAGGAGGGACTGGCAGGTCGAGCGGACCGCCCGGCGTCGTCCCGACCTGATCGAGGCCCTGGACGAGTCTGCCCTGAACGCGCGAGACCGTTGCGTCCTCGACGCCGCATGGTCCGAAGGTGACCAGGACAATATCGAATAGTTCGCGACGCCGCCCGATTCTGTGGAAGTTGCACCCGCGGTGTGGCAAAATAAGAAATCGCGCCGTGTTCGGGCACGCCCCTGCCGCAGGGGGAAGAGCGACCAAACGGACACAGGCACCGGGACACCAATCCTGTCCCGGCTGAAACACCACTTCGGAAGCATTCTCGGCACACGTCGGGAGCCTCCGTCGCAGCAATCGGCCAGTGGCCTGCGGCATTGACCGAGGAGAAAAATCGTCATGCAGACTCTGGATTTCATCGACCAGAAGAACCTCCGCACGGACATCCCTGACTTCGGCCCGGGTGACACGCTGGACGTTCACGTCAACATCACCGAGGGCAACCGCTCCCGTGTTCAGGTCTTCCGCGGCTTCGTGGTTGGCCGACAGGGGGCGGGCGTCCGCGAGACCTTCACGGTGCGCAAGATTTCCTTCGGTGTCGGCGTCGAGCGTACGTTCCCGTTGCATTCCCCGATCTTCGACAAGATCGAGGTTCGTGCTCGCGGTGACGTTCGTCGCGCCAAGCTGTACTACATGCGCGATCGCCACGGCAAGGCCGCTCGCATCCGCGAGAAGCGCGAATCCGCATAAGGTTCTTGACGAACTCGTCGCAGGCCGCCCCGGCGGCCTCGGACACCAAGCGCCGGCTCCCTCCGAGGAGCCGGCGCTTGGTCGTGGTGGCCCTTGCCATCGCGGTGCTGATCGTGATTCTGGTGCGCAGCCTCGTGCTGGAAATCTTCTACATACCTTCGGGCTCCATGGATCCGACCCTGCGCAACCACGACCGGGTCGCCGTCTGGCGACCGGGAGCCGATGACCCTCGGCGAGGCGACGTCGTCGTCTTCGACGGGAAAGGGTCGCTTGCCCCATATGATTCCGGCGCCAACTGGCTGACCGAAACCGTGTCCGACCTCGGTTCGTGGCTCGGTCTGGGAACCCGGCAAGGTGTGTACGTCAAAAGGGTGATCGGGGTTGCTGGGGACCACGTCACGTGTTGCAGTGCTGACGGTCGGATCACCGTCAACGGAGAGCCGTTGAATGAGCCCTACATTGCGCCGGGCGACAAGCCCTCCGAAACCCCGTTCGACGTCGTCGTCCCGGACGGCCGCATGTGGGTCATGGGTGACCATCGGTCGGATTCGGTGGACTCGAGGTCCTTGATCGGGTCGCCTGGCGGCGGGCTCATCAGGACGAACAAAATTATCGGCAGGCCGGTGGCCGTGCTGTGGCCTCTGGACCGGATGACCAGAATTGACCGCTGAGGCGCTGATCGTCAGTAGACTGTTTCAGACCGAAGCACGTGAGAGAAGGACACTTCCATGACACCAGGCCAGCATTCGGCATCGGGCGACTCAGCGGACGGCACCGTGGATCCGGCGTCGTCGTCCTCGCGTGCCTCGCGGCGCAAAAAACCCCACGAAGAACCTCAGGGTCTGTGGCCCAAGGTCAAGGAAGTTCTTCTGGTCATCGTTTACGCACTGATCATCGCGTTCCTGGTCAAAACATTTCTGGTCAGAGGGTTCTATATTCCCTCGGGCTCGATGGAGAACACCCTGCAGCTCAATGACAGGATCTTCGTCAACGTCGCGGGCAACTATTTCAAGGACCCGGATCGCGGCGACATCGTGGTCTTCAAGGACTCCCAGCACTGGATCCCAGAGAACCAAAATCCTGCGAGCACCAATCCCGTGCGCGAAGCGCTGTCCTTCGTGGGCGTGCTTCCGGACTCCTCCCAGAATTACCTCATTAAACGCGTGATCGGTAAGGGCGGCGACCACGTGAGCTGCTGCTCGTCCGACGGCAAGGTTCAGGTCAACGGCAAGTCCATCGACGAGTCTTCGTATCTGTATCCCGACGCGAAGCCTTCGGATTTCCCCTTCGACGTGACGGTCCCGGACAACCAGTACTTCGTCATGGGCGACCACCGCAATGCCTCGGCCGACTCCCGGTACCACATTGCCGAGGGCAATGAATTCGTGAAGAACAAGGACATCGAGGGCAGGGCATTCACGATCGCCTGGCCCATCAGCCGGTGGACGTGGCTCAGTTCGCCGGAGGACGTCTTCGGCGACATCCCCAGCCCCGAGGCCAGCCACAGCGGTCAGTGATGCCTGACGACGTGACACGCACGACGAGCGACCTGACCGTCGAGCAAGGGCTTTTTGAACGCGGATTCGCGGGCGTCGTCGGTATGGACGAAGTCGGACGCGGGGCGTTGGCCGGTCCCGTGACCGTCGGGGCCAGCTGGGTTCCCGCATCCGCCACTCTCGAGGTCCCAGGGCTGACCGATAGCAAAGCCCTGACGCCTTCGCGGCGCGAGGCCATGGTTCCGGAGATCCTCGAGTGGGTCCAGGTCGCCACCGGGTCGGCCTCACCGTCGGAAATCGATGCCCTCGGGATGACCCAAGCCCTGCGGCTTGCAGGCTTACGAGCCATCCAGGCGTTGGCATCGAGGGTCGGAGAACCCCTCGTCGAATCCTCGGCCGTCCTCCTGGACGGCAAGCACGATTGGCTGACCCGTGTACCGGACCTGTTGTCCCTGGCCGACCCCGACCCGGTGGACCGGCTCCTGAACGGATCGGGCCGGTCCTGGGATCTGCCGGTGACGATGCAGATCAAGGGCGATGATCGGTGCGCGAGTATCGCCGCGGCCAGTGTGGTTGCCAAGGTCGAACGTGACGCCGAAATGATCGAATTGGCGTCGGACCATCCTGCGTACGGTTGGACCGGCAACAAGGGATACGGATCCGAGCCGCACCGGAAGGCTTTGTCGGCTCAGGGGCCGTGCCCCCTTCACCGTCTCTCCTGGTCCCTGGGCGCTTCTCCTGACATGGTCGCCCGCGCTTGGGCATTGCGGGGCTGATCTCCCCGATTCGGTGATTCTCGAGTGGAGCAGACGCCCTGGTGAGGCGCTCCGGGTCCGCGCACTCTCCGAACGGTTGGTCCACTGCGCGTCACGTTGTGGCCGTTTACCGGCCCCTGTCCACACCTGTGCGGCGTACCGGGCATCGGGCTCTGGCCCATGCCGACTCCAGATGCACTCTTGCATCAGGAGGTACACCATGAATTCACGAGCAGCGACCGGCAGGTGGGGAGAAGACCTGGCCGCCGTGGTCATGCAAGTCCGTGGGTGGAGCATTCTGCACCGGAATTGGCGCCCGAATTCGGCCGCCCATGGGCTGCGTGGAGAGCTGGACATCATTGCGCGGGAGAACAACTTCTATGTGGCCTGCGAGGTCAAGACTCGGTCCACCTTGGCCTTCGGGCATCCGTTGGAGTCCATCGATGAGAGCAAGGCTCGTCGCCTGTGCCTCTTGGCCAATGCATGGGCCGTGGAGGAAGGGATTCCGCCCTCGACGATGAGGATCGATGCCATCGCGGTGATCGGCGAGCCGAACACGTTTTCCTTCGAACACCGCCGCGGTGTCCTCTGATGGGATTCGCACGTACGTATTCCGTCGCTCTGCTGGGCCTGAACGGACACCTGATCGAGGTCGAGGCGGACGTCGGAGGGACACTACCGGCGTTTGTGCTACTGGGACTCCCGGATGCCACGCTCAAGGAGTCAAGGGAGAGGATCCGTTCCGCCGCGAAGAACTCGGGGGCGCCGTTGACTCCCCGCAAGGTAACGGTCAGCCTGACGCCGGCAACGTTGCCGAAGACGGGTTCGGGATTCGACCTGGCCATTCTCATCGCGGCCCTTCAGGCCTCGGGGCGGTGCGGTGCATCCGGGGACTGCGTCTTCCTGGGCGAATTGGGCCTGGACGGTTCGCTGCGGCCGGTGTCCGGTGTCTTCCCTGCGGTGAGCTCTGTCGTTCGAGCAGGTCACCGGAGGGTTGTTCTGGCATCTGAGAACCTGCCAGAGGCCGAATTGGTCCCGGGGGCAGAAGCACACGGGTTCGAGGCACTGTCCGAGGTTCTCGAGTGGTTGGGGGCAGACCCGACAGATTTGGTGAAACCTCCCATACGGCGCGAGGTCCAGAAAGCCGAACCCGTCGTGCGCCCGAAGTCCGATCTGGCCGACGTCGTCGGACAGGCCGAGGGTCGGTGGGCCCTGGAGATCGCCGCGGCCGGCGGGCACCACCTGGCCATGATCGGACCGCCGGGAGCCGGGAAGACCATGCTCGCCGAGCGATTGCCGGGGATTCTTCCGCGGCTGGACGCGCAGGCGACCCACGAGGTCACGGCCGTCCACTCGGTCGGAAACCAGAATTCACGGGTCCGCAGGTTGATCACCGACCCACCGTGGGAGGCGCCCCACCATACGGCCTCGGCGGCAGCGATCGTCGGCGGTGGCAACGGAATTCCCCAGCCGGGGGCGGCTTCCCGCGCCCACCATGGCGTCCTGTTCCTCGACGAGGCCCCGGAATTCAGGCGCGGCGTGCTCGATGCCCTGCGTCAGCCTTTGGAATCCGGGTGGGTCGTGATTGATCGTGCCCGGGCCTCCGCGCGTTACCCCGCGAAGTTCCAGCTGGTTCTGGCCGCTAATCCGTGCCCGTGTGGTCGGTCAGGCGGCATGGGGGACCGGTGCACCTGTTCTTCTCGATCACGAAGGGCGTACTTGGCCAAATTGTCCGGCCCTTTGTTGGATCGAGTCGATCTCAGGATCGCCGTCCCCAAATTGTCCGCTGCGGATCTCGCGAGTCGCCAGGGTGCGGAGACCTCCGCGAAGGTCCTGTCTCGCGTGACCGAGGCACGTCGAACGGCCGGTGAACGTCTGGCTCCGTGGGGAATCTCCACGAATGCGCAGCTGCGCGGCACACATTTGAGGAATGAGCTCAGACTCCCGGCTCCCGCGCTGACGTCGCTCACCCGGCTGCTCGATCGCGGTGAGACGACTCTCAGAGGCTGCGACAGGATTCAACGGGTCGCATGGACCCTCACCGATCTGGAGGGCTGCGGAACCCCTCGAGCGGAGCACGTCGATGCCGCGATCGGTCTTCGCATGAACGCGGGAGCGTTGTCTTGACGCCGTTAGCACCAGTACATACGTCACTGATCGAGGAGAATCCATGGAGCACCGACCCGAATCAGCAGCTCATGACGCCGCGGAGACCCATCCGGGCACGGAGGTATCCCAGGACCGAGAGGCCAGGAACGCCAGGATGCAACTGATGCACCTCCTCGAACCCCAGGACTGCGTCGGAATGGCCCTGGTCGAGGCCTTCGGCCCGATTCATACGCTTCGTATCGTTCTGGAGCACCGGGACCTGGAGCCTGAGGAGTACGCGGCCATCAGCGAGATGGGCAGCGACGCCATGTCGACATTGACAGGACGAGGGTGGGAGCGAGCCAAGGCCAGGTGGGCTGCACGCACTCCACTTGATGATCCCGAGCGCATCGAGGGTCTCATGGCCGCCCGCGGCGCGTGGCTCGTGACCCCTGAGGACCCGGACTGGCCCGTAGCGTTCGGGGACCTCGGCGCCCAGCAACCGCTGGCGCTCTGGGGTCGTGGCGACAGGAACGGACTGCTGAGGCCTGCCGAGGAGAACGTCGCAATCGTCGGGTGTCGGGACTCGACGCCCTACGGAAAGTCTGTGGCCACTCGCTTGGCGGGGGACCTCGCCGCGTTGGGATACGGGGTTCTTTCGGGAGCGGCCTTCGGGATAGATGCGGCGGCGCACCGTGCCGCACTGGAAGCCTCAGTGCATGAGCCTTCTACCGTGGCCTTTCTGGCCTGCGGCATTGATCGGTCCTATCCGAGAGCTCACGCGGACCTTCTCAGCGAGATCTCGGAATCGGGCCTGGTCCTGACCGAAGTCGGTCCCGGATGCAGCCCCATGAGGCACCGGTTTCTGCAACGCAACCGGCTCATTGCTGCCTTGTCCTGTCTCGTGGTCGTTGTGGAGGCGGGCTGGCGATCCGGGGCGCTGAACACCGCTCACCACGCCCTGGACATGGGGCATGAAGTGGCCGCGGTCCCGGGCTCCGTGTTCAGCCCCCAATCGGCAGGATGCCACCGGCTGATCGCCGAGACCCCCTCCCGAATCGTGACCTCCACGAGGGACGTCACCGGCTTGGTGCAAGCGCCCGTCCTGCCAGGGGCTCCGGCCGGAACCGGGCGGCCCGATCAGGGGCAAGGAGCACCGAGCGAAGTCCGTAGACCGCAGGATGCCGGGGACCGCTCGATGATGGGCCTGACCCAGATCCAACAACTCGTGCTCGATGCGCTCCCGGTGGGGAAACACGTGCCGGCGGAGAAGCTCTGCGCGGTCGCGGGTCTCGGGATCCGCGAAGTGATCCCGGCCCTGGCCCAGCTGGAAGCCTACGGACTCGCAGAAATGCGTGAGAACCGGTGGAGGATGAGCCGACCGTGACGCCTCGTGAACAATGCCAGCAAGCGGACGGCGGGGCGCGAGCAGATCGGTACAGTAGAGCAAGTCCCCTGGACACTGACGAAGGATCACGGAGGCAGAGATCATGACGTCCGCAACGGTGGAGGACCAATCGGTCTGCATTCACGTCACGGCGCAACGCAAGGCGGACGAGATCGAAACCGTTCTTGTCCGCAACGGTCTGGATGTTCGTCATTGCCCCACGATCACGACCACTCCCGTGCTCGAGGACCAGGACCTCCTCGAGGTGACCAGAGACATCATCCGGGCGAATCCGGATCTGGTGGTGGTGACCACCGGCATAGGGTTCCGCGGTTGGATGGCGGCCGCCGAGTCGGCGGGGCTCAAAGAGGAACTGACCAAGAGTCTGGGCGGCGCCATGATTCTTGCCAGGGGAGCCAAGGCCCGCGGTGCCGTGGTCGGCGAGGGTCTGGAAGCAGCGTGGGTTTCATCGGAAGAGACGGCCGCCGACGTCGCCGACCATCTCCGGGGACTGGATGTGGCCGGTCGGTCCGTCGTCGTTCAGCATCATGGAATGGGCGCGGACGGCCTCGACGACGTCGCACGATCGCTAGGCGCGTCCGTGACCCCCGTGGTCACCTACAGGTACGCACCAGCGACAAACACCACCGACATCGACCGAAGCATCAGTGAGTCCGTGACCGGCCGACCCGTGGGAGTGCTCTTCACCTCGGCCGGGGGAGCCGAAGCATGGTTGGATCGAGTTTCGACGACGGAGATCGATGCTCTGGCGAGGCTGTCCGCGGCAGGAACCACCGGTCTTTTCGCGGTCGGCTCGGTCACAGCACAACCGCTCGTCGACGCCGGACTGACCCCCATCATTCCTCACCGGTTCCGGCTCGGAACGCTCCTGAAGAAGGTCATCGAATGGTCCGAAAGGATTCAGGAGGAACACGTTCAAGGGGAAGAGCCGTGAGTACACGCGAGAACCGGACGGATCAGACAGAGCTGAATGAGGATTTTGCCGAAGCGCTCGGCGCATTCGAGAACTATCTGCTGTACGAAAAAGCGCGCAGCCGAGAAACCGTGAGAGCCTACACCTCCGACCTGCACAGTCTCTTCGTCTCCGCCCAGGCTCGCGGAACGACAAGCGTCCGGGAGATTGACCTTGACCTGCTCCGCACCTGGCTGGCCGAAGGCTACGACCGTGAGGAATCCAGGGGAACCATGGCGCGCAAAGCGTCGAGTATTCGGTCCTTCTTCTCCTGGGCGGAAGGTCGGGGACTCGTGGCGTCCAGCCCGGCCGCCCGGCTCAAATCGCCACAAGGTCGAAGGAGTCTCCCGAAAGTCCTCTCGTCCCAGGACATTCGGGAGATCCTTGGCATTCTTTCTGCCGATCTTTCGGAAAGCCCAGGCGACCCTCAGGTGCTCCGAACCATCGCCGTGATCGAGCTGCTCTACAGCGCTGGATTGAGAATTTCTGAGCTGTGTTCGGCGGACCTCAACAGCATTGACCAAGAACGACGAACCGTCAGCGTGGTGGGCAAAGGGAACAAACAACGCACCGTGCCTCTGGGGATCCCGGCCATGCAAGCCGTTCAGGCCTGGATCACCCAGGGAAGGACCCACTGGGTTCGGGGAAACCAGACCGCGCTGTTCCTGGGCCCCAGGGGCCAGAGGGCAGGGCAGAGGCAGATCCGGGAGGACCTCAACGCGATTCTGGCACGAGCGACGAGCACGGGTGCATCCGGGGCACACGTATTTCGGCATACTGCAGCAACACATATGGTGGACGGCGGCGCGGACATCCGAGCGGTCCAGGAAATGCTGGGGCACTCGACGTTGGCGACCACGCAAATCTACACGCACGTCTCAGTCGACCGGCTGGCCCAGTCCTACCGTCGCGCGCACCCTCGGGCATAGGCCGGCTCGGACGGACGACCCATGGAATGAACTGAGAATTCGCCGGGTATCGGGCCCTTCCTCTTTGTGCGGAGAGGCAACATCAGGCACAATGGTGAGCGTTGAGAATCTCCTCACACGTGGAATCTCTGGACAGATCGTAGGGGAAGACGCATCTGTCGATTGCAGGGAGCTACCGTGAGCAAGATATTGACGCAGGGGGTTTTGCACGTTCACGCGGCCCCACAAGCTTTGTGCCCTCACATCCGGTGGGCACTCGAATCCGTGGCTGGACAGTCAACGGATCTCCAATGGTGCGCTCAGACCGCTACCGTCGATGAAGTGCGCACAACTCTGGAATGGGAAGGCCCGCAGGGGACTGGCGCCCTGATCGCCTCCGCGCTCGGTCGCTTGAAGAATATCCGGTTCGAGGTCTTTGAAGAAGCCAGTCCTGGCGCTGACGCCGGCCGGTGGGCGTACACCCCCGAATTGGGCATCTTCTACTCCATGATCGACGCCTCCGGAAACACCGTCATCACCGAGGACCGAGTCCGGTACGCCTACGAGGCCGCACGAGGAGACCCGAACGCACTGTTGCGGCAGTTCTCCCTGGCCTTGGGGGAAGCCTGGGACACCGAGCTCGAGCCTCTTCGGGCCTGCGCCACGGAACCCTCGAACATTCGTTACCTGCACCGGGTAGGTTGAGCCCGAACGGCCCCTCCGACGTCTTCCGGAGAGGGCCCTGACAAAGACTTCCCGCGCCGCAACGCTCAAGGGACGACAACACCCGGACAGGAAACCCTGTCCGGGCGTTGTCGTCAGTGGGCGGGACACCGGTCGTCGAGGACCGGTCGCCACGGGAGTTATCAGCCGACGGACCGGAAGGCCGCGACCGAGTTGTGACCACCGAATCCGAACGACGTCGAGAGTGCAACGATTTCGCCCGAGGGCAGATCACGGGCCTCCGTAACGACGTCGAGGTCGATCTCCGGGTCCTTGTTCTCCAGGTTGATGGTGGCAGGAGCCTTGCGGTCCTTGAGGGCCATGACGGTCATGACGGCTTCCAAGGCTCCGGCGGCCCCCAGTAGGTGTCCTGTCATGGACTTGGTCGCCGAGACCGCGACCTGGTCCGTATGGGACCCGAGAGCGACCTTCAAAGCCGTCGCCTCCGCGGGGTCACCCACGGGGGTCGACGTCGCGTGGGCATTGACGTGAACCACGGAGCTCGGGTCGATCTCACCGGCTCTCAATGCCTCATTGATGCTTCTGGCCGCGCCGGAACCCTCCGGATCGTTGGCCGTGATGTGGTAGGCATCCGAGGACACCCCCGTCCCGGCCAATTCGGCGTAAACGCGGGCACCGCGCGCCTTGGCGTGTTCCTCGGACTCGAGCACCAAAGCTGCCGCGCCCTCACCCATCACGAAGCCGTCGCGATCGACGTCGTAGGGCCTCGACGCGCGCTCGGGATCGTTGTTGCGCTTGGAGAGTGCTTGCATCTTGGCGAAGGAGGCCATGGTCATCGGGTGGATTGCGGATTCCGTGCCGCCGGTGATCACGACGTCGGCCTTCCCGCTGCGAATGAGGTCGAGCGCCACGTGCAAGGACTCGGTGCTGGAGGCGCACGCCGAAACCACGGTCTGGGCTGCCGCCCGGGCCTTGTGGTTGAGGGCAATGGCCGCCGTCGAACCGTTGGGCATGAGCATGGGGACGGTCATGGGCAGGATGCGACGAGGCCCGCGGTCGCGCAACGTGTCCCAGCTGTCGAGGAGCGTCCACACGCCCCCGATGCCGGTTCCGAAGGAAACCGCCAGACGTTCGGGATCGAGCTCGTCGGCTGCTTCGGCGTCTCCCGCGCTGAAGCCCGCGTCCTGCCACGCCTGGCGCGCGGAAATGACGGCGAACTGCCCGGAGGGGTCCAGACGCTTGGTCTCGACCTTGGAAATGAACTCGGAATCCTCGACCGATTGGGCAACCCTGCCGGCGATGTACACGGGCAGATCGTACTGGGAGACCCAGTCGTCGGTGATCGCCTTGATACCGGAGACACCCTGGACAGCGTTCTCCCACGTCTCGGTCGCGGTCCCGCCGATCGGGCTGAACGCCCCGAGGCCGGTGACTACTACTTTCTGACTCATCTCACGTCTTTCTCGTGTCCGCCCGAGTGTACAGGCCGTGGTCCGCACCGGACGGCCTCTCCTCGGGCGGGTAAATACTTGGGGAGAAGCCAGGGCGCGGTGCCACGGAGCACCGCGCCCGAATCAGCATCTATGAGGAGGCGTTCGCGATGAAGTCGACGGCCTCGCCCACGGTGGTCAGGTTCTTGACCTCTTCGTCCGGAATGGTCACACCGAACTTTTCCTCGGCGTTGACCACGATGGTCATCATCGAGATCGAATCGATGTCGAGGTCCTCGGTGAAGGACTTCTCGAGCTGAACGTCCGAGGTCTCGACGCCGGTCTCCTCGTTGACGATCTCGGCCAGTCCGGCGAGAATCTCGTTCTTGTCAGCCATGATGTGTACTCCTTTGATTCATGATCACGCGAGCTTTCCTGCCGCGTGGGATTCTGGCGGCTCCTGGGGGAGCCGGGGTGTTCCCGCGTTCGCGGGCTTGATCCGGTATTCACTGTATCGTTTCGAGACCTGACGCGCGGTAGATCTCCGCGCCCGACGTGCAGGGATTTGCGTCTCATCGCCGCGCGTCGCGGCGGATCCCGGTGATGAGCTCAGGGAAGGACCACAACCTGAGCGGCGTAGACCAGTCCTGCACCGAACCCGATCTGAAGCGCGAGCCGTCCGGAGAGCTCGGGATGCTCGTCGAGAAGTCGCCGTGCGGCCAGGGGAATGGACGCCGCCGAGGTATTGCCCGCGTCGGCGATGTCCCGACCGACCACCACATGGTCAGGCAGTTTGAGCGTTTTGACGAGTTGGTCGATGATGCGCATGTTCGCCTGGTGGGGTACGAACACGCTCAAGTCCTCCGGAGAGACACCGGCCTCATCGAGTGCTTGTCGAGCGACCTTCGCCATTTCCCAAGCGGCCCAGCGAAATACCGTGGGGCCATCCTGGTACAGGGTCGGCCACACCTTCTCGTCCTCTTGGACGGGATCGTTGATCCAGTCGCGGTTCCTCAATTCGAGCAACGAATGAGTCATGCTGATGGTTTCCCACTTGGACCCGTCCGATCCCCAGACCGTGGGCCCGATACCGGCTTCCTCCGAGGGGCCGACGACGACTGCACCGGCCCCGTCGCCGAGCAGGAAGGAGATGGAGCGCTCGGAATTGTCGATGAAGTCGGAGAGTTTCTCGACCCCCACGACGAGCACGTTCCTTGCCGCCCCAGCCCGGACGAGGGCGTCGGCCTGTCCGACCCCGTAGCAGTACCCGGCGCAGGCCGCCGAGATATCGTAGGCCGCCGCGGGGGAGACGCCGATCTCGTAGGCCAATTTGGCGGCCAGCGAAGGAGTTGCATACGGATGCGAGACCGTAGAAACGATCACTCCGTCGATCTCCTCGGGAGGTACGGCCGATCGCTGGAGCGCGTCCCGCGCCGCCGTAACGGCCAAATCCATGACAGAGGTTTCGGCGTCGGCACGGTGGCGGGTGCTGATGCCGGTCCTGGTGCGGATCCACTCATCGGACGAGTCGATCCACTCGCAGACGTCGTCATTGGTCACGACCACGTCGGGTCGCGCCGTGCCGAGGCCCAGGATCTTCGAGAACTTCTGTACGGGTCTGGTATTGAGAGTCACCACGATGGTCTCTTTTCCTCGTTGGCCTGGACCTTATTCGGGGACGACGTCGTCCAGTTCGTCGGGTGAATTCAGCGCGGTCGCGGGCACGCCCTTCATTCCGCGCTTGGCCAGCCCGACCAGAGTACCTGCCGGCGCGAGTTCCACCATGTTGCTCACGCCCTCGTCGACCATGGTCTGCATGCAGAGGTCCCATCGCACCGGACGCGTGACCTGGTCGACCAGCGACTGCATCGCCGCGGCGCCCGAGGTCACCGGCTTGCCGTCCCTATTGGACAACAGCGTGGTCACCGGTTCGTGTGCATGGATTTCGCGGGCGACCTCCTGCAGAGGACCGACAGCAGGGCGCATGTGGGAGGTGTGGAAGGCACCTGCGACCTTCAGGGGGACCACGCGCGTCTTGGCCGGAGGGTTGTCCACGAGGGACTGGATCTTCTCCGCGGAGCCCGCGGCCACGATCTGACTGGGACCATTGGAATTGGCGGCCGTGAGGCCCGCATCTTCGATCGCGGAACGAACTTCTTCTTCCTTGCCGCCGAGGACAGCGGCCATACCGGAAGGCTCGGCTGCCGATGCCTCGGCCATGCCGTTCCCGCGGACCTTGATGAAACGCATCGCGTCCTCAGGCGAGATGACGCCGGACAGCGCGGCGGCGGTCACTTCTCCGACCGAATGCCCGGCCCAGAGCACTGGGCGTTCCCCGATGCGCTCGACGAGCAACTCGCCGACCACGATTCCAGCGGCCACGATCAACGGCTGCGCGATCGCGGTGTCCTTGATGGTTTCCTCATCGGCTTCCGTGCCGTAATGAATCAGATCGAGCCCCGCCGCGTGGCCCAGAGTCGAGAGCCTTTCGGATACGCCGTCCAATTCCAGCCACGGGGTCAGGAACCCGGGTTTTTGTGAGCCCTGTCCGGGGCAAAGTATCGCTAACACGCTGTCCAGCATTCCAGAATCCTTCTTGTCAGTCACGTCACGTCAAAAAAGCGCTGCGGTCGGACTCTGCGAGAGAGACCGACCGCAGCGCAGTCGTCGTTGATCAGGCGTCGCCGCCGGCGGTACCGCTGGTCCCGGCGTTCACGTCGAACAGATCGTACTTGTCGATGGCCTTGGCGGGGATGTCGGCGTCGATTTCCCCGCGTTCCGCCAGCATCTCGAGGGCCCGAACGACCATGGAGTGGGCGTCGATGTGGAAGAACCGGCGTGCACCCGCACGCGTGTCGGAGAATCCGAACCCGTCGGCACCGAGCGTCGCGAACTCGTTCGGGAGGAACTGCCGGATCTGGTCGGGAACCTCCGAGACGAAGTCCGAGGAAGCCACGATCGGCCCGACCGCCCCTTCAAGCTGCTGGGACACGAAGGGAACGCGCGCGTCGTCCTTCGGTTTCAGCATGGATGCGCGTTCGGCTTCGAGGCCGTCCCGGCGCAACTCGTTCCAGGAGGTCACCGACCACACATCGGCGGAAACCTTCCAATCCTTGGCGAGAAGTTCCTGGGCTTCAAGTGCCCAGGGAACGGCCACGCCGGAGGCGAGCAACTGGGTCCGCGGCCCGTCGACATCGGCGGGCTTGAGCAGGTAGATGCCTCGGATGATGCCCTCGACGTCGACGTCGGCCGGCTCGGCAGGCTGTACGACCGGCTCGTTGTACACCGTCATGTAGTACATGACGTTGTGGTCCTCGTCGCCCGTGCCGTACATGTGTTCCAGGCCGCGCTTGACGATGTGTGCGATCTCATAGCCGTAGGCGGGATCGTAGTGACGCACAGCCGGGTTGGTCGCAGCAATAACGGGCGAGTGCCCGTCCATGTGCTGCAGGCCTTCGCCGGTCAGGGTCGTCCGCCCCGCCGTGGCGCCAATGATGAATCCGCGGGAGAGCTGATCGGCCGCGGCCCAGAAGGCGTCGCCCGTGCGTTGGAAGCCGAACATCGAGTAGAAGATGTACACGGGCACCATCGGAATACCGTGTGTCGAGTAGGAAGAACCCGCGGCGGTGAACGCCGCGGTCGCCCCGGACTCGTTGATGCCGACGTGAAGCAGCTGTCCCTGAGCGGATTCCTTGTACGCGAGCATGAGCTCGCGGTCCACCGACAGGTAATTCTGGCCATTCGGGTTGTAGATCTTCGACGTCGGGAAGAACGAGTCCATGCCGAAGGTGCGTGCCTCGTCGGGAATGATCGGCACCACGTGCTTGCCGAATTCCTTCTCCCGCATCAGGTCCTTGAGCAGGCGGACGAACGCCATCGTGGTCGCGGCCATCTGCTTGCCGGAACCCTTCTTGGCGACCGAGTAGGCCTTGTCGGAGGGGAGTACGAGTTCGCGCTGGGAACCATCACGGTGGGGCACGAAGCCGCCGAGTTCCTTGCGGCGCTCGAGCATGTACTTGATCTCGGGGGAGTCCTTGCCGGGGTGGTAGTAGGGAGCCCCGTAAAGATCCTTCTCGAGCTCTTCGTCGCTGATCGGGATGCGCAAACGGTCGCGGAAGACCTTCAGGTCATCGAGGGTTAGCTTCTTCATCTGGTGGGTCGCGTTGCGCCCCTCGAAGTGGCTGCCGAGGCCATAGCCCTTGACGCCCTGGGCCAGGATGACCGTGGGGCGGCCCTTGGTCTCCATGGCCTGCTTGTAGGCGGCGTAGACCTTGCGGTAGTCGTGGGCTCCGCGCTTGAGCGCCCAAATGTCCTCGTCGGACATGTCGGAGACCATTTCCTTGGTCTCGGGGGAGCGACCGAAGAAGTGCTCGCGGATGAACCCGCCCGACTCGGCCTTGTAGGTCTGGTAATCGCCATCGAGCGTCTCGTTCATGATGCGAACCAGCTCGCCGTTCTCGTCCTTCTCGAGGAGCTCGTCCCACTCGCGGCCCCACAGGACCTTGATGACGTGCCAGCCGGCACCGCGGAAGAACGCCTCGAGTTCCTGAACGATCTTTCCGTTGCCTCGGACGGGTCCGTCCAGGCGCTGGAGGTTGCAGTTGACCACAAAGGTCAAGTTGTCGAGCTTGTCGTTCGCCGCCAACTGGAGCGCGCCGCGCGATTCGGGCTCGTCCATCTCACCGTCGCCGAGGAACGCCCAGACGTGCTGCTGGCTCGTGTCCTTGATCCCGCGGTTGTGCAGATATTTGTTGAACTGTGCCTGGTGGATCGCGTTCAGAGGGCCGAGGCCCATCGACACGGTCGGGAACTGCCAGAAGTCTTCCTTCGACCGGGGGTGAGGATAGGAGGGAAGCCCGTTCTCACCCTTGGTCTTCTCCTGCCGGAAGCCGTCCAGTTGCTCTTCGGTCAGACGACCCTCGAGGTAGGCGCGGGCGTAATTGCCCGGGGAGGAATGGCCCTGGAAATAGACCTGGTCGCCACCGCCCGGGTGATCCTGGCCGCGGAAGAAGTGGTTCAGGCCGACCTCGTACAGCGTGGCCACACCGGCGTAACTGGAGATGTGACCGCCGACGCCGATTTCCGGGCGCTGGGCGCGATGCACCATCACGGCGGCATTCCAGCGGAGCAGCGCACGGTAGCGACGCTCGATTTCTTCATCGCCCGGGAACTCCGGTTCCTGGTCCACGGGGATGGTGTTGACGTAATCCGTGGTGGTGACGGTCGGGACCTGGATGCTCTTGGCACCTGCTCGCTGGAGGAGGCGTCGAATGATGAATTGTGCACGTTCTGTGCCCTGGGACTCGACCAAGGCATCGAAGGCCTCGATCCATTCCGACGTCTCTTCGTGGTCCTGATCCGACAGGCCCAGGGTGAGGGCGCTGAGGATGTGGTCATTCGTCTCTGAGGGAGCCACGTTGAACCTCTCTTTGTCGATGTGAGGAGAAAGCTCACATCCCGGAAGGGATGATAACGGCAGGCACAACTCGACCCACCTGGGCTTTGCCCCTATGGTGTCACACCTCGACGAATCACAATGACTCCTGACCCGATTCGAGCCAGCTCTCCCGGTGTCATGGCGGCGTCGATCCGCATGGAATGAGGGTTTTTCGCGATGGACAGTGTTCGGGATCACGCGCCGGTCCCGAGTACTTGATAGTGTGGGCAATCCAGTGTTGGCTTGGTGTCAACACCATTGCGGTGTACCCATCGCAATGCTCGGTCCGGAGGATGTCCGGACCGATCCGATAATCAGGAGGAAAATACGTGAGCGAGACCAAGACCGCCGGCGATCGTCCGGCTGTCCTGCTTGGTTTCAAGGATGGGGATCTCATCCAAGAGTTCGGCTATGACGACGACGTCGACTTCGCCCTGAGGGACGATCTCGAAGACGTCACTGGTTCCGAACTCCTCGACGAAGAAGACCAGGAAGTCGTGGACGCCGTTCTCTTCTGGTGGAGGGAAGGCGAAGGTGATCTCGTGGACGCCCTCGTCGACTCACTGACCACCCTGGACGAGGGTGGCGTGGTCTGGGTGATGACACCCAAAGCGGGTCGTGACGGACACGTGGCGCCAGCCGACATCCAGGAAGCCGCGCCGACCGCTGGCCTCAAGCTCACGACGAGTGCGCAGGTCAGCGATGAATGGTCGGCCACGCGTCTGGTAACAACTCGTTTCTGACGCCGAAGAGGTGTGTCGAAAGACACTGTCTGGACGGGGCCTCTCAAGTTTGGGCCTCTGTTCAGCTCATGTACTGTAATCAATCAGATCGGGTGCTGGCCGCTGGGCAAGTGGCCCACTCGGTTGTCAAGGGTCTTTAGCTCAGCTGGTAGAGCGCCACGTTTACACCGTGGATGTCATCGGTTCGATCCCGGTAGGACCCACCAAGGAATCGGTCGGACACCGCCTCAGGGGTTCGGCCGTTTCGCATTTAACGCGCGGGTCGCCTCGCATCCGGTTGGGCCCGCGAACGGGTCCGTCGCGCCGTCGTCATCTTGGGTCGATCTGTCCGCCAGAGGCGATACCCTCCAGATTTTTGGGAGTGCCCCTGCTCGTCGGACCGCGATTGCGCGTAATCTGGGCTCATGGCAGTTGATAGCACTTCTCCCCAAAATTCCGAGGCACAATCAGGCAAGGCACAGATCGGCGTCACCGGCCTGGCGGTCATGGGCGCGAATCTGGCGCGCAATCTGGCGCGGAACGGGTACACGGTCGCATTGCACAATCGCACCATTGCGAAGACCGACGAACTGTTGGACAAGCATGGCGATGACGGAGACTTCATCCGTACCGAGACCCTCCAGGACCTGGTCGATTCCCTGGAGCGCCCGCGGCGCATCCTGGTCATGGTCAAGGCCGGAGCCCCCGTGGATGCCGTGATCGAGAACCTGATCCCGTTGCTGGACACCGACGACATCATCATCGACGGCGGCAACTCCTACTTCAAGGACACGATCCGCCGCGAGAAGGAGTGCGCCGAGCACGGGCTCCACTTCGTCGGCGTCGGCGTCTCCGGTGGTGAGGAAGGCGCGCTCAACGGCCCCTCGATCATGCCGGGTGGATCCAAGCAGTCCTACAAGTCTCTCGGTCCGATGCTCGAAAAAATTTCGGCGAAAGCCGACGACGGCGCCCCGTGCTGCGCCTGGATCGATACCGATGGCGCCGGTCACTTCGTCAAGATGGTCCACAACGGCATCGAATACGCGGACATGCAGGTGATCGGTGAAGCCTTCGATCTGCTTCGTTCCGTGGCCGGGATCGAGCCACAGGACCAGGCCGAAGTGTTTCGGACGTGGAATACCACTGACCTGAACTCCTACCTGATCGAGATCACCAGCGAAGTTCTTTCGCAGACGGACGGCAGGACCGGAAAACCCCTGGTCGACGTGATCGTGGACCAAGCCGGCCAGAAGGGAACGGGTCGCTGGACGGTCCAGTCCGCGTTGGATCTCGGTTCCCCTGTGTCCGCAATCGCGGAGTCGGTCTTTGCTCGCGCCTTGTCCTCGTCGAATCCCGAAGCCCGCGAGGAGGCCCAGCAGAATCTTCCCGCGGGGCTGATCTCGACGACCGGGGTCGCCCAGGGAGATCCCGAGTTCATTGAGGACGTGCGCAGGGCTTTGTACGCGTCCAAGCTGGTCTCCTACGCCCAGGGCCTGGACATGCTCTCCGCCGCGGGCGAGGAGTTCGGATGGAACCTCGACCTGGACGTCATCGCGTCGCTGTGGCGCAATGGTTGCATCATCCGGGCGGAGCTGCTCGGCGAAATCATGGCGGCCTACAAGGGCGACAACGCGCCGGTCAACATGCTTCTCGCACCGGGGTTCCAGAGCATCCTCGAAGACCTGGTGCCGTCCTGGCGCCGCGTGGTCAGCAAGGCGACCGCCTTGGGTGTTCCGGTACCGGTCTTCTCATCGGCACTGTCCTACTACGACGGACTGCGCCGTGATCGTCTGCCGGCCGCACTGATCCAGGGGCAACGCGACTTCTTCGGCGCCCACACGTACCAGCGCGTGGACGAGGAGGGCACGTTCCACACCCTGTGGTCCGAGGACCGCTCCGAGGTCAACAGTGCCGGGGAAAAGGCCCCGGCACCGGTGGACCGGCAAACCAAGTAGTCCTATCAGCAAACGACGTCGCCCGCTCGCCTTCTTCACGGCGAGCGGGCGACGTCGTTGTGTCAGAGATGCGCACCCGCTGGGTGACACTCCAGGCCAGATCCATCGGACCAGACGGTTCCCCCTGCCCCTGTGACGCATTGATCCCGGCTGCGGGCCGACGGCTCACTTCGAGACATGAGTCGGAATCACGATCCGGTCCTCTCAGATCCACATGGCCGGGTCGATGTACGTCACGGGATCAACCAGGGGTTTCTTCTTCTCCGGGGTTCGCGGACGAGCCTCCGCGGGGATGCCCGTGACGATGGAGGATGCGGGGGCATCGTGCACCACGACGGCGTTGGCCCCGACGGCTGAATCCTCACCGATCGTAATGGGGCCAAGAATCTTGGCTCCCGCGCCGACCGTCACTCGGTGGCCCAGCGTGGGATGCCTCTTGACTTTCTCAAGGGAACGCCCCCCGAGGGTCACACCGTGGTAGAGCATGACGTCGTCGCCGATTTCCGTGGTCTCTCCGATCACGATCCCCATACCGTGGTCGATGAAGAAGCGACGCCCGATGCTCGCACCCGGGTGAATCTCTATGCCAGTCAGCCAGCGCGTCAGCTGGGACAGCGACCTGGCCACGGTGCGCAATTCGTCCTTCTGCCACAAGCGGTGGGTGAGCCTGTGGACCCAAATGGCATGCAACCCGGAATAATTGAGGATGATCTCGAGGTCGCCACGGGCGGCCGGGTCGTGGGTACGGGCTGTGGTCAGGTCTTCCCTGAGACGGCTGAGAAAACTCACGGTGTCGCTTTCATCGTGCGTGGGTGAAGTCGGGCAGGGTGCGGGCTTCCCGGTCGCCGGAGGGGACATCCGGCGAGGGGGCTGTTCACTGTTGGTGCAACCTCGGAACGGTGGGCGCTATTCCCGGATGCACGGGCGGTGGGTCCCACGCACGTGTGCCCACACGATTTCTCGTGCGGGCACAAGCAGCGTTTCCGGGAGCCGGTGTGGCGTCAGCCGCGGATGTCCTCGTAGAGAACGGTCGAGATGTACCGTTCGGCGAAGTCGCAAACAACCGTCACGATCAGCTTGCCCTCGTTCTCGGACTTCTTCGCCTCTTCGAGAGCGGCCCACACGTTGGCACCGGATGAGATGCCGCCGAGGATTCCTTCTTTGGCGCCCAGCTCACGGGCCACCCTCACGGCGTCATCCAGGTTGACGTCGGTTACGGAGTCGTAGACCTCCTGATCCAGCGTTTCGGGAAGGAAATTCGCCCCGAGGCCCTGGATCTTGTGCGGCCCCGCCTTGCCTTCGGTCAGCAATGGCGAGTCGGAGGGTTCCACGGCGACGATCCTGACGCCAGGCTTCTGCTCCTTGAGGTACTTGCCGGCTCCGGAGATGGTTCCGCCGGTTCCGATGCCGGCCACGAAGAGGTCGACGTCGCCGTCGGTGGCGTCCCAGATCTCGGGTCCGGTGGTGTCGTAGTGAACCTGGGGGTTCGCCTCGTTCTCGAACTGGCGGGCAAGAACGGCATTCTCGGAGTTCTCGACAATCTCGGCCGCCTTGTCGACGGCGCCACGCATTCCTTCGGCGCCCGGGGTCAGCACGATCTCCGCACCGTAGGCACGCAGCATCACGCGGCGTTCGGTCGACATGGTCTCCGGCATGGTCAGCACGACCTTGTAACCGCGTGCGGCGCCGACCATGGCCAGGGCGATACCGGTGTTGCCCGAGGTCCCCTCGACGATGGTCCCACCCGGACGAAGCTGCCCGGACTTCTCGGCCGCGTCGACAATCGCCTTGCCGATACGGTCCTTGACGGAATTGGCGGGATTGTAGAACTCGAGCTTGACGGCCACGTTGCCCGGAAGGTCCTTGTCCAGTTGGTTGAGCCTGACCAGAGGGGTCGCCCCAATGGCCTCGGTGACGTTGTCGAGGATTTTAGCCATGGTTGTCGCCTTTCTAGAGCTGAGGAAACGGCGGAATCGGGCGTTCCACCCGTTCTGCCACTACGGTAGTCCGCGAGCGCCGCGTCAGGTGTCCCTGAGCCACATCTTGTAATATTCCCTGGCCTTGCGAAGTTTGGGATCGATGATCACCTGGCAGTACCCGTTGTACGGGTTCCGCTGCTCGAAGTCCTGATGAATGTCCTCGGCAGGGTAGAACGTTCCGAGGGGCTCCAGGGTTGTGACGATGGGCTTGTCGAACATGGTCTGGGCCCGCTCGATCTGTGCGCGGAAGAACTCCTTCTCTTCGTCATCCCTGTAGAACAGCGCCGAACGGTATTGGGTGCCGACGTCGTACCCCTGCCGGTTGAGGCTCGTGGGGTCGTGGGTCGTGAAGAACATGTCCATGATGACGTCTTCCGGGACCACGGTTTCGTCGAAGCGAACTCGTATGGCCTCAGCATGCCCGGTCTCGCCGCTGCACACGGACTCGTACGTGGGCTCGAAGGTGTTGCCACCCGTATATCCGCAGACGGAGGATTCCACGCCGCGAGTTCGTTGGTAGACAGCATCCAGGCACCAGAAGCATCCGGCGGCTACGGTGAATTCTTTCATGCGCCCCATTGTGGTCCCGGCGGAGCGACTGCGTCATGACCTTTCGCTGTTGGGGGAGCCGCCTCGAGTCAGGACCGGCCGCTTCCGGTGGCTGCCTGAAGCACCGCAGGCGGCGTCCTAGACTGGGTGCATGACTACTCCCAGCTTGAACGACGTCGTCCGCTCGGCCCACCAATTGTGGCCGGTAGCACTGGCCGAACCGTGGGACGCGAGCGGCCTGGTCTGCGGCCGAGGGGATCAGCCGGTACGGAGGATCCTGTTCGCAGTCGACGCCGTACAGGCTACGGCACGCGAGGCGGTGGAGTCCGAGTGCCAATTGCTCCTCACCCATCATCCTCTTCTGCTCAGGGGAGCGACATTCCTGCCCTCCTCGAGCGACAAGGGCGCGGTGGTGCACACGCTCATCGAAAACGGCTGCGGTCTCCTGGCGTCGCACACGAACGCGGACAGCATGACCGGTGGCGTATCGGATGCACTCATGGGGGCGTGCGGCATCACGGAGGCCGTACCCCTCGGGGACCCCGAGGCTGCGACGGGGATCGGCCGGGTCGGGGACCTCTCCGAAGAGATCACCCTGGAGGAGCTGGCACAACGCCTTGCCACGGCCCTTGTGCCTACGGCCGGTGGTCTGCGGATCGCCGGGCCGAAGGATGGAATCGTCCAGCGCGTGGCGGTGTGCGGGGGAGCCGGGGACTCTCTGTTCGATGATGTTCGCGCCTCCGGAGCCGACGTGTACGTGACGGCCGATCTGCGCCATCATCCGGCGTCCGAGGCACGGGAGCGGGCGCTGCTCGATGGTGGCAAACCATACCTGATCGATTGCTCCCACTTCGCGAGCGAGGAACTCTGGCTGGCGCATGGGGCCAAGATGCTCAGAGACGATCTGGCTGCCCGTGGCTTCGAGGTCGAGACCCTCCTGAGCAGCCTGAACACCGACCCGTGGGACTTCCGGGTCTCCACGGGTGAAGCACCAGCATCCGCGTCGACCAGCCCGGAAGGGGACGGCTACGCCCGCAGATGACGGTATTCGGTGGGGCCACCCTCGGAATTGGTCCCGATCACCTTCGGCGGTCGACCACGTCGGTTTCGGGAACCCCGAACCACGCTGGCCGCTTCAGGGCCGAGCGTCCAGCACCCCTGGCAAGGATAGATGGCGCGTCCTCGACGAGGGGTGAGCTCGCGGTCCCGCCTCCGTGCTGCGGCGGGAAGCCAGCAGATCGCAGCCGATGGTGGCGGACGGGCCAGTCATAAGCCGGGTTCTGTCGCCGCGAGGCTGACCTCGCGCCGTGACGATCATCCATCTAGCCCCTTGGTTGCCCAAGGGGTCGAGCGGCCTACCCGAATGCTTGGGGCGAGCAGCCCTCGTCACGCATTCTGTCTGGCCTTGCTCCGAATGGGGTTTACCGAGCTTCCCGCGTCGCCGCGGGAACTGGTGGTCTCTTACACCACCGTTTCACCCTTGCCTGCCGAAGCAAGCGGTCTGTTTTCTGTGGCACTGGCCTGCGGGTTTCCCCGAGTGGACGTTATCCACCATCCTGCTCTGCGGAGCCCGGACTTTCCTCGGGACGTCGAACACGCCACGCGATCGTCTCGACCGACCCGTCCGGTGGACAATCCTACACTGGTAAGGATGTTGATTCTGCTTCCTCCCTCCGAGTCCAAGACCGCGCCCAGTGCCGGGCCGAGCGTCTGTCTGTCCGAAATGAGTTTTCCCGAGCTCACCGAGGCCCGTGAGGCCATGCTTGATCGATTGATCGAGGTGAGCGCACGGGAGGACGCCGGGGACCTCCTGAAGACGGGCCCCAGCCTCGCGGCAGAAGTAGAGCGAAACACACGATTGCTCCAGGAACCGACGGCCCCGGCGCTCGACGTCTACACGGGGGTCTTGTTCGATGCGCTCGATCATGCGCACCTGAGCCCCCACGCCCAGGAACGCGCACGGACCCGTCTCGTGATCATCTCCGCGCTCTGGGGTGCCGTGACCCCCGCTGACTCCATCCCCGCGTACCGGCTGTCCATGGGCGCCAAGGTTGCACCCGCGGGCACGCTCGCTGCGTGGTGGAAGGCTGAGCTCGGCCCAGTCCTGGATGCCTATGGTTCCGGACAGGTGATAGTGGACTGCAGGTCCTCGAGCTACGCGGCGGCGTGGAAGGCCCCGGCCGAGACAACCGTGGGAATCAGGGTCGAGCGCGAGCTCGGCGGTAAGCGCCAAGTGGTCTCTCACATGGCCAAACATTATCGGGGCGAGGCGGCTCGGATTCTTCTGGAGTCTGAGGTTGAACCTCAATCCGTTGACGACGTCGCCGAAATCCTTAAACCTCACTGGCAAGTTGAAATTGAATCGGACGGGAATAAGGGTCGCTCACTGACGCTCGTGGTCCCTCCCGGCGGGTGACGACCCGGTCAGATTGATCAATCTAAACTTTAGGTCTAATCCTCGTCCGAATGCCCGAAGGGATCCTCGTCGACCCCCGGCATCCACGTCAGATCGGGCTTGCCCCAGCCTTCCTTCTTGATCGTCTTCCTCGCCTTTTTCCCCCAGCGGTCGTTGAGTCGGTCGACGTAGAGTTTGCCGTCAAGGTGGTCCGTCTCGTGTTGCATGATGCGCGCGAACCATCCGGTGGCTTCGAATTCGATGGGGCGTCCGAATTCGTCCTGCGCGCTGACCTTGGCCCAATCCGCCCGTTTGAGCGGGTAGGCAAGTCCAGGCACCGACAGGCAGCCCTCTGCCTCGTCCTCCTTCTCCGGTTCGACCTCGGAGATCTTGCCGAGAGTCAGCCGAGGATTCACGAGGACCCCGCGGTTGGGGGCGTCGTCATCGTTCTCGTAGACGAAGGTGAAGAGGCGCAACGGCACGCCGACCTGTGTCGCTGCGAGCCCGACGCCGTGGGCCGCGTCCATGGTCTCGTACATGTCTGCCACGAGGCGCCGCAGCTCGTCGTCGAAGTCGGTGACGGGCCGCGTCGGGCTGTGCAGAACGGGGTCGCCGGTAATGACAATCGGGCGAACGGACATGAGGCCTCCTGGGCGGTTCGAGTGGAATACAGGCACCACCGTATCGGGAATCTCCAGAGATCGACTCACCGCGGACGAGCCGATCCGACGCAACATGAACGCGTGCTACTAGGATGACGAAAGACATCAGCCGGTGACCAGCAATGCGACTTCTGTGGAGGACCACTTGCTCCGGCCCTGTCACCGCCAGAAAATCTGGTGCGTGATGATTCTGAAGCAGGGCAGCCCTCGGACGCGGGTCAGCCCGGTGCCGACGTCGGCGGAATGGGAATGGTGGATATGTCCCGAAGGTTTGGGGTCGTCGAGGAGAACTCCCGAGACCCGGACGTCGCGCGAGCGGTTCGCGAAGCGCGCGACGAGCACGAGCTGCTCCAGAACCTCATGGAATGCGCCTCGAACGGTAACCAGAACTGTTTTGAACAGCTCTATGATGCCTTGGTTCCGCGGATTTACGGTCTCGTCCAGCGGATACTCCGCAATGGCGCGCACGCCGAGGAAGTGACCCAGGAAGTGTTTCTCGAAGTCTGGCAAAAGGCGCCGCAATACGACTCGACGCGCGGGGCGGTGGGGTCCTGGGTTACCGTCATCGCCCACCGTCGCGCTGTCGACCGTGTCCGAGCCGCTCAGTCGGCATCGGAGCGGGACATGCGCCACGGGGTCGCGGAGTTCGAGGAAGCGTACGAGCACGTGGAGTCGACGGTTCAGCAAGGTCTCGACAACGCCTCGGTGCATGCGGCCTTGTCCAGGGTTCCCGAGTCTCAGGTTGAGGTGGTGACCCTGGCCTATTTCGGCGGGCTGTCGCAGAGCCGAATCGCGAACGCTCTGGGCGTCCCTTTGGGCACTGTCAAAACAAGGATGAGGCTTGGCCTCATGCGACTGCGATCGGAGTTGGGAGGCGAGTATGAAATCGGATGAGAACGCCGTGGACGACGCAGCTGCGTACTCCCTCAACGCACTCGATCCCGAGGAGAATGAACGTTTCGAGGCTCGGGCAGGCCGGGCCGAAAAAGATCTCGCCGCGGAATGGGCCCTGGTCGGGGCACGCTTGGGGAAGGCGGTCGCGCCCGAAGAGCCGCCTGCCCGCCTCAAAGAAAATCTCATGCGGCAGGTTGCTACGACAGAACAGGTCGGTCCCTCCGCACCACCCGAACCCGTTGAGAGCTCGGAGGCGCCCGCATCCGGCGCGCGTGGTCGGGCCCGACGACGCTGGGGCATGGCGCCCGTGACCGTCGCCGCTGCTTGCGCGGCCCTGGCCGTCGTGGCCGGTGTGTGGGGAATGGACCAGAAGCGTCAGGCAGATGAGACGCGGTCCGCGCTCTCTGCGGCCGAGTCCGAATCCGGGTCGAAGACTGAGTCGCCATCGGTTCTGGACCAGATCTCGTCGGCGTCGGACGTCTCCCTGGCCAAGGGAACCATGGACGGAGCCAATATCTCCGTGATGTATTCCGCGTCCCACAACATGGCTGGGGTTTCGACGTCGGACATGCCGCCGTTGCCGGAGGGCAAGGTCTACATGCTCTGGCTCCTGGACAAGGACCACAATGTGGTCGGATCGGGAACGCTCTCGGGCGGCACGAACGACGAGGGCAAGAACTCGGGCGGTGATCTGACGACCATGACGGACCAGGACCTGAGCTCCGTTGCGGCCTTCGGGATTACGGTCGAGAACGGGGATGCCAAGGCACCCACAGGGGATCCCTTCATGCTGGAGTCGGACAGCTGACTCGTTGGCCGTCCTCCGATGCGGCGGAGTGACGTGCTATCGGATAACCTGAACACTGTTCAAAATCACGCGACGGTCATCGGAGCTCCCGGACATCCGGCGATCCGAACAGGCCGGGCACGATATGGAGGAGACAGTGAATTCACTACCCGGAGGGGCCCGCCCGACCGCAACCGTGCAATCGACGTCAGTAGCGCATTCGATCGCTTATATCGCGGTTTTCGCGGCATTGGTCGCTGTCCTGGGGCTGCCGGGAAATATCCCTTTGCCCGGGCTCGTGCCGATCACGGCGCAGACCCTGGGTGTCATGGTGGCCGGCGCGGTACTCGGAGCCCGCAGGGGAGCCCTGTCGATGTTCCTATTCCTTGCCCTCGTCGCGATGGGCTTGCCTCTTCTCTCCGGAGGGCGCGGAGGACTGGGCGTATTCGTGGGCCCGAGCGCGGGTTACATGATCGCCTGGGTCGTCGGCGCGGCCGTCGTCGGCCTCGTTGTTCGATCGGGGTCGGGGCGACCGACCTGGTTGAAAGCATTCGCCGGGTGCATCCTGGGCGGAATGATCACTCTTTACGTCATCGGAATCCCCGTTCAAGCAGCGGTGACCGGCATGTCACTGGGCCAGACCTTCACTGCCTCCCTGCTTTTCCTGCCCGGAGACCTGATCAAGGCCGTCATCGCGAGCATCGTGACCATGGGGCTGTGGAAGGCCTACCCGAGGGCCTTCCACCAGTGACGCACCGGCTGGAATCTGGCCTCGCCACTCGTGTCCGCCCGCTCCGAGACCGCGACCACGAACGGGTGCTGCACGAAGCTCTCGCTGTACGGCGGGCAGGCGCCATCCCGCTGATCGGAGACGAACGGTGGGGCCAAGACCAGTGGCGGGGCGTCGTCGAGCACGCGACCGGCGCGATCATTCCTGACGAGGCTGAATGGGCGGCATTGACGTCAGGCAGCACCGGTTGTCCGCGGACCATTCTGAGAACCCAGCAATCGTGGGATATTTCCTATCCGTTCCTCGACGAGTGGGGCGAACTGACCCCCGCGGACACCATGCTGATCGCGGCCCACCCGGTCTCGTCGATGGCCTCCTACGCCGCCTCCCACGCGGCGCACACCGGATTCCGCTTCAACACGCCGGTGAAGTACCGCATGGGTCCTGGAGACATCGGGAACGTCTCGATTCTGCACGGGACGCCATGGCACCTGCGTGACCTCGTCGACCTGCTCGATGCCGGGCACCCCACCCGAATACGGGCGGCATTCGTGGGCGGAGACCGGTTGCCCCAGCAATTGCGCCATCGAGCAGAGCACCACGGCATCCGCGTGCTGGGGTACTTCGGGGCTGCCGAGCTGTCCATGGTAGCGATCGACGACGGCGACGGCCTGCGGGCCTTCCCGGGTGTGGACCTCCGGATCCGGGACGGCGTCCTCTGGGCACGAACCGACCAGCGGGCGTTGGCCGTGCTCGGAACCGGCGGCACCTATCGAATCCGAGGAGCCTGGGCAACGGTCGGGGATCGCGCTGTCATACGCAACGGCCGACTCAGTCTCCGCGGCCGGAGCGACGACGCGATACAGACCGCTGGCGCCACCGTCCGTCCGAACGACGTCGAGGAAGTCCTGGCCTCGGTCCACGGGGTAGAAGCCGCAACCGTCATCGGCGTTCCGGACGAACGGGCCGGACAACTCGTTGTCGCCGCCCTCGAAACCGACCGCAGGGACACAGCCGACCTTCTGGAACGCGTCAAGAAAAACGCCAGAGCGCAACTGACCCCCGCACACATTCCGCGTCGGTGGAAGACGACAACCCGATTGCCGCGTACCGGTTCCGGCAAGATTCGCAGACCGACGCCCGAAGAATTCGAGGAACTCCGATGAGACTCCTCAGACTCGCCCCAGGAACACCATGCCCCACGCAGCGCTGACCGCGACCCGTCGAACCCCCATCACCGCGCGCTCGAGAGCCCTTGCCCACTACCGCGTCGAAGAACTCGCCGCCGCGGTCCTGGCCGACCTGGCGACGGACTTGGGTCGAGCCCCCGACGGCGTCATGCTCGGCAACTGCACTGGGCCGGGCGGGAACCTGGGACGCAATGCGGCCCTTGCGGCAGGTTTCGGGGAAAGCTGCGTCGGGTGGGGGATAGACGTCCAATGCGGCTCGGGCCTGGCAGCCGTTCAGCAGGCTGCCCACCAAGTCGCCGCGACCGGGAACACGATCTTCGCGGGCGGGGCCGAATCGGCCTCGACGGCTCCCACGCGTTCCTATGACGGCGTGCCCTTCGACCGAGCCCCCTTCGCGCCCCGAGGGTTTCCCGACCCGGACATGATCGAGGCAGCCGACGTTCTGGCCCACATCACGAGGATCTCCCGAGAAAGGCAAGAAGGCTACGTCCTCCGGAGTCACAGGCTTGCCCTGGCCTCGGAGCAGCATCGGGCGCGGGAAACGAGCCACGTGGTGGGGAGCGATCGGCGCGCCCGAATCGTCGACGATGGCCCGCGGCGACTCACAGCAAAAAGCCTGAGGAGATTTTCGCCCATCATCGGCGCGGAGCACGCTACCGTGACGCCCGGGACGACCGCCCGTATCTCGGACGGGGCCGCGGGCGTGGCCGTCACGCCCCTTGAATCGACCGACGGACCACATTGGCGCATCATCGCGTCGACCCTGACCGGCGGCGACCCAGCGCTCCCGGGGCTCGCCCCGGTCGAGGCCACTCAGCGGGCCCTTGCCCACGCTGGGCTCACGATGGACGACATGGACGTCATCGAGGTCGTCGAGGCATTCGCCGCCCAAGTCATCGCCTTCCTCGATCCCTTTCACCTCGCCACCGGCGACGCCATCGATCCTCGAGTCAACGCCCGCGGAGGAGCGCTCGCTCTGGGCCACCCCTGGGGCGCCTCGGGGGCCATCGCCCTGGGGACCCTCATGCACCGGCTATCGGTAGAAGGTCCGGGAGCGCGAGGGCTCACGACATGTGCCATTGGAGGCGGTATGGGCGCCACCATGATCCTGGAGTACAACGCATGAGCATCACCATCGACAACCTCACGGTCGAAGTCGAGGGGCCAGAGGGGCGCGTCCTCCTGCTCGACTCGGTCACGGCCGACCTCGACGCACCACGCATCGCCATCATCGGGGAGAACGGTTCCGGGAAATCCACGCTCACCAAAGCCATCGCCGGGCTCGTTCAGCCTACGGCCGGAAAGGTCGCCGTCAACGGCATCGACACCGTCGGGCAGGCCAAGCGCTTGCGGCGCGCCGTAGGATTCGTGTTCGCGAATCCCGGAGCGCAGACCATTATGCCCACGGTGCGCGAGGACATCGCGCTCACGCTCCGAGGAAGAAAACTGTCTCGGGAGGAGATCTCGGCCAGAGTCGAGGAGGCCATCCGAGAACACGAGCTCGAAGACCTGGCGGATCGCCCGTGCCATGCACTCTCGAGTGGCCAGATGCAGCGTCTGGCGCTGTGCTCCGTGCTGGTCGGCGAACCTGATCTGATCATCGCTGACGAGCCAACCAGTCTGTTGGACGCACGGCATCGACGCATTATCGCGCGACGATTGCTCGAACCGGCGGCCCCACAGGTGCTCCTCGTGACGCATGACCTCGACTTGGCCAGACAGTGTGATCAGGCCGTGCTGATCGCCGACGGCTCGCTTGCGGAACAGGGCGACCCGGCGCACGTGATTGATTGCTACGAACGGATTCTGGCTTGATTTCCCTCTACTCTCCGGGAAGCAGCCCCGTTCACAAGATGCCTGTGGGCGGCAAGCTCTTGTCGTTCGCCCTCATCGCCCTCGGGCTTTCCTTCGCACCGGCGACATGGTGGACGATCGGCGTGTGCCTGGGCATCGCACCGGTTGCATATGCGGTTGCGGGGCTCGGAATGCGGCTGTTCTTCAAAGATCTGCGCGGACTCCTGCTGATCCTTGCTTTTCTGGCGGTGACTCAGGCGATATTCCTCGAGCCGCTCGACGCTGTCCGCAACACCGTGCGGGTCTTGGCGATTATTCTGCTCGCTCAGGTCGTCACCCGAACCACACCGGTCCAGGGGATGATCGAAACCTGCGAGCGTGTCCTGGGGCCATTTCGACGATTTGGCGTGAACCCGGAACGGATAGGCCTCGCCATGGCTTTGACGTTGACATCTGTCAATCAGCTCGGAGGGATCGTCAAGGAGGTGAGGGACGCGCAGAAGGCCAGGGGAGTGCGCATTGCGCCGTGGGCTTGGGTCATGCCTGTCCTCGTGCTTACTCTGCAGCACGCAGACCAAGTCGGCGACGCCCTGGAAGCGAGGGGCTTGGGTGGGTCGGACGAAGACTGAAGGCCAGGTCACGGACAAGGCGGCGCGGATACGAAAACGAGGTGCGAACCCTGACTGGATGACCAGCGGTGGGTTCACACCTCGTTTATCTGGGGTGAGCGACGGGGTTTGAACCCGCGACCTCCTGGACCACAACCAGGCGCTCTGCCGACTGAGCTACGCCCACCAAGAATCGGTGCCCGATCAGCAATCGGACAACGAATTAGAGCTTACATGAGCCCCGCCAGCGGTGCCAATTCGAAGCAATGAGACCCCAGTGAGAACTCTCACACCCGCGGGGTCGAGCTCAGTCCTCCGACTGGTCGGGAGAGAAGCGGCGGGAGATCTCTCGGGCGTCCTCGGAGCTCGGTCCCGGTTGCGGAACGAAAACCGCCTCGCGGTAGTACTGGAGCTCCACGATCGAGTCCTTGATGTCTCCCAGTGCGCGGTGGTTACCCGTCTTGGCCGGTGCCTGGTAGTACGCACGCGGGTACCAGCGACGGGACAACTCCTTGATGGTCGATACATCGATCACTCGATAGTGGAGGTGCTCGATGACCTTGGGCATGTCCCGTGAGAGAAAGGTCTTGTCGGTACCGATCGAGTTGCCGCCCAACTGAGCCTTGCCGGCCTCCGGGACGTGCTTGCGGATGTGCTCGAGCACCTGGTGCTCGGCTTCCTCCATGGTCAGCCCCTGGTCGAGCTCCTCGAGCAGCCCCGACGTCGTGTGCATATTCCGCACGAAATCGTTCATCTGCTCCAGCGCTTCCGGCTCAGGCTTGATGAGCACGTCGAGACCCTCGTCCAGAATGGTGAGCTCGGCATCGGTAATGAGAACCGCGACTTCGATCAAAGCGTCCCGCTCCAGATCGAGACCGGTCATCTCGCAGTCGATCCATACTATGCGTTCATTCGTTTTTGACACGCTCCCAACCTACCTCTCCGCTTCGATCGTGCCTAAGAGTCCGCGCCGGCAGTGCGGGACCTGTAAAATCGATCGAAGTCTTGCCCGAGTTCCGGCGGACTTCCGGCACGAGACCACAGCACAAAGGGGGAAGCTTGAGCCATAGCGCGATGCTTCGGAAACGGCGCAACCGGGAACCTCGGTTCGTGCAACGAAGCCCGCTCAGGACCGTGATCATGGGCACGATCGGTTCTGTTCTGCTGATGTTCGGGTCTTTCGGCATCGGGTGGCTCGCGCCCATCTCGTCCCTGCGGTTGCACCCGTGGATCATTTCCCTGCGGTACACGGATGGTGCCGTCGTCATGTGCATCATCGTGACCTCGATCGGCGCGATGGCCCTGACCCGCGAGTGGATGCGGTTGAGCCAGAAAGTCGACTGGGCCAGCAAATCTGCGAAGAAATGGGTCACGGCCGCGATCATTTCCTGGTCCGTCCCACTGATGGCGGCGATACCGCTGTTCAGCCGTGACGTCTACTCGTACTTTGCGCAAGGGCGCGTGTACCAGTCAGGGCTCAACCCCTACGAGTCGGGCGTTTCCTCGGTCAACAACTTTCTCCAGAACGGTGCGGACCAACTCTGGAGCCAGTCTCCGCCGCCGTACGGCCCGGTCTTTCTCTGGATCGAGGGCGTGGTCGTCGGGATCGCCGGGGATTCGCCCGACGTCGGTTTCTATCTTTTTCGGTTCGTTGCCCTCATCGGGGTGGGACTGATTGCCTACTTCCTGCCCAAGCTCGCCGCATTGCACGGCGTGAATCCCACGCGGGCCTGCTGGCTGTGCCTGGCCAACCCCATGTTTCTGGTGCACTTCGTGGTCTCGGCGCACAACGATGCCCTGATGATCGGCCTCATGATGGCCGCTGTCTACGTGGCGGCCCGGTGGCGTAACACCGCCGGGGGGCTCGGCGGGATCACGCTCACGACCTTGGCCGTCGCGGTCAAGCCGATTGCCTTGCTGATCCTTCCTTTCGTGGGCCTGCTGTGGGCGGGTCGCGGTGCCTCCTGGCCCCGTCGCTTCCTCTTCTGGTTCCTGACCGCCGGGGTGGCCCTTCTGGAACTCTGGCTCATGGGGCTCGCGAACGGCTTCGGCTTCGACTGGGTCGGAGCGCTGACGACGACCGGCGGCGTCTGGATCTGGTACGCCCCCGTCGGGCTGGCGGGATTCCTGATGCGGTTGTGGGGTGATTCGCTGGGGCTGCCCGGTGGTGACTTGCAGTCCCTGGTGCAGAAGGTCGGCCAGATGGTCGGTGTTCTGGGCGCCGCGGTGCTCGCATTCGTCGGCCGGGACGAAAAGCTGATCCGGCGGCTGACCATCGCCCTGACCCTCGTCGTCATCCTCAACCCAATGATTCAGGCCTGGTACGTGGTGTGGTTGATCCCTTTCTTTGCCGCCACGGGGATCCGTTCGGACTGGCACGTGGATTTCTTCTTGCTGACCACTCTGTTCTTCATGATGTGGGCCGTATCCGACCAGTTGGATGTTTTCCCGTACTTGAGCCTCGACATCAACATGGGCCGGCTCGTGGCGGCCGTGGTGGCACTGCTGTACGGGCTGTACATCATGTTCATCGACCCCTCCACGCGTCGAGTCTTCAGGCGGTCACGACGCGTCGGCACGATCGTGTAGCTTCCGGAAGTGGAGAGCCGAGGCCATCTCGCGGTAGTCTGTACGAGGTCGCGATGGCCAAGCCTCAGTAGCTCAGTGGATAGAGCAGGAGCCTTCTAATCTCTTGGTCGGGGGTTCGACTCCCTCCTGGGGCACCGCAAACCCCGCCCGTCTCGGCGGGGTTTGATCTCGTTTATTGGGCCGCGACCCATCGATGTATGGCGGCGTATCAACTTGCTGGCCTCATAGTTCTTGTCCCAACCGCCCTTCCGCTGTCGTTCTCCTGAGTTGCATGGCGCCTCAGAACACATATCCGGCTGTCGAGTCCGGTGTCTCCGAGTGGGATCTGGGTGACGGTATTGCTCGGATACTGATCACTCATTAACCAATTGACGGCCCGAAACCAGGAGTCGCCGTTTGCGTGGTCGGGCCCGAGACCAGCGGGGAGCCCTGAGGTGCTCCGGCCCCTCGATCCGTCACTCAGCTTCCGGAACGTGGCCAAAAAACGGGGTACTAGAGCGCTCGAATCGCTGTGGGTCCGTCAGTGAGGCGCCTGGGCTGATCCCTGGAAGGACTTGCGGCTGTCGTCGTGTTCTCGTTGTACGGACGTAGTGCGTCCACGAGTAGATCTGGACGACATCGACACCGCACAGTTCTACGGCGATGGGTACGTCAACGAGGCGATCCGAACCGCGCCGTACCCCTCTCGGGAAGATCTCGTGGTGGTCAGCAAGGTCGGCGCCGTCCATGACAGCCGCGACAAGTCCGGCATAGCCCCAGGACAGCGACCGCACAAGCTCCGTGCCAGGGCGGAGGCCAAGGACGATGTTGGTCCTCGTCAGAGCTGGATCACAACGACCGCGGCGCCAGATGGTTGCCGGCGATCATGCAACGAACGGAGCCTCCCGCAGACTCGATCGTGGATACATCTACCGATTCGATGCCGACGTGGCGGGACATGCGGCTCAGCTGATTGGCCGTGAGGGCCTTCTCGGCAGTCGTGGACATGACCATCGTCGGGCCGTCCGCTCCCGCAACTTCGAGACAATTGCCCGCGAATTCTTGAATCTGGGACTCCTGGAGTTCGACAACTTCCCTGCCCGTGGACCGCAGCGTTTCGAGGACTTCAGCTCTCTGGTTCTCATCTCTGATCATCTCCGCGCCGATGACCGCGACGTCTGTGCCGACCGACATCAGTACGTTGGTGTGGTACACGGGAGAATTGAATGAATCCGCGGCGTCGAAAACAAGGGCTCGGAAACCGAGGTCGGCGCAGAACTTGTCGAGTATGGGCTGTGATGCCCGGTGGGACCGGCACACATAGGCGATCCGATGAACGTGGTCCAGAACCATGGCCCCCGTGCCCTCGAGGTACATGCGGTCGGTTTCGGCGGAGCTGTAATCGATGACTCGCGTGACCACGCCCGAACGATTGAGGTGGGACAAGATGTCTTCCCTGCGCTCCGCCCGACGGTTGGGCGCGTGCATGGGGTAGATGACCACGGTTCCGTCGTCGTGCGTGCTGAACCAGTTGTTGGGGAACACGCTGTCGGGAGTTTCCACGGTCGCATCTTCGAAGACGGCCACGCCGACCCCCAGCCGTTGCAGGGTGCGCTCCAGGTTCGTGACCTCGTCGAAGGCGGCCTGGGCGACCTGGTCCGGATCGCCGGACGGTGTGCTCTGGAATCTGTTGTCCGTCTCCGTGAGTGGGTTGGGCGTGAACTGATGTGGGCGTACCAGGATCACGCGCGATGGGTCCTGCTTCGGCGCGATGCCCTCGTTTTCTCGCGGAGAAACCTTGGCGGGTGCGGGGCCGTAAGCGTGGATGTTCTGAGTTGTTTCGCGAGTGACGGTGGGGGTCAATGGATCTCCTGTACGCCGAATGGTGGATCTCTTGCCTGGTGAAAAGGCTACAAAACAGCACAATCGGTCCGAAATGGGCACAATGATCACATATTGCTCACTCGATTGACGAAGTGGTACCGATGAATTGCCAAAGTGGCGAGGGTGATCCAGAAGAGCATGAAGGAAATGGCCCATCCACACGGTCTGAATTCTCAGGGTGGTCGAGGTGAGCATCCACAGTTGGTCGGGTAATCTCCTGTGGCTCCTGCGACCGGGTGCGCCGCTGGGGCAACCTGTTGCTGCCAGGAGCGATCGCGGTCGACGCGACGCCGACGCCAAGGATCGGAGGACAAGCAATGACTGATCACCTGACGATACGCGGCTTTGTCGCGACCGTCCCGGACCTGCGAACACTGCCTGATGGGACACCGGTCTGCTCATTCCGAGTGGCATCTACGGCCCGTTGGTTCGACGGCCGGACCGGTGACTGGGCCGAAGGCCATACCAACTGGTTCACCGTGAATTCGTTCCGGACTCTGGCGACCAACATCGCGGCCAGCATCAAGGTGGGGCACCCGGTCCTCGTCCGTGGAAAGCTCAAAGTCAGGCATTGGACCACGGCCCAGTATGAAAAACGCACCAGCGTGGACATCGAGGCCCAATCTGTCGGACCGGATCTGGCCTTTGGTACGGCCACGTATGCCCGGAATTCTGGGAAGCGTGGCACACGGACGGAGATCAAGTCTCCTGGGAGTGCCGACCCTGAGAACTCGTGGGAGGCGGCGGCCGAGAAGCACGGACTGTCCGCGAACGCCAACCCGAAGAGCGCCCCGCCCAGCGACCCGCTGGTGGAGGCCCAGGAATCTCTGGAAGACATCGGTTTGGCGGGCGAGTCCGATCTCTCGGGTTTGGTGTGCGAAGGCGCCGGCGTGGAAGACAGCAAGGAATCGGCCTCCTCGGACCAATGAGGCCAGACCGGTGCACCCGCCAGGGTTCGGCGAGGGGAGCGTGCCCGCTCCAGGGTGCCTGGCGGAGATACAATTGCCGCCGACGGGCCCCTGAATGCGCCGCGGGCCGGAGATTCTGCAGAGACTGACCCAAGGGGGATTCGTGGGTGGGGTTCGTGGCCCGTGGGAACGTGCGGTGATGAGGATTTCCCTCGCTGTGGGAACGACGTGCTTCCTCGCCGGGTGCCACGCGCCGCTCTCCGAGTCTGCAGACCGCATCGCCGAAACCTCGGCCCCTGTCGGAAGGGAAGACGCCGGGCACGGGGACACATCAGCCATCGAAAGCGTCGTCGCTGCTGCCGTCTCCGAAACCGATGTCACGGAAGCCCGTGTGCGCGAGGCTCTGGTTGGCATGGGGTGGGACACGTCCGACATCGAAACAGGCCAGAACATCACACCGACGGGCCTGGACGTCGACAACGTCGATGCAGCCGTCAGGGACCACGAAAGCTGTCACATGGTCGACGTGCGGGCCAATCGCACGGTGACCGTCGTGACAGTTCCCACTCTTGGGTCGGGGCGTTGCATGGTCGGACACGTCCACACGGAATAGGCAAAGATAGTAGCCTTGGCCATATGGCTGAATTTATTTACACGATGTCTAAAGCCCGCAAGAAGGTGGGCGACAAGGTCATCCTGGACGACGTCACGATGTCGTTCTACCCAGGCGCCAAGATCGGCGTCGTCGGCCCGAACGGTGCCGGTAAGTCCACCATCCTCAAGATCATGGCCGGCCTGGACGAGCCGTCCAACGGCGAAGCGCGCCTGAGCCCCGGATATTCAGTGGGCATCCTGTTGCAGGAGCCGCCTCTGAACGAGGAGAAGACGGTGCTCGGCAACGTCGAGGAAGGCGTCGGCGAGATCAAGGAGAAGCTGGACCGGTACAACCAGATCTCCGAAGAGATGGCCAACCCGGATGCCGACTTCGACGCGCTCATGGAAGAAATGGGCACGTTGCAGGGCGACATCGACGCGGCCAATGCCTGGGACCTGGACAGCCAGCTGGAACAGGCGATGGACGCCCTCCGCTGCCCGCCCGGTGACGCGGAAATCGGCACACTCTCCGGTGGTGAGCGCCGTCGAGTTGCCCTCTGCAAGCTATTGCTGCAGAAGCCCGATCTTCTGCTCCTCGACGAGCCCACCAACCACCTCGACGCCGAGTCCGTCCTCTGGCTCGAACAGCATCTTTCGAACTACGAGGGTGCCGTTCTGGCCGTGACCCACGACCGTTACTTCCTGGACCACGTCGCGGAATGGATCTGCGAGGTCGAGCGCGGCCGTCTCTACGGGTACGAGGGCAACTACTCGACCTACTTGGAGACCAAGCGCAAGCGCATGGAGGTCCAGGGCCGGAAGGACGCCAAGCTCGCCAAACGACTGGCAGACGAACTGGACTGGGTCCGCTCCAACTCCAAGGGCCGTCAAACCAAGTCGAAGGCTCGTTTGGCCCGATACGAGGAAATGGCTGCCGAGGCGGAGAAGACCCGGAAGCTGGACTTCGAAGAAATCCAGATCCCGCCGGGACCCCGACTGGGCAATCTCGTGATCGAGGCGGACAACCTCCAGAAGGGATTCGGGGACAGAAGCCTCATCAAGGACCTGTCCTTTTCCTTGCCTCGCAACGGCATTGTGGGCGTGATCGGACCGAACGGCGTCGGCAAGTCGACACTGTTCAAGACCATCGTGGGTATGGAACCGCTGGACGGCGGCGACCTCAAGATCGGTGAATCCGTCAAAATCTCCTACGTGGACCAGAACCGCGCCAACATCGATTCCGAGAAGTCACTTTGGGAGGTCGTCTCCGACGGGCTCGACTTCATCCAGGTCGGTCAGGTCGAAATGCCCTCACGGGCCTACGTGTCGGCCTTCGGGTTCAAGGGGCCGGATCAGCAGAAGAAGGCCGGAGTGCTCTCCGGTGGTGAACGCAATCGTCTGAATCTGGCGCTGACCCTCAAACAGGGCGGCAACCTGCTGCTCCTGGACGAGCCGACCAACGACCTCGACGTCGAAACCCTTGCCTCGCTCGAGAACGCGCTGCTCGACTTCCCGGGTTGTGCCGTGGTGGTTTCGCACGACCGCTGGTTCCTGGACCGCGTCGCGACCCACATTCTTGCTTGGGAAGGCACCGAGGAAGAGCCCGACAAGTGGTACTGGTTCGAGGGGAACTTCGAAGCATACGAAGAGAACAAGGTCGAGCGGATGGGCCCCGACGCGGCTCGCCCGCATCGCCTCACTCACCGCCGGTTGACCCGCGACTGACCCGCGGGACACCACGACGACGGCCGCTCACCCGAGAGGGTGGGCGGCCGTCGTCGTGATTGGGGCTCAGGTGCGGCTCGTCCGGTCCGAGTCAGGTGCGGTCCGCACCGGCCCGAACTCGGACCATCGCTTCCTGCGTGGTCGTGGCGACCAGAGACCCATGGCGGTCGAAGATCCTTCCACAGGCCAGCCCCCGAGAGCTCGACGCATTGGGGGAGGTCTGGGTGTAAAGGAGCCAATCGTCGGCCCGTGCGTCCCGATGCCACCAGATGGCGTGGTCCAACGAAGCCATGGTCAGGTGCGGATCGACCCAGGCCATGCCGTGTCGCCGGAGAATTGGGTCCATCGGGGTGTAATCGGAAGCGTAAGCGATGGCCGCACGGTGCACCACGGGATCATCCGGGAGCTTGCGATGGGTCCTGAACCACACGGCATTGACCGGCTCCCGGGACTCCGAAGGCTTGAGGTATATGGGTTCCGTGACGTATCGGATCTCGAACGGCCTGCCGTGAACGACCCGCTTCGCCAGCGGATGGTCGATATGCCTCCAGAGCTGTTCGGGACTCGAGAGAGTCTCCGGGTCGGGAACGTCGTCGGGCATGGGTTCGTGATGCTCGAGCCCCTCGGCAGGGGTCTGGAACGAGGCAATCGACGAGAGGATGACCTGACCGTCCTGATACGCGTGGATCCGTCGTGCCGAGAATGACCGGCCGTCGCGCATCCTCTCGACGCCGAAGACGATCGGTTGGGTGACGTCCCCCGGGCGAAGGAAGTAGCCGTGCATCGAGTGGATCGGTCGGTCGTCGTCGACGGTGCGACTGGCCGCCATGGCGGACTGTGCGAAGACCTGGCCGCCGAAGACGCGCGGGGTTTCCGGAGCCAACGTGTGTCCCACGAAGATGTCCTCCGTGGTTCGCAACGGAGTGCTCGGCTCGAGGTCGAGCATTCTGACCAAGGAATCGGTGGGATCATCGTTCTCGGACGGAAACTGGGAATCCTGGAAAGTGCTCACTCCACGATCTTAGAGCTCGATCAACGACGTGTCACAAGGTGCAAAGCGGCGTCTCGGAATCCGGCTCGGGCCGGCGACGAGGACATAATGGAATAAACGCCCCCTATCGATCGTGGACTCATGACCGTTTCTCCATCTCCGACCGCCCTCCGGTTTGCCGACCTCGACCAGGCCAAGGACCTTGCAACCTTGATATCCCGCGTCAGGTCGATCGACTCTGCCGCGGCCGTCAGGCTGCAAGCGCGCGGCAATGTGCTGGGGGTGTGGGTACCGGTCATGAGCGCCGAAACGCTCCTTGAACAGATCCCCACCGTCCTGGGCATGCGAGCAATCCACCTGGCCGTTGCGTCGGAGGCCGACGTGACCGTCGAGTCCGCTGCACTCCTGGACCGACTGGCCCGGATCGAGAAGACCGAAGGCGCTCTCGAAATTCCGCCGGTCACGGTTCACGCTGCCTGGTCCGGGATCATTCCTCCGGCCTCCGGGTGGAGCCACGTGGGAACGATGAGTTCTGAGGACGTCGATGCCGCGGCGCGCGAAGGCATGAGCGCCGTGGAACAAGCGTTGCCGGCCAACCCTGGTGGGGCTGTGGTCAGTACGGTGAGGGCACGGATCTGGGGGAGTACGACATCGTTCGGCATGGTGACGGGCGCGACCTTCGGCGCCACGGTGCTCGGCTTCAACGACTCCGACCAAGACTTCGACGTCTACCAGTCCGGGCCGTGGCACCGGCTGACCGGGCCGACCGGCCACATTCTGTCCCGCCCGGGGAATACCCTCTGACTCGGTTCCGGCCTCTGGGTGATACCCGTGCCGGGCGTGTCGGGCTGATCAGCCCGGAGTATTGGTCATGGCTCGGGCGGCGCGCTCGAAATAGTCCCACATCATGCCGTCGAGGAGCGGCGGCAGGTGGAGGGTATCCATGGACTCCCTCATGTATTTCAACCAGGTCTCCCGGGCCCAGGAATCGATGGCGAAGGGTGCATGGCGCATCCTGAGCCGGGGGTGCCCTCTGCGGTGACCGTAGGTGCTCGGCCCGCCGAAGTACTGCTCCAGAAACATTTCGAGTCGTTCCCGAGCCGGTTCCAGATCATCCTCCGGGTACAGGGCACGAAAATCAGGATCGGCAGCCACACGGTTATAGAACTCCGTGGTGAGCTGGTGGAATGCCTCGTGGCCACCAATCTGGTCGTACGGGCTGGAGGCCGATGATGCCGGTTTCGTCATAGATCTCCCACTTTACCCCGAATCCGGCACCCTACAGGCCCGCCCAAGCAGGGGGTCAGGAGATCACGTCTGCCGCCTGCACCCTCAGCGCCCGTTCGATCGCGTCGCGGCCCTCCATGACCTGCCTCTTCAAGGAGTCCTTGCCCTCGCCGAGCTGCACGAGAAATTCTTCGGAAGCCTCGAGAACGTCACGGTCGACGATCTGGGGGAACAAGCCGCCGATGATCTGCTGCGAGATCTCGTGGGAAAGCTCGGTCCAGACCCGTTCGATCGACTCGAAGTACCGGGAGACGAAGGGCCGAATCAGGGAATCCTTGGTGGTCATGGTGAAGCCGGTGATGGCCGCACGCTGGATGACATTGGGCAACTCGTGGCTCTCCACAACCTGCTGCCACACCTTTTCCTTGGCCTCGGCCACAGGAATCGCCGCCCTGGCCTGAGCCGCACGTTGCGCCCCGGTCGAGGTCCTGTCCTTCTCCGCCGCGGCCTCGATGTCTTCCGAGCCTCGGCGCCCCGCGGCCACGAGGGCGGTTAGCAGCTTCCACGCGAGGTCCTTGTCGATGGACAACCCGGGCAACGTGCTGTTTCCGGCCAGCAAGGCCTCGACGGTGTCGAGCTGTTCGTCGCTGGTCGCGTGAGCGGCGAAGGCTTGGACGAACTGGAGCTGTTGGTCCGATCCCTCCTCGGCACCTTGCGCGATGTCCCACAGGCCGGCCGCGGCCTTTTCCCGGGTTTCCTCCTGTGCATCCGGACGCACGTACATGCGCAACGTCGTCGCGAGGTTCCGAAGCTGGGTCAGGATCGTGGTGGAATCCGTTTCCGCGCCGATGTTGTCCAGCAGGAGGTCGACGAAGTGGCGCGCGGGGATCTGGCCGTCGCGGGTACCGTTCCAGGCGGCTCCCCACACCACGGCGCGGGGCAGCGAGTTCTCGAAGTCCCGCAGATGTTTCCGGGCAGTGTCGAAGGAGGCGTCGTCAAGACGAACCTTCGCGTAGGCGAGGTCATCGTCATTGAGGAGAATCAGCGCCGGGCGCTGCCGGCCCGCGGTATCGGGGATCTCGGTGTGCTCGCCGTCGACGTCGAACTCGACGCCGTGCACGCGAACCAGCTTGCCGTCCACGAAGTCGTAGAAACCGGCGGTCATCCGGTGCGGGCGCAGCGTCGGGTACTCGTTGGGGGCAGTCTGGATGACGTCGAGACGGGTGATCATCCCGGATTCATCGACCTCAATCGAGGGGGTGAGCGTATTGACGCCCGCCGTCTCGAGCCAGGCCTGGGACCACGACTTCAGTTCGCGACCCGAGGTCGCCTCCAACTCGGCCATGAGGTCGGCGAGAGTCGCGTTGCCCCAGGAATGTTTCGTGAAGTAGGAGTTCATGGCCTTCATGAACTCTTCCTGGCCGACCCAGGCCACCAGTTGTCGGAGGACGGAGGCACCCTTGGCATAGGTGATGCCGTCGAAATTGACCTGCACATCGTGCAGATCCTTGATGTCCGCGACGATCGGGTGCGTGGAGGGAAGCTGGTCCTGACGGTAGGCCCACGTCTTTTCCATCGCCGAGAACGTGGTCCACGCGTGGTCGAAGCGGGTGTTCTCGGCGGCACTGAGATGGGACATGAACTCCGCGAAGGACTCATTCAGCCACAAGTCGTTCCACCACTTCATGGTGACCAGATCGCCGAACCACATGTGCGCGAGTTCGTGGAGAACGGTGATCGCCCGACGCTCAATCATCGCCTGGGTCGTCTTGGACCGGAAGATGTAGTCCTCGAGAATCGTCACGCAGCCGGCGTTCTCCATCGCACCGGCGTTGAACTCAGGCACGAAGAGCTGATCGTACTTGTCGAAGGGGTAAGGGACGCCGAATTGGCGTTCGTAGAATTCGAAGCCCTGTTTGGTGAGTTCGAAGATTTCCTCGTGATCGAGATATTCCATGAGGGAACGGCGCGCGTAGATGTCCAGTGACACGCTGCGTCCGTCGGAGGTCGTCAACGAGTCGGAGACCTTCGCATAGGGCCCCGCGACGAGTGCGGTGATGTACGACGAGATCCGCGGCGTCGTACCAAAATGCCAAACGTCGGAATCCGACTCCTCGTCGCGGACATCAACGGGCTGGTTGGAAATCACGTTCCATGTCTTGGGAGCTCTGACCGTGAACGTGAATTCGGCCTTGAGGTCCGGCTGCTCGAAAACGGCGAAGACCCGGCGGGAATCCGGAACCTCGAACTGAGAATACAAGTAGACCTCACCATCGACGGGGTCCACAAAACGATGGAGGCCTTCACCCGTGTTGGTATAGGCGGCGTCGGCGACGACGGTCAGCGTGTTGCTGCTCTCCAGGTCCGGCAGGGAGATCCGTACGCCGTCCGAGACCTCGGACGGGTCGAGTTCCTTGCCGTTGAGCGTCACCGAGTGAACTCGCTCGGTCACGGCGTCGACAAAGGTCGAGGTGCCGGGTTCCGCGTCGAATTCGACCGTGGTGGTCGACGGGAAGCTGGTGTCCGAAGCCGTCAGATCAAGGTCCACACGGTAGGAGTGGACTTTTGTCACGGTCTCCGCGCGTTGGGAAGCTTCCTGGCGCGTCAGATTGAGTCCCGGCATATGGGTCACCTTTCAGAGAGAATTCCGTCTGCCCCTCAGGTTATTACAGGAGCCGGTAGGCTTGAATTCGCCACACTATTCCAGCGCTTAAATCTACGAGGACGGTGTACGACGTGCGCGTTCACATTGCCACTGACCATGCGGGGCTCGACCTCAGCCGCTACCTGGTCGACTCCTTGACGGAACTCGGGTACGAGATGGTCGATCACGGACCCGAGGCCTACGACTCGCAGGACGACTACCCGAGTTTCTGCATCAACGCCGCTCTGGGCGTCCGGAAGGATCGCGAGAACGGGGAGGATTCCCTGGGCATCGTCCTCGGTGGATCAGGAAACGGGGAACAGATGGCGGCCAACAAGGTTCCCGGAATCCGTGCCGCGTTGGCCTGGAACCACGAGACCGCCGCCCTCGCCCGAGAGCACAACAACGCCCACATTGTCGCGGTGGGTGGCCGGCAGCACACCAAGGACGAAGCGTTGGAGATCATCAAGGTCTTTCTGACCGAAGGATTTCCCGGGGAGGAACGTCACGTCCGACGCATTGGGCAGATGGAGGAGTTCGAGGCGACGGGACGCATCGAAGGCAAGCATCTCGAAATCGATGACTGAGGCAGCCCGGCTGACGTCGGGAACTCCCACCCGAGGGGGGTCATCCGGTGCCTGAGGGACATTCGATCCATCGTGTGGCGCGCAGGTTCCACGATGCCTTCGTGGGGCAACGTCTGAGGGCGTCGAGTCCGCAGGGTCGGTTCGCGCAAGGCGCGGCGCTCGTGGACGGCGCACGGGCTGTGGAGGCATATGCACACGGCAAGCATTTCTTCCTGGTGTTCGACAACGACCTGACGCTCAACGTCCACCTGGGGATGTATGGCGCCTGGACCTTTGGCGGTGATGCCACATTCCGGGCGTCGTCTTCGATAGGTGCTCCACGGAAAATGGGGGAGGAGGAATTTTCCGGCTCCGAGGAGGCCGAGCGTGAATACGTCGGCCCTCCCGCCCCGAAACCCACGACGCGCGTGCGCCTGGAATCCGACAATGGGTGGGCGGACCTGATCGGGGCGACGACGTGTCGCATCCTCGAGCCCACTGGTGTGGCCGAGCTCCGGAAAAAGCTCGGCCCCGATCCCTTGGACCCAGACGCCGACCCCATGCCCTTCTACCGTGCGTGCCGCAAGACATCCAGACCGATCGGTGCGGTGCTGATGGACCAGCAGGCGATCGCCGGCATCGGAAACATCTACCGGGCCGAGTCGCTCTTCCGTGCCGGACTCGATCCCCACACACCCGCTCACCGGGTACCCGATGAAACCACGGCCTTGTTGTGGCGGGACAACGTTCGTCTCATGAAGACCGGGGTGGAACTCGGTCGCATCGTGACGACGGCGCCCGAGCACCGTCTCGGCGTCTCGTCTCACCATGCGTGGCCCACCCATGCGAATTACGTCTACGGCCGCGTGGGCCACACGTGCCGGGTATGCGGCAAGGACACGATCGTGATGGAAGACATGGGCGGCAGAAAACTGTATTGGTGCACCGTCTGCCAAACGTGAAGGCCGACTCCGCGTGGAGCCACGGCCTGATGGACGCGGTCTGGTCCGCGATTCCGGTCAAGGGTTGACCCTGGTGCGGAAGTGGCAAATGTGTGCGTTCCTTCCGCCGAAGTGGCAATTTTGGGCCCAAATCGCCTCATTGGTGCACGGCAGTGCCACCTCGTGGCTCCCGGGCTCCAACGGGCAACAAAAAAATCCGCTCCCGAACAGTTCGGGAGCGGATTTCTCTTCAGAGGGGATGACGGGAATCGAACCCGCGTAATCAGTTTGGAAGACTGAGGCTCTACCATTGAGCTACATCCCCGTGTTGACCTCGACAATATAACCGCACCTTTTGGCGGTTCGTCAAATCGATCCGGCGCCGTGTCGCCGGAAAGATTCGCACATTTGGCCCATTCACGCATAAACTGGCATATGCCTTACGGGGCGTAGCGCAGTGGCTAGCGCGCCTGCTTTGGGAGCAGGAGATCGCAGGTTCGAGTCCTGTCGCCCCGACGTTGGAACACCGAACCGACCTGTTGCCGGCCGTCAGGCCGCTGCCGGTCGGCGAAGTGTGACTCTGACGCCTGATCATCAGAGGTATTCGACACATCCGTCCGGCACACCGCAGGGCGGTTCCTGACCCCGAAATCGTAGGAGATCAACGGAAGTGAAGACCGCCGTAGAGAAGCTGAATCCGACTCTGGCCAAGATCCAGGTCGACGTTCCCTTCGAGGAATTCAAGCCGTTTCTGAGCAAGACATACAAGGAACTGGCCGAGCAGATCCAGATGCCTGGCTTCCGAAAGGGCAAGATCCCCAACCAGCTCATCGAGCAGCGCGTTGGTTACGACTTCGTGGTGGAGAATGCACTCAATGAGGGGCTCAACGGTTTCTACCAGCAGGCCCTGACCGAGAACGAGCTCACCCCGCTGGCCCAGCCCGAGGTCGATGTCCGGAAGAAGCCCGAGCAGAACGATCGCGAGGCCGACGTCTCTGTCGCCATCGAGGTCGTTGTGCGTCCCGAGGTTGAGCTGCCCGACTACGAGGGCCTCAAGGTTGAGGTGGACGCCGCAGAGGTGACCGCCGAGGACGAGCAGAAGGCACTCGATGAGCTGCGTGGCCGTTTCGGCACGCTGATCAACGTCGAGCGCCCCGCCGCTCAGGACGACTTCGTGACCCTCGACCTGAACGCCATGATCGGCGAAGAAGAGGTCGACGCCGCGAACGACCTTTCCTACCAGGTGGGCGCCGGCACCATGCTGGAAGGCCTCGACGAGGCCATCACCGGCCTCTCCGCTGGTGAGGACGCCACCTTCGAGACCACTCTCGCCGGCGGTGAGCACTCGGGAGAGGCCGCAACCGTCAAGGTCAAGGTCACCGCCGTCAAGGAGCGCGAGCTGCCTGAGGTCGACGACGAATTCGCCCAGCTCGCCTCAGAATTCGACACCATCGATGAGCTCAAGGAAGACCTGAAGAAGCAGGCCGCCCAGTCCAAGATTGCCGAGCAGGGCAATGCCGCTCGTGACAAGGTCCTGGACAAGCTCGTGGAACTGGTCGAGGTGCCCGTCCCGGAGAAGGTCGTCGAGGACCAGATCGAGCAGCACTTCAACAACCCCAACGCCGAGGCAGACCACGACTCCGAGGAGCACCGTGCCGAGGTTCGGGAGAACACCGAGCGCGCTTTCCGCAACGAGGTCGTCCTGGACGCCGTGGCGGACAAGGAAGAGGTCGGCGTCGAACAGTCCGAACTGATCGACTACATCATCTCGATGTCCTCGCAGTACGGCATGGACCCCAACCAGTTCGCCCAGATGCTGGATTCCTCCGGCCAGGCCGGAATGATGGTCGGCGAGGTGCGCCGTTCCAAGGCGCTGGCCGCCGTCCTGGAGAAGGCTGAGGTCGTTGACACCGAGGGCAACGCCGTCGACCTGTCCTCCTACATCAAGCCGCAGGGCGAAGGCGAAACGGTCGAGGCCGAGAAGGACGTCGAGGGCGCCGACGAGGCGTAATCGATGTTCCGCACATAGGGTGCGGTGCGGGTGAATCTGCACCGATATCCGACGACGTGAAAGGGCGACCCGCCGGTTTCGGCGGGTCGCCCTTTCACGTCGGAACCACGTCGAGGCGTGGTCGGTCGGGGTCGCACTGGCACGCCATCAGCGAACGAGGGGCAGTATCCCGGCCGTGAAGGCCGTTCGGATACTAGTGTCGATCCCAGACACCCAGAGGCCGGGTCGGGTCATGGAACCGACCGGGCGACTCCGAAGATCGAAAGAGGTCAGACGCACTATGGCTCACAACCTTCCGTACGATGCGGGCACCCGACAGGGTACCGCGCAGCAACAGCCCGTCATGAGTCGCGAAACCGGCAATGGGCAGGACGACCACGTCTACAACCGGTTGCTCAAGGAACGCATCATCTGGTTGGGCTCCGAGGTCCGCGATGACAACGCCAACCTCATCTGCTCCCAGATGCTCCTGCTCTCGGCCGAAGACCCCAAGTCGGACATTTACCTGTACATCAACTCGCCCGGTGGCTCAATTACCGCCGGCATGGCCATTTACGACACCATGCAGCTGATTCCGAACGACGTCGTGACCATCGCGACCGGCATGGCCGCGTCCATGGGTCAGTTCCTGTTGTCCTCCGGGACCCCGGGCAAGCGATACGCCACGCCGAACGCGCGCATCCTCATGCACCAGCCGTCGGGCGGCATCGGGGGCACCGCCTCCGACATTCGCACCCAGGCCGAACTGATCCTGTCGATGAAGCGTCGCCTGTCCGAGCTGACCGCCCAGCAGACCGGCAAGACCGTCGAGCAGATCCTGGAAGACAACGACCGCGACAACTGGTTCACCGCGGACGAAGGCCTCGAATACGGGTTCTTCGACCACATCGCCCAGAGTGCCGGCTCGGTTTCCGGCGGCGGCGGAACCCTCAAGGACGAGAAGTAGCACCGAGAGGGCCACAGCCCAACGGTCAACGCAGAGACTTTTCAGGAGAAAGAACACATGAACTTCAACGCACCGCAGGCCAAGGGTGACGCCGCAGCCGGCGTCCCCATGCCCTCCAACCGTTACGTCCTCCCCAGCTTCGAGGAGCGGACTCCCTACGGTTACAAGCGCCAGGACCCGTACGCGAAGCTGTTCGAGGACAGGATCATCTTCCTGGGCGTCCAGGTCGACGACGCCAGCGCCGACGACATCATGGCCCAGTTGCTTGTCCTCGAGGCACAGGACCCGGACCGTGACATCACCATGTACATCAACTCGCCGGGCGGCTCCTTCACCGCGATGACGGCGATCTACGACACCATGCAGTACATCCGTCCTGAGATCCAGACCGTGTGCCTGGGTCAGGCAGCCTCCGCGGCGTCGGTTCTGCTGGCTGCGGGAACGCCGGGCAAGCGCCTTGCGCTTCCCAATGCGAGGGTGTTGATTCACCAGCCGGCTCTCGCCGGACAGCAAGGTGGCCAGGCATCGGATATCGAAATCCACGCCAACGAGGTCATGCGCATGCGCACGTGGCTCGAGGACACTCTCGCGCTCCACTCGGGCAAGGACTCGAAGACGGTGAACAAGGACATCGAGCGCGACAAGATCCTGACGGCCAAGGATGCCCACGAGTACGGCCTGATCGACCAGGTGCTCGACTCGCGCAAGATCAACAAGCCGCAGATCAACACCCAGGACTGACGCAAGGCCCGGTCGCAAGGCCGGTCGGTTGTGATGGCGGCCGGTTCAGGGTGTCCTGAGCCGGCCTCAGTCGTCTCCGAAGGTCGCGCGAGCCAGGGGAGATGCGGACGCACCTCCCGGGTGTGGTCGCACTGGCGAGGGCCGTCGGACGCGCCTGACAAGGGGCGGCATCTTCGCTCCGAGGGGAGCCAACCTGTAGCCTAGGGAGTGCGAGCCAACCAGGTGTACGGAGTCCGTCACGTGGCTTCCACGCAAGACCTTCAGATTTGAGGAGCCAGCATGTCGAGAATCGGTGAGAGTACCGACCTGCTCAAATGTTCTTTCTGCGGAAAGTCTCAGAAACAGGTGCGCAAGCTCATCGCGGGCCCCGGCGTGTACATCTGTGACGAGTGCATCGAGCTGTGCAATGAAATCATCGAGGAAGAGCTTGCGGAAGTCTCTGAAATCACCTCGATGGAGCTTCCTCGGCCCCGTGAGATCTTCGACTACCTCCAGGAATACGTGATCGGTCAGGAGCCCGCCAAGAAGGCTCTGTCCGTGGCCGTGTACAACCACTACAAAAGAATTCAGGCCAAGGATTCCGGCCAGCCGCAGAGTGGGCAGTCATTGCTCGCCACGGGCGGGGAAGACGTTGACCTGGCCAAGTCCAACATTCTCCTGGTCGGGCCCACGGGGTCCGGCAAGACCTACCTCGCGCAGACCCTTGCCAAGAAGCTCAACGTCCCCTTTGCGATGGCGGATGCCACGAGCCTGACCGAAGCCGGGTACGTCGGAGAAGACGTCGAGAACATCCTCCTCAAGCTCATCCAGTCGGCTGATTACGACGTCAAGAAGGCCGAGACCGGCATCATCTACATCGACGAGATCGACAAGATCTCGCGCAAGTCCGAGAACCCCTCGATTACGCGGGATGTTTCCGGCGAGGGGGTTCAGCAGGCCCTGCTCAAGATACTCGAGGGCACCGTGGCGGCCGTCCCGCCCCAGGGCGGGAGGAAACACCCCCAGCAGGAGTTCTTGCAGATCGATACGACCAATGTTCTCTTCATCGTGGCGGGGGCCTTCGCCGGCCTCGAGGACATCGTGGGATCCAGAGTCGGCAAAAAGGGGATCGGCTTCGGGGCGCCCATAGAACAGGCATCCAAGGAAGCCGACATCCTCCAGAAGCTGTTGCCCGAGGACCTTCTGAAATTCGGACTGATCCCCGAGTTCATTGGCCGCCTTCCCGTGCTGACGAGCTTGTCCAGCCTCGACGTGGACACCTTGGGTCGCGTGCTCACGGAACCACGCAACGCACTCGTCAAGCAGTACAAGCGCATGTTTGCTCTGGACGACGTCGAACTCGAGTTCGAGGACGACGCGATCCGGGCCATGGCTGAGCTGGCCATGGAGAGGGGCACGGGTGCTCGAGGGCTGCGTGCGATTCTCGAGGATCTGTTGCAGTCCATCATGTTCGACATCCCATCGCGTGAGGACGTCGCCCAAGTGATCATCACGGGGGAAGTGGTCCGTCACGGGTCCGAGCCGGAGCTCGTCACCAAGGACATGCTGGACGAGGAAAAGAAGGACGCTTCCTGAGGCCATTCCTGTTCACGGACAGGAGTGGTAAGGGCCACCGTCGAAAGATCACGGTTCGGTCTCTGTGACGTGATTTCGTTCGGTTTGGATCACGGTTTTATCAAGATTTTCCCCACAGTTTGAGGCCCGTGACGGCAGGTGCTTAGCTGGTTTCTGTCACGCACGGAACCACAGGGGAGAAGACATGCATCGGACCGTTCGCAATGCGGTTTCTGGCTTCCTCGCCATCACCGGACTCTTCGCGATCACCGTCCTGACCGACTACGGTCTGATTGCCCGGGGCGAGCAGTCCTTGGCCATGATCGGTCTTGTCGTTGTCGCAGTGGCGGTCCGTTGTCTCATGTACCTGGACTCGGTGCGTCACGGCAGGGAACCAGAAGTGCAGACCCGGGACACCGTGACGGGAAACCTGATCGTGGTCCTCAGCGCGGTGGCCTACGGGTGGTTGCTCATGGGCATCCTCGTGGGTACAGGAGTCGTCAGCTCTGCCTACGAATCGGCGCTCAAGGAATTCTACGGTTGGCTCTCGCTGGGGCTGTTCGTGGTCGCCATCGTGGTCTACGCCATCGACACCCTCAAGCTGAGAAAAGGCCGCAGCAACGAGGCGAAGGCGGAACCCGCCCCGGCCGAGACCGCGCAACCCCGTGAACTGATTCATCAGGGTCGGGCATAAACCCTCCCGGTCGCATGTTGATATGTGCGGAACCCATTCACGTACGCACAGCACGACAAGGAGTCGGAACATCATGACCCAACACGCAGACTTTTGGTTCGACCCGATTTGCCCTTGGGCCTGGATGACGTCTCGGTGGATGACGGAGGTCGAGCGCCTTCGCGACGTCGAGGTGGCGTGGCATCCCTTCAGCCTCTCGATCCTGAACGACGGTCAGGACCTCGACCCGGACTACCGGAAGCACCTCGAGGCCGCACAAGGACCCGCCCGCGTTGCGATGGCCGTGCGCGAGGAACACGGCCCGGAGAAGGTCAAGGCCTTCTACGACGCGGTAGGTACCGCGATCCATCCGGAGAAGACGGATGAGCCGGACGAACGGCGTCGGTATCACGAGGCCATCGTCAAGGCTCTGGAAGAGACCGGACTTCCGGCCCAGCTCGCCGATCACGCAGACTCGGACGCTTACGACGAGAAGCTGCGCGCCTCCAACCAGGAGGCCCTGGACCTCGTGGGCGACGACGTCGGAGTCCCGATCATCGCGATCGAGGGCACCGCTTTCTTCGGGCCCGTGATGTCCCCGGCCCCCAAGGGCGAGGACGCGACCAAGGTCTGGGACGGGGCCGTGGCACTCGCCTCCTACCCGGGATTCTTTGAGCTCAAACGGTCCCGGACCAGCGGACCGATCTTCGACTAGACGCGTTGGTCCTCAGACGAGGACTTTTCGGGGGATTGGCGCCGGGCCTTTTTGGCCCGGCGCTTTTCTTGTGAACTGGCCCAGGTGTAATTGACCGCCTCGTCCGAGGTATAGGAGAGCATCGCGAAAACCTGGCTCGCCATGAGCACGAATACCGCGTAGACGTTGCTCGAGTCGGCAATATCGGTTCCGATCTGGATCGCGACGACGATGAAGCTGATCCCGAGGAACGCCAGGTTGAACTGCCGGGCCTTGTGGCGCCCGCGAATCACATTGATCGACAGGAGAACCTGGAACACAGCCAAAAGCGTCACGCCGAGGCTCATGAATGTCAGCACGAAGTTCCACACGTCGTTGCCGGTGTCGCTCACAAAATTTCTGGCAGAAACGGCCAGGTTGTTATCCAACTGGTCGACGACTCCGGGAGTCATGAGCCGGTACACCGACCGAGCGACTTGCAACAAGGCCACCAGCGTCACGAGCCCACCGGCGAGCCAGACGTCCGGCGGGGCCTTCTTGGCCAGCTCGGACAGGTTACGGTGCTTCCGGCTCGGGTCCTTCTGTTCCTCCGACAAGTGGTCGCCGGGCACGACGTCGTCCAAGTCCAGGATCGGCAAATCCCCGTCGGTATTGATGCTGTCGCCGCCGCCGTTGCGCGAGTTGTACCCGCCCATGAAATCGTTCAGAACCTCGTGGGAGACCTCGGGGTTCTTGTACTCCAGGGTCGAGACGACATAGTCGCGCTCCTGATCGGTGTCTGGATCCACCTTGTGCGTGACTTGGAAAGTGAAGAGGGACAGGCCGACGGCGTGGTCGTAGGTCGCCGCGGCCAGCCAGTCGACTTCGATACCGCCGGGCAGCTTCCAGCCTTTGGGGGTCTTCCAGAAACGCACGTGGTGGCGTTTGCTGGGATTGCCGTCCACTTCCTGCTGATACGCGAAGTCCTGTTTCCTGCCGAACAGCATGAGGGGACTGACAGGAGCCTCCGGATAGGAGGTCTTGCGAAGGGACGACACGACGATGCGCCAGGAACTCTTCAGCGTCACGTCCTCCGCCTTGGTCCAGCCGGCCTTCTCCATGGCCTCGTGGATGTCGTCCTCTTCGGCCTTGAGGGCCAGGTTGACCGGATCGCCGAGGAGTCCGTCCGCGGTCTGCGTGCGTCCGAAAAAGTAGTCCGGAACGTAGATGTTGGTCATGATCCGGTGCATGCGGGGCAGCGTCAGGTAGGAGGCCAGGCCCCAGAAGACGAGGATGAACAGAACCGACCACCAGCTCAGATGCACGGCTTCCGTGAGGGAGACGACAGCGAGCCACAGCGAGGCCAAACCGGCAAACACGAAATAGATCCTGTCGGAGAGCCCCTCGACCAGCCGTCGGCTGTCCGAGAATTGCTGTTTGATTCGGCTCTCGCCGGCTTTGTCGGTGTCTCCCTTGTAGACAGGGTAGTTGGGGTCGTCTGTCACGTTCGGGATCTTCTCCTCGGGCTCTGCGGCCCAGGCCTTGCTGGCGCAGGCGGCGCTCTCACCCGTTCGGCGGGCCAATGATTCAGGGGGGGGTGGGCCTCCGGCGGGGACCGGAGGCCCATCTGATGCCGACTAGTCTCCGGGGACGAGCTCGACATTCGTGACGCTGATGTCGTCCTCCGATTCGGTCACGTCGATCTGCCGGGCATTGCCGGCGGCCTTGAGGTCTTCCAGGCCAGCATGCAACCTGGGGATGCTTTCCGACGGCGCGGCTACGGTCGCCGAAGCGACTTCGGTGCGTTGCTTGACCTTGGCCTCGGACTTCGACTTGCGGAGCCCGGAGAGGGCACGCCCGACGACGTCGAGGACCTCGGCGTCTCCCGAGGCGGCGACCTCGGCCCACCCCTGGGTCGTCGGCCACTCGGCGCGATGGACCGATCCGTGTCGCCACCAGGACCAGACCTCATCGGTCGCGAACGGCAGGAACGGTGCGAAGAGCCGGAGGAGCGCGTCCAGAGTCGTGGCCAGGTCCGCGTGCACGGACGCCTGCTCGCTCTCCCCACGGGCGCCGTAGGCGCGGTCCTTGACCAACTCGACGTAGTCGTCCGTAAACCTCCAGAAGAATGACTCCGTCAACTGGAGCGCGCGAGCGTGCTCGTATTTTTCGAAGGATTCCGTGGCGGCAGTGACGAGATCGCCCAGCTGGGCCAGCAACGCCCGGTCCAGTCCGTTCGTGACGGTGGCCGCAGTGGCCCCGTGGCCGATAATCGAGGATTCGTCCACGCCTTGCATGAGGACGAATTTGGAGGCATTGAGCAGTTTGATGGCAAGGCGCCGCCCGATTTTCATCTGGCCTTCGTCGTAGGCGGTATCCGCCCCGAGGCGTGCCGAAGCGGCCCAGTACCGAACCGCGTCCGCCCCGTGCTTGCTCAGGACCTCGTCCGGAACCACGACGTTGCCCTTGGACTTGGACATCTTTTTGCGGTCGGGGTCAAGGATCCAGCCGGAGAGCGCCGCATTGGTCCACGGAATCGTCGACGCGAGCGTTTCGGCTCGGACGACGGAACTGAACAACCACGTTCTGATGATGTCGTGGCCTTGCGGGCGCAGGTCCATGGGGAAAGTCTTCTCGTGAAGGCTCGGGTCCACGGCCCATCCCGTGGCGATCTGCGGGGTCAACGACGAGGTGGCCCACGTGTCGAGGACGTCGGGATCCGCAGTGAACCCGCCGGGCTGGTCGCGCTGGGACTCGTCGTACCCTGCGGGGGCCTGTGCTGCCGGGTCCACCGGCAAGAGGTCCTCGCTGGGCAACAAGGGCTTCTCGTAGTCGGGTTCGCCGGCGTCGTCGACCGCGTACCACAGCGGGAAGGGGACGCCGAAGAATCTCTGACGGGAAATGAGCCAGTCGCCATTGAGCCCCTCGACCCAGTTCTCGTAGCGAGAACGCATGAATTCGGGGTGCCAAGCGATCTCGCGGCCGCGATTGACCAGGTCCTGTCGGCGGTCCGCATCCCGCCCGCCATTGCGGATGTACCACTGGCGTGACGTGACGATTTCGAGGGGCTTGTCGCCCTTTTCATAGAATTTGACAGGGTGAGTGATCTTTTTGGGCTCGCCGTCGATTTCCTCGGTTTCGCGAAGCATTTCGACGACGGCTTTCTGCGCCGAGAACACGGTGGCGCCAGCCATGCGCTGGTAGCGTTCGCGGGCGTCGTCGGCGGTGATCCACTCGGGGGTTTCCCGAGCGAAGCGACCGTCGCGCCCGATCAATGCGCGGGTGTCCAATTGGAGCTCCCGCCACCAGGTGACGTCCGTGGTGTCGCCGAACGTGCAGATCATGGCAATGCCCGACCCCTTGTCCGGCTGCGCGAGCTCGTGGGCCTTGACCGGGACCTCGACGCCGAACAAGGGGGAGGTCACGGTTGTCCCGAAGAGCTCTTGGTAGCGCTCGTCATCGGGATGGGCCACCAGGGCCACGCACGAGGGCAGCAGTTCGGGTCGCGTGGTTTCGATCCAGACCTTGCCGCCGTCGTGGCGATGGAAGGACACGCGGTGGTACGCGCCGTCGCGTTCCTTGTCCTCGAGCTCGGCCTGCGCAACGGCGGTCCGGAAGGTCACGTCCCACATCGTCGGCGCCTCGGCCATGTAGGCGTTGCCCGCCTCGAGGTCCTTGAGGAAAGCCAACTGGGAAACCTTGCGGGAGTGGTCGTCAATCGTGCGGTAGGTGCGGTTCCAATCGACCGAGAGACCGAGAGTCATGAACAGGTTCTCGAAGACCTTTTCGTCCTCGACCGCGAGCTCCTCGCAGAGCTCGATGAAGTTCTGGCGCGAGACCACGTCCCAGTCGCGCTGGTTCTTTGCCGGTTTCTCGGGCGGGCGATAACCCTCGACGTAGGGCTTGGACGGGTCGCACCGCACGCCGTAATAATTCTGCACGCGACGCTCGGTCGGAAGGCCGTTGTCATCCCACCCCAAGGGGTAGAAGACGTTCTTGCCCTTCATTCTCTGATATCGCGCGATAACGTCGGTCTGGGTATAGGAGAACATGTGGCCGACGTGCAACGACCCCGAGGCCGTCGGGGGAGGCGTATCGATCGAGTAGACGGAGCCTCGCTCGGTGTTTTCGTCGAAGGCGTACGTTCCGGAGGATCGCCAGAGTTGCGAGTACTTGTCCTCCAGACCTTCGAGTCCGGGCTTGTCGGGAACGGAAACTGTGGTGGGCGTGTCTGTGCCCTGATCGAAATCAGCCATGGTGCCCATTCTGTCATGCGCCCGGCGAAACCCTCGACGCGGCACATGACCCATGAAGCGACATGCGAGTCGGACGTATTTTGTAATAATGTCCGGACAAAATAGGTAAGGCTGTTCGGGCCCGCGCGGCCTTTGTAGTCTGGGTCCATGACGCAACTCAGCACCCATGATTCAGCCACGAAGAAGCTCACGGCGAAGGTCGCGGTCGTGACCGGCGCGAGTTCCGGGATCGGCCGGGAGTCCGCACGCCAACTCGCAGACCAGGGGTGGACCGTCTACGCCGTCGCGCGTCGTGCCGAGCGACTCGAGGAGTTGGCCAAGGAGACCGGCGTGATTCCCCATTCACTCGACATTACGGACCGAGACGCGGTGGAGGATCTCGCCGAGCGCGTCATCGAGGAACAGGGAACCATTGACGCACTGCTCAATATTTCCGGCGCCGCCATCGGCGTGGATCCGGTTGCGGACGGCAACCCCCAGGACTGGGAATCGATGTTCAGACTCAACGTCATCGGAACGCTCCACGTGACCCAGGCTTTTCTCCCGGCCCTTCGGGCCAACGGGCACGGCACCGTCATGAACCTCACCTCCACGGCGGCCGAGGCCGGTTACGAAGGCGGTGGGGGATACAACGCCGCCAAATTCGGGGAACGGGGCATGACCCAGGCACTGCGCCTCGAGGAGGCAGAGAACAACCTCCGTGTCATCGAGATCTGCCCCGGCATGGTCCGGACGGAAGAATTCTCGGTCAAGAGGCTCGGCGGCAGCCAGGACGCCGCGGACGATGTCTATCGCGGTGTCGACGAACCGCTGACCGCTGAAGACGTCGCCCGGGTCGTCACGTTCTCGGTCACCCTGCCTCACCACATCAACCTGGACCAGATCACGATGAGACCCGTGGCGCAGGCATCCCAGTTCAAAGTGATCCGCCGGTCATAGGCGAAAGCGTGGACACGAAGATCCTCTCCGAGCACAGCCTGATTGCGTGCGGCCACGGGACCCGCAATGCCCAGGGGCAGGAGACCATCGCGGCCCTGGTCTCGGCGATAGGCCACCGGATGGGGCGGCCCGTTCTGGGCGCGTCGGTAGACGTCCAGACCCCCGCGGTCGGCGACGTCGTCGCTGGCTTGCCCACGGACCGACCGGGGATCATCATGCCGCTGCTTCTCTCGACCGGTTACCACACGAAGGTCGACCTGCGTGATGCGGCAGCACGATTCGGGGCCGGGGAGTCGACCGGGGCGGGCGAGTGCGGGGACCGGGTCCGGATCGCCGACCCGTTGGGCCCTTCCGAGCGACTTGCACATCTTCAGGCCAGACGTCTCGGAGAAGCCGGGTGGCAGCAGGGCGACGGCGTCGTGATGGCCGTCGTCGGCTCATCCGTCGCCGCCGGAGGCGACGATGCCCGGACCCAGTCGAGGAATCTCGAGCGCGTCCTGGGTCAACGGGTGGACGTGGCCTTCGGGGCTGCGGCCGACCCCACGGTTCCGGCGGCCATCGAGGCATGCCGCCATCGAGGTGCTCCACGGGTCTTCGTTTCCTCGTACATCCTCGCCCCGGGCTTTTTCCAGGACCGCTTGCACCAGGCTGGGGCCGACGGCGTCACTCGGACCCTGCTCGATGTCGGCGACCCCGACTCCTTGGACACCGTGGCGGGCATCGCCGTGGATCGGGCGATGCACTGCACTGTGTGACTCTGCAAGTCCTTGTGTTGATGCGTGTTGAGACGGAGCTTTGGATAGAGCCGTACTGTTCCTAGAGTTCCATGCATGGTTGCACAGACACGGGAGAACCAAGACGGCGGCGCGAGCGCCAAACCTCGTGCGAAAAAGCCGAACGCCCAGTGGAAGATCGACGGCACCGAGCCGATGAACCACAACGAGGAGTTCAAGCTCGAGGACAGCGGGCTCAACGTGCGCCGTCGCATCGAGGAGAAGTACGCCCATGAGGGCTTCGATGCGATCTCCGACGATGACCTTCACGGCCGTTTCCGCTGGTGGGGGCTCTACACGCAGCGCATGCCGGGTATCGACGGCGGCCGCACGGCCAAGCTGGAGACCCGCGAGCTCGAAGACCGGTACTTCATGATGAGGATCCGCCTGGACGGCGGTCAGCTGAGCCTCGAACAGTTGCGCACGATCGCCGGGATCTCTGAGGAATTCGCGCGCGGAACCGCGGACGTGTCCGACCGACAGAACATCCAGATGCACTGGATCTCGGTCGAGGACGTGCCCGAGATCTGGCAACGTCTGGAGAACGTCGGACTGTCGACCACGGAGGCGTGCGGTGACGTTTCTCGAGTGATTCTGGGTTCGCCTCTGGCCGGTGTGGCCGAGGACGAAATCCTGGACCCGACGCCGGTGATCGAGACCATCAAAGAGCGGTTCATCGGTGATCCGGACCTGGCCAATCTGCCGCGCAAGTTCAAGACCGCGGTGTCCGGTCACCCGAGTCAGGACGTCGTCCACGAGATCAACGACATTTCGCTCATCGGTGTCGAACATCCCGAGCACGGCCCCGGATTCGACCTGTGGGTCGGTGGAGGGCTCTCGACCAATCCGAAACTCGCCGTGCGGCTTGGGGCCTTCGTGAGCGAAGAGCAGGCCCCCGAGGTGTGGCACGGGGTGATCCGGATTTTCCGGGACTACGGGTACCGGCGCCTGCGCAATCGGGCCAGGCTCAAGTTCCTGATGGCCGATTGGGGGCCTGAAAAGTTTCGCGAGGTGCTCGAGCAGGAGTACTTGGGATATGCCCTCGCGGATGGTCCCGAGCCGTCTTCCCCGAAGCACTCTGGTGATCACGTCGGAACGCACCTGCAGAAGGACGGCAAGTACTACGTCGGCCTGAGCCCGATGGTCGGTCGAGTCGGGGGAGGCCTGCTGACAGGGCTCGCCGATCTGATGGAAAAATACGGTTCGGCGCGGTTGCGCACGACGCCGTACCAGAAGCTCGTGGTTCTCGATCTGCCCGCAGAATCGGTCGAGAACTTCGTCGCCGAGGCGGAGGAGCTTGGTCTGTCGGCGTCTCCGTCGGTCTTCCGGCGCGACACCATGGCGTGCACGGGCATCGAGTTCTGCAAGCTCGCGATCGTCGAAACGAAGAACACCGCCGAGCGGGTGGTCGGCGAGCTCGAAGAGCGATTGGCCGATGTGCGGGATCAGCTTCCGGAACAATTGAGTCTTTACGTCAACGGTTGCCCCAACTCCTGCGCCCGGATCCAGACGGCCGACATCGGGTTGAAGGGACAGATCATTCCCGACGGCGAGGGCGGCCAGACCTCCGGGTTCCAGGTTCATCTGGGTGGCGGGCTCGCGAACTACCGCAATGATGCCGAGGGAGAACTCGGACGGACCGTCCGCGGCCTGAAAGTCGCCTCCGACGACGTCTCCGACTACGTGGAACGTCTGATCCGGCGCTACATCGACACCCGGGCGGAAGGCGAGACCTTCGCCCGGTGGGCCAAGAACGCGGAAGAGGAGGAATTGGTATGACCACCGACACCGAGAATGACCTTCGCACTCTGGCGGATCGGGCCGAGGACCGTCTGGACTGGGAAGCCAGCGCGGAAGAGGTGATCCGTTGGGTCGCCGAGAACTTCGAGACCTCCGACGTGGCCGTCGCCTGCTCCATGGCCGACGCCGTTCTTCCCGCCCTCGTTGCCAAGCACCTTCCCGGCGTCGACGTGCTCTTCCTTGATACCGGATACCACTTCCCAGAAACCATGGGTACCCGTGACCTGGTGCAGGAATCCCTCGACGTCAACATCGTGGATCTCAAGCCCGAGCTGACGGTCGAGGAACAAGATCGCGAGTACGGGAAGGATCTGTTCGCTTCGGACCCCACCGCGTGCTGCCGGATGAGGAAAGTGGAACCACTCAACAAAGCCCTTGCGGGCTACAAGCTGTGGTTCACCGGAGTACGGAGGGACGAGGCTCCCACACGCACCAACACACCACTGGTCGCCTGGGACGACTCCCACGGCCTGGTCAAGGCCAACCCGATGGCGACCTGGTCGTTCGACGACCTGGTCGATTACGCGAACGAGAACAGCGTGCCGGTCAACATGTTGCTGACCAACGGCTATCCGTCGATCGGATGCCAGCCGTGCACCCGGCCCGTGGCCGAGGGAGAGGACCCGCGCGCCGGCCGTTGGGCGGGTCAGTCCAAGACGGAATGCGGGATACACCTGTGAGCGGGAAGAGCGAAGGAACGAATGCCTCTATGACCACTGAGATTTTCCCTGGGAGGGGCGGACCGTCCGTGGCACTCGCGGAGTCGGATGCCGACGTCCGTCCCCTGACTGACCTGGACATCCTGGAATCCGAGTCGATCCACATCATTCGTGAGGTCGTAGCGGAGTTCGACCGGCCGGCCATGCTGTTCTCGGGAGGCAAGGACTCCGTGGTGATGGCCCACCTGGCCGCCAAAGCGTTCTTCCCGGGACGGCTTCCGTTCCCGTTGGTGCACATCGACACGGGGCACAACTTTCCGGAGGTCTTGGAGTTCCGGGACCGGGCCGTCGAAAGGCTGGGAACCCACCTGGTGGTTGGGTCCGTGCAGGAGTACATCGATCGGGGAGAACTCGAGGAACGAGCGGACGGGACGCGCAATCCGTTGCAGACGGTTCCGCTTTTGGACACGATCGCGAGCAACCGTTTCGACGTCGTCTTCGGCGGAGGACGACGGGACGAGGACAAGGCACGCGCCAAGGAACGAGTACTGAGCCTCCGGGACGACTTCGGCCAGTGGGATCCGCGCAGCCAGCGCCCCGAATTGTGGAACCTCTACAACGGCCGCCACACGCCGGGTCAGCACGTTCGGGCCTTTCCGCTGTCCAATTGGACGGAGCTGGACGTCTGGCGCTACATCGAGCGCGAGAACATCGAGATTCCGAGTCTCTACTATGCCCACGAGAGGGACACCTTCCTGCGAGACGGAATGATCCGCGCGGTCGGCACAGTTTCCGTACCGGGTCCCGGAGAGGAGGTCGAGCGCCGGGTGGTGCGGTACCGGACGGTGGGGGACATGTCCTGCACGGGTGCCGTCGAGTCCTCGGCCGCGGACGCTTCTCAAGTGGTCCAGGAAGTCGCCGTGTCCACCCTGACCGAACGGGGTGCGACTCGGGCGGACGACCGCATCTCGGAAGCGGCCATGGAAGACCGCAAGAAAGACGGGTATTTCTAGATGACGATCACCGACACGCTCGCCGCCTCGACCGGGAGCACCAGGACTCTGTTTCGTTTCGCCACGGCCGGTTCGGTCGACGACGGCAAATCCACCCTGGTGGGCAGGCTTCTCTTCGATTCGAAGGCGATCCTGGCCGACCAACTGGAAGCCGTCGCCAGAACATCCGCGGAGCGAGGCTTCGGCGCCTCGGGCGAAGAGATCGATCTGGCTCTGCTGACCGACGGCCTGCGGGCGGAACGCGAACAAGGCATCACGATCGACGTCGCCTATCGTTACTTCGCGACCGATGCACGCAACTTCATCCTTGCCGATTGCCCCGGTCACGTGGAGTACACGAAGAACACGGTCACGGGCGCCTCGACCGCGGACGCCGTGGTGCTTTTGGTCGATGCCCGGAACGGGGTTCTTGAACAGACCCGACGTCACCTGGCGGTGACCAGGCTCCTGCGAGTCCCGCACGTGATCATCGCGGTGAACAAAATTGACCTCGTGGACTACGCAGAGTCCGTGTACGAAGAGATTTCCGCCGACATCGATCGTGTGGCGAGAGAGCTCGGGATCGACGGGGCACTGACGGTCCCCGTGTCAGCTCTGAAGGGCGACAACGTGGTGACCGCATCTGCCAGAACCCCGTGGTACACCGGCCCGACGCTCCTCGAGCTCCTGGAGGAGCTGCCCGACCGGGATCGCTCCCTCCAAGCGAGTGAACCGTTTCGCATGCCGGTGCAGACCGTGATCCGGCCGCAGGGGTCCCTGGCCCCCGGTCTCGAGGAGGACGATTACCGCGACTTCCGGGGCTACGCAGGGCAAATCTCTGCTGGCTCGATCAGGGTGGGGCAGAGCATCGCCGTCGCCGGAACCAACCGGACCACCCGCGTGACCGGCATGTGGAGCGGCACGGAACGCGTGGACTCGGCCCGATCGCCCCAGTCGGTCGTCCTGGAGATCGATGACCAATTGGATTTGGCCCGCGGGTCCATGCTCGCCGCCGCCGAGTCCGCACCCACCGGACACCGTGAATTCGGTGCCAGAATCGCGTGGCTGAACGACAAGCCGCTCACCCCCGGAGCCAAGGTTCTCGTCAAACACGGGGCCGCCACGGTGAAGGCTCTTGTCGAGGAGGTGCACGCGCGGCTCGACCTGACGGATCTCACGGACGCCCCGGCCGATGCTCTCGAGCTGAATGACATCGGATCCGTGGCGATCAGAACCGCAACGCCGTTGCCCGTGGAGGATTACGAACATCATCGCCAAACCGGCGCCTTTCTGGTCATCGATCCGACCTCGGGAGACACCCTGGGGGCAGGCATAGCGGCCCCCAACGTCGTCGACGCCCAGGATCCTCTGGAGGACTGGCTCGAGGACGAGGGCTGACGACCCGGGACTCATGACCTATCCACTCGGACTGCAGCTGCGAGGACTGGATGTGCTCGTCGTCGGCGGCGGCCCCGTCGCCACCCGGCGCATCGGCCCGCTCCTCGAAGACGGGGCCCTCGTGACCGTCGTCGCCCCGACCGCAAGCCAGGAGATTCGCGACTGGAGCGCGCGCGGCGAACTGCGCTGGCGGGCTCGAGCCTTCGGCTCTTCGGACCTGGACCACGTGTGGCTCGTTCTGACCCACACTTCTGACCCCGCGACCCAGGACCTCGTGTCGGAGGAGGCGGCTCGCCGGAGAATTTTCTGTGTCAAGGGCGGAGACCCCGAAGCGGGGACGGCGTGGGTCCCCAGCGTCGCCAAGTCGCACGGCGTCACCGTGGGAGTCAACGCGAACAAGGACCCTCGCCGGGCACGACGCATCGCGGCGTGGCTGGATGCGGCCCTCGAATCCGGGACGGCCCCCGTGGACCCCATATCCGGGAGAGTCACGATCGACGATGCCCAGACGCCTGGAACCGTGGCCCTCGTCGGTGGCGGTCCCGGGGCCGTCGAGCTCCTGACCGTCCGGGGGAGATTCCTGCTCGCCATGGCCGACGTCGTCGTCGCCGACCGTCTCGGCCCGCGGGACGTCCTGGCTCGGCTCCGGGAAGACGCGGTCATCATCGAGGTGGGCAAGAAAGCCGGGCATCACCCGGTGCCGCAGTCCGAGATCAATGAGATCCTGGTGCGCCAGGCCCGCACCGGTGCCCGGGTCGTGCGGCTGAAGGGCGGCGACCCCTTTGTCCTCGGTCGTGGGGGAGAAGAGGTCGAGTACTGCGCGTCCCACGGGATCGAAACCGAGGTGGTCCCGGGGGTGACATCCGCGATCTCCGTCCCGGCGGCGGCAGGCATCCCCGTGACGCACCGGGGAGCTGCTACAGGGTTCACGGTCATCACCGGACATCAGCAATTGGACGCCGCGCCATCCGGCACGGACCACACCCTGGTGCTGCTCATGGGCGTCACGCGGCTCGCTGAGACCGCCGAACGGCTGATTGCGGCAGGGCGCCCGGATTCGACGCCGACGGCCGTGATCGAGCGCGGCTGGACGCCCGAGCAACGGACCACGTTCGGAACCTTGTCCGACATTGCCGCTCGTTGCGAAGCGCGCTCAGTGGCCGCGCCCGCGGTCATCGTGGTCGGCGACGTCGTTCGCCTGGCACCCGATTATCCGTGAGGTGCGCCGGTACTTTCGGCTCAGGCCGCGTGCCGGGCCACGCGCAGGCCCGAGGAAATCATCGGCCACTGCAAGGGCAACCGTCCCCAAGCGATCAGTTTCGGAAGCGGGGCCTTGTGGCGGTAGTCCCACGCCATCTGGAAATTGCCCGGCCATACACCGAGGTAGAGAGCAACCGCGGCCCGGCCGCCCGAGCGTCGCGTGCGGCGGTTGAGCAAGAGCGCGGCCACCCCGAGTTCGGCCACGCCAGAACCGAGGGTCCAGGCCCTGGCCGACCCCGGAAGGGAGGACGGAATCAGAGCATCGAAATGCTCAGGACGGACAAAATGCAGAGCGCCCATGGCGGCCAGCGCGGTTCCCTGGACGAGGGCGGACCGGTTGGCTGCTTTGCGCTGTTCGGGAGTCGTCATGCCCTCGATTCTAGGCCGTTGACTGGCCCGGATGTCACTTGGGGACTCACGTCTGTTCCGGTGCGATGGAGCCCAATCGGCGTCTTTGAGGGGCGCGTGAGGTACCAGGAGACCGGCTCCGAAGTCGTGGGCGATAGGGGTTAGACAGGGATCGCCCAACTGCTTAGACTGATATGCAGTGCGAAGACCCGGCCATCACCGGCGAGCAATCCGGAAGAACGGGCAGTACCTGTGGTGTCCCATTCGGCGTTGCGGCGCGGGAAATCACGGAATAGATACAGCCTCACTAGACCCGGACGGGTAGGCCCGAGACAGCCGTCATGAAGCGGCCGTGGCCGCTGAGACACCCCCGCGGTGACCTTCTGGGTCACCGCGGGTCGTCCCAGCTCTCACGGCAAGTGAGGTGGTACCGCGTCGTCACGGCGTCCTGACGCAAACGAATGTTCGACTTCGAGATCCAGGATGACCACGTGAGCACTCACTACCCCAAGGCCTCCACCGACTTTGCCAACGCAGCATCCGGTGGCGTGCCGGCCTCGCCTTCCTTCCCGAAACTGGAAGAAGGAGTCCTCGACTACTGGAGCGAGGACGGGACTTTCCAGCACAGTATCGAGCAGCGTGACAGTGATGAAGGCACCCCGGACGAATTCGTGTTCTACGATGGTCCCCCCTTTGCGAACGGTCTGCCCCACTACGGCCATCTCCTCACCGGTTATGTGAAGGATCTCGTCGCCCGATACCAGACGCAGCGCGGCAACAAGGTCGATCGCCGCTTCGGATGGGATACGCACGGCCTGCCCGCCGAGCTCGAAGTCATGAAACAACTCGGCATGTCCGAGAAGAAGCAGATCGAAGAAATGGGCATCGACAAGTTCAACGATGCCTGCCGTTCTGCCGTCCTCAAGTACACCGACGAGTGGGAAAAATATGTGACCCGCCAAGCCCGCTGGGTCGACTTCGAGAACGACTACAAGACGCTCAATGTCGAGTACATGGAGTCGGTGATCTGGGCCTTCAAACGCCTTCACGACAAGGGCCTGACATACCAGGGATTCCGCGTCCTTCCGTACTGCTGGAAGGACGAGACCCCGCTGTCCAACCACGAGCTCCGGATGGACGACGACGTCTACAAGGACCGCCAGGACCCCACGATCACGACGACGTTCATTTTGAAGGAAGGGGATACGCCGGCCAGCCGCGAACTCGCCGGAGTCGCCGCCATTGGCTGGACCACGACCCCCTGGACGGTTCCCGCCAACCTGGCGCTGGCGGTCGGTCCGGAGATCGATTACGTTGCCCTTCCCGCCGGCCCCAACGGGACCTCTGCCAAGGCCGAGCGATTCCTGCTGGCCTCCGAGCGACTCGAGGACTACGCCACGGACCTCGGATACGAGGATGCGGATTCGGCGCGGGAGTCCGTCGAGGCCCATTACCTCGGCAAGGACCTCGAGGGTATCCGGTATGAGCCGCTTTTCGACGCGTTCACCGACGCCGAGAAGTTCGGAACCGAGAACGCGTGGAGAATCCTCGTGGCCGACTACGTCACGACCACGGGCGGCACCGGAATCGTCCACCAGGCTCCGGCCTATGGTGAGGACGACCAGGCGACCTGCGAGAAGTACGGAATCCCGGTGATCCTGACCGTCGACGAGGGTGCGAGGGTGCTGCCCCTGTTCAACGGGACGGAGCTCGAGGACGTCGTCGGCATGCAGGTCTTCGAAACGAATACCCCAATCGTGCGCCACCTGCGCGGCAACGGACTGCTCGTGCGTGAGAGCTCGTACGTCCACTCGTACCCGCACTGCTGGCGGTGCCGGAACCCCCTGATCTACCGCGCGATCACGTCCTGGTACGTGTCGGTCACCCAGTTCAAGGACCGGATGGTCGAACTCAATGAGGAGATCAACTGGATCCCGGAGAACGTCAAGCACGGCCAGTTCGGCAAGTGGCTCGAGAACGCTCGTGACTGGTCGATTTCCCGTAACCGTTACTGGGGTTCGCCCATCCCGGTGTGGGTCTCGGACGATCCGAACTACCCCCGTACCGATGTGTACGGTTCCCTGGCCGAGCTGGAGGCCGACTTCGGCCGCCTACCGCTGAACAAGGACGGCGAACCGGATCTCCACCGGCCCTACATCGACGAACTGACTCGTCCGAACCCGGATGATCCCACGGGAGCGTCGACCATGCGCCGCGTCTCGGATGTCCTCGACGTGTGGTTCGACTCGGGATCGATGCCTTACGCCCAGGTCCACTATCCGTTCGAGAACAAGGACTGGTTCGAAGGCCATTACCCGGCCGACTTCATCGTCGAATACATCGGCCAGACGCGGGGATGGTTCTACACGCTGCACATCCTGGCCACGGCCCTGTTCGACCGCCCGGCGTTCACGAACGTTATCTCCCACGGCATCGTGCTCGGGTCGGATGGGCAGAAGATGTCCAAGTCGCTCCGAAACTATCCGGACGTGACCGAGGTGCTGGACAGGGACGGATCCGACGCGATGCGCTGGTTCCTGATGTCGTCGCCGATCCTCCGAGGCGGCAACCTGATCGTGACCGAGCGCGGTATCCGCGAGGGAGTCCGGCAGGTCATGCTTCCCCTGTGGAATGCCTACCACTTCTTCGCGCTGTACTCGAACGCCGCCTTCGACGGCCGTGGCTACGACGCCCGTTTCCGGTACTCGTGCGAGAACGTGATGGACCGCTTCATCCTGGCCAAGACGCGGCAGCTCATCGAAGAGGTCACGGAGGACTTCGACCGGTACGATGTCTGGGCGGCGTGCGAGCACTTGCGGGTCTACGCGGACGCGTTGACCAACTGGTACGTTCGTCGATCCCGGGAACGTTTCTTTGACGAGGACATCGCTGCCTTCGACGTCCTCTACACGTGCCTCGAAACCGTCTGCCGTATTGCGGCGCCCCTGCTGCCGATGGAGACCGAAGCCATCTGGCGCGGGCTGACCGGCGGAAGGTCCGTGCACCTGACCGATTGGCCGCAGAAGGGTGTACTGGCCCAGGAACAGGATCTCATCGCGTCGATGGAAGCCACCCGGGCCATCTGCTCGGCGGGTTCGGCTTTGCGGAAGTCCGAGAACATCCGCGTACGCCAACCGCTGGCGTCCATGACCGTTGCCGTTCCGCGCGGCAAGGAACTCGCGGGGACCTTCTCGAGCATCATCGCCTCCGAACTCAACATCAAGAGGGTCGAGGTTCTCGACGCCGCGGAGGTCTCGGCAGAGTCCTATGGAATTTCCCGGAGCCTCAAGGTCAATGCAAGGGCGGCCGGGCCGAGACTCGGCAAGCTGGTGCAGGTTGCGATCAAGGCGTCCAAAGCGGGCGACTGGGACATCGACGCAGACGGCACGGTGGTCGTCGGGGGCTCAACGCTCGACGAGCCTCTGTCCCTCCAAGAAGGGGAGTACGAGCTCGAGACGGTGGTGGCCGAAGGCGAGAACGCCGATCGGGCCGTGTCCGTGATCGACGGCGGCTTCATCGTGCTCGACACGAGGCTGACTCCCGCCCTTCGAGCCGAAGGAACCGCCCGAGACATGATCCGCGTGATCCAGCAGGCTCGGAAGGACGCGGGTCTGCAGGTCTCGGACAGGATCCGTACAGTGGTCCGGGACGCAGACGAGGTGCTCGATGCACTCCGCGAGAACGAACAACTCGTTTCCGGGGAGACACTGACCCAGGACCTCGTCCTCGAGACGGCGTCCGAATCTTCGGTGACCGTCGAGACGGTCCCGACCGAATCCGCAGAGAGTGATGCATGAGCGACCAGCCTTTCCAAGATGACGACGACTCGCAGGACGGTTCCGAGGAACTGCCCGACGAACTCAGCCCGCTGACCCCCGAGGACATCGAGGACGCCGAGGAATCAGACCTGGACGAGGAACCGGACGGGCCGCACCCGGCGGCCGATGATTCGGGTGACCTCAGGGATGCGGCGTTCTCGGTCGAATCGATCTATGCCGAGCTGAGGGGGCGTGCACCGGAAACGCAGATGGCGCCACGGCTCGAGGCCATGCGTCTTGCCATGGATTTTCTGGGGGACCCGGCACACAGTGCGCCGGTCATCCAGATCACCGGAACCAATGGCAAGACGTCTACGGCTCGACTCGTCGAGCGGTTGCTCATGGCCCATGATCTCCGGCCCGGGCGGTACACCTCGCCTCACCTCGAGCGCGTCAACGAGCGCATCTGCGTGGATGGGGAGCCCGTCGACGACGCGACCTTCGTGCGCGTCTGGGACGAAATCCGGCCCTACCTGGAGATGGTCGATCGGCAGCTGGGCGAACAGGGCGAGGTACCCCTGACCGAATTCGAGGCCATGACAGTCTTGGCCTTTGCGGTCTTCGCGGATGCTCCCGTGGACATCATGGTGCTCGAGGTAGGACTGGGCGGGGAATGGGACGCGACCAACGTCGCGGACGCCCAGGTGTCCGTGGTGACTCCCATCGACCTGGACCACACCGACATGCTGGGGGACACGGTGGAGGAGATTGCGGCAGAGAAGGCCGGAATCATCTCTCAGGGCGGCTTCCTGGTTTCGGCCGCACAGAAGCCGTCGGTGGCCGAGGTACTGCTGGACCGGGCCAGGCGCGAGGAGGCCGAATTCCGCTTCGAGGGAGTCGAGTTCGGCGTGACCGAACGGGTCCCCGGCGTCGGCGGCCAGGTCATCACGATCCAGGGTCTGGCGGGTCGCTATCCCGAGGTCGCGTTTCCCCTCTTCGGGGAGCACCAGGCGGAGAACGCCTCCTTGGCGGTGGCCGCGGTCGAGGCGCTACTGGGCGGGGGCGAGAAGGAGCTGTCCATCGACCTGATCCGCACCGCATTCGAAGAGGCGACATCGCCCGGCCGACTGGAAACCGTCCGGACGGCACCCGTCGTCGTCCTCGACGCCGCTCACAACCCGCACGGTATGAGGGCCTCGGCCGCTGCCGTACGCGAGTCCTTCGACGTCCGCCAGCTCAACATCGTTGTCGGGATTCTGCGTGACAAGGATGCCCTCGGGATCCTGGAGGTCATGAGGGAACAGTTCGCCGAGTCGACCGAGTTCGAGACGCGGTTGTACGTGACCGCGTCGACGTCACCTCGGGCGATTCCGGCGGGGGAACTCGGCGATCTCGCCCTGACGGCCGGATTCGACGACGACGCTGTCGAGGTCCACGAGCGCATCGACGATGCCTCGGTCGCGGCCATCTCCGACGCGGCCACCCGTGAGGAGCTCGATGCGGCGGTTCTCATCACCGGGTCGATCACCGTGGTCGGCGAAGCACGTGTACTGCTCGGACAGTAGGAGACTGTGATGGCACGCCTGACAAAGGCACAGCGCGAATGGCGACCCGGACAGGTCAAGAAGCCGGGATCGGTCAAGGTCATGTTCGCTTCGACGGTCCTTCTGCTCGAGGCTTTCGTGGTCTTCTTCGGGACCCTGGCGTATTTCGGGCTCGAGCATCTTCACTCGGGGACCGGAGCCAAGGTTTCGGTCATGGTTGGCGGTCTGGTCCTGGCCGCGGCGTTTGTCTACAACTGTGCTGTACTCCGGAAGTCGTGGGGCTACGCGATGGGCTGGATTCTCCAACTTCTCCTGGTGGCGACCGGCTTCCTGCTTCCGGCGATGTTCGTGATCGGTCTCTGCTTCATGGCGGCCTGGTGGTATTCCATGGTCACGGGCACCAAGATCGACCGTGAGAAGAAGGAGCGCTGGGAGGCCGAACAGGAGTGGGAGCGCACGCACGGACAGAGCTGAGGATGGACTGGGCAGGCGGTTCCGCCGGTACACCGGATCCGAGTCTGATCGAGACGGATCTTGAATCGAGAGCAGTCTTCGGCTCGTGGTCCGACAAGAGTGTCGGCAGCACCCGGGACGTCGACGCCGCACACGCACTCCTTGAGGCACTCGGCGGTTCCCAAGAGACCCCGACCGTGCTCGTCACGGGCTCCAAGGGGAAGGGACAGGCCGCCGCAGTTGCCGCCGCATACTTGAGCGCCGCGGGACTCAGGACAGGTTTGGTGTCCTCGCCCGGAACGGTGTCCAATCTCGACCGGTTCGCCCTGGACGGCACGGTGATCGGAGCCGCGGTGTACAACCGCTGGTTGCGTCGCGTCGATGCTGCCGTCTCCAGCCTGGACGTTCCCCCGGGGAATTATCTGGCGCCAACAGGGATCTTCACGATCATGGGCCACGCGATGCTCCAAGCGGCAGGCGCCGAGGTGATCGTGCACGAGGCAGGCATGGGTGGCGCCCACGACGAAATCTCGGTCCTGGACCGAGTGGCTGTCGGGTTCACGAGTGTCTTCCCGGAGCATCTGGACGTTTTCGGACCCACTCTGGCTCATGTCGCACGAGAGAAATTCGGCCTCATCCGGACCGGTGACCACGTGATCAGCGTTCCCCAGTCGCCTATTCCGTCCATGATTCTTCGTCAGACGTGCGATCATGTGAACGTCTCGGCCCACGAGGTGCCGTCCGGGGACTTTCTGTCCCAGAATCATGATCTGGGGGAGCGTTTGGCGGACGACGTCGCGCGACGCCTGGGCCGAGAGCCCTGGACCGGGAGAATCGAGCTGTGCCGACCGGGACGTGCGGAGTTCTGTCGCACGGCGGAAGGCACCGAGTTCTTTCTGGACGCGTGCATCGATCCCGTGGGCATGGCCGCTGCACTGAGCGAGGCCGAGTCCCGGTGGGGCAGCGTCGACACGGTGTACTGGTCGATTCCGACGACCAAGGACATCCTGGGCCTCGCGGATTTTCTCGACGGTCGAGGAATCGAGCACCGATTCGTGCCCCTGGAGTCCCATCACCTCGACTATGAGCTGCCCGCCGGCCTTCAGCAGGCACTGCAATTCGTCCAGCGGGAGACTCTGCTCGAGACCATCGGGGACCGGTCCATGATCGCGGGAACCGTGTCCTTCGGCGCCTCGGTGCTGAATGAGATCGGGGTCATGCCGACGCGCCTGTACGACCCAGATAGGATCGGTAGCGGAGAGATACCCCATATTTAGGAGTGCACAGATGTCCGAACGTTCGTTGGTCCTGGTCAAGCCCGATGGGACGGAGCGCAATCTGATCGGTGCCATCCTGGCCCGTATCGAGACCAAAGGTTACAAGATCACCGATCTTCGGCTGGTGGCCCCGTCCCGCGAGGTCCTCGAACAGCACTATGAGGAACACCAGGGCAAGCCGTTCTACGAGCCGCTGCTCGAATTCATGATGTCCGGTCCGGTGGTGGCGGCCGTCGTCGAGGGCGATCGTGTCATCGAATCCGTGCGCACGCTGATGGGTCCCTCCGACCCGACCGCCGCGGCCCCGGGAACCATCCGCGGTGACTTCGCCCGCGACTGGGGAGAAAAGGTCCAGAAGAATCTGGTCCACGGCTCGGACTCCCCGGAATCCGCAGAGCGCGAGATCGGCATCTGGTTCGGCTAGTCCGACGCCGGGCGCCCAGCCCCGTGTGAACACGCAACGCCCCCCCCGACGGGCCGTTCCCGACGGTCCGCTTTCGGGGGCGTTGCGTCATCTGAGGTGCGCCGACGTCGTCGGGGCCGGCTCCGCCGCCCTATGGCCACCCGTACGCGGACGGCACGCACCGAAGTAGCCCCACTCGTCGTCGACGGATGGGGCTTTCTTCGCATGAGCCGGTTCATGCCACGGCATCGTGCACCGGCATCAGGAGAGCATGGAGAGGATGTTGGAGAAGAATCGGATGAAGATGATTCCGAACAGGACCAACAGGATCATGACGACCAGGAACCACGACCAGGCGGGGAGCGTCTCGGCCACGCGGGGCGACACCGGAATCACCCCGGTGCGGATGTTGCGCATCGTCACGTTGACCGCGAGGGCCGTCTGCACGATCCAGACCACCATGCAGTACAGGCACAGTGCGTCGATTTGGAAGGTGGTCTGGTACCAGAGCCAGAAGGTGAACAAGGATCCCAGCAAGACGCCGACCTCGATGCTCATCCAGTACCACCTGGCGAACCTGGCGCCCGCGAAGATTGCCGCGCCAATGGTCAGAACGATCGCGTAGGCGACGATACCGATGAACGGGTTCGGGAATCCAAAGAGCTCAGCCTGGGGTGTGCGCATCACGGTGCCGCAATTGAGGAGCGCGTTGATGTCACAGCTGGACTTGTGGCCGGCGTCGAGAAAGACCTGGAGCCTCTCGAAGACGAGGGCAGCGGAAGCGATGAAGCCGATGCCGCCCGTGATGATCAACAGCCATGCAAAGCTTCTCTCCTGCGGCTGATTGGTCGACGGAAGCGTGGTCCTGTCGCTGTGCCTCGGCGCGGGGTCGACGCTGGATGTGCTCACAAGTCAGTCCTCGGGGTCGGGTCGGCACAGAACGGGCTGTGCGCGTATTGCATTCATCCTAACGAGGCCGGCTCAGAGGTCAGGGCCCGATTTTTCGAATTCGTCTCAAAAGTTGCTGTCAATTTCCAGCATGGTACCCCGGTGATCCCCGGTACCCCCGGCCACCCGGCAAACAAAGATCTGCACAGACCCCAGCACCCTCTAATCTCGGCTAAATCCCGGTAGATTGCGGACTCAATGCGGACTGGTCTGTGGCCACGGAAGTCATCAACAGGGTCGTAGCGTCCAGCACCTCGTCAGCTGAGGTCTCCCACAAATGCGAGTACACGTCCAAGGTCGTGGACGGACGCATACGATATCGGGTTTCCCAACACGTTCCCGGGGAACAGCCATTCAATCCTTGTGGCACCTACCGATTCTGCCTGCCACAGCAAGAAATCCGCGAGTTCCGTGGGGAGCGGGATATCCCGGTAGGAACCATATTTCGGGGGAACGGACTCAACTACGCCGCGGCTGATCCTGCGAATTTGTCGCCGTCTTTTCAGGATGGGTGGCGTGATGTCCCGTGGTTGGAGACCAACAATTTCGGATGCTCTGAGCCCGTGGAACGCTGCTGCCGCGAGAACGACATGGGCGGCCCCGAACGACCGGGGGGGGGCATCTGGCTGACCTGTCGTGTGGTTGGTATTCGAACGTCCCACGGTGTGTTTTTCCGTGATGGGAGGTCGATGCCGTTGCATGGGTTGAACGGGATGAGCCTGTCGCGGGTGGCTGCTAAGGCGCCGACCGCGTAAGTGCCTGCCGTGCAGGAAGTTGCTGAGGCGGTGGCCGAGAGGACCGAGACCAAGTCGGTCGTAGCGGCCACGGGGTTGATCCCGGAGTTCGCGCCGGCTGCTGTCGTGCCAGGACTTGAGGTCACCACCAACCAGACCGAAAGCACCAACGATTATCCGTACCTTGACGGCCTGGCTAGCATGGATGCCGTCTGGCCGGTCCTGTGCTATTGGCCACCTAGGCTAGACAGGTGCGGTTGCCCGAAAAAGAGGCTCCAGGCGGCCTCACCATCTAGACTGCACGTGTCTCCGAGACCTGAAGCTAGCTGTTTGCATCGGAGACGCATAGACCCCCCCGGCACTGGTCAGCGGATGTCCTTGTTTCGTTGGCCTCGTGTTCCAGTACGGCAGCAAGAAGCCCCCACCCGCGTGTGCAACGCGGATTGGGGGGCGTTTTGTGTTTACTCGACGCGGATGCCGTACTCCATGAAGCAGTACTGGATATCGCCTGACATCGCCGTGGAGGGGTCCAGGGCCTTGCACTGTTCGATTTTGTCTTCGTTCTGGCGAACCGCGGCTTGATCGTCAGGTGTGCCGTAGTTTTCGGGGTTCATCGGGTCAACACCGCCTGCCCAATCTCCGAGCTGGTTGGCCGAGCAGTACTGGACGAGCTCGTTGTGCAAGGCTTCGCTGTACGGCGCCGCAGACTCATTCCAGACATCGGAGGTGCAACCGCCGCCATTCTGCAAGTACTGATTCAACTGCGGAGACGCGCCTCCGGCCCCGGCTTCGGGCTGTGCAGAGTCGTCGGCCGGTTGCTGCGAGGGAGCATCCGAGGGATCAGAACTCTCGGACGGTGCTTCACTGGGGGTTTCCGAGGACGAATCGCTAGGAGCCTCTGAGGACGAGGCGCTGGTCGAGGAGGTCGACGGGCTGGCGGAAGAGCTCGATGATGAGGGACTCGGGTTACTCGACGATGATGAGTCTGAGGAATCGTCTCCTTGCGAGCACCCGGCGAGGGCGAGTGCGGCGATGGCCAGAACCGGGATGAAGGCGCGGATTCTCAACGGCTTGTTCTCCTAAAGTGACTGATTGGTGGTGTGCTCTGGCTAGGTCAGGCCCGGCGGGAACGCCTGGCTGGCTAGTCGTTCAGGTGCTGGACCGCGTAGTCGGCCTCTTCGTCCGTGAACCCCTCAATATCGGAGGTCAGCTGGTTCCTGACGGCCTCGGGGGACATGTCGTTCGACTTGACGTAGGACTTGCCCTTTTTCAACGCGTTCTCGTTCCAATCAACATCCAAGTTGTCGATGGCGTACTGAGCTGACTCATCGGAGAAAGCTTCAATGTCCGACGTGAGCTGGTTGTACACGCCCTGCTTGGACATGTGGCTGGACTTGGCGTAGGACTTGCCCTTCTTCAGCGCGGACTTGTATTCCTGCGGAGTATCGTCCTTCTCCGACGAATCCGACTGCGAGGTGCTACCGGAATTCGAATCGTCATCGGAACCTCCACCGCTCGCAACGGCGATGATGATTCCGATGATGACCACGACGACGATGATGCCGAGACACCCAAGGCAACCGAGGCAGCCACGCTTCCGGTTTGGGTCTCCGGGGGTCTCGGAAGCGTTCTGTTGGCGGCGCTGCTTGCCGTTCCAGTCGATCTTCATTTGTGTTCCTCTTATTGAGTCGAGTTCTGCCCAGCACGCATAGACGGTCTACTACCGGTGCGTGGGTAGGACGTGGCGATGCTGGGAGGTGGGGAGAGCGCGTAGTCAGGGGAAGCCTCAGCCACTCATACACTCAGTATGCACTAAACCTGAGTACTGAGTGTGTATAGCATCCAAACAACCTCCACCCCGCGTAATTATTAAGTGGATGACGCCTCATTAGGCCAGACGTATCCGGTGAGTGTTTGATTATGAGAAAACGAGGGCGAGTCCCCTGCGGACAACTTGCCTCGAGTGGCCGCATGTGGACTGTCTGTGAGCCGGATCCGCGTCATAGCTGTGATTCAGCGGTAATCAAAAGTTGCTGTCCATTCGATGAGCAGCAAGCCAGCGCCTGGCTGTGCGATACTGAGAGCGGTGAGAGTTGCGCCGCACGCGACTCTTTATCCAATGTGACGCCGACAGGTGCTGTGCACCGCTTCGGACAACGGAGCGAAGACCACCTTTCACAAGACTTCAGCGGGACGCGAAGCTCGGCGAATCCATTGGCCCGGGTGGTGCCCTTCGCCGGCAGATTTCGCCGCCGGCTCGACGAGCCCCCTCGGGTAGGGAACGGACTTCCGGCCGTCGCGCACGTCGCGGCAGGACCGATTAAGAACGGCCGAATCCCGGGTGCGGCCCGGTAACGGCTCCATAGGAGTACTGACTGAATATGAATACGCAGAACGAAGGCACCGCCCCTCAGGGTGGGGCCGAAGAGAACGAACCCACAACACCCCCAACAACACATCCCGAACACCAGGGCGAAGATCCGAACACACCGGAGACAGAAGCGGTCACGGCTCCTGCTGACGGCGAGTCTCAGGCGACCTCCGAATCGGAGGAGTCTCCCACGAACCCGGTGACGGCACCGCTCTCGCCGCCCTCGCTTTTGTTCCACGCTCCCGATCTTGACGAGATCAAGGCCGCCGCCAGCAAAAAGAACCCCGAGGATTCAGAAGACGAGGAACCGTCGGACGACGACGACGCTGTCGAGGACGGCGAAGTGGTCTCCCGGAAGCGGCGTCGTCGACGTCGCGGTGGGGAAGACATCGAACTGACCGGGGGCAGTGACGAGGATCCGCCCAACACGGTCACCAAGGTCCGAACTCCGCGAGTGACCGAGAGCGCCTCGTCGAACAAGGTCGCTTCCGTCAAAGGGTCCACCCGTCTCGAGGCCAAACGCCAGCGTCGCCGTGATTCCCGAGCTTCCGGACGCCGCCGCCACGTCATCACAGAGGCGGAGTTCCTCGCGCGCCGGGAGTCAGTGGACCGGCAGATGATTGTCCGTCAGAAGGACGACAGGATTCAGATCGGCGTGCTCGAGGACGGCGTGCTTGCGGAGCATTTCGTGTCGAAGACGCAACAGGATTCCCTGATCGGCAACGTCTACCTGGGCAAGGTGCAGAACGTCCTGCCGTCCATGGAAGCCGCCTTCGTGGACATCGGGCGCGGTCGCAATGCCGTGCTCTATGCGGGTGAGGTGAACTGGGATGCCTCCGGCCTCGACGGTCAACCTCGAAAGATCGAGAATGCGCTGAAGTCCGGCGATTCGGTTCTGGTCCAGGTGACCAAGGACCCCATCGGCCACAAAGGCGCGCGACTGACCTCTCAGGTGTCCTTGCCGGGGCGGTTCCTCGTCTACGTTCCGGGCGGTTCGATGACAGGCATTTCCCGCAAGCTTCCGGACACCGAGCGTGCCCGTCTGAAAAAGATCCTCAAGGACAAGCTGCCGGACGGCGCAGGCGTCATCGTGCGCACCGCCGCCGAGGGTGCGGCCGAGGAAGAACTCGCCCATGACATCAATCGGCTCCGCGCCCAGTGGGAAGACATCGAGTCGAAATCCAAGGGCAAGAAGACCCTCGCCCCCGAAATGCTGTACCAGGAGCCTGATCTGACCATCAAAACCGTTCGAGACGTCTTCAACGAGGACTTCTCCGCCATGGTCGTCCAAGGGGACCAGGCGTGGGACAACATCGAGGCGTACGTCACCTACGTGGCGCCGGACCTGATCGACCGGCTCAAGAAATGGGACGGCGAGGAGGACTTGTTCGATCACTACCGGATCGAGGAAGGACTCGCCAAGGCCCTGGACCGTAAGGTATTCCTTCCGTCCGGGGGTTCGCTCGTGATCGATCGAACCGAAGCCATGACCGTCATCGATGTCAATACGGGGAAATTCACCGGTTCGGGCGGAAACCTGGAAGAGACCGTCACGAAGAACAATCTGGAGGCAGCCGAGGAGATCGTCCGCCAACTCAGATTGCGGGACATCGGCGGGATCATCGTCATCGACTTCATCGACATGGTCCTGGAATCCAACCGTGACCTGGTCCTGCGCCGCCTGATCGAGTGCCTGGGGCGCGACCGCACCAAGCATCAGGTTGCAGAGGTAACTTCGCTCGGCCTGGTCCAGATGACCAGGAAGCGCATGGGCACCGGACTGCTCGAAGTCTTCTCAGAGACCTGTGAGCACTGTGCGGGCCGTGGACTCATCGTCCATGACCAGCCGCTCAAGGGCCGCTCCGGGGGAACCTCGGGCGCGGACAACCACGGCCGCGGCGATCGGAAGCGCAACAAGGACCGGAACAAGCAGCGTCGTCAGGACGAACAAGCCAAACAGGATGAGGCCAAAGCCGAGGCGACACGCCATGCACTGGCCAGCATCGCTGCGGCGTCTTCACACCCTGAGGATTCCGAGGGACAGGGCAAGGAAGACGATGCCCGGCGCTCTCCGGAGTCTGGCGAGTCGAAGTCGGCGAAGAAGCGCAAGCGTCGCAAACGCAACAAGGGCCGTGGTGGAGCCGAGTCCGAATCGAACCAGAGGCCGACCGGAGATGACACAGGAGCGGAGCCGACACAGGGCGACCACGCCCACGGTGTGGCTCAAGGCGAGCCCGACGCCGTCGTGACGATCCAGGGTGAGGTCGTGACCCTGCCGCAGGGATCCCGGAACCAGGAAACCTCCAATGGTGAGTCGGAGGAACAGGTCGAGGAATCGCAGGGCGAGCAGGGGCCATTCAGCCTCGACTCGCTCGCCGCGGCCTTCGAGCGGAAGCCTGGGGGAGAGCGTTCGGACGAACAGGAGACTGCTGACACCGACAGGACGGCGCCGGAAGACAGCTCCGTGGACGAGGCTTCCGACGAGCGGCCGGCTCGTCAGGCACGGCGCTCACGCCGGGCGCCCCTCCGCAATCGATCGGGACGCGAAGGCGCCGAAGCGGCCAGGCGAGCCGCGCTGGAGGCGCTGCAGGACATGAGGCCGGGCCGAGGTGGTCGAAAGAAGCCCGCCCAGGCCAACCAGGCGTCCAACAAGACCGAGAACGGCACATCCGATGCGGCAACCTCGCGAACGCAAGCCGCGGAGACATCCTCCGGCGGGTCGAGCCCATCTCGGAAGCCTCGCCGTCAGACGTCGCGCCGTGCGACCACCGGACCGGTTGCGGAACCGCACACCGACAAGCCGGTGACCGGCGTCGCAACCCCGGGGCAGGGAGCATCCGGCGAGACCGCCGAGCCCTCGAAGAGCGAGGCGCCGAAGGAGCCCGCGAAGTCCGCACCGAAGAAACGCCGCAGCAGGCGTGCGGCTTCCAGCACTGGAGTGGGCGGATCGATCCATACTGAGGAAACCGGATCAGCCCAGGGCGGTTCCGTCTCCACGGCCTCGTACTCCGCTCCCGCTTCGGAGGCCGCGCCGGCGGAGGACGTCCCCATGCTGGGTGTCGGAGTCAAGGCGTCGGAGATCAAACGGACCGAGTGAGTATGTGACGCGTGTCGCGCTGACATTGCGGCGACACGCGTCACCTCCACTTGCCCGTCTTCGTGCGGTATCGTAGGCTTGATAGCCGGTGCTCATTGCCACCTCATGACGGACGTCAGGGTCCGGGCCGTTCGACACGGGCTGAGACGGGAGATGAGCATGAGAGCGCAACTACTGCGGGTTATCCCGTTGGAAGCGACACGGACGGCCCTCCCACTCAACGAGGAGTCGCCTGAGCAGGCGCCCTCCCCAGAAACTTTGTACATATAACGTCGAGAGAAGTGAGTTCCCAAGTGGTGTACGCGATTGTCCGCGCTGGCGGCCGCCAAGAAAAGGTTTCCGTCGGAGACCTCGTGACCCTTGACCGCGTCGCCGGCGAGGCCGGCAGCACCATTGAGCTGCCCGTGCTGATGCTGGTCGACGGCGACAAGGTCACTGCAGACGCCAAGAACCTGGCGTCCGCAAAGGTCACTGCGGAGAAGGTCGAGGACCTGCGTGGTCCGAAGATTGTTATCCAGAAGTACAAGAACAAGACTGGTTACAAGAAGCGCCAGGGCTTCCGCGCTGATCTGACTCGCGTCAAGATCACCGGCATCGCCGCCAAGTAACCGACAGCACGGTTTCCGTCAGAAAATTTTTACCGAAGGCAGGCAGGTATGGCACATAAAAAAGGTGCAAGCTCAACCCGTAACGGTCGCGATTCGAATCCCCAGTTCCTGGGTGTGAAGCGTTTCGGTGGCCAGGCCGTTAACGCCGGCGAGATCATCGTCCGCCAGCGCGGCACCCACTTCCACCCGGGCGACAACGTCGGCCGCGGCGGAGATGACACGCTGTTCGCTCTGGCCGCCGGCCAGGTCGAATTCGGCCGTCGTCGTGGGCGCAAGGTCGTCAACATCCTGGAAGCGGCCGAGTAGTCGGACCGCAGAGCCAACGCCGGTCCTTGTGACCGCCGAGAGAAAGAGGGCATGTGCTCATATGCAGCACAGGCCCTCTTTTTTCGTTTAAAGTCGATAGAATCGCCCAAAGGGCACGTGAAGTATTTTCGAGGAGTCTGAGTGGCGAATTTCGTGGACCGAGTCGTCGTGCATGCCAGCGGCGGCTCAGGTGGCAATGGTTGTGTGTCCGTGCGCCGGGAGAAGTTCAAGCCCCTGGGAGGGCCGGACGGAGGCAACGGAGGCCACGGCGGCAACGTGGTCCTGCGCGTCGACGGCCAGTCCACGACTCTGCTGGAATACCATCACTCCCCGCACCGTACGGCCCCCAAAGGAGATATCGGCCGAGGAGCCCTGAACCACGGCCGCCACGGGGAAGACCTCATCCTCTCGGTTCCCCAGGGGACCGTGGTCAAAACCAAGGACGGTGACATCCTGGCGGATCTCGTGCGGGAGGGAGACGAGTTCATCGCCGCGCGTGGCGGAATCGGCGGGATGGGTAACGCCGCCCTGGCCTCGGTCAAGCGCAAGGCGCCCGGATTCGCGCTGCTCGGTATCGAAGGCGAAACCCGCGACATCGTCCTGGAACTCAAGTCGATCGCCGACGTCGCCCTCGTCGGCTACCCCTCGGCCGGCAAATCCTCGTTGATCGCGGCGATCAGCGCGGCCCGCCCGAAAATTGCCGACTACCCTTTCACGACCCTCGTCCCCAACCTGGGCGTAGTAGAGGCGGGGAGCACCCGTTTCACCGTGGCTGACGTCCCTGGCCTGATCGAAGGCGCATCGGATGGCAAAGGGCTCGGACATCGTTTCCTGCGGCACGTCGAACGGTGCGCGGCAATCGTGCACGTGATCGACTGTGCGACCCTCGAACCGCGCCGAGACCCCGTCAGCGATTTCGAGACCATCAACGGCGAGCTCTCGCGCTACGAGGTCGACCCGTCCGCCGGCACCTCGACGCCGTTGGTCGAGCGCCCTCACATCGCCGTCCTGAACAAGATCGATGTGCCAGAGGCCCGCGAACTCGCGGAATTCGTCCGCGAGGACTTGGAAGAACGTGGCATGCGGGTCATCGAAGTCTCCACGGCCTCACACGAAGGCCTCAAGGAACTGGCATTTGCCATGGCCGAATTGGTCGAGGAGTCCAGGGCCAAGCAGGAAGATGTCGCCGCCGAGGAACCCGAACCGGCTGTCGTCCGACCCCGCGGACATCGTAGGAAGAAGGAATCCGAGTTCATCATCCGTCATGAAGAGCGGAATCTCGAGCCGTTGTTCCGCGTCTTGGGGGAGAAGCCGGAGCGCTGGATTAAGCAAACTGATTTCTCGAATGATGAAGCCGTCGGGTACTTGGCGGATCGTCTGGCTAAGCTCGGTGTGGAAGACGAACTGTTCAAACAGGGCGCCAAGCCCGGCGATGCCGTGGTCATCGGGAACGAGGCGGATGCCGTGATCTTCGACTGGGAGCCGACCATGCTCTCCGGTGCGGAGAACCTCACGAGTCCGCGCGGTTCCGATGCCCGCCTCGAAGAACTGATCCGACCCACGCGTGCCGAGAAGCGCGAAGACTACCAGCAGCGCAAGGACGCACGTGCGGCCGCCCGTGATGAGCTGGAAGCTGAGCGACTCGCGGGCAAGTGGACCGAATCGGTTGAAGAGAGGCGCGAGCGGAAGGCCCGGGAAGCGACCGCAGAGACGAGCGAATCCCAAGGAGAAGAATCAGACCATGAGTAAGGCCAGAGGGAAACTCAAACGGACCGAGGTGCAGCGTTCGGCCGAGAACCGGGGTAAGAACCGGGTCAGCCCCATCGAGAGCCGGGCCGACATCCCGAAAGCGCGGCGCGTCGTCGTCAAAGTCGGGTCCTCCTCTCTGACCTCCATCGCCAATTCGCTCGATGAGCTGGCGGTGGCGACCATCACCGACGTGCTGGCCAAAGCCCACGAGCGAAACGTTGAGGTGGTGTTCGTGTCCTCGGGTGCGATCGCGGCGGGGCTCGCCCCACTGGGCCTGAGCCGACGACCCAAGGACCTTGCGACGCAGCAGGCTGCGGCCTCCGTCGGGCAGTCCCTGATCATGACCCGGTACACCGAGCTCTTCAGCCGGTACAACGTCACGATCTCCCAGGTCCTGGTGACGGCCGAGGACCTCATGCATCGCAGTCGGTACCACAACGCACACCGACAACTCGAGCGACTGCTTGACCTCAACGTCCTGCCGATCGTGAACGAGAACGACGCCGTCGCGACCCACGAACTCAAGTTCGGCGACAACGACCGCATCGCCGCTCTGGTCGCCCACACGATCAAGGCCGATGCGCTTCTGCTGCTGTCCGACGTCGACGCGTTGTACACCAAACACCCGGCCGAGGGCGGGGAAAGAATTCCGGAGGTCACGGACCCCGAGAAGGATCTCGACGGCGTCGAGGTTGGGACCATCGGACGGGCCGGGGTCGGCTCGGGCGGCATGGTCACAAAGGTCGAGGCCGCCAAGATCGCGTCCTCCTCGGGTATTCCCGCCCTGGTCACGTCGACGGCGAACGCATCGGCTGCTCTGGAGGGCCAGGACGTGGGCACGTGGTTCAAGCCCACGGGCGGGCGGCGCTCCGTGCGGTTGGTCTGGTTGGCCCAGCTGGCGAAGACCAAGGGCGCTCTGACGCTCGACGCCGGCGCGGTCAAGGCCATTCGCCGGCGGACATCACTTTTGGCCGCGGGCGTCACCAAGGTCGAGGGCATCTTCCGTCCCGGCGAGCCGGTTGCCCTGAAGGAACCGAGCGGCAAGACCATCGCGCACGGTATAGCGGCATATTCCAGTGAGGAATGCGCCAAGACGGCCGGCCAGCACACCGACGACGTCGTGGATGACCTGGGCGAGGGCTTCGACGGGGTCCTGGTCCACGTGGACAACCTGGCCCTGTTGCGCCGTAAGTACTGAGGGGGTCGCGGCGGTGTCTTCCGGTTCGACGGCCTGCCGCTGAACGGACAGATGTCCGCAGTGGTCCGGACGGCTGAAACTGTGCGGCGCTCCCGCTACAGTGGGATTCATGAGCCAAAACGCACAGGCAAACCAGTCCGCCTTTTCCGTTCCGGAAGACATCCAGTCCGCCGTGACTGCGATGGCCGATGACGCCCGCACGGCGTCGCGCGCTCTCGCAACGGCCGATCGGAGTCGCAAGGATCGAGCCCTCCAGCGGATCGCCGAGGCCATCGATGCGCAACGCGAGGTCATTCTGCGTTCGAATGCGTCGGACGTTTCGCGCGGCAAGGACAAGGGCTTGGCCGAGAACCTGGTGGATCGGCTGACCCTGACCGATGAACGCATCGACGGCCTCATCGACGCCCTGCACAACTTGGCGTCTCAGGTGGACCCGATAGGCGAGATCCTGGACGGCCAGACGCTCCCGAACGGCCTCCGAGTCTCCCGCGTCAGGGTCCCGCTCGGCGTCGTCGGGGCGATCTACGAGGCACGCCCCAACGTCACGGTGGATATTGCAGGCCTCGCCCTGAAATCCGGGAATGCCGCCATGTTGCGCGGGGGATCGGCTGCATTGGAGACCAACAAGACTTTGGTTGGCATTATCCGTGATGCCCTGGACTCCGCCGGATTCCCCATGGATTGCGTGCAGACGGTCGATGAATTCGGCCGCGACGGGGCCAACGCCCTCATGCTCGCCCGAGGCAAGGTGGACGTGTTGATTCCACGCGGCGGTGGAAACCTGATCCAGTCGGTCGTGAACAACGCCAGGGTGCCCGTCATCGAAACCGGTGAGGGCAACGTCCATATTTACCTGGACAGCACCGCGACCGAGGAACAAGCCGTACCGTTGGTCGTCAATTCCAAGGTCCATCGCCCCTCGGCCTGCAACTCCGCGGAAACCCTATTGATCCAGCGCGATGCTCCTGCGGCCCGCTCGGTGCTGCAGGGATTGCTCGACGCCGGCGTTCGTCTTCACGTGGACGAAGACGCCGCGGAATTGGCCGGCGGACTCTCCGAACAGGTGGTCGCGGCGCAATCAGACGATTGGGACTCCGAGAGCCTGGCCCTCGACATGTCGGTCCGTGTGGTGGACTCGATGGACCAGGCCCTGGATCACATCAGGACGTACTCGACCGGTCACACCGAGCTGATCATCACCAACGACCTGTCGAAGGCGGACGCTTTCGTTTCCGAGGTGGATTCCGCGACCGTGATGGTCAATGCCTCGACGCGTTTCACCGACGGCGGCGAGCTTGGTCTGGGAGCCGAGGTCGGGATCTCCACCCAGAAGCTTCACGCCCGTGGGCCGATGGGCCTCGCGCAGTTGACGTCCTCACAATGGGTCGTGCGAGGACAAGGCCACACGAGGGGCTAAACTGGTGGACGACTTCATCGCACCGGATACAAACGGCGGCGGCCACGGGCCAACCGTCGGAAGGGACCAAGGAATATGCTCAGCTCAGCCATTCTGGCCGCCGCGCCCGTAGCGGAAGAAAGCGCCGGTTACGATCTCGGCATCCCGCACTGGCTGGTGGCCGTGATCTTTTTCGTCGCATTCCTGTTGCTGATGATCGTGGTCGTCTCCTTCTCCGGTCGAGGCATTCGGCGCGACGGTCTCACCAACCCCTCGGAGCTCTCTCCTGAGGAGCAGGACGCTATGACCCAGTACACCGAAAAGCATCACCGCTAGTCGGCGGTCCGAGGAGGGCGGGGCCCACGCGGGTGTTTCTCCGCGTGCGGCCCCGGTGTCGTATCTCATGAATCCCCAGCTCAAAGCCACGACCCAAGACGGGTTGACCGTTCCACCACGGCGTCCGGGCCGCACACGCCTCGGAGTCATGGGCGGTACCTTCGATCCGATTCATCATGGCCACTTGGTGGCCGCGAGCGAGGTCGCATCCGTCTTCGACCTTGATGAAGTGGTCTTCGTTCCCACCGGCCAACCGTGGCAGAAGGCAGACAAGCGGGTTTCCGCGGCGGAGCACAGGTACCTCATGACCGTCGTCGCCACGGCGTCGAATCCGCGATTTACCGTCTCCCGGGTGGACATCGATCGGCCGGGTCCGACGTACACCATCGATACGCTGAGGGATCTCCGCCACCTGAGGCCGAAAGCGGACCTGTTCTTCATCACCGGCGCCGACGCCATGGCTCAGGTCCTATCCTGGAAGGACGTATCCGAGATGTGGGACCTGGCCTACTTCGTGGGGGTGACACGTCCCGGGCACGAGCTTGCCGCACCGTACCGCGGTGAAGGGGTGGGACTGCTCGAGGTCCCGGCCATGGCGATATCGTCAACGGACGTGCGGCGTCGTTCGGCCGCCGGAAAACCGGTGTGGTACTTGGTCCCGGACGGGGTCGTCCAGTACATCAACAAGTACGACCTGTATGATCCGCACGAGGACGACGACGGGGACGATGGGCGAAGGAATCCCGACCGCTTGCCCAAGGAACACGAAAACGGGCCAACCCCGGTAGACTCGGGAACAGCACGGTAGAGTGCGCGGCGTGCGCATACGTCAAGGAGTTTCAGCTGAATAGCAATATCCCCACCACGACCGATCTGTACGCGGATCCGGACAAGGTGTACGTTGCGGAGGACGGAACACGGGTTCCACCCCCGCCGGAGCCCTATGGGCCGAGGCGTCTGGCCCGGTACCGTCGCGACCAGTTGTCAGAACTCAGGGGAGAGCCGCCGCTCCACGCCCAGGGTACGCCCGTGGTACCGGTCCAGGAGCCGGCACCAGACGTTTTGGAGATCCAGAAACGGTTCCAGGCGCTGTCGGACACTCTGGAAGACCAGGGCGAGTTCATCGAGCTGGGCGAACAGGCGGAATTCGATGCTTTCATCGACGCCGATGCGTCGACAGTGAAGTTCCAGGAAGAGGACGTGCTCAACGCCGTTCAGAGGCACATTCTGGGGGAGTCCGGGAGCGTCGCGGACACCCCGGCCTTGTCCATCAACCCGGCGCATCTGTCCGGGTTCAGCAGCACGGACGTCAAGAGGGACTACGACGAACACGTCCTGGGCCCGGTGACCATGGGAGTTCCCGTGGTGCTCGGACCGGCCAGCACGGCGGCCTCGGACACTGTGCTTTCAGGAGAGCTGCCGGTGGTCCAGGAGGCCCCGTCGACGTCGTCGGTTGCCAATTCGACGTCCCATGTCACGGACGCCGAGGCTTCGACCGTCGCCCCGGAGCCTTCACCGACAACCACAACGAGCCGACCGGGGGCGGCCCCCACAGATCAGGATTCCGCGCCGGACCCTGAAACGGCGAACGCGAAGCCGGTGCGTGCAGTCGATGCGCACGGCTTGGACCTCTCCGGGATGGACCGGAAGGCGCCGAAATCCGGTGGCCGGATCGCCCTGATCACACTTCTTCTTCTCCTTCTCGTGGCGGCCATTGTTCTGGGAATCGTCTTCCTGCTCTGAGCCTGCCGCACTACTCGTTCCGAAAGGACACCATGACCGCAACACAAGAATCCGTCGAAGCCATCAGGCTTGCGGCTCGGGCCGCGGAATCCAAACAGGGGACCCAGCTCAATGCTTACGATGTCTCCGAGACCATGGGGCTCATCGACGGCTTCCTTGTCGTCTCGGCGTCGAATGAGCGCCTGGTCGACGCGATCGTCGACGAAATCGAGACGCAGCTGAGGGAGCAGCTGGATCTGAAGCCATTGCGCCGCGAAGGCAAGTCGGGTGGTCGGTGGGTTCTCCTCGATTTCGCCGACATCGTGGTTCATGTTCAGCATCAGGAGGAACGAGAATTCTACGCCCTGGACCGACTGTGGGCGGAGGCGCCGCGCATCCCGCTCGACGTCGAGGGCGAGGTCGAAGAAGTGGACGAACTGCCGGACGCCAGCGAATTGGCGCCGGAACCGAGGTCCTAGCACCGACGGGCCGCAGGGTGGGGCAGATCACCGTACGTCGGTTTGCGCCCCGCCCCGGCGTGCTCGTATAGTAGAGGAGTTGCCTCGAGGGGCGGCGGTAGAAACATTGGTTTCAATGTTTGCATGGGGCTGTGGCGCAGCTGGTAGCGCATCTGCATGGCATGCAGAGGGTCAGGGGTTCGAGTCCCCTCAGCTCCACTCATGACAAGGTCCGGATCCTTGGCCATTTCGATGATGGCCGGGGATCCGGATTTTTTTTGTTGGTTCGGCATCGATCGGGCACCGTGGCCTAGAATACGAACCATCGTGAGTAAGGAGAGTGTCGATGACCGTCGTCAAGATCAACAAGCTGTCCGTCCCCTCAGGCGCCAACGAGGAGTTGGAGCGCCGGTTCGCCGCGCGCAAGCATTCGGTCGATTCAGCTCCGGGTTTCGAGGGGTTCGAACTTCTGCGTCCTGCCGGCGGACAGACCGAATATTTCGTGCTGACGCGGTGGGCCGATGAAGAAAGCTTCCGTGCTTGGGCCGCCCAGCGGCAGCCGCGGAATCCTGAGTCGACGGTGTCCACGTCCGAGGGAATGCTCGAATTCGAGGTTGTCGACCTGGGATGACGCCTGCGCACCGCCGTCGGATTCGGCGTCCGGCGGCGGGGTCTGGTAGGCTATAAAAGTTCTTGGGGCTGTGGCGTAGCTGGTAGCGCATCTGCATGGCATGCAGAGGGTCAGGGGTTCGAGTCCCCTCAGCTCCACTTCATACGAAAAAGTTGCCTCGCCATTCGGCGGGGCAACTTTTTTTGTGTCCGCTACTCTTCCAGACCATCCATCGGCGGACAGGATGCGTTGTGGCCTCCGGGCCGTACTGGCACCCTTCGAGGGTATAGCCTCAGGGGCCACGGCATCGACACCATGCAATAGACGCGGCCACACGTGCATTCACACGGTCCGCCGGCATGCCGTATTGGCGGACTACCTCAGACGTTCTCGTGTCCGAAAGCTTGGGTTGAACCCAGTCCAGGCGCCTGATCCCAAAACGTTTCGGGCTCGAAATACATATAAATTTGTCCAGCGGAACTAGAAACTACGGCTGGGCGTACATATGATGGTCGGAGGCGGGTGGGTATCCCGGGGTACCCCTTGATGACGATCCAGCTTCCGTTCCTTGGTGCCGCTCACCCGCCCTCCCACCGAACCCATGAGAGGCAAAGGGGCCACTATGACCGAAGACCGTTCTTCTTGTGCTTGCGGCGACGCAGGGACCGGGCGTCGTCGTACACCGGGGAAATCCATCGCGCGCATTGCCGCGCTGTTCACGATTCCGTTGCTGGTCGCCTCGTGCTCGGCCGGCGAACAGCCCGCATCCGGCAAAGATGACAAGCCGACGGTGCTGACCACGTTCACAGTTCTGGCCGACATGGCGCAGAGTGTCGCCGGCGACCACGTCCGGGTCGAATCGATCACCAAACCAGGCGCGGAGATCCACGAATACGAACCGACCCCGGAGGACATCAAGAAAGCCTCAACGGCGGATCTGATCCTCGAGAACGGGATGAATCTCGAGGCGTGGTTCGAGAAGTTCACCCAGGATTCGAAGGCGCCCAAGGCGACGGTATCTGACGGAGTGCAGCCCATCGACATCGCGGAAGGCGAGGGCAGCGGCGCACCGAACCCGCACGCGTGGATGAGTCCGGTGGCCGGACAGACCTACGTGGACAACATCGAGAAGGCCCTGGGCGAACTGGACCCCGGGCACAAGAACGACTTCCGAAAGAACGCGGAAGACTACAAGAGGAGGTTGCAGGCGATCCACGGCCAACTCACGGATCGTTTGCACCAGATCCCTGAGGAGCAGCGGACCTTGGTGACCTGTGAGGGCGCCTTCTCCTATCTGGCCCAGGACGCAGGTCTCAAGGAAAAGTACCTGTGGGGTGTCAACTCCGACGCCGAACCTTCGGCACAGCGCGTTTCCGCGATTACCGAGGACGTGAAGGCAAGCCACATTCCCGCAGTGTTCTGTGAGTCCACGGTCTCCGACAAGACGATGCAACAAGTGGTCCGTTCCTCGGGAGCCGTTGACGGAGGAACTTTGTACGTGGATTCCCTCTCGGAATCCGGAGGGCCCGTGCCGACGTATTTGGATCTCCTGAAGTACGATACCGACACCATCGCCAAGGCCTTGTCCGGTGACAACCCGCAATGAGGATTCGGACTCAGCAAGATCCACGCACAGAGGACAACCGACAAGGCAACACCGAGGCAGCGCTTTTGATCAAGGACCTCAGTGTGGACTACGGAAACCTTCGCGCTTTGAGCGATGTGAACCTGAGGGTCGACGCAGGCACCGTGTGCGCGGTGCTCGGGATGAACGGCTCCGGCAAGTCGACCCTGTTCAAGGCCATCTCGGGGGCTGTCAGGCCTACCGCCGGAACCGTGAGGATCGAGGGACAGAGCACGAAGCAGGCCCAGCGAGCCGGAATCCTTGGGTACATGCCGCAGGCCGAGTCGGTGGACTGGGATTTTCCCGTTTCCGTGCGCGACGTCGTCCTCATGGGCAGATACGGAGTCATGGGCCCCAGCCGAAGGCCGTGCCGAGAGGACAAGGACCTCGTGGAAGGCGCGATTCGGACCGTGGGCCTGACCGAGCTCGCGGACCGGCAAATCGGTCAATTGTCCGGTGGGCAGAAGAAACGCGCGTTCTTGGCTCGGGCGCTTGCGCAGCAGGCACGGGTGCTGTTGCTCGACGAACCCTTCGCAGGCGTGGATACGGTCTCGGCCTCCACGATGATTCGCGTCCTGCGTGATCTCGCCTCGGAGGGCGTCGCCGTGCTCATCACGGTGCACGACATCGAAAACATCGGCCGTCTCGCCGACAGTGCCGTCCTGCTGCGCGGTCGAGTGGTCTACCAAGGGACTCCCGTGAGCGTTTTGGAACCGGAGAACCTTGCTCTGGCGTTTGGAGGCGGACAATGAACCTGCTGGAACTGATCATCCAACCCCTCGAATACGGCTTCATGGTGCGGGCGATCGTGGCGACCCTGTTGGCGGCCATCCTCTGCGCCGTCCTCTCCTGCTGGCTCGTGCTGACGGGCTGGTCGCTCCTGGGGGATGCCGTCTCGCACGCGGTGCTCCCGGGCGTCGTGCTGGCTTACGCGCTGGGGTGGCCGTTCGCGGTCGGTGCCTCGATCTTCGGCGTGCTCGCTGTCGCCTTGATCGGTGGAGTCAGGGCAACCAGCCGGGTCAAGGAGGACGCCGCCATCGGCATCGTGTTCACGACCTTGTTCGCCCTGGGACTGGTTCTTGTCTCGGTCACTCCGTCCCAGGTGGACCTGAACCACATCATCTTCGGAAATCTTCTGGGGGTTTCCCTTGCGGATCTGACCCAAGTGGTCGTCCTGGTGGCTCTGTGCCTTGCGGTGCTGTTGTTCAAGCGCAAGGACCTGACGCTGTTCGCGTTCGACCCGGGCCATGTGCGGACCATTGGGCTGAGCCCAAGATTTCTCGGATCGATCCTCTTGGGTGTCCTCGCGTTGACATGCGTCGTCGCCCTCCAGGCCGTCGGGGTGGTGCTGGTGGTCGCGATGCTCGTGGTCCCCGGGTCCACTGCGCGCCTGTTGAGCCAGAGGATGTCGCGAATGCTGTGGATCGCACCGTCCGTGTCCGTGATCGGGTCGCTGGTCGGTCTCTACCTCAGTTACTACCTGGACATTTCCTCCGGCGGGTCCGTAGTGCTGTGTCAGGGCTCGATCTTCGCGGTGGTGTACCTCCTCGCCCCGCGCGAGGGTCTGGTGCGCCGGGCGATCGATCGTCTGGGCGCGAGGCGAGAGCCGCTCGCGAGGGACGTCCCGGAGAAGACCTTGGTCTAAGCCGACTCCGCGACGAAGACGGAGTCGGTGGCCTCGCGACCCAGAGTGAGCTGGGACCCCTCGTCGACCCTGATGTCCACCGTGCCCGAGTACGGCGCACCTTCCGACGTGCTGATCTGCGTCCCGACCGCAAGGCCCTGGGCGGAAAAATACTGGAGCAGGCGTGGGTCGGCGTCGGAGATCCGGACGACGCGGACCGTGGCCCCTGGGCGGACGTCCGTCAGGCGCGTGGCGTCGGGGGAGTCCACGATCCCGTCGGCCGAAGGAATGGGGTCTCCGTGCGGATCGCGTGCGGGGTGTCCCAGGAGTTCCGCGATGCGGTCGACCATGAAGTCCGAGACGGAGTGCTCCAGGACCTCGGCTTCGTCGTGCACCTGGTCCCAGGTGTACCCCAGCGTCTCCACGAGAAATGTTTCCAGAAGTCGGTGCCGCCGGACCATGGCCACGGCGTGGGCGCGGCCTTCGTCCGTCAGGGCCACGGCGCCATAAGGCGCATGCTTGAGCAGGCCCTGTGTGGTCAGCTTGCGCACGGCATCTGACACGGAAGACAGCCTGAGCCCCGTGGCTGCGGAGATGGCCGACGCGGTGACCGGCTCCTCCGACCACTCATTGAGCGACCAGATGGTCTTGAGGTAGTTCTGCGTGCTTTCGGTCAATGAGGAGACGGACATGAGCACCATCGTACGGAATCGGCGTTCCCGCCTCGACCCCGTGGGTGCGACAGTACTCCGTCACTCTATCCCGTGGGTCAGTTCCACAGGCCCATCACGTACATCCACCCGGAGCCGACCACGGTCCAAATAAGGATGTTGACCACCGAAGCAATCAAACCGACCTTGAACCACTCGGCCGTCGTCACGTAGCCGGAGCCGTAAATGACCCCCGCAGGCCCGGAGGCATAGTGCGTGATACCACCGATGAGATTCCCCATGAAACCGAAAGCCAGGGCGGCGAACAAGGCTGGTGTGCCGGCGCCAATGGCTGCCCCGAGGAAGACGGAGTACATGGCAACGATCTGCGCCGTATTCGAGGCGAAGAAATAGTGGACGTAGAAGTAGACGAGGGCCAGGATCCCGAACGCGACAGGCCAGGGCATCCCACCGACCAGCGAGCTCACGGTGCGACCGATCCAGTCGATGACGCCCAGCGTATTGAGATGAGTGGCCATTCCGACCAGGACCGAGAAGAAGATGAGCGTGGACCAGGCACCAGAATTCTTGGCCATGTCCTTCCACGTGAGCACCTTGGTGACCAGAAGGATTGCGACGCCAAGGAACGCCGCCGCGGTCGCGTTGATACCCAGCGTCCCCCCGAGGACCCAAAGGAGGAGAAGGACCACGAAGGTCGCGAGCATGATCCACTCGGCACGACTCATCGGCCCCACCTCGCGCAACTGCTGACGTGCCTGGGCGGGTGCCTCCGGCGTGCTCCGCAAGGAGGGCGGGTACACCTTGGACATGACCCAGGGCATGGTGGCCAGAGCCACGAGTCCGGGGACGATCGCGGCGAGGGCCCAAGTTCCCCACGTGATGGTGACCTGTTGATGGGAAGCAAAACTGACGGCCAGAGGGTTGCCGGCCATGGCGGTCACGAACATCGCTGAGGTCACCGTGTTGACCTGGACCGAGGTCATGGACAGGTAGGAACCGAGGCGTCGTCGGGATTCGTCGCTCGTGGGCTCTGAATCGTTGACCGTCGCCAAAGACGTGACGATCGGGTAGACGACGCCACCCGCACGCGCGGTGTTCGAGGGTGTGGCGGGAGCCAGCACGAGGTCGGTGAGTGCCATCCCGTAGGAGAGACCCAAGGAAGAACGCCCCAGGACCGAGACGAAGAGCAGCGCGATGCGACGCCCCAAACCCGTGATCAGGAAGCCGTCGGCAATAAAGAATGCGGCCACGATGAGCCAGATGGTCGCGTTGCCGAACCCCTGGAGAGCTTCTTTCTCAGGCGTCATGGTGCCGGTCATCATGGCAGCCGCCAACCCGACCAGCGCCATGGACGCCGTCGGCAGGGGTTGGAGGATCAGGCCAAGAATGGTTCCGACGAAGATGCCGGCCATGTGCATGCCGCGCGGATCGACCCCGTCCGGGACGGGGAGAAAAAAGATCACAACGGTCACGATCACGATCGCGGCGATCTTGAGGGGCATGGTCCGGCGCGGACGCGCTGGGCGTCCCTGTGGTTCTTTCGTGCGGGCGGGTGCGCTGCTCACGGTGTTCCTCTGGCGTGTAGAAGATCTGTTGTGGCTGGTCAGGCGGCTGTTAGCCGTATCTTGACGACTCCCGATCCTAGAAGGTCGACCTGGGACAAAAGCCTCGAATCCGCTTATCGGGACGGTTCCGTTCGCCACATTTGCCGACTCGTCACGCCCCGTCGGGTACACCCCGGTATGACACACTGGACGCATGGCAGACTCCCGGCCTCCGGCCCGACGGTTCCTTCCGAAGAAGCGCCGAACCCCCTCCGTGGGCCGTGAAGCCGTCAACATCGCCTATCGCGTGGCCGACCGTATCCACGAGAGCCGCGAGAAGTCCGCGGTCAGGGCGGGCAACGAACCAGTCATCGTGCCGTTCGTGGGATATGGCAAGACGAGCTGGGTCCGGGTTCTGGGGAGAGCCGTCTACAAGACCATGATGTTCTCCGACATCATCGATTCCTTCGCGGGCGATCAGCGAGCGACGAGCCCGGCCCGAGGGTGGCGGTCCTTCACCTCCGTTCCGATTGCCCATGCCGAGATCGACGTCGTGATCGGCGACCAGCACTTTCAGGTCTCCGCAGACCACGGGGGAGTGATTGACGTCGAACTCGCGATCGAGCTTGCTCCGGGGGTCCATACGGTCAGGATGAGCACGGCCGGATCCGACGTCGTCTCCTCGACGGTCTACGTGGTGCCCGATGACGAGAAGATCGGGATCATTTGCGACGTCGACGACACGATCATGGTGACTGCCCTTCCGCGTCCGCTCCTGGCGGCGTGGAACTCCTTCGTGTTGAGCGAGCACGCCAGGATGCCGACACCGGGAATGCCGGTCTTCCTCGAACGGTTGCACAGGGCCCACCCGCGTGCACCGATCATGTATCTATCCACCGGCGCCTGGAACGTGGCGCCCACGCTGCGCCGATTCCTGTCCAGGAATGCCTACCCGGAAGGCACCTTGCTCCTCACGGACTGGGGGCCGACCAGGACGCGATGGTTTCGGTCGGGTGCGGCACACAAGGTCGAGTCGCTCAAACGACTGGCCAGGGAGTTTCCCGACATGAAATGGATTCTGGTGGGCGACGACGGGCAACGTGACCCCGATATCTACAACGGCTTCGCCCTGCGCTACCCGGAGAACGTGGCCGCCATCGTGATCCGGAACCTCACCGTCGGGGAGTCCGTCCTGGCCTCGGGGCGGGTCTGGGGCGACGACCGCGCGCGGGAGATCGCGGCGGGTTCCCTCTGGATGGAGGCCAATGACGGTGGCACGTTGTCGGACAAACTGCGACACTCGGGGCTGCTCTAGTCGACGGGTGCGACACGACCGATTCGGACTCCGGAAGAAATTTTTGGACGGATCGTCTGTGGACAATCTGTGGTCAGAACGCGATGAGGAAAGCATCGTCCGCGTCATTCCGCGCCACGACTACAACGGTGTCATTTGCACAGGTTGGGGATAACTTCTCAGCGAAAAACCTAATATGTTGTGGGGGCTTTTTCGGTGCGACACTAGATGTAGTATTGAGCGGAACCCTTCAACCGGACCCGCACCGTCGTCCCACCCCCGGGAAACGGAGCTCGGGGCAGAGGTTGCCGCCACACTGCAAGAGGAGAATGCATGTCCATCACCGTTTACACCAAGCCCGCCTGCGTCCAGTGCAACGCGACCTACCGTGCCCTGGACAAGCGCGGCATCTCCTACAACGTCGTTGACGTGACCGAGGATGCTCAGGCTCTCGAACACATCAAGGGCCTCGGATACATGCAGGCCCCCGTGGTGGAGACCGAGAATGACCACTGGTCGGGTTTCCGCCCGGACAAGATCGGGACCCTGGAAGCGGCTCTGGCTTCCTGAACATCTCGTCCGGTCCGATCCGCGAAAGCGGGTGGACAGGGCTGCGGCCGCGGGACATGAGGAACACCATGGACCCCGCGAGTGTTGAACACCTATAGGGCGGCGGTGGATCAGATCCCCGCCCGCGGCCGGTCACATATACCTCGACATCGCCAGATTATTTTGGGGGCGACCACTGTGGAAACCGTCCTTGAAGACCACCGCGACATCCCGGCGTCGGCAAACGAGCCCGTGCTCGTCTACTTCTCCTCCATCTCCGGGAATACGCACAAGTTCGTGGACAAATTGGATGCCGAATCGATTCGGCTTCCGCTTCGCACTGGCGAGGACACGATCCTGATGGATCGTCCCTTCGTGCTGTGCATTCCGACCTACGGGCGGCCTCGCTCCGGCGGGGCCGTGCCGCCTCAAGTCATGAAGTTCCTTCGGGAACCGAGGAACCGGGCTCTGATGCTCGGTGTCATCGGCGCCGGGAACACCAACTTCGGGGAGCTGTTCTGCATCGCCGCGGACAAGATCGCGGCAAAGTGCGAGGTTCCCGTTCTGTACAAATTCGAGCTCATGGGCACCAGCGACGATGTTGCCCGCGTCAACGAAGGACTGAAAGCGTTTTGGACACAAAACTTCCAACTCTCGAAGTGAACGCCGAGCGCGGTCACGATGATCCGTCGATCCCCGAGAAGTACAAGGGGCTCGGCTACCACGAACTCAATGCGATGCTGAATCTTTACGACGCGAACGGGATGATCCAGTTCGACGCCGATCGGCAGGCCGCGCGCCAGTACTTCCTGCAGCACGTCAACAACAACACCGTGTTCTTCCACGACCTCGAGGAGAAACTCAAGTACCTGGTGGAGCACCAGTACTACGAGCCGGAGGTCCTGGAGCAGTACTCGATGGACTTCATCCGTTCGCTCTCCAAGCTCGCGTACTCCAAGAAGTTCCGTTTCCCGACCTTCTTGGGCGCCTTCAAGTTCTACACCTCGTACACGCTCAAGACGTTCGACGGGCAGCGGTACCTTGAGCGCTTCGAGGACAGGGTGGTCATGGTGGCCCTTGCCCTGGCCAGGGGCGACGAGCAGGTGGCCACGAGCCTGGTGGAGGAGATCATCTCGGGTCGTTTCCAGCCGGCGACGCCGACCTTCCTCAACGCGGGCAAGAAGCAGCGCGGTGAACTCGTGTCCTGCTTCCTGCTGCGCATCGAGGACAACATGGAGTCGATCGGTCGCTCGATCAACTCTGCGCTCCAGCTCTCCAAGCGCGGGGGAGGCGTCGCTTTCGCCCTGACGAACCTGCGCGAATCGGGGGCTCCGATCAAGAAGATCGAGAACCAGTCCTCGGGCGTGATCCCCGTGATGAAGTTGCTGGAGGATTCCTTCTCCTACGCGAACCAGCTGGGTGCCCGTCAGGGTGCCGGGGCCGTGTACCTTCACGCCCACCACCCGGACATCTACCGCTTCCTGGACACCAAGCGCGAGAACGCGGACGAGAAAATTCGCATCAAGACCCTCTCGCTCGGCGTCGTCATCCCGGACATCACGTTCGAACTGGCCAAGCGCAACGAGGAGATGTACCTGTTCTCCCCGTACGACGTCGAGCGCGTCTACGGTATGCCGTTCTCGGATATCAGCGTCACCGAGAAGTACTACGAGATGGTCGACGATCCCAGGATCGAGAAGAAGAAGATCAACGCCCGCGAGTTCTTCCAGACTCTCGCCGAGATCCAGTTCGAGTCCGGGTACCCCTACGTCATGTTCGAGGACACCGTGAACCGGGCCAACCCGATTGACGGCAAGGTCATCATGTCCAACCTGTGCTCCGAGATCCTCCAGGTCTCCCAGCCTTCCGAGTACAACCCGGGATTGGACTACGAGAGCATCGGCAAGGACATCTCGTGCAACCTGGGCTCACTGAACGTTGCCCAGACGATGGATTCCCCGGACTTCGGTCACACCATTGAGACGGCGATCCGTGGGCTCACGGCAGTGTCAGACATGTCCGACATCGAGTCGGTGCCTTCCATCGCGCGCGGCAACTCCATGTCACACGCGATCGGGCTGGGCCAGATGAACTTGCACGGGTACCTGGCGCGGGAGCGAATCTTCTACGGCTCCGAGGAAGGCATCGACTTCACGAACATGTACTTCTACACGGTGCTCTACCACGCGTTGCGGGCCTCCAACAGGTTGGCGATCGAGCGCGGGGAAACCTTCGCGGGCTTCGAGAACTCGGAGTACGCCTCGGGCGAGTTCTTCGACAAGTACACGAAGCAGACGTGGGAGCCCGCCACGGAGCGGGTTCGCGAACTGTTCGCCGACCTCGACCTTCCGACCCAGTCGGATTGGGAGGATCTCCGGGCGAGCGTGATGGAACACGGTATCTACAACCAGAACCTCCAGGCCGTCCCGCCGACGGGCTCGATCTCCTACATCAACGGTTCGACCTCGTCGATCCACCCGATCGCTTCGAAGATTGAGATCCGCAAGGAAGGCAAGCTGGGCCGCGTCTACTACCCGGCCCCGTACTTGGACAATGACAACCTGGAGTACTTCCAGGACGCGTACGAGATCGGCTACGAGAAGATCATCGACACCTACGCCGCGGCGACGCAGCACGTGGACCAGGGTCTGTCCCTGACGTTGTTCTTCCCGGACACCGCGACGACGCGCGACATCAACAAGGCCCAGATCTATGCGTGGCGCAAGGGGATCAAGACGATCTACTACGTGCGCCTGCGGCAGCTCGCCCTCGAAGGCACTGAGGTCGAGGGCTGCGTGTCCTGCATGCTGTAAGGCCGAGGAGCGGCCGGTGGCCGACCTGCCGCCGGCCGCTCCGGGTGACGTCGTGCTCTCAACCGAGCGGACGCGCCGTATCTTCGATACACCCCCACATTCCACGCGACGAAGCGCCGCGAGCGCAAAAGGAGTCATGCCCGTCATGATGAGCGAAAAGGTCGAACTGGTCCACAACGTCGAGGCCATCAACTGGAACCGCATCCCCGACGAGAAGGACCTCGAGGTTTGGGACCGGTTGACCGGCAACTTCTGGTTGCCGGAGAAGGTCCCGCTCTCCAACGACGTCCAGTCCTGGGCGACGCTGAACGACGAGGAAAAACAGCTGACGATGAGGGTCTTCACCGGTTTGACCCTTCTCGACACGATTCAGGGGACCGTCGGCGCGGTCGCGCTTCTCCCGGATGCGCTGACACCGCATGAGGAGGCCGTCTACACGAACATCTCGTTCATGGAGTCGGTGCACGCGAAGTCCTACTCCTCGATCTTCTCGACCCTGTGCTCGACCAAGGAGATCGACGAAGTCTTCCGGTGGTCCCGTGAGAATGAATTCCTTCAGAAGAAGGCGAATATCATCATGGACTACTACCAGGGTGATGACTCGCTGAAGAAGAAGGTCGCCTCGACCTTGCTGGAGTCCTTCTTGTTCTACTCGGGCTTCTACCTGCCGATGTACTGGTCCTCCCACGCCAAGCTGACCAATACCGCGGACCTGATCCGGCTCATCATCCGCGATGAGGCGGTGCACGGTTACTACATCGGGTACAAGTACCAGCGTGGCCTGGAGAACGAGACCGAGGAGCGCCGGCAGGAGCTCAAGGATTACACCTTCGAGCTGTTGTTCGAGCTGTACGAGAACGAGGTCGCCTACACGCACTCGCTCTACGACGGCGTCGGCCTCTCCGAGGACGTCAAGAAGTTCCTCCACTACAACGCGAACAAGGCCCTCATGAACCTGGGCTACGAAGCGATGTTCCCGTCGTCGGTGACCGATGTGTCCCCGGCCATCCTTTCGGCCCTGTCGCCGAATGCCGACGAGAACCACGACTTCTTCTCGGGCTCAGGCTCCTCCTACGTGATCGGCAAGGCCGTCAACACTGAGGACGAAGACTGGGACTTCTGAGCCGCTGATCCCGCCTCGTGCACATCGCGGTGGGGACAAGGGCCGGGCACGCAGGTAGTTGTGTGCCCGGCCCTTTCGTATGACGAGGCTCCGACGACCGCAGTGCATCACAGGGGAGCACCGGTTCGGAGGTTGCGCGCCGAAGTCGCCATGTTCCGGCACTGCGTCGTATTCTCGAAGAGGCAGTCACATCGAGATGAGGAGTGCAGAGTGGCACACAGTGCGTCATCAGTGGAAGAAGCCCCAGGCGAAAAGAATGCCGAGCAGGCCGCTGGCGAGCCAGCAGGCCGAAAGGATCCGTTCGGCCGTCCGGGCGCGTCCAAGCACCCTGCGGACCTTCAACTCGAGCGCGTATACCGCCAGGTGGGGAACAAAGAGAACCACCACGTGATCGTGGTGGAACAAACCTTCACGAATGCTCCGCAGGAAATCTGGGCGGCCCTGACGGATCCCGAGAACCTCGCGGTGTGGTTCGAGCCGGTGACAGTCACCTCGAAGGAAGAGCGCCAGTTCCGGACCGAGAAGACCGGGACCGAAGGAACCATCCAAATCTTCGACGCTCCCAGGCTCCTGCAGCTCACGTGGACCAACGATGGTCAGGACAGCGAGTTGCAGATTTCGATCACCCAAACCGCCGCGGGGTCGTCGTTGACCCTCCGGCATCGCGTACCGGCCAATGAACACTGGGACACCTACGGCGCGGGCGCTACCGGCGTCGGCTGGGACGGTGCTTTCCTCGCCCTCCATGCTTTCCTGAGCGGCCGAGCAGCGACGGTCCGGCAACGGATGGATGAACTCGAAGGCTCCGAACAAGGCAAACGATTCATCGACGCGACCGCGAAGGCCTGGGAGGAAGCCCAGATCACGGCAGGTTCCGACGAGGACGCCGCCCATGCCCAGGCCGAACGTACCGCCGCGTTCTACAAAGGCGAAGCAGCCGTCTGACGGGAGCCGCCTCCGGCACCGACTGACGACGTCGATCGTTGAACCGGCCACGACCTGCGACGCATCGAGTCGCGGCACCGATCAGAGGCTGCCGCTCAAACGGTCATGCAAATGAGCGGACGCGGGGTCCAGGCCCACCACCTGGACCTCGTGTCCGTTCTTTTCGTATCGGTGGGTGATGGAGTCCACGGAGGCAACTGTCGAGGCGTCCCAGATGCGCGCGTCATTGAAGTCGAGAACCACATCGTGCGGGTCCTCGGCATACCTGAACGAGTAGTAGAGATCGTTCGAGGACGCGAAGAACAGCGTCCCGTGAATCGTGTAGGTCGCCGTCGTCGGCACGTCGTCCTCCTCGATCGCCACGGTTCTCTCGACGTGGACCACGTGCGCAACTCTCCGGGCGAAAGCGATCATTGCCGCGATGACTCCGACCCCGACGCCGAGAGCCAGATTGTGCGTCAGCACGGTCACCAGAACCGTGAGCACCATGGTCAACGTCTCGGCGACCGGCATTCTGCGGAGGAGGCGCGGACTGATCGAATGCCAGTCGAAGGTCGTGAAGGCAACGTAGACCATCACCGCGACCAGGGCCGCCATCGGAATGATCGCCAATACGCCGTGGAGACTCATGATCAGGGCGAGCACGGAGAGGGCCGCGGCCACGGAGGAGAGCCGAGTCCGAGCCCCCGCCTTCACGTTGATCATGGTCTGCCCGATCATGGCGCAACCAGCGGAACAGCCGAACAGCCCGGAAATCGTGTTCGCGATCCCCAGGGCCCAGGACTCTTTGGTCTTGGACGAATGGGAATCCGTCAGATCGTCCACCAGCTTCGCGGTCAGAAGTGACTCGATCAGGCCCACGACAGCCATGGCGATCGCAATCGGGGCGATCGTCACGAAGGTTTCCGCAGACCAGGGGACGTCGGGGATGCCTGGCACCGGCAGCGCGTCCGGCAGGGAACCTTTCTGACCCACCGTGGGCGCAGCGCCGCCGGCCAGAACCGCAACCCCGGTGACGACCACGATCGCAACCAGCGGTGCGGGAATCACTGTCGTGATTCGAGGAAGCACGAACACGATGACCAGGCCTAGGGCCACGAGGGGGTACACGAGCGCGGGAACGCCCATGAGTTCGGGCAACTGGGAACTGAAGATCAGGATCGCCAGGGCGTTGACGAACCCCTTCATGACCGACCGAGGAATGAAACGCATGAGCTTGGCGGCCCCGACAGCTGCCAGGAGGATCTGGACGATGCCGGAGAGTACTACCGCGGCCAGATAGTACTGGAGACCGTGACTCATGATGAGCGGTGCGGCGACCAGAGCCACCGACCCGGCCGCGGCGGAAACCATCGCGGGCCTGCCACCGAGCACGGAGGTGACCAAGGCGATGATCACAGCGCCGAAGAGTCCCGTGCGAGGATCCAGGCCGGTCACGATCGCGAAGGCCGTGGCCTCCGGGATCAGCGCCAGGGAGGTCACGACGCCGGCGAGCAGCTCGGTCACCCCCTGCCGCGGATGGCGGACAGCACTCATCACGCTACTGGGGCGGGGAGACGAGGTGGAGGACGATGCCACGGGGAAAGCTCCTGACCTGGAGGTACGACGGATACCAGGCTATAGCAGTCCACGTTGTGCTCATGAATCAGGGCGTCAGCCGATCCAGGTATTCTCGGAGAGTCCGAATCCCAGAGCGGAGGCGCCATGCTCATCGAACGTCATCTCGGGTCCGTCGCGGAAGACTATGAATCGACGCTGTCCCGATTGCGTCGAGTCGCGTCGGGGGACGAACAGCCCATCCTGAGGTTCTCGAAACCCGGTCCCATCGTGGGATTCGGGCGGCGCGACGAACTCAACCCCGGATTCGACGCGGCCCGCGAGGCGTGCGAGGCACACGGTTTCGTCCCGTGGGTCCGAAAAGTCGGGGGACGTGCAGCGGCCTACCATTCGGACTGCATGATCGTGGACCACCTGGTGCGGACCCAGGACCCCACCAGCACGACGATGGCCAGATACCGTAGCTTCGGCCGCCTCTGGGCTCGTATTCTCGATGGATTGGGCATGCCGGCAGACGTCGGCGAGTTGCCGGGGGAGTACTGCGCGGGAGAATACAGCGTCCATGGAATCGCGCCCGGCGGTGAAAAGGTCAAAGTGGTCGGCACCGCGCAACGTGTCGTCTCCGGCGCGTGGTGGTTCTCGGCCGGCGTCGTCGTCTCCCGACCGGAGCCCCTACGGGCTGTCCTCGACGAGGTCTACAAGGCATTGCGCATACCGATGAACCCGCGCACCGTAGGCTCCGTATCGATGGCCGTTCCGGAGGTTCGGTGGGATGATGTGGAAGACGCGGTACTGGAAGCCTACGAGGAATGGGACAAGCGATGTGTGGACGGTATGTCATAGCCAGAGCCCAGGGAGACCTGCTCGGCGGGGTCGAACTCGACGAGTCGATCGCGGACTACAACGTCGCTCCGACTCGGACCGTGCCGATTCTGGTCGATCACCAGGAGGACGACTCGTGGAAGCGCCGGATCCACTCCGCCCGCTGGGGGCTGTTGCCCCGGTGGGCCAAGGACGAGTCCTTTTCCTCCAGAGCCTTCAACGCACGCTCCGAAACCGTGGTCGAGAAGCCCACCTTCCGCCATGCCGTGAAAACCCAACGATGTGCGATCCCGGCCAACGGGTACTACGAATGGGCCAAGCACACCGCGGAGAGCGAATCTGGTCGGGGCAAGGCCCCCAAGACCCCGTACTTCGTCCACCCGCACAATCCGCAGGACAGCATCTACTTCGCCGGGCTCTACGAATGGTGGAAGATCCCGTCAGGAGAGGAGGCAGGGCAATGGTTGCTCTCGACGACGATCCTGACCGGGGCCTCTCCCGATGAAGACGCCGCGGGAACGAACGAGACGCTCGGCGACCTCGCCCGGCTTCACGATCGCTTGCCGCTTCCCCTGCGATTCACAGGTGAGGACGACGACGAACTGACCACGTGGCTCCGCGCTGAGCACAGCCCCGAGGAGGCCGTTGAGCGGGTTCGTGCCAACGCCTACGACGTCGCGAGCGAATGGATCCTCACCGAGGTCGGAAGCGACGTCGGCTCCGTGGCAAACAACGGGCCGGACCTGATCGAACCGGTCTCACGGTTGATCTAGTCCGGCCCAGCGTCTTCGCGGGAGTCCGCGCAGGAGGATCAGAGCTCCGAATCGTCCTCCGGAATCCATCGCTTGAAGTCCAGGGTCAGGTACAGGGCCAGAGCAGGTGAATTGTCCTCCGCGATCCGCAGGGCGACCTCTTCATGGCCCAGACGGTAGAGCTCATCGATCGCAATACGAAGCAACTGCTCCGCGAAGCCCTCACGCCGCCGGGACGCCGCCGTGAACAATTCGAAGACATACGGCGCATCCGGGACGTCGTTGCCGACTCGAGAATCAAGGACGAGAGCCGCGGCGACCAGGCGTCCGGAACCATCGACCACCACGGGCGATGCAGACTTGATCAGAGTACCGAAATCCCCGTTGAAAACCTTGTGAATGATTTCAAGGGCTTCGGCCTGGCTGCCGACGACGGTCTGGTCATCGTAGGAAGCGAAAAAGAGCTTGGCGAGGCCGTCCGCGTCTTCCTCGGTGACCGGTCGCGTGGTGACCTTCAGGGGGCGCGTGTTTGCCCACGTTTTTCCGATAAGTGTGATCGTGCCGCTCACGATAACCTCCCGCGTTCTGCCGTCCGGTCACGCCATGCAACCGGGAACTGTCACTTAACAGCCTAACTGTCAGAAGCCGAATGCGGGATGACTCAGGAAAATGCGCTTCAAAATTCAGCCGGAAGAATCCCCAGAATTGGGGGATAAGCTCATCGTGAAGGGACAGATACGGGCGATTCGGACAAAGCCCCGGATTCGACCAACACTTCGCCCAAATGCCCCAGGACTTCCTCGGTATTGTGTCCCAAAGCGTCATGGTGCATCGAATTCGAGGTCCACGTCCGCAGATTCGGGATGCTGGCAGCGGTCTCCATCGCATGGTCGGAATCCACGTAGACGTCCGGCCGGTACGCGCTCGCGGCGACCGGAACCTCGTTGCGGGCCAATCGGTCCAGGTCGTACAAATGTCCCCAGTCGTCCTTCTCGGCCACCAGGTGGGCGGCGTCGGCCACGGGCGTCAGGGCGGGGTCTTCCTCGAAGTACCACGGGTGGATCATTTCGCCGGTGAAGAGCAGCGGGTCGGCCTCTTCCGAGTAGTCCGGCCGCGTCGCGCGAATCCTGTCCGCTGCCCACAGGCTCGAGACGCCGGGGCCATCGCAATAGATCGCCTCGTGCATGAGCGCGTACAAAGGCTGCCCAGCGAAGGAGACGGTGCGGCCGACGTCGGTCAGGAAACGTTCCGACGGAAGACCGCCGCCTTCCGAGAAGGCGGACTCGAGCAGATAATGCAAACCGTGCACCCTGGAGTTTCCGCCCAGATGATTGCCCAGCATCTGGAAACGGTGGGGCGTGAGTCGTTCGCCCGTGGACAGCCGGACATCGTGGTCTCGGAGAAAAGCGGCAATCTCCACCGCACGCAACCTGTCCTCCGGGTACCAGTCGTAGTACTGGAGGTTGCGCTCGGCCACCCTGTCGAACGTCGACCGGTACACCTCGGTCGGCGAGCTGTGAATGGGCGCGAGGCCCGCGGTCATCCAGGAATGCAACAGGGAATCCGGCGCATAGGACAAATACGAGAGAGTGATGAATCCGCCGAAGCTCTGTCCCAGGCTCGCCCAGCGCTTCTCCGGTTCATCGGCCGTCAGCGTCGCTCGCACGCACTCCGCATCGGCGACGATCGAGTCGGCCCGAAAATGTTCGAGCCAGGCCACCTGGGCTGCCGCATCTCCCTGACGTGCGAGCATCTCTGCGGAAAGGGGAGAGGACAGGCCGGTTCCCCGTTGGTCCAGCAAAACCACCCTGTAGGTCCGGGCCAGGTGTCGGACCCAGCCAGAGTCGGTGAGCGGCCGGGGAGACGGCATACCCGGACCACCTTGCAGGTACACCAGGAAGGGGCGGTCGCCGGGTTCACCCGGTGATTCGACGTCGTTTCGCGTAACCACCCGCGCAAATATCTCGATCGTTTCGGTCGCCGACGCCGCCGGAGGGGCTTCCCCACCGTGACTCCACGGCCAGGCGTGGGCCAGTGGCACCCGGAACCGGTGCTCGGTCAGCTCCAGGTCGCCGATCCGATGCGTCGGGCCGGCGCGGTGGGGGACTGGGGTCGATCCGGGGAATGCCATGCGACCATTCTACGGTCACAGGCCCTCAGGGACGTGGGGCGTCCTTCAGCGCACCGACGTGATCAACTCGAATCACAGGGGCCCCGACGTCGTCAGAGGACAACAGGTCCACGGTTGCCGTGATCCCGTAGTCGAAGTTGTCGGAAGGATCCGAGAATGCCTGACGCACTTTCCAGACCTCAGGATCGGACCTGTCCATGTTCAGGTGGCGTGGCGCCCGGGCATCCGCATCGGTGTAGATGTCGTCGTACTCGTCGAAGTATTCGTCCAGTGCCTCGGCCCACCGGTCGGCGTCCCAGCCGTGGTCTCCGTCCAGCTCACCGAGAAGCTTCTCCTTCTCCTCCGCGAAGAGCTCGACCCGCCTGAACATGGCGTTCCGGACCATGATCGTGAAGGCACGCACATTGTCCGTGACTTTCGGGGCCTGCTCCGCCACCAGTTCCTCGAGGGAGTCCTGCGTCGGTTCGGCGTCTTCCCCGGCCGTCATCTTCTCCCACTCGTCGATCAGCGAGTTGTCCGTCTGCCGGATCAGCTCACCGAGCCACGCGACAAGATCCTCCAGGTCCTCAGTCAGTGAGGAGACCGGCACGGTCTGTCGAAGCGCCCGGTATGCATCGGACAGATACCGGAGCAGAATCCCTTCGGACCGTGCCAGCTGGTAGTACTGCACGAAGTCCCCGAACCCCATCGCCCGCTCGTACATGTCACGGACGATCGACTTGGGCGCCAGCTCGAATTCCGCGATCCACGGCGCACCCGAGCGGTAGGTTTCGAACGCATCCTCCAACATTTCCGCCAATGGTTGCGGGTAGGTGATGCGGTCCGCCGCGTTCATCCGCTCCGTGTAGTCGAGCCCCTCGGCCTTCATCGCCGCGATGGCCTCGCCGCGGGCCTTCTTCTCTTGCGCATTCAATACCTGCCGCGGTTTCTCCAGTGTCGACTCGATGACCGATACGGCGTCCAGCGCATAGCCGGGGTCTTCCATGTCCAACAAGGACAAGGCCGCCAACGCGAACGGCGACAACGGCTGGTTCAGAGCAAAATTCTCCTGCAACTGGATCGTCAACCGGACAGTCCGACCATCTTCGTCCGGCTCATCCAGCTTCTCCACGACGCCCGCCGCCAGCAGCTCCCGGTAGATTCCCAGGGCCTTCCTCATCAATTGGCGCTGGCGTGGCCTGGGCTCGTGGTTTTCGGTCAACAGTTTCTTGGCCGCCGCAAAAGGGTCACCAGGCCGTTCCAGCAGATTCAAAAACATCGAGTGCGACACCGTGAATGACGAGGTCAGCGGTTCGGGCACGGCCTGTACCAGCTGGTCGAAAGTCTTCCGCGACCACGTCACGAAGCCCTGCGGCGGCTTCTTCTTTTTCCCGCGGGTGGACTGCGCGATCTTCTTCTCGTCCCCATCGAATTTCTGCTGGGCCTTTTGCACGATCCGGGCGTTCTCGATGTCGTGTTCCGGGGCCTGGACGACCACGGTCCCCGCCGTGTCGTACCCGGCCCGCCCGGCGCGCCCGGCTACCTGATGGAACTCGCGCGCCTTGAGGCGACGGGTGCGTTCGCCGTCGAATTTGGAGAGCGCCGTGATCAGGACGGTACGAATCGGGACGTTGATCCCGACGCCGAGAGTATCGGTTCCGCAGATGACCTTCAGCAGACCGGTCTGGGCCAGCTGCTCGACGAGCCGCCGGTATTTGGGCAGCATCCCGGCGTGATGGACGCCGACGCCGTGCCTCACCATCTTGTTCAGCACCTTGCCGAAGCCGGAGGAGAAGCGGAAACCCGCGATCGCTTCGGAGACCTGTTGCTTTTCCTCTCTGGTCAGGAGGTTCAGGCTCATGAGTGATTGGGCCTGGTCCATCGCCTGCAATTGGGAGAAGTGGACCACGTAGACGGGAGCTTGACCGGTTTTCACGAGTTCCTCGATGGCCTCGTGGACGGGTTCCTCGGAGTAGTAGTAGTGCAACGGGATCGGCCGCTCGGAACTGGTCACGTAGGCAGTCTCCCGCCCCGTCAACTCGGTCAGCTCACGCTCGAAGCGAGTGACGTCGCCCAGGGTCGCACTCATCAGAAGAAATTGCGCCTGGGGCAATTCAAGGAGCGGAACCTGCCATGCCCAGCCTCGCTGGGGATCGGAGTAGAAATGGAATTCGTCCATCACCACTTGGGTCACATCCGCACCCTCACCTTCGCGGAGGACCACGTTGGCCAGGATCTCCGCGGTGCAGCAGACAATCGGCGCCTGGGCATTGACCGAGGAATCCCCGGTGATCATTCCGACGTTCTCGGCACCGAAGATCGCGCAGAGGTCGAAGAATTTCTCTGAAACCAGTGCCTTGATCGGTGCCGTGTAATAGGACCGCTGGCCCTGGGCGAGTCCGGCGAAGTGCGCGGCCACCGCCACCGTCGACTTGCCGGAACCAGTGGGGGTGGCGAGGATGACATTCGCCCCGGAGGCTATGCCCAGAACGGCTTCGTCCTGCGCAGGGTAGAGCTCCATGTCCCGCGACGAGATCCAGTCGGTGAAGCCGTTGTAGATCTCCTCCTGGTTGAGGGAGTTGGAAGCGTAGTCCCCACGGAAGTAGTGGTGATCCGGTTCCGCAAATTTGGGGTCCAGGGCTTCGAGAAGTTTCATCGTTGACCATCGTACCCGCGGACTATGACATGCCGGTCCTCGGATTCGGCGTTCCGGAAGAGCGTCGGGACATAATGAATACGGCTGTTCCCGGAACCCAGGAGTCAATCATGAACCTGCCTTTCCCCTCGGACCTCGAGATCGCCCAGGGCGCGAAGCTGGAGCCCATCGCGGCGGTTGCTGCGCGCGCCGGAATACCGGAGGAGCGGCTTGAGCCCTACGGCAAGCACGTGGCCAAGATCGAGTTGGAGGCCTCTTCGGGCGGAACAGGCACCGGTAGCAAATACGTCGTCGTGACCGCGGTGACCCCCACACCCCTCGGGGAAGGCAAAACGGCAACGAGCGTGTCGCTGGCCCAGGGAATGGCAGCCAGGGGACGCAACGCGATGCTCGCGCTCCGCCAGCCATCGATGGGCCCGACGTTCGGCATCAAGGGCGGAGCCGCCGGGGGAGGATATTCCCAAGTTGTTCCGATGGAGAAGCTGAACCTGCACCTGACCGGAGACTTCCACGCGGTCACCGCGGCCCACAACATGCTGGCCGCAATCCTGGACAACCACCTTCATTTCGGCAATGAGCTGGACATCGACGAGCGCTCCATCACGTGGCGTCGAGTCCTCGATGTCAACGACAGATCACTGCGCAACATCGTCGTCGGACTCGGGGAACGCACCGACGGGGTCACAAGGCAGACGGGCTTCGACATCACCTCGGCCAGCGAAGTAATGGTCATACTCTCCCTGGCCACGAGCCTGAACGATCTGCACGAGCGCCTGGCCCGCATCGTGGTCGGCTTGACCAGGAGCGGAGAACCCGTGACCGCCCGCGCCCTCAAGGCCGACGGCGCGATGTCGGTCATCCTGGCCGACGCGATCAAACCCAACCTGATGCAGACCCTCGAGCACACCCCCGCACTGATCCACGCCGGCCCGTTCGGAAACATTGCGACGGGCAACTCGTCCGTCGTGGCCGACTACGTCGGTCTGGAACACTCCGATTACGTCATCACCGAAGCCGGTTTCGGTGCAGACATGGGAGCCGAACGCTTCTTCAACGTCAAATGCCGCACCAGTGGGTTGCGACCGGACGCCGCCGTTCTCGTGGTCACCGTCCGCGCCCTCAAATCACACTCCGGCAGGTACCGCATTGTTCCGGGACAGCCTCTACCCGACGGAATGTTGGCCGAAAGCCCGGAGGACGTCGCGGCAGGCGCAGCCAATCTTCGCAAGCACATCGACATCGTCCGCTCCTTCGGCGTATCTCCGGTCGTGGCCATCAACGCATTCCCCACGGATCACGAATCCGAGCATGAGGCAATCCGAACCATCGCCGCAGAAGAGGGTGCTGAATTCGCGGTGCACAGGGGAGTGTCCCAGGGAGGGGCCGGCGCGACCGACCTCGCGGACGCCGTGGTGCGAGCCTGTGACCAGCCAGGGCACCTCAGGTTCACCTACGGCCTCAACGATCCCCTGACCACCAAAATCGAGAAGGTCGCGACCGAGGTGTACGGGGCAGACGGAGTGGATCTCAGCCCAGCGGCCGCTCAGCAACTCGAACGCTACGAACGCCTGGGGTTCGGACGGTTGCCGGTCGTGATCGCCAAGACGCATCTTTCACTGTCCTCGGACCCCGGGCTGAAAGGCGCCCAGACAGGGTGGCGACTTCCCGTGCGAGAGGTTCGCCTCGCGGCCGGTGCCGGGTACGTGTACGCCCTCTGCGGAACAATCAGGACCATGCCCGGGCTGTCGCGCCATCCCGCCGCCGAACGCATAGGATTCGACGACTCAGGAACAATCCAGGGTCTCTTCTGACCTCAACCGGAGGCCGACCACGCGAAAGAATCTGCCCCGGAAAACCGGCAAACCGGCTTTCCGGGGCAGAGAACCCTCCGACAGCGCGCAAGTACTACCAGCCTCGCTGGGCCCACTCATCCAGATGGGGCCGCTCGGCACCCAGAGTGGTGGACTTGCCGTGTCCGGGAAGGATGACAGTGTCGTCGTCGTAGACGTCAAAAATCTTCGTGGTCACATCGTGCAAGAGGGACTCGAAAGCCTCCGGGGAGCCAGTCTTGCCCACGCCGCCCGGGAACAGGGAATCGCCCGTGAAAATGTAGGTCGGGCCCTCCTCCGGGGTGTAAGCGAGGGCGATGGATCCGGGTGTGTGACCGGCCAGGCCGATCACGTCCAAGGAGAAACCTTCCAAATCGGCAGTGTCGCCATCCTCGAAGGTGATGTCCATGGGCACGTCGATGTCGGACTCATCGGCATCGCCGCACGCGGTGAGTGCCTCCGAACGGGACTTGATCTCGGGGAGCGCTCGCACATGGTCCCAATGCGAGTGGGTAGTCACGATCAGCTGAACGTTTCCGCAACAGGCGCACTGGGCGTCGACGTCGTGGGCTCCTGCGGCCACGAGTCGTGAAATCGAGTCGGGGTCGTCCGCCGCATCGATCAACAGCTGGGTGCCGGTCTGCTTGCACGTCACCAAGTAGACGTTGTTGTCCATGTCGGAGACGCTGATATAACGGATGGTGACCTCACCCAGGTCCATCTTTTCGGTAGCGATTGCCATCATGCCTTCGAGTGTAGGTCTTCCGTCCCGCTCGCGCGCAACCCACGCGCGCGTAACGTTCACCCTGGGCCGATTTCTCCACCACGCGGCGCAGATTCGTTAGAATAAATCTTCGAATGGGGAGTGTTTGCGCCAGTCGCACGACCTCCCGGTCCGGAGCAACCACGCAGACAGGCAGGTCATGACCATTCAGCACGTTGAGGGACACGAACCCGGTATGCCGCAGGATCTCACCAGAATTCTGGTCAAGGGCGCACGGGAGAACAATCTCAGGAATGTTGACCTGGATATTCCGCGCAATGCGATGATCGTGTTCACAGGGCTCTCCGGATCGGGAAAGTCCTCTCTGGCCTTCGACACGATCTTCGCCGAGGGACAACGCCGGTACGTCGAATCGCTGTCCGCCTATGCGCGCATGTTCCTGGGCCAGGTCGACAAGCCGGACGTGGACTTCATCGAGGGTCTCTCGCCGGCAGTGTCGATCGATCAGAAGTCCACGTCGAAGAATCCGCGGTCCACGGTCGGCACTATTACCGAAATCTACGATTACATGCGCCTGTTGTGGGCGCGGATCGGACACCCCCACTGTCCCATCTGTGGGGAGCCCATCGAGAAGCAGACTCCGCAGGCCATCGTCGACCAGCTCATGTCCTCTCCCGAGCGGACTCGCTTGCAGGTTCTGGCCCCGATGGTGCGTTCCCGAAAGGGCGAGTTCGCCGACCTGTTCGCGTCACTGACCCAACAGGGATATTCCCGTGCCGTGGTTGACGGTGAGCAGATCCAGCTTGCGGAGGCGCCCAAGCTCAAGAAGCAGTACAAGCACTCCATTTCCGTGGTGGTCGATCGTCTGGTCATCAAGGACTCGATTCACCAGCGGCTGACGGATTCCATCGAGACGGCGCTCGGACTTGCTGACGGCAGGGTCGTGGTCGATTTTGTCGACGACGATTCGGACGCAGGCCAGCGCACATTCAGCGAAAACCTGGCCTGCCCCAACGAGCACCCGATCGAAACCACGGAGATCGAACCGCGGGCCTTTTCTTTCAACAGCCCTTTCGGTGCGTGCCCGGAGTGCGACGGCATCGGGTCTCGTCTGGAGGTCGATGAAGACCTGGTCATTCCCGATCCGGAAAAAACTTTGGGCGAAGGGGCCATCGCTCCCTGGTCACAGGGCAAGTCCACCACCGAATACTGGCTGCGCCTTCTGGCGGGTCTCGGAAAAGAGGTGGGCTTCGACCTCAACACCCCATGGGAGAACCTGAGCAGCAAGGCCCGTCAAGCGATCCTCAACGGCAAAGATTTCAAGGTCGAGGTTTCGTACCGCAACAGGTTCGGCCGCGAACGCCGATACACCTCCGGGTTCGAGGGCGTCTACGCCTATATCAAGAGGAAGCATGAGGAGACCGAGTCCGACTGGGCGAAGGACCGGTATGAACAGTACATGCGTCAGGTTGCCTGCCCCGCTTGTGACGGTGCCCGCCTGAATCCGACCATGCTCGCGGTCACCGTGGGCGGGGCATCGATTGCCGAGGTCACGGCAATGTCGATGACGGATACCCAAAAATTCATGGCCGGTCTGGAACTTTCTGAGCGCGAGTCGAAGATCGCCGACCAGGTTCTGAAAGAAATCAATGCGCGCCTTCAGTTTCTTCTCGACGTCGGGCTCGACTACCTGAATCTGGAGCGCGCGGCAGCCACGTTGTCCGGCGGCGAGGCGCAGCGCATTCGTTTGGCGACCCAGATCGGTTCTGGACTCGTGGGTGTTCTCTATGTCCTCGACGAACCCTCGATCGGCCTCCACCAGCGGGACAACCGTCGCCTGATCGAAACCCTGAGCAAACTCCGGGACCTGGGCAATACCCTGATCGTCGTCGAGCACGATGAGGACACCATCAAGGAATCGGACTGGATCGTGGACGTCGGACCGGGAGCTGGCGAGCACGGCGGCGAAATTGTCCACTCGGGTACGTACGAAGATCTCTTGTCCAATCAGCGGTCGCTCACGGGCGCCTACCTCGACCGACGCCGCGAGATCTCACTGCCATCGAAACGTCGCCCGATCGACAAGAAGCGTATGGTCAAGGTGGTCGGGGCCAAGGAGAACAACCTGACGGGAATCGATGTCGAATTCCCCCTCGGCGTCTTCACCGCCATTACCGGCGTGTCCGGCTCGGGCAAGTCCACTCTGGTCAACGACATTCTCTATACCGCACTGGCCAACAAGCTGAACGGTGCCAAGCAGGTGCCGGGGCGGCATCAGCGTGTCGAGGGGTTGGAACATCTGGACAAGATCGTTCACGTGGACCAGAGCCCTATCGGGCGCATGCCACGATCGAACGCAGCTACTTACACCGGGGTCTTCGATCACATCCGCAAGTTGTTTGCAGAGACCAACGAGGCCAAAGTCCGGGGTTACCTGCCGGGCCGATTCTCCTTCAACGTCAAGGGCGGCCGCTGCGAAGCGTGCCATGGGGACGGAACCTTGAAGATTGAGATGAACTTCCTGCCGGACGTCTTCGTGCCCTGCGAGGTGTGCCACGGTGCCAGGTACAACAGGGAGACCCTCGAAATCCGTTACAAGGGCAAGACCATCGCGGATGTCCTGGACATGCCGGTCGAGGAGGCAGCCGAGTTCTTCTCCGCGTTCACCCCCATAGCCCGGCACCTCAACACTCTTGTCGACGTCGGGCTGGGGTACATACGCCTCGGCCAACCCGCCCCGACGCTGTCCGGTGGCGAGGCCCAACGCGTGAAGCTGGCGACGGAACTCCAGCGGCGATCCAACGGCCGGACCATCTACGTTCTGGACGAACCGACCACGGGCCTCCACTTCGAAGACATCAGCAAGTTGTTGAATGTGCTCCAGGGGCTGGTCGACAAGGGGAACACCGTCCTGACGATCGAGCACAACCTCGACGTCATCAAGTCGGCAGACTGGATCGTGGACATGGGCCCTGAAGGCGGCAACGGGGGCGGACAGGTGGTAGCCCAAGGCACTCCCGAACAGGTCGCCCGCGTGGACGGAAGCCATACCGGGTATTTTCTATCCGAGATTCTGGAGGACTGATGAGCACATCTCGTACCCCGGCGGTTCTGTTCGATTTGGACGGGACTTTGCTCGACCCTGCTGGCGCGATCACGGATGGGATAGCCGATGCGATCGAGGCGCACGGGTTCGACCGGCCCGAGCCGGACACGCTCCGCAAGTTCGTGGGTCCGTCCACGGACGAGTCCTTGAGCGCCTACACGGACATTCCGACCGAATTCCACCGGGACATATTGGCCACGTACCGCGGAGGCTACCTGGAGCGCGCACGGAAATCCTCGATGTTGTATCCGGGGGTCATGGACTTGTTGCGTGATCTCGCGGAACTTCCCGCAGTCGTCGGGCTGGCTACCCAGAAGCCGCTTCCGACCACGGAAATTCTTCTGCGGGACTTCGGGCTGGTTGAGTATTTTGACGTCGTCTCCGGCTCGAGGGACGAACTCAAGCCGGAGACCATGGATCTGCCCGCCGACAAGGCGGGGGTTATCGACCGAGCTTTTCGCCTGATTGAGGACCGAGCTGTCAGGGACCCCAGTCTCGGCGTCGTCGACCCCGAAAGGACCGTGATGGTCGGTGACCGGGAATACGACGTCGCCGGCGCACGGGCTCACGGGATTGCCTGCATCGGTGTGTCCTGGGGGTTCGCTTCAGGAACCGAACTCGCGGACGCGGGAGCCGTGAGCATCGTCGATGACATCACGGGGCTGCGAACCGTTATGGCGCGGGAGACCGGGCTGGGGGACCTCCGAGGACCGGCGTGACTGCCTCGGGCATGTGCCGTCTTTCCTGAGCGGGACCGCGGTCCGGGACCGGGTACAGTGTTTTCGACGATTCTTTGTGAGGAGAGCAACCCGTGAAGCTGTACCACTTGGCGCAGACCACCGTCACCGGCCTGATGAAAATTGGTTTCCGTGCCCGGGTCACAGGACTCCACAATTTTCCCGAGTCCGGACCGGTGATCGTCGCGTCGAACCACAAGGCGTTCCTGGACAGCGTGATCATTTCCGCGCTCATGCCGCGCCGAGTGGCCTTTCTCGCGAAGGCGGAATACGTGAATTCGCCTGGTCTGAAGGGCCGCGCCATGAAGACCCTGTTCGAACTCATCGACATCATTCCGGTGAACCGATCAGACCAGACCGGACGCCTCAAGGCATTGGACAAGGGACTGGAGCGATTGGAGAACGGACAAGTCTTCGGGATCTATCCCGAAGGAACCCGGTCGAGGGATGGATTTCTCTATAGGGGCAGAATTGGGGTCGCGTGGTTGGCCCACAAGACTGGCGCGCCGGTCGTTCCCGTTGGCCTCATCGGCACCGACAGACTCCAACCCCCAGGCTCCAGAATGATTCGACCGGTTCGCTTCACCGTCCGCGTGGGCGAGCCGCTCTACTTCGACAAACTGGGGGACCAGCAGACCGGGAAGCAGCGGCGTGAGACCACGGAGATCATCATGGACCGCATAGCTCACCTTTCCGGCCAACCCCGCAAGAACGAATACAACACCTCGCCGTCGTTGGACAAGGACGCGGGAAACGACGACTGAACGAAGGAGAAGGAGAAGATGGCGGACCCGGCAAGCTACAGGCCAGGATCGGGCGAGATTCCCACCCAGCCGGGCGTGTACCGCTTCCGGGACGAATTCGGTCGTGTCATCTACGTCGGCAAGGCCAAGAACCTCAGAAACCGCCTGAACTCCTATTTCCAGAAGCCCCAACAGCTCGCACCGAAGACCTATGCCATGGTCCATACGGGGGCGAGCGTGGAGTGGACGGTCGTTGGTTCCGAAATGGAATCGCTCCAGCTGGAGTACACCTGGATCAAGCAGTACACCCCGCGCTTCAACATTATGTACCGGGACGACAAGTCGTACCCGTACATGGCGGTCTCGATGGCGGACCGCTTTCCGCGGGCACAGGTCACACGCGGTGCCAAGAAGAAGGGGACTCGCTACTTCGGTCCGTTCTCACAGGCGTGGGCCATTCGTGAGACTCTCGACTCGCTCCTGAGGGTGTTCCCGGTCAGGACGTGCACGCGTTCGGTCTTCAAACGTGCCGAGCAAGCGGGAAGACCCTGCCTGCTCGGGTACATCGACAAGTGCTCGGCACCTTGCGTCGGCCGTATCAGCGAAGAGGACCACAAGGATCTCGCGGACCAGCTGTGCCGGTTCATGGCGGGAGATTCCGAGAAGTACATCCGGAAGCTCACCTCCACGATGGAGACGGCCGCCGAGAACATGGAATTCGAGCACGCGGCGCGACTGCGCGATGACATTGCGGCCCTGCGAAAGGCATTCGAGCGCAACGCCGTCGTCCTCTCGGACTCCGTGGACGCGGACCTCTTCGCCTTCCACGAGGACGAGCTCGAGGCCGCGGCCCAGGTCTTCCACGTCCGAGGCGGCCGCATTCGTGGACAGCGAGGGTGGATCGTCGAAAGGGTCGAGGACCTGTCTGCACCCGAAATGGTCGAGCAATTGCTCCAGCAGGTCTACGGTGAGTCGGCGGTGACCATGGCCAGCGCACCGGTCGACGACGAGCTGAACCTCAACGAGATTCCTCGTAACGTGCTGGTCCCGGTCATGCCCGAGAACGCCGATCAGCTCCAGGAATGGTTGTCGGGTCTTCGCGGTAGCAAAGTCACCATATCGGTGCCTCAGCGCGGTGAGCGAGTCCAGCTCATGGGAACCGTGGCGGACAACGCCAAGCAGGCGTTGACCCTGCACAAGTCGAGGCGTGCCGGTGACCTGACCACGCGCAGCGCCTCTCTCCAAGAGCTCCAGGAGGCTCTGGACCTGCCTGACGCACTGATGCGCATCGAATGCTACGACATCTCCCACGTTCAAGGGACCAATGTCGTGGCGTCCATGGTGGTCTTCGAAGACGGGTTGCCGCGCAAATCCGATTACCGCAAGTTCTCGATCCGCGGCGAGGCGGCTCGGGACGACACGGCGTCTATGTATGACGTGATCACCCGACGTTTCAAGCGTTACCTGGCCGAGCAGCAGGAGCGGGAGAGCTCGCCCCAGGCTTCGGGAGAGGTCGACCAATCGGAGTCGACGGAACCTGCCAAGTTTGCCTACCCACCCAACCTGGTGGTCGTCGACGGCGGACCCCCTCAGGTCGCTGCGGCTCAACAAGCACTCGACGACCTGGGCGTCACCGACGTTGCTGTGGTTGGCCTGGCCAAGCGGCTTGAGGAGATTTGGGTCCCGGATGACGACTTTCCGGTGATCTTGCCGCGCTCATCCCACGGACTGTTCCTGCTGCAGCGCCTTCGGGACGAAGCCCACCGATTCGCTATTACATTCCACCGGTCAAAACGGGGCAAGGCCATGCTCGCTTCCGCCCTCGACGGCGTCGAAGGCCTCGGGAAGGCCAAGAGGGAAGCGCTCCTGAAGGAATTCGGTTCTCTGAAGGCCATTCGCGAGGCCTCCGTAGAGGACCTGACACGTGCCCACGGGATCGGCCCTCGGCTTGCCGAGAAGGTTCGGGCGCACTTGTCCACAGATGCGGAGCACTCCGAGGATTCCGGGCCGGTATCCGAGTAGTCTTGGGTGGAGGACGCAACGCCGAGTCTCGTTCTCGGTGAGGCGGACACACCGACATCTCGACACTTTGCACCAGCGGGAGCCAGCCTGTGAGCCAAGACAATCCAACGATCGACCCCGAACGATTGACGCCAGAGAAACCCGAGCAGACCGAGATGCTGGTCATCACCGGAATCTCCGGTGCAGGGCGCTCGACCGCCGCGCACACCCTTGAGGATGCCGGGTGGTACGTCGTGGACAACATTCCCCCGAACCTGTTGGGCCCACTGGTGGACCTGGTGGCCAGAGCCCCGCAGTCGATGCCGAAACTGGCCGTGATCATCGACATTCGCGGCAAAGCGCTGTTTGCCGACTTCAAGGAAGCATTCGACGTGCTGCAGAACGCCCCGGTCGAGTTCACGATGCTGTTCCTCGATGCGACGGACGAGACGATCATTGCGCGCTACGAGGCCCAACGGCGCCCGCACCCTCTCCAAGGGAATGGTCGGATCCTGGACGGCATTCGCGCGGAGAGGGACCTCCTGGCGGACCTCAAGGAGCGGGCCGACGTCGTCCTGGACACCACGAAATACAACGTGCACGAACTCTCCACGGTCATTTCCCAGACGTACTCCGTGGACGGCCCTTCGATCGTGAACATCACGGTCATGAGTTTCGGGTTCAAGTATGGCGTTCCGGCCGATGCAAACTTCGTCGCGGACGTTCGATTCATCCCGAACCCTCATTGGATCGCCGAGCTTCGGCCGCACACCGGCCAAGATGCACCGGTCAGAGATTTTGTTCTCGGCAATGACGGCGCAAACAAGTTCGTGGACTTGTACGTTGAATCCCTGAAGCCGGTGATCGATGGTTACCGGACAGAGAACAAGCACTATGCGACCATCGCCGTCGGCTGCACGGGCGGAAAACACAGATCCGTGGCGGTGACCGAGGAGATCGCCAAGCGACTCGGACAGTTGGAGAACGTCACCGTCAATTTCCAGCATAGAGACCTTGGTCGTGAATAGGGGCAGACATGGTTTACTCTTCCCATCAACTGGACCGCCGGGTCCCGGGATCTCGGCATTCACCCAAGGTCGTGGCACTGGGTGGCGGACACGGACTGTATGCGTCCCTCAGTGCGCTGAGGCTCGTGACTCCGCACATCACCGCCGTGGTCACGGTCGCCGACGACGGCGGGTCGTCGGGGCGCCTGCGAGACCAGTTCAACGTTCTGCCTCCTGGAGACCTCAGGATGGCTCTTTCCGCACTGTGTGACGACTCCGAATGGGGCCACTTGTGGCGGGAAGCCATCCAGCACCGGTTCTCTGCGCTTCCCGAAGCTCCCCGTGAAATCGACGGTCACGCGATGGGGAATCTTCTTCTGGTCAGTCTCTGGCAACTCCTAGGGGACCCTGTTGCGGGTTTGGAGTGGGCCTCGCGCCTCGTCGAGGCGCGGGGACGTGTTCTTCCCATGGCATTGGACCCCCTGGTCATCTCCGGCGAGGCCGTGGCCGAAGACGGCACACGCGAGCGACTCGTCGGTCAGGCAAAACTGGCCAAGGCCGAGAGGGTCGAGAACCTCGTCCTGGAACCGGCCGATGCGCGCGTGTGCGAGGCGTCCGTCCGGGCGATCAAGGAAGCGGACTGGGTCATTCTCGGCCCGGGATCCTGGTTCACCTCAGTGGTTCCTCATCTCTTGCTCCGGGAGAGTCGTGAAGCACTCTGCGAGACCAAAGCAAAGATCTGCGTGTCCATGAACTTGAGCCTCGAGGAGAAGGAGACCGCAGGGCTCGGCGCTATCGGGCACCTAGAAGCATTGGAGGAGTACGCTCCCGAATTGCGCATTCGGGCCGTGATCGGCGATCCCACGTCCATCCAGGAGCAGCAGGCCTTCGAACAGGCCGTTCGCCGACGTCAGGCCAAAATGGTGTGGAGCGATCTGCGGACCCGACAGGGTGAGAATCTGCATAATCCTCTGCGGCTCGCGGCCGCCTACCAGGAGGCCATGCGGGTTCCTGACAATTCTTTCGGCGTGGAACCTGACACTCCGAGCGTGTAACCTCACCTAGGGACCGGCGACCCCCCGGGGGTCGGTCCGTGCTCCACATATCATCAGTCCGGAGGAATACTGAATGGCCCTGACGGCTCTCGTAAAGGACGAATTGGCGAAACTCGAGGTACCAAAATCCTCGACTCGCCGGGCCGAGGTAGCGACCGTGCTTCGTTTTGCGGGCGGTCTGCATCTTGTGTCGGGCCAGATCGTCATCGAGGCCGAACTGGATCATCGCGAAACCGCGCGACGGGTCCAGACGGCCATCGAAGAGCTTTATGGCCACCACTGCGAACTCATCACGGTCTCTGGCGGTGCGCTCAAGCACGGCGGCCACTACGTGCTCAGGGTCCAGCGTGGGGGAGAGGCATTGGCACGGCAGACCGGTTTGCTCGACACCCGCGGTCGGCCGGTGCGAGGGCTTCCGCCCACAGTGGTCAACGGTTCGCTGGCCGAATCCGAAGCTGTGATGAGGGGCGCATTCATGGCTCATGGCTCGCTCACCGAACCCGGCCGTTCCTCCGCCATGGAGTTCACGTGTCCCGGCCCGGAAGCGGCCCTCGCTCTCGTTGGATCGGCACGCCGCCTCGACATTTTCGCCAAGGCCAGGGAGGTCCGTGGCGCGGATCGCGTGGTCGTCCGAGATGGCGAGACGATCGGGCAACTCTTGCGACGTATGGGGGCCAGTGGTGTCCTGTCGCAGTGGCAGGATCGTCGAACGCACCGGGAGGTCCGTGCCACCGCGAACCGGCTCGCCAACTTCGATGACGCCAACCTGCGGCGATCCGCGCAGGCTGCGGTCGCCGCTGGTGCCAGGGTCGAGCGAGCGCTGGAGATCCTCGGAGACGATGTCCCCGAGCACCTGCACTACGCCGGCCGGCTGCGTCTCGCCCATCGCCACGCGAGCTTGGACGAACTGGGGCGATTGGCCGATCCGCCGCTGACGAAAGATGCCATCGCAGGCCGCATTCGCCGTCTGCTGGCCATGGCCGACAAGCAGGCCGCCACCGAAGGCATTCCCGGGACCGACACTGCACCACAAGGCACCTCCCGCTGAGGCCCCTCTGATGTTATTGCCCTCAGGCGATGCGGCACATCTTCATGCGTCCATGAGCAGACAAACTCGTCGAACGACTTCAGCTCTGAGCGTAAATTAGCCACACGATCCCACAGAAGCACACGCAGAACCCCGGGAAGCCCCGTCTTCCCGGGGTTTTTGCGTGGCATCATGGGGCGTTCGAGGGGCGGAAACGGTCATCGGTCCCAAAAAATCCCGCAGAAACACACCCAAACACACACAAAATCACCTAAACTGGGATCAGAACCGAACGGACGGTGTCGTCATCGATTCCCAAACCATCCGACGCCTCACGTTCGGCAGGGTGCATTTCTTCGGAAAGCACTCCCAACGATAAGCACTCAAACTGAGGAGTTTGATCTCAAGTGACTGTACGTATTGGTATCAATGGTTTTGGTCGAATCGGCCGCAACTTCTTCCGGGCCGTTCGTGAGCAGGGCGAGAACATCGAGATCGTTGCGGTCAACGACTTGACCAGCCCCGAGACTTTGGCTCACCTCCTCAAATACGACTCGATCCTCGGGCCCCTGAAGGCTGAGGTCGAGGTTCAGGACGGCAGCATCCTGGTCGACGGCAAGAAACTGCAGGTCCTCTCCGAGAAGAACCCTGCTGACCTGCCCTGGAAGGACCTCGACATCGACATCGTTCTTGAGTCGACCGGTCTGTTCACGGACGGAGCCAAGGCCAAGGCTCACCTCGACGCCGGTGCCAAGAAGGTCGTTATTTCGGCCCCGGGATCGAACCTGGACGGTACGTTCGTCATGGGCGTGAACGATGACACGTACGACAACGACACGCACCACGTCGTGTCGAATGCTTCCTGCACCACCAACTGCCTGGCACCGCTGGCGAAGGTTCTGGACCAGAACTTCGGAATCAAGGCAGGTCTCATGACCACGATCCACTCCTACACCGCGGACCAGCGCCTGCAGGACGCTCCCCACAAGGACCTGCGTCGTGCTCGTGCCGCGGCGGTCAACATGATCCCGACGTCGACCGGTGCCGCCCGCACCGTGGGGAAGGTCTACGAGCCGGTCGCCGGCAAGCTGGACGGCATGGCCTTCCGCGTGCCGACCATCACCGGTTCCATCGTCGACCTCTCGCTGACCCTCGAAAAGGACGTGACCGCGGAAGAGATCAACGCCGCCGTCAAGGAAGCCGCCGAGGGCGATTACGAGGGAATCATCAAGTACACCGAGGACCCGATCGTCTCGACCGACATCGTCGGCGAAGAGATCTCCACGGTCTTCGACGCCGAATTGACCTCCGTGCTCAACGGCCAGGTCAAGGTGTTCGCCTGGTACGACAACGAGTGGGGCTTCACTTCCCGCACCGTGAAGTTCGTCAACAAGTTGGCTGCAGAGCTCTAAGATAGGGAACGGATCGCTTTCCCTACAACGAGGTTTGGAGAATACCACCATGGCACATGCTCTGGACGAGCTTTTGGCCGATGGTGTCGAGGGCAGGCACGTTCTGGTCCGTTCGGACCTGAACGTGCCTCTCGACGGCACAACGGTGACCGATGACGGTCGCATCAAGGCGTCCTTGCCGGTTCTGAAGAAGTTGGCCGACGCCGGGGCGCGGGTCGTCGTTATGGCGCACCTCGGTCGACCCAAAGGCCAGGTCGATCCGCAGTTCTCACTCGCGCCCGTGGCCTCGAGGCTGTCCGAATTGGCGGACTTCCCGGTGACCACAGCGGAGGACACGGTCGGTAGCGACGCACAGGAGAAGGCGTCTTCGCAACAGAACGGCGAAGTGCTCGTTCTCGAGAACGTCCGCTTCGACCCGAGGGAGACCAGTAAAGACGATTCCGAACGCGGTGCGTTCGCGGATGAACTGGTTGCCGTCGTCGGGGACGAGGCAGCGTATGTCGATGATGCCTTCGGCGCGGTGCATCGCAAACACACCTCGGTCTACGATATTGCGACCAGACTTCCGGCATTCATGGGTGATTTGGTCAAGACCGAAGTAGATGTACTGTCCAAGCTCATTGAGAAGCCTGATCGTCCCTTCGTGGTCGTGATGGGCGGATCGAAGGTCTCCGACAAACTGGCAGTGATCGACAATCTGATCGGCAAGGCTGACGCTTTGCTCATCGGCGGCGGCATGGGGTACACCTTCACCGCAGCCCAGGGGTACAACGTCGGCAAGTCCTTGCTGGAAAAGGACCAGATCGACACGGTCAAGGAGTACCTGGACCGAGGAAAATCCGAAGGAACGGAATTCGTGCTCGCCACGGACGTGGTGTGGGCCTCGGCGTTCGCCGCGGACGCGGACCACGAAGTCCGTCCTGTGGAATCGCTCGAAGAAGGGAAGATCGGGGCCGAAGGCCTGGGACTGGACATCGGTCCGGAAACGCAAAAAACCTTCGCACGGTACATTGCCGAAGCCCGGACAGTTTTCTGGAACGGCCCCGTTGGAGTCTTCGAAATGGAGGCTTTCGCTCAGGGAACGAAGACGGTCGCCCAGGCTCTCGCGGACACGGAGGCCATGACCGTTGTCGGCGGCGGCGACTCCGCGTCCGCCGTGCGCAACCTCGGATTCAACGATGACCAATTCGGGCACATCTCGACCGGTGGCGGAGCATCCCTCGAATATATCGAGGGCAAGAATCTGCCGGGTCTGGACGTTCTCGGAGCGTGATCGGTTTCGCGGCGGGTCGACCCACGGACGTGGTCGGCCCGCCGTCTTGCGTCGGAGGATGCACGGATCCGACGGATGTTTCGCCCGCACATCAGACATCAGCGACGATGCTCACCGAAAGGACATAGACTTTGACGACTCAGACCAACGGAGCCTTCGATCGAACCCCACTGATCGCCGGTAACTGGAAAATGAATATGGACCACGCAGAGGGCGTCGCTCTTGTGCAGAAGCTCGCGTGGACCCTCGATGACGCCAATTTCGACTACGACCGGGTCGAGGTGGCCGTGTTCCCGCCGGCCACCGATCTGCGGTCCGTGCAGACCTTGGTCAATGGGGACAAACTCAAGGTGGAGTATGGCGCCCAGGACCTGTCGGATCAGGATTCCGGGGCCTACACGGGTGATATCTCAGGCGCGTTCCTGAAGAAGCTCGAGTGCACCTACGTCCTGGTCGGCCACTCCGAGCGCAGAACCATTCATCAGGAAGACGACGAGCTCTGCTCCAAGAAGGTTGACGCCGCATACCGTCACGGGCTGACCCCAATACTGTGCGTCGGTGAAGGGCTGGAGGAGCGCAAGGCCGGGAACCACGTCGGGTTCACCCTCGAACAGCTCCGCGGTTCGCTCAAGGGCCTGTCTGCTTCTAACGCCAAGACTCTGGTCGTGGCGTACGAGCCGGTATGGGCCATTGGTACAGGCGAGGTCGCGGGTCCGGAAGACGCCCAGGAAATGTCCGCTGCCATTCGGGCGGAGCTCGAAGATCTCTACGACGCCGAGACCGCATCCAGCATCAGGATCCTTTACGGGGGTTCGGTCAAGGCGGCCAACGCGGCGGCGACTCTCGCTGAGAAGGATGTCGACGGCGTCCTCGTCGGAGGCGCGTCCCTCAAGGCCGAGGAATTCGCGAATATTGCACGCTTCGAGAAGCACGTGGTTTCCGAATAGGCCGCTGGCGGGGGACTGAGGTCTCCTCCGTTCCCCGCCCACCGGAAGCACCCGCCAACGAGGCACCGTCTTGACCCATGGCGTATAGTCGGGTCGGAGGAACAGAGCCCGGCGTCTGCTGAGCAGGCCGGACTGAGACACGAAGTCACCGAAAGGTCGAAGTGGAAATTGTACGTTGGGTCCTCTTGGGGATCATCGCGCTGACCAGCATCATGACGGTTTTCTTCGTCCTGCTCAACAAGGGCAAGGGCGGCGGACTGTCCGACATGTTTGGCGGGGGAATGAGCACTTCCCTGAATTCATCCGGCGTCGCTTCGAAGAACCTGATACGTCTGACGGTCACTACGGCCGTCATTTGGGTTCTCGCGATTATCGGCTACGCCCTCTTCCTGCGCTTCACGGCCGTCTGAGACGAATCGCGGTCGGGCCGTTGCATCGACCCAAGCGATCAGCTGGGTGCAACGTCCTGTCCATAGACAAGGAGCCCGGTTGCCATGTGATATGGCAACCGGGCTCCTTTGTGCGTCGTCCCGAAGCACGCCTGGCCCGTGGGGATCTGCCGACCGGCCGATGCCGCCCTGGCTCAGCTCAACGCATCCCGGGAGACCAGGTACAGGGTTTCGTCGGCTCCCCGGGCACCGGACGCGGGTGTTTCGACCAAGGCATCCGCCGACGGTTGTCCGTCACGTTGGGACAGCACGCGGCCGAAGGCATCGTGTTTGTCCTCTCCGGAAACAAGGAACCAGATCCTGTCCGAGTCATTGATCATGGGGAGGGTCATGCTTACGCGATCCGGCGGGGGCTTGGGGGAGTTCTCGACGCCGACGACGTCGGGCTCTTCCACTCGGATATCCGAGCCTCCTGGGAACAGAGAGGCGAGATGACCGTCCGGGCCCATCCCTAGCAAGGACACCGCAAATCGTGGCGCCCGGTGGCCGCGTTCGGCGAATTCTGCGAGCTCGCGAGCGTACGCACGGGCCGCCTCGTGCTGCGTCGCGTACTGGTCCGAGGCACCGATGACGTGCAGATTGGCAGCTGGTACGGGTCCGTTGCCGAAAAAGGCCTCGAAGACTTGATGCGCGTTGCGCTCAGCATCGCCAGTGGGCAGAAACCTCTCATCCGACCACCAGACGTGCACGCACGACCAGTCGACGGTCTCAACCAGAGGGCTCTGCCTCACCTTCTCCCAAATAGCGGTACCGAGAGATCCTCCGGTGATGCTGATGTGGACGGGCTGGCCTTCCGCCGTGCGATCGCCCAGCAGCAGCAAAAGCCTCGCAGCTGCCGCTTGTGCGACGAAATCCTTCGTCGGATAGGGGATAACCGCGGTACGGTTCTCAGGCATCGTACACCTCCGTATAGTCGCTGGGATCTCCCGCAGGGACTGGCGCAGTGCCCTGCGTGAATCGCACTTCTGATCGGCTGAGGGCCTCGTTGAGAACCTCGCCGAAGACTTCGTCCGGATCCAATCGCCGAAGTTCTTCCGCCAGGCACTCCGCGAGGGACCGGACGGGTAAGGCGATCTGCTGATCCGCACTTCCCGGGATGGAAAGCGTCGCGATATTTCGGCCGGGTCGGTAGATGGTGACTTCCCCGTCGTCGCGGCACAGCGTGACCCGGTAGAGGCCACGGGGTTGCGCGCTCTCACGAATCTCGACCGTTGCCCCCAGTCGGTAGCCCATCCATGTGCCCAGAAGCAGGACCGAAGGCGACTTTTCGGAGCCCTCCACGATGACTTTGTTGATGCGATGCTTTTGGGTCTCGTCCATCACCGCGGCCAACTGTATGCGCCACAGCGTCAACCGGGTCCAGGCAAGATCCGTGTCCCCAGGGGCGTACCGTTTCCGCAGTTCATTCAGCGACTCCCAGGGGACTTCGGCCCTGGCCGAATCGGTGATTCGGCGGTGGGCAATGCGTCCGATGGAGTGGTCCGCCGGGCAGTCAGGCAGCGAATGGGGCCACCATGCGACGATCGGTGCATCGGGAAGTAACAGCGCCGCAATCAGGGACTCCGAGGCGTGGGCCGACTCGCCCCAACCGCGAAGGACAACGATTTCACTGGCGCCGGCGTCGCCGCCCATGCTGGCCTCGGCATCCAACCGATTCGCTGCCTTCGGATCGTGGGAGATGTGCACAATGATCCGGCAAGGGTGCTCGTGGCTGGCCGCGATGGCGGCCTCTATGGCCCTTTCCGAGTGACCCATGTCGGCCATGATCACGAGAGTGAGCACGCGTCCGAGAGTCCGGATGCCCGTCTCCTCGCGCATTCTGGCCAGTTCTTTGTCGACGTCCGAACTCGTCGTGTCCTTGAGTGTTCGAATCATTACGGCCTCCTCCAAGCACGTCCGTCACGAGCCAGTAGTCGATGCGCGGATTCCGGACCCCACGACCCGGGGGCATACTCTTCGGGCGAAACCCCATGGTCTCCCCAGTATTTCTCGAACGGGTCGAGGATCTTCCACGACAGTTCGACCTCCTCATGCCGCGGGAAGAGCGGCGGTTCGCCGAGCAGCACGTCCAGGATCAGGCGTTCGTACGCCTCCGGGCTGGATTCGGTGAATGAGTGACCGTACCCGAAGTCCATACTGACGTCCCGCAATTCCATCTGCGTTCCCGGAACCTTGGACGCAAAACGAATGGTCACGCCTTCATCGGGCTGAATCCGGATCACGATGGCGTTCTGGCCGAACTCCTCATAGGAATTCTCGCGGAACAACAGGTTGGGGGAGCGCTTGAACACCACGGCGATCTCGGTTACTCGTCGGCCCAACCGTTTACCGGCACGAAGATAGAACGGGACGCCGGCCCACCGTCGGTTGTTGATATCCAATTTGATGGCGGCGAAAGTCTCGGTGCGAGAGTCCGACGGAATGTCCTGTTCGTCCTTGAACCCCTTGACCTCTTCTCCGCCCTGGAACCCACCGGCGTACTGTCCGAGGGACGAGTAGCTCTCCAAGTCTTCGGGCAGGGTGACGGCTGCCAGCACTTTGGCCTTCTCGTCACGCAAGTACTCGGCGTCGAACCGGAGAGGTTCCTCCATGGCGGTCAGCGCGAGCAACTGCAGAAGGTGATTCTGAATCACGTCCCGCGCGGCACCGACGCCTTCGTAATATCCGGCTCGGGAACCGATCCCGATATCCTCGGCCATGGTGATCTGAACGTGGTCGACGTAGTTCGCATTCCAGAGGGGCTCGAACATTTCGTTGGCGAACCGAAGGGCCAGGATGTTCTGAACCGTTTCCTTGCCCAAGTAGTGGTCGATCCGGAAAACCGAGTCGGCCGGGAACACGCTTTCTACGATCTCATTGAGCTCGCGTGCGGACTCGAGGTCGTGTCCGAATGGCTTTTCGATGACAACGCGCCGCCAGCCCTCGGTCTGCTCCGGAGAGGCCAGGCCGTTCTCGGCCAGTTGCGTGCAGACCGCTTCGAAGGCGTTCGGGGGAATCGACAAGTAGAAGGCGTGGTTCCCCAGCGTCCCCCGGGTCCTGTCCAGTTCCTCGAGGGTTTCCTTGAGACGGCCGAAGGCCTCCGCGTCATCGAAGGCGCCCTGGACGAACCGGATGCCCGCAGTCAGCTGGTTCCAGACATCTTCTCGGAAGGGCGTCCGTGCGTGGTTTTCGACGGCCTCCCGGACTTGTGCCCGGAAGTCGTCGTCCGACCACTTGCGCCGGCCGAAACCGACGAGGGCGAACCGGGGCGGGAGAAGCCCACGATTCATGAGGTCGTAAATGGCCGGCAGGAGCTTCTTGCGGGCGAGGTCGCCGGTGACGCCGAACAGTACCAGGGCGGAGGGGCCTGCGACCCGCGTCAGTCGGCGATCCTGTGGATCGCGCAGGGGATTTGAATCTTGTGGAGCGGACACACCATTCCTTTGTTCGAAAAATGTGACAGGGTCGCGTCACCGGCTGGGAAGCGCCGTGGAGGACCCACCAGAGGTCCTCCACGGCGACCGTGTTACTGGCGCAGGGCCGAGGACACGGTGTCGAGCAGTTCTTCCCAGGAATCCTCGAATTTCTGGATTCCTTCGGTTTCCAACTTCTCGACGACGTCGTTGTAGGAAACCCCGACCTTTTCCAGTGCGTTGATGTCGGCTTCCGCTTGATCGTAGGTTCCGGACACGGTGTCTCCGGTGATTTCGGCGTGATCGGCCGTGGCCTCGAGAGTCTTTTCCGGCATGGTGTTGACGGTGTTCTGGACCACGAGCCCGGTCACGTACATCGTGTCCGAGTAGGCCGGATCTTTCGTACCGGTGGACGCCCACAGGGGACGCTGCGGCTGAGCGCCGGCTTCTTCGAGACGCTTCCACCGTTCGGTCGAGAACGCCTCCTCGTACACCTGGTAGGCGAGTCGAGCATTGGCGAGACCGGCCTTGCCCTTGAGGCCGAGTGCCTCGTCGGTACCGATCGAGTCCAATTGCTTGTCCACCTCGGCGTCGACGCGCGACACGAAGAATGAGGCCACCGAGTGGATCTTGCTGAGGTCGTGACCGTTCTCCAGCGCCCGCTCGAGCCCCACCATGAAAGCATTGATCACGGCCCGATAGCGTTCGAGGGAGAAGATCAGGGTCACGTTGACGCTGATTCCAGCGGCGAGCGTTGCCGCGATGGGTTCGAGGCCCGCTTCCGTGGCAGGAATCTTGATCATGACGTTCTCGCGACCGACGCTCTCATGCAGCCGCTGTGCCATCGCCACGGTGTCGTCAGCCTTGTGAGCGAGGCGGGGATCGACCTCAATCGACACGCGCCCATCGACTCCCTGCGTGGCGTCGTAGATGGTGGCGAAGACATCGCACGCGTCGCGGACGTCGTCGGTCGTGACGGTGAAGACCGCTTCCTCGACGTCGGCTCCGGCCTGGGACAGCTCCTTCATCTGTTCGTCGTAGGCGTCTCCCTGGGACAGGGCCTGAGCGAAGATCGTCGGGTTGGTCGTCACGCCGACCACGTTGCGGTTTTCGATGAGTTCGTCCAGATTGCCGGAGCTGAGACGTTCGCGGGACAGGTCGTCCAGCCAGATGGAGACGCCGGCATCGGAAAGCTTCTGAGTTGGTGTTGACATGGTGTTCTCCTCTTGACGATGAGTGGGGCCGATGCAAGAAAGAAGCGGGGCAGCCCGAGGCGACGGGCGGCCCCGCTTCGAGATCAGCCTTGTGAAGCGTTGATGGATTCCTTGGCGGCCTCGACGACCGCCTCCGGCGTAATCCCGAATTCCTTGTACAGCGTCTTGTAATCGGCGGACGCCCCGAAGTGGTCGAGCCCGACCGCGCGACCCGTGCTGCCCAGAAGGTCGTTCCAGGACATCGGCAATCCGGCCTCGACGGCGACCCGGGCGGTGATTCCGGAGGGGATCACGGACTCCCTGTAGGAGGCGTCCTGACGGTCGAACCACTCACGGCAGGGCATCGACACCACGCGAGCCGAGACTCCGTCCTGGCTGAGCGTCTCACGTGCCTCGAGCGCCAACTCGACCTCGGAACCCGTCGCAATCAGGATCACGTCAGGTTCTGCATCGGTATCGGCCAAGACGTACCCGCCCCGAGCCGTGCCTTCAGCGGACGCGAACTTTTCGCCGTCGGCTTCCGGGTGGAGGTCCTCACGGGCCAAGGTCGGCAGACCCTGACGAGTCAGAGCCAGACCCGCGGGCCGCTCTTTCTGCTCGAGAATCGTGCGCCATGCGACGGCCGTCTCGTTCGCGTCTCCCGGGCGGACGACGTCCAGGTTCGGGATCGCGCGAAGCGTCGAGAGCTGCTCGACCGGCTGATGCGTCGGGCCGTCCTCACCCAGGCCAATAGAATCGTGTGTCCACACGTAGATCGACGGAATTCCCATCAGCGCAGAGAGGCGGATGGCAGGCCTCTGGTAGTCGCTGAAGATGAGGAACGTCCCGCTGAATGCGCGGGTCGGGGACGAAAGCACGATGCCGTTGACGATCGCCGCCGCGGCATGCTCGCGGATGCCGAAGTGCAGGACTCGTCCGTAGGGGTTCGCGGTGAACTTCTTGGTCGAACGGGCCGAAGGGTTGAACGAATCGGCGGATTCGATGGTGGTGTTGTTGGAACCGGCCAGGTCGGCAGATCCGCCCCAAAGCTCGGGGAAGGTCTCGGCGATCGCGTTGATGACCTTGCCGCTCGCCGCGCGTGTTGCCAGCGCAGAGCCTGCTTCGAAGACCGGGAAGGAGTCCTTGTAGTTCTCCGGCAATTCGCCCTGGGAGAGCCGCGCATACAAGGACGCAGCTTCCGGGTTCTTCCCCTGCCATGACTCGAAGGACTTGGTCCATTCCTCACGCTCCTGGCGGCTCCGTTCCTGGACCTGCCGGGTGTGGGAAAGAATATCCTCTTCGATCTGGAAGGACTTGTCGGGATCGAAGTCCAAGATCTCCTTGACGGCCTTGACTTCGTCGCCACCCAGCGCCGAGCCGTGGATTCCGCCGGTGTTCTGCTTGTTCGGGGCGGGCCAACCGATGACCGTCTTGAGGGCGATCAGCGTCGGCTTGTCTGTGACTGCCTTGGCATCGCGGATCTGTGCGTAGAGTTCCTCGACGTCCTCCGAGTAACCTGTTCCGCCGTTGGTCCAGTCGACCGAGCGAACGTCCCAGCCGTAGGCCTCGTAGCGCTTCTCGACGTCCTCGGTGAACGCGACGTCGGTATCGTCCTCGATGGAGATCTGGTTCTGATCGTAGAAGACGATCAGGTTGCCCAGTTGCTGGTGACCGGCGAGCGAGGACGCTTCTGACGTCACGCCCTCCTCCAGGTCGCCGTCCGAGGCAATCGTGTAGATGGTGTGGTCGAACGGGCTTTCGCCGGCGGGAGCCTCGGGATCGAACATGCCGCGCATCCGACGCTGCGCGTATGCGAAGCCAACGGCCGAAGAGAGCCCTTGTCCCAGGGGGCCGGTCGTGATTTCGACGCCCTTGGTGTGCTTGTACTCGGGGTGACCCGGGGTCAGCGATCCCCAGGTGCGCAAGGCTTCGAGATCCTTCATCTCGAGTCCGTACCCCGAGAGGAAGAGTTGGATGTAGAGGGTCAGCGACGTGTGACCCGGAGACAGGATGAAGCGGTCTCGCCCCGCCCAGCGATCATCCGTCGGGTCATGGCGCATGACCTTCTGGTGCAACAAATAGGCGAGGGGTGCGAGGCTCATGGCCGTTCCCGGGTGCCCGTTTCCGACCTTTTCCACGGCGTCGGCCGCCAGTACCCGCACCGTGTCCACCGCGCGCTGGTCCTCGGTCGTCCATTCGAGCTTTTCATTCAGGTTCGGCACCATTTGCCCCTTTCTCAGAAAACACAGGCGAGGCCGCGCCATCGGATGGCCACGCTTTCGCCATTTCCGATTCCAACCATAATTGACCTGGGGTCATGAGGTCAGGGGTGTGAGCCGACAGCGGAAGAAAGATTCGCATTCGGCGGAAGAGACCGAAATATCACGCGGCCCTCTAGGGCGGTAACCCCCTTCCGTTATATGATGAGAGATGCTTTCGAAACCGCGGGCCACGACATTGCGCACCGCTCGCACCGCGGGACCTGGTCTTCATCCGGTCAGCGGAATCAATCACGAAGGGTCGATGAGTGAAGCGCCAAAGTTCTAGCGACAGGAGGCCGGCAGCGATGAATAACGTTGCCGCCGGGGCGGACCACGAGGTCCCGAGCCCGTCGCTTCCGACAGGTCCTCCCGAGTCCGCGGTTAACAGCGCCGCCCCTCGGGGTGCCGTGACGAGTGCCCAGAAAGTGGGACTGCGTCGCAAGATCAAAGGATTCGTTCTCCTGACGAAGCCCGGCGTCATCGAACTCCTGCTGGTAACCACGGCCCCGACCATGATCTTCGCCGCGGGTGGCTTGCCGAACCTGTGGCTCATTCTCAACACCATGATCGGCGGCGCCATGGCGGCCGGGGGCGCGGGGGCATTCAACTGTTACATCGACCGCGACGCCGACCGTCTCATGAAGCGCACCGAGCGTCGCCCACTCGTGACCGGTGAAATCACTGATCGACAGGGGCTCGTGTTCGCGTGGGCGTTGTCGATCGTTTCCGTGGCGTACCTGACTCTTCTCGTCAATCCTCTGGCCGGCGCGCTCGGCCTCGGCGCGATCTTGCTCTACGTCGTGTTCTATTCGATGTTCCTGAAGCGCCGCACCACACAGAACATTGTGTGGGGAGGGATCGCCGGTTGTATGCCGGTCTTCATCGCCTGGGCCGGGGTGGAGAACAGGCTGAGCTTCTCCTCGTTGGTCCTTTTCGTCATCATCTTCCTGTGGACCCCACCGCATTACTGGCCGCTCTCGATGAAGTACGCGGAGGACTACCAGAGGGCGGGGATCCCCATGCTCGGTGCCATCGCCTCGGCGAAGGCCGTATCGGTACAGGTCGTGCTCTATGCATGGGCCACCGTGATCTGCTCTCTGATGCTGATTCCCGTCGGCGGAGCCGGCTGGGTGTACGGTCTGACGGCTTTGCTCTCCGGTGCGTGGTTTATTTGGAAGTGCCACCAGCTTCACCAGCGCGCTCTCGCCGAGGAAGCGACCTCGCGCACAGCCATGGTCGTGTTCCACGCTTCGATTACTTACCTGACGCTCGTCTTCGTCGCCCTGGCCGTGGATCCTTTTGTCGGAGGCCCGGTCCTGTAGCTCGAGTCTGCAACTCGAGCCGGCCCGCGGGTGAGAGGCCACGAGAATATGGGAGCCATGGACCGACGTGGTCCTCCCAAGTGCACCCACGATGAGTTCATGGCTTCCGGGTGAGGCATCAGGCTCACCCCGAACAGAAATTCTCAGAACGAATGCTCAGGCCGGTCGCTCTGGTCCACGATGGTTGACGGGGGCCCGGCGAGAGCGAGGTCCTGTCATGGGGGGGGGGGGGGGGGGGGGCTGATTGACGGCAGCTCCAGCATTGTTTGGCCGGTCGCCAAGTACGGCCCATTCGCCGTAGTGCTGACCGGGTCGCGGCCCCTGTTGCCGGCTACCTTCAGATGATGCCGTTGGCCTCTGCGATCTCCACCCGACTCTCGGCGAGGTCTCGGAGGGTCGGGGTGCCCAGAACCACCATGCGTTCCAGCAGCGCGGTGACAGACCAGATGAGCAGACCAGCACCGATGAGGTGGAACCAGACAAGGAACCCCGGCGAACCGGTGAAGTACTGCGTGTAACCGATGGCGCCCTGGAACAACATCACGAGCACGATGATCCATGCATTTCGAGAGACTGCGGGCGCCCAATTCTTGCGCTTGGCCAGGACCAGAGTCGCCATCACGAGGACCAGCAGGACCCATACGGGGAGGCTGTGCAACCGGGTGACCACCTGGGGATCGAAGGCGTGTCGGGCGCTGTCCGTGTCGCCTGAGTGTGGTCCGGTTCCGGTGACCAGCGTCCCCATGTAGACGGCGACGGTGGTGACGACGGCGATCACGATGCCCAGGAACCGTTGGACGTTGTCCGCTTCCGGACGGTCGCTCAGCCGCTCGGACTCGATGACCTTCCTCATCGAGTAGCGCCTGACCCTGGCGTAGAAGATGGCAGCCAATGCCACCATGAACCCGGACAGCATGAAGTGGACGCCGACCATCCAGGGATTGAGCCGCAACCACACGGAAAGCCCCCCGACGACCGCCTGGACTATCACACCCAAGCCGAGGACGAAGGCAATGCCGAACAAATCGGTGTACCGTCCGCGCAACCGCCAGACCGAGATGAAGGTCAGGAGGGCAATGATGCCGACCGCACCGGTCAGGGTGCGGTTGCCGAACTCGATGAAACCGTGAATACCCATCGCCGGGACGTTGGTCCAGGAATCCGAGGTGCATCGCGGCCACGTGGGACAGCCAAGGCCGGATCCCGTGAGTCGAACCAGGCCACCCGTCAGAACAAGAAGGAAGTTCACCAAAATCGAAGCAATGCCGAGGGTGCGGACCCACCCGTTGACGTTCAGCGGGATGAACCGGTCGAGGAACGAGCCCCGACGAATGGCGGATGTGGTGGTCATGAGTGCACCTCAGATGGAGAACGACGTCGAATACGCAATGCCTTACCCATTATTCGTGGTCAGCCCCGTCGAAGCGAATGGAACGGGCGTGGTCATGACCACTTGAACCAGCGCCTCGCGGCAAGACCCGCAATGACGATCCACGCGATCAGCACCAGATGTGGGCCCCACGCGAATTGGTGAGCGAGCATGCCCGCCCGCAGTGCTTCGCCCAGGGCGCCTGACGGAAGCAGCTCGATGAACCAGGAACCACCGCCCGGGAAATGGTGGGCCGGTATGAGAGAACCGCCCAGCGCAGCCAGGACGACCCACAGCGTATTGACGACGGCGAGCGTCGCCTCGGCCCGGACCGTCCCCGCCACCAGCAGACCCACCGCCGTAAACGCGGCGACGCCCAAGACGAGTGTCGGAAGAGACAGCAGGAACCCCGGGACATCAGGGTTCCACCCAAGGAACAGGCCGACGACGCCCATGACGACATACTGGATAAGCACCACCGTCAGGACGGCGACGGCCTTTCCTGCAACAAGCCCGCCGCGTCCAAGCGGCGTCGTCGAGAGAAACCTGAGGACGCCGTATCGGCGATCGAATCCCGTGGCAATTCCCTGTCCGGAGAGCGCCGTGGACATCGCGCATAGGGCCAGAACACCAGGCATCGCGACATCTATCCGAGAACCCCCGAACTGCTCGGCCCACCCGTCCAGAAAGCCGGTGAAAGCGAGCCCGAAGAGCGCCATCAGCGGAAAGAGGATCAAGAGCATGAGCTGCTCGCCGTTCTTGAGCATCGCCAGGGTCTCGTATTTGCCCTGTGCGAGGATTCGCCTCCTTGCGGAGGCGGGTTCCCTGGCTCCATCGGTCCGCCGGAATGCGGCCGAGTCGATCGGCGTGTCGGTCTCGGTGCTGTGGCTCATCGAATGGTCCTCCCAGATATGTCGAGGAACAGGTCTTCCAGGCTTCGGGGCTTCAGCTCCAGACTCGTGGGAAGTTCTCCGAGCTCGGTCCAGGTTCCGGTCAGATGAGACAAATGCTCCGGGCGGATCGGACCGGAGATTTCGTAGGATCCGGCGTGTTCTTCCCTCAGGGTGAGGCCTTCCGCCAGGGGAGCCGGGAAGACATCGAGCAGCTGCATGCCGTGCCGTGACACGGCGAATCGAAGGGTCTTCCGGTCCTCACTGTTGTTGAGCAAGTCGTCGACCTGTCCCTCCACGACATTGCGTCCCTCGTCGACGATGTAGACGTCGTCCGCGAGCCGTTGGGCGTCGTCCATGAGGTGCGTTGTGAGCACAATGCACGTGCCGGATTCTTTGACCTCGCGAACAAGGTCGAAGACGACGCGGCGGGATTGGGGATCCAGACCGGCGGAGGGCTCATCCAGGAAAAGGACTTCAGGATCGCCCACGAGAGCCGCCGCCAGGGCCACACGCTGTCGTTGGCCCCCGGAGAGGCGACGAATATTGGTGCGGTCGAAACCGTCGATGCCCAGCCGGGAGACCAGAGCATCGACGTCGGCAGGTTTGCGATACATCGAGGCCACATGGCGCAGAAGCGGGATGGGGCGTATTGCCTGGGGCAGGCCCCCTTCTTGGAGCATGATCCCGACGCGGGCCCTCAACGAGGGGCCAGCCTTCCAAGGGTCTTCGCCCAGCAGTCTCACCCTCCCCGCGGTGGGCTTGAGCAGGCCCTGAGCGCACGAGAGGGTCGTGGATTTCCCTGCACCGTTGGCGCCCAGAAGAGCCGTGACTTTGCCGGGGGCCGCACGTAAACTGATCCCGTCGACGGCCCTTAGCGTGGCCTGACTCTCAGCGCCCGGCATCGCCCGGTTGCGTTTCCTGCGCGGTAGGGAGAAGTCCTTGCGCAGATCGTCGATCAGCAACGCTGGTTCGAATTCCGACGGTGAGACTCGCTGCCGGTTGTCATCATGAAGTGGCACTGTCACAGTCTACGATGCAGTGCGGTCACCAGGGTGCATTGTGATGCAGGCCGCCGCTGGTCACGGGCAAGGTCGCCCTTACTGGATGCGCGGGAATAGATTAGGACATAATTTAGTTGTGTATTTCGTGAAGGAACAAGCCCAAGCCCAGGGCGCCTCTCAGCAGGGAGGTGCCGAAACCGAAGAAAGGACCCGGGATCGGGTCCTCCAGGGAGTGCTGGCACACGGTCCCGTGTCCGCGGCAGATCTCGGTCGACATCTCGGCCTGACGCCCGCGGCCATCCGCAGGCATCTCGAAGCACTCGAGAAAGACCAGCTCATCGAAATCACGTTGGTCCGCAAGCAGGGTGCCGGTGCTGGGCGTCCGGCCCGACGGTACGTCATCGCGCCGCAGGGGCACGCGAGGCTCGGCAACGACTATCTGGACATTGCCATTGACTCGCTCAAGACTTTGCGCGGCGCCATGGGGCACGAGGCACTCGAAGAATTTGCTCACCGTCGCTTCAAGGATATGGAGGAACGCTATCGTCCGATCGTTGACGCAGCCGGCCCCGATATCTCGGATCGCGCCAAAGCACTCGGCGACGCCATGACTCGTGACGGCTTCGTGGCCAGCACCTCGGTCATGGCCATGGGCGAGGCTGCCAAGACGGTCGAGTTGCCGGAGCACCTGCTCTCCAGCATCCAGCTGTGCCAAGGCCACTGCCCGGTGCGTGACCTTGCCGAAGAATTTCCCGAGTTCTGTGATGAAGAGACTCGAGTCATCGCATCCCTTCTGGGTGTCGATGTCCGAAGGCTCTCCACCATGGCTGGGGGAGCCCATGTTTGCACCACACACATCCCGTTGGCTCGCGGGACACATCAAGCCACCGCTTCCTCTCGGGGAAGCGACACTCAGTAAGGAAAGGTCTCAATGACTGAACAAGTTGAGCGCAATGCCGACGGAAACGTCATTTCAGACGTTCTCGAGAGGAACCCGGAGCTGGAAGGCATCGGGACGTACCAGTACGGCTGGTACGACTCGGACGACGCCGGCCAATCGGCCAAGCGCGGTCTGAACGAGGACGTTGTCCGCGACATCTCCGCTAAAAAGAGCGAACCGGAATGGATTTTGAACCTGCGGCTCAAGGCCCTGAAGTTCTTCGACCGCAAGCCGATGCCGACCTGGGGTGCAGACCTCAACGAGATCGACTTCGACAACATCAAGTACTTTGTCCGTTCCACGGAGCGTCAGGCCGAGTCCTGGGAAGACCTGCCGGAGGACATCCGCAATACGTACGAGAAGCTCGGCATCCCCGAGGCCGAGAGGAACCGTCTGGTCGCCGGCGTGGCGGCTCAGTACGAGTCGGAGGTGGTTTACCACCAGATTCGTGAGGACCTCGAGCGCCAGGGCGTGATCTTCATGGACACCGACACCGCGCTGAAGGAACACCCCGAATTCTTCGAGGAGTACTTCGGTACGGTCATCCCGGTGGGAGACAACAAGTTCGCCGCGCTGAACACGGCGGTCTGGTCCGGAGGCTCGTTCGTCTATGTTCCCCCGGGAGTCCACGTGGAGATCCCGTTGCAGGCCTACTTCCGAATCAACACGGAGAACATGGGCCAGTTCGAGCGGACCCTCATCATCGCGGACGAGGATTCCTACGTTCACTACATCGAGGGTTGCACGGCGCCGATCTACAAGTCGGATTCCCTGCACTCCGCCGTCGTCGAAATCGTGTGCAAGAAGAACGCACGAGTTCGCTACACGACTATCCAGAACTGGTCGAACAACGTGTACAACCTCGTGACCAAGCGGGCTATCGCTCACGAGGGCGCGACCATGGAGTGGATCGACGGCAACATCGGTTCGAAGGTCACCCAGAAGTACCCGGCCGTCTACATGACGGGCGAACATGCCAAGGGCGAGACCCTCTCGATCGCTTTCGCGGGCGAGGGCCAGCACCAGGACACCGGTTCGAAGATGGTGCACATCGCGCCGAACACCTCGAGCTCGATCGTCTCCAAGTCCGTGGCCCGCGGTGGCGGGCGCGCGGCCTACCGAGGCCTTGTGCAGGTCAGAGAAGGCGCCAAGCATTCGAAGAACAATGTGGTCTGCGATGCCCTCCTCGTGGACACGATCTCCCGGTCGGACACGTATCCCTACATCGACATCCGTGAGGACGAAGTCACTCTGGGCCACGAGGCGACCGTCTCCCGGGTCTCCGAGGAGCAGTTGTTCTATCTCCAGCAGCGCGGTCTTCCCGAGGATGAGGCCATGGCGATGATCGTACGCGGCTTCGTCGAGCCGATTGCGCGCGAGCTCCCCATGGAGTACGCCCTCGAGCTGAACCGTCTTATCGAACTCCAGATGGAAGGATCCGTAGGCTAAAAGATGACTGATCAGATCAAACAGGATCAGACGGAGACCCGCGAGAACGTCGGCGGAGTCCACGTCGGTGAGGCTCGCCCGGCGATCCCGGGAATGGACCAGGAAGGTGAGAAACTCTCCCCGGATCTGGCCACGGATGACACCATTGGCGCCAGAAAGTCCGCGAATGCGGGCGAGAACGGATCGCAGGTCATGCACTCCCGCGCCGAACGGCCCTGGAGTTTCGACGTCGCTGACTTCTCCGTGCCCAACGGCCGTGAGGAAGAATGGCGTTTCACCCCGATCAAGAAGCTTGCCCCGCTTTTCGAGGACGTTGCGACCGAGGAAGTCGAGGGCGGTCCCGCCGCCGAAGTGAGTTTCGACGGACCGGAGTCGTGGGTGTCGGGCGAGCTGGCCTCGGGTCAGGCTCCCCGGGACACCGTGCTTCGACCGGCCGACCGTGCCGCCGTCGTGGGATCTGCCAATGCGCCCCAGGCTACGTACATCCGGATTCCCGACAATGCGGAGCACGCAACTCCCGTCGCGGTCCGAATCAATGGCAAGTCGGCCTCGGCAAGGTCCAACAGTCATGTGGTCATCGAGGCCGGCGAGAATTCGCACAGCACCTTGGTCATCGAGCACACCGGGTCGGCGATCCACAACGGCAATGTCGAGATCATCGTTGGTCAGGGAGCCACGCTCACCGTGATTTCCTTGCAGCGCTGGCAGGATGACACGCTCCACGTGGGTCAGCACGATGCCGAGGTCGGCAAGGACGCGCACTACAAGCACATCAGTGTGACGCTCGGTGGCGACGTCGTCCGTCTGAACTCGAACGTGAGGTTCAGTGACGAGGGCGGCAACGCTCAGCTGTTCGGACTGTATTTCGCCGACGCAGGCCAGCACCTCGAGCACCGTTCCTTCGTCGACCACAATGCTCCCCGCAACACGTCCAACGTGCTGTACAAGGGTGCATTGCAGGGGGAGAAGGCCCATACCGTGTGGGTGGGCGACGTCCTCATCCAGAAGGCCGCTGAGGGTACGGATAGCTATGAGAAGAACCAGAACCTGGTGCTGACCGACGGCGCCCGTGCGGATTCGGTGCCCAACCTCGAAATCGAGACCGGCATCATCGAGGGTGCGGGGCACGCCTCGACCACGGGACAGCTGGACGACGAGCACCTCTGGTACCTCATGGCTCGCGGCATCCCCGAGAAACAGGCCCGACGCCTCGTCGTGCGTGGCTTCCTCTACGAGATCGTCCAGCAGATCGGCGATGCCGACCTCGAGGACTCCCTGATGGAGGCCCTGGAGGATGAGCTGGCGATCAGCAACAACTAAAGCCCGTCCGGCACTCGAAGAACTTCACAACTTTCAGAGGAGAACAATGTCCACTCTTGAGATCAAGGATCTGCACGTATCCGTCATCCTCGATGACGAAAACACCAAGCCGATCCTCAAGGGCGTCAACCTGACCATCAAGTCGGGCGAGATCCACGCCATCATGGGCCCGAACGGATCCGGCAAGTCCACCCTGGCCTCGACCATCGCCGGTCACCCGAAGTACACGGTCGATTCCGGCGAGATCCTGCTCGACGGCGAGGACGTGACCGCGATGTCGGTCGACGAGCGCGCTCGTGCGGGTCTCTTCCTGGCCATGCAGTACCCGGTCGAGATTCCCGGAGTCACGATGTCCAACTTCCTGCGTTCCGCGAAGACGGCCGTGTCCGGTGAGGCCCCGGCCCTGCGTACCTGGACCAAGGACGTCAAGGGCGCGATGAACCAGCTGAAGATCGATCCCGACTTCGTCTCGCGCAATGTCAACGAGGGATTCTCCGGCGGCGAGAAGAAGCGCCACGAAATCCTTCAGCTCGAACTCCTGCAGCCGAAGTTCGGAATCCTCGACGAGACCGACTCCGGCCTGGACATCGACGCCCTGCAGGTGGTTTCCGAGGGCGTCAACCGCGCGCACGAGGCCAACGACCTCGGCGTCATGCTGATCACCCACTACACGCGCATCCTGCGCTACATCAAGCCCGACTTCGTCCACGTCTTCGTCGACGGACACGTTGCGGACCAGGGCGGTCCCGAACTGGCCGATCGTCTCGAAGAGGAGGGCTACGTCGGTTACCTCCAAGGAGCCAAGGCATGAGTGAAACCGCAACCGAAGCACCCGAGGGCCAACCCGGTCGTCAGGAGATCGAGGATGCACTCGCGAATGTGATCGACCCGGAGCTCGGTGTCAACATCGTCGATCTCGGCCTGTTGTACGGCACGCGCTGGGACGACGAGGGCGGCCTGATCATGGACATGACCCTGACGACGGCCGCGTGCCCGCTCCAGGACGTCATCGAGGAACAAGTGGCTCAGAACCTTGAGCCGCTCGTGGACGAATGGCACGTCAATTGGGTTTGGATGCCGCCGTGGGGCCCCGAGCGCATCACGGAGGAAGGGCGCGACCAAATGCGCGCCCTCGGCTTCAACATCTGACGGATCGTCCGTCACAGTACAGAGGCCCGGTTCCCGCGCACCACAGTGTGCGGGAACCGGGCCTCTGCGTTGATCAGGCCCCGATCGGGCCGTAGTCCTTCTTCCAGACGACCGCGGTGGACGGACGAGCGGTCGAGGTGCCGCCATCGGGCCAGTGGGACGTCGTGGACTCCACGGTGGCCTCCTCGTCCTCACCGGGGTGCTGCACGTTGACCAGGACCCTCTTCTCCCTCACGATCGGTCCGCAGGTTTCGGCCCCCTTCGGCACCGTCAGGAACTGTTTGGTGAGACCTCGCGTGGCCGCATCCAACGAGACGGCGAACAGGCCATCGTTGGATTTCAACGCATTGCCGTCAGTCGAGATCCACACGTTGCCGTGGTCATCGAAGGCCAAATTGTCCGGGCAGGAAATGGGGGAGACGGAGGACTTGTCGAAGCCGCCAAAGTAGGTTTCCGCGTCGTCCGGATTGCCGCAGACCAGGAGAAGGTTCCAGCCGAAGGTCGTGCCGGTGTGGTCATCGTCCATCTCGAGGACCATGCCGTTCTTGTTCTCCTTGATGGGGGCGTATTCGGCCGTCGGTGCGTCATTCTTGCCCGGCCGGTTGGCACCTCGGTAGGAATTGTTGGTCAAGGCCGCATACACTTTGCCGGTTTTCGGGCTGGGCTGGACGTCTTCCGGGCGGTCCATCTTGGTCGCTCCTGCCTCGTCCGCGGCAAAACGTGTAAACACCAGGACCTCTTCGCCGGACATCCCGTCCACGTGGGAGGTGACGGTGCCGTCGGCGGTGCACGTCGCCAACTCGAGCCATTGGCCGGTGCCGTCGAACGCACCGTCCTCGGGCAGCGTGCCCTCGGTGAAGTCCGGCGAATTCCCTTCGAAGCGGGCTGCGTAGAGTGTTCCCTCGTCCAGGGTCCTCATGTTCTGCTTCCTGGCCTCGTCTGAGGTACCCGGTACGATCTTTCGCGAGCTGACGAATTTGTACAGGTACTCGAACCGTGTGTCATCGCCCGAGTAGGCGACTACGGAACCATTTTCCGTCACGTGAATGGTCGCGGCCTCGTGCTTGAAGCGGCCCAGGGCGGTGTGTTTGATCGGGGTGGACGTGGGATCCCAAGGATCCACCTCGATGATGTAATTGAAGCGGTAAGGCTCATTCGGTTCTTTGCGAATGTCGAACCGGTCGTCGAAGTCTTCCCAGTGCCGCGCGGTCTCTGAGTCTTCCATGCCGTATCGCTTGTATCGGCTCCTCGCGGTCTGGTCCTGCGCTTCCGAGCCACCGGCGAAGTACTGGTCCACGTTCTCTTCGCCCGAGAGAATCGTGCCCCAAGGCGTCAGGCTGCCGGAGCAGTTGTTCAGCGTTCCCCGGACCTTGGTACCGGAGGGATCCGCCGACGTCTTCGTGAGATCCGATCCTGCGGCGGGGCCGACGAGGGCGAATTCCGTGGTCGCCGTGATGCGCCGGTTGTATTTGCCCATGACCGGCCGCAGTCGCCCATCTCGATCGTTGCCCTGCACCTCCACGATGCTCAATCCGTGGGATTCCCATTCCGTCCGTACCTGTTGTTCGGTGGGGTTATCGGGGTCGTATCCGGGAAACATCTGCTGCGGCGTCGTGTACTCGTGATTGCTGACCAGGAGGAACCTGTTGCGTTGGCCCTCGATCGGCAAGAGTTCGGCGAAGTCGCAGTTGAAACCGAATTGACCGGCCGCCGATTCGGGGGACTGGTGGTTGAGGTCCCAGCTCGGCGCACCGGGGACCACTGGGTCACCCCAGCGGATCACGACGTCGCTCGTGTAGCCTTGCGGGACTTTGAGCGCGTCTTCCGTGTTGGGGGCAACCGCCTCGAATCGCAGTCCTGGCGGTGCAGAGGACGTTGCGCCGGCGGATGCTTCCCCCGACGCACTACCGGGCGCACTGGCCTCGGCGCCCGGACCGCGCGCCGCCAAAACACTGGTGCCGCCGACGGTCACCGCCGCCGCTCCGAATCCCTTGAGGACGGCCCGTCGGTCGAATTTGCGCCTCACGATGTCACGAAAGTATTCGTTCTCCGACGTGTTCGGGACCGGCTTGGCACACGCATTCCCGCACTTGTAGAGGCAGGTGCGATGAGAGCGACCGGACGTGAAGTCCAACAAGTTCAGCAGAGTACGGCCTTGAGGGGACAAATTTCCTCCTGTGCGGGATCGGTGTGATGCAAAAGGTGGCCGAGGCCACGCCTAGAACCTAGGCGTGCGCCGTTACTCGGAACCGGCCGCGCGATGAAGGACACGGCAACTCATGGTTAACGGCACGCGGGTCCGCGCGGAGTTCCTCGTCTCACGTTCGAGGGAGGGTTCGGGATTGCGCGCAGTCCCGTAGTATGGAAAGGATGTGCGTGCTCGTTGTGGCAAGACAGCCCGGCGTTCGACGCGAATACTCTTCCTTCCCTTACTGTTCGAAAGGCCCTTTCACTCCATTGATTACCGTTTCCAACCTCGAATTGCGCGTCGGCGCCCGTCTCCTCATGGACGAGGTGAACTTCCGGGTGAACAAGGGCGACAAGATCGGCCTCGTCGGGCGCAACGGTGCCGGCAAGACCACCATGACCAAGGTCTTGGCCGGTCAGGCGTTGCCGGCGGACGGTGAAGTCTCGAGAAGCGGAAGCATCGGGTATCTGCCGCAGGACCCCAAGGTCGAGGACATGGAGCAGACCGCACAGGACCGCATTTTCTCGGCGCGGGGACTGGCCGGTGTCGTCGGACGGATGCGCCGGGCCCAGGACCAAATGGCCTCGGAGGACCCGAAGATTCAGGCCAAGGGGATGAAATCCTATGACCGGCTCGAGGCCGAGTTCATCTCCGGCGGCGGTTACGCGGCGGAGTCGGAGGCCGCAACCATCACGCACAACCTCAACCTGCCCGACCGGCTCCTCCAACAACCCCTGCGGACGCTCTCGGGCGGGCAACGGCGACGCGTCGAGCTGGCCAGGATCCTCTTTTCGGATGCCGACACGATGCTCCTCGACGAACCGACGAACCACCTGGATGCCGACTCCGTCGAGTGGTTGCGTGAGTTCCTGAGGAACTACCAGGGCGGGCTCCTGGTCATCAGCCACGACGTCGAACTCATGGAACTCGTGGTCAACAAGGTCCTCTACCTGGACGCCATGCGATCGACCGTGGATGTCTACAACATGGACTGGAAGCACTACCAGCAGCAGCGCGAGCAGGACGAACACCGGCGCAAGCGCGAACGCGCGAACGCCGAGAAGAAGGCCGGTGCGCTCATGGAGCAGGCCAACAAGATGCGGGCCAAAGCGACCAAGGCCGTCGCCGCACAGCAGATGATCAAGCGCGCGGAGCGCCTGATGCGGGAAGTGGAGCCAGAACAGGCCCATGACAAGGTCGCGGCCATCCGGTTCCCGGCACCGACGTCCTGCGGCAAAACGCCGTTGCGCGCGAGCGGTCTGTCGAAGTCCTATGGATCCTTGGAGATTTTCAATGACGTGGACCTGGCCATCGACCGTGGTTCGAGAGTCGTGATTCTGGGGCTCAATGGCGCCGGAAAGACCACGTTGCTGCGAATGCTCGCGGGCGTGACGGAGCCCGATTCGGGCCAGGTCGAACCCGGCCACGGGCTCAAGCTCGGGTATTTTGCACAGGAGCACGACACCTTGGACGCGGACCGGACCGTGTTGGAAAACATGAGAACGGCCGCTCCGGATCTTCAGGACACCCAGGTCAGGACCATTTTGGGGTCCTTCCTCTTCCAAGGCGACGACGTCAGCAAGCCTGCAGGAGTGCTCTCCGGTGGCGAGAAGACTCGTCTGGCTCTGGCGACCCTGGTCGCTTCGAGTGCGAATGTTCTGTTGCTGGACGAGCCCACCAACAACTTGGATCCGGCGAGCCGCGCAGAGATCCTCAATGCGCTGAAGACCTACGAGGGCGCGATCGTGATGGTCTCCCACGATGAAGGCGCCGTGGAAGCACTGTCCCCGGAACGGGTCCTCATGCTTCCGGACGGAATCGAGGACCACTGGACCAAGGAGTACCAGGACCTGATCACCCTGGCGTAGGGCCTCGCCCGGAGTCTTCCGCGTGGGATCCACGCTCCCGCTCGAGCGCGTCCATGTAGGCGTCCTCGAGTTCTTCGTCGGTGACGTGCTTGCGCTGGCGCGGGGGCTTCGGCCGGACGATCGCCTTCATATGGGAGGGCATGTCGTCCATCATCTCTATTTGACGCAACACGATCGCCTCGTCGACGTCGCCAATATAGCGGCCCTGCTCGTCGTAGAACTGCCCGTAATACTGCTCGAGTTCCGCGGCCAACTGCGCATCGAGACGATCGTTGCGGACCTTCTGCCGCGCGCACCATCCGTAGGCCACATAGACCAGGATCGCGAACGCGTACCACTGCATGGAGTAGGACAGGTTCGGCCCCGCGTCCTGCTCCGGTTCGCCGAGAGCGCTGGGAGACGTCGGGGGAGCCGGATCTTCAGAGGCCACGATCCCATACCCTGACTCGGCCATCGGATAGGGGACGTCCTTCGCGAACTCCTTCAGATTGATCGAGGCGATCTGCCCCTCGGGAGCGTCCTTGCCGGTGTCGGCCTCGCCGGCCTGGAGCCGAGCCGTCAACCGGATCTCGCCCTCGGGCGGGGCAGGAACGTCGGACTTGGGCGCCGCGTTCGAATCTCCGGACCCCACCCAGCCGCGGTCGATGAGTACCGTCTGGCCGCTCGTGGTGGTGAAGGGGACCAGGACCTCGAAACCGACGCTGCCGTCATGCGGTCTGTTCCGGACCAGTTTTTGGTCCTCCGGGTGATAGCTGCCCTTCATGGACACCGGGGTCCACTGTTTGCTGGACCTGTAGTCGGAAAAATACTTACCGGCCTGGTCGAAGGACTCCGGTTCGGCGTTGTAGTTCTGACTGATGCGACTGTTTCGGTAGTCCAATGCTTCCTTGCGATCCATCTGCCAACCGGCCAGATAGACGCAGATCAGCGAGAACAGAATGCACAGGACGAATGCGCCGATCCACTTGCCGGACAGAAGGAATTTGTACACGAAAGGTCTTTCTCACGTTGGCTCCGAACGAGCCCGGTCAGTCGCGCGTCTCTTCGAAGGGCACGACGTCTTTCAGGAACCCGCGTGCCCTCAGGAAATCCGCCAGCCAATCCCGATGTTCCTGACACGCCAGCCATACTTTACGCCGTTCGGGTGTGTGGATCTTGGGATTGTTCCATTCGATGCGAAATGAGGCATCGTTCGTGCATCCCTTGCGCGAGCACGTGGGGTTGTCGGGTGCCGCGGATGTTCCCATCAGGTCATCGAGGTCCACTCAACGCTCCTTGTTCCTCACAGTCGTCATGTCGGTGACGGTCAGTTTTGGTGACCGTGGTGTCCGGTCCGAAACTCGCCCTCGATGATTTCGTCCTCGTACATGGGGGAGTCCCGCGATTCGGCGTCCGCATCGGGTGTCCGCGTGTCGTCCTTCGAATGGGTCTGATGTTCTGAACCCTGGGAGTCCTCATGGTCCGACGCGGTGGTTGAGCCCTGTTCTTCCTCATAGTCCTTGCCGGGGATCAGTTCCCGCGGTGTGGCCCCGGGGACGTAGGAAACGTCCTTGACCTCGGCGCGATCGTTTCCATTGGCCAGAACCACGGCCACCCAGGGGAGTACAGCAACGCCGACCACGGCAACCCAGCGGATCCAACCGTCGAAGACGACGGCAATGATCAGGCAGACGATGCGCAGGCCCATTTGCAGTGCGTACCGCTTCATGCGGTAATCGATGCCTTCGCTCTGCGGAGCCTGAGCTTCCGTAATGGTGTGGAGATCCTCGGTCTCTTCCTGAGGGACGTGCTGATGGCCACGTCGAGGCATAATGGGTCCCTCCTGAAACCGTCGATCGATCGGGTCGTTACAGTCGACCATTCTTCCACCCCGGTCAAGGTCGAGCGTGCCCGACAGGGGGCGTTCCCGGACAAACCGGATGTTCTTGGGGCCCACGGGGTCTCCGATAGGATGAACCACTGGGAAGACAAGGCCAGCTCCAGCTCCTTGGCTGGATCGATCCGGAAGGACACCATGACAGCAGAGAACACGACGGCGGGTTCCGGGGAAGAATTCGTGCCCAGGACCGTTCTGGTCACCGGCGGAAACCGGGGGATCGGGCGTAGCATCGCAGAGGCATACCGTGAGCAAGGTCACCGTGTCTGTGTCACATACCGGTCCGGGGAGGCTCCGGAAGGATTTTTTGCGGTCCAAGCCGATGTGACGGACTCCGACTCCGTAGATCGGGCTTTCACGCAGATCGAGGCCGAATATGGTCCGGTGGAGGTCTTGGTGGCCAACGCTGGGGTTACCCGAGACACCCTTCTGCTCCGCATGAAGGAAGAGGACTTCACCGACGTCGTCGACACGAACCTCACGGGTGCCTACCGTGTGGTCCAGCGTGCCGCCAAAGGGTTCCTGCGCAAGAAGTTCGGGCGCGTGGTTCTCATCTCTTCGATCGTCGGCCTGTACGGCTCCCCGGGCCAGATCAACTACGCCGCGTCCAAGGCCGGCCTCGTCGGCATCGCACGGTCGTTGAGCCGCGAACTCGGTTCCCGCAACATCACGGCCAATGTGGTGGCCCCAGGGTTCATCGACACGGACATGACGGCGGTTCTTCCCGAAGAAACTCAGGCCAAGTACCTGGACGCCATCCCCGCGCACCGCTTCGGCAGGCCCGAGGAGGTTGCTCGGGCGGTTCGTTGGGTCACGAGCGACGAGGCCGCCTACATTACCGGCGCCGTGATCCCTGTCGACGGTGGCGTCGGGATGGGTCACTGACCCGAAAGATTCACGGCGCCAACCGCGCCGGACAGCACGAGAATCCGCAACCGAACGCGTTGCGACGAGTCGAAAGGACATCATGGGCACGTTGGACAACAAGTCCGCCATCATTACAGGATCCTCCCGCGGAGTCGGTGCCGATACGGCAAAGATCCTCGCTGGTGAGGGCGCGGGCGTCGTCGTCAACTACCGGCAGAAGGCTCCCCGAGCGAACAAGGTAGTCAAAGAGATTGAGGAAGCGGGCGGCCGTGCGGTGGCCGTTGGGGCGGATATCACCCAGCACGCCGACGTACAGAACCTGGTCGATGCCGCGGTCGAGGCTTTCGGCGGTCTCGATATCCTGGTGCTCAACGCGTCTGGCGGAATGGAGACGGATCTGGGGGAGGACTACGCACTCCGGTTGAACCGCGATGCGCAGCTCGACCTGATGCGTACGGCCGCCGAGGCCATGAAGCCCGGTTCGCGCATCGTCTTCGTGACCTCGCACCAGGCCCACTTCATCAATGACGTCGAGACGATGCCCGAATACGAGGCCGTCGCTCGGTCCAAGAGAGCCGGTGAGGATGCCCTGACGGACGAAATCCCGGCCCTGACGGAGAAGGGCATCGAGTTCGTGGTGGTCTCGGGGGACATGATCGAGGGAACCGTGACGGCGACCCTGTTGAACCGTGCACGCCCCGGAACCCTCGACGAACGACGCAACGAGGCCGGCAAGCTCTACTCCGTGGAGGAGTTCGCCCAAGAAGTGGCCGCAATGGTGACGGCCGACGTCGACACGGGACACGTGGAACTCGTGGGTGGCGCACGAGGATTCGTGGACTGAACGGCTTACCCTTCCGGCACGACGAAAGGGCGGGCGACTGGGCTTTAACGGCCCGTTGCCCGCCCTTTCTTCGTGCCGGCGATTTGTCTATAGGTCCACGAAGTGCCGCACGGCATCGAGTCGAGGAATGTTGACTTGGGCGTCAGCTGTGCTGCGGAGGGCGTCCTTGGCATTGAAGGCGACGCCGAGACCAGCGGCGTCGAGCATCAAACGGTCATTGGCTCCATCCCCCACGGCGACAATTTTCTTGGGGCCGACGTCGTATTCCTTGGCCCACTGTCGCAGGGATGCCTGCTTCACGTGAGCATCGACGACCTGCCCGGTGACGCAACCGGTCAGCGTCCCGTCCGCGGTCTCGAGGCGGTTCGCGCGGGCGTATTCGAGGTCGAGCTGACGGGCGATGGGCTCGAGTATCTGGACGAAACCGCCGGAGACCACGCAGACCGGGAAGTCGCGCGCGTGGAAAGCATCGACCAGGTTCTTGGCTCCCGGGGTGAGAGTCAAGGTCCGGGATACTTCCTTCAGAACGGCCTCAGGCTGTCCCTCAAGGGTCGAAACGCGTTCCCGCAGGGACTGGGCGAAGTCCAACTCGCCTCGCATGGCTCGTTCCGTGACTTCTGCGACGTGTTGCCCGACCCCGGCGCGTTCGGCCAGCTCATCGATCGCTTCCTGGCACAACAGCGTGGAATCGGCGTCCAGCATCAGCATGAGCTTGTCGGCGCCGCGGAGGGCGGGGTCGACCACGTTGATGTCGTAACCGCTCACGGCTTGGTCCAAGGGATCCGGGCGCATCGTGCGCCGCAGGTCCGCAAGATCGTTCTTCCACGCGACATCCATCAGTACTGCGGTGTAGGCAGGTCCCGCGGCCTGCGGGATCCGCTTGCCGTCGGCTTCGACCTGCTGCACCGAGGCCGAAGTCAGGGACAGGGCGTTCAGAATCTTCGCGCCCGAACGCTCCACGAACGAGTACAGCGACCGATGGTCGTCTGCTTGGGGGGATGGTGCGAAGGCCACGACGCGGAAAGTTGTGCTCATGGTGTCCATCCTATGAACCCCTCGCGTCATAAGCCCAGGGCATCGGGTGACGCGCCGGTCGATGCGTCACAGCTGGCTCAAGGGCAGGTCCGTGGCTTAAGGTCGTGGGTATGAGTGCAGTTTTGGAGTTGGTCGACGTCTCCGTCGTCCGAGGCGGGCCGGACAACCGATTGATCGATGGGATCACCTGGACCGTCAATGAGGGCGAGCGCTGGGCTGTTCTCGGTCCGAACGGTGCCGGCAAGTCCACGTTGATGAGTGTCTGCGCCGCCCGGCTGCACCCGACCACGGGAATGGTGGACATCCTCGACGAAATCCTGGGGGCCGTCGACGTCTTCGAGCTACGGCCTCGCATCGGGCTGACATCGGGTGCCATCTCACAGCAGATTCCCCAGAGCGAGACGGTGCGCGACGTCGTCGTGACGGCGGCCTACGGCGTGACCGGTCGGTGGCGTGAAGGCTATGACCAGATGGATCACCAGCGGGCGTCTGAGCTTTTGAGCCAGTGGGGCGTCGAACACTTGAGTGACCGAACCTTCGGCTCGTTGTCCGATGGTGAGCGGAAACGTGTTCTGACCGCTCGGGCCCTCATGACCGACCCCGAACTGATGATCCTGGACGAGCCCGGGGCCGGGATGGACATTGCCGGCCGCGAGGACCTGGTCTCCCGTTTGACGGACCTGGCCAGAGATCCACAGGCGCCAACGACCATTCTGGTCACTCACCACATCGAGGAGCTCCCCGAAGGCCTGACGCACATGCTGTTGCTCAATCACGGCCGCATCGTGGCCAAGGGCCCCATTGATGAGGTCCTGACCAGTGAGAATCTCTCCACCGCATACGAAATGCCCCTGGAGCTCACCCAGATCGGTGGTCGCTACACGGCCTTTGCCGCGCATTCATGAGTCCTCTCGAAATAGGAATCATCCTGGTCGCCGGCCTGTGGGCGGGGGCCATCAACACCATCGTCGGGTCGGGCACACTGGTGACCTTCCCGGTTCTGGTTTCGATGGGTGTCCCGCCGGTCACGGCGACGATTTCCAACGCGATGGGCCTCATCGCCGGCAATTTCACGGGTGCCTGGGGCTATCGCAAGGAGTTGCAGGGCCTGGGCAGGACACTGTGGAAACTCATTCCCTGTTCCCTCGTTGGTGGGATCATCGGCGCTTACCTGCTCCTTCACCTGCCGGAGTCGGTTTTCGAAACCATCAGCCCCGTGCTCATCGGGGTCGCGCTGTTGTTCGTGATTTTCCAGCCCAAGCTGCAGGCCGCGGTACGCCGGCGTCAAGAACGTTCGGGTGTGCCCAACGACGACGACCAGAAGCAGCCGATCATCCTGTATGCCCTGGTGTTCTTCGCCGGAGTCTACGGCGGTTACTTCGTCGCGGCCCAGGGCGTCTTGCTGCTGGGGATCCTCGGCGTCTTCCTGATGGCCTCGTTGCAAGGGTCCAACGCGATCAAGACAGTTCTCGTGGCCGCGGTGAACCTCATCGCCGGCATCTCGTACCTGCTTTTCGCCTTCGACCGCATCGATTGGTGGGTGGTCCTGCTGATTGCCATCAGTTCGATGATCGGATCCCTGGCGGGCGCCAAGATCGGCCGGCGGATGAAGCCTGTGGCTCTTCGCATCGTGATCGTTGTTCTGGGTCTTGCCGCGATCGTCAAAATGGTGTTCTTCGACTGACGAAGAGTGCAAGTAATCTTGGATCCGTGATGAAGAACCCCCAGTACTCCCCGGCCGATCTGGCGCGCCGTCGGGAACACGTCAGCACCATTCCGAGCGTCGTCCGGATTTGGGCAGAGCAGCTGACCGCATCGAACGGCCGCTCGGACGATCCGGTCCTCCGAGACCTTCGCTTCTACCGCGGTCTGACGGACGTTCGGATGCGGACCTCGCGGGAATCCGAGTGGGGCGTCTACATCGCGGAGTCCTCCAAGGTGGTGCGCCGGGCGCTCGACGCCGGCCATGAACCGTTGTCCTTCTTGGCGTCCGACAAGTGGGCGGCCGATCTCGAGGACGTACTCCGCTCCCACCCTCGGGCGCCCGCCTACGTCGCCGACGACGAGGTGCTGGAAGAACTGACCGGCTTCCACCTGCATCGCGGAGCCCTGGCCGTCATGCGGCGTCCGGAGCCGAGGCCGCTCCAGGAAATCTTGGCCGGTGCGAGGCGCATTGCGGTCCTGGAGGACATCGTGGACCATACGAACGTGGGTGCCGTGTTCCGTTCCGCAGCGGCACTCGGTGTCGACGCGGTCCTCACCACTCCGCGGTGCGCGGATCCTCTGTATCGCCGTTCGATCCGGGTCTCGATGGGCACAGTCTTCCAGGTCCCGTGGACACGGTTGGGGGACTGGCCGGCCGATCTCCAGGAGCTTCGGAGCCTCGGCTTCACGACCGCGGCGTTGGCTCTGACTCCCGATTCGATCACGATCGGGGAGCTCGCACGTCAGAACCCCGAGAAGCTTGCCCTGATTCTCGGCACGGAAGGGGACGGTCTGTCCCGGACCACCATTGACGGAGCGGATGAGACGGTCATGATCCCCATGGGCCACGGCGTCGACTCCCTGAATGTGGCGGCGGCCTCGGCGGTCGCTTTCTACGCGACCCAGTAGATCGGCCGTTTCACCGGAGAGACGCGAGTTACACGGGCCTGGTCCTGGGGTTCCTTCTGCCCGAGGGTTCTCCGTGGTAGCGTAGTTTGGTCGTCGGTCCTCGGCGGCCGAGTCGCGACGTCGCAGTGATCGGCGTCCGATCTCATTGATCCCAAGACCCAGGGCCTGGCAAAATCCAGTCCACAGAAGAGGCACATTATGCAGACCGATATCCACCCGGACTATCATCCGGTTCTCTTCCGCGACCTCGCGTCCGGCAAGACCTTCCTGACCCGTTCGACCGCTACCAGTTCCAAGACGGAGACCTGGGAAGACGGGAACGAGTACCCGCTCATTGAGGTTGAGATCTCCTCCGAGTCGCACCCGTTCTACACGGGCAAGCAGCGCATCATGGACTCGGCCGGCCGTGTCGAGCGCTTCAACGCTCGCTTCAAGAACTTCGGCAAGACCGGCAAGTAAGGGTCTGCGCCACCGAGAGGTGCCGGGAATCATATTTGATTCCCGGCACCTTTTGCATGTGCTCGGGCTAAAATTCAGAGGAGCCCGAGACAGTATGCCCTACGATCCCACGGAGTCAGCCCATGTCGCTCTCGAACGACCTCATGGACCACGAGGAACAGCCCAGGCCGCGTCGCAGGAAGAAGCGCCGCAAAGGTCTGATCGCCATGGGGATCGCCGCGTCGTTGCTGCTCGTCGCCGTGATCGCGGTCGGCGCCTATTTCGCCAACCTTGCCCACAACTTCGATGCGGGCACACAGAAGTTCAGCAATGCCCTGCCCAACGACGACGATCGTCCGGCGGAGACCGGGGCCTACAACGTTCTGTTGCTCGGTAGCGACTCCCGCAAGGGCGAAAGCGATGAAGCTGATGTGTCCGGCGAGCGAGCCGATACCATCATGCTTCTCCACGTTCCTGAGGACGGGGGACAGGCTTACATCATCTCCATCATGAGGGACACCTGGGTCGACATCCCGGGTCATGGCCAGGCCAAGATCAACGCGGCGTTGGATCTCGGAGGCGTACCGCTCGAGGTCAGGACCATCGAGAACATGCTCGACACCCGCATCGACAATGTCGCAGGCATCAACTTCGAGGGTTTCAGGGATCTGACCAATGCGCTCGGAGGCGTGACGGTCGATGTTCCGGTCGGATTCACCAATGGTGACGGTGAGACCTTCGAACAGGGTCCCCAGAAGATGGATGGTGACCGCGCGCTCACCTTCGTCCGGGAGAGGTACAGCTTCACAGACGGTGACTACCAGCGCGTCAGGGACCAGCGAGCGTACATGCGCGGGGTCCTGAAAGAAATCGGTAGCCCCCAGACTCTCGCCAACCCGGCCAAGGTCAACGATCTGGTCAAGAAGTTCTCTCCGTTCATGCAGGTCGATGATTCATTGAACGCGACGCGTGCCGCCAAAATCGCCATGAAGATGGGGCCGGACGGCCTTCGCAACATGAAAATGATGACCCTCCCCAACTCGGGAACCGGATGGTCTCCCGACGGCCAATCGATCGTGAACCTCGACCAGGACTCGGTCGACAAGCTGGGCAAGGCCATGAAGGACGGCACCATGGAGGACTATTCCAAGAGCGCCGGTACGGACTGATCCAGTCGGGTCAACGGCTCCGCAGCCGACGCCGCCGCCCCGGTCTGCGGAGCCTCAGCCCGGCGGTGCTCAGCAGATACCCACCGAGCAGACCGGCACTTCCTGCACCTCCACCGATGAGGAGAGACTGCCAATGCCTGAACCGATCGGGCTGGTAGGAAATGACCTTGGCCGACCCATTGATCACGGCGGCCAGAACCGCGCCGGCCACGAGCCTATTGCCCACGACCTCGACCCGGTCGATGAGTTCTTCGAGCTCGTCGGCGCGCAAATGCACGTCGAAGCCGCCGTTTTCGATCACGCCCATGATTTTCCGGAAGGAACTGGGCACCTCGACGCCGAACTCCACGGCTTCCCTGGTCAAGGATGATAGGCGCTTCGCCAGGGCATCGAGGGATATCCTGCTCGTCACGAACGCAGACGCGTAGGGGGAGAGCACGGCGATGAAATCGAACTCAGGGTCGATCAATTCGCCGAGTGACTCAGCGGTGGCGATCATGCGGATCAGAAGCGCGGCCTCCGGGGGAAGACTGAGCTGATGGCGGTGCAGCATCGCCATGACGTCCGCGAGCACCTTGCCGATATTGAGATCATCGAGGCTCTGCCCCGAGTAGTGGCTCAGGAGCCGCGCCATTTCCGGCTCGATTTCCTGAGGAGTGACGTTCCGGCCGTGGGAATTCGTCAACCGGACCACGGCCCTGCTGCACTGGCGCGCATTCTCGGTCGTCAGCCCGATGAAGAGGGGGAGCATGTTGTCCCGGAACTCGTCGTCCAGCTCGCCGCACATTCCGAAATCGATGAGATTGATCGTCCCATCGGGTCGCACGAAAAGGTTTCCGGGATGAGGATCCGCGTGGAACAAGCCGAATTCGAAGACCATTCTGCACATCGCGCCCGTTGCATTCACCGCGAGCCGGTGTCGGTCGATCCCGTTGGCCTCCAACTGTTCGATATCACTGATCTTGATACCGCTGACCCGCTCTTGGGTCAGGATGCTCGAGGTCGTGGCTTCCCAGAAGATCGCGGGAATGTGCAGCTCGGGGTCGTCGTCGAAATAGGTTGCGAAACGGTCGCAGTAGTTCGCCTCGACCGTGTAGTCGAGTTCCTCCCTCAGAGTACGGGCGAATTGTCGGCTCAGTTCGACGACGTCGTACTGCTTGGCGATCGGTACGTAGCGGCTCAACAACGCAGCGATATCCGCGATGATGTCGAGATCCTGCTGGACGTCCTCCAGGACCCCCGGCTTCCGAAACTTGATCACGACCTGCTGCCCGCGCAGAACACCCGCGTGGACCTGGCCGATTGACCCGGTGGCCAGTGGCTCCTCTTCGATAGAGGTGAATTGTTCGAGCATGGCCTCTTCCGGCTGGCCCGAAAGGGCATCGACCAGTTCGGCGAACGGTATCCGGGAAGAGTCGTCCTGCAACCTGGCCAGCTCACGTGTGTATGCCGGCGGCAGGAGGTCGTGACGCGTCGAGACCAGCTGGCCGACCTTGATGAAGGTCGGCCCCAACTCCTCAAGAGCCATGCGAAGGTGCTCGGGCTGGGTGTGGCGGGCCTGCGGATCCAACCTCCGGACGCGGCGCAACGAACCCGCCAATGGACCGCCCAGCCCCTGGACGAGGAAGCCCAATCCGTGTTTGACGAAGACCTCGCCGATCTGCATCAACCGATCGGCGCGGGTCCTTGCCCGTTCAAGCATGAAAGTCCGTCAGTCCCTGGGTTCGCGATGCGTCGCGTGGTACTGGTCCTGGCCCACGGTTTCGTAACCGTCGGCCTCCTCGAAGGCGTCATAGCCCTCGTCGTATGCCTCTGTCTCCGGCTCGTCGACGTCGAATTCTTCGACCTCGTCATCCGGGAAGCTCTCGGCATCCTCGGCCAAGTACTCCTCGTCGTCGTCGAAGGAACCGTACTCGTCGATCGAAGGATCTTCAGACACGTCGTCGGTCACGTCCTGCTCGGCGGGGTCCAATTCGTCGTCGACGTCGTCCTCCGGCTCGTCATAGGTGAAGTCCTCGTCCAGCCGTGCAGGCGTGCGCAAGCGACCGAAATACAGTCCCGCCAGGCCGAGCACCGCTCCGACGATGATCGCCACGATGCCGAGGCCCGGTTTGAAGAAGACGCATACGATGCCCAGTACCAGAATCAGGGCACCAAGAATTCCGAGGCCGAGCATCGCCCGGGAGTCATTGCCCGACGAGCTACCCGGACGGCGCATGGCGGTACTGCCGTGCGTGGAGGGATACGCCCGGTAGGGTTCCTCGCCGGGTCTCGGCGGTCGCCGCAGATCCGGGTCCTCTTCTGCATCCGACGGAACGAAGGCAGGATCCAATTCGTAGTAATCCTGCCTGGGTTTGAGCTGGGGCAGAGAGTTCGGCAGATCCAGGTACCAGGACCGGGGGAGATCCTCCGCCCGAACAGCCTGGACGGTCAGGGAAAGCTCGAAGGAACTGCCTCGGATCGTTCCCCATACGGCCGTGAGCTTGTTGTTCTCGAAGGCGTACCGCACCACTGGGGCCAGTTGCTCGGACATTTGCGTGCTGAGACGGCCGACGACCCTGCGATCGTGCAGAACGTCCACGGTGTCCACCTCGCTGCCATCGGCGAGCTTGTGCCGGTTGGCTTCGAGCGTCAGAATCACTCGTCCCTCACCGGAGACCGGCAGGACGTCGTGGAGGTATTCGGCGTGATCGTTTTCGTTCAGGACCTTGACGCTCGGACCTTGGGGGAGCAAGGCGGCCCGAGTGGGCGACGTGTTGATGGGGAACAGGAGCTCGGGTCGGGACACTGAAAGAACGGCCTTGGTCTCGAGGCGAACTTGCCCCTTGTCCCGACGGAGGGTGGCCCAGTAGCGGATCGGTGCCACCGGCACATATCCGGATACGACGATGCGTGCCAGAGGCTTCCAGTATCGCTCCGAGTCCTCCTGGGTCATCCGGGCCACCTTGTGACCGTTCACCCAGATCGCGATGCTGTCCGGGGAATGGGGGTTATCGGGTTCGGGCACCAGATGGGCCACCGAATCCACGACCTGCTCCCGGTCAAGGCGATAATTCTCGAACAAGCGCAGAATCTCGGCGTCGTAATAGTCCTCTGTGACAAGCTCCAGGGATCCACGATCATTGAGCGCGTATTCTGTCACGGCGAAACTCCTCCAACGTCCCTTGATGCTCGAAGCAACTTGTACAAGAATCTCACAGTTTCCCACCGTGGCACCGGTATTGTCCCTTGAGAAGCGCATGTCGTGTTGCTCTTGACACGAGACTTCCATATCGGGGTCGCTGTGCTGGGACTTGGGCTCATTCCCAGGTCGATCGAATGCTGGCGGCCCGTCGGGCATCTTCGAGCCTCTCGGTCAGCTCCCGTCGCAGTGCCCGAGGGGCGTCGCCGTGTTCCGCGAGCCAGGTCTCGGCACACGCCACGGCGTCGACGTCCTCATCCGGTCCGGGGAACAGGCCGTTGACGATCCGTGTGGCCATGCCGATCGAGTGTTTCTGCCACACATCCTCCAGGCGGGCGAAGTAATCCTCGGCCAGACCCGTGCGGAGCGAGGACGGCCCGATGCGGAATCCGCTGGCGGCGGCCGAAAGGAGGTCATTGGACAGATCGTCTTCGAAAATGCTGCACCAGGCGCGCCGCTTGTCCTCAGATCGGGGCAGAGCAGCCCGGGATCTGGCGGCCCCGAGGGCAGCATGCTGGCTCGGCCTGGACCCCAGAGAGGCTTCGATGTCTTCTCGTGTCAGGGCACCGTGCGCCGCGAGGGCGGTCCTGGCCGACCACACCAGTTCCTCGCTCAGGCTCAGTCCGTTCCACCGAGGCAGCTCAGGATTCTTCTCGGCGAAATCCACCAGTTCCTGTGCGAACCGCTGCAGCTGAACATCCTGCCGAGCCAGGATGAGTGCGTGGCGGGCAAGGATGCTCTGCCTGTCGCTCTCCTCCTCACAGAGAGGCAATTGCTCGGCGACCGCTGCTGCGAAGTTGCTCAGTGGTTCGTGCCTCGCTTGGGGGGACATGTACACCAGGAGCGCCGTTTCGGCATGTATGAGCATCGTGTCGAGCAGCGTTGCGGACTGTTCGGCGCCCAATCCCTTCTCGACATGGGCCGTGTAGTCGCGCGGGTTGAGGCCGCCGCCTCTGACCATGGTCCACAGGGCACTGCCGAGTACGGCACGATCGATGGGGGCGTCGAGCGTGTGTCCGTGGAGGAGAGCCGTCCGGAGCTCAGACTGGCCGAACGAGGTCAGCGCATACGTCACGTCGTCCCGGTTGACCAGCGTGATTCCCGAGCCTTGCTCGACGGACAGAGCCTCATCGGTCTGGGTCGACATTCCCTCGGGGCCTGAGGGGATCTCGATGGACTGTTCGACGGTTTCGCGCAGGGCGCCGTCCTCGAGTCGGAAGGAAGCAACGTTGACCACGTGGGGGCGGCCGAGAGATTCCGAGACAGACCCAGGGAGCCGCTGCTCCAGGACGTTTCGCTGCGGGTCGTACATCAGGGTGGAGACGCCGTCGTTCTCCAGCCACGCCCGGGACCATTCACGCAGATCGCGTCCGCACGAGTCCTCGAGGACGTCCAGAAAGTCGGAGAGCTCGGCCGTCCCGAACTCGTGGCGGGAGAAATATGTGCGGGCGGCGTCCACGAATCGGTCGAAACCGACGAATGCGACCAGCTGCTTGAGAACGGCCGCGCCTTTGGCGTACGTGATTCCGTCGAAATTCTGTTTCGCCGCCTCGACATCGGGAATGTCGGCAACCACGGGGTGAGTCGTCGAATAGAGGTCCTGAGTGTAGGCCCAGCCCTTCCTGCGGTTCGCGAAAGTGACCCAGGATTCCTCGAAACCGCAAGCCCTTTCGGCGGCGAGCGCCCCCATGAACTCGGCAAAGGACTCTTTGAGCCACAAGTCAGACCACCACCGCATGGTCACGAGGTCGCCGAACCACATGTGCGACATCTCGTGCATGATCACGTTGGCACGCCCCTCGCGTTGGGCCAAGGTCGATCCTCCCGGGAACAGGTAGGACTCGGTGAAGGTCACGAGTCCCGGGTTCTCCATGGCGCCGAGGTTGTATTCAGGGACGAACGCCTGATCGTACTTTCCCCATGGGTAGGGGTAGTCGAAGAGTTCCTGGAAGAAGTCGAGCCCCTTCGAGACCAGGTCGAAGATCGCATCGGATTCCATATGAACGGCCATCGATTCGCGGCAGTACAGGGACATCGTGGTCTGCTGAAAGCGGTCGTTGTCGGGTCGGTAGACGGCGCTGACCGTGTGGTACTGGCCCGCGAGGAGCGTGGTGATGTAGGTCGACATCCGCAGGGTCGGGGCGAAGACCCGTTTGCTGACGCCCGGCGTTGCCGGGTCCTCATGCGTTGAGGCGATCTCGGTATTCGACGCGACGGTCCAGTCCTCGGGCGCCGTGATCGAAAAACGGAACACCGCCTTGAGGTCGGGTTGCTCGAAGGCGGGAAACACTCTTCGACAGTCGCTCGGTTCATACTGCGTGTAGAGGTAGGTGCGCCCGTCCTCGGGATCGATGAACCGGTGCAGGCCTTCCCCGGATCGGGAATACAGGGAACGCCCACGAATGGTCAGGGTATTCGTCGGCGCCAACCCGGGAAGCCGGATCCTGCTGCCTTCCACGACGTCAGACACGCGCAATCTCCGCCCATTGAGCTCAATGGAGTCGACGCTGTGATGGATGTACTCGATGAACGTTTCCGCTTCCGCCGATCCTTCCGTCTCGGCACGGAAGGTGACGGTCGTCGTCGTCGGAAAGGCCTGCATCGACGGATCTGCGGCGTGGGTGAGGTCGACGTCGACGTCGTACTGGTCGACCTCGAGGAGATCGGTACGGGAGCGGGCTTCTTCGGCAGTCAGGTTGTCGTTGCGCACCATCAAAGTATAGGTGGGAAAAGTGTTCTGGGTCATTCGGCCGGATACCAGAGACACGAAAGCGGGCCGCCTGTGCAGAGACGGCCCGCTTCGTGGTGGATCAGGGATGCTTTCAGCGCCTCTTCCGCGCCGTCCCCTTGTGTGATTTGCTTCGGTTCATCTTCTTCAGTGTCTTCTCATCGACCGGAGCATCCGAGGACGCCCTCAGCTTTCTGAAGTACTCTTCGGCATCGGCCTGGCGCACGGCCTCGATACCGCTCGAGATCTCCGCACGAAGGTGGGCCTGCTTGAAGCCGAAGGCCTCCACGAGCTGCAACGAATACGGCTCGATCTTGTCCAACAACCTGTTGATGTACTCACCGAGAACACGGCCTCGTTGCGTCGAAACCAGCCCATAGGAGATGTACCAGCCCAGATTCTGCTCGATCAGAGTCAGACCGAACAGGTCTCGCAGAGACGTCATCACCTCCGCGGTCTTGCCTTCCATCGTGCCCACCGCTTCGGTCATGGCCTCCCATTGCAATAGCTCAGCGTGGGAACGCGCTGCGTCGATGAGCTTGACCTGCTGGGAGTTGAAGAGCTTGGTTGCGTCCTCGGGACGCATCTTCTTCGCGGGGCGCAGGGCATCGGCTGCTTCCGAGATCAGGGTGTGCACCCGGTCGCCCAGGAGATCCCGCTGAGTTTTCGGATCCTTGAGAGCCTGAGCCGATTTCTTGCTTCCTCCGGTGTCCTGGATGACCTGTGCGGCCCGGCGGAGCCCGGTCCTATTGACCGCCAGATCTTCGGCCCGCGAGGACACATATTTCGTGATCGTCCCGAAGTCGAGGCCCGCGAACTCCTTGGAATAGTCTCCGAGCAGGCGCTTGGCCACCAGTTGCAGAAGAATGTGGTTGTCGCCCTCGAACGTAGCGTAGACATCGAGATCCTGGTACAGGGACGTGAACCGGTTCTTCGTCAGGTAGCCCGATCCGCCACACGCTTCACGGCACACTTGGAGGGTCTCCAGCGCATTCCACGTGGACATGGGCTTGAGGGCGGCCGCAAGGGTCTCGAGCTCGGCCCGATTCTCCGGCGTGTCCTCCCGGCCGGAGAAAACGCCGTCGAACGTTTCGAGCAGATCGTGGTGAGCGAAGGCTTGCGCGTACGTCCGGGCCAACAGCGGCAGGAGCCGGCGTCGATGGAGCTGATAGCTCATCAGGGTGGCCTCGCTGTCTCCGCCCGAAGAGAACTGGCGCCGCTCATACGCGTACCTGATCGCAATGCTCAGCCCGATCTTGGCGGCATTGACTGACGATCCGTCCAAGGAAACACGCCCCTGCACCAGGGTCCCCAGGGTCGTGAAGAACCTGCGGCCGGGGGAGTCGATGGGAGAGGTGTAGGTCCCGTCCTCAGAGACCTGTCCGTACCGGTTCAAGAGGTTGAATCGCGGAATCCGAACATGGTCGAAAGCAAGGCGGCCGTTATCGATACCGTTCAGGCCGCCCTTGCGGCCGTCGTCCTCGGAACTGACCCCGGGGAGGTTGACCCCCTCTTCGTCGCGAATCGGTACGTAGAAGGCGTGCACGCCGTGATTCACGCCGCGGGTGATGAGCTGCGCAAAGACGACTGCCGCGACGCCGTCCTGGGCGGCATTGCCCAGATAGTCCTTCCACGCCGCCTTGAACGGAGTATGGATCACGAATTCGTCCGTGTCCGGGTCGAAGGTCGCGGTGGTTCCGACCGACGCGACGTCGGAGCCATGACCGATCTCCGTCATAGCGAAGGCACCCGGCGTTTTCAGCGACATGATGTCGGGCAACCACGCCCGATGGTGCTCCTCGGACCCCAGCTGATGCACCGCGGCGCCGAACAGGCCCCACTGCACTCCGGCCTTGATCTGCAACGAGGGATCCGCGGCCACGAGCTCTTCGAATCCGGCAATGTTTCCGCCTGGGTTTTCCTGGCCACCCACATACTTGGGGTATGCGCGGTGCACGGCTCCCTGGTCGACCAGGATTTTGAGTTGCTCCAGAACGCGTTTCCTCTGGTCCTGGTACGAAGCAGTCTCGGCCTTGTGCAGGGCAGGGTCCTCAATCAAGTCCCATGTGGTCTGGCGGATCTCCTGCCACTTGCCCATGAGCTCCTCATGGATTGCCCCAACGTCAATACGTTCCGTGCCGTGAGGATCCTGAATCGGGCTGATCTCCTCGACCGGTCCCTGGGACGACGGCTCCGGGGAGCCCCTGCGCCGAGGCGCTGATTCGGTCTCCTGCGCCGTTGGCGCAACGTTGTCATTGAGCGGCATGGTTCCTCCTGTGGTCGAAATTCTGAAGTGTCTTGGTTCGTGTTGGTTCGATGGCCGCGGGTCACGGGCCGTACTGGAGCGGCATAAGTATCCATTGGGTCAGGCGGGCCACCACGACTTCTCGCGGGGGACCTTCTCCCTGCGCATTCGCGCGGCTCCACTTCTCCGTAACGGAGTTGACCATCCCGACGACGGCCCTGGCCCAGTAGTCCAGCATGAGCTCGTCCTCCATCGGCGCTGCTTCCGAACCGTGAGGGACCGACCGCAGAGAAGAGATGAGGAGGGCCGCGATGTGGTCGGCGAAGTGCCCCAGCGAGGCCGTCGGAGCGTCGTCGCTCGTGGTCCTCGACCATCCGAGTCCCGCTTGAGTCGTCACGAATTCATGGATCGCCGGAGAGCGCTGGACCATCGTCAGATACACATCGATCATTCGTTCGACGACGTCCTGCGGCGTCGAACCGCTCTTGGCCGCTTGTGCGATCTTCGGTTCGATGCCGGCCAGCAGGAACTCTCCCAGAGCCTGGCTCAGGCCGGCCTTGTCGGTGAAATACCTGTAGAAGACGGATTTGGAGGTTCCGGAATGCTGTGCGATCTCTTCCATCGAAGCTTGCGGTCCGAGCTTGTGGATGGCCTTCCGCGCCTCGCGCAGGAGTTGGCGACGACGTACCCGGCGGTGCGAGTCCCATCGCGCAACTCGTCCATCCCGGTTGCTTGCCAGAGATGGTGACCTTTCACGGTCATCGATGTCCTGTTCGGTGTTCACGATACGCAGAGTATCAGGTACTCTTGTCTTTTGTAACCCCAATCACAAGGGCTGCATGCGTTCGGTCAAGACCTGCGGGAAACAAGGGCAGGAACCCCGAACCGCGGCACGCCTCAACACAGATCCGGAGGATCCATGTCCCAGGCCTACGTACTCGGCGGCAACCGAATTCCATTCGCACGCTCCAATGGGGCCTATGCGTCCTCGAGCAATCTCGAGATGCTGACCACCGCCTTCGATGGACTGGCTGCCCGCTACGGGCTGGCCGGGCAACCCTTGGGCGAAGTGGCCGCCGGGGCCGTTCTCAAGCACTCGAAGGATTTCAACCTGACGCGTGAGGCAGTGCTGGGTTCGGCCTTTGAATCCTCGACACCCGCATACGACGTCCAGCAGGCCTGCGCGACCGGGCTCGAAACGGTCTGGGGGCTGACCAACAAGATCAGACTCGGCCAGATGGACTCGGCCGTTGCCGGCGGCGTCGACTCCGCCTCGGATGCACCGATCGTGGTCTCCGAAGGTCTCCGCCGCACCCTTCTCGAGCTCGCCCGGGCCAAAACGCTCAAGCAGCGCCTGGCCGCGGTCTCGAAGCTGCGCCCGGCGGACATCAAGCCGGCAGCACCGACCACCGGCGAGCCCCGCACCGGATTGTCGATGGGGGAGCACCAGGCCATCACCACGGCGGCATGGGAGATCTCCCGAGAGGATCAGGACGAGTTGGCCTTGGCCAGCCACAAGAATCTCGCGGCGGCCTACGAGCGGGGATTCTTCGACGACCTGTTGACGGGATTCCGGGGGCTGGGCAAGGACAACAACCTGCGCGCCGACTCGACACTCGAAAAACTGGGCGGGCTGAATCCTGTCTTCGGCCGGAATCTCCCCGAAGAAGCAACGATGACGGCGGGCAACTCGACGCCGCTGACCGACGGCGCGTCTGCCGTCCTCCTGGGCAACCGTGAGTGGGCGGATGACCACCAGCTCACTCCGCTCGCCCGCGTGGTCGATGCGCAGACTGCCGCGGTCGACTTCGTCCAGGGTGAAGACGGCCTGTTGATGGCTCCCGCCTATGCCGTCCCGCGTTTGCTTGAGCGAAACAACCTCGAGTTGAAGGACTTCGACTACTACGAAATCCACGAGGCGTTCGCATCGACTGTCTTGTGCCATCTCAAGGCGTGGGAGTCGGAAGAATTCGCTCGCGAGAAGCTGGGCCGACAGGCCGCGGTCGGAAGCATCGATCGGAGCAAACTGAACGTCAACGGCTCCTCTCTGGCGGCCGGACATCCCTTCGCCGCCACGGGCGGACGGATTGTGGCCACGCTCGCCAAGCAATTGCACGAATCGGCTCAGGAAACGGGCAAGGCCCAGCGTGGACTGATTTCGGTCTGTGCCGCGGGCGGCCTCGGGGTGACGATGATTCTCGAAGCAGACCAGCCCAGCCGGTAGAAGAGCGACCCGAAAAGGGAGGATATAGCGACAAATGAAGGACTCATACGCACAGATCGTGAACTCGTCCGTCGGCAAGAAGGTCGCGGGTGCCCTCGGCCTGCCGCAGCCGGTTGAGCTTCGGCGCTACGAACCGGGCCAGGACCTCCTGAATGACCGGAAGGTCCTCGTGGTTGGCGGGCAGAATGCCGACGGACTCGCCGAAACGTTGCTCGATTGGAACCTCGAGGTCCGGAGGCATCCCGAGAGCCGGACACGCTACGGGGCGATCATCGCCGACTTCACCGATGCGGCGACACCCGCTGACCTCCAGAACGGAGCGCTGGCCGTCGGGGCCGCGTTGAGGAGCTTGGGGACCTGTGGGCGAGTGATCGTGCTCGGTCGCTCCACGGATCATGAGGACGACGAGTCGTCACCCGAGCTGGTGGCGACCCAGAAAGCGGTCGAGGGATTCATGAGGTCCCTCGCCCACGAGATGCGCAAGGGCTCGACGTGCAACCTGCTGAAGCTCGCTCCAGAGCTCGGTCCGGAGCACGAAAGTGTCCAGGGGCCTCTGAGGTTCCTGCTGTCCGCTCGCTCGGCCTACATCAGCGGCCAACCCTTGTCCGTTGACCCTGCGAAGCCACACACGGTGGAGGCCGACGCGCCGGTGAGCGGCAAGGTTGCCGTGGTGACGGGAGCCGCCCGCGGCATTGGTGAAGCCATCGTTCGGCGCCTGCACGATGACGGTGCGGAGCTGATTCTGGTTGATGTCCCGGCGGCGGGCGAGGCACTCTCGAAGGTTGCCAACAGCGTCAACGGGGTGGCCCTCCAGCTGGACATCACCCAGCACGATGCAGGATCGAAAATCGCCGAAGCGGCACGCAAGCACTTCGGGCACCTCGACATCGTGATTCACAACGCGGGCATCACCCGGGACAAGATGCTCGCAAATATGGACGAGAGCAAATGGGGGTCGGTCCTCGCGGTCAACCTGGCCTCGCAATTGGCGATGAACCGCCAGCTCCTGGACTCCGGAGCGTTCGGCCCGAATCCGAGAGTCGTATCCTTGGCGTCGACGAGCGGCATCGCCGGCAATCGCGGGCAGACGAATTATGGTGCGTCCAAGGCAGGAATCATCGGAATGGTCTCGGCCATGGCCGTGGATTTCGCGCAAGCAGGAGGAACCGTCAACGCGGTAGCCCCAGGTTTCATCGAGACCGACATGACCAAGGCGATGCCGACCGTGACCAGAGAGGTCGCCCGGAGGCTCAATTCGTTGCAGCAAGGCGGTAAGCCGGAAGACGTTGCTCAGGCCGTAGGTTTCCTGGCCTCGAATGCCGCGGCGGGAATCAACGGTCAGACGTTGCGCGTCTGCGGTCAATCCATGGTGGGAGCGTAATGAAGATTCCTCGCATACCTACGAAGCACAGCCGGGGCCGCAACGCCAAGGACGGAGTTGCGGCTGCCGTTCGGGACAAGGCCGGACCGGCGGGCATGTATATGAGCATCCTGGGCAAGGAGGCGGCCTCTCTCGTCGGAAGACGCCGAACGGACCGCAAGGGGCCCAGCGACGCCGCGGCCATTCCGAGCCCGGCGTCGTTGCCTCCCGTCGAGCGCCGCATTCGCATTGCCGCGACCGACGACGCCGCATTTCGGCGCGTCGTCGCAGCCAGGGAAGGGGAGTGCGCCCACGGTGGGTACCTGCACGCCGTGACGTTCCCGATTGCAATGGAGCTGATGTCCAAGAAATCATTTCCGCTGCGTCTTCTCGGACTGATTCATCTCGAGAATTCGGTGACCCAGCATCGGCCGGTCACATTGGACACCACGGTCAAGGTCAGGGTCCGGGTGAAGGAATTCGGGAGCCACCGTCGGGGGACCACGGTGCGAATCCTGGCCGAGATCTGGGACAGCAGCGGGGAGCTCGCTTACACGGACGAGTCCCTGTATTTGTCGAAGCAGCCGTCCGGAGATGCGGAGAAACGAGATGGCGCGCCCGCATCCGGAGCCTCTGCTCGAGAAAACAGACCCGATCCCAGAGTCGGACTGACTCTGATCGGCCAATGGCGGTTGCCCTCGACCACGGGCCGCGCCTATGCCAAGGTCTCAGGTGATGCGAATCCGATTCATTTGAGCAATACCTCGGCGAAGCTGTTCGGCATGAAGGGGGCCATCGCTCACGGCATGTATTGCGCGTCGCGGGCCCTGAGCCAGGTGACATCCGATCCCTCGGCCCCCTGCGAGTGGACGGTGGAATTCGGCGGGCCCGTGCAGTTGCCCTCGACGGTCAGGATCTGGCGCGACCTCTCTTCCTCGACTAACGACAAGCGCACGGTATTGCGCGGCGTCGGCCCCAAGAAGAGGAAGAATTTCGAGTTCTCGTGGCAGAGTGCAGGCACCTCTGGCTGACCGGCGGATCAACCATGTGACAACTGTCACGTGGTGCGACCTATTCAGGATTTGCGCAGGCCTGAGGCATCAAGTAAGTTATTACTCGTTGCCCGGAAGCAAGCTTCCGAGATCACCTGCGCGGGTGGCGGAATAGGCAGACGCGCTAGCTTGAGGTGCTAGTCCTCGTATTAGAGGGTGGGGGTTCAAGTCCCCCCTCGCGCACAGTGGAACCGGTTCGTCGTTCAACTCTCATGGTTGAGCGGCGGACCGGTTTTTCGTTGTTCGGCCCTGTTCCGACGTCGTGTGCGGGATCGACAGGCTTCCTCGTGTCAGATGTGGGTCCGGCACCAAGCTTTCGACCGGGCACGCTGTGAGCAATCCACGCCATCCGAAGGCGGTGTTTCCCCGAGGGGGAAAGTCGGATAGTTTAGAGGTATGACTACCGAACCGCGCGTCGCGCTCAACTCGCTCATCCAGGCCTTCGAAGAACATCTCACTGCCCTGGCCGCCAAGCGCGGCGAGCAGGACACGGCCGTCGAGAACGCCTACTTGGGCATTGCGGACGCGTTCGAGGTCTACGAGGACGCCATCTACGTCGCATACAACGAGGTCACACCTCTCGAAGTCTTCGTCGAAGACGAGGACGAAGAGGATGATGACGAGGATGACGACGAGTTCGATGAGGACTACGAGGATCTCGACGAGAACGAGGATGACGACCTCGACGAAGACCTGGACGATGTCGGAGCGGAAGACCTCAAATAGCGTTTTCGCACGTGGGAGCCGCCTGAACGGAATCGGCGAACTGCCTGTAACTTCACGCACAGCCGGCAACGACTGACGCGGTAGCCGCCGGCTTTTGGGTAAAGTCGAACCGTGGCATGGTTTCAAGCAATTATTCTCGGCCTGGTTCAAGGCCTGACAGAGTTCATCCCGATTTCGTCATCGGCGCACATCAGTATCGTGGGGCAGCTCCTCCCGAATGACCAGGATCCAGGATCGGCCTTCACCGCGGTGACCCAATTGGGCACCGAATTGGCGGTCCTGCTGTTCTTCTGGCGTGACATCGTGCGCATCATCTCGCGATGGTTCGGTTCCCTGTTCGGAAGGGTGGACAAGTCCGATCCTGACGCCAGGATGGGTTGGTTCATCATCATCGGTTCGATTCCCATTGGAATCCTGGGCCTGCTTCTGCAGGACTACATCGACACCGAATTCCGGAGCCTCTGGATCACGGCGACGATGCTCATCGTCTTCGGCGTGTTCCTTGCGATTGCTGATCGGATCGGTCGGGAACAACTGGAGATCAAGGATCTGACGGTCAAGCACGGCATCTTCTACGGTCTCGGGCAGGCACTGGCTCTGATTCCGGGCGTTTCCCGTTCTGGCGGAACCATCATGACCGGTCTGTTCATGGGCTACACCCGTGAAACCGCTACCCGGTATTCTTTCCTCCTCGCGATTCCAGCCGTCTTTTTGTCCGGCCTCTACAAGTTGGCCAAGTCGGTGACCGATGGTTTCGACGCTTACTACTCCGTGGGTCCGACTCTTCTCGCCACCGTTATCGCGTTCGTCATCGGCTACGTCATGATTGGGTGGTTGCTCAAGTTCATCTCGAACCACAGCTACAACATCTTCGTCTGGTACCGGATTGTGCTCGGCGCCGTCGTCTTCGCACTGTTGGGCACGGGAGTACTTTCCGCCTGATCCCGCCTGCACCGCTCCACACGTCTTCACTGAAAGGTACATATGCGCGCCTGGTCCGCCCCCGAAATTCCAGCGCTCCACGACAGAGCACCCGTACCGTCGATCTTCGACTCCCGCCTCAACGAAATCGTCGGACTTCCCCGGGACACCGACTCGGCGAGGCTCTATGTTTGCGGGATCACCCCTTACGACGCGACCCACATGGGTCACGCGGCCACATATGTAGCTTTCGACCTTCTGAACCGCGCTTGGCGCGATGCGGGGTACCAGGTCACCTTCGTCCAGAACGTGACCGACGTCGACGATCCGTTGATTGAGCGGGCAGAACAGACCGGTGTCGACTGGAAGGCTTTGGCCGAGGACCAGACGGATTTGTTCAGGGGGGACATGGAAGCGCTGTCCGTGATCCCGCCGGAGCACTACATCGGTGCGACCGAGTCCGTGGACTGGATCGTCCCATGGGTCGAACAAATGGTCGATGAAGGCTTGGCCTATCGGGCGGAAGGGTACGTGGACGGCGAGGGAACCGAGCATCCCGCTGGGGACGTCTATTTCAGCGTCCGCAAGGCAGCGGACACGCACAACGACCCCGCTCGCTGGTATCTGGGGTACGTCTCCAATTACTCGGAATCGGACATGGCCCCCTTGTTTGCTGAGCGCGGGGGAGACCCCGAGCGTCCTGGAAAGCACGACCCTTTCGACGCCCTCCTGTGGAGAGCTCACCGCAGGGGCGAGCCTGAATGGGACGGCGGCTCTCTCGGGCCCGGGAGGCCGGGCTGGCACATCGAGTGCACCGTGATCGCAGAGAAATACTTGGGTATGCCCTATACCGTGCAGGGCGGGGGCAACGATCTTCGTTTCCCGCATCACGAAATGGGGGCGGGGCACGCCTTCGCGATGACCGGTGAACTCATGGCCGAACACTATGCACACACGGGAATGGTCGGGCTCGACGGCGAGAAGATGAGCAAGTCCAAAGGCAACTTGGTTCTCGTTTCTTCCCTGCGTCAGCAGGGCGTCGACCCCGCGGCCATTCGGTTGGCGATCTTGTCCAACCATTACCGGGCCGACTGGTCGTGGAGTGACGCCTTGCTGGAGGAAGCCATCCAGAAGCTCGCCCGGTGGAGGGAAGCGCTTCGACAGGATTCGACGGAGCCCGAGCCGGACGCGTCACGGAGCGATCGTTTGATCTCCGATGTCCGTGACGCACTGGCGGACGACCTCGACGCGCCCTCAGCGGTCCGGGCCGTTGACGAGTGGGCCTCGATCGCCCTTTCCGGAGAATCGGCAGGCAACAGGGATGACGTCGCAGCCCTCATCACGGCCCGACTGGGTATTGCGGTGTGATGACCCATGACTTCGGCTGACGGCCTCTCCCTCGGGCGCATCGCGGGCATTCCGGTGCGGCTCTCGCGTTCATGGTTTCTTCTGACTCTTCTGATCGTGCTCGGCTACGGGAGTTTCCTCTCGTCCAGGTTCCCGTGGCTGGGGCCAGGTGCCTACGGAGCTGCGCTGGTTTTTGCCGTGTTGCTCGCAATCTCTGTCCTGATCCACGAGCTGAGCCATGGTCTCACCGCGAAAGCTTTCGGATGGTCGGTGGCCGGCATCAACCTGACCCTCATGGGAGGTCATACGACCTTCCCCTCGGGTCGCGCCAGCGCGGGTCGCTCGGCGCTGGTCTCGCTGGCGGGCCCCGTGTCGAACCTGGTTCTGGCCGCGATCGGGTGGGCGGTCATGGCCTGGGCCGAAGTCGGTGGATGGCCGGCCCTGGTGTTGTACCTGCTGACGACGTCGAACGGTTTCGTCGGTATTTTCAATCTGTTGCCCGGCATTCCGCTGGACGGCGGCTACGTCGTGGAAGCCTTCGTTTGGAAAGTCACGGGGTCACAAGACACGGGAACGCGCGCGGCCGCCGTTTTGGGGTTCGTCGCCTCAGCGGGCCTCCTGGTCTGGCTCGTGGCGTCAGGGGCGTGGCACAGCCTGGGAATGATCGTCCTGACGGTCATGGTCGCCTTCATCATCATGTCCGGCTCTCTCCAGGCGTACCGGAACATTGCCATGCGCAGGGCCGTCGGGACCCTCTCTGTCGCGGGATTGGCCAGGCCCACAGTTCCCGTCGACCGGATGCAGCCCCTGAGCGACTTTCCGCCCCTCACGGATCCCCGAGCTGTTTTCGTCGTCACCGGAGCGGACGGCAAGGGACTCGGCGTCGTGGATGCCCAGGCCATGATGGCCGCGGATGCGGCGGGTGACGTGTCCGCGACCGCGGAGGCGCTCATGGTCTCCGTCGCGTGGGACAGCCCTGTTCCGGGCAACCTGAAAGGGCAGGCGCTCGTTTCCCAGATCGCCCGGCTTCCCGGCCGCATTTGGCCCGTGGCCTCCTGGCAGGGGCGCGGTTCCGTCCTGTTCGAAGCCGACGTCATCGACGCCGTCAAAAGGGGCCAGTCCGGCCGGGACCGCCCGTAGCAGATTGCGGGCGAGGTCGGCGTCGATTCCTCGTGAGACAATAGGCGACGATCCTCAAGCCCTACACCAGGAGATCCACTTCCATGGCCTCAGACACCTCGGCATCCCACGACGAAGCGGCGACCGGCGCCCATAATCGGCGCGGTCCTTTCCGGCCGGGAGACCGTGTCCAGCTGACGGATGAGCGCCGTCGAATGAATACGATCACGCTGGAAGAGGGTGGAGAATTCCACACCCACCGCGGTGTCCTGGTGCACGATGACCTCATCGGTCAACCCGAAGGCACCGTGATTACCAATTCGGTCGGCGTCCAGTACCAGGCGCTGAGGCCTCTGCTGAAAGACTTCGTTCTCTCGATGCCTCGAGGCGCCGCCGTGGTGTACCCGAAGGATGCGGGCCAGATCATCACCATGGCCGACATTTTTCCTGGGGCCCGCGTCATCGAAGCCGGGGTCGGATCCGGGGCGCTCAGCATTTCGTTGCTCCGCGCCATCGGCGACACCGGGCACCTGCGTTCCTTCGAACGTCGCGAAGAATTCGCGGATATCGCCCAGGGAAACGTGGAGACCATGTTCGGAGGGCCCCACCCTGCCTGGAGCCTCACTCTGGGCGACCTCGCCGAGCAACTGGGGGAATACGAGGCACCCGGCACGGTCGACCGTGCGGTCCTGGATATGTTGGCCCCATGGGAATGCGTCTCGGCGGTGGCCACGGCGCTCGTTCCCGGCGGCGTGGTCATCTGCTACGTCGCCACCGTGACGCAGTTGTCCCGGGTGGCAGAGGCATTGCGGGCGGACGGACGGTTCACCGAACCGGAGTCCTTCGAGACCATGGTCCGTGGGTGGCACGTCGAAGGTCTCGCGGTTCGTCCTGATCACCGGATGGTTGCGCACACCGGCTTCCTCATCTCCGCAAGGAGACTCGCCGATGGTTCGGAGCGGCTTGCTCCGAAACGACGTGCCTCCAAGACGGAATTCACCGACGAAGACATGAACGCGTGGACTCCCATGGCATTGGGTGAGAGAAATGTTTCCGATCGAAAATTGCGGCGGGCTGCGCGGGACGCTCGCAAGCTTGCCGATCGCGCCGCGGACCAAGGCCACGATGCGGACCCGAGTGGAGACTAGCCTGCCCTCAGTGCCATGCTTGATGCATGGCCGAGTCTGACCCCACAGTGAACCAACGAGATGTCGAGATGACCCAGCGACAGGTGAACACGTTGCGCGATCAGCGCACCGAGCTGAACCGCCGCCTCAAGGACACCACGGAACGCAACGAGAAGCTCGTTCACGCGCTGGAAAACGCCAGGGGAGACATCCAACGCCTCAAGCAGGTCATCGCCCAGGATCTCGAGGCGCCCATGAACCAGGCCAAGGTGGTGGGCGTCAACCGCAGAAACCTCTCCGCGGCGTCGATCTCGGAAGATGCTCCTCCGCTGATTGCCACGCAGGAGAGCCTCGACGTCGTGATGGGCGGACGTCGCGTTCGGGTGCCGGTGAGCCCGGTTCTGGACATCGAGGACGTCCAGGTGGGCATGACCGTGCTGTTGACCGAAACCGTGGGTGCCTGCGCTTGTGTGGGTTTTCAGCAGACCGGCGACATCGCTACCGTCCGCGAACTCCTGGGACGCGAACGGCTTGTCCTGGGGACCGGGTCGAATACGCAGGTTGTCGTTCTTCGCTCCGGCCAGCTGGCACACGAGGAGATCAGAGTGGGTGACGCCGTCGCCTACGACCCCTCCAGCGGGGTGGCCCTGAGCATGGTTCCCAAGACGGACGCCGAGGAGCTCGTGCTGGAGGAAACTCCGGACGTCTCCTATGAGAATATCGGCGGTCTCTCGTCCCAGATCGAGCAGATACGTGACGCCGTCGAATTGCCGTTCCTTCATCCGGACCTCTACCGCGATTATGATCTCAAGCCGCCCAAGGGCATTCTGCTGTACGGGCCGCCAGGAAACGGGAAGACCCTGATCGCCAAAGCCGTGGCCAAGGCCCTCGCAGATCGCATGACCGGGCAGAAGCCTGACGGGACGCTCCGTGGATACTTCTTGAACATCAAGGGCCCTGAACTGCTGGACAAGTTCGTGGGCGAAACCGAGCGACAGATTCGCGCCATCTTCTCCCGAGCCAGGGACAAGGCCACGGCGGGTAATCCGGTGGTCATCTTCTTCGACGAGATGGAATCCCTGTTCCGCACGCGGGGTGCGGGGAAGTCCTCGGACGTGGAGACGACCATCGTTCCCCAGCTCCTGGCCGAGATCGACGGTGTCGAGTCACTGGACAACGTGATCGTGATCGGCGCGACGAACCGTGAGGACATGATCGACCCCGCCGTCTTGCGTCCCGGGCGCCTGGACGTCAAGGTTCGCGTGGACCGCCCGGACTACAAGGGCACGGCCGAAATTTTCGGGCTCTACGTTCATCCTGGACTTCCGCTGGAGGAACACGAGCTGTCCCGCCACGCGGGCGACAGGGACGCGACGGTTTCCCGCCTGATTCGCGAACTCGTGGCCGAGATCTTCTCGAAGGACGAGGACCGGCGCTACCTGGATGCCGTGCTTGCCGACGGGCGCCGTATCACCACCTACTGGTCGGATTTCCTGTCCGGGGCGTTGATCCGGAACATCGTGGATCGTGCCAAGAAACTCGCGATCAAGGACTACCTGGACCACGGGCGCCAGGGTCTGACCCTCGATCATCTGAGGACGAGTGCGCGCGACGAATTCGAGCAGCAGCGTGACTCCGCGTCCCGTGGAGACATCGAGGACTGGCTGAACTACATCGGATATTCGGTTCCGCTGACAGGCATCGAACCGCCGGAGAGCGGTACGCGCGCCCGTGAGGACGAGAGGGCGGCATCGTGATATTCGAGCGCATCATGGGCACCGAAACCGAATACGGGGTCGTGTGCCCGTCCAAGCCATCGGCTCATGAGACAGTTCTCTCGACTCTCGTGGTCGATAGCTATGAGCATGCCGCGACGGAAGCCGGGTGGGACTACGAATCGGAGAGCCCGCTGGAGGACGCCCGGGGCTACAGCATGGGTGCCGCAGAAGCCCATCCGAGCCAGCTCACCCACCAGGGACACGTGCTGACCAGCGAGGACGTCGCGCGGGAGCTCTATGAGGAGTCCCCGGACATGCTCAGCCCTGCGTTCTGGGACAGGGCGGTCATGAACCGTGTTCTCCCCAATGGTGCCCGGTTGTATGTCGACCATGCCCACCCGGAGTATTCGGCTCCGGAGACCACCGACCCTTGGGCAGCGACAGCCTGGGATCTCGCGGGAGACCGTATCGCGGCCGCCGCTGCGGCGTCGGTGACGGACCGGTACGGTTCGACCTGGCCGGAGCCGATCAACCTGTACAAGAACAACACGGACAACAAATCCGTCTCCTACGGTGCCCACGAGAACTATCTCGTCCCGCGCAGCCAGGATTTCCAGACCCTTGCCAAGGATCTCATCCCGTACCTGGCGACACGTCAGGTCATCGCTGGTGCTGGCCGTGCCGGTATCGGTGCGGATGGCGTGCGGCCCGGATTCCAAATCAGCCAGCGCGCGGATTTCTTCGAACGGGAGATCGGTCTCGAGACAACGATTCGCCGTCCCATCGTGAATACCCGCGATGAGCCGCACGCGGATTCCGACAAGTACCGCCGTCTGCACGTCATCACGGGGGATTCCAACCTCGCGCACACGTCTGTCCTTCTGAAGCTCGCAAGTGCGGCCGCGGTGCTCACACTCATCGAACACGGTTGCGCGCCTGACCTCCGGCTCGCACGGCCGGTTGAAGCAATGCGTATCGTGAGTCACGATCCCGATCTCCGGGCGACGCTCGAGCTGCAGGACGGACGTCGCATGACGGCGGTCCAGATGCAGCGTGCCTACGCGGAAGCCGCTCAGGACCTCGCCGATCGCGAAGGATGGGACTCGGAGTCGAGCCGAAAGACCTTCGGAATCTGGTTCGAGGTCCTCGAAGGATTAGAAAAGGACCCTCTGTCCCTCGCCGACCGTCTGGACTGGGTCGCGAAATATTCTCTGATTCGCCAGTACGAGGCGCGCGGCATCGGCGTCGACCATCCGAAGATCCAGGCGCTCGACCTCCAGTATTCGGATCTGCGTCCGGAGAAGAGCCTTTACACCAAGCTGGAATCCCTCGGACGGATCAGAACGCTGATCGACCCTGAGCGGATCGACGACGCCGTGTCGGCACCGCCGGAAAACACCCGCGCGTATCTGAGAGGAAGACTGATCGGCCGCTGGCCTCAGCAGGTCGTTTCGGCCGGCTGGGAGGTCCTGTCCGTCACAGATCCGAGCACGGACCGAACGCACCGGTGGCTCATGGACGAGCCGACGAACTGCACCAGCGAGCAGGTTCGGCAGGTGCTCGAATCGAGCAACACCGCGCACCAGGCGCTGAGCCGCATCGGTCTCCGAAGAATTCCCTGATGAGAAAGGACCATTGACATGGCACAATTTCGTGACTCCTCGCAAGATCGACAGCAGAACCAGGCAGCTGAGGAAGATCAGGAACTGATCAGCGCCCAGCAGCCGGTCGATCAGGGTCTCGTCGACGACACTGACGACATCCTCGACGAAATCGACAGCGTCCTGGAGGAGAACGCCGAGGACTACGTGCGCGGTTTCGTCCAGAAGGGCGGCCAGTAGGCCCCATGGATCAGCGAATCTTCGGTATCGAAACCGAATTCGGTATCCGGTACTCAATGGCCGGAATGGGGCAGCTCGGCCCAGAGGAGGCTGCGCGCAAGCTGTTTCGGCCGGTGGTCGAGTGGGGTCGGTCCTCCAACGTGTTCCTGGAAAACGGCTCGCGTCTCTATCTCGATGTCGGGTCCCACCCGGAATATGCGACCGCCGAGTGTGCGGACCTGACCGATCTCGTCCGCCAGGACAAGGCCGGAGAGAGGCTTTTCGAAAAGCTCGCCGACCAGGCCGAGGAAGCCCTCAACCGGCAGGGGATGGAGGGCAAGCTCTATCTGTTCAAGAACAACGCGGATTCGGCCGGCAACTCTTTCGGATCCCACGAGAACTATTTGCTGTCACGCAAAGCCGAATTCTCCAGACTCGTCCGGTTCCTGATCCCGTTCCTGGTGAGCCGACAGCTCGTCGTCGGTGCGGGCCGTGTCCATCCGTCGGGTCCTCCCCAGATCAACGGCTCGTCGGAAAACGGCGATCCCTCATACTCTTTCTCCCAGAGAGCGGATTATGTGTGGGAGGCGGCTTCTTCTGCTACCACGCGATCACGTCCGCTCATCAACACCCGGGACGAACCGCATGCCGATGCTGCGCAGTATCGGCGCCTTCACGTGATCGTGGGGGACTCGAACATGTCGGAGACCACCACCTTGGCCCGAGCCGGGATGACCGACCTCATCCTCAGAATGATTGAGGACCGACAGGGTCTGGACGATCTCGAGCTGGCGAACACCGGCCAGGCCCTCCGAACCCTGTCCCACGACCTGACCGGGCGGACCACTGTCGAGTTGAAGGATGGCCGGATGATGTCCGGCCTTGACCTGCAGAGGCTGTATCTCGACGCGGCGGTTTCCTATACGGATCGGCAAGGGGCGTCTCGCCCGGAGACCGAATACGTCCTGGACCTCTGGGGGCGCACCTTGGACGCGATCGAAACGCAGGACACCTCGGCGATTGACACCGAAATCGACTGGGCCATCAAGAAAAAGCTGCTGGACCGGACCGCAGGGAAGCTCGGCGCCGATTATTCCCATCCACGCATCGCACAAGTGGATCTCGCCTACCACGACATCAAGCAGAGCCGAGGAGTGTTCTACCTGTTGCAGGCCAAGGGGTTGGCTCGTCGCTGGGTCGATGAGGAGTCCGTGACCAGGTCGGAAACCGTTCCTCCGGAGACCAGGGCCGCTCTGCGCGGGCGGTTCATCGCAGCGGCCCGTGCCGCGGGCCTGGAGTACACGGTCGATTGGGTGCATTTCAAGATCAATCAGCAGATTGCGCTGTCCCACTCGTGCCAGGATCCCTTCGCCACGCAGGACGCCGAGGTGGGAAAATCGATCCGTGCAATGCAGGACGCGACGCGCCGGGATCAACGGGCCATGCCGCCGTTGATCTGACCGGCCTCTTCGGCTGTGGCTCAGGTGTAATACAGTCATTCAGGGCGGTGGCACGTCACTCAAGAGCTCTCACCGCTCACTCACGACGACGAGGAAATCAACAGTGCGCAAATCTCTCAAACTTTCTGCCGCCGCTATCGCTCTCACCCTCGCGCTGGCAGGGTGCGGAGGCAGCAACGATCTCGAATCCGTGGACTTAAAGGATCAGGGCAAAGACAAGGCTCCTTCGGTGTCCTTCGATACGCCCCTGTCCGTCAAGGACGAAGACAGCCGGGTCCTGGAGAAGGGCGACGGCGAGGACGTCAAGGAAGGCGACACGGTGCTTGTGGACGCCGCCGTCTTCAACGGTGCAGACCAGAAGAGCCAGGGCGATACCTATTCCGGCTCACCGATCACGATCACCGTCAATGACCAGCTCAAGGAGAAGCTTCCCAAGGTCTACGACATCCTGAAGGACACCAAGGTCGGAACCAGCTTCGCGTATGCCAAGAAGCCCGAGGACAACTCATCCGAGGGTTCTTCGGGTGGTTCCGACGAAAAGGATGCGAGCGCGGTGGAGGTTTACACCGTCTCCAAGAAGCTCAAGAAGTCCGCCGAAGGTTCCGAGGTCCCACCCCAGGACGGCCTCCCCAAGGTCACGATGAAGGACAGCGGCCCGGAGATCTCGATCCCCGAAGGTCAGGAAGAGCCGACAAGTGTCAACGCTCAGAATCTCATCGACGGCAGCGGAGACGAGGTCAAGGACGGCGAGAAAGTCTACGTCAAGTACTCGGGTGTGACCTGGTCCGACGGCAAGCAGTTCGATTCGAATTGGACCAAGGATCCCACGGGTTTCCCGCTGGACCAGGTCATCAAGGGGTGGGGCGAAGGCCTCAAGGGCAAGAAGGTCGGAGACCGAGTGCTCCTCGAAGTTCCCACCGACAAGGCCTACGGAAGCAAGGAAAAGCTCGGGTCCGAGTCCCAGCAGCCGGCCGGTCCGTTGGTCTTCGTGATCGACATCCTGGGAACCTCCAAGGCAGATCCGCCGGAGGATTCCCAGGGCGGCTCCGGTATGCAACAGGGCGATGCCCAACAAGGCGCGCAACAAGGCGCCCAGTAGTAGAAATTCAGACCCATTTCTGGAAGGAACCCCATGTCATTCGGACAGCGCAATCTCGACCGCACCAAACCCGAGATCGATTTTCCTGAAGGACCTGCACCCGAGTCGTTGCGCGTGATCGACCTGATCGAGGGATCGGGCCGTGCGGTGGAGCGCGGAGACCAGGTCACGTGCCATTACGTCGGGGTGACTTTCGACGGCGGCGAGGAATTCGACGCCTCGTGGAACCGGGGAGAGCCGCTGGGGTTCCGGGCCGGCGTCGGCCAGGTCATCCAGGGCTGGGACGAAGGCCTGATCGGAATGAAGGTCGGCGGGCGCCGTCGATTGGAAATTCCGTCCGAACTCGCCTACGGCAAACGCGGTGCAGGGAACGTGATTGGCCCGGATCAGGCCCTGGTATTCGTGGTCGATCTCGTCGAGGCTCGCTCATCGTGAACTCGAACTCAGCAGCCCCAGAAGGTTAGGCCGATCCTGTGCCCGTCAAGGTTCCAGAGCGGTTGTTCGCGCTGTACGGATTCATGCTCTCCCACGAGCGGCCCGTTCCGAGGCAGAGAATCCGGGAAAGCATCGATGCGTACCGGAGCATCGGTTCGGACTCGGCCTTCGAGCGAACCTTCGAGCGAGACAAGGCGGCCCTGCGCAATCTGGGCATGAAGATTGCGGCCATCCAGGATTATGGGGAAACCCTTTATCGGATCGATCGGGAGAATCTGTGGCTCGGTCGCGAGGAATTCACCCCGGCGGAGAGACTGACGCTCGGAATTGCGGCGCGCCTGTGGTCCGATCCGAATTATGCGCACGACGCCGAGCGCGCCGTCCGACGGCTCGGCTACGGCGAACACGACACGGACGGCGCCGTTGGCCTGAAGCACGTGACGCCGCGCCTCAGCGGAGGCGGGGGACATCTGGAAACGATTCTCGGGGCGCTGGCCTACGGCTCCGAGGTTTCCTTCTCCTACAGGTCCGCCAATTCCCTGGACACGTCCCGACGCCGCATCCGCCCATGGGGCGTTGGTCAACGATTCGATCATTGGTATGTCAGTGGGTGGGACGCCGAGCGGCAGGCTCCGCGTAACTTTCGGTTGTCGAGGATGACGTCCATCTCGGTGCGCGAATCGAGCCTTCCTGGAGCACCCGAGGACTTTTCGATGAAGTCCGTGTTGGAAGGCATTTCGGAATCGCCGGCGCCGGTGGTCGTCCTCCGTTGCCCGGCCGGTGCAGCCCCCGTGGTCTTGGACTGGTCGGAATCGGGTACGGGAATGCGGCTCCAGGATCAGTTCCCGGAGTTCCATTCCGTGACGCGAGTCGTTGAGGCGGTCGCCGAGGTTCCGGATGTCCTCGAATTCGTGCGTTGCCTGGCCGAGTTGGGATCCGGAGTCGAGTTCCGGGTACCCGAGGGACAGGAGTTCGATGAGGACTCCGTTCGGCGCGAGGTAGATCGCACCATACAGAGGGCGATCGATCTCCAGGATCGCGTCTCCGTTGCCGTCACTGACCGGGACACCGAGATCATCGAGCCCAAGCGAGGCAGGCAGAGAGAGGCCAATGACCGTCGGTTCGTGCGACTCGTGGATCTGGCGTCCTACGTGGGAAGCAATCCGGGGTGCGGAATCCGAGAAATCGCCCGGCACCTTCATGTCACTACGGCCCAGGTCAGACAGGATCTCGATGCCATCGCCAACGCGAGCGACGAGATTCTCGGTGGAGCGTATCTCCGGGTTTCGGCGTACGACGACGAAGTCTTCGTCGAGCTTCCCGAGGAGCTCGGGCGTGCGCTGAATTTGGCGCCCGACCAGACGATCCGCCTTTTGCTGGCGATCCAGTTGCTGGGCCAGGTTTCCCCGGACCACGCGCGCACCGTCGAAGAGATCTCCCGAAAACTCGTCAGTGGCGCGAACGGCGCGGGCGTGTCCTCCGACCAACTGTCGGTTCGCTTGGAACCACAGATGGCGAAAACTGTGGATGCCCTGCGAGCCGCCGCCGATGGTGGACGTACGGTCGAGATCGACTACAGGTCGCGCGGCCAGACATCGGCCAGCGAACGGCGGGTGAGGCCACACGACGTCTATTCACGGGGAAATACCTGGTACCTCGAGGCGGAGAGCACGGCTCACGCAGAGGTCAGGACCTATCGCATTGAGGCAATTCATGGCCTTCGGGAGGTCGAGACCACTGAGGGCGACGTCATCCCGGCCCTAGGGGAGTCCCCCTCTGAGCCCGCCCGGACCCTGGTGTGGGTCTCTGCTGATGCCGAGCCACTGGCGGATGCTTTGGGGGGAGAGATCATCGGCCACGTGGCCGTTCCTGGTTCGGCCGACGACGACGGAACGCCGGAATCCGGGCTCGTGATCGAGATTGATGTCATCGACTGGTTCAGTCTGTACCGATTGATGCTCCACCATGCCGGGTCCATGGCGTTGTGGAGGGCACGGCCGTGGACGACGGAATGGTACGAATCCGCGAAGGCCCGGGGGATCGACGTCGCCGGATCCTGGTGACCAGTTCAACCCTGTCCGACCGTCGGGGCCGGAGGATCGATGATTATAATGAACGTATGCCTTGGTGGTTTTGGATACTCTTGTGGACGGTCCTCGTCCTCGTATCCGCGGCGATTCTCGGGTGGTTGGCCTGGCGAACCGTACAGCGGTTCTTCGGCGCCCTCGAGGACGTCGGTTCACTCGGGGAAGATATGACCAACCGATGGGAGACATCGGCCAGTTCAGTGGCTACGGGAATCCGTGAGGCACCCGTTCCCGGAATACTCGTCCCAATCCACCGAGCCCGTGAAGAGTATCTTCGCGAACGCTCGACGCGACATCAACGAAAAGCAGCCCAGCGCATCGCGCGGCGGGACCGTCTCGGTCAGCCCCAGAATTTCAGGGATATGATGCGAGGCGACAAGAAAGGAAGAACCCATGCTCGGTAGGCTCTTTGACCACCCCGTCTATCTCCTGATTCTCCTGGTCATCATCCTCTTGCTCTTCGGCGCCCCGAAACTTCCCGGCATGGCTCGCAGCCTGGGCCAGTCGATGAAGATCTTCAAGTCCGAGGTCAAGGACATGAAGGATGACAAGGACGAGACGTCAGCCAAGAATCACGTCGTCAACGGTGAAGTCGTCGACAACGAAACCGGCCGGGGCTCGCACTCGGCCGGGTCCTCGACCGATAATTCCGATGTCCGGGATCAGGGCACGACGAAGAATTAGCCGCTGATGCTCCGGCCGCAAGAACCTCCGTCCCCGAGACGATGAGGTGAGACCGCGGCCGGAGTTCTGCTGACTCGAGGACACGGACCGAAGCATGGCATCCAAGTACAGCCGCAAGGGCAACCCCCAGGCGCAGATGGCGTTGCGCGAACACCTCCGGGAGTTTCGCAATCGAGTGATGAAAGCGGCCATAGCCACCGTGTTGGCAGCTATAGCCGGGTTCTTCTTCTATTACCCGGTCATGCGCGCTATCACCGAGCCCATCGCTGACATCGCCCAGGACCATGGACGTCATGCAAGCATCAACTTCAACGGCGTCGCCTCGGCGTTCGATGTCATGGTCCAGGTTTCACTGGCCATCGGCCTGGTTCTGGCCTCACCGGTCTGGCTCTACCAGCTGTGGGCGTACATCACACCAGCACTCCACAAGAAGGAAAAGCTGTACGCCGTCAGTTTCGTGTGTGTCTCGGTTCCCTTGTTCCTGCTGGGCATCTGGATCGCGTGGCTGTGCATGCCGACGGCCGTCAAGACCCTCACCGCGTTCACGCCCGAGGGCCAGTCCAACTTCATTGAGGCGAAGACCTACATCTCTTTCGTCGTCAAGTTGATCATTTCCTTTGGTGTATCTTTTGTCATTCCCGTCGCTCTGGTGGGCGTGAACATGATGGGCCTCATCCGTGGGCGTACCATCCTCAAGTCCTGGCGCTGGGTCGTGGTCATTGTCGCTCTGCTGGCCGCGATGACGGCCCCGGGCACGGATGTGATGACGATGTTCTATCTGATGGCCCCGCTGTTGATCCTGTTTTTCCTTGCCATCGCCATTTGCATGTTCAACGACAAGCGTCGGGACAAGAAGAACGCAAAACTGGCAGAGTCCTACGGCGCCGATGCCCACAAGGCCACGTCCGAAGAGGGCCTGGAACAGCTCGGTCGGTAGGGGAGCCGCAAGCCTTCGCTCCGTAGCGGAGTACGTCGTATAGCTGAATCGGTACGTGCGTGCCCGTGCGTGCCGATAGGCTGGTGTTATGCCCAGTTACGCCGAGAAATACGAAGCGGCCAAGGCCCGTAGCGAGTACCTCAAGAGCTCCGTGGGTCTTTTCGAAAGCTCCCTCGACTTTCCGCTCGATGATTTCCAGCGGGAAGCATGCGAGGTATTGCAGGACGGCGATGGTGTCCTGGTCGCCGCGCCCACGGGCGCCGGCAAGACGGTCGTGGGTGAATTTGCGGTATTCCTGGCCCGGCGGCACGGCAAAAAAGCCTTCTACACCACGCCCATCAAGGCCCTGTCGAACCAGAAATTCCACGACCTCAGCCGGATTTACGGAGCCGAGAACGTAGGCCTCCTCACGGGGGACATCTCCGTGAACCCAGAGGCCCCCATCATGGTCATGACTACCGAAGTTCTGCGCAACATGCTGTACGCGCAGTCTTCGACCCTTTCCTCGCTGGGATTCGTGGTGATGGACGAGGTCCACTACCTGGCCGACCGGTTCCGTGGTGCCGTCTGGGAAGAAGTCATGATCCACCTCCCCGAATCCGTGGCCGTCGTGTCGCTGTCTGCCACCATCTCGAACGCCGAGGAATTCGGGCAGTGGCTCGACACGGTGCGTGGGTCCACCCGAGTGGTCGTGTCGGAACATCGACCCGTTCCGCTGTGGCAGCACGTCATGGCCGGACACCGCCTGTACGACCTGTTTGCGGACAACACGACCATCTCGAAAGCGGCGGACATCGTGCGCCGAGACGGCACCGAAAAGATCAAGGTCAATACGGATCTGTTGAAGGCCACATCCCGAAGAGGCCCAGGGCCCCGCCGCGGGTCCCGCCGCGGCAAAGGAAAAGGTCAGGGGCGCGGCGGTCCGCCGCCCATGCGGCGTGCCCCTCGGCCCGTTGTTCTGAGGTCTCTCGACGAGAACGGGCTGCTGCCAGCGATCTACTTCATTTTCTCGCGCGCCGCATGCGACGACGCAGTACTGCAATGCATTGCCTCGGATATCCGATTGACCGACCAGCGCCAGGCGCAAATGATTCGTGCCTACATCGCCGAGGCCACGGCCTCTGTGGATCTGAAAGATCTCAGGGTCCTGGGCTTCGATGACTGGCGCGAGGGCCTGTCCCGGGGGATTGCATCCCACCATGCCGGGATGCTTCCGCTGTTCAAGGAAATCGTCGAACATCTATTCACTCTGGGCCTGGTCAAGGTGGTCTTTGCGACGGAAACCCTGTCCTTGGGCATCAACATGCCCGCCCGGAGTGTAGTGATCGAGAAACTCTCCAAATTCAATGGTGAGCAGCACGTCGATATCACCCCCGGTGAGTACACCCAGTTGACGGGGCGCGCCGGACGCCGGGGGATCGACGTCGAAGGCCATGCCGTGGTGCTCTGGAATGACGGGATGGATGCCAAGGCCATTGCGGGGCTCGCTTCTCGACGAACCTACCCGCTCTACTCGAGCTTCAAACCGACCTACAACATGTCGGTGAACCTCCTGGACCAGTTCGGGGCCGAGCGCGCGATGAGCATCCTGGAGTCTTCCTTCGCCCAGTTCCAGGCAGACAAGTCGGTGGTCAGCCTCGCGTCCAAGGTGAGGCGACAAGAGAAGGCCTTGTCCGGCTACGAAGAGTCCATGACCTGCCACTTGGGCGATTATGTCGAATATGCGAACTTGAAGTACAAGTTGAATCAAACCGAGAAGCGTCGCTCCAAGGAGCGAAAGAGACTGACTCGGTCCGCCGCGGAGTCAACGATGCAGTTGCTGGTTCCCGGCGACGTCGTCGACATTCCCCGTGGACGAAACTCGGGACCTGCAGTGGTGGTGGGGAAGCCCCAGGGTGGATTCGAGACTCGGATCGGCGTCGTGACGATGTCTGCCCATCTTCGTGTGATTGGCCCGTCCGAATTCGATGGAAGCATTCAACCTATATCCAAGGTCAAGGTTCCCAAGCACTTCACCGGGAGGACACCTCAGGATCGGCGCGACATGTCCGCGCGGGTCAAGTCTGCTCTGGACGAAGGAAAACCCGGGCGAACCATCAAACCGCCGAAATCTCCGGAGTTTGAGTCCCCAGAGGAGGACAAACGCGAGATCGACCGGCTGAGGCGAGCCGTCGAGTCCCATCCGTGCCACGGATGCTCGGAACGGGAAGACCACGCTCGATGGTTCAACCGATGGGTTAAGTTGAAGAAGGAAACCGACTCTCTTCGCCATCAGATCGATTCGAGGACCAACACGATCGCCCAACGATTCTCGAATATCCTCGATCTGCTCGCGGACTACGATTACGTCGGTCCCGACGACTCAGGGGAGCCCCGGCTGCGCAGCGCGGGTGAGACACTGCGGAAAATCTACGGGGAAAGGGACCTGCTGACGTCGCTGGCATTGCGTGACGGCTACTTCGAGGGCCTGGACCCGGCGGCACTGTGCGCGGCGGCATCTTCCTTGGTCTATTCGGGGAAGCGCGATGAGACCGTGTTCCTCCGGACCTATCCGGCCGGTCTCCAGGAGAGAGCGAACCGGCTGCATGGCTTGTGGACCGACCTCGCGGGCCGTGAACGCCATCACCGACTGCCAGAGACGCCCGTTCCGGATGTCGGGCTCATGTGGTCCGTCTACCGGTGGGCCAGGGGAGACTCGTTGTCGAAGAGCCTGGAGGGCTCGGGCCTGGTGGCCGGGGATTTCGTGCGTTCGACCAAGCAGGTCATCGACGCCCTGGATCAGCTGGGCCATGCCGTGGACGATCCGATGTGGCGCACTGGATGTGAAGCAGCCACCAATCTCATCAAGCGCGGTGTCATTATTCACGAATTGGAGACTCCTGTCGGCTCGGACGACGACGTCTTCGGCCAGGAATGGGAAGAATCGGAAGAAATATGAGCATGATCACACACAATTACGGTGAAGCGACCGTGATGTACAGGAACGGATCGGTCTACAGCCCCGCCGACCCCTTTGCCACGGCCGTCCTGGTTCAAGGCGATCGCGTCGTTTGGGTTGGGGAGGAGGCAGGCGCCGACTCCCTGACGGATGACAAGGTGACCACGGTGGACCTGGACGGTCTCGTACTCGTTCCCGGGTTCGTTGGTCGAGCGGGCTCGACGCCGGGGGAGAATGATCGATCGGCCATGATCGCGGCCGGATACACCGCTTGCATCGTCGATGACACGCAGCGACCCATGGAACTGCACTCCTTTTCGGATGAACCCGATCGTCAGCTTCCGGCCGAGGTCGTCGTCCGGCGTGAGTCCGAATCGGCCGGCTCGCCGGGGGAGAGCGAGATGCTGATCGAAGCCAGCCTGTCGGACACCGACTGGATCGACCTGGTTCGAGACGAACTACGGAACGGTTCTGCCGTCGGTTTGCTGCCGGGTGTTCGGACGCGAGGCACGGAGAGCCCAGTCAACCCGTGGGCGTGGGCGGCCTTGGGACTCCGGAGCGACGTCGACGCGGTCGGGCTGCCCACCCGTGCAACGTTCACGGCGCAAACTCGTGGCGTGAAAAGGCTGTTTCGCGCGGGCGGTCCCTTCGGTGGTCAGATCGTTCCGGACTCGTCGGCAGATTTCACCGGGTGGCGGGCCGAGGCCCTCATGGTCCAGACGGCGGACACCCGAATTGCCGCATGGAGCACGGATCCCCGCGCTCGGACCCCGTTGCTTCCGGAACTCGTGGGGGAGAAATATCCGGTCTTTGAGCTGGCCCGGATCGGAACAACCGAGTACCGGATGTGACGGACAAGCCGGAACAGCTCGTCAGGATATTGTGGACGAGTTGGGATAAAGTAGCGCCGGAACCGAATATCACGAAGTAACACGAGGGCGACCTCACTGACTTCAAGACCTCCGCAGGAGCATTCACAGTGGAACTCAAGACCCTGACAGTGATCCCCACGTACAACGAGCTCGAAGCTCTGCCCGTGGTGATCGAGCGCCTGCGTGCCGCACAGCCCGAGGTCCACGTCCTCGTGGTCGACGACAACAGCCCGGACGGAACCGGTGAGCTGGCCGATCGGCTTTCCCGTGAGGACGAGAAGATTCATGTGCTCCACCGGAAAGGCAAGGGAGGCCTGGGGGCGGCCTACATTGCCGGTTTCACGTGGGGGATGGAGCGAGACTATGAGGTTCTCGTCGAGATGGATGCCGACTGCTCCCACCAGCCGGAACAACTGGGGCGTTTGCTTGAGGCGATCGACCGAGGTGCGGACCTCGCCATCGGCTCTCGCTACGTACCCGGGGGGAAGACCGTCAATTGGCCCTGGCACCGTCAGTTCCTCTCCCGTGGAGCCAATTTCTATGCTCAGACGATGTTGGGAACTGATGTTCGCGATATCACCGCTGGATACAGGGCGTTCCGTCGCGGGACTCTGGATCGCCTCGATCTTGAAACCATCGACTCGGTAGGCTATTGCTTCCAGATCGATCTCGGGTGGCGAGCCGAGTTGGCGGGACTCACCATCACGGAGGTTCCGATCACGTTCGTGGAGCGCGAGGTCGGGGATTCCAAGATGGACTCCGGAGTCATCCTGGAATCGATGACGAAAGTGGCCCGCTGGGGGCTCGGAGCTCGTGCCAAGACCCTGTGCAACAAGCTACGGGCCGTGCGCGCAACGGCGTAGGCAACGGACCGGGCGAAGAGACAAAGATCGGGGCGACACCCACTGGGTGTCGCCCCGATCTTTGTCATCTGCTCCTACGGCGTTCGGAGAACGAGGGTTAGCTCTCCTGGTCGGCCGGAATCTCGTGACGTTTACGGTAGTAATCGATGCGCTTCTGCAAGGTCTCCTCGAGCTCCTCCATCGATCGGCGCTCGAGCAACATGTCCCAGTGCGTACGCACGGGCTTCTCGTTGCTCGTGTCCGGCTTGCTGCCGTCCATGAGCAGAGCCTCCTTGCCCGACTTCGCGGTCCAGGTAGCCGGGATCTCGGCCTCTGCAGCGAAGGTCACGAAGACCTGTTCGCCGTCGTCGGTCCGGTACTCGACCCGCTGGCGCGGAGCAGGCTGCACGCCCTGTTCGGACTCCATGGACTGGGAGCCCAAGCGCATACCTCGAAGGCTGCGGTCACTCATAGATCATTTCCTTCCCGAGTAGGAACGGGGTCACGGCATCATGTTCAGCGACACGACGCCCACGTTTATTCCTGACTATGGTCTCATTCTCCCGAGCGGAGGCTAAATCAGCGCTCCGCAGGGGAGAGGACCGGTGACTACTGGTGCCCAGGAATGCCGTAGTCGTCGCCGTCGTTTCCGGAACGCTCCGTCGCGGTGGATGCACCGGAACCCGACTCGGGTTGATCGTCCGTCGCGGGCGAGACCGGCTCATCCGGATCGATGCTCGAGGGCGGCATTTCGAAGTCATCAGGGTCGACGCTGGTCTGGTTGACGTCCGGCTTGAGATCGTCTTCGGTGACCTTGAGAACCGGGGAGTCGACGATGGGGTCCTCCGAATCGTCGGGTTCCGTGGGCGTTGGTTCCTCGTCCGACGTCGCGGTAAAGGGATTCATCGGGTCGACGCCTTGACCGTCTCCAAAGGCCTTGCCAATGCCTCGCAGTGCATCGCCCAGTTCTGTCGGGATGAACCAGAGCTTGTTGGAATCGCCCTCGGCCAACTTGGGAAGCGTCTGCAAGTACTGGTAGCTGAGGAGTCTCTGCGACGGATTTGCCTTGTGAATGGCGGAAAACACCTTGTGAATGGCCTGCGCCTCGCCGTCAGCACGGAGGATCGCGGCCTTTGCGTCACCTTCGGCGGAGAGGATCGAGGCCTGACGTTCGCCTTCGGCCGTCAGAATCGAGGACTGCTTGGCGCCCTCGGCGGTCAGGATGGCGGCACGACGATCACGTTCGGCACGCATCTGCTTCTCCATGGAGTCCTGGATGGATGCGGGCGGCTGGATTTCCTTGATGTCCACGCGAGAGACCCGAAGGCCCCAGCGTCCCGTCGTGCTGTCCAGAACACCACGCAGCTCGGCGTTGATCTGGTCTCGCGAGGTCAGAGCCTGCTCGAGATTCAGTCCGCCGACGACGTTGCGCAACGTTGCGCTCGTGAGCTCATCCACGGCGTGGATGTAGTTCGTGATTTCGTAAGTCGCGGCCCGAGGATCGGTGACCTGGAAGTACACCACGGTGTCGATGCCGACCACGAGGTTGTCCTCAGTGATGACCGACTGGGACGGGAAAGAAACCACTTGTTCGCGCAAATCGATGAGCGGCAGAACGCGGTCGATGAAGGGGACCACGAAGTGCAATCCCGGGTTGAGGGTCGAGTAATATTTTCCGAGTCGTTCGACGATGCCGGCCTTGGCCTGGGGAATGATGCGCACAGCCTTGAACAGTGCGATCACGACCAGCAGGATCAGCAGCACGAGCACAATAATGAGTGGTGCCATGGGGATGTACCTTCCTTGGTGGTGCCTCGAGTCGGGAACTCTTCGCCGGTTATTCGGGCATGTTTTCTCCGGTGGCCGCATCGACCACGGCGGTTGCCCCGTCAATGCGTCGAACGACCGCGGTCGACCCGGCGGGAAGGACCACGTCATGAGTCGATGTACGTGCCGTCCAGTGGTCACCTTCGAGTCGCACGAGCCCGGAGACTTGGGAGACGTCTTCGAGCACCTCGACGCGCTGACCGGCCAAACGATCGACATTGCTCAGCGTCTGAGGCGTGTTCCGGTTCAGACGGCGAACAATAATCGGTCGCACCAGGAAGATCAGCAGGACGGACGCCACGGCGAAAACCAGAACCTGTATGGTCCAGCTATCGGTGACCAAGGCAGTCAATGTCGCGGCGAAGCTTCCGCCGGCCAGCATGAGACAGAAGAAATCCAAAGACAGCATTTCGACCACCGCGAGAACAATGGCGGCGATCAACCACACCGCAAAAGGATTTTCCGCGATCCAGGTCAGCACGAGCGAGGTTCCTTCCATCGGTTGTACTTACCATGTTGCCTGCAAAACTCCTGGGGACCAAGGATCACCGCACCAAATCAATGATCTCTATAACGCCGATAATCTACATTATGTAAAGTAATGCTTTCGGCCCCGCCCCCGATCGCTCCTGATCTCAGCGCTGGGATAGATTCGATACATGCCCTCCATCGAATCAGCTCATACCGCGAACCGCACCGACCAGCGCCAGACGACGTCGGCGTCCGTGTGGCCCTATGTCGCGGCCGACCTCGTGCTCGTCATCCTCTTCGCTGCCATTGGCCGCAGTTCCCACGGCGAAAGTCTCGCGGGAACGGCCCTGACGGCATGGCCATTTCTCGTGGGCGCCATTGTTGGTTGGCTGTTGTCCAAGGCCTGGCGCGCCCCTGCAAGCCTGATCCCTTCGGGTGTGACCATCTGGCTTGCGACGGTCATCGTCGGCATGCTTCTGCGCGCTGCGACAGGAAGCGGGACACATTGGTCCTTCATCATCGTGGCAACCATCGCCAATGCGGTCTTTCTGCTGGGTTACCGCGTGCTGGCACGAGTCATAGCGAAGATCGCCCAGCGGCGGCCGTGAGTCCCGGCATCGTCGACTCAGGGTATCACTCATTTACCTTAAAGTATAGGTTTAATCTTTGAGGAACCTGATCCACGACGTCAGGACTTCCTCCGCACGTCCGGAATCCAGCGCATCCTGGGCCCGAGAGATTGCAGCATTGAGGCGATCGGTCAAGGGGCTCGATGCTTCCTTCTCGGCGGCGACAAGGCCAGCGGCCGCATTCAGCACGACCGTGTCGCGAATGGGGCCGCTCTCCCCCGCCATGACCCGCTGAATGACTTCGGCATTGAACTGCGCATCCTTGCCGGTGATGTCGGCCAAGGTGTTCGACGGGAGGTCGAGGTCGGCCACCTCGATCACGCTCTCTGTGATGTGACCGTCGTGGGCCTCCCACATCTGAGTCGGCCCGATCAGGCTCAACTCGTCGAGATTCAGCGGTCCCGTGAATACCAGCGCGTGGTCACCACGGCGGGCGAAGACATCCGCCATGAGGGGGGCGATGCGTGTGCTGGACACCCCGATCACGGATGAGGCGACGCGTGCCGGATTGGCCAGTGGTCCCAGATAATTGAAAACGGTGGGAACCCCGAGCGTCTTGCGAATGGGGCCGATGTACCGCATGGCCGGATGGTAGGTGTTGGCAAAAAGGAACGAGATGCCGACCTCGCCGACGGAGGCCTCGACCCTCGCCGCGGGTGCGTCGAGAGGCAGGCCCAGCCGTTCCAGGGCGTCCGCAGATCCTGTTGACGACGACGACGCCCGGTTGCCGTGCTTCACGACCTTGACGCCTGCCCCGGCAATGACGAGAGAAGCCATCGTCGAGATGTTGACCGTGTTGTGCTGATCACCACCGGTTCCCACGATATCCACCGCATCTCGGGGGCCGCCGTATGGCTCTGCCATATCCAGCATCTGCTCCGAAAGTCCGTGGAGCTCCTCCGCCGTCTCCCCCTTGGTGTGCAGTCCAACCAGGAAGGCGGCCACCTGAACGGGGTCAGCCAGGCCGGACATCATCTCTCGCATGGCCCACGCGGCCTCGTCGTAACTCAGGTCTTCGTGCCGTTCGATCGCGTTGACCAGACTCTTCCACGTTGGCTGCGCGCCGGCGCTCTCGGTGTTGCTCATACGACAACCCTAGGCGATGAAATACCCCTTCCTGTGACCCCTACGCCGATGTCCTGTGCGGAAGCTGGATGAAGCCTGGGTCTTCGACTGTGGCGGCCGTCCCACCATTACGTGACTTTAAAGGCCAGAACCGAGACGAAGCCCTGCAAATCCGCGCCAGTGAGGCGATCCGCGGGGCTCAGGATGACACGCCGGAGCAACGCGCACCGGCTCCTGTTGGTTCGGCGGGAGTTTTACCGACATAATGTCTATGTGACAACTGCAACCCATACTCCCAGTAAGTCGGCACAACCGACGCTCAATCGCCCCAACATCGTGTCCGTAGGCACGGTGGTATGGCTCGCGAGTGAGCTGATGTTCTTTGCCGGACTGTTTGCCATGTACTTCACCCTGCGGGCCACGTCGCCCGACGTGTGGGCGGAGAACACTCACCACCTGAATATCCCGCTGGCCCTGACGAACACGATCGTGCTCGTCCTGAGCTCGGTCACCTGCCAGTTCGGCGTGTTCAAGGCCGAGCAGCTCAAGGCCCGTCGCACAGGATCGATCTTCCAGGTCGGCCAGTGGGGCATGGTTGAGTGGTTCCTCCTGACCTTCGTCATGGGCGCCTTCTTCGTCAGTGTCCAGGCCATGGAGTACGCGACCTTGGTCTCCGAAGGCGTTTCCATCGCGGCCAGCGCCTATGGTTCGGCGTTCTACATCACGACAGGCTTCCACGCATTGCACGTGACCGCCGGTTTGATCGCGTTCCTCTTCATCATTGGACGCGCGTACGTCGCCAAGCGATTCGGACACTACGAGGCAACCTCGGCGATCGTGGTTTCCTATTACTGGCACTTCGTCGATGTGGTCTGGATCGTGCTGTTCATCGTGGTCTACTTCGTGAAGTAGCTCCGCGGATCGCCCGCCCACACATCAATCACACACAGACAAAGGAACTCTTGACGTGAAGGCACTCTCCCAGAAGCGGCGTCACCCGCTGGCGGCCATTATTCTGTTGGCTGTCGCCCTCGTCCTGACTGGTGGCCTCTATGCAGTTGCCTCCGCCACCAATCAGGCCAAGGCCGACTCGGAACAGAACTACACTGCCGACGACATCGCCGCAGGACAGAAGCTGTTCCAGTCGAACTGCGCAACCTGCCACGGAACCAGCGGCGAGGGCACCGACAACGGCCCGTCGCTGGTCGGCGTCGGCGCCGCTGCGGTTGACTTCCAGGTCGGAACAGGACGTATGCCCATGCAGATGCAGGGCACTCAGGCTCAGATCAAGCCGGGTCAGTTCACTGACGATCAGACCAAGCAGCTGTCCTCCTACGTCGCTTCCCTCGGTGCCGGTCCCGGAGTTCCGGACAAGGAATCCCTGGACACCAGCAAGGGAGATGCCGCCAACGGCGCCAAGGTGTTCCTCGCTAACTGCGCAATGTGCCACAACGCCGCGGGCTCCGGCGGTGCGCTGACGCGCGGCAAGTTCGCTCCCACCCTCATGAATGTCTCCGAGGAGCACATCTACGAGGCCATGGAAACCGGTCCTCAGAACATGCCGGTGTTCAACGACGCCAACATCACCCCGGATGAAAAGCGTGACGTCATTACCTACCTGAAGGCTCAGGAGAGCAACAGCTCCCCCGGCGGTCTGGCGCTCGGCTCGCTCGGCCCCGTGTCGGAGGGCCTGTTCATCTGGACCATTGGTCTGGGTCTGGTCATCGGTTTCACCGTGTGGCTGACCTCGCGGTCCGCGTAAGCCCGACCGCGCATCACACACCTACCAGCAGCTCGTACCAAGGAAGTTAGAGGATCACATGGGCAACCATCGTGACGGAGCACCGGAGCGTTCCGGCGCCGTTGCTACCTCAGGAGACCAGAATCAGGAACAATTCCCGGATCCCGGTCTCCCTCACCACGAACCGCGTCTGACCGATCTGGACCCCAAGCGCGCCAAGCGCGCCGAACGCCAGGTCTCCTGGCTCTTCATCCTGTCTATCGTCGGAGCGTTCGTATTCTGGATCGGCTTCTTCGCCATCAAGGCGGACGGGGACATGTTCAACGTGAACAATCCGGATCCGACCAGCAACCTTCGGCTCCAGAACCTGTTGCTCGGCCTCGGCATTGCGTGCACGATGTTCGGTATCGGCATCGGAATCGTGCAGTGGGCTCGTACCCTGATGCCCGACCACGAAATGGTCGAGATGCGCCACGAGATCAGCTCGGAAGAATCCCGGGCTTCTGCTCAGGAGATCGTCGAGACGATCATCGACGAGTCCGGGATCAAGCGCCGTCCGTTGCTGCGCAACACGATGATCGGCGCGATCATTCTTGCGCCACTGACTTTCATCACGCTGTTCCGCGAGCTCGGCCCCATCGATCCCAAGGTTCTCTCGCACACATTGTGGGACAAGGGTGTCCGACTGGTCCGTGACCCCTCCGGGACTCCCATCAAGGCCTCGGATGTCACCTTGGGCTCCGCTTACCACGTCTTGCCGGAAAACATCTTGGACATTTCCCATGAGGACGGATACCTCGAGGAGAAGGCCAAGGCAGTGGTTTTGCTGATGCGCATGGACCCCGAAGAGCTCCATGTGCCCGATGACCGCAAGGATTGGAACGTCGACGGGATCATCGCCTACTCCAAGGTGTGCACCCACGTCGGTTGTCCCATCGCCCTGTACGAGCAGCGCACGCACCACTTGTTGTGCCCGTGCCACCAGTCCACGTTCGACGCGGCCAACGAATGCGCTGTCGTGTTCGGCCCCGCCGCGCACGCTCTGCCCCAGTTGCCGATCACCGTTGATTCCGAGGGATACCTCGTGGCGCGCAGCGACTTCCACGAGCCGGTCGGCCCGGCCTACTGGGAGCGGGGCAAGCAGAAGCAAGAGATGGCGAGTGAGGCCTAAACATGTCTAATGCTGTAAACGAATACCAGGCCTCGACCACCCCGGGGCGCATCGCAAACTTTGTGGACACTCGCGTGGGCATGTCCGGCATTGTCCGCGAGTTCGGTCGGAAGATCTTCCCGGACCACTGGACGTTCATGTTCGGCGAGGTTGCTCTCTACAGCCTCGTGATCCTGATCCTGTCCGGGACGTACCTGACCTTCTTCTTCGACCCTTCGATGACGTCGAAGGTCTACGACGGAAGCTATGTCCCGATGAAGGGCGTCGAGATGTCGGCCGCCTACGCTTCCGCATTGCACATTTCATTCGACATACGTGGCGGCCTGTTCATGCGACAGGTTCATCACTGGGCCGCGCTGATGTTCGTGGTTGCCATTGCCGTGCACATGATGCGCGTGTTCTTCACCGGTGCGTTCCGTCGGCCTCGTGAGCTGAACTGGGTTGTCGGTGGCATGCTCTTCGTGTTGTCCATGGCGGCAGGCTTCACCGGGTACTCCCTCCCCGACGATGTGCTCTCCGGCAACGGTCTGCGCATCATCGACGGCGTCATGAAGGCCATCCCCCTCGTCGGCACTCACTTGTCCCTGTTCTTCTTCGGAGGCGAGTTCCCGGGTCACGCCGTCATCGGGCGCCTGTACACGTTGCACATCATGATCATCCCCGCGCTGATCCTGCTGACCGTGGCCATTCACCTGTTCATGGTGGTTGTTCACAAGCACACCCAGTACCCGGGCCCGGGCCGTACCGAGAAAAACGTGGTCGGGTTCCCCGTGGGGCCGGTGTACGCGGCCAAGGCCGGCGGATTCTTCTTCGTGGTCTTCGGCATCATTGCTCTCATGGCCGGCACGGTGACGATCAACGCGATCTGGAACTACGGCCCCTACGATCCCTCCCCCGTTCAGGCTGGTACGCAGCCCGACTGGTACATCGGTTGGGTCGACGGCGCGCTGCGCCTCATGCCCGGCGCATGGCCCTGGCACTGGCAGGTCCAGGCCGGCGGAACCTGGGTCCTGGCAGTTCTGCTCCCGATGGTTCCGGCCGCAATCCTCCTGGGTCTGTTCTTCACCTGGCCCTGGCTCGAGCGCTGGGTCACCAAGGACAATCGCGAACACCACATCCTGGACCGTCCTCGCAACGCTCCTTTCCGGACGGGTGCGGGCGTCGCGGGCGTCACCTGGTACTCCATCATGATGATGGCTGCGAGCTCTGACCTCATTGCGACCCACTTCCATGTGGCGCTGAACGATGTGGCCTATGTGCTTCGGTTCTTCTTCTTCTTTGGACCGTTCATCGCCTTCGAGATCACTCGCAGAATCTGCCTCTCGCTGCAACGCAAGGACCGCGAACTGGTGCTTCATGGCATCGAAACCGGCCGAGTGGTCCAGTTGCCGCACGGTGAATTCATCGAGGTCCACGAACCGCTCAATGAGTACGACAGGTACCGCCTGGTGAACTTCAATTCGCCCGTGGTCTCCCCGGCTCAGCCCGACAAGAAGGGCAAGATCAGCGGTGGTGAGAAGGTTCGCGGCCGGTTGTCGCGCCTCTTCTTCGAGGACCGTGTTGCCCCGGTTTCGCCCGAGGAACTGGAAGCAGCGCACAAACACCACGAGCTGGAATCCGGTAGCCACTGAGCGTCGGACACAGTGCCTGAGAGAAGGCCCCGCCCCCATGCCAGGGGCGGGGCCTTCGTGCTGTCTGAGCCCTTGGGAGAACGACGTGAACTGCGTGTCTCAAGGCAGGACGGTGTCATTGACGGGTCCAGGTGCCCAAGCGATCTCCCAGCGGTACCCATCAGGGTCGGCAAAATATCCGCTGTAACCGCCCCACTCGCGATGGGCCGCCACAGACACGAAGGGCGCGCCGGCCTCGCGGGCAGCTCGCAGGACCCCATCAACCTCCTCTGCTGACCCAACATTGTGAGCGAGTGTGAGTGGCGCAAGCCCCGGCCCCGGAGCAATAGCTCCAACCTCCTCCTCGAACGCTTCCTGACGCCACAGGGACAAGATCAGACGCTCCCCGGCTCGCATCATCAGGACGTCGTCGGCCTCCAGATCAGGGGCCCATCCGAGACCGTCGACATAGAACCGTCGAGACGCGTCCAGATCCGAGGTGGCCAGTGTGATGAGTGATATTCGCTGCTCCATCGCTCCAGCCTACCCATGACGACACTCCGCTGACGGCGGGCTCGGTGGCAGGGATATCACCTTGATTGCCAGGTGAGCCGACCATGATGACCCACCGTGCGAAGCACTGAGGGCCACCGCGTGTAGAGTCTGAGGCATGCAGAGTCCCGAATCAGACAAGTCAGGGGTTGTCGGATCAACCGCCAACCCCTTGAACATGTAGATATGCTGTCCGCCCCCTGAAGGCGCGCGCATACCCCTTCCAGGGCGTTGGCCGTGGTCCGAGAAGAGTCATCTTCAGTCATCTCATCTCGGAGTATTCAATGCCTTTCGCTCTCTACATGCTTGCCCTGGCCGTTTTCGTCATGGGCACCTCAGAATTCATGCTCGCGGGACTTCTGCCCGCCATCGCGGCCGATCTCGATGTGCCGATGGGCACCGCGGGACTACTCAGCTCCGCTTTTGCCCTGGGCATGATCGGCGGGGCGCCGCTCATGGCCGCCTTCAGTCGTAGTTGGCCACGTCGGGTCACGCTGGCCGTAACTCTGCTGCTCTTCGCTGCCAGTCATTGCGTTGGGGCCATGACAACCGCGTTCTCGCTCCTCCTCATGTCCCGGGTGCTGAGCGCTGTCGCCAACGCGGGATTTCTCGCCGTAGCACTGAGCGCCTCAACCGCCGTGGTGCCAGAGCAGCAGAAGGGCCGTGCGCTGTCGGTGCTGCTCTCCGGAACGACGATAGCCACCGTCGCTGGAGTTCCCGCAGGAGCACTGCTCGGTTCGCTTGGGGGCTGGCGAATGACGTTCTGGGCGATTGTCGTCTTGTGCGCGTCGGCCCTCTACGGCGTAGTGCGTGGAGTACCAGGTGGTACCGAACAGGATCCTCCCCCTTCGGACTCCCCGAAGTTGCATACCGAACTCCGGTAGCTGTCCGACATCCGGGTCATTCTTGCCATGACCCTTGCAGCTTTGGTCAACGCGGGAACCTTCGCGGTTTTCACCTACCTGGCGCCAGTGGTGACCGATCTGGCCGGGCTACCCGAAGCGTGGGTGTCCGTCACCCTGGTGCTTTTCGGCGTCGGGTCATTCATCGGCGTATCGATGTCCGGCCGTCTGTCGGACACTCGATCAGGTCTTGTCCTTTGTCTTGGAGGACCGCTGTTGCTGATGGGCTGGACAGTTCTCGCGCTCGTCGCCGCCGATCCTGTTGCCCTCATGGGGATGGTCTTGATCCAAGGCGTACTGTCTTTCGGAGTAGGCAGCACACTCATTGCCCGCGTCCTGTATGTTGCCTCGGGCGCACCGACCATGGCCGGGGCGTACGCCACGACGGCGTTGAATATGGGAGCTGCTGCTGGTCCCGCGCTGGGGGCCTTGGCGCTGGGATCAGGCTTCGGGTTGCTCGGCCCGGTGTGGGTGGCCTGCGGGCTGACGACCGCGGCCCTCATCATCGTCCTGTCCGGGGGGGGGGGGGAACCTGATCACGAAGAGCGCGGACGACTCAGAATCCTAAACCCACGAGAACGTGCCGCTGATTGCGTGTACGCGTCGGCAACGCAGGGTCAATGTCGGGGTGGTTCCGGTTCTTCACAGCGGCGGTGGTCGCTGGACGTCAGGGGCCATATGCGCTCACGCCCGGACGGGAAGAATGGGGGCGCACCCCGTGTGGCACGGACCATGGCCTGTGATGGTACGCCGTTGCTTGCATCCACGGTTACTCGGATAGGAAAGAGCCCCGATCCTCGTACGGATCGGGGCTCTTTTCTATCTAATAAGTCGCTGTGCGGTGATCACCTTAGTGGGCGTGGTTACCGCGGCTGTACTCGTAAACCCAGCCGACCAGGCCGATGAGCGCCACCGGTGCGGCCAGCATGAGCATCCACCAACCGATGGCCATCGCGACGACGCCGATCGCGGCAGCGATAGCCAACAGCAACGGCCACCAGCTCCAGGGAGAGTAGAAGCCGTAGTCGCCGGCGGCGTCGACGATCTCACCATCGAGGTTGTCCGACGGCTGGTTCGGGTGCTTCTTCGCGGTGAAGCTGAAGAAGAACCCGAGGAAAGCCGACATCAAAGCCGTCAGGAGCAGGGCCGGGAAGCCGACCCACTCGGTGAACCCCGTCATGAATCCGTACACGATCGTTACCGGAATAAAGAAGATGAACAAGATCCAGAACAGAATGGCATTTTCGCGCATCTACGTGCCTCCTACGAGTTGACCGTGGTGGCCTGGCGGGCTGCCGAGGCGACATCGTGGTTGGTGGACAGCTCCGGATGGTGCAGGTCCAGGGCCGGACGCTCGGAACGGATCCTGGGCAGGGCCGTGAAATTGTGGCGAGGCGGCGGGCACGACGTCGCCCACTCGAGTCCACTCCCGAAGCCCCACGGATCGTCGACCTCGACCTTCTTGCCATTGCGGGTGGTGATGTAGACGTTCCAGAAGAACGGCAACATCGAAAGCGCCAGGATCATGGCGCCCACAGTCGAGAACTGGTTCATCCAGGTGAAGCCGTCCTCGGGCATGTAGTCCGCGTAACGGCGGGGCATACCGTCCACGCCCAGCCAGTGCTGGATCAGGAAGGTGGTGTGGAATCCGATGAACAGCATCCAGAAGTGGATCTTGCCCAGACGCTCGTTGAGCATCTTGCCAGTGAATTTCGGCCACCAGTAATAGAGGCCACCGAACATGCAGAACACGACCGTGCCGAAGACCGTGTAGTGGAAGTGGGCCACCACGAAGTAGGAGTCGGAGAGCTGAAAATCCAGCGGGGGAACCGCGAGGATAATCCCGGTGACTCCGCCGAACAGGAAGGTCAGCAGGAAGCCGAAGATCCACAGCAGGGGCGTTTCGAAGGTGAGGGAGCCTTGCCACATGGTGCCGATCCAGTTGAAGAACTTCACGCCCGTGGGGACCGCAATCATCATGGACATGAAGGCGAAGAACGGGAGCATGACGGAGCCCGTGACGTACATGTGATGGGCCCACACGGTGACGGACAGCGCCCCGATCGCGATGGTCGCGTAGACCAGGCCCTTGTACCCGAAGATCGGCTTCCGGGAAAAAGCGGGGATGATTTCGGAGGCGATGCCGAACATGGGCAGGGCCAGAATGTAGACCTCGGGATGCCCGAAGAACCAGAAGAGGTGCTGCCACAGAATCGAACCACCGTTGTCGGCGTCGAAGATGTGGCCGCCGAGCCTGCGGTCCATACCGAGGGCGAACAGCGCCGCCGCAAGCGGCGGGAAGGCCATGATGATCAGGATCGCCGTGACCAGGGCCGTCCAGGTGAATGGGGGAACCCGCCACATCGTGAGCCCAGGGGCACGCATGCACAGGATCGTGGTGATGAAGTTGAGACCACCCATGATGGTGCCGAACCCCTGGAGCGCGAGACCGAAGACCCAGAGGTCACCGCCCACGCTCGGGGAGTAGGTGGCGGAACTCAGCGGTGAGTAGGCAAACCACCCGAAGGCCGCCGCGCCCTGCGGGGTGATGAATCCGGCGAGCGCAACCAGCGAGCCGAAGAGGAAGAACCAGAACGCCAGGGCGTTGAGCCGCGGGAAGGCGACGTCGGGGGCACCGATCTGCAGAGGCACGATGACATTGGCCATCCCCACGAACAACGGTGTGCCGAACATCAGCAGCATGAGTGTGCCGTGCATGGTGAACAGCTGGTTGAACTGTTCCTTGGTCTCCAGGATCTGCATCCCGGGCTCAAACAGCTCCATGCGCATGATCAACGCCATGATTCCCGCCAGCAGGAAGAACGTGAAGGACGTGATGATGTACATGTAGCCGATGGTCTTGTGGTCGGTCGAAGTCAACCAGCTGACAACGATCCGACCCCGCGAGCGGGGTACGGTGCGTTGCGCAACCGTTGTTTCTTCAGCTGAATACTCGAGTGTTGACACCGGTACTCCCCTACTTCGATTCGTTCATGTTGGGATTGCGGTTGTACTCATCGCCCAGGCGGCCATTGTTGCCCTGGTCCTTGAGGTCTTGCATGTGCTGGTCGTATTCCGCCTGGGACACAACCTTCACGTTGAAGAGCATCTCGGAGTGGTACTCACCGCAGAGCTCGGCGCACTTGCCCTGATAGTCACCGGGGCCGCCGGTCTTGAAGTCCATGTAGTTGGTCTGACCCGGGATGGTGTCGATCTTCTGCAAGAATGCCGGCACCCAGAACGAGTGGTTCACATCGCGGGACTTGAGCTGGAGCTCAACCTGGGTGTTCTCGGGCAGGTAGAGGGTCGGCAACTTGTCTTCCTTGCCGGGTTGGCCGTCAAGACCTGCCTGCGTGCCCGAGGTGTAGGTGTCGCTGTCCAGGTAGTTGAAGTCCCACGCCCACTGCTTGCCGTAGACCTCGACTGTGACGCCGGGATCGTCCCAGCGGCTGTCGACGGAACGCTCTGCTTTGTCGGAGAAGGCGAAGAGGCCCACGATCAACACAATCGGGATGACCGTGTACATGATTTCGAGAGGAAGGTGGTAACCCAGCTGGCGTGGGTACCCGGTCTCGCCTTTGCGGCGGCGGTACGCGATGATGCACCAGAGCATGAGGCCCCAGGTAACAAGACCAACGGCCAGTGCAGCGATCCAGGAACCGATCCAAAGATCCATGATCGTGTCGACGTTGTCGGTCGTTCCGCGCTTGGTCGGCAAGAACCCGACCTTGGCAGTGTCCGAACAACCCGTCAACAGCAGCGTGGCGGCCGCGGTCGCGCCAATGGCTACGATGCCCTTGGTGCGGCTGCTACCGGTTCGTTTCTGCGAACTCACAGACTGCCCTTCCTCTAATATCCGTGCGTGTGATGAACACTCGCTCTCCCACCGCTGATGTGTGGTCGGGCCATAGCGTTCCTGTCTCGGTACGAGCTTACTCGCACCTGCGGATTCCCGCTGACAGTGTGTCACCACAGTATCCCGAAAACGGAGTGGGATTCAGCTTCGACATGGCCGCCATGAGCGTGTTGGAGCCCGCATTACCGACTTCTACAAGCCTATGGCCCGGCAGTTCCCCTGCCGGGAACCACCGGGCCATATTACGCATCGACCGGACGCGATCTATGTCACTCAGTTGAAGGAGTCACCGCATGCGCACGATCCCTGAGCATTCGGGTTGTCGATGGAGAACCCTTGCTTCTGGATAGTGTCCTCGAAATCGATCGTGGAGCCCTCGAGGTAAGGGGTGCTCATGCGATCAACGATCACCTCGACGCTGTTGAAATCGCGTACGGCGTCGCCGTCGAGCACGCGCTCGTCGAAGTACAGCTGGTAGATGAGACCCGAGCAACCACCGGGCTGGACGGCGACGCGCAGTCGAAGATCCGTGCGTCCTTCCTGCTCCAGAAGTGCGCGGACCTTCTCCGCCGCGCCATCGGTGAGATTCACACCGTGAGTCGGCATCTCGGTCTTCGTATCGGGTGCAACAGTCATATCGCGACCTGCCTTTCTGCTCGCCTCAAGCCTAGCCATTGCTCTCGGGCCAGTGTAACCCCGCAGACAGCGGATCTATTCCTCGGCAGAAGCCGAGGACGATCGGGCCCGCGGTCAGGACGGATTCCCGCGCCAGACGTGGACCGGGACTACAGTTTTGCGTTCATTCGGGACAGGAAGAGCGCCTCGGACTCGATGGCGCGCTGGAAATCGGGGATGTAGAGAGACTCGTTGGCGCTGTGTGCCCGAGTGTCAGGATCCTCGATGCCCGTGATGAGAATCGCCGCATCGGGGAACGTCCGGGTCAGCGACGCGACGAACGGGATGGATCCTCCCATGCCCATCAACGCGGCGTCGGTGCCCCACGCATCCCGCATGGAATCCAGCACCGCACGGGCAGGTTCGCTGGTCACATCCGATTCGAAGGGCTGGCCTGCCTCGCCGCCGTCGTATTCCACGGTCGACCCCCACGGAGCGTGCTCGGACAAGTGCTTTTCGAAGAGTCGATGCGCTTCGTGAGGATCCTGGCCAGGGGCCAGTCTGAGGCTGACGCGGGCGCGGGTACTGGCCGCCATCGTGTTCGAGGACTGATCCACCGAGGTGATGTCCATTCCGATCACGGACAGGGCAGGCTGGTTCCAGAGTCGGGACGAAATACTGCCTCGTCCCGTCAGCCGGAAGTTCTCCAGCGCACCGGCGTCCTCACGGAAATCCTTCTCGGCGTAGTCGAGGTCGGGTTCCTGACCCCGAACCAGTCCTTCGATTGCGACGGCGCCGTCGTCGTCGTGCAAGGAGGCCAGGAGCCGGACCATCGCCGTGTTCGCGTCGACCAGAGGTCCACCGAACATTCCGGAATGCAGGGCATGGTCCAGGGTCCGCACCGTAATCGTTCCGGAGATGACACCGCGCAGGCTCGTGGTCAGGGCAGGGACTCCCGCCCGCCAGTTCGAGGAATCTGCCACGACGATGACATCCGCCTGCAGCTTGTCCCGATACATCTCGAGAAAGTTCACGAAACTCGGCGAGCCCGCTTCTTCCTCGCCCTCGATGAAAAGAGTGATGCCGATCCCGAGATCGTCGCCGAGCACGTCATCGACGGCTTGCACCGATGCCAGGTGGGTCATCAGACCGGCCTTGTCATCCGCGGCGCCCCGCCCGAAGAGCCGGTCCCCCTGTCGCGTCGCGACCCAGGGATCGGTGTTCCAGTCGGCGGCATCGCCCACGGGCTGGACGTCATGGTGCGCGTACAACAGGACCGTGGGGTATCCGGGCTTCGGGTGTTTTCTCGCGACGACGGCGGGCATGCCTTCGCCGCCCTCCGGCTTGGGAGCCGTCAGGATCTCGACGTCGTCGAAGCCGCCGTTGCGGGCCATTTCCGCGACGCGTTCGGCGCTCTCCCGAACGCGGGAGAGATCGTGGCTTTCCCAGGCGACCGACGGGATGGACACCAATCCCTCGAGAGTCGAGAGTGTGGCATCGAAATTCGTCTCCACGTGTGCCTTGACCTCGGTTGTGACCGAAGATTGAGGGTTGGCTGCCTCGCTCGTGCTCTTCTCAGCGTTTTTCTCCATATGCGCCACTGTATGCTCCGGGCTGGTCGGAAGATAACAGGGCGCGCCATCAAGTATCCTGGTCGAGTGTTCGGAAGCAAGAAGAAATCCTCAGCCGCAAGTGACACGGCAGATCAGTCATCGGAGCCGATGAATTCTGCCGATCAGACGATGCCTCAGGGCAAGGGCCGCCCCACTCCCACGCGCCGAGAGCGCGAGGCGGCGCGCAAACGGCCTCTCGTCCCCGACGACCGCAAGGAGGCGAAGCAGAAGGAACGGGAAGCCGCCAGGGAAGCACGCCTTCGCCAGAACCAGGCGATGCAGACCGGCGATGACCGTTACCTTCCGGCTCGCGATCGCGGCCCGCAACGTCGCTACGTTCGCGACTACGTCGACGCCCGGTTCAACGTCGGCGACTACTTCATCATCATTCTGATCGTGATCTTCGTGCTGGGGCTCGTGATGCCCTTGCCGATCCAGCAGTACACGATTTACGTCATGTGGATCTTCATCGCGATCTGGATCCTCGATTTCTTCCTGTTGTGGCGAAAGCTCAAGAAACTCGTCGTGGCCAAGTTCGGTTCGGTCGAACCGGGATCCGCCATGTACGTGTTCAACAGGGTCATGATGATTCGCAAGCTGCGGATGCCGAAGCCCCAGGTCAAGCGCGGGGAATACCCCTCCTGATCGATCCTGGGCTATCCTTGTCGGCACTGAGGGCGGCGGACCACGAAGAAGTGGTCCGCCGCCCTCAGTCGTGCACGGGCGCCCTCATCGTCAGTGTCCGCGGTGCTTCATCTGCTTCTTGAGACGCCGATTGATGGTGGCGGCCCAGAACGGCCCCTCGTAGAGAAAAGCCGTGTACCCCTGGACCAGAGTTGCGCCTTGTCGGAGGCGTTCTGCAACGTCGTCGCCAGAGGTGACACCCCCGACCGAAATGATCGTCATGTCCGGTCCCACACGTTCCCGCACCATCGCCAGGACCTCCGATGACCGCGCCGCTACCGGTTTCCCGGACAGCCCACCGGCACCGCACGACTCGATCTCCTCGGTTGTTGACCGGAGACCAAGGCCTTCCCTCCGGATGGTGGTGTTCGTCGCAATGATTCCTTCGAGACCGAGCTCGACCGCCAGGTCAGCAATCGCGGCGATGTCCTCGTCCGACAGGTCGGGGGCGATCTTGACCAATACGGGCACATGCCGGCCCGCCGCCTTGTCCGCTTCCTCCGACACGGCGCTCAGCAGCGGCCGGAGAGCATCGATGTGCTGAAGATCGCACAGGCCGGGCGTGTTCGGCGAGCTGACGTTGACCGCAAGGTAATCCGCCTGGGGCGCCAGGGTTCGAGTGCTGTGGAGATAGTCATCGATGGCTTCGTCGACCGGCACCACCTTGGTCTTGCCGATGTTGACGCCGACAATCGGTCGGGTGCCCCGTTCGTAGTCGTGCCACAGGTCCGCGTGGGCGGCGGCGAGACGAGGGCCGATCTGGTCGGCGCCGTCATTGTTGAATCCCATTCGGTTGATCACGGCTTTGTCCTTGATCAGGCGGTGGAGACGAGGACGAGGATTTCCGGGTTGGGGTCGGCCCGTCACGGTGCCCACCTCCACGTGGCCGAATCCCAGATCGGTCAGCGCGTTGATCCCTGTCGCTCCCTTGTCGAAGCCCGCCGCCAGCCCGAACGGCGAAGGGAAAGTCAGGCCCATGGCTTCCGTTCGCAGGGACGGATCGGGTGCGGTGATGCGACGGAGGATGCGAGACACGCCCGATGCCCGGCATGCCCTGATGGCAGCGAAACCGAGAGCATGTGCCTTCTCGGCGTCCATGCGGGTGAACACTGCTTTGAAAAAGGCTGGATAGAGTTTGGCCACGACGTCTCCTGAACGCACGACGGATGGTTGAACGTTAACTTATAGTTTAAGGATGCGGATTAAACTTATACTTTAGGTTTGGATACGGAATCGATGGCTCCCCCGTATCTGCGATCCCGTTGGGCATATTCTTCGACGGCGTCCCACAGGACCAACCGATCGACGTCCGGCCAGAGGATGTTCATGAACACCATCTCGGCATAGGCGCTCTGCCACAACAGGAAGTTGGAGAATCTCTGCTCTCCCGATGTCCTGAGGAACATGTCCACGTCCGGCAGGTCCGGTTCGTCCAGGTATCGGGCGAATGTCTTCTCGTTCACCTGGCCCGGTTTGATCTTTCCCGCCGCGGCATCGGCGGCGATCGTGGCTGCGGCGTCGGCGATCTCGGCCCTGCCCCCGTAGTTCACGCACATGACCAGGGTGCAGACCGAGCTGCCTGCCGTCTCGCGTTCGCAGACCTCGAGCTGACGGATGACGGATTTCCACAGTTTGGGGCGACGTCCTGCCCATCGGATGCGGACTCCCCACGATTTCAAAGTCTCGAGTTGGCGTTCGAGCACATCCCCGCAGAAGGTCATCAGGAAGTTGACCTCATCCAGGGAGCGCTTCCAATTCTCCGTGGAGAACGCATACGCGCTCACCACAGGTATTCCCATCTCGATCGCTCCGGCCACGACGTCCAGGAGGGCCCGCTCCCCTGCTTTGTGGCCCTCATTGCGCGGGAGCCCCCGTTCGTTGGCCCACCTGCCATTGCCGTCCATGACGACGGCCACGTGCCGTGGAACGAATTTCTGGGGTATAGACGGTGCGCTCTGGCCGGAAGGGTGCGGATAGGGGGTCTGAGCGGTCATGAGGTCCTTTCGAGCAGAGCAAAAGAGCGGAACTCGCGTTCCAGGTGCCACTGTACATAACGCCTCAGGAGGGCTCCGACCCGCTGACCCGCGGTGGGATCCCCAATGCCTTGGAGAACTTCCCAGGACCCTGTGGCGACGCCACGCAAGTACTGCATCATGTCCCCGCTCAGGGGCCGGTCCCCTGCTTGAGCACATTCGGTACAGACGATCCCTCCTCCGGCCATGGACCATGACACAAGACCGTCCCGAGTGCCGCAACGCACGCAGGCCTCCGTCTCGATGTACCAGCCCGCGATCCGCATGGACCGTGCGAGGTAGGAATTCAGCACGTCCTGTGCGGCGTGCGTTCGTCGTGCCAGGGCCGAGAGAGCGCCCGCGGTCAGGGCAAAGATTTCGGAGGCAGTCTCGCCGTCGCCCTGGGCCACGTACTCAGCCACCTCGGCGATCGCAGAGGCGTGGGTGTAGGCATCATAGTCCGCAACGATCGGGGCGGCGTAGGCCTTGCGGGTCACGGCCTGGGTCACCGTATCCAGATTGCGCCCGTGGACCAGCGACACGTCGCTGATCATGAAGGGCTCGAGACGGGCTCCCAGTTTGGAACTGCTGCGGCGGACGCCCTTGGCCACGGCCCGGAGGAGTCCGTGGCCCGACGACAGGCAGACGACGATCCTGTCCGACTCTCCCAAAGGGTAGGTGCCGAGAACGATCACGGTCTCTCGGTACGTCCTGGAAGCAGCTGTTGTGGTCGGCACGGACCCATTGTCCCACGCCCTGAGGGCAGCAGGACGACGCCGTGGGCACGAGGTTCTCCTCCGACGTCGTCCTGCGGGCCCTGCAAGGACGGGATCTCTTACCTGAGGGCCCTGTTCACGGCCGAGATGAGTGCTTTCAGGCCGGCTCGAGTGGTGTTGGCATCGATACCGATGCCCCACAGGACCCTGTCACCGACGGCGGCCTCGACGTAGCTCGCGGCCTGGGCATTCTCACCCGCCGACATCGCGTGCTCCGAATAGTCCATGACGCGAACGTCGACTCCCTCGTGGGCCAGGATCCGCGTGAGCGCGTCAATCGGGCCGTTGCCCACCGCCGAACGCTCGACCTGTCGGTCGTTGACGTCCAGCTTGATGCGCAGCGTCGTGTCGCCGGTATCCGTGGCTTCTGTGGTCATCGAGGCGATGCGGAACTTGCCCCAGCGACGTTCACCATGGTCTTCCTCGGCGGGCAAGTACTCGTCCTTGAAGATATCCCACAGGGCGACGCTGGTGATTTCGCCGCCCTCGCTGTCGGTGCGATTCTGCACGACGCCCGAGAACTCGACCTGAGCCCGCTTGGGCATGTCCAGGCCCTTCTGCTGCTTGAGCAGGTATGCGACACCGCCCTTGCCCGACTGGGAGTTCACTCGGATCACGGCCTCGTAGTTCCGACCCAAGTCCATGGGATCGATGGGCAGGTACGGGACCGCCCATTCGGTCTCCTCGACCTTCTGGTCCTTGGTCTTCGCATCGGCCTCCATGGCCTCGAAGCCCTTCTTGATGGCGTCCTGGTGCGATCCCGAGAAGGCCGTGAAGACCAGGTCACCGCCGTACGGCGACCGCTCGTGGACCTTGATCTGGTTGCAGTATTCGACGGTCTGACGAATTTCCTCGATGTTCGAGAAGTCGATTTGCGGGTCGATGCCCTGCGTGAACAAATTCAGGCCCAGCGTGACCAAATCGACGTTGCCGGTACGCTCGCCATTACCGAACAGGCAACCCTCGATCCGGTCCGCACCGGCCAAAAAGCCCAACTCGGCGGCGGCAATGCCCGTGCCCCGGTCGTTGTGAGGGTGGAGCGAGAGAATGACGTTGTCCCTGTTGTCCAGGTTCCGGTTCATCCACTCGATCGAATCGGCGTACACGTTCGGTGTCGCCATCTCCACGGTGGCAGGCAGGTTGATGATCACCTGGCGGTCGTCGCCGATACCCAGCTCATGGGTGACGGCGTTGGCAACACGTGCCGCGTACTCGACCTCGGTGCCCGTGTAGGACTCCGGCGAGTACTGGTACGTGATCGGAACCGGGGTGCTCAACTGTTCCTCGTACTTGGTGCACATGCGGGCACCGTTCAGCGCGATGTCCATGATGCCGTCCTGTGACTCCTTGAACACCACGCGGCGCTGGAGCACCGACGTCGAGTTGTAGAAGTGCACGATGGCCGAGGGTGCTCCCTCGATGGCCTCGTAGGTCCTTTCGATCAAATGCTCACGGCACTGGGTCAGAACCTGGATCGTGACGTCGTCGGGGATGTAATGGTCCTCGATCAGGGTGCGCACGAAATTGAAGTCGGTCTGTGAGGCGGCCGGGAAACCCACCTCGATCTCCTTGTACCCCATGGCGACGAGCAGGTTGAACATCGTCAGTTTTCGGTCCGTGTCCATGGGATCGACCAGGGCCTGGTTCCCATCACGGAGATCGACGGCGCACCAGCGGGGCGCGTGCGTCATGACCTTGTCCGGCCAGGTGCGGTCAGGAAGGCTGACGGAAATTTCCTCGTGGTACGGGCGATATTTGTGGATCGGCATGCCCGAGGACTTCTGCGGGTGAATCAACATGAGTGACCTCTCGAAAATGTGTTCAGGGGTTGCGGCCGGCGCAACTGACCTCCGCAGCGAGGTGTCGGCCTTGTGGGATTACGAGGCCTCGCTGCGGCACATAAGGAGGAGGTTCATTGTTGTATGACTCACGAGAATCAAAGTATCACTCGCCTGGGACGCCACGCGCGACCGGCCCCGTGCCGTCCCACAATGTGGACGTCGCGGGGCCTGGTCGATGTCGGCGGGGATCAGTAGGAGAACGTCTGCTGGCAGGTCTGCTGATCAGCGGTCTGCCCGTTGGCGCCGCCCACGATCGAGGAATCGTCCTTCTTGACGGTATCCCCGGACGTGAAGTCCTGGCCCACCGTCACGCCGATACCCGAGATCGCGGAGCTCTCAACCACCTGGTCCTGGGAGACTCCGAACCTGTTGGCGATCTCCTGGGCCTGATCCTGGTAGCCGGGGGCGTACTGGATGGTCGTGGACTCCGACGGTTGCCCCAGGTCCTGGTAGGTCACGTTGGAATATCCCATCTCCTCGACCTTGCCGCTCAGGGACTTGGCCCGGCCCTCGGCACCCGAGGCATCCGTCATCGCAACCGGTGCGGAACGGTCGATGTCCTTTTTCTCCTCGTCTCCCCCGCCCTGGGAAGAGTCGTCGTTCTTGTCGGCCAGCGATCCGTCCTTCTGGAGTGTCTTGAACACCTGATCGGATTCGGCGGACAGTTGCAACTTGTTCTCGTCATTGACGTACGGCTCGGTCGGCGCAGTCGCGAAGACGATGTCGGACAGATCCACGCCCGAGAGAATCTTTCCGATGTCGACGAAGGTCGCAGGATCCGTGAACCCGTTGTCCACGGTGACGTTCTGCGTGATGGCTTCCGCAATGCCGTACATCTTGCCGGGGTTCGACAGCGTTCCCTGCTCCTTGACCTTCCTCATGAGGGAAGCCAGGAAGCCCTGCTGGGCCTGGATGCGGCTGGTATCGGACCCGTCGCCGAAACCATGACGCGACCGCAAGAAGGACAGTGCCTGCTCGCCCTTGACATCGGAATGTCCCGCCGGAAGGTCCAATCCCGAGTACTCGTCCTTGACGGGTCGCGTGACGCACACGTTGACGCCTCCCACGACCGTGCTGAGCTGCTTGACCGCGTTGAAGTCAACGAGCATGAAGTGGTCGATATTGACGCCGGTGATCTTGTTGATCGTCGCCACGGTGCACCCCGGTCCCCCGTTGTTGAGGGACTCGTTGATCTGGGTGTCCTCGGACGGCGGGTACGTTTTTCCGTCGGAGCCCTTGCATTGCGGAATGTCCACCATGAGATCGCGAGGGAAGGACAGGACGTTGACCTTCTTGTGGTCTTCGCTGATCTGCATCAACATCATGACGTCGGACCTGGCGCCGCCTTCGGCGTCCGCTTGGTCTCCGTAGTCTCCGTTGTTGCCCGTACGGGTGTCCGAACCGATCACGAGGATGTCCAGAGGACCGTCCGAGAGCTCCTTGTCGCCATTCATCCCCGAGCCCAGATTCAATGCTTCGGTCGAGACGTTGGACCGCAAACGCATTGCGGCAAAGCCGCCAGCGCCCATGACGACGATCAACAAGCCTACGCAGCACAGCGAGAGCCAGAGGCCACGCTTCGACTTCTGCGCACGGTTCTTGTAGTGGCGACCGCGGGGATCGACGCGCGGCGTTCGCGCTTCATTCGATGTCTCGGGCGACTGGGGCACAAACATTCCTCTCGAAAAGGCCTCAAAATTCTTAAGACACTGTACGGGGCCGGGTCGTCAGATTCCCAACCCTTCCGCGCAGAGTTTTCTTCCTCTTCCGTGTGAATGTGCTAGAAGCCGAGCCGTCCCAGGGCCCTCGGATCACGTTGCCAATCCTTGGCCACCTTGACGTGGATGCTCAGATAGACTTTGGCGCCCAACAACGGCTCGATACCTTGCCGCGCCTTGGTTCCGATCTCGCGCAACCGCGACCCGCCTTTGCCGATGATGATCGCTTTCTGGGAATCCCGCTCCACGAAGAGGTTCACGTGGACATCCACCATGGGGTCGTCCTCGGGACGGCCCTCGCGGTCGTTCATTTCTTCCACGGTGACGGCCACGGAATGGGGCAACTCGTCGCGGACTCCCTCGAGTGCGGCCTCACGGACGAGTTCGCCGACCATCACGGCCTCGGGCTCATCGGTGAGGTCGCCATCGGGGTAGAGCGGCGGAGAATCTGGCAGGTGGTGGCTCAGGACCTCGGACACGCCGTCGACCTGGTAGTCCTTGACCGCCGAGACCGGAATGATGTCGGCCCAGCCGCCCTGGCCGTCGTCGGCGGGCTGCGAGGACGAGACGGCGTCCATGGTCTGTTCGGCGCGATCGTCGACCGTTGTTCCCCCGCGACGACGGGACCGACGCTGGGCACGCTCCGCGCGGGCGCGTCTTTCGGCCGTCATGACCTCATTGCCGAGGGCCGTGACGGCGACGAGCTGTTCGGCAAGACGGTCCGAAGGGACCTTGTCGGCCTTCGTCACGATGGCGACGATCGGCTTGTTGCCTGCAGCCGCGAGTTGGGCGGCAATGTACCGATCACCGGGACCGATCTTCTCGTCGGCAGGGATGCAGAAACCGATGACGTCCACCTCGGACAGCGTCTCGGCAACGAGGTCGTTCAGACGCTCGCCCAAGAGGGTGCGGGGACGGTGCAGTCCTGGCGTGTCGATCAGGATCAGTTGCGAGTGCTCCCGGTGCACGATGCCGCGAATCGTGTGACGGGTCGTCTGGGGTCGGTTCGATGTGATCGCGACCTTCTGACCGACCAGTGCATTGGTCAACGTGGATTTTCCCGCGTTCGGTCGACCCACCAGGACGGCGAATCCGGCGACGTAGTCCTCCGGTACGCTTGCAAATTCCATATTCATTCCTCCGGGGTCTCCTGCCCGTCGCTGTCTTCCTCCGAGGGTTCCCGCCACGCGAGCACGGTGCCGACCCGGTTCCGCCGTCCTTCGAGTTTAACCGCTTTGAGCCGAATCCCGTAGATCGCGGCGGTCGATCCGACGATCGGGACTCGTCCCAGCGCCTTGGCCAGAAGGCCCCCGACGGAGTCGACGTCGTCGTCCTCGAGGTCGATATCGAACAGTTCGCCGAGGTCCCCGACGCTCATGCGGGCCGAGACACGGTACGCGTCGCCTTCGGGTGTCACCTCCGGTTCGACCGTGTCGTACTCGTCCACGATCTCCCCGACCAGCTCCTCGATCAGATCCTCGAGCGTGACCAATCCGGCCGTTCCGCCGTATTCGTCGACGACGACGGCCACGTGAGTGCCTTCCCTCTGCATTTGGGGAAGCAGCTCCGAAACCTTCTGGGACTCCGGGACGAATCGCGCCGGCCTGAGCAACTCCTGAACGCTTGCCCCGGTCCGACGGTCCTGCCGGGGCAGGATGGCCTCCGCAACGTCCTTGAGGTACAGAAAGCCCCGGACGTCGTCGAAATCCTCGCCAAGAACCGGTATACGGGAGTAACCCGAACGGAGAAACAGATTGAGGGCGTTCTCCACGGTGTCGTCCAGGTCGAACGTCACGGTGTCCGTCCGAGGGACCATGACCGCGCGGATACGGGTGTCGTCCAGTTCGAAGATCGAATGCAGCATCGCCGCCTCGCTGTCCTCGATGACGTCCGTCCCGCTGGCCCGGTCGACGAATTCGCGCAATTCTTCTTCCGTGAAGAACCCCGCGTTCTCGTCCTCGGGCTGCGAGAATGCCGATCCGCCACGCATGAGCCATCGAGGCAGTGGGCCCAGAATTGCGGTAATCACCAGAAGGAACCCTGAAGTTCTCGCGGCAACGGTCAACGGATGCGATCGTCCGACGTGGCGGGGCGAAACCCCGATCAGCACGAATCCGAGCAACGTGGCAATCACGACGGCGATCAGCGCGGAGAGCCACACCATCGGGATGAATTGCAGGAACAGGATCGTCAGAATCACCGAGACCAGGGACTCGCAGAAAATGCGGGCGAACCTCAGGGCGTGCATGCATGGTCGGGGATCCTCGAGAACCTTTTTCAGGCTCCGACGCGCGTCGGCCTGCGAGGCCTTTTCGGCATCGTGTCGAGGGAGGTAGGTGAAAGCTGATTCCGCGGCTGTCAGGACGAACGCGACGCCCAGCAGCAGCAGTGTCGCCAAGGCGAGAAGTGCCGTGATCATGCCTGGTCAGTGCCTCGTTTCCACGGGTGCCGCGTGGCCCAGGAATTCTTCGAGGATCCCGCGCTGGAGAGCGAACATTTCTTTTTCCTCGTCACGGGTGCCGTGGTCGTAGCCCAGGCAGTGCAGGATACCGTGCACCGTGAGCAGGCACAGTTCGTCGGCCGTACTGTGGCCTGCGGCCTGTGCCTGGCGGGACGCGACCGTGGGGCACACCGCGATGTCGCCCAACGTGCCCTCGGCCGGTTGGTCCGGGGAACCGGGACGCATCTCGTCCATCGGGAAGGACATGACGTCCGTCGGCCCGGCCAGATCCATCCAACGGAGGTGGAGCTCTTCCATCTCTGCTTCCCCGACCAGGGCCACCGAAGCCTCGGTACGGGCAGACACGTGCAATGCGTCGAAGGCAAAAGCGACCAAGGCCCGCAACTGTGCAAGATCTGCCTCGGCGAAGGCGGTCTCCTCCGCCGGGGTCTCAGGTTCGGAGGCTTCTATCTCGACGAACGGCAACCTTTCCTCCGCTTCAGCTTGGTCGGCGTTCACTGCGCGTCTCCTTCCGGACGGTGATCCCGCTGCGAGTCCGTTCCGCGCCGCTCACGGCGGCCTCCCGACCGTCGGTGGGACACGGACTGCTGCTGATCCTCCCACTGCCCGTAAGCCGTCACGATGTCGCTCACGAGCTGGTGCCGAACGACGTCGACGGCCTCGAGCTGCGAGAAGTGGATGTCCTCGACGTCGTTCAGAATGTTGCGCACCTGCCGCAACCCCGACGCCGAACCGGTCGGCAAATCGACCTGGGTCACATCTCCGGTCACAACGATCTTGGAACCGAACCCCAGGCGCGTCAGGAACATCTTCATCTGCTCGGCCGTGGTGTTCTGGGCCTCGTCCAGGATCACGAACGCATCATTCAGGGTGCGACCACGCATGTACGCCAGGGGTGCCACCTCAATGGTTCCGGCCTCCATCAGGCGCGGGATGGATTCGGGTTCCATCATGTCGTGCAGCGCATCGTAGAGCGGCCGGAGGTAGGGGTCGATCTTCTCATTGAGACTGCCCGGCAGGAACCCGAGGTTCTCCCCCGCTTCCACGGCCGGACGGGTGAGGATGATGCGGTTGACTTCTTTCGACTGAAGGGCCTGCACGGCCTTGGCCATGGCCAAATACGTCTTGCCCGTGCCCGCAGGCCCGATGCCGAAGACGATGGTGTTCGAGTCGATGGCCTCAACGTACTTGGACTGGTTGAGGGTCTTCGGTCGGATCTTGCGTCCGCGAGAAGAAAGAATGTTCTGGGTCATGCTCGGAGAGGCCGCCGACATGTTCTTGATCAGCAAGTCCACCAGTCGTTTGACGACCTCAGCACTGATCACACCTTCCTGGGAAGACAGGACCTCCAATTCCTCGAAGAGTCGAATGACCAGGTCGACCTGCGCCGAGGGGCCGGTGACAACGACGTCGAGTTCCTTGGCCGCCACGGAGACCTCCGTGAAGGACTGCTCGATGATCAGCAACGACGAATCCTGCGGTCCGAGGACCTCCACCATCGACTCTCGGCTTCGGAACGTGTAACTCCTCGAAACGGACAGGGGGCGAGAAGAACCTGGTGTGGATGCTGTCATCAAATGCGGAATAACCTCTCCCTCAAAGGGTTGCGAACCCGCCGTGCTGGGGATCCGGTGATTGTTCCAGACTACCGGTCCCGAGTCAGGGTCACCACGAGTCTCCTCTGACAGCTGAGCGACGGGCTCGGAACACACCGAGGCCACCCGGATACCACCCGACACCGTAGACTGGACCCACGGACCCCGCGGCCCAGAGGCCGCGACCTGATCTGGAGGCCGAGGACATGATCTCACGCGCATGGCGCCCCGCCGCCGGGATTGTCGCGGGCCTCTTCGTGCTCCCCAGTGTGCTGAGCGGTTGTGGTTTGCTCGATGCCGCGAACCAGGTGGGTGAGTCCGAAGAATCGGCGTCCCCGACCTCGGAGGCCTCGCCGTCGGCCCTCAAGGTTCCGCTGTACTGGATCGGCGCCACCGGCAAATCCTCGTTCCTCTACCGGGAATATCACGACTACAAGGCGGACGACGCCGCGTCGAGGGGCGACGTCGTGGCGACCGCGGTGTCCATGCTGACACGGGTCCAGCCTCGCGACCCCGACTACCACAACCCATGGAATCCCGCGGGCTCGGTCGGATCCTCCATGTCGAAGGACGGAACCCTGACGCTGAACCTGTCCTCCGACGCCTTCGACCACTCGATATCTGCCGACGAGGCCAACCTGGCCGTGCAACAACTGGTGTACACCGCGACCGCCTCAGCCGCCGTGGGCGGAATCTCGGATGCCGGGCCCAGCACCAAGGTCATCGTGCTGGTCGACGGGCACCGCGGATACAAATTCGGAAATCAGACGCTGGGCCAGACCGTCGTCAGGGACGAAGCCGTCGCGGCCCCGCTGTGGATCATCGATCCGGAGCAGAATTCCGTATTCGGCACCACGACCACGGTCAAAATGGTGGCCACCAATGTGGCGTCCCGGGTCTACTGGGACATCCGCAAGAATGGTTCCGAAGCTGCGGCAGGATCGGAAGATCTCTCCGGCGACGACTCCGGGCTCCAGGAGATTCAGTTCAGCCGAAACCTGGCCGAGGGAGACTACACGATCCGCATCTACATCAAGACCGAGGACCTCAAGGATCCCGGGCTGGCCGTATCGGATCAGGAGGTCAGTCTCTACGACGACCACCAGTTCACGGTCAACAAGTAGACGGCTGTCACTGCCACAGGCCGGTCACGGCGTTGATCACCGCGATCGCCGCCGCCCCGGCCGTGGAGCTCCTCAGGACGTCGTGACCCAGAACTGCTGTTCGGGCACCGACGGATTCGAGGCTCCGAAGTTCTTCCGGACCGATTCCACCTTCCGGGCCGACGACGACGAACAAACGTCCGTCTCCTGAGAAGCCGCGCGAGACCTGCAGGTCGTCCAATACAGCGAGAAGACTCTGCCCGGCCTGCTCGTGGAGAACGATCATCGAGTCCTCGGGACCGACGGCCCGCGCCAACTGGGCGGTCGAGACCAGGTGGTCGACATCAGGTACCAGCGAACGCCGGGCCTGCTTCGCGGCGGCCTTCGTGGTCTTGGCCCATTTCGCGTGTGCCTTGGCGGCGCGGTCCTGTTTCCACCTCACGATGCTGCGGTCTGCCTGCCACGGGACAATGGCTCGGACACCCAGCTCGGTCGCCATTTCCACGGCCATCAGATCCCGGTCGCCCTTGGCGAGGGCCTGTACGAGAATCACCGGACTCCGCGGGTCCCGTTCGGGTCCCTCTTCGACGGTGATCGCGAGTCCGTCCTGGAGGATCTCGCTCACGGTACCGACGATGCGCCGGCCCTCGCCGTCGACCAGGTCGAGGGCCTCGCCCGCCCCGAGTCGTTTGACCGTCTTGGCGTGATGGCCTTCGTCTCCCGTCAGCTCGAACCGGTCCCCCGGGGCCAAGGCCCCGAGGGACTCGGGATCGATGTAGAAAACCGGATGCGTCACGGCGTGCCTCTAGTCCTGGAAGCGGTCGCGCAGGCGGGAGAAGAACCCCTGGCCGGTGTTCTGCAGAGTCTCGCCGACGGCGTCGTCCTCCCCACGCAGCTCGGCCAGCCGCTTCAGAAGCTCGCGCTGTTCGTCGTTCAACTTCGACGGGGTCTCGACGTCGAAGTGCACCACGACGTTGCCGCGGCCGTTGCCGCGCAACTTGGTCACGCCCAGGTCACGGAGCGTAGTGGTCTGGCCGGTCTGCGTACCGGGCTTCACCGTGACGTCCTGAGGGCCGTCGAAGGTCTCGAGGCTGATGGTCGTGCCGAGGGCGGCCGCGGTCATGGGCACCGTCATCGTTGCGTGGAGGTCGTCGCCCTCGCGGGTGAAGGTTTCGTCCGGGTTGACCCGCAGTTCGACGTAGAGGTCGCCATTCGGCCCGCCGCCCGTTCCGGCCTCGCCCTGGCCTCCCAGACGGATGCGGGTGCCGGTCGCGACGCCCGCCGGAATCTTGAGGGTCAGGGGCTTGCGCTGGCGAACGCGTCCCTCGCCGTAGCACTCGGGGCAAGGATGCTTGATGACGGTTCCGAAACCGCGGCAGCTCGGGCATTCGGCGGTGGTGACCACGTTGCCCAGAATGGACTGGACCTGGCGCTGAATGTGCCCCTGGCCGTGGCAGACGTCGCAGGTCTCGGGCTCGGTCCCCTTCTCGGTTCCCTGGCCCTCGCACAGCGTGCACGTCACGGCGGTGTCCACCGTGACCTCCTTCTCGGTTCCGAACACGGCATCGCGGAGGCTGACCCGAACGTTGATCAGTGCGTCCTGACCCTGACGGACCCTGCTCTCCGGTCCCCGGGCGCCACCGGCGCCCTGGAAGAAGGTCTCGAAGATGTCCGAGAATCCGAATCCGCTGCCCGGGAATCCGCCGCCGAAGCCGGTATTGTTTCCGTTCTCGTTTCCGGTCGCGTCGTAGACGCGTCGCTTGTCCGGGTCGGAGAGAACGTCATGGGCGTGCGAGACCCGCTTGAATTCCTCAGCGGCCTCCGGCGAGGGGTTCACGTCCGGGTGGAGCGTTCTCGCCTTCTTGCGATACGCCTTTTTGATCTCTTCCGGGCTGGCGTCCCTGGAGACGCCGAGGGTCTGGTAGTGGTCGCTCACTGAACTTCCTTGATCTGCGGTGGGCACCGCGTGGGTTCCAATTCGTCAACGGCTGTACGTGCCGATTTATTCGTGCAGGATGCGGGAGAGGTACCGCGCGACGGCTCTCACCGCGGACATCGTTCCCGGATAATCCATGCGAGTCGGTCCGACGACGCCCAATTTCGAGGCAAGTTGCGGCCCGTACCCGGTGGCCACCACCGACGCGTCCGACAATGGGCTTTCCGCGTTTTCCCTCCCGATCCTCACGGAGACGCCACGGGCGTCGTCGTCGATCTCGGAGAGCAACCGCAACATCACGACCTGTTCTTCCAGGACATCGAGGATCGGGGCGATGTTGCGATTGAAGTCGTCGGTGGATTCGGCCAGATAGGAGGTGCCTGCCATGAGCAGCCTTTCCTCCTGTTCGTTCCGACCCAGGATAATCACCATTCCGGCCAGGATCGCGGCGGATTTCTGGTGCATCGGCTCACATCTGGTCACGGCCGGGACCAGTGCTTCCTCGAGTTCGCCGACGGGTTGGTCCAGGATGGCGTCGAGGAACTGCGCGCGCATGGTCTTGAGCGTTTCCTCGGTCAGGTCCTCCGGGACCTCGACCACACGCTGCCCGACTCCGCCACGAGTGGTAATCATCACGACGAGAACGAATTTCGGCGCCATGGTCACCAGCTCCAGGTGACGAACGCGGGCACCGGTCCTGGTCGGATACTGGACGAGAGCAACTTGGCGGGTCAGCTGCGACAACAGCCTGACCGTCTTCTCCATCATCTGGTCGACGTCGTCGGAGGAATCCAGGAAGCTCGAGATCGCACGACGTTCCGCCACGGACAGCGGTTTGACCGACGCGATCTGGTCGACGAATGCCCGGTATCCCTTGTCGGTGGGGATCCTCCCGGCACTCGCATGGGGTGCCATGATCATGCCCGCTTCTTCCAGGGCTGCCATGTCATTGCGAACGGTAGCGCTGGAGACGCCGAGCCGATGCCGATCGACCAATGCTTTGGAGCCGACGGGCTCCCGCGAATGGACGTAGTCCTCGACGATCGCGCTCAGGACGTCGAGCCGGCGCGGCTGATTCACGGTCTCTCTCCCTACTGGCTCGTCCTGGTCATGGTGGCGGAGGGCCATGTGCACTGGCACTCTCCGCGCTCGACTGCTAAGTCTACGCCGCGAAACCGCCGTCGGAAAACGCTTCCGGCGTGCTCAGCTCTCGGCGGAGCGACTATATTGGGTCGGTACCCATGTCCTCGATCCAGGACCGTCATCACACAAGGAGAAGCGCATGGACCGCTACGGATGGGGGCCCCAGGACCTCGGCAGCGCGGGGTTGAGCCACCGTCCCCCTGAGCCGCGGGATCTCGAGGTCAGGCAGGGAATGGTCATCGAAGAGGTCCAATCCGGCTGGGTGGGTGCGGCGGTGTCCCTGCAGTCCGTGGGCGGTCAGCGCGTCGTCGGCCTCGAGGACCGGCACGGCGCCGTACGGTCCTTTCCGCTCGGTGACGGCTTCCTGTATGAAGGCGAGCCGGTGCGTCTGGTGGTCCCGCGGCCGAAGAAGACGACGACGCCGGGGCGCACCCGGTCCGGTTCGGTGGCCGTGCCCGGGGCCAAAGCCCGTACGGCGCGGGCTTCCCGCATGCTGGTCGAGGGACTCCACGACGCCGAGCTGATCGAGAAGGTCTGGGGAGACGATCTCAGGATCGAAGGCATCGTCGTCGAGCCCATGCACGGCCTGGACCACGTCGAAGAAATCATCGAAGAATTCGCGCCCTCCCCTCAAAGACGCCTCGGTATCCTGGCGGACCATCTGGTCGAGGGAAGCAAGGAGTCGCGGTTGGCCGACCAAGCCATGAAACTGGCCGGGGCCCAGGGGAATGTACTGTTCGTGGGGCATCCCTACGTGGACGTGTGGGAATCGGTCAAGCCCAAGGCGGTGGGCCTGCGCGAGTGGCCATCCGTGCCTCGCGGCGAAGACTGGAAGACCGGAATCCTGCGTCGCATCGGTTGGCCCCACGAGACACCTGCACAGCGGGCCAGAGCGTGGAAAAAGATCCTCGCGAGCGTGAACACCTACGCCGACCTCGATCCGGGGATCCTGGGGCCGGTCGAGCACATCATCGACTTCCTGACGGCGGCGCCCGAGCATTGAGGCGCCGAGGTCCTCTTGGCCCGGAAACGACTTCCGTGACATTGTTTGGGGGAATGCATCCCCTTTTGCGGCGACCAGCCGGTAATATTTGAGTGCGTGTCCCCGACACGCATGTATCTGCCCGAAAGACAAGGCGAGGTTTTGACGATCACTTCCACTGATAAGAAGCCACCGTTCGAGGGTGTGTCCGCGAACCCGGAGCCCCTGAGCGTCAAGGATGACCGCTCGATGGCCACGATGGCCCATTTCGGCGGGGTCATCGGGTGCATTCCGGCCGCCATCATCTACTCGACGTTGCGCACCCGCGGCCGTTTCACGGCCCAGGAAGCGCGCGAGGCACTGAACTTCACGTTGCTGCCGTCGGTGATCATCGTTGTCAGTGTCGGGCTGTCGGTCCTGCCCGGCATCGGCTGGATCTTCGGCCTGATCGCCGCGCTCGTCTGGGTCTACCTCGCCGTGTTCTCGCTCATTGCGGGCATCCGGGTCAACAGGGGGAACCCATACCAGTACAAGTACAACACGCGCACCTTCGACTGGTTCTCGCACCGGAGGCGCTGACAGGCCGGTGCCCCGCCGGGGCACCGAGACCTTTCAAGCAGTGAGTTCTCGGACCACGGCGTCGCCCAACAGACGGCCCTCGAGGGTGAGGCGCACGACGTCGTCATCGAGCGCCTGCGGGTCGATCAGGCCCTGTTGCGCGAGCCAAGGCGTCCTCTCTCTGCCCTCAGCTCTCAACCGGCCCAGGGGCAGGCCGTCCCGAATCCTGGCGGCCAGCATGACGTCCTCCATGTAGCGCGTGTCCTCGTCGAGAATCTCTCGGGCCGCAGCCGGCGAGGACCGATCACGCAGACGCTGCGCGTACGGCACGGGATGCTTGACATTCCACCACCGGGTCCCGTTGACGTGGGAGTGTGCGCCCGGCCCGATACCCCACCAGTCCTGGTTGTGCCAGTACGCGAGGTTGTGGGCGGAACGTTTCTCCACGGACGCAGCCCAGTTCGAGACCTCGTACCAGCCGTAACCGGCCTCCTCGAACAGGCGGCTGGCCAACAGGTACATGTCGGCCTGCTGGTCGTCGTCGACCGGGGTGTGGACGCCGCGCGCTATCTGTGCTGCCAGTTTGGTCCCGGGCTCCACGATGAGTGAATAAGCGGAAATGTGATCCGGCCGGTAACTGATCGCCGCTTCGACCGACGTCTGCCATTCGTCGAGGGTCTCGCCCGGGGCACCGGAAATCAGATCCACGGAGACCTCGAGGCCGATCTCACGGGCCCAGCCGACGACCTTGGGCACGTTCGCCGGCTCGTGAGTCCGTTCCAGAACTTCGAGGACACGGGGAACGGCCGACTGCATCCCGAAGGAGACCCTGGTGAATCCCGCCTCCTTGAGCGCAACGAGATCCTCGCGCTCCACCGAGTCCGGGTTGGCTTCCGTGGTGACCTCGGCGCCCGATTCCAGTCCGAAGATTTCGATGGCCGTGCCCAGGATCCGCACCAGGTCGTCGGTAGGGATCCGTGTGGGCGTGCCTCCTCCGAAAAAGACCGAGTGCAGCGGCCGGGCTGGCAAGCCCGATTCCTTGAGCACCTTCTCGGCGAAGCGCAATTCCGCGAGGGCATCCCTCACATAGGTGAGGCGCCCGACGTCGTCGCCGAAGTCTTCCTTGGCGTACGTGTTGAAGTCGCAGTATCCGCAGCGCACGGAACAGTAGGGCACATGGACGTACAGACTGAGGGACCGGCCGTCGGCTCCCTCCAGAACGGAGGCGGGCAACCGCCCGTCGCGGGGTGCGGGGTCTCCCGTGGGTTGGGCCGGGCTCACTTCTTCGCTTTGTCCTTGGTCTCCTCTGAGGAGCTCAGAGCGGCCACGAATGCTTCCTGCGGCACGTCGACCCGTCCGATCGTCTTCATTCGCTTCTTGCCCTCCTTCTGCTTCTCGAGGAGCTTGCGCTTGCGGGAGATGTCGCCGCCGTAGCACTTGGACAAGACGTCCTTGCGGATGGCCCGGATGTTCTCGCGTGCAATGATGCGCGATCCGATGGCCGCCTGGATCGGGACCTCAAATTGCTGCCGAGGAATGAGTTCCTTGAGCTTCGAGGCCATGGAGGTGCCGTAGGCGTACGCCTTGTCCCGGTGCGTGATCGCCGAGAAAGCGTCCACGCGTTCTCCCTGGAGGAGAATGTCGACTTTGACGAGGTCCGATTCCTGCTGCCCGTCGAGCTTCCAGTCCAGGGAGGCGTAGCCGCGAGTCTTGGACTTGAGCTGATCGAAGAAGTCGAACACGATCTCCGCCAACGGAAGCCGATACCGCAGTTCGACGCGTTCCTGCGAAAGATAGTCCATGCCGCCGATCTGACCGCGGCGGGACTGGCACAGTTCCATGATGGCTCCGACGAATTCGCTGGGGGCGATGATCGTGATGGCCACCATGGGTTCCGCGATGGTTTCGAGTTTGCCTTCGGGGAATTCGCTGGGGCTCGTGACCCGCATGGACGAACCGTCCTCCGCGACAACGTCGTAAATGACGTTCGGGGCGGTAGAGATGAGGTCGAGGTTGAATTCCCTCTCCAGCCGCTCGCGCACGATCTCCAGGTGGAGCAGGCCCAGAAAACCGCAACGGAACCCGAATCCGAGCGCACCGGAGGTCTCGGGCTCGTACATGAGGGCGGCGTCGTTGAGCTTGAGCTTGTCCAAAGCATCACGCAGCACGGGATAATCGGACCCATCGATCGGGAACAGCCCCGAGAACACCATGGGTTTGGGGTCCTCGTAGCCACCGAGCGGCTCATCGGCCGGCTTCTTCCCGTCCGTGACGGTGTCCCCGACTCGGGACTGCCGGACGTCCTTAACACCCGTGATCAGATACCCGACCTCCCCCACACCGAGGCCGTCGGTGGCCTTCGGCTCGGGAGATATCACGCCGATCTCCAGAAGTTCGTGTTCGGCACCCGTGGACATCATGGCGATCCGTTGCCTCGGGTTCAGCTTGCCGTCGACCACGCGGACGTAGGTCACCACACCGCGGTAGGAGTCGTACACGGAATCGAAGATCATCGCTCGGGCCGGTGCGTCCGCGTCGCCTTCGGGGGCAGGAATCTCCCGAACGATTCGGTCCAGGAGTTCCTCCACGCCTTCACCGGTCTTGCCGGAGACCCTCAGGACGTCCTCGGGCTCGCCGCCGATCAGGTTGGCGATTTCCTCGGCGTACTTGTCCGGCTGGGCCGCGGGCAGATCGATCTTGTTCAGCACGGGGATGATGACCAGATCGCTCTCCATGGCCAGATACAGGTTGGCCAACGTCTGGGCCTCGATTCCCTGTGCAGCGTCCACGAGAAGGAGGGCGCCTTCGCACGCGTCGAGGGAGCGGGATACCTCGTAGGTGAAGTCCACGTGGCCCGGCGTGTCGATCATGTTCAACGCGTAGGAGGTCCCGTCGACCTCCCAGGGCATGCGCACGGCCTGAGACTTGATGGTGATGCCGCGTTCGCGCTCGATGTCCATGCGGTCCAGGTACTGCGCCTTCATCTCCCGCGGGGTCAGGACACCGGTGGCTTGGAGCATCCTGTCGGCGAGGGTCGACTTGCCGTGGTCGATGTGGGCGATGATGCAGAAGTTGCGCAGAATCGCCGGATCGGTTGCGGCGGGCCGTGGGGCCTGACTCGCCTGAGGTGCCACGGATGTCTTCCTTTCCTGGATGGACGCACACGGGTGCAGGTTGTATCCCAGTTTCCCATGTTTTCGCGCGGGGTGCGAAGTTCTCCCCTAAGCTTGGGGGCATGAATGTCGACGCGAACACGATCAGCCGTATTTTCAGGCTGACCAGGAAGGTCTTTCGTCAGGTCAGGAAGGCGCAGAATCCATCCGGACGTCCCGGACACAGCGGCGGCCCGCGAGGTAACCGGCGTGGGGCCGCGCAGGGATACAACGGTGACTACACGGGTCGGGTCAGCGCGACCTACTCCCCCAACCCGGATGGTCGGCCCGATCCAGGAGAGATCGTGTGGACGTGGGTCCCCTTCGAAGAGGATTACTCGAAAGGCAAGGACCGGCCCGTGCTGCTCGTCGGTCGCGACGGTGACGACCTCCTTGCCCTGATGCTGACGAGCAAGGACCACAACAACCCGGCCCACCATGATGAACGATACATGGATATCGGAACCGGACCTTGGGACCGCCAGGGCCGGCCCTCGGAGGTCAACGTGGACCGGGTCATCCGGGTCCAGGCCGAGAACGTCCGTCGCGAGGGCGCGACCCTCGACCGGCGGCGGTTCGACGACGTCGTCGGGCGCCTGAACTCCCGCCGGTAGCGTGCGTATCGAATACTGTGGGTGACGCCCACGGGGTGGCATACGTCATCGCGTGTCCGCTCTGGCTCGGTCCGCGAGCCTCTGATAAACTCGACAGCTGTGTGTCCGATGGTCATCGGGCACTGCGGGCCGGATTGCCATAGGCATCCCCACGCCGCTCAGTCAAGATCCGGCTCGTTTGCCCTCACTGACCTATTAGACAAAACAGAAAGTTTTTAAGTGGCTAACATCAAGTCTCAGAAAAAGCGCGTCCTGACCAACGAGAAGGCACGCCTCCGCAACAACGCCTACAAGTCGGAGCTGCGGACTGCCGTTCGCAAGGTCAACACCGCTGTGCAGGCCGGCAACAAGGAAGAGGCCGACCAGGCCCTTCGTCTTGCCAGCAAGAAGTTCGACAAGGCTGTGAGCAAGGGTGTTCTGCACAAGAACAACGCTGCGAACAAGAAGTCGGGCCTCAGCAAGCGGGTCAACGCTCTGTCTTAGTCTGCAGCTAGAGAAGTGAGCCGAAGGGCCCCTCCGTTCTCGGAGGGGCCCTTCGTTGTCTCACTCGGGGTTCGTCGGTTTCTCCCGATCCGCCCCTACCTGCGGGATCCGGCGGTGGAAAGATTCAGAACCGCACGTTCCAAGGCATAGACGGGATCCTGCGCCTCTCCTTTGACCTGGGCGTCTGCTGTGGCGAGACCGCGGATGACGTGGCTCAGTGACTCGGAACTGAACCTCCTCGCGTCCCGTTGGGCCTGTTCGACCTGCCACGGGGCCATGCCCAACGATTTCGCCAGAGAATTCGGGTTCTCCCGCCGCCCATGGACCTGGGCGATGTGTCTGACGCGCGCCGCGAGGGCCCCGACCAGCGGAACGGGGTCTACCCCGGAGTCCAGGGCCTGCCTCAGTGCCCGGAGCGCAAATCCGCTGTTGCCGCCGACCGCGGCATCCGCAACCTTGAACGCGGTGACCTCGACCCGTCCGCCATAGTACTTTTCGACAACCTGGTCGGTGATCGTGGCCGGGCCATCGGCGATCAACTGGTGGCAGGCGGCCGCAAGTTCGGAGACGTCGCTCCCGGCGGCAGCGATCAGCATGCGGGCGGCATCCGGTTCGATGCGTCTCTGCTCGACCCGGAATGTTTGGTGAACGAAGTCCGTCTTGTCCCGATCCGTTTTGAGAGGCTTGCACTCGACCACCGGGTGCCCTTGCTTCTTCACGGAGTCGATGAGCCTCTTGCCGCGATTTCCGCCACCGTGGTGCAGGATCACGACCGATTCCGGATCCGAGGCTTCCACGTAGGGTACTGCCTCCGCCAGAAAGTCGTCATTCATTTTCTCGACCTCGGAGACGACGACCACCCGTGCGTCTCCGAACAAGGACGGGCTGGTGGCCATCGCCAACGAGCCCGAAGAGTAGTCCTTGGCCGACATCTCGTGAACTTCGACGTCACCGCGCGATGCCCGGACCTCGGCCACGATGCGCCGTCGCGCTTGGGCGGCGAAATACTCCTCGGGGCCGTAGAGCAGGATCACGGGCCCGGGCTCGACGTCACGCCACGTGGGTCCCGTGGATTCACGATTGCTTCGGCGAGGTGGCACTGGCATCTCCGGAGGATAGGAACGGTGGAGCGAAACGGACCGATCGGTCACACATCTGAGGCGAGTCGGCGGCCCGGATCGTTTCCATACTATGGCTTCGGGCCGGGTCCAGACGAACAATGATGAGGGCGGAAACTGTGCTGAGCAGCGTGGCGATCGCGACGGGTGCGAGTCCCCCAAGGGCGGGGATGCGAGCCCCAGGCCACCGCGCCACGACCTCTGCGACGCTCTCAATCCAGCCAGCACCCCATCCCGCGCACATCGTCGCGGCGTCGGCCACTAGGGGCAACGGTGTGGCAAGCATCCCGACGATCGCGCAGACCGTGGCGACCGGAACCACGGGTGCGACCGCCACGTTGGCCGCAACCGAATACCCGCTCCAGAACCCACTGACCCACAGGAGAACCGGCGTGCACCACAGGGTCGCCACGATTGTCATGGCCACCACGTCCGCGACGATCTCGGGCAGGACTACGGACAGAATCCTCTGCGCCGAAGGCCCTTGGAGCAGGATTCCGGCGGTGGCCAGAACCGAGAGAATGAACCCCACATTGCCCGCCATCGAGGCATCCGCGCACAGCAATGCGATGATGCTGAACCAGAGAGTCGCACTCGCCGTTCGTCCCCGCCCGAGAACCATCGCAGTTCCGCTCAAAAGTCCCATGGATGTGGCTCGCAGAACGGACGGTTCCGGTCCCACGAGTGCTGCGTAACCGCCGACGACGACGCCGCCCACCGCGAGCGTCACAGCACGCGGACAGCGTGTCCAGCGCAGTGATTGCACGCCGAGAAGGAACACGAGTGCCACGTTGGATCCGCTGACCGCCGTCAGATGGGTCAGGCCCGCTGTTCTGAGCGCTTCCTTGGCTCCCGCCGAGAGGGCGGAATCATCGCCGTAGGCCATCCCCGTGACGAGGGCTGCAGTATCCGGTGTCAGCAGGCGGGAGGTTCTTGCGGACATCGTGTCCCGCATTCTTGCTCTCCACCACTGACCCGGACGGGTCCGGGAGTCGTTTCCGGCGGGAGACGTGAGCTGTGCAGAGACAATCCGGAGGTCAGGAGGCCCTGCGTCGTGTCGGAGCGGTATGGCCGTGACCTGGTAGGTGCCCGGCTGAGGCCCACCCATCGCTTCCTGTACACGACCCGTCCCGAACCTCGCGGTATCTCTGTTTGCGTGCGGAGCCCCTTCTCCCCCGGATCTCGCGGATGTCGGCCACCACGTAGTTACCCTCACAGATCCGGAGACCCTTTCGCCCCCTGATTCGATGGCGACCACGCGGGCGTTCACCCCTGAAGCGTGGTTGTACCGTGCCACTCTGGAGCGCCGGTCCGGCTCAACGACGAGGTCCAACCGGGCCGTAGTTGTTCCCTCGGCGGCGACTCGGAGCGCCCGGTGAAGGTCCGAAGCAGGCGGAAGCGCGAACCAGAGGACTGAACCTGCCGCCACGCACATCGTCGACATAGCGGCCAGGCATCCGGACAGGGCCTGAGCGCGTGCCCACCCGCGTCGGGCAGTCAGGGCCGCGGCCCCGGCAACGGAGGCTCCCAGGATCCAGAACATCACGGCGACGGGAAACTGATGTCCCGATCCTGTCACGCCGACCCAGGCCGCCGCGCACCACGAGGCGGCCGCGGCAGGCAGCAACCGGAGGTCCAGCACTCCACCCGGCCTCATACCGTGACCAGGGGTTCCAGCGACGCCAAGAGTGTCGGCCCTATCCCGGGCACGGCGTCCAAATCCGAGACGGATCGGAACGGCCCGGACTGATTTCACCAGTCCACGATGCGCTGAGCAAGCTTCGGACCGACCTTGGGCAGCGTCTGGAGTTCCTCGACGCTGGCCGTGTTCAGGTTGACCTTGCCGTGCGACGTCGCGCCGTGAGCCCCGCTCGACGCAGACGCCCCCGGACCGGGCGCAGTACCCGTCCCCGAGGCCCGAACGGATTCTGCTTCGGCATGGGTCGGGACGCGAATTTGTTGTCCCCGAGAAACCGCCTCCGCGAGATTCATGGCGTCCAGGTCCGCGTCGCCGGACGGACCGCCCGCTGCCCGGAGGGCATCATCGACGAGAGCGCCCTCCGGCACGTGCACCAGCCCCGGCCGGTTCACGGCACCGATGACATGCACGACAACGTCGCCCTCCCCGTCGCGCTCCGCGCCCTCCCCAGCCCCTCCGGTCCGGCCTGCGTCCGAGCCATGGGACCGATCCGGTGCCGCGCCGGTCGCAGCGGTTGAGGCCCCGGGGTTCCAGGGCACCGGCGTGCCGGAAACCATGACCTTCGCGTCCTCGAAGGACGTGTCACGCGGACTCACGACAGAGGAAACGAGGAGACCGAGGGCCGACAGACACACCAGGCCGAGCACCGCTCGCGGCGACACGAACCACCGGACGCCGCCGGTATTCCTCGACGCGTCCAGGTCGGTGCCCGGTGCGCCCCGCGGCGAGGCCTCTTCCGCGACGCCGTCGGTTTCGCGAGCCCTGGCACGGGCCATCATGGCTTCGAGTCGCTCTCGTGCTTCGGGCCTTCCGACGCGACGGGCCGTGTGGACGCGGCGCCGACGGACCGAGCCACCGGGCCGGGATGTCCGGGAAGGGTCCACGTGTCCTTGCTGTTGCATGCCGGCATCGTAGGTACACGTTGGGCTCCCTGACGCAGGCGCTTGACGCCATTGTCCCGGAATTGTGGAGGGCCCGATGGTTTGTTGCCGGCTCAGCGCTCTGTGGAGGACAATCCGGGCACCCAGCGGGACGGAACGCTGACGGCACAGACGGGACCGAGACCCGTGTGCACAGCCAAAACCGGTGGGATGTTCGAGCGAAGAATCTGAATCGACTCCCCGAACTCACTGCGCAGCCTCTCGACCAGCAGGTCGGCCAGGCTGCCACCATAGAAATCCTGCAGGGCGACGACGGCCCGGCCATCACCACGGCTCGACAGGTCGGCGTCCTTCGCCACCGCGGTCGAAGCATCCTCGATCACGAGCTCGATGAGTCTCTTGACCGCCGCTGTTTCCTGGCGGGGCCGCTCAAGGTACTTGAGCTTCCCGTCCGCGATGGTCGCGATCGGGCGAATGCTGAACATCTGCCCGACCATGGCGAGGCTCTTCGGGATTCGCCCGCTCCTGGCGAGGGCATCGAGTCGTGGAACGTAGAATATGAGTCGGGCAGACTCAGCGGCCTCGATCGCGGCCCGTTCGACCTCGTCCGGCCCGCCGCCGGCCCGTGCGGCGTCCAGGGCCGCAGCCACGGCGAATCCTTGCCCCATGGCCGCGCTGCGGGAATCGATCACGCGCACGGGTACGGGCGCCTGACGAGCACTTCCACGAGCCGAGTCGACGGTCCCCGACAGTTCCCCAGAGAGATGGATCGAGACGATGTGTTCGTACCCGTCCGCGGCGAGCGCCTCGTACACGGAGGCGAAGGCACCCGGAGATGGTCGCGACGTCGTCATGCGCCGACCCTCGGCCGTGGCGACCACCAGGCGTTCCTGGACGCCGGGGTCGTCATTGTTCGTGTAGATCTGGCTGTCGATCATCAGCGGCAGCGAGATCCGTGCGAACCCACCGTCCTCGGCCCAGCGCTCGGTCACAGACGGATCGAGCCCCGCCGCCGAGTCCGTCACCACGGCGACCCGGCAGCGGGGCTCGATTCCGGTATTCATCGTTTCAGCCTAGACCACGATGTTCACGAGTTTCGGCTCGCGCACGATGACCTTGCGAATCGGCGCTTCGCCGATGTGCTTCCGGACCGCGTCGTCCTCGAGGGCCAGGCGCTCGAGTTCTTCGGCGTCGATGTTCTTGGACACCTCGAGGCGGGCGCGAACCTTCCCCTTGATCTGGACCACGGCCGTGACCGTGTCCTCCACCAGGAGCATCGGGTCGACGGTCGGCCAACCGGCCGTCAGGACCGGGGTGTCGTGGCCCAGCTCGTGCCAGAGATCTTCCGCGGTGTACGGAGCGTAGAGCGAGAGCAGGACAGCCACGGCCTCGCTCGCTTCCCGGACTGCAGGATCGGAGGTGCCTGGTCCCGAATCGATCGCCTTGCGGGTCGCGTTGACCAGTTCCATGGTCTTGGCCACGACGACGTTGAACTTGTGCGCATCCACCGCGTGCTCGGCCTCGTGGATGGTCTTGTGGGTGACTCGGCGCAGTGCCTCGTCCCCGCCGTCCGCGGCAGTGTCCGGATCGGACGAAACGTCCTGTCCGAGCCGCCAGGCGCGGGCCAGGAACTTGCCGGCGCCTCCGGGAGAGACGTCTGCCCAGTCGACGTCGTCCTCGGGCGGGGACGCGAAGACCATGGTGGTGCGGACCGCGTCCACCCCGTACTCGTTGAGCTGCTGGCCGAGATCCACCCCGTTGCCGAGGGACTTGGACATGGCCTTGCCCTGGTTGAGCACCTGGCCCTGGTTCAGCAGGGCACGGAACGGTTCGTCGTAGTCCAGGTACCCCAGGTCGCGAATGACCTTGACGAAGAACCTGGAGTAGAGCAGGTGAAGGATCGCGTGCTCGACGCCGCCCACGTACTGGTCGACCGGCTCCCACCGGCGAAGTGCATCGGGGTCGAAGGCGCCTGTCTCGAGATTAGGCGACACGAAGCGGAGGAAGTACCAGGAAGAGTCCACGAAGGTGTCCATCGTGTCCGTGTCGCGCTGTGCGGGTCCCGAGCAGTTCGGGCATTCGACGTTGACCCAGTCCTTGGCCGCGGCCAGAGGCGACTGCCCCTTGGGCGCCAGGTCCTCGCCCTTGAGATCGGACGGAAGCCGCACCGGCAGTTGGTCTTCAGGGACCGGGACCTCACCGCACTGGGCGCAATGGATGATCGGGATGGGCGCGCCCCAGAATCGCTGGCGAGAGAGCAACCAGTCGCGGAGCCGGAAGATGGTCTGGCCCTCGCCGTGTCCCTTCTCCTCGAGCAGAGCGATGGCCCGGGATATGGCTTCTTCCTTGCCCAATCCGTTCAGGGGCCCCGAGTTGACCAGCGTCCCGGCGCCGGTCGTGGCCTCTCCCGTGTCCGCCGGGTCGTCTTCCCCTGTGTCCACCACGACCCGCACGGGCAGGTCGAAGGCTCGGGCGAAGTCCAGGTCGCGCTGATCGTGGGCGGGTACCGCCATGATGGCGCCCGTACCGTAGTCGGCGAGCACGTAGTCGGCGGCCCAGATCGGCAGTTCCTCGCCGGTCAGCGGGTTCACCGCGGTGCGGCCGAGGAAGACCCCGGTCTTGGGGCGATCGCTCGACTGACGCTCGATGTCGGAGAAGGCCTTGACCTCTTCCCTGTACGCATCCAGAGCCTCGGCCTGCTCCTCCGCGACCAAGTCCAGAGCGAGCTCGGAATCCGCGGCCACCACGAAGAACGTATTGCCGTACAGGGTGTCGGGACGGGTCGTGAAGACCGAGAGTTCGTCGGCGGGCTTACCGCCACCCGCGTTGATCGTGAAGCGAACCTGGGCGCCCTCGGAGCGGCCGATCCAGTTGCGCTGCATGGCCAGCACCCGATCCGGCCAGTGGCCCTCGAGCTGTTCCATGTCGTCCAGGAGCTGGTCGGCGTACTCGGTGATCCTGAAGTACCACTGGTTCAGGGACTTCTTCGTCACCTGCGTCCCGCAACGCTCGCAGGCCCCGTTGACCACCTGCTCGTTGGCGAGCACCGTCTGGTCCTTGGGGCACCAATTGACCGGCGAATCCTTCCGGTAGGCCAAGCCCTTGGAGTAGAACTGCTGAAACAACCATTGGGTCCACCGGTAGTACTCGGGGTCCGAGGTGTGCAGCCGTCGGGACCAATCCACCGCGATCCCGTACCGCTTGAACGACGCCGCCTGCGTCTCGATGTTCTTGTAGGTCCACTCCGCCGGGTGAGTGTTGTTCTTGATGGCCGCGTTCTCCGCGGGGAGGCCGAAGGAATCCCATCCGATCGGGTGCAGGACGTCGTAACCCTTCTGCATCCAGAAGCGGCTGACCACGTCACCCATCGCGAAGGCCTCCGCGTGCCCCATGTGAAGATCTCCCGAAGGGTACGGGAACATGTCCAGGACGTATCGGCGTTCCTTGGAACCGTCGTCGAGCGGGGCGAAGACGTTCTCGCGCTCCCAATAGTCCGCCCACGTGGCTTCCATCGAGGCGAAATCGTAGGACTTCTCCTCGGCGTCTCGTGAGGGATTCTCTCCAACCGTCTGCGGCACAGTGTTTCCTTTGCGCTTGTCTGTGGTGAAAGTCCGTGGTCCGGGCACGCTCCCGCCTGGACATCTCATCAGGGTTGCTCACAGTCTAACGTGTCGGCGCGTCCCCGCCCGATTCGCTTGTAAGGTGATGACCGGTTGCCCGTGCCTACGGCGGGCACCGTTTCCCTACCCCAGGAGCCCCAGCGTGCCACGTTCCCGGAGAATTCCTCAGACCCCGGCGCCCTCGCGTCCCACGACAGTCTTCGAGAAGACACCCGTCGGCGGGCTTTTTCCCCACGAGGCGGAATTCGCGAGCAACGGCGCCCGCGTGCGCTACTGGACCTACAAGGGGCGTGATTCCCGGGACGAGGACGCCGTGATGTTGATGGTCCACGGATTCCGCGGAGACCACCACGGCCTCGCCCTGATCGCCGAGGCTCTGGCCTCGCGGTGGGACGTCGTGGTCCCGGACCTTCCCGGGTTCGGAAAATCCGAGCCCCTCACGACACGTGAACACGATGTCGCGGCCTACGCCGACGTCGTCTCCGACCTTGTGCAGCTGATCGGCAGTCGCCCGGTCGTGCTGGTCGGACATTCCTTCGGGTCCGTGGTTGCCGCCGCCGTCGCCGCCCAACGCCCAGCCCCCGTGGCGGGTCTGGCCCTGATCAATCCGATCTGCGAGCCCGCGCTGGATTCCTCCGCACGGATCCCTTCCCTGGCCGCGGCCGCGTTCTACCGCGTGTGCGCTGCCCTCCCCGGCCGGTGGGGCAACGCGCTCGTCAGATCGTCCGTCGTGACCCGGATTTCCTCGCTGCTCATGATGAAGACCAAGGACCCGGAGTTGCGGCGCTTCATCAACGGCCAGCACGATGCCTATTTCGGCAGCTTCGCATCCCGCACCGTGGTGCTCGAGGCCTACAGGGCATCGATCCGGGACACCGTTCGGGACTCCGCCCCGCGAGTCGCCGTGCCGACCCTCCTGGTGGCTGCCGAAAACGACGATCTCGGGTCCGTTCCCGGTCAGGAAAGTCTCGCCCAAACGTTTCCGAACGCCCGGCTTGAGGTGATCCCTGACGTCGGCCATCTCATTCACTATGAGACGCCGCGCAGGGCGGCGGCGATGATCGACGGATTCGCCGACGAGCTGGAACTCGCCCAGAACGGCTCGTCCCCGACCACGCGGAGAACGGAGGCCGCACGATGACGCACCAGAATCCCGGCCGCGCAGGTTTGCGCCTGCTCGTGGACGCCCGCTACGTTCGCCCCGTCCACGACGGGATCAGCAGGTACACGGCGAGCCTTCTGCACAGCCTCGCTCGCTGCATCGAGTCGGGCGAGTATCCGGGCCTCGCGGTCGCGATGCTCGTGAGTGACGACGCCCAACTCGACCAGTTGCCGCCCCTTCCGAGCGTGCGCGGATATTCGCCCACCGGCCCCCTGGAACCGCTCAGCGCGCTCGCCGTCAACCGGTTCCGGCCCGACGTCGTCTTCTCTCCGATGCAGACGATCGGGTCGTGGGGCCGAAAGTACAAGCTGATCCTGACCCTGCACGACCTCATCTACTACGACCACCCGGAACCACCCGGTTTCCTTCCGGCGCCCGTGCGTATCGGCTGGCGCTTGTTCCACCGGTCCTACCTGCCCCAGCGGCTGCTCCTCAACCGGGCCGACGCCGTGGCGACCGTGAGCAGGACGACGGCATCACTCATCCGGGAGCACGACCTGACGACCCGCCCGGTCACAGTGATCCCCAACGCTCCGCCGAGAGGGATCGGCGTCACCCGGGAGCAGGCCCTCGACCGAGCGGCACACCGACGCAAGAGCCTCGTCTACATGGGTTCCGCGATGCCGTACAAGGGAGTCGACCTGCTGATCCGCGGCATGGAGCACCTTCCCGACTATGAGCTCCATCTGCTCTCGAGGTACGACCCGCGCCGGAAGGAAGAGCTCCGGGCGATCGTGCCCCAGGGGGCCTCGGTGATCTTCCACGACGGCGTCACGGACGAAGACTACCGGCGTCTCCTCGGGACCTGCACCGCCCTGGTGACGGCCAGTTCGGCGGAAGGCTACGGGCTGCCTCTCGCGGAGGCCGCGGCGGAAGGAACCGCCCGCATCGTCTCCGACATCCCGATTTTCCGCGAAATAGCCCCGAACGCGGCTCACATCGATTTCTCGCAACCCGGAGAATTCGCGGAGGCCGTTCGGAACCTCGAAGACCCGGACACCTACCGAGCGGCGGCTCTCGGCGCGCTCGACGACGCCGCACGATACAGCTGGGACGACTCGGCACGGGAGCTCATCGGACTCGCCCAGTCGCTCTGAACGGCGTCAGAGCACATCCAATGCATCGCATCGGATCTGGACGGGTTCGTATTTTCTGGACGCGGAAAATGCCGCCCGGGTTCCACGAAGGAGCTCCGTGATCCGTGGGGCCAGTCCGTAGGACATGAAGATGATCGCGCGGTATTCGTCGTCCTCGTCGTCGCCGCTCGTCGGAACGGGATCGATCAGGCGCAGTGCGGGAGCCTCGCCCACATCCGACAGGTTCAGGGAACGGACGAATTCTTCGACGGCGAACCTCGGCCCCGTGATCGCCGCCGTCCTCACCGCGGGCGGAAGACCCAACTCCTGCCTCTCCGCCATTTCCCGGGCGGCAAAACCCGCGGGATCCCACCGGACGAGAGCCCCGAGTGCAGCCGAGTCCTCGGCCGTGCAGATCACCTGACCGCCCGAATCCCGGTCGGCCACGAGCGCGCTCGCGTTCATCCACCGCCGCAGAACCTGCTCGGAAACCCGCAGGGAATCGCGCGCGAGCATCCGGTCCCCGTCCAGCAAGAGCGCCGCCCGATAGCCGCCCTGGGCACGCGGTTCCGCACCGGACGTGGCCACGACCAGGGCGGGACGATCACTGACCGAGGCCTTGATGTTCTCGCCGCTCGAATTGACCACCGGAACCTGGGGGAAAGCGCGTCCCAGTTCTTCGGCGGTGCGCAACGCCCCCACCGTGGTGAGCCGCCAGGAATCGTTGCCGCATTCCGAACAGGCCCATTGCGAAACCCCCCGATGGCACCAGCGGCACACCGCCTGGGACCGCGAATCCTTGTGAAGACTGAGGGGGCCCATGCAGTGGGGGCAGCGGGCCGAGGCGCGGCATCTCTGGCACGCGAGAGTCGGGGCGTATCCAGTGCGCGCGACTTGGACCAGTACCGGGCCCGATTGCAGCGCTTCCCGAGCCACCTGATACGCGAGATGCGGAATCCTGGCGATGGCGGCCAGCGGGTCCCGTTCACGGGTGAAGCTGTCCGACGTGGCACGGATCAGCGGGGAATTCTTGCGGAGCGCCTCGCGGCTGGGGGCCACGGCTCGGGCCCACCGGGTGTGGACGAGCCGCTGCGCCTCCGGGGTCACGGCGTGACCCATGAATATCGCGGAGCATTCCTGGAGCTGCGACCTGAGCAGCAGGACGTCGCGCGCGTGGCAGTACGGTGCCTGCCGCTCGATGAGGTTCTCGTCGCCGTCGTCGAAGCAGGCGACGAGCCCAAGATTTGGGACCGGTGCGAAGGCCGCCGAGCGGGTTCCGATGACCACCCAGGCCTGCCCGGACAGTCCCCTCAAGAACGATCCGTAACGGGCGGCGAGTCCGGCGCTGTTGCTCAGCCGCGCGATCCGGTCCGCGTCAAGATACCGGTTCATCGCCGTTTCGAGCCGGTCCAGGGCCGGATTGTCGGGGACGACGACGACCGCCCGCTTCCCGCCGGAAACCGTTGCGGCACACACGCGGGCCATCAGGGTGGCCCAATCCTGCTCCGCCGACGGCGCGACGGAGACGACGCGTCTTACGATCGGCCCCGCGGGGTCGCTCTGGAGTCGGAGTGTCTCGGGCCCTCCCTCGTAGAGTTCCCAACCGTCCGACTGTTCTTCGCCCTCGGGCGACCAGGAGGGATCCGGGATGGGGGTCGGCTCGGGGACGGATTGCTCCTGCGCCGGTGCCCCGTCCTCCTTCGGAGCCTCTGCGGCCCGGCCCAGGCCCAGGACGTCGCGCTCGTACTGTTTCTCGGCGCGTGCGGCGCGCGGCGGCACCGCCAACCTCAGAACGTCGGAATTGAGCCCGGCGTACCGCGCGGCGACCGCCTGGGTCAGGGACCAGATTTCCGGTGCCAGAGCGCGCACGGGTGAGACGACCCCGCGAAGAGGCTGCAATTGGACGGGAGATTCGGTGCGGTCCACCCGTTCGACGAGCCAGGCAACGGTCTCTCGACCGTGAAAGGCAACGCGCACCCGCACCCCTGGGTGTGCGGATTCTCCCAGATGCGCGGGAACGGAGTAGTCGAAGAGACGATCCAGGTGAGGAACCCGGGTATCGATCGCGACCCGGGCCACGGGCTTGTCCTCCGCGACGGGCACCGCACCGAGCTGGTCGGCGTCCTTCTCACGCGGTTCCCATCCTTCCAGCCCCGGAAGGACGCCGTCGGGATGGTCGGTCATGATTACAAGGCGGCCCGCAGGGCCTCGGCCCGGTCGGTCCGCTCCCACGTGAATTCGGGCTCGTCACGACCGAAGTGGCCGTGGGCCGCGGTCTTGGCGTAGATCGGACGACGCAAATCCAGGTCGTTGATGATGGCCAGTGGCCGGAGGTCGAAGACCTCGTTGATGGCCTTCTCGATGCGTACCGGGTCCTCGTGTTGGGTACCGAAGGTTTCCACGTAGAGGCCGACGGGACGTGCGCGCCCGATCGCGTAGGCGACCTGGACTTCCGCGCGGTCCGCGAGACCGGCGGCGACCACGTTCTTGGCGATCCAGCGCATCGCGTAGGCGGCCGAACGGTCGACCTTGGACGGGTCCTTGCCGGAGAACGCCCCACCACCGTGTCGCGACATGCCGCCGTAGGTGTCCACGATGATCTTGCGTCCGGTCAATCCAGCGTCACCCACCGGTCCGCCCTGGACGAACTGGCCCGCGGGATTCACGATGAAGTCGGCGGACCGCGTGTCCAGGTCGAGATCCTCGAGCACCGGGTCGATCACGAACCGCTGGACCTCCTGCTGGAGGTCCTTGAGCGCGTATTTTTCGTCGTGCTGCGTCGAGAGAACCACGGTGTCCACCGAGACCGGGGTGTGGCCGTCGTATCCGAGTGTCACCTGGGTCTTGCCATCGGGTCGCAGACCCGGCAGGACACCGTCCTTGCGGATTTTGGTGAGTCGTTCCGACAGGCGATGCGCGATCCAGATGGGTGCCGGCATCAGGGCTTCGGTCTCATTCGTCGCGTAGCCGAACATGATGCCCTGGTCTCCCGCGCCCTGGCGGTCCAGTTCGTCTTCGGCGACGCCGGTCCGTTGTTCCAGGGACGTGTACACGCCGGAGTTGATGTCGGGCGACTGCTCCCCGATCGATACAGACACTCCGCAGAAATCGCCGTCGAATCCTCGCGTCGAGTTGTCGTAACCGATGTCCAGGATGGTGTCACGCACGATCTTCGGGATTTCGACGTACGCCGTGGTGGTGACCTCGCCCGCGACCATGACCTGACCGGTGGTCACCATGGTTTCGACGGCGACGTTCGCCAACGGGTCACTGGCCAGCAATGCGTCCAGGATCGAGTCGGAAATCTGGTCGCAGATCTTGTCCGGATGGCCCTCGGTCACAGATTCTGAAGTGAACAGGCGAAGATGCTGATGGTCGTTGGAAGTCACTCGGCTACTCTACTCGTTCGATACTCTCGTTGGACGACTGCGGCGGAATGTTGAAGTGTGACGCGATACGTGTCATCAGGCGACGCGCGAGGTCCGCTTTGGTGCCTCTGACTTCGGATTCCTCACCGGGTTCGGCACCACGGGTCAGCAGTGTGGCCGCGGTCCGGTCCTTCCCGAACACGAGGTCCGTACCGACCTCGTTGACGACCAATACATCGCAACCCTTGGACTCGAGTTTCAGCCGCCCGAGTTCGGCCACGGACTGCTCCGGCGACCCGGTCTCGGCGGCGAACCCGACCAGGAACGCCTGGTGCTTCCCCTCGGATTTCTTCCTGACCAAGGTCTTGAGAATGTCCGGGTTGCGCACCAAATCGATCGTGGGTGCGTCCTGGGCCTCGGGATCCTTCTTGATCTTGGTTTCCGACAGATCACGGGGGCGGAAGTCTGCGACGGCGGCCGTCATGACCACGACATCAGCACGCTCCTGGATCGCGGCCCTTTCCGTGGCCTCAAGGAGCTCCAAGGCCGACGACACACGAGAAATCCGAAGCTTCTCCGTCTCGTCCGGGTCCGGAACCTCCGTGTGGGCGAGAATCAGGTGGACGTCCGCTCCGCGGTCCGCCGCGGCCAGTGCGATGGCGAGGCCCTGTTTCCCCGAGGAACGGTTTCCCAGGTAGCGCACCGGGTCCAGGGCTTCGCGCGTTCCACCGGCCGTGACCACAATTTTCTTGCCCGTAAGGTCCGCCGATTCCGTCTCGTTCTCACGGTGGTCCGCGTGGGCCGCCATGGCTCGACGATGGATTTCGGCGGGCTCGGGCAGACGCCCCGCCCCGCTGTCTCGGCCCGTGAGCCGGCCGACGGCTGGTTCGATCACGGTGTACCCGTAGTCGCGCAGCAGGCCGACATTCCTGACGGTCGCCGGGTTCTCCCACATCTGGGTATGCATCGCAGGAGCGAAGACCACGGGACAGCGCGCGGTCAGGATGGTCGCGGTCAGCAAATCATCCGCCCGGCCGGAGGCGACCCTGGCCATGAGGTCGGCGGTCGCTGGGGCGACGACGATCATGTCAGCCTCTTCGCCCTGGCGCACGTGATTGACCGACTCGACGTCCTCGAACACGGTGGTCCGCACGGGCGATCCGGACAGGGCCTCCCACGTGGGGGCGCCCACGAACTCGAGGGCGGACCGTGTGGGCATGGCCACGACGTCGTGACCGTCCTCGCTGAACAAACGCAGAAGCATCGCGGCCTTGTAGGCCGCGATGCCTCCACCAATTCCCAAAATTACTCGCACGGCCCCAGTCTAACGGTCAGACGGGAACCACGCGGTCACCACGGGTGACGCTGTGGATTACTCGGCGTCGCCCTCCGGCGTGGCGGACTCCTCCGATGCGTTCGAGCTGAACTCGACGAACGAGTCCGAGGCCTCGCCCTCGGTCGCGAAAATGTCCGAGCCGAAGAAATCGGCGACGGGCTCGTCGTCGTGGATCAACTGGCCGTTCTCGTTGTACCGGCCGCCTTCGACCTGGTGGGCCTCGAGGACATCCTCTTCGATCTCACGCATGGCGATCGACAGGGACTTCTCGTTCACCGCGGTGTCCACGAGCGGCCCGACGTGCTCAAAGAGCCCTTCCTGGAGCTGGGCATAGTACGCATTGATCTGACGGGCCCGGCGGGCGCCGAAGATGACCAGGCCGTACTTGGAATCGGTCTTCTCGAGGAGCGAATCCACCGAGGGATCGATGATGCCTTCGTGTTCGGAAAGTGCCAAGAAATTCTCCCGTGACGTTGATTGAATACCGCCGGCTCTGCAAGCCAGGCGTTCTTCCGGTGCTCACGCTCAATGGAGCCACCGGGCAAAACTAATACACCATGGTACAGCCGAGGACGGGCGAAAGCACGCTCCCGAGGAGGTCAATCGCCTTTTGTCCGACATCTCACCGTTCCTCGAGGGCCGCCCGATGCCTGCGACGCCGCCCCGACGCCCACCTCACACCTCGGTGGGTTGCTGGACAATCCCCATGATGTCCACGAGTTCGCTTGCGGCCTGTTCGACGGTTTCGTTGATGACCGTCTGATCGAATTCCGGTTCTGCCCCCAGCTCTTCCTTCGCAGTGTCCAGGCGAACACGTTGCTCGGTGTCGGTTTCGGTGCCGCGAGTCTGCAGACGGCGCACCAGTTCTTCCCAGCTCGGCGGTGCCAGGAAAACCATCTGGGCCTCCGGCATGGCGTTCCGAACCTGACGCGCCCCCTGGATGTCGATCTCCAACAGGACGTGCCGGCCGGCAGCCAGGGCATCCTCGACCATCGTCTTCATGGTCCCGTACCGGTGATTGTTGTGAACCTTGGCCCACTCGAGCATCTGGCGGTTTTCCACCATGGAGTCGAACTCTTCGTCCGAGACGAAGTAGTAGTGGACGCCGTCCTGTTCACCCGGTCGAGGATCCCTGGTTGTTGCGGATACTGAGAGCCACACCTCGGGGTAGTGATCCCGGATGTATGCAGAGACCGTCCCCTTCCCCACGGCCGTCGGCCCGGCGAGTACGGTCAAATGCGGGGACTGGGTCTCTGTCACTGGATTACCCTTCGAGATGTTCGATGAGATTTCTGCGTTGGTGGGCTCCCAAGCCACGAAGACGCCTGCTGGGAGCGATCCTGAGTTCCCTCATGATCGCCGCTGCCCGGATCTCCCCGATGCTCGGGATGGACTTCAACATATCCTCGACACGGATGCGTTGCAAAGCCTCGTCCGCATCCGCTCGATCGAGAAACTCGCTCACGGTGATCTTTCGATTTTTAAGGGCCAATTTGGCATCGGCACGTGCCTGGCGAGACTGCTTGGCCTTTTCGCGGGCCGCGGCGCGTTCTTCGTCGGTCAGAGGGCGCAGAGCCATAGTTACTTCCGCTCCTAGTTCTACGAGGCAATAATCGAGGTCCCTCACTCAATCCTCGTGGATACAGCCCTTAAATTACCTCAGAGTAGCCTTCGAGACCAGTCAATCCATGGTCGAGGACAGAATGTTCCAGAATTCCGGACGTCACATTGTGGGAGATAGTCCGAGGCGCCGTTGGGCCTTCGTGCGTGACGGGCCTGCTCCCGGTTGCACGGCGACCAAAGGCGATCATTTCTGCAAAAGATTTGGCAGACCCCGGGAACACATCAATGTGTATTGATAAGTTCCCGGGGTCTTGTACCGACCGGTAATCGGTGATTCTCAGCTCGAACTTCCGGCTTCCTGGCCCAGGGCCTGGATCAGCTCTTCGTTGCACCGTCGGGCGGCGGAAGACAAAGCGTCCGGATCCGGTCCGTGGCGCAGTACGCCACGTGAATTCGCGACCACGACCCTGTCGCCCGCACCGTTGAATACCCGTGCGAGGTCGTCGGCCGTGGCCCCCTGTGCTCCGTACCCGGGAGCCAGGATCAGGCCGTTGAAGTTCGCGAGGGAAATTCCCAGGGCATCCAGGGCCGGCCCGACGGTTGCACCGACGACCAGGCCGCAGGGGCCCGCATGGGTCCACTCATGTCGCCCGTTCTCCGCGGCTGCCTGGTCGACGACCGACTTCGCCACGGAGTCCTGTTCGCCCCGGTGCTGCACGCCGGCACCTTCCGGATTGGAAGTCAGCGCGAGGACGAAGGTCCCCCGACCGTGCTCCGCGGCGGCGTCCAGCGCGGGCGACAATGAACCGAACCCGAGATACGGGCTCAGGGTGACCGCGTCCCCCGCCAGGCCGGATCGCTCGGACAACCAGGCGTCAGCGTATGCGGCCATCGTCGACCCGATGTCCCCACGCTTGGCGTCGCACACGACCTGTGTCCCCGAGTCCTTGCCCCGGGCAATCACTTGCTCCAGGACACCGAGTCCAGCGGCGCCGTGCCGTTCGAACAAGGCGACCTGAGGTTTGACCGATGCGACCTCTCCCCCGATCGCGTCCATGACCGTCAGGGCGAAGGTTTCGAGCCCTCCGACGTCGTCCGCCAGCCCCCAGGCGTCCAGGAGCCCCGGGTGCGGATCGATCCCGACGCACAGGGGACCCTTCTCCCGCATGGCCAGGTACAGGCGGTCTCCGGCAGGAGATGCCGTGCCCATCACTGCTGGGCCTCACGTTCGGCCGCGGCAGCCGCGGACAACGTCGCCTCGTGATCCTGCAGGCTCATCACGTCCCAGGAGTGACGGCGCTGTGCATCGATGGACTGGATCGTGGCGCCGAACTCGGAGATCGTGGTCATGAGCGGGCACCCGATGCTGGTCGCGGCCGCGCGGATCTCGTACCCGTCTCCGCGTGCCTCGCCGGCGCCGGACGGGGTGTTGAAGATCAGCGCGATCTCACCGTCGGTGATCATGTCGACGATGCTCCGCTCGCCCTCCTTCGCGTCACGAAGTTTGGGGACCACGGTGCACTGGATGCCGTTCCGCCTCATGACCTGCGCGGTTCCGCCGGTCGTGATGATTTCGAAGCCGAGCTCCTGAAGCATCTTGACGTACACGATGGCCGCGCGCTTGTCCCTGTCCGCGACGGTCACGAACACGCGACCTTCCGTGGGGAGCACGTTGCCGACCGATGCCTGTGCCTTCGCGAAGGCGGTGTCGAAGAACGCGTGCAGGCCCATGACCTCGCCGGTCGACCGCATCTCCGGGCCCAGGAGCGAGTCCACGGCCGCCCCCGAATGGGTCCGGAATCGGTTGAAGGGCAGAACGGCTTCCTTGACCGCGATCGCGGTCTCCTCGGGCAGCCTCGCGCCGTCCATGTGAGTCGGCAGGTGGCCGGAGGCCTTGAGGGACTCGATGGTTTCCCCCGTACCGATCAGAGCTGCCGCCTTGGCCAGCTGGACGCCGGTCGCCTTGGAGACGAACGGGACCGTCCGGGAGGCACGAGGGTTCGCTTCAATCACGTACAGAACGTTCGAGGCGACCGCGAACTGGATATTGATGAGCCCCCGCACCCCGACGCCCTGCGCGATGCCCAGGGTCGCTTCACGGACACGTTCCAGCACGGAGGGACTGAGCGTCACGGGCGGCAAGGTGCAGGCCGAGTCGCCGGAGTGGATGCCGGCCTCCTCGATGTGCTCCATGATGCCGCCCATGTACAGCTCGTTCCCGTCGAACAGGGCGTCGACGTCGATCTCGATGGCGTCCTCGAGGAACTTGTCGATCAGCGCGGGCTGAGAGGGCGACACCTCGGTGGCGTTGGACAGATAACGGGCCAGGTTCTCTTCGTCGTAGACGATTTCCATGCCCCGACCGCCGAGGACGTACGACGGCCGGACCAGAACCGGGTAACCGATCTCGTCCGCGATCACCTTGGCGTCGGTGAAGGTCGAGGCCGTTCCGTTCTTCGGGGTCATGAGTCCGGCGTCCCCGAGGACCTGGGAGAACTCGCCGCGGTCCTCCGCCAGGTCGATGGCCTCCGGCGAAGTACCCAGAATCGGGACGCCGGCCTCCTTGAGCTCGCGCGCAAGTTTGAGCGGCGTCTGCCCGCCCAGTTGCACAAAAACGCCCAGCAATCCGCCGGTGCGGCGCTCCGAGTCGATGACCTCGAGGACGTCCTCCAGGGTCAGGGGCTCGAAGTACAGGCGGGTCGAGACGTCGTAGTCGGTCGAGACGGTCTCGGGGTTGCAGTTGACCATGACCGTCTCGTAGCCGGCGTCGCGCAGAACCATCGAGGCGTGCACGCACGAGTAGTCGAACTCGATGCCCTGGCCGATCCTGTTCGGGCCGGACCCGAGAATCATGATCGACTTGCCCTCGTGCGGGGCCACCTCGTCCTCCTGGTCGTAGGAGGAGTAATGGTACGGGGTGAAGGCCTCGAACTCCGCGGCGCAGGTGTCCACCGTCTTGAACACGGGACGGACCCCGAGGGCGTGGCGGACGCCGCGGACCACGTCTTCGCGACTGTGGGTCAGCTCGGCGATCTGCTCATCCGAGAAACCGTGGCGCTTCGCGAGCTCCAGGGTCTCCTTGGTCAGGTTCGTGTCATTGCGGACCTCGTCCGCGACCTCGTTGATCAACTGGAGCTGATCCAGGAACCACGGGTCGATACCGGTGGCATCGTACATCTCGTCGATCGTGGCGCCGGCGGCCAGCGCGCGGCGCACCTGGTGCAGGCGCTCCGTGGTCGGCGTCTTGGTCGCCTCGACCAGCTCCCGCAGGGCCGAAGGCTCGAGGCGGTCGTGCGCGAAGGAGAACGTGCTGTTCTTCTGTTCCAGGGACCGCAAGGCCTTCTGGAGCGCTTCGGTGAAGTTCCTGCCGAGCGCCATGGCTTCGCCCACCGATTTCATGGTGGTGGTCAGCGTCGGGTCGGCCGCCGGGAACTTCTCGAACGCGAACCGCGGAACCTTGACGACCACGTAGTCGAGCGTCGGCTCGAAGGACGCCGGGGTCTTCCGCGTGATGTCGTTCGGGATCTCGTCCAGGGTGTAGCCGAGCGAGAGTTTGGTGGCGATCTTGGCGATCGGGAAGCCCGTCGCCTTGGAGGCCAGCGCCGAGGACCGGGACACGCGAGGATTCATCTCGATCACGACCACGCGTCCGGTCTTCGGGTCCACGGCGAACTGGATGTTGCAGCCGCCCGTGTCCACGCCGACCTCGCGGATCACGGCGATCGCGACGTCGCGCATCTTCTGGTACTCGCGATCCGTCAGCGTGAGCGCGGGCGCAACCGTGATCGAATCGCCCGTGTGGACGCCCACCGGGTCGAAGTTCTCGATCGAGCAGACGACCACCACGTTGTCGTTCTTGTCCCGCATCATCTCGAGCTCGTATTCCTTCCACCCGAGGATCGACTCCTCGAGCAGGACCTCGGAGGTCGGGCTGTACTGGATGCCGGCGCCGGCGATGCGGTGCAGGTCTTCCTCGTTGTAGGCCATTCCGGAGCCCAGGCCACCCATCGTGAACGAGGGCCGGACGACCATGGGGTAGCCCAGCTTCTCCGCGGCGGCCAGGGCCTCGTCCATCGAGTGGACGATTTCCGACCGTGCCGATTCGGCACCACAGCGTTCGACGACGCCCTTGAACGCCTCGCGGTCCTCACCGAGATTGATGGCCGCGATGTTGGCACCGATGAGCTCGACGTTGTACTTGGCGAGGGTTCCGCGGTCGTCCAGGGCGATCGCGGCGTTCAGCGCCGTCTGACCGCCCAGGGTCGGCAGGACGGCGTCGGGCCGCTCACGATCGATGATGCGTTCGATGGTGTCCGGCGTGATCGGCTCGATGTAGGTCGCATCCGCGAACTCGGGGTCGGTCATGATGGTTGCCGGATTCGAGTTCACCAGAATGACCCGGATGCCCTCTTCCTTGAGCACCCGCAGCGCCTGCGTCCCGGAGTAGTCGAATTCCGCGGCCTGGCCGATGACGATCGGGCCCGAACCGATGACCAGGACGCTCTTGAGATCTTGACGACGAGGCATAGAGTTACTTTCCTGCTTTCTGGCGTGCGGCCGAATCGGTTGAGGTCATGAGTTCGATGAAACGGTCGAACAGGTAGGCGGCGTCGTGCGGTCCGGCCGCGGCCTCCGGGTGGTACTGGACGGAGAACGCGGGGATGTCGAGGCAGCGAAGGCCTTCGACGACGTCGTCGTTCAACCCGACGTGCGAAACCTCGACCCGGCCGAATTCCGACTCGGGAGCGGTCACCGGTCCGTCCAACGGCGCGTCCACCGCGAATCCGTGATTCTGCGCGGTGATCTCGACCCGCCCCGTCGACCGGTCGAGCACCGGCTGATTGATACCCCGGTGCCCGAAGGGCAGTTTGTAGGTGCCGAAGCCCAGGGCCCGGCCCAGCAGCTGGTTGCCGAAGCAGATCCCGAAGAACGGGATTCCCGCGCGCAGTATGCCGCGCAGAACCTCGACCTGATCCGTGGCCGTCTCCGGGTCCCCCGGCCCGTTCGAGAAGAACGCCCCGTCCGGACCGAGCTGCTTGATCTGCTCGAGCGTGGTGTTCGCGGGGACCACGTGCACGCGGATGCCTCGCTCCGCGAAACGTCGGGGCGTCATCGACTTGATGCCGAGGTCGACGGCGACCAACGTCCCGAGGACCTCGCCGTCCCACCCGTGGTCCGCCGGCTCAATGGTCAGGGTGTTCTCCGCCGTGACCTGGTCCGCCAGGCGCTGTCCCTGCATCGGGGAGGACTGACGGACCCGTTCCAGCAGGTCGGACTCCGGGGCCTCGGCCGCCTCACCCGTGAAGATGCCCGACCGCATCGCTCCGGCGCTGCGCAGGTGACGAGTCAGCGCCCGGGTGTCTATGCCCTGGATCCCGACAATGTTCTGCTCGGCAAGTTCTTCGTCCAAGGACTTCTCGGAACGCCAGTTCGAGGGCAGGCGGGCGGCATCGCGCACCACGTAACCGCTGACCCAGATGCGGCGCGACTCGGCGTCGTCGGCGTTGACGCCCGTATTGCCGATGTGCGGCGCGGTCTGGACGACGATCTGGCCCGCGTAGGAGGGGTCCGTGAGGGTTTCCTGGTATCCGGTCATGCCGGTCGAGAAAACGGCCTCACCCAGCGATTCGCCGACGGCCCCGTAGGACCGGCCGCGGAACACCGTGCCGTCCTCGAGGACCAGCAGCGCCCGTTCGGATGTTCTGTATGCGTTGGTCATGAATTCACTTCCTCTGTTCTTCGGCGGACGCGTCCGACGAATCGTGCTGGCCCGCTGGGGCCTGAGTGTCTGTGGCGGCGGGGAGCTCGTCTCCGGCCTGAGGCGCGATCTCGCGCAGCTTCTCGATCAGGGCGGGGGTGTCCGAACCGGTTCGCGTTCGGAGCCCGGTGTCGACCAGTCGACCGCCCAGTCGCCAGGAGACGACCGCAAGTCCGCCCTTCTCCACGAACTTCCCGGCCATCCCGGATTCGCGTCGGATCACCTCGATGCCTTCGCCGGGAATCCAGAGGTCCTGAGCTCCGTCCCTGGTCACGATCAAGCCGGTCGGATAAATCATGGCCTGTCCGTTGGCCTTCATGCCCAGGCCATGGACCGCGATCCGGTCGAGCCAGTCCCCCGCCGTGGTGGTGCACACGTACTGGACGTCGCACGCGAAATCGGCAGTCTCTCCGTCCAGCTCGCGCGGAACCTCGGGGATGTCCGGTATGTCCGATTGGCGTCGGGCGCGTGACCTCCACCCCACGACGATCAGCACGAGAACGAGACCCGCGAGGACCAGCGACGAGATGAGGGTCAGCAGATGATTGGTGGACATGAGTTCCTAGTCTGCCTGGGCTTCGAGCGCCCGGGGCGTGTTGATGTGACCGTCGAGCACGGTCGGATGGCCCTTGAAGAACGTGGCCTGGACCGCGCCCGGGATCTCCAGCGAACGGTACGGCGAATTGCGTCCCTTCGACTGGTGCTTCTCGGGTTCGACCACGCGATGGGCCGCCGGGTCCACCAGGACGATGTTTGCGGGTTCCCCCTCGGCCAGAGGTCGGCCCTGGTCATCGATGCGCGCGATCCGTGCGGGTTCCGTGGACATGATGCGGGCGACGTCACACCAACCGATCCGGCCCGTCTCGACGAGGGTCTGCTGGACGATGGACAGCGCTGTCTCCAGGCCGGTCATGCCCATCGCGGCGCACGCCCACTCGCATTCTTTGGCTTCCACCGGGTGCGGGGCGTGGTCGGTTCCGACGACGTCGATGGTTCCGTCGGCCACGGCGTCGCGCAGGGCATCGACGTCCTCCCGGGTCCGCAACGGCGGATTGACCTTGTAGACGGGGTCGTAACTGCGGACGGACTCGTCGGTCAGGAGCAAGTGGTGGGGCGTGACCTCCGCGGTGACATCCACGCCTCGTTGCTTGGCCCAACGGATGATCTCCACGGAGCCCTGGGTCGAGACGTGACAGATGTGCACCCGCGAACCCACGTGCTGGGCCAGCAGCACGTCCCTGGCGATGATGGCCTCTTCGGCCACGGCCGGCCACCCTGCCAGTCCCAAATCCGCCGAGACGCTGCCCTCGTTCATCTGGGCGCCGTCGGTCAGCAGCGGTTCCTGGGCGTGCTGGGCGACGACGCCGTCGAAGGTCTTGACGTACTCGAGCGCGCGACGCATGAGCACGGCGTTGTGAACGCACTTGCCGTCGTCGGAGAACATGCGGACTGCGGCGCGGGAGTCGGCCATGGCCCCGATCTCGGAGAACCTCTCTCCCTCGAGCCCCACGGTCACGGCCCCGATCGGGTGGACGTCGGCCCACCCCGCCTGGCGTCCGAGCTCCCAGACCTGTTCGACGAGTCCGGCCGTGTCCGCGACCGGGTTGGAGTTGGCCATGGCGCACACGGCGGTGTACCCGCCGGCAGCAGCCGCGCGGGTTCCGGTCTCCACGGTCTCGGCGTCCTCACGTCCGGGTTCCCTCAGATGCGTGTGGACGTCCACCAGGCCGGGCAGGGCAACGAGCCCCTGGGCCTCGACGACGTCCGCGCCGTCCGCCTCGATCCCCTGCCCGACGCTGGCAATGGTTCCGTCCGCCACAAGGATGTCTGCGGTGTCCTCTCCGAGCAGGCTTGCGCCGCGGATGAGATATTTCTGATTGCTCATGATGTCCTTTGGAGTGCCGGGATCCGGTCCTGCTCCTGCGGACCGGTCATCAGGTGGTAGAGAACGGACATGCGGACCGAGACCCCGTTGGTGACCTGGTCCAGAACCAGGGATCGCGGGGAATCGGCGGCGGCGGAGCTGATCTCGAGCCCACGGTTCATCGGGCCCGGGTGCAGGATGGCGGTTTCGGCGCCTCGTGAATCGAGGAGGGCGAGTCGCTCAGGGGTCAGGCCCCAGAGCCGCGCGTACTCCTCCGACGACGGGAAGAACGCCGCGTGCATCCTCTCCCGCTGGATGCGAAGCATCATGATCGCATCCAGCTCCTGAGCCATGGCCTCGTCCAGGCTGTATCGGACCTCCACGGGCCAGTCCTCGATGCCCACGGGCAGCAGCGTCGGGGGCGACACGAGGGTCACGTGGGCCCCGAGCAGGGACAGCAACCACACGTTGGACCTGGCCACCCGGGAATGCAGAACGTCTCCGACCAGGGCGACCCGCATGCCCCGAAGATCGGAGCCTTGGGTCGGCCGCCCGTCGAGGCGGGACCTGTGCTGGCGCAAGGTCATCGCGTCCAGCAGCGCCTGCGTGGGGTGTGCGTGCGTGCCGTCACCCGCGTTGATGACCGGGGACGAGATCCAGCCGCTCGATGCGAGCCGCGCCGGCGCGCCCGAGGCCGGGTGCCGGATCACGATCGCATCGGCGTTGATCGCCTCGAGGGTCTGCGCGGTGTCCTTGAGGGACTCGCCCTTCGATACCGAGGAGCCCTTCGCGGCGAAGTTGATGACGTCGGCGGACAACCGCTTCTCGGCGGTCTCGAACGAGATCCGGGTCCGTGTCGAGTCCTCGAAGAACAGATTGACCACGGTCCGACCGCGCAGAGCGGGAAGCTTCTTGACCTCCCGAGTTCCGACCTCGGCCATCGAATCCGCGGTGTCCAGGACCTGGACGGCTTCCTCGAGGCTCAAGTCCCTGGTGTCCAGGAGATGCTTCATGATTCGACCGTCCCTTCGGCGTCGTTGCCGGTGGTCTCTTGCTTTCCGACGTCGACGGCGTCTGCCCCCGATGCGGCGGGGACCAGAAGAACGCAGTCGCCGAGATCGCGGTCGGCATCGCCCGCGGCGAGGGCAACGGGCTCATCGGTTTCGCGGAGGAATACCTGAACGGATTCGTTCTGGGAGGTGGGGAGGTTCTTTCCGACGTGGTCGGCGCGAATCGGAAGCTGGCGGTGTCCACGATCGGCCAGGACGGCCAAACGGACCACCTCGGGTCTTCCGAAGTCGCCGAGGGCATCGAGGGCGGCCCGAATGGTCCGGCCCGAGTAGAGGACGTCGTCGACGAGCACGACGTTCTTCCCGTCGATTCCGCCCGCGGGAATTCGCGTCGGTTGCGGCGTGCGGGACGTGTTGCGCCGAAGGTCGTCCCGATACATGGTGATGTCGAGCTGCCCGAGACACGATTCGGGGTCGAAATGCGGTTCGGTCGAGGCGATCTTCTGGGCAATGCGCTGGGCCAGAGGATAGCCCCTCCGCGGAATGCCCAACAGGACCAAGTCCTGGGTGCCCTTGTTGGCTTCGACGATCTCATGGGCAATACGGGTCAGAACCCGGTTGACATCCGCAGAATCCAGAATGACGCGCGCGTTCTCGGAAACCCTGTGATGAGGGCTGCCGTGACGGCGTGAGATTTCGGTCATCGCGTTTGCCTCCTTCCCCGCCTCACGGGACGGAATTTAAAGGTCAGCAAGATGTTCTCATCTGCGCCCAAAATTACCACAGGGCAGGTGCGGCCTTCGGCTTCGGGTCGAATTGTGTAGCGGCCGTGACGGCGCAGTCTCCCTCCCCCTCGAAGTGGCGATTTTCCCCCGCGAAGTGGCGATTTTGTGCACTTTTTGGGCCATTTTCCGCTCAAAATTGCCACTTCGGCGGAGAGAACGCTGCGGCGGAGAGAAGACCGCCCGGGCGTACGAAGACGCCGCCGGATCGTCGTCCAGCGGCGTCGTCACGCTCTGATGTGTCCCGGCCCGGAGGCCGCGTCGAGGGCACAACCCCCATCGGTTCGGGCCGAAGACTCAGTCCGTCAGCAAGGTCGGCTTGACCTTCTGCAGCCGGCCGAGGACCCCGTTGATGAATCGCGGTGAGTCGTCGGTCGAGTGGGTCCGTGCCATCCCCGTGGCTTCGGAGACGGCGACGGCGTCGGGGATGTCGTCGTTGTACAGCAACTCCCAGGCACCCAGCCGAAGGATCGCACGGTCGACGGCCGGCATGCGGTCCATCGTCCAACCCTTCGAATACGTTTCCACGTACTCGCGGATCTCCTCATCGCGCTCGACGACGCCCCGAACGATGCGCTCGGAGTAGTCGGTAATCAGCGCGGAGGTATGGAGACGGCGCCGGTGCAGGACCTCGAGAGTGTCCTGACCGCGCGACTCCGCCTCGAACAATACTTCCAGGGCGCGAACACGCGCCTTCGTTCTCGAGTTCACTCGTTGACGCGCCCCAGGTAGTCGCCGGAGCGGGTGTCTACCTTGACCTTGGTGCCCTGGTCCACGAACAGGGGAACCTGGATGGTCGCGCCGGTTTCCAGGGTCGCAGGCTTGCTGCCACCGGTCGACCGGTCGCCCTGGAGGCCCGGCTCGGTGTAGGTGATCTCGAGGACCACCGACGGCGGCAACTCGATGTACAGGGGCTCGCCCTCGTGGAGCGCCACGGTCACGGTCTGGTTTTCCAGCATGAAGTTCGCCGAATCCCCGACCACGCTTCCCGGGACGGTGATCTGGTCGTAGGTCTTGTTGTCCATGAAGACGTAGTCGGCGCCGTCCTGGTAGAGGTACTGGTACTCGGAACGGTCCACCGTGGTGACATCGACCTTCGAACCGGCGTTGAACGTCTTGTCGACCACCTTGCCGCTGTTCACGTTGCGCAACTTGGTGCGCACGAAGGCACCGCCCTTGCCCGGCTTGACGTGCTGGAACTCGATGACGCCCCAGAGGTTTCCGTCCAGCTTGAGGATGGTCCCGTTCTTGATGTCGTTGGTCGTTGCCACGAACACTCCTTCTGGCATGTTTTCCGACGGCGCGCGTGCACCCTGAAAAATGAATCGCTAATTATTGTAACGCCCTGTCGAGAGGCGGTTCAGGAAGCAATCTCCTGATAGGTCGCGAAGAGGATGGACTCGTCCGGGACCTCCATGATCCGCGGCGCCCCGATTCGGTCCAGCACCACGAACCTCAGGAGGTTTCCACGGGCCTTCTTGTCCCGGTGCATTCCGTCCAACAGTTTCTTCCACTGGTCTCCGCGGTAGGTCGTGGGCAGACCGACCTTCTCCAGGATCGAGCGCGTGCGGTCGACGACGTCGTAGGGAAGGTTCCCCGCCGCGCTGGACAGCTCTGCGGCGAACATCATACCCACGGAGACCGCAGCGCCGTGGCGCCACTGGTACCGCTCGTTCAGCTCGATGGCGTGACCCAACGTGTGACCGTAGTTGAGGAACTCGCGTCGACCCGACTCCTTGAGGTCCTCGGACACGACCTCCGCCTTGACCCTGATCGATCGCTCGATCAGTTCCCGGATCAGTGCCGATTGGGAATCCTGGACCTTGTCCGGTCGGGCCTCGATCAGATCGAGGATCTCGGGGTCGGCGATGAATCCGCACTTGATGACTTCCGCGAGCCCGGTGACGAGTTCGTTGACCGGCAGGGTCCGCAGGGTCCCGATGTCGCACAGGACGGCCGCGGGCGGGTGGAAGGACCCGACCAGGTTCTTGCCCTCCGCGGTGTTGATCCCGGTCTTGCCCCCGACGGCGGCGTCGACCATCCCCAGCAGCGTGGTCGGGATGTGCACCACGCGGACGCCACGCAGCCAGGTCGCGGCGACGAAGCCGGCGACGTCCGTGACGGCCCCGCCACCCACGGAGATGATGGCGTCAGACCGGGTGAAGTCGTTCTGGCCGAGGACCTGCCAGCAGAAGGCGGCGACCTGAACGTGTTTTCCCTCCTCCGCGTCGGGGATTTCGGCGCTGAAGGACTCGAGTCCCGCGGCCTTCAGGTCGTTCATCACCAATTCGCCGGTGGAACGCAGGGCGCGCGGGTGGATCACGAGCACCCGTTGGACTCTGGGTCCCAGGATTTCGGGCAGGTTGCCGAGCAGGTCGTGGCCCACGTGGACCTCGTAGTTCTCCGACGGCTGCTTGCCCGTCACGGCGATGCGCGTTGCCTCTGTTGGCTCGTCGGCCATGTGTTCCTCCTGGTACGACGCTCGGCGAACGATGGGCCGCGCGTGGGGGTTCCCGCCGGCCGGCATCGTTCAGACGGTGCGTGTCGTGCGAATGATGTCGTGCAGTTCCTCGGCCATCGTGGAGATTTCTCGATCGCCGCGGGCGTCGAGAATCACGGTGGCCAGCTCTTCGTAGGTTTCGCGGCGTTCTCGGAAGATCTCGTTCCACCGTGCGATGGGGTCCGGCTGGAGCATGGGGCGCGTGGTGTTTCCCTCGATCCGGGGCCTGACCGTGTCCTCGTCCACCTGGACGTACACCACCGTATGCTTCCTGAGCAGTTCCTGCACACGCGGGGTCATCGGAGCGCCGCCCCCGACGGAGACCACGGCGTTCTGGTTGTCCGGCGATCGGAGAATGGCCTCGATCGTGTCCGCCTCGATGTCCCGGAAGTACTTCTCGCCGTACTGGGTGAACAGTTCCGCGATCACCCCGTGGCGTTCCACGATCTGCTGGTCGGCGTCCACGAAGCCGTATCCGTGGAACTTGGACAGGTGCAGGGCCAGGAATGATTTCCCCGCCGCCATGGGACCGATCAGGACCACGGGGCCGACTGGTTCGGCGGAGCTCTGTGGCTCCTGTCCGGCCTGGCTCATGCGTCCCAGCCTTCGGTATTCGGCGCGAAATCCAGTTCCTCCGGGATCGAGTCCAGGTAGTTCTCGACATTGCGTCGGGTTTCCTCGATCGAGTCTCCCCCGAATTTCTCGGTGTAGGCGTCCGCAAGAACAAGGGCGACCATCGCTTCCGCAACCACGCCGGCGGCCGGCACGGCACACACATCGGAACGTTGGTGGTGCGCGGTGGTTGCCTCGCCGGAGGACGTGTCCACGGTCTTGAGCGCGCGCGGGACGGTGGCGATCGGTTTCATTCCGGCGCGCACTCGGAGGGCGTCACCGATGCTCATGCCGCCTTCGATACCGCCCGCGCGGTTGGTCGTGCGGCGGACTCGTCCCTGCTCGTCCTGGGTGATCTCGTCGTGTGCCTCCGTGCCGGGGCGTGCGGTCGTCAGGAATCCGTCGCCGACCTCGACGCCCTTGATGGCCTGGATGCCCATCAGGGCGCCGGCGAGTCTGGAATCCAGGCGGCGGTCCCAGTGGACGTAGGATCCGAGCCCAGGGACCAGGCCGTACGCGAGAACCTCGACGACGCCGCCGAGCGTCTCGCCGTTCTTGTGGGCGGCGTCGACTTCCTCGACCATCGAGTCCGAGGTCGGCTTGTCGAAGCAGCGCAGCGGGTCGGCGTCGAGAGATTCGACGTCCCGAGGCAACGGACGTTCGGCGTCCTCGGGGGCCGAGACTGATCCGATGGCCGTGGTGTGGCTGACCATCCCGACCCCCAGCTCGGCCAGAATCTGCGATGCGACCACCCCGAGGGCCACCCTGGTGGCGGTTTCCCTCGCGCTGGCGCGTTCCAGGACGGGCCGGGCCTCGGAGAACCCGTACTTCTGCATCCCGGTGAAGTCCGCGTGGCCGGGGCGGGGACGGGTCAACGGAGCGTTCCGGGCCCGGCCCTCGATCAGTGACGGGTCCACGGGGTCGGAAGACATCACGTCGGTCCACTTGGGCCATTCACTATTGGCGATCTCGATCGCGACGGGCCCGCCCTGCGTCCGTCCGTGACGGACTCCGCCGAGGAGCCGGACCTTGTCCTCCTCGAATTTCATCCGGGCACCGCGACCGTATCCGAGACGACGGCGGGCCAGTGCGCGGCGGATGTGTTCCGAGGTGAGCTCGACGCCGGCGGGAACCCCCTCGATGATTCCGACCAGGGCCTCTCCATGGGACTCTCCGGCGGTCAGCCAACGCAATGTCACGGTTCTACCTCATCTTTCGGTGATCATGTGTGGCGCGCGGACCCGCAGTACCGGGCGCAACGACGTGATGATGTCCTTCATCGTCTCGGTTGGAGCAAGGCGTCATCGCACACCGTCCGCGGAACGAAGGTGCGCGCCGGGAGGCCGAGAGCAGATGCCATGGCCGTGATGACGTCCTGCTGATTCGGCAGGTCCTCGACGAGGCTCTGTCCGACAAATAGTTTGATCTGGTCCACGGCCTGGTACAAGAGCATTTCACGACCCGAGACCGCGGTGCCCCCGTGGGCTTCCACGGCGTTGGACAGCTCCGACGGCCAAGGATCATAGGAGACGTCCAGCACGGCCGTTCCACCGAGATCACCCGTGATTTTCGTGGCGTACTCGTCGAAGGCCCGGGCCGGGAGGGTCGAGACCACGTGGTCGAAGTCCTCCAGCCTTTCGGGGGCGCGGTCGAGGGGTTCGAAGTCCAGATCCATCCCGATCCGGCCGGCGACGTCGGCCACTCGGTGTGCCCGCGACTCGTCACGGACGAACACCGTGCACCTGGAGGCGCCCAGGACGTGCAGGGCGGCGGCCGCGGCCGTTGCCGTGCCCCCACCACCCACGATTGCGGCCCGGGGCTCGGGGCCGGCGGACAAGCCGGTCAACGACAATGCGTTGACGATACCGGCCACGTCCGTGTTGTGTCCGAGCACCCGTCCCTCTCCCCCGGCCGGGTCGTCCGGCTTCGGGTCGGCCACGCGGGCGAGGGTGTTGATGACTCCGACCTTCTGTGCGAAACCCGTGAGCCGATCCGCGAACCGGCAGGCCTCCGATTTCAACGGCATGGTCACGGAGAAACCCCTCCATGAGGGGTCCCGACGTGCCGGGAGGACCGTGTCTGCCAGGGCGGCGGCTTCGACGTCCTCGGACCCGTACCGGATGCCGGCGTCCAGGACCTGGTAGGCGGCGCGGTGCATGACCGGTGACAGGCTGTGCTCCACGGGGTGACCGAGGACGCCCGCCCAGGGGCCGTGCGTTCCCTCCGTCAGACGCATTTGCCCTCATGTTCGGAGCACCACTGGTCGTACTCGTCCACGTTCTTCTGGTGTTCCTCGTAGGTCTTCGCGAACTTGGTTTCACCCGTGTCCAGGTTCACCGTCACCCAGTAGTAGTAGTCGTTCTTGTCCGGGTGTGCGGCGGCCTTGATCGCGTTGGACGCCGGCGACCCGATGGGGCCCTCGGGCAGGCCCTTGTTCGCGAAGGTGTTGTACCCGTTGGAAGCGTCCTGCTTCTGTTCGTCGCTGATCTGGTAGGTCTTCTCGCCCAGCCCGTAAGCGACCGTGGCGTCGGACTGCAGGAAGCCCTGGGTCTCTCCGTCCGGGTTGTCGATGCGGTTCTCAATGGCACCAGCAACGCCCTTGTAGTCCCTCGGTGTGCCCTCGAATTCGAGGATCGAGGCGACCGTGACCACGTGGAAGATACGGTCATCGCCCTTCACACCGGCGTCCTTCAGGTCCTTCTTGGTTTTGTCGACCATTTCCTGTATGACGTCCTTGGCGGAAGCGTCGGCGTCAAAACGGTATTCGCCCGGGTGCAGGAATCCTTCGAGGGACGTGAATTTGTCCGGGACACCGAATTGTCCGGGGTCGTTGTCCAGGGCCTTGAATTCGTCCACGCTGATGCCCGTGCCCTTGGCCAGGGAGTCGAAGGCTTCGTCCTTGCGCTGGTTCTGGCTGATGGCAACGTAGTGTTTGGCGCTGCCGGAGCCGATGAGGGAATTCATCGCGGATTCGGAACTCATGTGTTCCTGGAGTTCGAATGTTCCCGGCTGAATGAATTTGCTGGAGGCTTTGTCATCCATGACCTCCACGAATTTCTCGGAATTCGCGATGACGCCCTTCTCCTCGAGGCGTTGTCCCACGGATGCGTTCGAATCGCCTTGGCTGACGGTAATGCTGACGTTCTTGCCGTTGCCGTCCCCGTGATAGTCCTTGGTTTCGAACAGGCCGACGCGCGGTCCCAGGATCGAGGCGGACACCACAAGAGCAATGACGAAGATGATGGTCGCCGACACCAGGACCTGACGACGGCGAGCGTAACGACGCCGCGCCTGCTCCGGGGTCAGGTTCTCCTGCTCGATGCGCAGGCCACGAACGCCCGCTCTTCGTTCGGCTTCAGTCGGGGAGAAAAGTCCGTGAAAGGACTCGTTGTCATCGCCCGAAGACTCCCCACGGCGTTGGCGTGATGAATCTTCGCTCACGGAAGTTCTCCATTCTTTTCGACGTCATCGGTCACCGAATCATTGTCAGCGGCGTGCGGTTCCGAGTTAATACAATAACCGGCCACCGCCCGATCGGCTTTGAGCGCGTCGAGCGCCTGCTGAAGAATATTAGCCGCTGCCACCTGGTCGACCACGGACTTGAAGTCTCGTGAAGACACGCCCGCGTCGTGGAGGGACCTGTGGGCGGAGACTGTGGAGAGCCTCTCGTCCACGAGCCACACGGGAATGTCTGTCACGCCTTCGTCACTAAGTTCCGCGACGAGGGCGTTGGCGTACTCCTCAGCCATCTGGGTGGAGGCGCTCGAACCGCCGCTCAGGGTGCGGGGATGGCCCACGAAGATTTCCGTGACGTCGTGGACCGTGACCAGCTTCCGCAGTACTCGACGATCCGAATTCGTGTTGACGTTGCGCTTCAGGGTCTGGAGCGGCGTCGCCAGGATACCGTCGGGGTCGCTCAGGGCCAGGCCGACGCGGGCATTGCCCACGTCGACCCCCATGCGTTTGCCTCGTTCGAACACGATCTCTTTACTTGCCCGCCGCCTGGGCTACCTGGCTCTTGACCTGGGTGAAGGCCTCGTCGACCTTCGCGGGGTCCTGTCCGCCGCCTTGGGCGAGGTCGTCCTTGCCGCCGCCGCCACCGCCGAGGACACCGGCCGCGGTCTTGACCAGGGCACCGGCCTTGACGCCGAGATCGCGGGCAGCCTGATTCGTGGCCACGACGACCACGGGCCGTCCGTTGCTGGTCCCGGCGACGACGACCGTGGCCGCTTCTTCGCCGAGACGGTGGCGCAGGTCGGTGGCCAGGTTGCGGACGTCGTCGGCGGCGAGGTCTCCCGCGTTGTGGGCCAGCAGCCGCACTCCCCCGATGAGTTCGGCGGTTTCGACCAGTCGCCCTGCTTCTGCCTGGAGCTTCTCCTTGCGCAGCTTCTCGAGTTCCTTCTCCGCCGACTTGAGCCGGTTGAGCGTCGAGCTGATCTTGTCCGGCAGGTCGGCCGAGTTCTGGACCTTCAACAGGTCGCTCAGCTGGCTGACCAGGGTCCGCTCTGCGGCCAGGTGGTTGAAGGAATCCAGGCCGACCAGTGCCTCGACGCGGCGGTTGCCGGATCCGACGGACTGTTCGGAGATGAGCGAGAGCGACCCGATTTCGGACGAACTGGTCACGTGCGTTCCGCCGCAGAGTTCGCGGGAGAAGTCGCCGTTCATTTCGACGACGCGTACGACGTCGCCGTACTTTTCGCCGAACAGGCCGATGGCTCCCATGGCCTTGGCCTCGTCGTAGGGCATCTCGCGAGTAATGACCTCGTAGTTGTCACGGATCGCGGTGTTGGACAACCCCTCGACTTCCTCGCGGACGGTCTGCGAGAGCGAGTCGGTCCAGGCGAAGTCGAAGCGCAGGTAGCCCTCCTTGTTGAAGGAGCCGCGCTGCATGGCTTCGGGGCCAAGCACGCTGCGCAGGGCCGCGTGGACAATGTGGGTGCCCGAGTGGGCCTTCTCGGCGTCCTTGCGGCGCTGCACATCAACCTGGGTCCGGGCCTCGACGCCGGCGACGACCTCTCCCTCGGTGACTTCGCCCTTGTGGACACTGAGCCCGCGGACGGGCTGCTGGACGTCGTGAACACGGATCGCATAGCCGTTTCCGGTGATCATGCCCGTATCGGCGGCCTGGCCGCCGGCTTCGGCGTAGAACGGGGTCTCGTCCAGAACGACCTCGACCGAGGCACCCTCGGACGCGGCCGGGACGGTCACGCCGTTCTGCAGGATCGCACGGATGCGGGTGTGGCCGCTGAGCTCGGTGTACCCGGTGAACACGGAAGCCCGCGCATCGACCAGCTCCCGGAAGGCGCCGAGGTCCTCGTGCGATCCCTTCTTGGCCTTGGCATCGGCCTGGGCGCGCTGCCGTTGCTCCTGCATCAGGGAGCGGAAGGCCTTTTCGTCCACGCCGACCCCGGCCTCGGAGGCCATCTCCAGGGTCAGGTCGATCGGGAAGCCGTAGGTGTCATGCAGGGCGAAAGCCTCTTCGCCCGTGACGGACCCGCCGCCGGTCTTGGCGTGCTTGACGGCCTCGTTGAGGCGCGTGGTCCCGGATTCGATGGTGTGCAGGAAGGCCCGCTCTTCCGCGTAGGCGATGCGGGAGATGCGGTCGAAGTCGTCGGCGACCTCGGGGTAGGCGCCCTTCATGGCGTCCCGGGAGGTCGGGAACAGCACGGGGAGGCACGGTTCTGTGACTCCGAGCAAACGCATCGCCCGAATGGCGCGGCGCAGCAGGCGGCGCAGGATGTAGCCGCGGCCTTCGTTCGACGGCGTCACCCCATCGGAGATGAGCATCAGGGAGGAACGGATGTGGTCGGCGACCACGCGAAGCCTGACGTCGTCCTCATAGCCTTCGTCTGCGGCGGACTCGGAGCCGAAGTACTTCTTGCCGGACAGCTCCGAGGCGGCGTCGAGTACGGGGCGGACCTGGTCGGTCTCGTAGAAGTTCTCGACTCCCTGGAGGATCATGGCCAGGCGCTCGAAGCCCAGTCCGGTATCGATGTTCTTTTTGGGGAGCTCGCCGAGGATTTCGAAGTCGTCCTTGCCGATGCCCTCGCCACGCTGGAACTGCATGAACACGAGGTTCCAGATCTCGATGTAGCGATCGTCGTCGACCGCGGGGCCGCCGTCCTTGCCGTAGGCGGGGCCGCGATCGTAGAAAATCTCGGAGTCGGGGCCGGCGGGTCCGGGCTGGCCCGTGGACCAGTAGTTCTCCTGCATGTTCATGCGCTGGATGCGTTCCTCGGGGAATCCGACGTCGCGCGTCCAGATGTCGAAGGCTTCTTGGTCGCCTTCATACACGGTGACCCAGAGGCGTTCGGGGTCCAGGCCGAAGCCGCCCTCGGAGTGCGGCGAGGTCAGCAGCGTGTAGGCGAAGGGAATCGCCTGTTCCTTGAAGTAGTCACCGAAGGAGAAGTTTCCGGCCATCTGGAAGAAGGTGCCGTGGCGGGCGGTCTTGCCGACTTCGTCGATGTCCAGGGTTCGGATGCACTTCTGGACGGAGGTCGCGCGCTTGTAGGGGGCCTTCTCCCGGCCGAGGAAATACGGGATGAACGGGACCATACCGGCGATCGTGAACATCGCACCGGCTTCGTTCGAGACCAAGGAGGCGGACGGGACCACGGTGTGTCCGCGTTCTTCGAAGAATTCGATCCAGCGCTGCTTGATTTCCTGAGAGAGCATATCGGCTATTAGTCCTTCGTCCTGAGTTTCTTGTGTGACGTTGTGGTGTCCGTTGGCGTGGGGTGCTTTGTGCGCCGAAGCGTGGCGCTACTGGCCGTCCCTGGGGTCTTTGCCGGATCCCAGGAAAAAGTCGGGTGGGAGTTCTTCGAAGGACTCCGAATCCCGGGCCGATGCCTGTGGTTCGGTGACTTCCGCGTCCACGGGGCGGCTTTCGAGGGGCTTGTCCCAGGTGTCGAGGGAACCGGGACGAATGTCATTCTTCTGGTTCGCGTACTTCTGGGTGAGTTCTTCTTCCCGTTCGGCCATGCCCTGTTTGACGGTTGCCGTGAATTTGAGGGCCTTGAGCGCGCCCTGACGGACCGGTGTCATAGCGCCGGAGAACCAGATCTTGCTGACGGTTCCGTTGCCCTCGCCCCTTTTCTCGACCTGCATGGGGTCCCTCACCACTAGTTCCTGTGCGGTCTGGACGATCTGCCCGCCTCGCTTGGAGGCGACGTATCCGGCCGCCGCCCCAGCGAGCAGCAAACCTGCTTTGGACCACCAGCTCATCGACCCTCTCCCGTCTCTGAAGTCGGGCGGGTCCCGGTTGCCGTGCCGGCGTCCGGCCGCTGACCCTGTTGCCCGTCCTGTTTGCCGTCGCTCTCGGTGCGGAAGGCTTTGCGGACGCCGTAGGAGAACGAGGCGACCTTGATCAGGGGCTGACCGACGGTCGAGGCGACGAGGCTGGAGAGAGCGGACACGTTGGCCGAGGCGTCCGAGACGTTGTCGGTGATGCCGTCCACCTTGGCGAGCTGCGAGTTGGTGGTGGTGACGGTTCTGGTGACTTCGTCGATGAGCGGACCGGTTCCGGCGTTGATCTGCCGGACGGTCTCACGGATTTCGTCGAAGACCTTGCCGAGTTTGATGATCGGCATAGCGAGGAGGGCCACGAGGACCGCGAATACCCCGGCCGCGATGAGCCCTGCGATTGCTCCGCCCGTCATGAATGCACCGTCTCCTCTGGTGGAATCGATTGAGTCCCGACGGTCGCTGGCTGCTTTTGCCGGGACGAATGACAGTTTACGGCATGGTGCTGTCATTCATTGCCCTATTAAAGCGGCGATGGCCCGGGCATTTGCCCGGGCCATCGGAGCAAGGCTGGACGCCTTAGGACATGCGCGAGTAGTACTCGACAACCAGCTGTTCCTCGCACGTGACGGGAATCTCGCTGCGCTGGGGCTTGCGCTCCAGCTTGGCGTGCAGCTTGTCGATCTCGACATTCAGGTACGCCGGGGTGTCCGGGAGGACGTCCTGGTTGGCGCCGGTGGCGGCAACCTGGAACGGGTCCATCTTCTCGGACTTCGGGTGCACGTGAATCAGCTGGCCTTCCTTCACACGGAAGGAGGGGCGGTCCACGCGGGCGCCGTCGACCATGATGTGACGGTGCACGACCATCTGGCGGGCCTGGGCGATCGTGCGGGCGAAGCCCGCGCGGAGGACCAGTGCGTCCAGACGCGACTCGAGGATCTGGAGCAGGATTTCACCAGTCCGGCCCTCGGTGCGCTTGGCTTCCTGATATGCGCGGAGCATCTGGGTCTCACGGATGTTGTACTGCGCGCGAAGACGCTGCTTCTCGCGCAGACGAACGGCGTAGTCGGAGTCGGCCTTCTTACGGGCACGGCCGTGCTGGCCGGGGCCGTAGGGGCGACGCTCGAAGTACTTCTCGGCCTTCGGAGTCAGCGGGATTCCGAGAGCACGAGACTTGCGCACCAGATTACGGGCGCGCTTGCTCTTGGTGGTAGTTGCCACGTTGTGCCTTTCATGCGGTTGATCGTCTGGCGCGGTGGCCCACGATCATTTGTTCTGGTGTAACTGGCCTCCATGATTCCGTGCACGGTTCGCACGGTGGAGAGCTTCGGGTCAGCCGCAACCCTCGCTACAACTACCCCGGTGATCACCCGCAGGTGCGTTTTGGGGAGCTTGCCAGCCAACGAGCCAGTCTAGCCGAAAGACCACGCACGGGCCAGAATGCATGGAGGCGGGTGCGTCACACTCTCCACGCAACGCACCCAGCCTCATGAACCCGAGGGAAAGTCACTGACCGTGCAGGACGAGGCGAGGATTAAGCATCCTCGCGTTAGACGCCAAGAGCCCCGTCGCCCCCTTCCACATCTCGAATTTAAAGTCGAAGGTGCAAACGTGGTCGCCATTATCTTTCCAGCCAAACTCCAGAGGAACGGTGACCGTGGCTCCGGTCCAATCCAACTGGATAGACCCCGCCGAGTCGGTCCACTGAATGTTCCAGCCCACGGGGACTCCTTGCCTGGCACCCCAGATCGCGCGACCACCGACCGATATGCGGCCGGTGAATTTTTTCCCGCCTGCCTTGGGCAGCACAACCGTGGGCCTGGGTATCCAGTGCCCCATGCTGCCGCCAGCGTAGCCCCGGATCGTGAACGTCTGAGCCTTCGGCCAACATGTCGCCTGCATGGTTATATGGAACCCGGTGTTCATATTCGTCGCGGCGCCGTATCTCGTACCGTAGTCCCGGAGTCCATCGAAGGTGTCAAAGGCCTGCAGGACGCGGGCGCAGTCGCCTGTTTGGGCTTCCTCCTCGCTCAAGCATCTGCCACCAGACGGCGGAGGTGACGAGGGCCCCGATGCCGCGAAGGCCGGCACGGTAGCGGACGCGGCCGCCAGAGGGACCGACCATGCTGCACCCTTGGCAAGGGTGCGGCGAGACAAATTCTGTTGTGTCATGGGGTGCTTTCATATCGGGCGGACGGGACGTCCGGCAGGTCTACGAGGGCATCCCCGGGTGGACAAAAAGGAATCCACCCGGAAACTCACTCGGTAGTTTAGGTGCCATTTTTTCCCTTGCCGAGTGAAATATTGCACACGAAGACAATAATTCGTTCGTTTAACTAATTGATGATTCGTTCTATTAGCACGTATACCGTCACTCTGAATCTTCAAATTAATAAATCTAGACACGCCGAAACGACCCACGGAGTCCACTTCATGGACACCACTTCGGGAGGCTCACCATCCCCACGTGGCCCTACCCTGCCGGCGTCAGTGAGCCGGTCCGGAACAGGATCCCGACTCTCATCCCGTCCGGCCAACCCTCCCCTAGACCAAATCCACCACAAAAAGTTTTGGAATGAGATACATCCAGAGGGAAGACATGGGGAATCACAGGGACCGACTGACGATCAAAGAGTCGCCCAACCTCGAGCAGAGGGGGCACCCATAGGTTTCTCCTCGCGATTCAGCATCGACTCGCGTCAGGAGACTACTTGATCCCGAAAGTCCCCAGAATCCTGCGAATAATCCCCAGCCGCTGCCGGAGGGGCTTCTCCGAGCCGTACTCCGTGGGTCGGTAGTACTCTCGCCCGACCAGCTCGTCCGGCGCATACTGTTGGGCGGCCACGGCATGGGACACGCTGTGCGGATACACATACCCCTTGCCGTGCCCGTGCTGGAGGGCGCCCGGATAGTGGGCGTCCCGAAGGTGCGGCGGAACCAGCCCGGCCTTCCCTGAGCGAACATCGCCCATGGCCTCATCGATCGCGGTGATGACGGCGTTGGACTTCGGAGCCGTGGCCAAATGGATCACGGCCTGGGCGAGGTTGATTCTGGCTTCGGGAAGACCAATAAGCTGGACAGCCTGGGCCGCCGCCACCGCCGTCTGCAACGCCGTCGGATCGGCCATCCCGATATCCTCGCTCGCATGGACCACGAGCCTTCTGGCGATGAACCTCGGGTCCTCCCCGGCCTCAATCATGCGCGCCAGGTAGTGCAGGGCAGCGTCGACGTCTGAGCCTCTGATCGACTTGATGAACGCCGAGATCACGTCGTAGTGCTGGTCGCCGCCCTTGTCATACCGGAGGGCCGCCTTGTCGAGCGCCTCTTCCGTATGCTTCTCGGTGATCTCGACGGCGCCAGACCGGTCCGTGGCCTCACCGTACGCGACGGCGGCCGCCGCCTCGAGAGCGGTCAGAGCCCGGCGCGCGTCTCCCCCGCACAGCTCGATCAGGTGGAGTCGGGCCGCGTCGGACAGGGACACCTGATCGCGCAGCCCTCTCTCCTCGTGCACCGCACGATCCAGGAGGTCCCCGATCGCCGCATTGTCCAGGGGCTTCAACGTGACCAGGATCGAGCGCGAAAGCAGCGGCGAAATAACCGAGAAGGACGGATTCTCGGTCGTGGCCGCGACCAGCACGACCCATCGGTTTTCGACGCCCGGCAACAGCGCATCCTGCTGGGCCTTGGTGAACCGATGGATCTCGTCCATGAACAGGACGGTGGTGATTCCCCGAATGTCGCGGTCGTTCAACGCCTGATCCATGACGGCACGGACATCCTTGACGCCCGCGGTCACAGCAGAGAGTTCAACGAACTTGCGGGAGGACCCCCTCGCGATCACGTGCGCGATCGTCGTCTTCCCGGTCCCCGGAGGCCCCCACAGAATGACGGACGAGGGTCCCGCCGGGCCGGCCTCCTGCCCGGCCAGAACCCGCAAAGGGGACCCCGGTTTGAGGACATGCTCCTGGCCCACGATTTCGTCGACCGTGCGCGGACGCATTCTCACGGCCAAAGGACTCCGGGGGCCGGACGAGCGGCCACGCGCAGACTCCTCAGGGGAGGATTCGTCGTCGCTGTCGAAAAGAGATTGGGTCACGCACTCAGCCTATCGGAGGGGTCGGCGGCACGTCAGAGCAACTCGGCGCTGTCCAGGACGACCGTGAACGGGCCATCGTTGACGAGCTCGACCTTCATCTCGGCGCCGAAACGACCCGTCTCGACCGTGGCGCCCAGACCACGGAGGGCCGAAACGTACTGGTCGAACAGTGGTTCGGACACCGGCCCCGGCGCCGCCTTGGACCACGAAGGCCGCCGTCCCTTTTTGGCGTCGCCGTACAAGGTGAACTGGCTGACGGCCAGGATCGGTGCCTGCTCGTCCGCACAAGACCTCTCCCCGTCCAGAAGACGCAGATTCCAGGTCTTGTCCGCGAGTTTGGCGATTTCGGCGTCGCCATCCTCATGGGTGATGCCGACCAGCGCCACCAGCCCCGGCTCGCTGATCCGGCCGACGACCTCGCCCGAGACCGTCACCTGTGCACGTTCGACTCTCTGAAGGATCACACGCATGGGGCCAGTCTAGACAACGCCTCGTCCGGGAGCGGCTCAATCGAGATCCACCAGGGCGCCCCCGCCGACGATCGCACTCGTGAGCAACAGCCACTTCTTCGTCGGCGATCTCTCGACGCTTCGGCGTGATCGATCAATTCTTGGGCACGGGCTCCCACGGCCGCGAGGTTCTCCGCTGGAAACACCCGCGGTCAGGCGCCGACGAGGCCGGGGACCGAGAGAGCGCCCGGGCCCAGCACCACGATGACCGCCGCCAGCGTCAGTAGAAGGATGTCGTATTCCGGTCCGCCCTGGGTCGCCCAGTACGGGCTGTGCCAGGCCATGACGTGCAGGCTCGTCGTGATGAGCATCAGGACCACCACGCCCAGTCCTGCCCATTGCGCCAGCACGCCCGTCGCGAAGGCCACGGCGGCCGCGAGTTCTGCAACGGTGACGAACCAGGCCACCGGCACAGCCAGACCGTCGGCCTTCGCGAACGCCGGAACGTCCTTCGCCTTGACCAAGAACTCCCGGACGAAGGCCACGGTGAGCACCGCGCGCACCAGGAGAAGAACGACGGAGACGAGGGCGGGCGAGACGACGAACATGATCAACGACCCCTTTCGCCACGAGCAACTCCCGTGGCCCGAGTGGTCCGGTCCCTGGGACGGTCCGGTGCCGCCATGCTACGCCCATCCGCCCTGGACAGGGCAGGGGTCGCGTCAGGACCTTCCGAGTCGGAAGTCCTCTTCGAGCTCTTCCAGGCTCCTGTCCTTCGTTTCGGGGACCCAACGCATCACGATCGGCACGATCACGATGCCGATCACCGCGAAGGCCAGCATGATCGGTCCCGCTCCCACGGCGGACTGGAGCACAGGGAACGACTGCGATACCGCGAAAGCGGCGAGCCAGTTGAACAGCGTCGCGATCCCCATCGCGAAGCCTCGGATGCGCAGCGGGAAGATCTCGGCCAGAATGACCCACAGGACCGGCCCCCACGTTGCGGAAAAGACGTTCGTGAACAGGACGAAGGCCAGAATGGTGACCACGACCTGCACCACCGAACCGGGCTCGCCGAAGATCGTGACGAGGCCGATTGCGGCCGTGCTCACGATCAAACCGGCGACACCGGTCAGGAGCAACGGCTTGCGCCCGCGTCGATCCACGATCTTCATCTGTACGACCACGGCAATAGTGGCGGTGTTCAGAATCCCGTTGAGGAAGGAGAACAGCAGGGACTGAGTGGGGGTCAGACCCAGGTCCGTGAGCACGCTCGGCGAGTAGTAGACCACCGCGTTGATGCCGGTCACCTGTTGGAACACGGCCAGGAGGACACCAATGACCAACAGCTTGGCGACCCAGCCCTCGCTCCATCGGCCCGATGCTTTTCCGCTGCCGGTGCCATCCGGCCCCTTGTCGGGCCGGTCCTCCATGTCCTTTGCGGCCACCGCGCTGATCTCCGCGTATTCCGCGTCCGCCTCTGCGGGGTCGTTGCGGATCGTGCGCAACACCTCGTGTGCCCTCTCGGGGTAGCCTCGCCGCGTCAGCGAGCGAGGCGTATCCGGCATGAACAGCATTCCGAGCAACAGAACCAACGCCGGGAAGACCCCTATCAGGAGCATCCAGCGCCAGGATCCGCTGAAGGACAGCACGAACCCGACGCCACCGGCGACGCCCGTGCCAACCACGATGAGGTACTGGTTCATTGAGGTGGCGATCCCCCGGCGACTGGCCGGCGCCATTTCCGCCAGATAGAGCGGCACCACCACGGACGAAATACCGATTCCCAGACCCAGGACGAGTCGGGATACGACCAGAACCTCCGCCGTCGGCGCGGCCCCGGCCCCAGCGGCCCCAATGACGAAGACGACCGCGGCCACCAAGAGCATGCGCTGCCGTCCGATCCTGTCCGCAAGGGGTCCGCTGGAGATGGACCCCACCATGGCTCCGATGACGGCGGAACTCACGACGAGCCCTTCGACCAACGGCGTCAGCGGAAGTTCGTCCGGCACGAAGAGAATGGCGGCGGCAACGATGCCGTTGTCGTATCCGAACAGGAGCGCCCCCAGTGCGCCCAGCACAAAGACTGTTTTCGTGGTGATCAGGCGATGGTTTTGTCGCACGGTGGACGCCTTTCTCGGTGGTCCGGTGCCGACGTCGGCTCGATGCGGGATCCGGACTCTTGTGGGACGCGAGGTGAGTAATCGATTTATTGCCTGCGGCACACCATAGTTGAGGGATCGTGGTCCAACAAGACCTGGATCACATTTTCCGACCTCATCCCCCCTCCCTGCCCCTCGGGCCTTTCACCATGTTTTTCCCGGCATTCGAGGCGTCGCCGGCGTCTCGGGATCCCCGGTGAGTATTGACATCACATACCTCCGCTCGTACGGTTTCGGTCAGTAATCGTTTTCCCGCGGGAGGCGAATCACGATGCGGCGACCCGTATCGACGAGCTTCGAAGGAGATGCCATGACTGACCCTGCACCCACGACCTACCGGTTCCCACCGCAGGCGCCCAACCCGGAGGCGCCCGAGCAGACGGTCATCCTGATTCCCAGCGGTGACCTGCGGGAAAGCGCGAACACGGCGAGTTGGACGGCTCAGCAGGAGCTGGAACGGCTCATCACGGACGCCGTCGAATCCACCGGGTGGTCGGTACAGCGCGGATTCGAGCCCGACCAGGAGCGGGGCCACGGCTTCATTCGGTCCCAGAGAATGGGGATCGACGTCTTCCGTGAAATCCCTCGCGATGCGCCGCTCATCGTGGCGACCGCCAATTGGCAGTACAGCCACCACGTTCTCGCCGGCCTCCGCACGCACCGCGGCCCCATCCTGACGGTGGCCAACTTCGCTCCCGAGTGGCCCGGACTGGTGGGCCTGCTCAACCTCAACGGAAGCCTCACCAAGATGGGCCGGGAGTACTCGACCCTCTGGACCGTGGACGGCTCCGATGACTGGTTCAGGGACGGCGTTCGGGAATGGCTCTCCACCGGAACGGTCACCCAGGATGCCTCCCATGTTCGCGACCTTCCTGCCTTGCGCGACACCGAGGAGAAACGTCTCGGCGAGGCCCTCGGCGACCAACTGCTGACCGACAAGGCCATCATCGGCGTGTTCGACGAGGGATGCATGGGCATGTACAACGCGATCATCGACGACGAGCTGCTCAACCCCATCGGCGTCTACAAGGAACGCCTTTCGCAGTCCGCGCTGGTCGCCGAGATGGGCCCCGTGTCCGACGAGGAGGCCGACGCCGTCGGCCGGTGGCTCGAAGACGCCGGCATGACGTTCCGGCTCGGTGAGGACGAGGCCACGGAACTCACCCCGAAGCAACTTCGTGCCCAGTACAAGATGTACATCGCGGCGATGCGAATCTCCGACGACTTCGGGCTCGACGCCGTCGGAATCCAGTATCAGCAAGGACTCAAGGACACCTGCCCCGCCTCCGATCTGGTCGAGGGGCTGCTCAACAACGAGTACCGGCCTCCGGTGACCAGCCGGGACGGCTCGCGCGTCCTGTGGGACGGTGAGGCTCTGCCGAACTTCAACGAGGTGGACGAAGGCGTGGCCGTGGACGCCTTGGTCACCAACCGGGTCTGGACCGCGATGGGCATGGATCCGGCCACGACCCTCCACGACGTCCGCTGGGGCGAAGAATTCGCCGGCACATACGTCTGGGTCTACGAGATTTCCGGTTCGGTCCCGGCCTCCCACCTGCCCGGCGGCTACGAAGGTGCGGAAGGCTGGCGACAGGACCCGGTCTTCTTCCCCGCGGGAGGATCGACGATCAACGGAGTCTCGAAGCCCGGCGAGATCGTCTGGTCCCGGGTCTACATCCAGGATGGTGCCCTGCACGCCGACATCGGCCGGGGCAGCGTCGTCGAACTCCCGGACGAGGAGACCCAACGCCGCAAGGAAGCGACCAACCCCGAGTGGCCGGTCGCGAACGTCGTTCTGCACGGGGTCGGCCGCAACCAGTTCATGGCCCGCCACAAGGCGAATCACGTGCAAATCGTTTACGGTGACGACGCCGACTCGGCCGACCGCGCCCTGACCGCGAAGGCCGCGCTGTTCTCCCGCATCGGCGTGACCGTGCACGTGTGCGGCGACGTCCGGATCGCCTGACCACGGGCGGGTGCGGCGGCAACGCCTGCGCTTCCAGTAAGCTGGCAGAAGTCCGTGTGACGCGGGAGGCCATCACGCGGCCTCCCGCGTCCCGCACCCCATCACAACCCCTCGGAGGATCCATGCCCCGGTCCGAACCGACAGTCCGCGACGTCGCAGAACGTGCGGGAGTTTCGTCGGCGACGGTCTCGCGGGTCATGAACGACGCCCCCAACGTGGACAAGCAACTCGCGCGTCGCGTCCGGGAGGCCGTGAAAGCCACGGGATACGTGCCCAACGCGGCCGGCCGGTCCCTGCGGGCTCGCAGCAGTTCACAGATCGCCGTGCTCATCCCGGACGCCGACAACCCGTACTTTTCGCAGGTGGTCAGCGAGGTAGAACCTGCCGCCCGAAGCGCCGGCTACTCCGTGATGCTGTGCCACACGGGCAATGAGCCGGATCAAGAACAGACATACCTCGACCAGATCGTCGCCCGCCGCATGGCCGGTGTAATCGCGATTCCCTCCGACGAGAGCTGGTCCGGCCTGACGCCCCTCACGGAGGCCAACATCCCGGTGGTTCTGGTCGACCGCCGCCTGCCCGACGTCGAGGTCGACCGCATAGCCACGGACAACATGGACGCCGGCCGACAAGCCGCAGTCCACCTTCGCGACCAGGGATTCCGCAGGCCAGCGTGCATCACGGGTCCGGAGACCCTCACGACCACAGAAGACAGGCTGCTGGGCTTTTCTCACGCATGGTCGACCTCCGCCGGTGGCGCGCCGGCCCTCTACCGCGGGGATCTGCACTTCGATTCGGGCTACACCGCGATGACGGACATTCTGAACGACGGCGACTTCGATTGCGTGTTCGTGACCAACAACCGCATGTCGGCGGGCGCATTCCAAGCCATCCGCGGACTCCCCAACCCGCCCGCGCTCCTTGCGACCGACGACGACATCTGGACTCGCCTGGTCACCCCCTCGGTCTCCGTGATCCAACAGCCCATCCGTGACACGGGACGGCTGGCCGCGCAGATGCTCATCAACCGCATCGCGGCACCGAACGAGATGCCCCGGACTACCCTGCTGAGTTCGAAGGTCATCAAGCGGGAATCCACGGCGGGAGGACCTCCCCCTCGGGGGTGACGTCGGGTCCGGGGCTGGGGCCGGCGTCGGGTTTTTGGGGCTGGTGGCGGGTTTTTTGGGGCCGGCGTCGGGTGCGGGCCGGCGTCGGGTGACGGGTGCCGGGCGCGGTCTGGGCGCGAGGCCGGCGTCGAAAGCGTGGCAGGGGCTGGGCCTGAGCCCGGCGATTGATGTCTTGGTTCGACGCTTCTCCTACTGGCCCCCTTCTTGCTCGGCCTGGCATCCATGCCGTTGGTCCCAGACCTGGTTGGGTCCGGCCTTTCTGCTTGTCAAGAGGTGCCCCACTCTCAGCGCTGGGAGCCGATACCGAGCGACGTCGAACGCTCTTCGCCGCCTGCGGCCTCCTCATATCGCCCGTGGCCCCAGGTATCGCCCATGACCCCCGGGCAACTTCCGTCGTTGGGTGGGGGGTGCCCGATTCGGTGTCGGTTTCCGGCGTTTATTTCGCGTTTTTGCCCCGTGGTTCACGCGCGTTGGGTGGGGGTTGCCCGAACTGGTGGCAGTTTCCGGAGTTTAACCCGCGTTTTTGCCCCGTGGTTCACGCGCGTTGGGCGGGGGTTGCCCGAACTGGTGGCAGTTTCCGGAGTTAGGAGGGGGCTAAAGCACCACCTAACGTCGGGAATCGCCTCGCAATCGGGCAACCCCCTCCCAGCGGTGGCCCTTCACATAGCCGACAACGGCTGTGCCACCGCGCACCATGGCACCCGACCACCGCTCCCAGCTGCCTCGCGGAGCACAAACCCGTCACCACCGGACGGCAAGCGGCTCGAGGTGGCAACGGCGTGCGTTTGAGGGTCTGGCCGGCCCACGAGGTGGCAGGTTCGTGCGGTTTCGGTAGCAAAACCGCACGGGAGTGCCACCTCGGCAGGCCCGACCACTCGGCAGCCCGACCGCCCGACCACTCAGCAGCCCAGCCACTCGGCAGGCCGACCACCCGACCACCCGCTGCCCGCACCACCCACGACGTTCCCACCACCCGCGCCGCCCGTAAGTAAACGATTTCCCCCACCAGGAAAACCACGCACCCACGACACCGAATATTCCTATTGACACCCCAGCTTGCCGCCCGTAGCGTGTCGGTAATCGATTACTCAGATGATGTTCCCCGTCACAAGGAAGTGTGGTGAACCGTGATGGCCGCAGATCTCGCCGGCATCTCTCGCCTCCGCAATGTTTCGACCCGTTCGATCAGTCCCGAAAACTTCGACGGCGCCCCCGGAGGCGGAGGCCGCGCCACGGAAGGGACCGGCGTCGCGGCCGCGCGGGACCTGGGCCACGGGTGGAAGATTTCGCCCAGCGTCGACATCGCCCCAGGTGAGACGTTCGACCTCGCCAATATCCGAGAACCCGGACGCATCACCCACGTGTGGATCACCACCCACACCGACTATTGGCGCACACTGCTCCTGCGCGCCTTCTGGGACGGCGCGTCCGAACCTGCCGTCGAGGTCCCGTACGGAGACTTCTTCTGCAACGGGTGGGGCGAATTCTCCCAAGTCAGCTCGCAACCGATCGCCGCCAACCCGCAGGGAGGCTTCAACTCCTACTGGCCCATGCCCTTCAAGGAATCGGCCCGGTTGACGCTCGAGAACACCTCCGAGGTCGTCGCTACGGTCTACTTCCAGATCACCTACGAAATCGGTGGCGACTACAGCGACGAAGCCTACTTCCACGCCCAATGGCGTCGCAGCAACCCGCTGCCCGACAAGACGACCCACACGATCCTGGACGGCATTCAGGGATCCGGACACTACGCGGGCACATACATCGCCTGGGGCAGCAATTCCAGCGGCTGGTGGGGCGAGGGCGAGATCAAGTTCTACCTCGACGGCGACGACGCCTACCCCACCATCTGCGGCACCGGTACGGAGGACTATTTCGGCGGCGCCTGGAACTTCGACGTACCCGGCCACGGATACCAAGAGTTCTCGACCCCCTATCTCGGGATGCCCCAGGTGATTCGACCCGACGGACTCTACGCAAGTCAGCAGCGCTTCGGCCTGTACCGCTGGCACCTCCCGGACCCGATCCGTTTCCACGAGAACCTGTCGATCGATATCCAGGCCCTCGGATGGCGCAGCGGCTGGCGCTACCTCCCGCTCCATGACGACATCGCCTCGACCGCCGTCTTCTATTTGGACCGCCCCACGGCGTCGCGACCGACGACGCCGGGCTTCGACGACATGGAAGTCCACATCGGCAAAGAACCGGTTCCCGACCTCGGGGCAACTCCCCCACGAGAACCCCGCAGCTGAACATTTCGACCATCAGAATCAGCCCGTCCCTCGGCGGCGGGCTCGCCGGAGAGGAACACGGCATGAGCCAGACATCGACGTCGTCCCAGAAGACCCTCGACAGAGCCCACGAAAAAATCCCGCCGCGCGTATACCTCATCGCGTTCCTGGCAGGCTTGTCCGGGCTCCTGTACGGATACGACTCCGGGGCCATTTCGGCGGCCCTCCCACCCATGATCAAGGACTTCGGATTGTCGGAGGGCTCGGTCGGAGCCATCACGTCGATGCTCCTGTTCGGGTCCCTTCCCGCGATCGTCGTGGCCTCCGTGGCCTCCCTCCGCTTCGACCGGAGGCACCTACTGCTCGTGGCCGGCGTGATCTTCGTGGTCGGATCGATCGGTTGCGGTCTGGCCACCTCGGCGGGCTTGGTCGGCGCCTGGCGATTCTTCCTGGGCCTCGGCGTCGGAATCGCCAACATGTTCGGGCTGATCTACCTCTCGGAGCTGGCTCCCACGAGAATCCGGGGCATGTTGTCCGGCCTGTACCAGCTGGCGGTCAACTGCGGGATCCTCTCGGCGTACGTCGTCGGCGGCGCACTCGCCCCCTCGGGGGCATGGCAATGGATCCTGGCCCTGGGCGCCGTCCCGGCCGTCGTCTTCTTCATCGGCATGTACATCGCTCCCCCGAGCCCCCGCTGGTTGCTGACACGGGGACGCGAGAACAAGGCACTCAAGGTTCTCCGCACGCTGCGCGGGACACCGCAGATCGCGGAACTCGAGGTCCGCGAGATGAAAGAAATGCTCGATACGACCCGGGGTGGGGTCAAGGACCTCATCTCGCACGCCCGCAAACCCGTGCTCCTACTCCTGGGCCTGACTTTCTTCCAGGTCTTCACGGGTATCAACGCCGTCATCTACTACGCCCCGATCATCTTCGGCAAGCTCGAAGGCCTCGGCAACAACGCGGGCCTGATCGCGAACTACAGCGTCGGCATCGCTCTGGTGATCTCGACCGCCGTGGCCCTCCCGATGATCGACAGGGTCGGCCGAGTCACGATGCTCGCTTGGTCCATGGCCGGCCAGACCCTCTCGATGGTTGCCCTGTGGGCCCTCCCCGAATCGGGGTGGATCACGGTGGTGCTCGTCTTCCTCTACACGTTCTCCTTCGGATTCGGCATGGGACCCGTGTTCTGGCTCCTGGTCCCGGAGCTTTTGCCCCTGCGTCTGCGAGCGGTCGGCATGGGTGTGGTCACGTTCGCCCAGTACCTGATGAACGCGATCTTCTCCTCCATGGTTCCGCCGGCCATCGCCTCGTACGGATCCGTGGTCTTCCTGGTGTTCGGAGTGCTCTCCCTCGCGGCGTTCTTCTACGTGCTTCGCCTCGTCCCCGAGACGAGCGGGCAGTCGCTGGAGAACATCGAGAACTACTGGAAGACCGGTTCCTTCGAGATCTTCAGCGACCCCGCACAGCGCAACGGCTCACGCAAAGGCTGAGAGTCCGGTGATGTTCTTGCCCACGATCAGGGTGTTCATCTCACGGGATCCTTCGAAGGAGTAGATGGCCTCGGCGTCGGCGAACAGCTTGGCGATCTCGTACTCGAGCACGATGCCGTTCCCGCCGAACAGCTCTCGGCCCCAGGCGACCGTCTCCCTCATGCGGGTAGTGCAAAAGGCCTTGGCCAGCGCCGCCTGCGCCGAGCTGTCCTCCTTGTTCTCGGCCAATTGGCCCAGTCGGATGACCATGCCCATCATGGCCGTGACGTTGCTGAGCATCTTGACCAAAAGGTCCTGGATCATCTGGAAGCCACCGATCGGTTTCCCGAACTGGACCCGGGTCGTCGCGTACTCGCGGGCCACCTCATAGGCACGCATTGCGACGCCGGTGGCCTGCCACGCGACGTCGCCCCGCGTGTCCCGCAGGATCTTCGCGACGTCCCGGAATCCGTTGATGTTCTGCAAACGGTTCTTCTCGGGCACCCGAACATTGGTCAGGGTCAGGTCCGCGTTCTCCACCGTGCGCAGGGAGATCTTGCCCTGGATCTTCTCGGCGTGGAACCCTTCGGTCCCCTTCTCGACCACGAAGGCCTTGACCTGGTCGTCCGCGGTGTCCCTGGCGTAAACCACCACCAGGTCCGCGAACGTTGCGTTGCCAATCCAACGCTTGGCGCCGTTGAGCACCCACTCGTCGCCGTCGCGCGTGGCGGTGGTCCGCATTCCGCCGGACACGTCCGAGCCGCCCTCCGGCTCGGTCAGTCCGAACGCGCCGATCAGGGACATGTCCACCATGTCCGGCAACCAGCGTTGACGCTGCTCCTCATCGCCACCACCTGCGACGGAACCCATGGCCAGACCCGTGTGCACCCCGGCAGCGACGGCGAAGGACGGATCGGTCTTGTTCATCTCGATCCGGATGAATCCGGCCAACAGTTCGCTGTGGGGCGTGACCTGGACTCTGCTGTACTCGGGGTAACTACCCGCCGCGGTTCCCAAGGGGGCCAGTTTCTTGAACAAGTCTTTCGGGAACTCGCTGGCGTCCCATGCTTTCTCGGCCAGGGGCTTGATCTCCGTGGCAAGGTATTCGCGGACTCGATTCAGTTCCGCCTGCTCTTCCGGGCCGAGGAGCGAGGTGTAGTCGAGAAAATCGGACGTCGTGTTGGCTGGTTTGGACATGGTGGGTTCTTCTTTCCGTCTGGTCATGGTTCGTTGGAGCTCCGGGTCGCTGGTGTTCGGCCCGTTCAGACCGGTCAGCGGCCCTGCCATTGGGGTTTCCGACGCTCGGCGAATGCCGCGGCCCCCTCGGCGAAGTCTGCGGACAGCTTCAAGGAATCGACGATCCGCGCCTGACCCGCGAAAGCCTCCTCCTCCGTGGTGTTCTCGGCCATCCTGGCCACGTCCTTGACGGCGGCCAAGGCCAACGGCGCGTTGGCGGATATCGCTGCCGCGAGCTCGGCGGCGGTTTCGAGAGAGCGTCCTTCCTCGGTCACCCGGTTGACCAAGCCGATCTCGTGGCCCCTCTGGGCCGTAAAGGTTTGGCCCGTCAGGAGCAGTTCCATCGCCAGGTGGTGAGGGATGCGCTGCGGAACACGAATGGCTCCGCCTCCTCCGGGAATCAGACCGCGCGTGACCTCGGGAAGCCCCAGGGTCGCGGCGTCGGCGGCAACGATCAGGTCGCAATTCAGGGCAATTTCCAGGCCTCCACCCAGCGCGAAACCTTCGATCGCGGCGATCATGGGCTTGCTGGTGACCGTCTGCACGAATCCGGCGAACCCGTGCCCCTCGATGCTCACGTTCTCGCCATTCGCCGCAGCCTTGAGGTCCATCCCTGCGCAGAATGTCCCCGAGGCACCCGTCAGGATGCCGACGCGCAGGTCCGGATCGGATTCCAGCTTTTCGACCGCGGCTCGCAACTCACGGGCCACCTCGGCGTTGATGGCGTTCTTCTTCTCCGGCCGGTTCAGGGTGATAACCAGCGCGGAATCCCTGGTTTCGGTCGTGACGACTTGGTTCATGTGATCTGGATCCCTTTCATTCTTCCCCGACTCTATGCCCGCGGGTCGGTGATTCGAGGATTCCGACTCGGCGACGTCACACGTGACGAGGGCCTTCGGTCGCTTCCGCCGCGGCGTCGCCCCCGGAAGGCACGAAACACGACCGGAAGGCACGACGCACACGTCCATTGTTCAGAAGGGTGGGACAGGCCCTCAGACCGACTGGGCCGTCAACGGGATGCGTCCCCCCGCCAGAACCATCTCCACCTGACGCTCGGACAGGCTGTGGTGCAGCGTGGTCTCGCGACCGCCGATGGTTGCCTTCACGGTGCGACCACCCGTCAAGGCGTTGCGCAGATCCTCAAGCACGACGACGTCGTCCTGCCGCGCGGCCTCATAGTCGGCGTCGTCGTCGAACTCCAGCGCGAGGATGCCGAAGTTGGCCAGATTCTGCCAGTGGATACGGGCGAAGGACTTCGCAATGACCGCCCGCAACCCGAGGTACCTCGGGGCGATCACGGCGTGCTCGCGGGACGAACCCTGGCCGTAGTTGTCGCCTGCGATCACCACGTGACCACCCTCCGCCTGCCCGGCACGTTCCGGGTAACTCGGGTCGATCCGCGTGAAACTGAACTCCGAAATCTTCGGAATATTGCTGCGATACGGCAGGACGCGTGAGCCTGCGGGCATGATCTCATCCGTCGACACGTTGTCCCCCATCACCAACAGGGCCGGCGCCTCGAGGCGGTCGTCGAGCGGATCGAACTCGGGCAGGGACGAAATGTTCGGGCCCTTCACGAGCTCAACCTGCAACGACTCCTCCTTCTCCGGCGGAGGCAACAACATGTCGTCGTTGACGCTGTACTTCTCCGGCATGGTCGGCTTGGGGCAGTCGATGCCATGGCTCTCGCCCAAGGTTCGCGGATCCGTGATCTTTCCGGTCAGTGCGGCCGCGGCCGCCGTCTCCGGAGAACACAGCCACACGGCGTCCTCCTCCGTGCCGGACCGACCCGGGAAATTGCGCGGCATCGTGCGCAACGAATTCCGCCCCGTGGCCGGCGCCTGCCCCATACCGATGCACCCCATGCATCCGGACTGGTGAATACGTGCCCCAGCCGACACCAACGACGTGAGCCAGCCCCCCGCGATGAGGTCCGCCAGAACCTCGCGGGAGGTGGGATTCGCATCCACCGAAACCTGCCGATGGGTCTGCTGACCGTGCAGGGTCTCGGCGACCACCGCGAAATCCCGCAATCCAGGATTCGCGGACGATCCGACCACCACCTGGAACACGTCCTCGTTTTCGACCTCGGCCACCGGAACCACGTTGCCCGGCGAGGACGGCTTGGCAATGAGCGGCTCCAGGGTTGAGAGGTCGATGTGCTCCTCGACGTCGTAGGTCGCGCCGTCGTCGGCCTCGATCCGTTGGAAGTCGTCGGGTCGGCCGACGGCTTCGAGGTAATCGCGCACAGCGTCGTCGGCGGGGAAAATGCTCGTCGTGGCGCCGAGCTCGGCGCCCATATTGGCGATCACGTGGCGGTCCATCGCCGTCAGGCCCTTCAGACCGGGCCCGTGGTACTCGATCACGCGACCGACGCCGCCCTTCACATCGTGGCGACGCAGCATTTCCAGGACGACGTCCTTCGCGGAAACCCAATCCGGCAACTCGCCGGTCAGTTCGACGCCCCACACCTCCGGCATCGAGACGTAGAGGGGCTGACCGGCCATGGCCATCGCGACTTCCAGTCCCCCGACGCCGATGGCCAACATGCCCAAGGCCCCCGCGGCGCACGTGTGGGAGTCGGAACCGATCATGGTTGCCCCGGGCCGGCCGAAACGCGACTGGTGCACCGGATGGGAGACGCCGTTGCCCGCCTTGGAGAACCACAACCCGAAACGCTGTGCCGCGGATTGGAGGAACAAGTGGTCATCGGGGTTTTTCTCGTCGGTCTGCAACAGATTGTGGTCCACATACTGGACCGACAATTCCGTCTGGATGCGATCCAGGCCCATGGCCTCGAGTTCGAGCATCACCATGGTCCCCGTCGCGTCCTGGGTCAGGGTCTGGTCGACCTTCATGGCGATTTCCTCGCCCGGGGTCATGTCCCCCTCGACGAGATGGCTCGATATGAGTTTCTGAGCAACGTTCTGTGACACTTTTCTGCCCTCCCGGCTCTGATGAGCACCGGGTCTTCTCCGACCCGGGGTCTGCTCCCAGGCTATGCCCCACGTCACAAAAGGTTAAGTCGGGGGTTGGGGTGGTGGGCGTGATGGGTCGATACCGTGACTCCCGAGGCGGCATTCTTGTGCGGCCCTTCCCCACGAGGTGGCACTCCCGTGCGATTTCTGCACCCAAAACCGCACAAACCTGCCGCCTCTCCAGCACACCACGCCCGAAAACGCACGCCATTGCCGCCTCGACCCGCCCTGCGACGTCGACCCCGTTCGGCTTCGTTGGGTGGCGGTTACCGGATCCGGAGGAGTTTTCAGTCGTTAGGTGGGGTTTCAACCCCCACCTAACGGAGGTAAACGGCGCCAAATCGGGTAACCGCCGCCCAATATGGGGATTCGGCGGCGCTTCCGCTGAGCAGAACGACAAGAGCCTCATCCGCCGCTCGGCACCGACCTGCGAAAGCCTAGGGTCCGGCCTCCAAAGGCCCGCCCCATCCGCGAATCCACCAGCCGAAGCCCTGAGCTCTCAGCCGAAGCCCTGCACGATCCACCATGCCGCGTCCTCTCCCGGACCGTTACCCTTCGCCAGCCATCCACCACGCCCGACACACCGTCACGCCCGAATCGCCGCACAACCACCCCGCCGTGTCCTCAACCGAAACGCGACGGCAAGGGGACGTAAGGGGAATCGGGAGCTGGTGCCAAGGTCATCCCACCTGTCGAGACGAGCGCACCTCATGCGGAGTTTCATTCAAAATTCGCTAGGGTGGTCCACCGTGTGCCACCTCCCCCGGGTGGCTAGGGCGAACTATGCCAAGGAGTGACTGTGCCCGCGAAGAATCCTAAGTCGAGCCGTGGATTCGGCTCTGCCCTGGGGACGACTGTCGTCTACGTCCTGATCTGGCTCGGACTTGCGTTGCTCAGCGCCGCCCTGTTCATCCGGTGGAACTGGGGCACCGTCAGCGTTCGGCAGATGGCCATGAGCATCAAGGGCGTTGAACTGCAGAGCGGGTACCCCCGGGAATGGCTGGGGATCGGGCTGATCATCGTACTGCCCCTCCTGATCACCCTCCTCCTTGCCCTGGCCCACTGGGCACGCAACCGTCGCAAAAGACTCGGTACCTGGGATCCCCGCCCGAAGAAGCGGCGCCTTATTGCTCGCGGCGTCGCCTCGGGACTGGTGCTGATCCTCGTGGTCACCGGCGCTTCGCTGTTCTCGTCGAGCGTGAACCTGTCCGACTGGGTTCGTGCCACGCGTTCCGACAAGGACATCGGCGATTACTACGCCGAACCGCAGACGACAGACACGTCGAAGAAGCGCAACATCGTCAACATCTATCTGGAGTCGGGCGAACAGACCCTCTCCGACGAAAGCCTCTTCGAGAAGAATCCGTACCCGCCGCTCGAGGACCGCACCCAGGACTGGCAAAAGGTCGATGACTACCAGCAGTACGAGGGCGGCGGCTGGACCATGGCCGGACTCGTCTCCACGCAGTGCGGTATTCCCCTCAAGGGAACGGACACCCCCTGGTACGGCGGAGGAAACACCGCTCCCCCCGACGACATCGACACGTATCTCAACGGGACCACGTGCATGAGCGACATCTTCAAGCAGCAGGGATACAAGAACGTGTTCATGGGCGGTGCCGGTGCCGAATTCGCGAGCAAGGACACCTTCCTCCAGAACCACGGCTACGACGAGGTCAAGGATCTCAACGACTGGAAGAAGGCCGGGGAGCCGCAGAAAAACTTCCGCAAGGACTGGGGCCTCAATGACGAAAGGCTCTTCGACCACGCCAAGGACGAGATCGACCAGTTGCACGCCGAATCGGAGAGAACCGGCCAGCCCTTCAACCTCTCCGCGCTCACGCTGGACAGTCACGAGCCGGCCAAGGCCTACGACTACTGCAACGTGGACACGGACAGCAAGCTGACGTCCGTATACCAATGCTCCATGGACAAAGTGGGCGACTACCTGGACTACATGAAGGACAAGGGCTACCTGGACGACACCGCCGTGGTGATCCAGGGCGACCACCTCAAGCACATGAAGTCCAGCGACTCCTTCCACAAGCAGCTGGACAAGAACAACAACCGCTCGATCTTCAACCGCGTCTGGGTCCCCGGTGAGGACAACCAACGTCGCCTGCGGCCGGGTATCGACCAGTTGAATATGTATCCGACGATGCTCGAAGCGGCCGGCCTCGAGGTCAAGGACCACCAGGCCGGACTGGGTGTTTCCGCCTTCACCGACACCATTCCGGACGATTCGGCCCAATCCCTCGACCCCGACGACTACAAGGAGTTGCTCACCACGGACTCCAAGGATTTCTACACCAAGGCCTGGGCCGGGGAGCACGTCCGCAGCTAGTTACCCCTCGACATTGCACTCTGCAACCGGCGGCAATCACGTGACCTGCGCTACATGGCGTCGGTAGATCTGAAACCGGACCCCGCACCTTCGCGGGCGACGGAGACAGAAGAGCAGACAAGGAGTCGAGATGGCGACGCTGGGCGTGCAAATGATGATGCTCAAGGACCGAGTGTCCGAGGAAGGCATGTACCCGGTCCTGCAACGGATCGTCGACCTCGGGTACGACTCAGTCGAGGTTTCCCAGATCCCGATGGACGAGGAGAACACCCAGGCCCTCGAACGCGGCGTCGTCGACCTCGGGCTGCGGGTGGGCGCCCTCTCTGTGGCCGTCAGAAAGACGCCGACGGCGACCGGGGATGCCCTCGACACCGACATGGACAAGGTCGTCTCGGACTGTTCGCGCCTCGGCGTCGAATTCGTCCGTATCGGCATGATGCCCTTCGACGCGATGGCGTCCAAGGAGGCCTGCGAGGCTTGGGGACGCGACTGCGAGGCCGCAGCCCAGGAGCTCGCCGCCCACGGCATCACTCTCTGCTACCACAACCACCACGTGGACCTTGCACAGTTCGACGGCGAGCGAATCTTCGACGTCGTTCGCCGGGTCGCGCCCACCGTCCGGTTCGAGGTGGATCTTCACTGGGTCCAGCGTGGTGGCATGAATCCGATCGACATGCTTCGTGAGTATTCCGGCGTCTGCAAACTCATCCACGTCAAGGACTACCGAGTGGTGCCGCTCCCGGCCGAGGATATGGCGCTATTGGAAGACAGGTCGCCGGAGGCGCACGCGGAGTTCATGCAGAGGTTCGCCCTCCTGCCGCAGTTCGCCGAGGTGGGGTCCGGGAACATGAATTGGCCAGAGATTCTGCCGGTTGCGGTCGAAGCAGGTGCCGAGCACTTCTTCGTGGAACAAGATGAGCTCTACGGGCGCGATCCGTTCGACTGTCTCGCGGACTCGAGGGCGTACTTGAGGTCGATCGGTTACTGAACCGTTCCGGTACGCTGCGGGTACTCGCCCTCCTCGAGGATGCGTTCGTTGAGCATGGACAGGTGCTCCGCGGCGTCGAAGTCCAGAGGGACCTCCTCGTTCTTCCACGCGGAGAGGTGGATCGCGTTGGCGAGCCTGACGCCGTTGATGCCGTCCGAGCCGGGGGCGAGCAAGGGTGTTCCGTCCAGGAGATGGAGGGCGAAGTTCTCCAGGACGCCGGTGTGTTGTTCGCCCCAGACCGAGTCGAATTCGATGTCCTCCTCCTCGTAGAACTCGTGGGGATCGAGTTGGCCCTGGAAGAGGCCGCGCACGGCGTCCATCCCCAAATTCTGGGAAATCCGTTGCTCGTCCTCCCGGAGGCGGAAGACGTGTGCCTTCTTGGAGCCGTCCACGACGATCTTGCCCTTGTCCCCCAGTAATTCCAGGCGGTCGGTTCCGACAAGATCGTGGGTCGCCGTGATGAAGACTCCGGTGGCTCCGTTGCCGTAGTCCAGGACGGCCGTGACCTCGTCCTCCACCGGAATGTTCCGTTTGTACCCGAAGGCGGCTTTGGCGAAGACCGAGCGGGGCACTCCGCACAGCCATTGGATCAGGTCGAGCTGGTGAGGCGCCTGATTGACGAGGACGCCGCCGCCCTCGCCACCCCAGGTCGCCCGCCAGGCCGACTGGTCGTAGTAGCCCTGGGGCCTCCACCACGTGGTGATGATCCAGTTGGTGCGGCGCAAGGCCCCGATGTCTCCCGCGTCGATGATCTCCTTGATCCTGCGGTACAGGGGGTTGTTGCGCTGGTTGAACATGATGGCGAAGGGGACGTCGGGGGTTTCCGCGGCGACGCGGTTGAGTTCGGCCACCTGCTGCGTGTAGACGCCAGCGGGTTTCTCGACCAGCACGGGTGTTCCGTGGCGCAGGGCCCGGATTCCCATGTCTGGGTGCAGGTAGTGGGGAACGCAGGTGACCACGGCGTCGACCACGTCGGATCCCAACAGGTCCGAATAGTCCTCGAAGGTCGTGACCCCGGGGTGGTCCTGTTCGGCCTGCGCCCTGCGCGCAGGATCGGTGTCGCAGACGGCCCCGATGCTCATGTGGGGCACGCGCCCTTCGGCAATGAACCCGGCGTAGGTCGTTCCTTGGGCGCCATAGCCCACGATGCCCAATCGGATTGTCTGGTCGGTGCTCACTGTGTTCATCATTGTCCTCTGTCTACTTCTCGTTCTCGGCGGTTGACTGCTCGGGGGCGACAGCTCGGCCGTCGACCATGGCAAGCTTCTGTTGTTTGCGGGTCTCGTTCTCTTCCACGATTCGGCTGAACAGGGAGTCGGTCAATGGGTAGCGCATCATCACGAAGAACGCGATGAGGCACAGGACGGCCGGGAGAATCCCTGCGGTCAGCCTGATGCCCATGACCGCATGGTCGGATTGGACCGCTGCTCCCCCGACGTAGCCGGTCAGGCCGATGAGTCCTGCCGCGGCCGCGCCACCGAAGGCCTGGCCCAGTTTGCGAACGAAGGAAAAGACCGCATAGGTGGTCCCTTCCGTGCGGCGCGCCGTCTTCCATTCGCCGTACTCGACCGTGTCCGCTTCCATCGCCCACATGAGGGTGTTGAGCAGGCCGATTCCCAGGCCCAGGAAGAAGAACGCGACGCAGGCAAGCCACGGCATGGACGGTGGGCACAAGAACACGAGCAGGCCGCCGATCATGAAGGAGACCGCCCCGGAGAGATAGACGAAACGCTTGCCGAATCGTGCCACGGCTCGTCCGATGAACGGCGCGGCGACGAAGATCGACGCCGTCTGGATGACCGTCAGGATCGAGAACAGACCGGCATTGCCCATGACGTCGCGGGCGAAGTAGATACTCATCGTCTGAAGGCAGACGTGCGAGGTGAGGACCACGACCGACCCAACGGAGAGCCAGATCAAGGCCTTGTTCTTGGCCAGCACGGACACGGCCTGTTTCAAACTGATCTGGTCGTCCGCGGGGCGGGTCACGCGCTCCTTCGCGGTCAGGAAGGTGAAGATGTAGAGAGCGACGCCGAGCACCACGAAGATCGCCGTGATCGTGGTCAGCGATCCCTGGAGGCCCGTGGTCGCATCATGGGCCGCGGCCGCCTTGGCCGCGGAGAGCTGAGCGTCGGTGGCCCGGTCCTCGCCGCCGAGGGCTGCGACCTTCTCCTTATAGAGATTGGCCGAGCTGAATCGCTCCACGAGCGGGGAGACCACCACCGCGATCAGCATCACGGCGACCTGGGAGCCCACGGTGCGGAACGTCGCGAGTTTTGCGCGCTCCACCGGGACCTGCGTCATCGCCGAGGCGAGCGATCCGTACGGAATGTTGACCATCGAATAGAACATCATCATCACGCCGTAGGACAGGTAAGCCCAGAACAGCTTCATCGTGAGACTGTCCACGTCCGGCAGGGAGAAGACCCAGACCGAGCACAGCATGAGAGGCAAGCAGGACCACAAGATCCACGGCCGGAATTTGCCCCACTTGCTGGTCGTTCTGTCGACCCACCGGCCGACGATGACGTCTCCGATGCCGTCCCAGATCCGAACGATCAGGAAAATGGGCGCGGCGTAACCGGCCGGAATCCCGACGACGTCGGTGTAGTACAGCAGGAGGAACGTGCTGACCATGTTGAACGCGAGATTGTTGCCCGCGTCCCCCGCAGCGTAGCCCAAGAAGGATCGCAGGGGCAGTTTGCTCGTCGCCCCTTTCGAGGGCGCCGTGCCCTGGTGCTCGTCGGTTCGGGTGGCTGCTGCATGTGACATCGTCGTCGCCCTTCGCTCCCACAACGTGGCCCAAACCACACTGTGCCGTTGCTTTTCTACATCCTGGGGCCGTGGCCCCGACCGAACCAGCGGTTGCCGTCAGTTGCCGGGCCTCCACGATGGACGAACTTGTGATCCAGGCAACAAGTGGCAACCCGTTGTCGTGGGCGGCGTCCTCCGCCAGGCTGGTCCGAAGGCCACCGACGTCAACGAGGAGCAGAGCATGTGGACGCTGTCCGGATTCACCGACGAGATCTCCCCCGACATGGAGCAGCAGTGCTCCCACGCACGATCGCTGGGGCTGAGTCACATCGAATTCCGCAGCGCGTGGGACACCAACGTCCTCGATCTGGACGACCAACAACTCGAGCAGGCGGCCGAGATCCTGGATCGCTACGGCCTCAAGGTATCGAGCATCGGTTCACCCATCGGCAAGATCGGGCTTCGGGATCCCATTGATGCGCACCTCGAGCGCGCCCAGCATGCCGTCGACGTCGCTCGGGTCCTCGGGGCGCCGTACGTGCGCATCTTCTCCTTCTTCATTCCCGAGGGCGTGGACCCGGACGACTGTCGAACCGAGGTGATCGACCGCATGCGTGCCCTGGCCGACGTCGCCGAAGAGGGCGGGGTGACTTTTCTCCACGAGAACGAGAAGAAGATCTACGGCGATATTCCCCGCAGATGCGCGGACCTACTGGCCAGCGTCGATTCCCCGCGGCTCAAGGCGGCCTGGGATTCGGCCAATTTCGTCCAATGTGGGGTTCGGCCCTTCTCTGAGGGGTACTCCGCGATTCGGCCCTACCTCGAATACGTCCAGGTCAAGGACGCCCACCTGTCCGACGGCGAGGTGGTCGTGACCGGTGAGGGGGACGGCGAACTCCGTGAGACCCTGGATGCTCTGGTCGCGGACGGATTCGACGGGTTCTTCTCCCTCGAACCGCACCTGTCCAAGACACACGAGCTCGGGGGCTTCTCGGGACCCGAGCTGTTCACCGAGGCGCACACGGCATTCACGGACCTGCTCAAGGAGAAAGGGATCCGGTACCAGTGACTCTTCGTGCCCTGATCGTCGGTTACGGGTCGGTCAGCGCGGTGCACGCAGAGGCCCTCCGGTCGATTTCCGATGTCGAGCTGGTCGGTGTGTGCGACGTCGCCCCGGATCGCCGCGACGCCGCGGAGTGCGAACTGGCTGTTCCGACCGCATCGACCGTTGAGGATGCCATACGTCGATTCGCGCCCGACGTCGTCCATGTGACCACCCCGCACCATGAGCACGAAAGCGTGATCCTGGCTGCCCTCGGGGCCGGTTGCGACGTCCTGACCGAAAAACCGATCAGCTCGGATCTGAGCAGCGCCGACCGCATCGTGGCCGCTGCCGAGAACACGAAGAGCCAGAGCGGACGTTCACCTCGCGTGGGTGTGTGCTTCCAGAATCGTTACAACCTTTCGGCACAGGCCATGAAGGAGACGGTCGACTCCCGACGGTTCGGGGCGCCCCTCGGCGCCGTGGCGACCGTGGCGTGGCACCGCCCGCCCGAGTATTACACCTCGAAACCCTGGCGAGGTTCGTGGGCCACGAGCGGTGGAGGCCTGCTGATCAACCAGGCTATTCACACCGTGGATCTCCTTCAATGGATTATGGGTCCCGTGGTCGCGGTCCGGGGACGAGTGGGCACGGACGCTCTGAGCGAGGTCATCGAGGTCGAGGACACCGCAACGCTGACCCTGACCCATGAGTCCGGCGTGAGGAGCATCCTCATGGCGACCAACGCGGCCCCGACCAATCTCCCGGTGACCCTGGACATCGCCATGGAGCACGGAAACATGCGGTCCGGAACCGAACTCTTGATGACGGGGGACGACACCCCGGACGAAGTGATCAAGGAGCGCCTCCCCTCGGATCGGGCCAAGGCATATTGGGGGTCCTCCCACATCGAGCTCATCAGGGATTTCTATGAGAGTCACGAGGACGGCGAGACATTCTGGATCGACCCGAACGAGGCGATGAAGTCCTTGCGCATCGTGAAGGCCGCCTATGACGGCGCCGGCGGATTCCCCCACAGGGCCGCTCGAGACTTGGACCTGGGCAACCCCTATTTGAGGTGACTCCACTCGGCAGGCCGGGCGGGATCGACAACAAAGCCCCCCCCCCACTCCGAGTTTTCTCGGGGAGAAATTGGAGCAACACCCCTCCGAACGGGAGCCGGTGTCGAAGCTCGCGTACACGCACCGCATCAGTGGAGCGCATCGAGCACCGATCACTGCCGAACGGCGACGACTTGCCTGCTCAGGTCGAATCATCCGACGAGAAATAAGGGCCGTACGCCGTTTCTGTCGGCTCGACGCCGTGGCCGAGCGAATCGGCCAAGTCCTGCGTCGTGCTCGCTCGACTCACCATGAGACAGAGTGCCTTGCCGTCGACGGACGTGGTGGTGTGCAGGCATCCGCGGTCCATGACGATCCCCTGACCGGGCTGGACGAGGAAGGATTCGACGGCACCGTCCCGATGATCGGGCCGGCTGACGTGCTGGACCACGGAACCCGAAATCGGAATGAGTGCCTGCTCGGTGAGAAGGTGCGATTCCAGCGTCCTGGGTATTTCGGTGCGATCGTACGTGACCCAGAGAAGGTCGACCTCTCCGCCCTCGCCCGGGTCGAAGAGCGCGGCACGGTAGAAGCTGCTCGACACCGAATGGAACGCTGGGGCGGAATCGTCGACCTGGAGCGTACTGTCCAGAACTTTTCCGTACGGGGCAAAGGCATCCGCAGCAAGACGGTGGATCATCGGTTCTCCTGAACGAGTGATGGGGGCCGGTCGTCAGTCCGTTTTGTTCGCCGTGAGGTCCTCAGCCGACCGGCTCGGGCATGGGCTCCACCGCATACGCGAGTTCGATCGTGTTGCCATTGGTCGGGTCCGTGAGGCGTACGCGCCATTCCGGCGCGAACTGGTCGACGTCGGGGCTCATGGGAATCGTGCCTGAAATGAGAACGGTCCCGGGCTGGGCATATCCCTTGTCCCGCAACTGCTCGAGCCAGTACTCCGGCGGAAGGAGCTCAGCAAAACTGCCGTCCTGAATCCGCGTCTCCTTGCCCGAAGAGTCGGCGACCCAAGCCTCGATCCGGATCTCGTCGATGTGGTCAGCGACGTCGTCGAGCCGCCAGGCCTTCTTCGCCAGTACATCCGGTGAGGCGTTCTTGCTCCATGCCACACCGTATGTCTCAAGGTCGCGGTCGGTCTGGTCGCATGCTGCGGTCACGAGCACCGCCTCATCGGTCACGACAATGGCCCATTCGGCCTCACCGGAAGACTTGCCGCGCTGGACGGCGACGGTTTCCGTCTGCTGCGCGAGGTACGGAGAGACCGGATAGAGCGCGGGAATGGCCGTGGGACCGGGGACGCCCAGTTCAGCGAGTTCATCGATGTGCGCCTGGACCGAAGACTGATCACGCCCGGCGTATCCCGCATTGAACAAACGAGTGACTTCGACGTCGATGGTCGACCCATCGGTCAGTTCGAATGTGAGCATTGGTGGCCTACTTCCTTCTCGGGTTGCCGCGATCGATCGGGCGGGGTTGTTCGATTGTATACAACCAGTATAACGTTGACGCAATCACTGCGTGTGGAGCGTCACACGGCACCGATACGAAAGGCAGTCATGAGCACATCGGCCATTGCCCGTCCCCCTGTCGCCAAGAAGGACCTCGTCAAGGCATTCGCCGCGAGTCTCAGTGGAACGACGCTCGAGTGGTATGACTTCGCGATCTACTCGGCGGCCGCCGCGATCGTGCTTCCGGCACTCTTCTTTCCCACGGGCGATCCGATGGTCGGCGTTCTCCTCGCCTTCTCCACCTACGCCGTCGGGTATGTCTCCCGCCCGCTCGGCGGGATCGTCTTCGGACGCCTCGGGGACAAGGTCGGTCGCAAGAAGGTCCTCGTGTGGACTCTGGTCCTGATTGGTGCCTCGACATTCCTCATCGGGCTGTTGCCCACGTACCAGAGCATCTCGTTCTTCGCCCCGCTCATCCTCGTACTCCTACGGTTTGCGCAGGGAGTCGGCGTCGGGGGCGAATGGGGCGGCGCCGTCCTGCTCTCCAGCGAATACGGCAACCCGCGTTACCGCGGTTTCTGGTCCTCCGCCGCGCAGATCGGCCCACCCGCCGGTAACCTCCTCGCCAACGGTGTCTTCGCGGGCCTCACCCTGCTCCTTCCCGAGGACGCGTTCTTTGCGTGGGGATGGCGAGTAGCCTTCCTCATTTCCGCGGTGCTCGTCCTCTTCGGGCTGTGGATCCGCCTCAAGCTCGAGGACACCCCTGTCTTCAAGGCCGTCGAAAAGTCCGGACAGCGCGCGGAGAAACCCATTTCCGAACTCTTCCGGGACGAGCTGAGGCCCCTGATTGCGGCGGTCCTCTCCCGCATCGGCCCCGACGTCACGTACGCGCTGTTCACCGTCTTCACCCTCACGTACGGCACCCTCGTGCTCGGCCTGGACCGAACGACCGTCCTCGGCGCGGTAATGTTCGGCTCGGCATTCCAGGTCGTGTGCATTCCGCTGGCCGGGTACGTTTCCGACCTGATCAACCGGCGCCTGCTCTACGGAATTTCGGCCCTCGGAACGGTCGTGTGGACGTTCGTCTTCTTCTCACAATTGGAGGCCGGCAGCGCGCTGTGGATGTACATCGGCATTCCCATCGGGCTGTTCTTCCACTCGCTCATGTACGGCCCCCAAGCGGCCTTCGTCGTCGAGCAATTCTCTCCGCGGCTGCGATACACCGGGTCCTCGCTCGCCTACACCATCGCCGGTGTGCTCGGCGGAGCGATCGCCCCCATGATGTTCACACTGCTCCTCGACACGACGGATTCCTGGGTCTGGGTGGCCGTCTATCTGGCTGGAACGTGTGTCCTCACGATTATCGGGCTGCTGCTCGGACGCGACAACAATGTCCGGGAAGATCTCGAGCACCTCGAGAGGGTGCAGGCGAGCTCGGCCGATGCCTGAGATCGGGGCCTCGGTCGAGTCCCGATCTCGCTGAGAATCTCAGGGCATCGGGGTCTCGTGGAGCAAGAGGCACTGCGTTCGTTCGATGTGGTGCCGAATCGCGGCCTCGGTCTCCGTTGCGTCCCCGGCGCGCAGTGCCTCGAGAATGCGGGTGTGCTCGTCGAGCACTTCGGCAGGACGCTGAGAACTCGTCCACGTCGCCGAGATTCCGAATCGCACGTGCATCACCCGGAGGCGAGTGTAGAAATCCGACATCACCCTGTTCCCGGGGGCATCCACCATCGCCGCATGAAACCGCTGGTCTATCGAGATGAAGTCCGGGACCGTCTCCGAAGAGACCTCAAGATTCGCCTGTTGTTCCAGGAGGTCGCTCATGGTTTCCAGGGGCACGCGGTCGGAGGCAAGAACTTGGCGGGCCGCCTCGAGCTCAATGAGGGTACGCATTTCCATCGTCTCCCGGATCGCCCGGTCATCGCTCGGACGCACGTAGGCACCGCGATGGGTAATGAGTTCGACGAGCCCGTCGGAGGCAAGCATGATGAGCGCTTCTCGGATGGGAGTGCGGGAGAGCCCGAACTTGTCGACGAGATCCCCTTCGTTGAGAAAGGTTCCTTGCACGGAAGGGTCGGTCAGAACGAGATCACGCAGACGATCGTAGGCGTTCTGGCGCGCTGTGGGTCCCGTTAACTTCTGCATGATTCACAAGCCTACCGGCCCAGACCATGACCAACCCGGTGCCCAGCGCATCGGACACCCTCGAAGAAGACATCGAACCACGACGCGCTCGAACACGATCAAGGAGCAGAACAATGAAGGCAGCACTCGTGCAAATGAACTCGGTGGCGGATCCCCGATCCAACCTGCGTACGATCGCCGACCGGACGGCGGAGGCCGCGGAGAACGGCGCCAGCCTCGTCGTCTTCCCCGAAGCGGCGCAGACCCCCTTTGGTACGGATCTCTCCGCGGCCGCCGAGGAACTCGACGGCCCGTGGGCAACGTGCCTCGAGGCAATAGCCCGTGAGAATGGTGTGACCGTCATCGCCGGTATGTTCCGGCCCGGAACCAACGGCACCGTGAGGAACACGCTCGTGGCCCGGGGCGTGGATCCCGACGGCGGCGCGGTAGCCGTGCATTATGACAAGGTCCACCTCTTCGACGCGTTCGGACACCAGGAATCAGAGGCCGTCTCCCCCGGCGAGGCAATCCGCACCTTCGCCTTCGGTCGCCTCACCATAGGGCTGGCCATCTGCTACGACGTGCGTTTCCCAGCTCTTTTCACGGCCCAGGCGCGCTCGGGTGCGGATGCGATCGTCGTGTCCGCATCGTGGGGGTCAGGCCCCGGGAAGATCGAACAGTGGGAACTGCTCGGCCGAGCACGCGCGTTGGATGCGACAGCCTACGTCCTCGCGTGCGGTCAGGCGGACCCGAGAGCCACGGGCACCACCGCGGCGCAGGACAGCCCGACGGGAGTGGGCCACTCGTACGTGGCAAGTCCGAAGGGAGAGGTGGTCTCTTCCGCCGAGGCCGGTGACGAGATCATCTATGCGGACCTCTCGTCCCAGGACGTTCGTCGGACACGTGCCGCGATTCCTGTACTCGCGAACTCGCTCCTCGAGGGCGAGGTGGTCGTCGAAGGGAGGTGAGCGCCAGCGACAGGTTCCGGACCGGTGAGACCGGCGGAACGGTCACGTCGACCGCACGCCGACGCCTGCCGTGCCGTTGCCTTGTTTGACCACGTGGTCCGATTTTTGACCATGCGAACAAACACATTGACGCGAACACAGCAGGCTCGGCGCGAAGACATCCTTGCCGCCGCTCCTCGGGTCCTCACTGGTCGTGGATCCGCAGCTTTTTCCCTCCGTGCCCGGACCAGCTCCGGGCCCCAACGAATCCTCAGCCTCCGAGGAGAGCCGTGATCCCATCTCGGGTGAAGTACAACAGGAATCCCGCCGAGACCACCCACATCAACCAGTGCACCTGGCGGCCTCTGCCGGTCAGAACGTGGATCAGTGCCCAGGAGATGAACCCGACTCCGATACCGTTCGCGATCGAATAGGTCAGCGGCATCGAGACGATTGTCAGGAACACGGGCAACGAGACCCGGAAGTCCTTCATCTCGATGTCCTGGATCTGGATGACCATCATGGCCCCGACGATCACGAGCGCTGCGGCCCCCGCCTCCATCGGAATGACTTCGATCAAGGGCGTGAAGAACATCGATACCAGGAAGAGTCCACCGCTGACGCACGCGGCCAGCCCCGTTCGGGCACCCTCCGCGACACCGGCGGCGGAGTCCACGAACACAGTGTTCGAGGAGGCAGATGCGGCGCCGCCGCCGATGGCACCGATGCCTTCAACGATGAATGCCTGACGGATCCGAGGAAAGGTTCCGTCCGGCCTGGCCAGACCGGCGTTCCCCGCGAGTCCCGTCATGGTGCCCATCGCGTCGAAGAAGTTGGTGAACAGCAGGGTGAATACCAGCATGACCACGGACAGCATGCCGACCCTCTGGATTGAGCCGAACAGGTCGAATTCACCGACCAGGCCGAAATCCGGCAGGGCGACGATGTGGCTGGGCAGCTCGGGCGCGCTCAGGTTCCATCCCTGAGGGTCCGGATTCTTCGGATCCCCGACGGTCCCCAGGTGTGCGATCGCCTGAACGATGATGGATACGACGGTCGCGACGACCATGCCGATCAGGATTCCGCCCGGGACACGGCGCACCACGAGCACGCCGATCAGCAACAGGGCAAAGACGAAAATGATGGTCGGCATCGCTGTGATCGATCCGCCCTGGCCCAGCTGCACGGGCGGGCCGTCCGGGGTTCTGGTCACGAATCCGGAGTTCACGAATCCGATGAAGGCGATGAACAGCCCGATGCCGACCGTGATCGCTGTCTTCAATGGCGCCGGGACTGCGTGGAAAATCGCTGTCCGCACGCCGGTGGCCCCAAGGAATACGATGATCACACCGTTGATGATGACGAGCCCCATGGCTTCGGGCCAGGTCACGTCATGCACCACCGAGACGGCCAGGAAGCTGTTCATGCCCAGGCCGGCCGCGAGAGAGAACGGGAGGCGGGCCACGAGTCCGAAGAGCACCGTGATGGTGCCGGCGACCAGGCCGGTCACCGCGGTGAGTTGGCCGAAGTCGAGACCGTTGCCTTCGACGTCCGTGGCGGCGCCGAGGATCTGCGGGTTGAGGACGACTATGTACGCCATCGCCACGAATGCGACGAGACCGCCGCGCAGCTCCTGCTTGACCGTGGATCCGCGTGCGGTGATTTCGAAAAAGCGGTCCAGGGCGGAGCGTTTGTCCGTGGATTTTTGTTCTGTTCTGACATTGGTTGCAGCCATTGGGTGCCTCTGTTTCCCTGCCATTCCGGGACATCGGAATGGAGATTGTTTCTGGGGACTGGCGAATAAGAATTCTTACCCTTACGGAGCGCCTCTCACCGGGCGGCGTCGGGCTCCGAGCGTGTGATGGTCATCAGCAGGTTGGCAGGTACCGACGGGGTCTCCGTCACCTGGCCTTCGTCCCAGCGACGTAAACGCTGTGGACTGCCCGGTCGTCTCCGAGAAGCATCATTGCGAAAAGAAGTTCCTCGGTAGTCTGCGCGTAGTCGGTCCTCTGGCGCAGCACGGGGGTGGATTCCGGATCGAGCACGACGATGTCGGCTTCCTTGCCCGGCTCGAGACTGCCGACGGCGTGATCCGTCCCCAAAGCCTCGGCCCCGTCCAGGGTCGCCAGACGGAGGGCTTCGAAGGATTCGAGGGGTTCGCCGACGGAACGACTGACCTTGTACGCCTCGTTCAGCGAGGCCAGCGGAGACAGGCTCGTTCCCGCTCCGACGTCGGACCCCAGCCCGATTCTGAGCCCCGGGGTCCGCCGGTTCTCCTTGAGCCGGAAAAGGCCCGATCCGAGAAAGAGATTCGACGTCGGGCAGTGTGCGAGGGACGCCTGGGCCGCACCGAGACGGTCGAGCTCGCTCTCTGACACGTGAGTCGCGTGCCCGAAGACCGATCGTTTCCTGACCAGGCCGAATCGCTCGTACACGGCGGTGTAGTCGGACTCGTCCGGAAACAATTCCCCGACCCATTCGCATTCCGAGGGGTTCTCGGACAGGTGGGTCTGGATCGGAATTTCCGGGTGGTCCTCCGCGATCCGGCCGAGGAGCTCCAACTGGCGGGATGACGACGTCGGGGCGAATCGCGGAGTCAGGGCGTATTCGAGACGATCCACCCCGTGCCATTCCTCCAGAAGTTCGAGGCTCTGTTCATAGGCCTGCTCCGGGGTATCGAGCAAGTAGTCGGGAGCATTCCGATCCATGCACACCTTGCCCGTCATGATCCGGAGGTTCTTCGACCTGGCCGAGCGGAAGAGTGCCCGCGCCGATTCCGGATGCACCGTGGCGTAGACACAGGCCGAGGTCACCCCGTGTGCCACGAGCTGGTCGGTGAAGAAATTCGCCATGGCCGCGCAGTGCGACCGGTCGGCGAAGAGCCCTTCGGCGGGGAACGTGTAATTCTCCAACCACTCCAGGAGCTGCAACCCGGGGGACGCGATCATCGTCATCTGCGAGTAGTGGGCATGGCAGTCCACAAAACCTGGAACCACCAGACGGTCCCCGTGGGCCTCGACCGACGCCGAAGGGTACTTGTCCAGGACCTCACCGGCAGGTCCGACGGCAAGAATGCGCTCACCCTGCACGGCAATTCCGCCGTGCTCGAGGTCCATCGTCCGGGCCCGGTCCCGAGTCGGGCTCACGACGTGACCGGTGATGATGCGGATGGGTGCGGCCGCGGCGTCGTCCGCGACCTCCTCATCCCATTCGATGATGTTCATCGCTTCCTTCCTCCATTCACTGTGATGCGTGTGCGATTGATGTTCTGTGCGAGGTGACCGCGATCAGTTGCCGGGGCGGTCGGCCGGAGTTTTCTTGGTTCCGTCCAGGATGAGTCGGATTTCGCTCGTGTCGGTGACTTCCCCAGAATCGATGGCCTGCCGGATCTCTTCGGTCCTCGAGTCCGGCACGGTCGGGACCTCTTCCCCGTCGCGATCGAGGAGTTTGCCGTCCGTCACCACATCGCCTTCTTGCAGTTTCTGGAGATCCGATGACGTCATGTATCGGACAGGCCGTGCCGCGAAGACGGACGCACCCTTCGGATTTCCCAGGTGTATCTCGTTGAACACGAGATTCAGGAGAACGGCCATGAACGCCGTCGAAGAGATCCCCGAGGTGAAGATGGTCTGGAACCAGGACGGGAAGCCTTCGTAGATGTCGGGCTGAACCACGGGAACCATGCCGAAGGCCAAGGACACGGAGACGATCACGAGGTTCATGTTCCCCTCGAAGGAGACGGACTTCAGGGTACGGATGCCCGATCCGGCCACGGTCCCGAACAGCACCATTCCCGCGCCGCCCAGCACGGGCATCGGGATCGCGGCGACCACCTGGCCCAAGACGGGCAGGAGTCCCATGATCACCAGGATCACGCCGCCGGTCGCGACGACGAAGCGGCTGCGCACTCCGGTCAGAGCGATCAACCCGATGTTCTGGGAGAACGCGGTCTGGGTGAACGATCCGAACACGGGTGCCACAGCGGAGGAGAGCATGTCCGCGCGCAAGCCGCGGGAGATGCGGCGGCGTCCCACTCGGCTACCGACCACTTCCCCGACGGCGAGCAGGTTCGCCACGGATTCCGTCATCGCCACGAGGATCACGATCACCATGGAAACGATCGCTGCGGGGTCGAAGGCGGGCCACCCGAATCCGAAGAACTCGGGCAGGGCCGCCCAGGCGCCGTCGCCCACGTCGGAGAAGTCCGTGAGCCCCATGAAGATGCCGACGACGGTGCCGAGCACAAGACCCAACAGGATCGATAGCCGCGACAGTGCCGCGGAACCGATCTTGCTGAAGAACAGCGTGATCGCGAGCGTCACAAAGGCCAGGATGACATGGGGCATCGCCCCGTAGTCCCCGGCCTCGGCGTCGCCGCCCATAGCCCAGTCGGAGGCGACGGGAACCAGGCTCAACCCGATGCCGGCGATGACCGTTCCGGTCACGACGGGTGGGAGAAACCGGACCACGGACGCGAAGAAGGGGGCAATCAGCAGGCCAATGATGCTCGCGACGATCACGGCGCCCAGCACGGTGGTGATGTCGCTACCTGGTGTTGCCAGAATGGCCAGCATCGTGGCGACGCCGCCGAAAGTGACGCCCTGAACCACAGGGAGCTTTGCCCCGAAGAACGGAACGCCCACGCTCTGCAGGATCGTCGCCAGTCCCCCGACGAACAGACTCGCGGTGACCATGATGGCCGAACGCCCTGGCGAGAGATGCATGGCGTTCGCGACCACCAGCGGAACCGCGATGATGCCCCCGTACATCGTCAGGACGTGTTGGAAACCGAAGGTGATCAGCTTGCCGACCGGCAGCCACGTGTCTTCCGGTCTGTCGGAGGACGCGGGTATCGAGGATCTGCCGCCGGACCGTGGGATCTTCTGGCTACTCATCATGTGGGAACCTTCCCGAACGCGGAGGCGAGAGTGGCTCGATGCCCGCCCGGGTTCCATGGAAACTGACCGGTAATTTCATGATGCGGTATTTGCAATCCGCATTGTGGAGACCAGTGTAACCCGAGTCACGCAGATTTTCACAAGGTCATCCGAACAGAATCGTTGATCGATGTGTCGTCCGCTGGATACGACAGACGCCGCGGGGACGCTATTGTCCCACTGCCGCCGGTGCACTGATGCGGCTGGCTCCCCCACTGCGCGAGGTGGCAATTCCGCGCATCCGCCACACATGAGGTGGCAGATTTGGAACCACATTCGGCCAAAAATCGCACGCCAGTGCCAGCTCGGCGGGTGTTCCACCACCTCGACGCCGCCCCAGGGCTGCACGCAACCCAAAATACCCGCCAGTTTTCCGCGATGCGGATTCCAAATTTCATTATCGGTGCTAGGATGACCGAAAATCCATATTTGTAGGGAGCCAGGTCACACACAGGATGGGTCGGAGTGGTTCGCCTCACTCAATATTAGAGGAGCGCGGCACGAACTTGCGACGTCGGCGCCGAACCGCGGTGCTGATGACGTCACCTCACGAGGCCCCAGAGCATGAGACCTCGACGTCGCGGACCGTCGGGGCGAGGACGACAGCTCGCATGCCATCACCACAAGTGCAGGTCGCGCCGATTCACACACCACACCGGCCCAGGCTTTCTCACACCACCACAACAAGGAGGACGTGATGATGGGTTCATTCAGCATCACCGTCAACGGACAGCAGCACGTTGATACCGACGTACCGGTTTACCTCAACTTGCTGGACTGGCTCCGCAATCTGGGGCTGACCGGCGCCAAAGAAGGATGCGCCGAAGGCGAATGCGGCGCATGCGCCGTACTGATCGCACGCCCCGACGGGGACGAGGCATCACGGTGGACCTCGATCAACGCGTGCCTCGTGCCGGCTCTGGCCTGCAATGGCCAGGAGGTCGTCACCTCCGAAGGCCTCGGAACCAGTCCCGGTCCGGGGTCGGTGGAGAATCTGCACCCCGTCCAGAAAGAAATGGCTTACCGGGGCGGTTCCCAATGCGGATTCTGCACTCCGGGATTCATCTGTTCGATGGCCGCCGAGTACTACCGTCCCGAACGGACTCCGACCGGCGCCGCTCCCGCGTCGGCCACCGCCACGGCGGCATCCGGTCCCGGATCACCCGCCGCATCGTCCGCCACCACCACTTCCGCCTCCACACCGTCCGGTGAACTCGGGGGGAACGGCTTTGACCTCCACGCGTTGAGCGGCAACCTGTGCAGATGCACCGGCTACCGCCCGATCAAGGATGCCGCCTACGCGTTGACTACCCCGGATTCCAACGACCCGCTGGCGCTCCGGCAGTCCTCGTCTGCGCCGGTCGTCGATCGCGGCGAGATCCGCACTGGCGAAGCTCTCTTCACCCGCCCCCAGGATCTCGACGATCTGGCCGGTCGCTACGCCGAGGCTCCCGACGCCGTGCTGTTGGCCGGATCGACCGACGTCGGCGTCGAGACGAACATCCGTCACACGCGCCCCGAGAATGTGATCGCGATCGACCACCTCGAGGAGCTCCGCTCCCTCCGACATGCAGACGACTACGTGGAGATCGGGGCAGCCTTGACCCTGTCCGAGGCCGAACGTCGCCTCGACGGCAGCGTGCCCCTGCTCGCCAAGCTCTTCCCGCAGTTCGCCTCACGACTCATCCGCAACAGTGCGACCTTCGGCGGCAATCTGGGAACCGGCTCCCCCATCGGCGATTCGGCCCCCGTGCTCCTGGCGCTGGATGCTTCGCTCGTCCTGTACTCGACCGAGGGCGAACGCACCGTCCCGATCTCCGAGTACTTCACTGGATACCGGCAGACCGTCCGGAAGACCGGGGAATTCATCCGGGCCATCCGTATTCCCTTGCCTCTGTCCGAGACCACGGCGTTCTACAAGGTTGCCAAACGGAGATTCGACGACATTTCCTCCGTGTCCACGGCCTTTGCGATGCAGCTGGACGAGGGCCGCATCTCATCGATCCGGATCGGCATGGGAGGCGTCGCGGCGACGCCCATCCGGGCGCAGGCCGCCGAACAGTACCTGGTCAACAAGCCGTGGACCGATGAAACGGTCCGCGAGGCGTCGTCGCTCATGACCGCCGAGAGCACACCCATGGACGACCACCGTGCCAGCTCCCGGTACAGGTCGTCGATGCTCGAGCAATCTGTGCTCCGGTTCTACGCCCAATTCCGACCCTCCGAATTCGCAGGAGCGAAATCATGAAGACAGTCACGCACGCACCCGCCGACCCGCGTCCGGCCGGCGTCGGGACGAGAGTCGCGCACGAGAGCGCCGCGCAGCACGTCACCGGCGAAGCCCTGTACACGCATGATCTGGCCACGAGAGACAAGAGCAGCCTGCACGCCTGGCCGGTCCAGTCCGCGCACGCGCACGCGTTGGTCACGAAGCTGAACACCGACGAAGCGCGGAAGGTACCGGGCGTCGTCGAGATCCTGACGGCCGACGACGTCCCCGGCCTCAACGACGCCGGCGTCAAGCACGACGAGCCCCTGTTCCCGTCCGAGGTCATGTACTTCGGCCACGCGATCTGTTGGGTCATCGGCGAGACGGCGGAGGCCGCACGGCGGGGCGCCGAGGCGGTTGAGGCCGAGTACGAACCGCTGCCCTCGATCGTCACTCTTCCGGAAGCGATCGACGCGGCCAGATTCCAGGGGCCGCAGCACGTCATGGAGCGTGGCGAGCCCAATGAAGCGTTGGAGAAAGCCACGCATCGGTTCCGTGGGACCTTCGAGTTCGGCGGCCAGGAGCACTTCTACCTGGAAACCCACGCGTCCTTCGCCAGAGTGGACGAATCCGGGCAGGTCCTGGTCAACTCGTCGACCCAGCACCCGACCGAGACCCAAGAGATCGTTGCCCACGTGCTCGGCCTGTCCAGTCACGAGGTCACGGTCCAGTCTCTCCGGATGGGCGGCGCCTTCGGCGGCAAGGAGATGCAGCCTCACGGACTCGCCGCCGTCGCGGCCCTGGCGGCGGTCCGAACGGGCAGACCCGTGAGCCTCCGTCTGACCCGGACCCAGGACATCACCATGACCGGCAAGCGCCATCCCTTCCACGCGGAATGGGATATCGGCTTCGACGACCAGGGCCGCATCACGGGCCTGGATGCGACGCTGACCGCCGACGGCGGATGGGCCATGGACCTGTCCGAGCCGGTTCTCTCACGGGCCATGTGCCACATCGACAACGCGTACATGGTGCCCAACATCCACGTGCACGGACGGATCGCGAAAACGAACAAGACATCCCAGACGGCGTTCCGCGGATTCGGTGGGCCCCAAGGGATGCTGGTCCTGGAGAACATTCTCGGCCGGTGCGCCCCACTGCTCCGGATCGACGCGGGCGAATTGCGGCGTCGCAACTTCTACCAGCCGGGCGACACCACACCGTATGGCCAGCTCGTGCGTCACGCCGAAAGGCTCCCCGATATTTGGGGCACGCTGTCCGAGAGGGCCGACGTCGTGCGCCGGAAAGCCGAGATCGCCGAGTACAACGCCGCCCACACGGACACCAAACGATCACTCGCGATGACGCCGGTCAAATTCGGCATCTCCTTCAACTTCGCCGCATTCAACCAGGCCGGCGCCCTGGTGCACGTCTACAAGGACGGTTCAGTGCTCATCAACCACGGCGGAACCGAGATGGGGCAAGGTCTCCATACGAAGATGCGGCAGGTCGCGGCGACCACTCTGGGCGTGCATCTGGACCGCGTACGGTTGGCGCCGACGCGTACCGACAAGGTCCCGAATACCTCGGCGACCGCGGCGAGTTCCGGTGCTGACCTCAATGGTGGGGCCGTGAAGAACGCGTGCGAACAAATCCGAGAACGACTCGCCCAGGTTGCCGGCGGCATCTTCGGTGCGAACCCTCACGACGTCAGGTTCGAGGATGACGGCGTCGCCGCGTTGGGCAAAGATCCCGTACCTTTCGAGGAGGTCGTCTCGGATGCCTACATGCAGCGCGTCCAGCTCTTCGCGGCCGGCTATTACCGCACGGAGGGTATCCACTGGGACTCCTCGACCATGCACGGTTCCCCCTTCAAGTACTTCGCATACGGCGCGGCGGCTACCGAGGTCGAGGTCGAAGCCTTCACTGGTTCGTACCGAGTGCTGCGCACCGACATCGTCCACGACGTCGGCGATTCCTTGTCGCCGCTCGTGGACGTCGGTCAGATCGAAGGCGGCTTCGTCCAGGGCACCGGTTGGCTCACGCTCGAAGAACTCCGGTGGGACACCTCCGACGGGGACCGGCGCGGCCGTCTCGCCACCCAGGCCGCCAGTACGTACAAGCTCCCGAGTTTTTCGGAACTGCCCGAGGAGTTCAACGTGCACCTGTACGAGCGGGCGACGGAAACCGGCGTCGTCTATGGTTCGAAAGCCGTCGGCGAGCCGCCCTTGATGCTCGCCATGAGCGTGCGCGAGGCTCTGCGGACCGCGGTGGAAGCCTTCGGTCCGGAAGGCGCGGAGGTGGATCTCGGATGTCCCTCCACTCCCGAGAAGGTCTTCTGGGCGATCCAGGAGGTCCGCGGCGCGGAGCCCGAAGGAGAATCCGAGCGCGCCGAGCAGGAGAAGGAAGAGGTAGGCACCGCGCCGGGAGCGGGACCCCAGGCGGCCAAGCCCGAGCCCGCCACGGATGCGGAGGGTCATCAGGCAACGTCGCCCGTGAAGACAGGTCGACCGCCTCAGTCGCCACAGCCAGAGACAGAGTCGGTCTGATGGAGTGGCTCACCGGCCTCGAGTCCCTCACGTCCGAGGGTACGAGCGGGATCCTGGTGACCCTGATCTCGGTGCGCGGCCACGCCCCGAGAGCAGCAGGAACCAAGATGGTCGTGTCCGCGGAGCGGACCTGGGACACCATCGGCGGGGGCAACCTCGAAGCCACCGTCACCGACACCGCTCGCCGCATGCTGACTGACGGAGAAGCCGAGCCCCGAACCGAAGAGATGTCCCTGACCGAGCACACGACCACGCGCTACGGCCGGCAATGCTGCGGCGGCAGGGTCGAGGTTCTCTTCGAGCCCTTCGCCGCACCGCCTGTGGTCGCGATCTTCGGGGCCGGGCACGTGGGGACCGAAATCGTTCGGTTGCTGTCTCGGCTTCCCGTTACGGTTCATCTTGCGGACAGCCGACAGGTCGCCGTCGACGCGGCCCGCGCACTGGAACCGGACGGCGGACCAGCGAGACTCCGGGTGCACCATGCACCCGCTCCCGAAGCCGTGCTCAAGGACCTTCCTCCGGAAAGTCACGTGCTCATCATGTCCCACGACCACGCAGAGGACCTCATCCTCTGCGATACGGCACTGGGAAGAGACGACCTGGCCTCGGTGGGTCTGATCGGCTCCTCGGCCAAGTGGGCCCGATTCAGGAAGCGTTTGCGGGAATTGGACCACGAGGATACGGCCATCGGTCGCATCACCTGCCCCATCGGGATCGCCGGTATCGAGGGCAAGTCCCCCGCGGTCATCGCGATCAGCGTGGTCGCGGCCCTCGCCCAGGATGTCGACTGGCCGTGATCACTGCGGATTCAGGGGCGGAAGCGGACGACGTCGATATCCCTTCAACCGGATCGGTGCGGATTCCCTGTCGATCACCAACGCATCACCGTACGTGGTCCACGCGGAAACGTTTCCCGGGATAGCAGTCAGATGTTCGGGAGGAAGGAACACGACCACCGGACAGAATCTTCTTTTTCACGATGTCTCTCGAAGACGAAAGAACGGGATAGATATGATGTGACTCACGCTCTCGTGAGCTCATCAATAACTGCAAGCTGACCCATGTGTATCGTCACGACCATTTCGTGACAGTTTTATTCGAGTGATGCTCTGCAGTTTCGCCTTCGCTGGGGGACGGACATTTCTGTGAAGCACCTGCCAACAGACTCAGTCCGGCGGCCCTCACGCACCCCTCACCACGTGTCGCCAGAGGTCATATGGCGCATTGTTGTGGATTTTTTGGCCCAAGCGAGGCCGGGCACGCCACCCGCCCGGCCGCACAGATGGGCGCTCAACCCGCTTCGCCGTGCGAGATCCCCCAGCCCGGCGCACTCACCCGGACTGCGCCCCGCAGCACGGCATGCACCCAGGCAGTCACGTCTCCACGAGCACATCACGAGAACCCACCACGAAAATCGTCACCACCCCTTGACTTCCCGCTCGTGATCCAGTTCACTGTTTAGAAATGGAAATTAACTTTCACCATACGAAATCAGACAGCAGGAGGTGTCCATGAGACTCACGGAGTTCAACGCTCTCGATCCCGCCTCCGCAACGGACGCCGTCAGCCCGGCCCTGGACATTCCCCGCTGGGTCGGGGAGGTTGTCGCGGCCAGGCCATTCGGCTCGGTCGCGGACGTGCTCGAAGTCGCCCGACACGCCGCCCACCCGTTCACCGACGCCGAGATCGACCAAGCCCTCTCCCACCATCCGAAAATCGGTCAGCGGGACGAGTCGGAATCCGAGGAAGCCAAGCATTCCCGGTCCGAGCAAGCCAGCCTTGGTCCATCGGCCCCATCGACCCGTGCGGCCCTCGCCGCCGGCAACAGGGACTACGAATCCCGCTTCGGCCACGTCTTCCTGATCCGCGCCGCAGGTCGTTCGCACGAAGAAATCCTGTCGGAACTCCACCGGCGCCTGGACAACTCCCCCACGGCGGAGCGCGCCGAAGTAGCCGAGCAGCTGCGCGAAATCGCCGTCCTGCGCATCGAAGGGATGCTTTCATGAGCTTCATTTCCGCCCACGTTCTCGATTCCGTCCACGGCCGACCCGCCGCGGGAATCGACGTGACGCTCCTCCATGGCTCCGGCGAGGAAATCGCCGCAGCCACCACCAACGAGGACGGCCGGGTCAACGACCTCGGCCCAGAAACCCTGGAATCCGGCCATTACCGGATCATTTTCGCGACCGAACCGTACTTCTCCGGGCAGGGCCTGGAGACGTTCTACCCGTTCGTCGCGGTGGATTTCACGGTGCAGGAACAGAAGGGGCACTACCACGTGCCTCTTCTGCTCAGCCCTTACGCGTATTCCACATACCGCGGCAGTTGACCCAGGAGCCGACCCCTCGTCGACGATTGCCGGTCCACCCCATCCAACGAAAATGCATCAGGAGCAGAACACCATGACCAACGTTGTCCTCGGAAAGACCCAGTACGGCAAGGCCGAGAACCACGTGGTGCGGGTCAACCGCGCCACGGACCGACACACGCTGCGCGACCTCGTGGTCACCTCCCAATTGCGAGGCGACTTCGACGCCGTGCACACCCACGGCGACAACGCGCACTGCGTGGCAACGGACACCCAGAAGAACACCGTTTTCGCGTTGGCCCAGAAGCACGACATCACCACCCCGGAGGAATACCTCGGAATCCTCGCTGACCACTTCACCTCGGAGTTCGACTGGGTCAGCGGCGGACGTTGGGCGGCCGATGAACACGCGTGGGCCAGGATCAACGACCACGACCACTGCTTCGTCCAGAACAAGGACGAGATCCGTACCGCGGTGGTCGTGGCCGACGGTGACCGGCGCACGGTGATCTCCGGATTCAAGGGCCTGACGGTCCTGAAGTCCACGGAGTCGGGGTTCGTCGGCTATCCCAAGGATCAGTACACGACCCTCCCGGAGACCGAGGACCGCGTTCTCTCGACCGACATCGCGACCAGGTGGAGGTACAACACCGACGACGTCGATTACGACGCCGCCTACGAGGACGTCAAGTCCATCATCCTGGAGAAGTTCACAGACCACTACTCGCGGGCCCTCCAGGAGACGCTGTACCTCATGGGTCAGGCCGTGATCGAAGCCCACCCGGAGATCGACGAGATCAAGTTCTCGTGCCCCAACAAGCACCATTTCGTCTACGACCTGGGCTTCTGCGGGGAGTCGAACAATAACGAGACCCACTACGCCGCCGACCGGCCCTACGGCCTGATCGAGGCGACGATCCGCCGGGAAGACGCCCCGGAGGCCGAGGAAGCCTGGGACGGAATCGCAGGCTTCTGCTGAACCGACCGGTGAGAGGGGCCGTGTCCCGTCCCTGACGGACGGGGCACGGCCTTTTTCCTACCCGGGCGACGCACAAGGAAGGTCATTCCCATGTCCACACAGATCCAGACCGGAAGCGGTCCGCGCTCCGAGGACGAGTACCTCGGCATCGGCGCGAGCTTCGGCTACGGCTTCCAGCACGTCCTGACCATGTACGGCGGGATCATTGCCCCGCCCTTGATCGTCGGCGGCGCCGCAGGGTTGTCCGGAGGCGAGCAGGCGCTCCTGGTCGCCTGTTGTCTGTTCATCGGTGGCCTGGCCACCGTTTTGCAGTCCTTCGGCATCCCGTTCTTCGGTTCCCAATTGCCGCTGGTCCAGGGCACGTCGTTCGCGAGCGTGGCGACCATGACGGCCATCGTCTCGGGGGACGGAGGAATCCGAGCAGTTTTTGGTGCCGTGATGGTCTCCTCATTCATCGGATTCCTGATCGCGCCATTCTTCGCTCGCATCGTCCGATTCTTCCCACCGGTCGTGACCGGCGTCGTGATCACGACCATCGGGCTGTCCTTGTTCCCCACTGCGGCCGAATGGGTCATGGGAGGCGCCGACGTCGCGGCCTCGGGAGATTCCTCGACGATCGTCAAGAGCGTGTGCCTCGCGGGCGCCACGCTGCTCATCATCCTGCTGCTGTCAAAAGTCGGCAGTGCGGCCGTTTCCCGACTGTCCATCCTGGTCGGGATCGTGCTCGGCACAGTTGTGGCAACCCTGCTCGGCATGACGGACTTCTCCGATGTCGGTCAGGGCGCCCTGTTCGCCTTTCCGCAGCCATTCGCCTTCGGGCTGCCGACCTTCGATCTGGCCTCCATCGTGTCGATGACCATCGTGATGCTGGTGATCCTCACCGAGACCACGGCGGACGTCCTGGCCGTCGGGCAGATCGTCGGAAGCCGGGTGGACAGGCGACGTATCGGCGATGGCCTCCGGGCCGACATGGCCGCTTCCTTCGCCGCTCCCGTCTTCAACGGATTCACGCAATCCGCCTTTGCGCAGAATGTGGGTCTGGTCGCCATCACCGGGGTCAAATCCCGGTTCGTGGTCACCTGTGGCGGCGTGATCATGCTCGTCCTGGGGCTGCTCCCGGTGCTCGGGCGCGTGGTTGCCGCGGTTCCGCCTCCCGTCCTGGGCGGCGCCGGAATCGTCTTGTTCGGCACGGTCGCCGCCTCCGGCATCAGGACGCTGAGCACGGTCGAGTACGAGGGCACCTCGAACCTGATCATCGTCTCGGCCTCGCTGGGAGTCGGACTGCTGCCGGTGGTCATGCCGGACATCTACAGCGGCTTCCCGTCCTGGTTCGAGACGATCTTCCACTCGGGAATCAGCTCGGCGGCCGTCGTCGCGGTCCTGCTGAACCTCTTGTTCAACGAATTGAAACTGGGCAACCCTCCGGCCGGCGAGAGCTCGGTCTTCGCCTCCGCCCCCCCACGGTTCGTGCCCATCGAAGCCCTCGAACAACTTCGCGGACGACTGCACGAGGGCGACGTCGTCCGGGACGGCAAGATCGTGGACGCGAGCGGCGTCGAGGTCCCCTGCGTCACGGCATCGGGCCAGGTGGTGGAATCACCCGTCATCGACCCGCCACCCCGACCCGCGAACGAGCGGACGTGACCGGAACGGACACCGGACGGAGGGCGTCGGGTCGGATCTCTCCGACCCGACGCCACTCAGCCGGCCTTCGCGAACTGGGCAGAGAGCTCGTCCGCGGCTTCCCGGAGCAACGGCACCGCGCGCTCCCCGAAGTCCCAATCAACTCGGGACACGGGACCGGAGACCGAAATGGCCGTCGGCGTCGGCGCCTCCGGAAGAGCCATGGAGAAGCAGCGGACGCCGACCTCCTGCTCCTCGTCATCGATCGCGTAACCCCGTTCCCGAATCTTCTCGAGATCCGCGAGCAGATCCTCCATGGTGCCCAGGCTCTTCCTGGTCGGCGTCGGCATTCCCATCGACGAAACGATCGAGATCACCTGAGACTCGGGGAGCGTGGCAAGAATGGCCTTGCCGACGCCGGTGTCGTGAGTGTGTGCCCGACGTCCGACCTCGGTGAACATCCTCATCGACTGCGAGGACTGGGCCTGGCCGACGTAGACGACCATGTGCCCGTCCAGCATCGCCATGTTCGCGGACTCGCCGAGCTGGTCGACGAGCTTCTTGAGGACGGGTTGCGCGTGCGCCCCCAGTTGCAGGCTCGCCGTGTACCCAAGCCGGATCAGGCCCGGCCCCAGGGCGTAGCTCCTGTTGGGAAGCTGCCGCACATACCCCAGGAAAACCAGAGTCCTGAGCAACCTGTGGATCGTGGGCAGGGGCAACTCGGATTTGGCGGCCAGCTCGCTCAGCGAACTCTCTCCGCCGGACGCCGTAATGATATTGAGCAGATCGAAGACGCGCTCGACGGATTGGACGCCGCCCGTGGCCTTGCCTTCTGTCATGAATACTCCTTTGTATGGTCACCGCACGGTGGTGGTTCGCTCCGATCCAGCCTGGTCCAGCCCCGGCCCGGAAATTCTGGCGGTTCACCGATCCCCAGAATAGCTGGGATCCGAGATCGGCAACCCGAGAATCATATTTCAGAAACTCTTGTCATGTGTTGCATACTACATTTAGAATTCACTAAATGGAATTGTTTTTCCACAATACGGATTCCGCGGAGGGTGCGTCATCCTCCGCTTCACGGAAGGAAACATACGCCCATGCCCAATCCCAGCCCCGGATATTCCATGGTTCTGCGCATCGAGGCGCCCGCATCGTTCACGTCAACGAGTGAGATCACCACCGCGGCATCGGGCGCCGGCGCCCAGGTGACCGCCCTCGACGTCGTGGAGTCCCACGCCGAAAGTGTGATCGTTGACATCAGTTGCAACGTGTCCAACGCAGAACACCGCGATGAAGTCCTGGACGCGATCAATGCTCTCGACGGCGTCGCCGTCCACCACATCTCCGACCGAACCTTCCTGATCCACCTCGGCGGCAAGATCGAGGTCACGCCCCGAGTCTCCCTGCGAAACCGTGATGATTTGTCCCGCGCCTATACCCCCGGCGTCGCTCGCGTCTGCACCGCCATCCACGAGAATCCGGACGACGCTCGGCGTCTCACGATCAAGCGGAACACGGTCGCTGTGGTCACGGACGGAACCGCTGTTCTGGGCCTCGGCGACATCGGGCCTGCCGCCGCGCTGCCCGTTATGGAAGGCAAGGCGGCACTTTTCAAAGCCTTTGCCGAAGTCGACGCCTGGCCCGTCTGCCTCGACACCACGGACACGGAGGAAATCATCCGGACCGTCAAGGCACTCGCCCCGGTCTACGGCGGCGTGAACCTCGAGGACATCGCTGCGCCGCGCTGCTTCGAGATCGAGGCCCGTTTGCGGGAGGAACTCGATATCCCGGTGTTCCACGACGACCAGCACGGCACGGCGATCGTCACGCTCGCCGCGCTCTACAACGCGTTGCGCGAGGTCGGGAAGAACGTCGGGGACGTCAAGGTCGTCGTCTCAGGCGTCGGTGCCGCCGGCAATGCGATCGTGCAGCTGCTCCTGGCCAACGGTGTGGCCAACGTGATCGCGTGCTCTCGCCACGGAGCCATCCACGCTGGCGAGACCTACACGGACCCGCACCGTCAATGGCTCGCCGAAAACACCAACAAGAACAATTTCAGCGGATCGCTCCGAGATGCCGTCGAAGGAGCGGACGTCTTCATCGGCGTGTCAGCGCCCAACCTGCTCTCCGGCGAGGACATCGCGACGATGGCCGACGACGCCGTCGTCTTTGCCATGGCCAACCCGGACCCCGAGGTTGATCCCGTCGAGGCCGCCAAGCACGCCGCCGTCGTGGCGACCGGGCGCAGCGACTACCCGAATCAGATCAACAACGTCCTGGCCTTCCCAGGCCTCTTCCGCGGCCTGCTCGACGCCGGGGCGACCGACATTACCGAGGACATGTTGGTCGCCGCCGCGCAGGCCATCGCCGACTGCGTGGACGACGAGGAACGGAATCCGAACTTCATCGTTCCCAGCGTCTTCGATCCCGCGGTCTCCCAGGCCGTCGCCGACGCCGTCGAGACGACCGCCCGCTCCCAGTCACGGCGCTGAAGACCAAGCGCAACCAACCACAGATCAGGAGGTCATCATGACCATCTCCCACAGCACACCGGACAACCTTCCCGTTGCGGACGAGATCCTCACCGACGAGGCCCTCGCCTTCGTCGAAGCCTTGCACCAGGAGTTCGCCGACCGCCGCAACGAGCTTCTGGACCAGAGGGAGGTCCAGAGACGGAAGGCGGTGGAGCAGGGAACGCTCGACTTCCTCCCGGAGACCAGGAGCGTGCGGGAGAGCGATTGGACGGTGGCACCTGCCCCGGAGGCGCTCCGTGACCGCAGGGTCGAGATGACAGGCCCGGCGTCCCCACCGAACATGGCCATTAACGCCCTGAATTCGGGCGCCAAGGTCTGGCTCGCGGACCTCGAGGACGCCGCCAGCCCGAGCTGGTACAACCAGGTCGAGTCCGTCGCCAACCTGCGCGCTGCCGCCCGAGGGTCCCTCCGGTACACCTCGGCCAAGGGCAAGGAATACGCGCTGCGCGAGGACGGGCCGCGGGCGGTCGTCGTCGTCCGGCCTCGCGGTTGGCACCTTCCCGAAAACAACATTACGGTCGACGGCAGAACCGGAATCGGCGCCCTGACCGATTTCGGGCTGCACTTCTTCCACACCGCTCAACAATTGCTCGACAACGGCGAGGGCCCCTATTACTACCTGCCCAAGATGGAGTCCTACCTCGAGGCTCGCCTCTGGGACGACGTCTTCACCTTCGCCGAGAAATATTTGGGGATCGACCATGGGACCATCCGGGCCACGGTGCTCATCGAGACCATTCCGGCAGCATTCCAAATGGACGAGATCCTCTACGAATTGCGCGACCACGCATCAGGATTGAATGCCGGCCGGTGGGACTACCTGTTCTCGATCATCAAGTACTTCCGGGACGCCGGCGAGAAGTTCATCCTCGCCGATCGCTCCTCGGTGACCATGACCTCGCCTTTGATGAGGGCCTACACGGATCTGCTCGTGCAGACCTGCCACAAGCGCAACGCCTTTGCGATGGGCGGTATGGCGGCCTTCATTCCTTCGCGCAAGGATGAAGAGGTCAATCGCGCGGCCTTCGACAAGGTGCGCAGTGACAAGACCCGGGAAGCGGGTGACGGTTTCGACGGTTCGTGGGTCGCCCACCCGGACCTGGTTCCGGTGTGCAGGGAGGTCTTCGATGACGTCCTGGGCGATCGTCCCAATCAGGTCGACCGTCAGCGGCCGGATGTCGAGGTTACCGCGGACCAACTGCTCGATGTCCCCTCCGCCGGGAACACCCGTACGGAGGCGGAGTTGAACGACAACCTGTACGTCGCGATCAAGTACATCGCCGTCTGGCTGTCCGGGAACGGCGCCGTCGCGATCCACAATTTGATGGAGGACGCGGCCACCGCGGAGATCTCACGGTCACAGGTCTGGCAGCAGATCAAGAATTCGGTGGTCTACTCGGACACCGGGAACACCGCGACGCGGGAACTCGTCTCGGACGCGCTCGACCGACAGCTCGAGGTGCTCCGGGGAGAGATCGACGCCGAGAACTTCGAGAAGTGGTTCGTTCCGGCGGGCCGGCTGATCGCTGACATGGTTCTGCGCGAGGACTACCCCGACTTCCTGACTCTGCCCGCATACGAATTGATGGAGGGATCGGCGTGAGCCGGCCCGTTGCCGTGCAGGACGCGGCGGTGGGAACCGAGAAGGACACCTGCAGAGGAAGTCTGCCCGGAGAATTCGCCGCCCGAGCCGATCGGTTGCTGGCGGGGACGGACGCCGACCTCGAACGGTTCTTTCCGGGAGACAACGGCAGACGACAACCCGTGCACACGTGCTACGTCCCCGCCGACCTGGTTACCGAACGGACGCCGGCAGAGTGGGGCCGGGCGGCCCTCGACGCCGCCGAGGCCGCGGGTGGCCTGGGCGTCCTGGCCGAACTCGCCGAGATCGATCGAGAGGGTTCCGACGACGTCGTCGACCGTGTGGCCGAGAAACTGCGTACGGAGCCCATCGAGGATCTGCGCCTGGACCTGGAAGACGGCTTCGGGCTCCGCTCTGATGCGGAGGAGGACGACGCCGCTGTCGAAGCGGCACACACGGTGGCCGCCTTTGCCCTCAACAGGCACCACGGGCTTTCCCCGGCCCCGGCCTGCGCGGGCATCCGGTTCAAGAGCTTCGAGGCGTCGACGCGCCGCCGGGGTCTCCGGTCGCTGGATCTGTTCCTCACCACGTTGGTGCGCAAGGGCGGCCTCGCAGAGGCAGGTGTCAGCGCGGACGGTCTTCCTCCCGGGATGGTCCTGACCCTGCCCAAGGTCTCCGATACGGATCAGGTACGGGTCATGGTCGAGGCCTGCCGCGCTCTCGAGAACGCCCTCGGTCTGCCCCTCGGGCGGCTCGAATTCGAGATTCAGATGGAAACGGCCCCCATGATCCTGGGTCTGGACGGAACCTGTCCGATTCCGGGGATGCTCCGGGCCGCCGAAGGCCGAGTATCCTCTCTGCACTACGGCACGTACGACTACTCGGCGTCGCTCGGAATCTCCGGGGAATTCCAGTCCCTGGAGCACCCGGCCGCCGACCACGCGAAGAGCGTCATGCAGGTCGCGGTCGCCGGGACGGGGGTGCACCTGTCGGACGGTTCTACCAATCAGCTTCCCGTCGGGGACGCGGACCAGCGGTCGAGAACCTGGGCGCTGCACGCGCGACTGGTGCGCCGTTCCCTGCGTCGAGGCATCTATCAGGGCTGGGACCTGCATGCTCATCAGCTCGCGACCCGTTACCTCGCGACCTATGACTTCTACCGACGTGCATTCCCCGATGCGGCCCGTCGACTCTTGGCCTACTCGGGTCGTTCCGTTCCGGGCATCGAGGCTGCGGATGTGGCGGACGAGCCGGCCACGGCCCGCGCCCTGGCCGTGTACTTGCACCGCGGGCTCCTTTGCGGGGCCGTGACCGAGGACGACCTGGCCGGCGCCGGACTGGATCGACAAACCGTCCGCTCCGTGGCGATGCCGGGGCCCGCAGCACCACCGACGACAGGAGAAACACCATGAGCGATCACACCTATTGGGCCACCCACGGCGGCCATCCCCCGCAGACCGATCTGCTCACCGATCGTGCGCTCTTCCGCGAGGCCTATGCCGTCATCCCCCGCGGGACCCAGCGGGATATCGTGGCCTCCGTCCTGCCCTTTTGGGAACACACCCGACTCTGGGTGCTCGCGCGCCCGCTGACCGGGTTCGCAGAGACCTTCTCCCAGTACATGGTCGAGGTTTCCCCAGGCGGGGGCTCGGACAGGCCGGAAGAGGATCCGGACGCCGAAGCCGTCCTGTTCCTGCTCGAGGGCGCGCTCGATCTGACCCTCGACGGACAGACCCATCGGCTGACGGACGGAGGATACGCATTTCTGGCCCCTGGTGCCGACTGGTCTGCGCACAACCACGAGCAGTCACCCGCACGGTTCATGTGGATCAGGAAAAGGTACCAGGAGGTACCAGGGCTTGATCGCCCCGCGTCCTTCGTCACGAGCGACCGGGACATCGAGCCCACGCCCATGCCGGAGACGGAGGGCCGATGGGCGACGACACGCTTCGTCGACCCCGAGGACCTCCGGCACGACATGCACGTGACCGTGGTGACCTTCCAACCCGGCGGCATCATCCCCTTCGCGGAAACCCACGTGATGGAGCACGGCCTCTATGTCCTTGAAGGCCAGGCCGTCTATCGACTCAATGAGGACTGGGTCGAGGTCCAGGAAGGCGACTTCATGTGGCTGAGGGCGTTCTGCCCTCAGGCCTGCTACGCCGGTGGGCCCAAACCTTTCCGCTACCTGCTCTACAAGGACGTCAACCGGCACGCACCCCTGGCCCTCGGGGGCCACGCCCGCGGCTGAGTCAAGGGGTCGGGGGCCGGGGCTGAGCGCGCGTGCGGCCGGCTCGGGGCCGGCGTCGGACGTGATTGCGGCCGGTTCGGGAGTCGGGCGTGCGTGCGGCTGCTGTGTCGGGGCTTGAACGTGGTCACGGCTGGCTCGGTTCACTTTTCGGCTTGAACCGTCCCCGAAGTGCGGCTGGTTCGGAGTCAGGTCCGCAGTTGATCGACATCTGAGCCTTTTCTCGATTGCCACCGGACTTGGTCCGGTTTGCCCTAGTCAGCGGTGCCTAGCACGCCGCGCGAGACATGATGGACGTTTTGGCTCCGCATCGTACGGGCCAAGACACCACTCTCTTGGCGAGCACGCGAGCCGTAACCCTCGGACCAGGCAACCACGCAGGCTACCGGGCCGCGCAGGCTCTGGGGCCGCGCAGGCTCTGGGGCCCGCGCGTTGTGTGCCGGTTACCCGATTCAGAGCCGGTTACCCCTCGCTGGAGGGGTTTCAACCACCTCCTAACTTGGGGAAATGCCTCCCAATCGGACAAACGCCACCCATTGGGACCCCGCACGCCCCCGACATCGCCACTCGCCCCCTCCAGGTGGCAATCCCGTGCAGCTTTGACCGCGAGGTGGCGGGTTTGTGCGTTTCGGGCCGAAATTCCGCACGATACTGCCACGTCGCCGCCGCAGACGTGCCCCGGCCCGTGCCTCGACCGCCGCCATGGCGCACGCGGCCCGCGCCGGTCCCAGCGCCAGCCCACCCGCCACCACGAACCACGATCCACCGGGCAGGGAGCGCCGAATTTCATGGTTGACGCACATCACAACCTCACCTAGTGTTTTCATAGAACAGAAGTTGGCTTCCGCATCCCGAAATTTATAGAGGTCGGGACACGCAACCGCACACAGGAGGAACACCGTGAGCTACACCGTCAACGCCTCGATCTTGCTGACAGACCGCCCCGTCGATGAGCGCCCACAGGCCGTGGCGGACGCCGGGTTCACTCGAGCAGAGTTCTGGTGGCCCTTTCAGACGCCGACCCCATCCGACGTCGAAATTGAGGCCTTCGTGAGCGCCCTCGATGACGCAGGCGTGCAGCTGACCGGGTTGAACTTCTACGCAGGCGATATGCCCGGCGGGGAACGCGGGGTCCTGTCCCAGGAGTCCCGCTCGGAGGAATTCCGCGCCAACATCGACCCCGTCCTCAAGATCGCCCGCGCGACCGGTTGCAAGGCCTTCAATGCGCTCTACGGCAACCGCGTGGACGGAGAGAACCCCGCGGCCCAGGACCGCTTGGCCGTCGAGAACCTGCGTCGGGCGGCAGACGCCGTCGCCGCCGTTGACGGCGTCGTCCTGGTCGAGCCGGTTTCGGGTACCGAAGCCTACCCGCTGAAGACCGCGGCGGACGCCCTGTCCGTCATCGCCAAAGTCGACCGGGACAACGTCAAACTGCTCGCCGACTTCTATCATTTGGCGGCCAACGGCGACGACGTCGCTCGCGTGGTCGAAGAGCACGCCGCCGATTTCGGCCACATCCAGATTGCGGACCACCCGGGCCGCAACGAGCCGGGAACCGGCGACCTTCCCCTCGAGCAATGGATCAATCGTTCCGAGGAACTGGGGTACCAGGGCGTGATCGGTCTCGAGTACAAGGCCTCGCAGGAAGACCCGTTCGCGTGGCTTCCCCGCGAACGCCGGGCCTGAACGACCCAAGCACTACCGAGAAAAAACAGTAAGAACTCATAAGGAGAAGGACATGACCAGGATCGCAGTCATCGGATTGGGAATCATGGGACTGCCCATGGCAAAGGACCTCGTCGCGGCGGGCCACGACGTCGTCGGCTACAACCGCTCGCCGGAGAAGGCGCAGACGCTCGCCGAGGCCGGCGGAACCGCGGCCGATTCCGTGGCCGACGCCGTGAAGGGCGCCGAGGCCATCATCACCATGGTCCCGGACTCCCCCGACGTCCAGGCCGTGGTCGAGGGCGACGACGGTGTCTTCGCGAACGCCGAAAACGGCGCGCTCTGGATCGACGCCTCCACGATTCGACCCGATATTGCCGGCGAACTGGCCGAGGCGGCCCGCAAGGCCGGGTTGCGCCCCTTGGATGCCCCGGTATCCGGCGGCGAACAAGGCGCGATCGACGGCGTCCTGTCCATCATGGTCGGCGGCGAGAACGCAGACTTCGAGGCCGCCAAGGACGTGTTGGACGTCGTCGGCTCGACGATCGTGCACGTCGGCCCCTCCGGCTCGGGCCAGACCGTCAAGGCGGCCAACCAACTCATCGTTGCGGGAAACATCGAGCTTCTGGCCGAGGCGGTCGTGTTCCTCGAGGCCTATGGAGTCGACACTGACGCAGCACTCAAGGTCCTCGGTGGCGGACTGGCCGGGTCCAAGGTTCTGGACCAGAAGGGCCAGAAGATGCTCGACCGCAATTTCGATCCCGGTTTCCGGCTCGCGCTGCACAACAAGGACATGGGGATCGTCACCGCCGCGGCCAGGGAGGCCGGCGTGACTATTCCGTTGGGCGGCCTGGTGGCCCAGTTGGTCTCGGCCCTCGTGGCCCGTGGCGACGGCGGCCTGGATCACTCCGGGCTGTTCAAGCTGGCCCAGGACCTCTCCGGAACCGACCAGAAGTAGGGACGTCGAGCCCGCGCGCAGCCACGGAGCGGACCCGAAGACAAGGAGAACATCATGAGCAAGATGCGCACAGTCGAGGCCATCGTGGCGATCCTCGAGAAGGAAGGGGCAACCGAGGCCTTCGGATTGCCCGGTGCCGCTATCAACCCGCTCTATTCGGCCATGAGAGCCCATGGCGGCATCCGCCACACGCTGGCCCGTCACGTCGAAGGCGCCTCGCACATGGCCGAGGGCTACACCAGGGCGGCTCCGGGCAACATCGGCGTCTGCATCGGTACGTCCGGGCCCGCCGGCACCGACATGATCACGGGCATGTATTCGGCCTCCGCCGACTCCATCCCGATCCTCTGCATCACGGGTCAGGCTCCGGTGGCGAAACTCCACAAGGAGGACTTCCAGGCCGTCGACATCTCGTCGATCGCCGAGCCGGTCACCAAGATGGCCATGACGGTCCTGGAGCCCGGCCAAATTCCCGGCGCCTTCCAGAAGGCCTTCTACCTCATGCGTTCCGGACGTCCCGGACCGGTTCTCTTGGACCTGCCACTCGACGTCCAGCAGGCGGAGATCGAGTTCGACATCGATCTGTACGAGCCGATGGTGGTTCCGCGGCCCTCGGCGAGCCGCGCCCAGGCCGAAAAGGTCCTGGACATGCTGTTCTCAGCCGAGCGCCCCCTGATCGTGGCCGGCGGCGGAGTCATCAATGCGGACGCGTCGGACCAGCTGGTCGAACTGGCGGAGCTGCTGAGTGTCCCCGTGGTCCCCACGCTGATGGGATGGGGCACGCTTCCGGACGATCATCCGCTCATGGCGGGCATGGTCGGCATCCAGACCTCGCACCGGTACGCCAACGAGACGTTCCTCGAATCCGATTTCGTCCTGGGGATCGGCAACCGGTGGGCCAACCGCCACACCGGGTCGATCGACAAGTACCGGGAAGGCCGGACGTTCGTGCACATCGACGTCGACCCGACCCAGATCGGCCGGGTCTTCTCCCCCGACTTGGGCATCGCCTCCGATGCGGGCGCGGCCCTCGACATGCTTCTCGAGGTCGCGCACGAACGCAAGGAAGGCTTCTCGGTTCCGGACTACGGCATCTGGGCCAAGGAGTGCGCGCACCGCAAGGGCCTCATGCAGCGCAAGACGCACTTCACCGAAACCCCGATCAAACCCCAGAGGGTGTACGAGGAGATGAATTCGGTCTTCGGCGAAGACGTGACCTACGTTTCCACTATCGGTCTCTCACAGATCGCCGGAGCCCAGTTCATGCACGTGTACGGCCCTCGCCGGTGGATCAACGCTGGGCAGGCCGGCCCCTTGGGGTGGACGTGTCCCGCGGCCCTCGGCGTCGTCCGCGGTCAGCCTGGCCGCACCGTCGTCGCCCTGTCCGGGGACTACGACTTCCAGTTCATGATCGAGGAATTGGCTGTCGGGGCGCAGTTCAACCTTCCGTACGTGCACGTGGTCGTCAACAACTCGTATCTGGGGCTGATCCGTCAGTCGCAGCGGGGGTTCAAGATGGAGCAGGACGTCTCTCTGGCGTTCGACAACATCAATTCCCCGGAGACGCAGGGATACGGCGTCGATCACCTGAAGGTCGTGGAAGGGCTCGGCTGCAAGGCCATGCGCGTCACGGATCCGGAGAAACTCAACGAGACGCTGGCCTCGGCGAAGGCTCTGTCGCAGGAGCACCAGGTGCCCGTGGTGGTCGAGGCGGTTCTGGAGCGGATCACGAACATCTCGATGGGCACCGAATTGGACAATGTGACGGAGTTCGAGGCCCTGGCCGAGTCCGGCGACGACGCGCCGACCGCGATATCGGTCATGGACTGACCCCGGATCATCATCAATCACGGGACGTCGGGGCGGGCTCGCCTCCGAGCACCCCGACGTCCCACCGCACCGAGTCTTGGGAGGAAGCAGTGCGCATTGTGGTCGCACCGGACAAGTTCAAGGGGTCCGTGACGGCGCGCGAAGCGGCCGAGCACATGGGCGAGGGCATGCGACAAGCCCTCCCCGACGCCGACGTGATTCTCCTGCCCGTGGCCGACGGCGGCGAGGGCACCCTCGACGCCGCGGTCGAGGCCGGGTACGAGCGTCACGAGATGACCGTGACCGGCCCGGTCGGGCGGGCTGTGGACGCCGCATGGGCCCGGCACGGAACCGAGGCCGTGATCGAGATGTCCCTTGCTTCGGGGCTTGCGGCCCTTCCGCAGGATGCCGAGGGCGAGCCCGTACGGGCCCCATTGGATGCCACCAGCCGTGGCACGGGGGAACTAGTCCGCGCCGCGCTGGACGCCGGATGCACACGCATCGTTTTCGCCGTGGGCGGAAGCGCAACTACCGACGGTGGCGCCGGACTGATGGCGGCCTTGGGAGCTCGACTGTTGGATTCCGCGGGCCACGACCTTCCCGATGGTGGTGGGTCCCTGTCCAAGCTGGACAGGGTGGACGTCACCGGTATTCACCCCGGGATCGCCGAGGCCGAGTTCGTGCTTGCGGCCGACGTCGACAACCCGCTCACCGGCCCCCGTGGCGCGGCGACCGTGTTCGCTCCCCAGAAGGGAGCCACCGAGCGCGACGTCGCCCGGCTCGAATCGGGGCTCCTCCGCCTGCGGGACCGGCTCTCCTCCGCGCTCGGCAAATCTGCCCGACGCGCCGCGGATGCCGCGGGTGCGGGTGCTGCGGGCGGCACGGGCTACGCCGCTCTGGCGGTCCTCGGGGCGATCCGCCGGCCCGGTATCGACGTCGTCCTCGATCTGGTGTCGTTGCGGGAAGCCGTCGAGACCGCAGACCTGGTGGTCACGGGCGAGGGCAGCCTCGATGAGCAGAGCCTGGGCGGCAAGACGCCTCTCGGGGTGCTCTCGGTCGGCGATGCGGCCGACGTGCCGGTCGTTGTCGTCTGCGGCAGGACCACGCTCCCCTGGCCGCTCCTGCGAGACACGGGGTTCCGGGCCGTGTACGTGCTCTCTGCGCTGGTCGACGAGCCACACGATTCGATGCGAGAGGCTCCTCGCCTGCTTCGGGAGGTCGGCCGCTCCGTGGCACGGGAGCACGCGACCGACATGCCGTGGGCTTCGGACGACTCTCCCGAGCCCGATCATTCGACCACGTCACTGTGACGGGTATCATTCCCAGTCACGGAAGGAGACCATCATGAACGCCAAGAACGGTTCCAAGAATTCCGGTCCCACGGATCGCAACTCTTCCGGCCGCCGTGGCACGGGTGCATCGGGCGCGAAGGCTTCAGGACAGACCTCGGCCGAGGATTCGGCGACGCAGACCTCACGCGACTGGGCGGTCACGCCCGAGGACAACGCGAAGAAGGCGATGAGAACGGTGCGTTCGAAGGTCAAGGACTCTGCGTCAGCGCCGGAACCCGAGGACTCCCCGCACGAGACCGCACGGGACAATTCCCAGAGGTCCGCCGTCGAAGACCGTCAGTCCGAGATGGAATCCGCGCGTGCCGAGCAGCTTCGTCTGGCCGAACGCGCCAACGACCCGGAGCGCATCCGCGAACTCATCAGCACCTACGTCACGCGGTACGGCTCTGGGGACGACTCCGCGGACGCTTCTGCGGAGGGTTCCGCGCGAAACACCGGGGTTGCCGCGGGGGACGCCGGGTCTTCGGACCGTTCCACGGGTTTCGACCTCGTGGTCCGTGGCCGCCAAGTGTCCTGCGGCGACGACTTCTCCCCGCGCGAAGTGGCCGTCCGGAACGGGAAGATCGTGGCGATCGAACCGCTGGGCGCGAATCTCGAAGCCTCCCAGGTCGTGGATCTTGCCGATGACGAAACCCTGATCCCGGGCTTGGTGGACACGCACGTGCACGTCAACGAACCAGGTCGGACAGAGTGGGAAGGTTTCGCCAGCGCCACGCGGGCGGCGGCCGCAGGCGGCGTGACGACCATCGTGGACATGCCGCTGAATTCGGTTCCCGCCACGGTGAACGCCCCGGCCCTGGAGTACAAACGGTTGTTCGCGCGCAAGAACGCGTTCGTCGACGTGGGTTTCTGGGGTGGCGCGATTCCCGGAAATCAGAAGGATCTGCGCCCCCTTCACGACGACGGCGTCTTCGGGTTCAAATGTTTCCTGCTGCATTCCGGGGTGGATGAATTCCCGCACCTCGAGGCGGACGAGATGGAAGCGGACATGGCCGAGGTCAAGACCTTCGATTCGCTGATGATCGTCCATGCGGAAGATTCCCGCACCATTGACAAGGCTCCCAGCCCGAACGGTGACATCTACGACAGGTTCCTGAAATCCCGACCTCGCGGCGCCGAGAACATCGCGATCGCCGAGGTGATCGAAAGGACCCGGTGGACGGGCGCCCGATCGCACATCCTCCACGTCTCCTCCTCCGATGCCTTGCCGATGATCGCCACGGCCAAGCGCGACGGCCTCGACATCACGGTCGAGACCTGCCCTCATTACCTGACGCTGTTGTCCGAGGAGATTCCCGACGGCGCGACGGCGTTCAAGTGCTGCCCGCCCGTGCGCGAAGTCGACAACCGGGAGAAGCTGTGGGAGGGGCTGTTGGATGGGACCATCGACTTCATCGTCTCGGACCACTCCCCCTCGACGATCGAGCTCAAGGACGTGGGCAACGGGGACTTCGGTGTGGCCTGGGGCGGCGTCTCCTCCCTGCAACTCGGCCTGTCCCTGATATGGACCGAAGCCCGACGCCGCGGCATACCTTTGGGACGGGTCCTCGAATGGATGTCACGACGCCCGGCCGAACGCGTGGGTCTGCGCTCGAAGGGTCGTTTGTCCCTCGGGTACGACGCCGACTTCGCGATCTTCGCCGCGGACGAGAGCTTCGTGGTCGATGCCTCCCGGCTCAACCACAAGAACCCCATCACCCCTTATCAGGGCAAGGTCCTCTCCGGTAAGGTTCGCAAGACCTACGTCGGTGGCAAGCCCGTGGACTTCGAGACGCCCACGGGACGGTTGCTCGACCGAGGAACGGCCTGAGCCCGCACCCTGAAACGCTAGGGGGCGGCGGCGTCGTCCTCGGAATGTACGGACCAATCGAAGGAGTCTAAATGTCCAACGAACTCAGCACAGGCGATGTCGCACCCGCCGTCAATCTGACGGCACACGACGGCAGCACCGTCACCATCGGTGGCATGCACGACCAGGATTCTGTCGTGTACTTCTTTCCCAAGGCCTTCACCCCTGGTTGCACGACCGAAGCCTGCGATTTCCGAGACAACCTCTCCTCCTTGCCCGCCCAGGTTTACGGGGTCTCCGGCGACAGCCCTGAGGAACTGGCTCGTTTCGTTGAGGAATACGATTTGGCCTTCACCCTCCTCTCGGATCCCGATCACGCGGCCGCAAAGCAATGGGGCGCGTGGGGCGAGCGGACAATCAACGGCGAGACGTCGGAAGGCCCGTTGAGGTCGACTTTCGTGATCGACGCCGCCGGCACGGTTGCGCGCGCCGAGTACAACGTGAACGCCGAGGGCCACGTCGCGCAGCTCGCGTCGGAGCTGAACAGCCAGTAGTGGGGCGCGCGATCGTCCCTAGGGGCGCGGCCTCCGCGTGAGACGCTAGGAGCATGACTGTGCAGCAGGAGTCGCCGTGGGGCATCGATGAATACGATGTGTCGGAATACCTCCGATGCATCGGGCTGTCGGAAGCCATCCGTAGCGAACCGGGTGTGGAACTACTGCGCGACCTCCACCGAGCGCACGTTGAGACCTTGCCGTTCTCCAATGTGCAGATTCTCTTGGGTGATCATCCGGGCGTCTCCCCCACCAGCGTGCAAGCGTCCTTGGTCACCGACCATCGCGGGGGCTACTGCTTCGAACACGCCCAGTTGTTCTCCGGGGTCCTGGAACGCCTCGGCTTCGACGTGCGGCGCGCCCTCGGGAGGGTCGGTTCTCCCAACAACACCAGGACCCACATGACCGTTGTCGTGATGATCGACCAGGTCCAGTACCTGTGCGACCCGGGATTCGGTTTCAGCGTGCGTGAGCCGATGCCGTTAATCGACGGGCGACCCCATGTGGAAGGCGACCGCGAATTCACAGCGGTACGTCACACCGAGGCCGCAGCACAGGTCTGGGAGTTCCGGCGGGACGGCGAGCCGCAGCATTTCAGCGACAGCCTCCCGGTCGTACCGGTGGACGTGCACGCCGGGCATCTGACCACGTCCCGCGACGGGTTCGGGCCGTTCATGGATCACCTGATGGTCATGCGCCATACCGCTGGGGGCCACGTGACGGTCACGGAGGAAGCCCGGACGGTCCGGCAAGCGGGACGCCCGACCCGGAGGGAACGCCTGTCGCCCGAGGCCACGATCGACGCCGTCGAGGAACTCGGCGTGCATATATCTGACTCCGAAAGGGCGACCTTGATCGACCAGGTCGCAGACATGCGCCGCTCCTGATCCCGTCGCCCGCGTGGGCGTCCGTGTAGGTGGGGGGCCGTGTGGGGTGGGGGTTACGACGTGGGGCAGCATCCGGGGTTGGGTGGCGGTTGCCCGATTCGGTGGTTCTTCCCGCCGTTAGGTGGGGGTTACGACGTGGGGCAGCATCCGGGGTTAGGTGGCGGTTGCCCGATTCGGTGGTTCTTCCCGCCGTTAGGTGGGGGTTGAAGCGCCACCTAACGAGGGTCATCGCCTCTCAATCGGGTAACCGCCACCCAACGGCGCGCGGTTCGCCCGGCATCGGCCTTATGTCGGCCCAGGCCCGACTGCGCCCGGGCTCAGACTCTGCGCTCAGCCGTTCCGCCCGGTGCCCGGCGCCCGACTCACGCGACCTCCGACATCGTCCGGGCGAGCCCAGAGGTAGCCACCAATGCCCCACGAAGGACGTCGAACCGATATTTCCCCTGGTCACACGTTTCTCACAGCTCTTGAAAATTCGTAGGAATCAGCGTTCCATGGGCAATGAGGCCCGGGTCACCGGTCCTCGTCCAGGGCGGGCAAGGAGTTGATGAAAATGTCGTACAAAACCCAGCCCATTACCGAAACGATGCTGACCATTCCCCCTCGGTACGTGCAGAACGAGTCACAGTGGGCCCGTCAGATCTGCGTCCACCACCGGTGGAGACTCAGCACCGCCACGGGTGAAATCTTCGACGAAGACGGTCGGCTCCTGGCCGATTCCCTGCATTCCCTGACGCAGACCCTGGTGATCCTCGGTTGGATCGTCCCCAGGGAAGACGGGGAGCCCCAAGCCGGCATCGCATGGACGCGCATACCGGATGAGGCAGAGTCCGCCGTCGCGCGGCTCTTGGCGACCTCGACACCGCGATAGGCCGCCTATTCCTCGAGGGTTCGCCTGAGCACGGGCGTGGTCGACGCGCACGCGGCCCACACGGTGCAGATCCCGAAGACGACGGCAGCAGCGATGACTCCCATCGTGGCCGGTTGTGCGATGAGACCGGCTCCCACCAGCGGGAACAACGTCACCACGGCCACCACCCCGGAAATGATCACCACGAGCACCAGGGGCCGCATCACCGAGAGCCGGCGGACCCGTCCGAGACGGTCGATCGACATTCCCATGCGTGAGAGCGCCCGGTACATCTCCTGACGGTCGAGAACCTGCGCCGTCTGGTTGATGCCGACGGAGAAAGCGACCATGAGGAAAGACATCACCAGGGTCACGAGCACTCCGGTCCGGACGTCGTGAATCAGGACCAGGTCCTGGCGGTCGGCGTCGGCGGTGCTGCCAGCCATCGACATCGCGACGCCCGATCCCAGCATCACGGCCATGTACACGCTGAACGCGATGCTGCCGATCTGACGCCACATCTCCTGGGGCGACTCGAGGAGGTTTCTGGCAGCGATCAGGCGTTCGGCGCTGCGCGCGGTCTTGGCCTCGGCGGTCCCGATCCATTTCAGGACCAGGGGCCCCAAGAGGTTCACCGCGATCAGAGGGATCGACAGTGAAATGACGATGAACGCGAACACCATGGCTCCCCCGAGTCCCGAGGACACGGCCACGGAGCAGACCACCGCGACGAAGATGATCAGGCCGCCCGCGACCAGCCGGATCCAGCGCACCGTGCGGGGAAGTTCCCGCGAACGGACGCTCAGCGGGGTGATCTCGAGGCGGCTGAGCCCGCTCAGCGCGCTGACGAGGGCCAGGCCCAGAAGCAGCGCGCCGACCCCGAGCAGCCCCTCAAGCCCCAGCCACAGGCCTGAAGCCCCGATCGCGTGTCCAGTCAGGTGCACCAAACCGACCAGAGGGGTCAACAGACCGTAGAGTACGGCACCGAGGACAATGCCGGTCACGGCCAGCGTGCCCGATTCGATCAGTGACAGCGCCCTGAGCGTGAAGCCCGAGGCGCCGAGGAGGCGGAGGGTGGACAGGCGCCTTTCCCGCTGCCGGGCCATGAGTCGGGCCGCGGAGGACATGAGGGAGGTCATCGGGACGGCCAGCAGTACCGCAGCCAGGGCCGCGCAGAGCATGTAGAACAGCTGGTTGCGGCTCTCGTCGTGTAGCAGGAACGAGACACCGCCCACGACCGTGTAGGCCATGGCACTCGTGAGCATGAAGGCGACGACCGGAAGGGACCACGTGGCCGGGTCGGAGAAGGTTTTGCGAAGGAAGAGCAGATTCACCGCAGACCGCCTCCCAGACCGTCGTCGACAATACGACCGTCCTGAAGCCGAATGGTGCGAGCGCAACCGGCGGCCACCGCGGGGTCGTGGGTCACCACCACCAGGGAAGCTCCCCGCGAGACGGTGGCTTCGAGCAGCGCGTCCAGGACTCGTTGCGAGGTCTCCGTATCCAACGCGCCCGTCGGCTCGTCGGCGAACACGAGGTCCGGACGAGTGACCTGGGCACGGGCGATGGCAACACGTTGGGCTTGTCCACCGGAGAGCTGACCGGGGCGCCGGTCTTCCATACCGTGAAGGCCCAGGGCCGACAGCCAACGGCCGGCTTCGGTCTCCGCCTGTCTGCGGGGTGTTCCGGAGGTCATCATCGCCACCGCGACGTTCTCCAGCGCGGTGAGTTCCGGCAGAAGCAATCCTTCCTGGAAGACGAACCCGATGCGGTCCCTGCGCAATCGGGTTCTCTGGCTCGACGACAAGCCGGTGATATCGATTCCGGCGCTCGAAGCCGCGTCGTCGAGGATCACGGATCCTCGGTCCGCGCCGGAGATGCCGGACAGGACGTGCATCAGTGTGGACTTGCCGGAGCCAGAGGGTCCCATGATGGCCACGGATTCCCCATGTCCGATGGTGACTGACACGTCAGTCAGGGCGCTGGTGGTTCCGAATGCTTTGCTGAGCCCGTGGGCTCGGACGAGGTGAGTCGTTGTCGTTGTCATACTGAAAACGCTATGCGTCGCCGAAGCGCTGGGGATCAGTGCCAACGATGAATCCGAGGGTCCAGTGGGCACCCGGGCCCGCGGTAGAGCCAGGTATGCCTATAAGCTCGGTACCACGAAAAACTCGGCGAGGCAGGATCCTCGGCCTGGGGACCGTGGAAGGACGAGGGGCATGGCAAGAGCGCAGGCGGAGCGGACGTGGGACGAGTTCATGAGGACCGGGAGGGCAGTCATCCGAACGAGTCCCACCAAGGCTGTTCTCGCGACCGTGGGCCTGGGCCTGCTCGGGATCCTGGCGGGCGGCATGGCGTACAGCGACTTCGTGAAGAACGGTGTGGCGTCCTTCCAATTCTGGGGGTGCTGCCTCGTCGCCGCTCTTCTGGTCGTCGGAATGATCGCGACCATCCATCCGCTGGTCCGGCAACGGCGTCTCGTGCTTGAGGGCCCCGGATTCTTCGTGGAGTCACGCCGACACGGCGCGTGGCACGACGAGTTGCGAGTCAGGTGGGACAACGTCTGGAGCGTCGCGGCGCACAGCTCGTCCAATGGCGAGTCGACGACGACGCGGGCACGCGTCACGCTACGTCCAGGGACGCATCCCGAGGTCGGGGCCACCGCCGAACAGGGTTACGTGGACATGCCAACAGGTCTCGGGATCTCCGTCCGCCAACTCGCCGAGGTCATGGCCCGGATCGCGGCCCGAAGCACGGACCGGGACAGGACGTGACTCACCCTCGCACGGTGCGGAGAACAGGCCCCGCGGCCGATAGCCAGCGGGGCCTGGTGCAGCGGATTACTTGTTCTCGGCGCTCTGACCCTGGTCCGGTCCCTGCTTCTTCTCGCCGGTCTTGGCCGGCTTGGCGTCCACCCCGGTTTCCTTGCGCTGTTGGGCCGTAATCGGCGCCGGAGCCGCCGTGAGCGGATCGTAGCCGTTGCCGGTCTTCGGGAACGCGATCACGTCACGGATGGATTCCGAACCCGCCAGCAGGGCGACGACACGATCCCAACCGAAGGCGATCCCGCCGTGCGGGGGCGCTCCGTACTTGAAGGCCTCGAGCAGGAATCCGAATTTCTCGTCGGCTTCCTCCTGCGAAATGCCCATGACCTCGAAAACACGTTCCTGCACGTCGCGGCGGTGGATACGGATTGAGCCGCCACCGATTTCGTTGCCGTTGCACACAATGTCGTAGGCGTAGGCCAAGGCGGCTCCGGGATCTTCATCGAACGTGTCCATGAATTCGGGCTTCGGCGACGTGAACGCGTGGTGCACGGCCGTCCAGGCAGAGTTGCCCAGGGCGACGTCGCCCGAGTCCTCGGCGTCAGAGGCGGGTTCGAACATCGGTGCGTCGACGATCCACACGAAGGCCCAGTCGCCGTCCTTGATGAGGCCGGTCCGGCGCCCGATCTCGACACGGGCGGACCCCAGGAGGGCGCGGGAGGACTTGGCGTCACCGGCCGCGAAGAAGATGCAGTCGCCGGGCTTTGCCCCCGCTGCTTCTGCGAGCCCTTCGCGCTCGGTCTCGGTGATGTTCTTGGCCACGGGTCCGGTCAGGCTGCCGTCTTCCTGGACCAGAACGTAGGCGAGGCCCTTGGCCCCGCGTTGCTTGGCCCACTCCTGCCATGCGTCCAGCGTCCGGCGCGGCTGCGAAGCACCACCCGGCATCACCACGGAACCGACGTACGGTGCCTTGAAGACGCGGAAGGTCGTGTCGCGGAAGTAGTCCGTCAGTTCCGTCAATTCCAGACCGAAGCGAAGGTCCGGCTTGTCCGACCCGTATTTCTCCATGGATTCGCGATAGGTCATGCGGCGAATCGGGCGCGGGATCTCCACGTCGATCAGCTTCCACAGGGCCGCCACGATCTGTTCGCCCAGGTCGATGACGTCGTCCTCCTCCACGAAGGAGGCTTCGATGTCCAGCTGGGTGAATTCCGGCTGACGGTCGGCGCGGAAGTCCTCGTCCCTGTAGCAACGGGCGATCTGGAAGTACCGTTCGATCCCGCCCACCTGGAGAAGCTGCTTGAACAACTGCGGCGACTGCGGGAGGGCGTACCAGGACCCCGGTGCCAAGCGCGCGGGCACCACGAAATCACGTGCACCTTCAGGGGTCGACCGAGTCATCGTCGGCGTCTCCACCTCGAGGTACCCATCCTGGTGGAGCAGCTCCCGCACCACGCGGCTCGCTTCAGACCGCAACTTCATGGCGGCCGCCGGTGCCGGGCGGCGCAGGTCGAGGTAACGGTGCCGCAAACGGGCCTCTTCGCCGACCTCGACATGCTCGTCCACCTGGAACGGCAGCGGGGCGGAGGTGTTCAACACCTCTACCGAGTTGACCTCGACCTCGACCTCACCGGTCACCAGGTTGGGGTTGTCGTTCCCCTCGGGGCGACGCGAGACCACTCCCTCGACCTTGAGCACGTATTCGTTGCGCAACGCATCGAAATCTGCCTCATCGTGGAACACGCACTGGGTCACGCCCTCCCGGTCGCGCAAATCGACGAAGGCCACCCCTCCGTGATCGCGCCGGCGGGCAACCCAGCCGGCCAGGGTGACGGTTTCTCCGATGTTCTCGGCGGTCAATTCACCGAGCGTATGCGTGCGTAGCACTCACGGTCCTTTCGATGTGGCGGCGGGGTCCCGCCGTGCTGATTCTGTGCAGAGTCTACCTGCCCCGGCGAGGGCCAAGGATCGTTGTCCACAGCCGCGGCAGGGACGGTCTATTCCTCGGTGCCGTACACGCGAGGCCGTAGATCCTCCTCGGCGGGAGTCCAGGTCGAGGGGTCCGCGGCAACCTGCTCCCCCGAGCGGATGTCCTTGACCTCATGCGTGGTCGTGCCCGACTCGTCGGTCCCCAGGAACCAGACGAAGGGTATCCCCCGTCGGTCCGCGTACTTGATCTGCTTGCCGAATTTCGCGGCACTGGCAGAGACCTCGCAGGCGATGCCGCGATCCCTCAACTGATCGGCGACGTCCTGAGCCTCCGACCAGGCGTCGTCGTTCGTGAGGGCCACCAGAACCGCGGAGGGTACCGAACGAGTCGGTCGCGCCAGACCTTGCGAGAGCATCCGGGCAACGAGCCGGGTCACGCCGATGGAGAGACCGACCCCCGGGTAGGTTTTCTTGCCATTCGAGGCCAAGGACTCGTACCTGCCACCGGAGCAGATGGATCCGAGCTGTTCGTGACCGAGCAGGACGGTCTCGTAGACGGTTCCCGTGTAGTAGTCCAGCCCCCGAGCGATTGACAGGTCCGCGATGACCTTGCCGGGCGCGCGCTTCGACGCCTGCTCGATGACTTCGGTCAACTCCGTCAGCCCCTCCTCGAGCAGGTCGTCCTCGACGCCGAAAGAACGTACCCGGTCCGCGAAGGAGGTGTCCTCCGCTGTGATCGAGGCAAGGTCCAAGGCGGCTTGTGCCTGCTCGTCCGTGGCGCCGAGCTCGTCCTTGAGAAGCTGGGCCACGGCTTCGGGTCCGATCTTCTCCAACTTGTCGATCGAGCGCAGGACCCCTGCGGTATCGGTCAGTCCGATGCCACGGTAGAACCCCTCGGAGAGCTTCCTGTTGTTGACGCGGAGCCTGAATTCGGGCAACGGCAACTGAGAGAGCGCGTCCACCACGATCAGGGCGAGCTCGACGTCGTACCGGAACGGCAGCGTGCCTTCTCCGACGACGTCGATATCGGCCTGCGTGAATTCGCGGGCACGACCCTCCTGCGGCCGCTCGCCACGCCATGATTTCTGAATCTGATACCGCATGAACGGAAAGTTCAGATAGCCGGCATTCTCGACGACGTACCGGGCGAAGGGAACGGTCAGATCGAAGTGGAGTGCGAGCTTCTCGGCCTTCTTGCTGTCGGCGTCGTCCTGGAGTCGTGAGACCGCGTAGACCTCTTTGTCGATCTCGCCCTTCTGCAACAATTGCTCGACGGTTTCCACGGAGCGGGTCTCGATCGAGGAGAACCCGTGCAGTTCGAAGGTATGGCGCAGAACATCCAGGACATGGTTCTCTACCACCCGTTCCTCGGGCAGCAGTTCCGGAAAACCTGACAAGGACGCCTTGCGGGCCATGAGCCACTCCTCAAAGTCTTGCTTCTTGGGCGCGCGGGAGGCGCGCAAACACCTTCAAGCCTAAACCGTGGCCAGTCCCCAGGCGAACCGCGCGGACCGTGATCCCGGCCCCTTCCAGGGAAAACCGTTCATCTTTCCATGAAATACCCGGTTCACGTGACGCACGCCCCATATATATTGGAGTCCAGTGCCCGGTTCGTCCCGGGCGACGTCGACCATCGATACATGAGGCCGACAGGCCCTCCCACGGAAAGAGTTTCAGCGGTGACTGAGAAGAAGCCCGACGACAAGCCCACACCGGCCAACCTGCCGGGTTCCCCCATCGTTCCCAAACCCGCCGCACCCCCGGCAGCCCCGAGGCCGCTGGACGAGGCCAAGAAGTTCGGCTCGGTCGGGGCTGATGGCCACGTCTACGTCACGGTGCGCGGCGAGGACATTCCCGTGGGGGCGTTTCCCGAGGCCAGCGACGACGATGCCCTGACCTACTTCGCCCGAAAATTCTCCGAAACGGAGACTCAGATCGCTCTCCTCGAGAACCGTGTCTCCCAAGGCGCCGATGCGGCTTCGGTGGCACGCTCCGTCCGCTCCCTCAGGGAACAGGTCGAGGCACGCGGCATGGTCGGCGACATCGAGAACCTCGAGAAACGGCTCGATGACCTCGATGGCGCCGCCACCCGCCTGACCGAAGAGCAGAAGCACGAGGCCGAGGAAGCAAAACAGCGCGCGCATCAAGAACGTGAAGCCATCGTCAAAGCGGCGGAAGATGTGGCGGACCAGGATCCTTCCGAAACACATTGGAAGAACTCGAGCGCCCGGATGAACGACCTCTTCGATGCGTGGAAGGTCGCCCAGAAGGAACATCGCCTACCGAAATCGGTCGAGGATGCGCTCTGGAAGCGTTTCCGCACGGCCCGGTCCACGTTCGACAAGCACCGCCGCTCCTACTTCTCCCAACTGGACCAGAACAACGCCAAAGCGAAGAAGGCCAAGGAAGCGCTCATTGCTGAGGCCGAATCGTTGTCCGGGTCCACGGACTGGAGTGAAACGTCCGCCAAGTACCGGGACCTGATGGATCGCTGGAAGCAGGCGCCGCGGGCCTCGCGCAAGGAGGACGATGCGCTCTGGGCTCGCTTTCGCGCCGCCCAGGACGTCTTCTTCAACGCTCGGGCCGCCGCCAATGCCGAAACTGATCGCGAGTTCGCGGAAAATCTCAAGGTCAAGGAAGCGTTGCTCGAGAAGGCCCGCGCGATCCTGCCCGTCAAGGATCCGGGTGCGGCGAAAGCGCAGCTCGCTCCGATCCTGGACGAGTGGGATGCGGCTGGCATGGTTCCCCGCAATGACCTGCGGCGGATCGAGAATGAGCTCAAGAAGGTCCAGGATGCCATCTCCGAGGCGGAACAGGCCGAGTGGGAGCGGACCAATCCCGAAACCCGGGCCAGAGCCGATTCCATGGTCACCCAGCTCAGGGATGCCATTTCGGAGCTGGAGGAGGACCTTCGCAAGGCCGAGTCCGCGGGGGACGACAAAGCTGCCGCCAAGGCCCGGGAAGACCTCGACGCTCGTCGGGCCTGGTTGGATCAGCTTGACTCGGGCGCCTGACACCCGACCCTGACCCCGAGCCCCTGACTCGGTCGTCCGCAAGACCTTTCCGCCCGCGGCGAGGCTATTCGTTCCCTCCGAGGGGTACGGGTTCACAGAAGCTGTCCACAGATTCGGTGAATCCGCACCCCTCGGTCTGAGCATGAGGTCTCATGGACACATGCACCAACATCATTCTGCGGATCGGGCCTGCCGCCTCGACCCCGTGTCGCGTACGGCCGCTCATTACCGGGACCTCGGGTCCCCGCCGTCCTTGGTGATTGCCGGCCTCCACCTCACGGAGGCCGAGGCACTGCTCCTCACGGCGCGCGGGCTACTGGTTCCGCATGTTAACTCTGTGTACGGCAGCACGCCGCCCTGCCCCGAATCCCGCGCCACGGCGGCGGCACTGCACCTGCGGCCACTGAGCCGACAACGAGCAATACTCCACCGCCTGACCGCGGCCTGGATCTACGGGTGCGCTCCCCCGCCCGCGCTGCTCGAGTGCACGGCCTTTGGGCCATCCGGCCTCACCTTGGACCCGGTGGAATCCGCCTTCGTCCGCCACCGTTACACGACCTACACCACATACGAGGCCCTGCGCATCGGCCCCCTGAGAGTCACCACGCCCCTCCGTACATGTGTGGACCTTGCGGCCTTTGGCCAGGACAAACACGGCGACACCGCCCTGGCGACATTGCTGCGCGCGCCAGGGCTGGGTTGTGCTCCGGAGACGGTCTGTGCCGCCTTGGAAGCGGTTCCTCGTCTGGCGTTCCGAAAACGGGCCGTCAGGCGGGTTCACGCGCTGTCGGAAGGGCTACCGTGGGGCCACTGGGACCTCCGGCTCACTCCTGGCCCTGGGCCGACGGGGTCGGTCGGGACCCGGTGATCCGGTAGACGTCGTAGACGCCGTCGATGCCGCGCACCGTGTTGAGGACGTGGTCGAGGTACCTCGGATCGCCCATCTCGAAGGAGAAGCGCGAGATGGCGAGCCGGGAGACATTGGTATGCACATTGGCCGACAGGATGTTGACGTGGCTTTCCGAGAGGATCCGAGTCACGTCGGAAAGCAACGATTTCCTGTCGAGCGCCTCGACCTGGATTTCGACCAAGAACACGGATGATTTGGTCGGAGCCCACTGGACCTCGATCCGGCGAGGATCGTCCTGAGCCTGCCTCATGTTGGGACAATCCACGCGGTGCACCGAGATGCCGTTGCCGCGAGTCACGATGCCCATGATCTCGTCCGGGGGAACGGGAGTGCAGCACCGTGCCAATTTGGTGTAGACACCGTCGGCGCCGTCGACCACCACGCCCGAGTCCGCGTGCTTGGGCCGCGCGTGGGTCGTGATCGAGGTTTCTTCTTCGAGGTCGTCCTCGGCCTCGGATTCGCCTCCGAGGAGATCGACCAGACGGTCGATGACATCCTGAGCCTTGATCTGGCCCTCGCCCACGGCTTCGTACAACGCGGCGACGTCGTCCTTGTGCTGTTCCTCCGCGACGGACAGAAGGAGTTTGCTTGTCAGAAGCCGCTGGAGAGGCAGGCTGTGGCGCCGCATCGAGCGGGTCAAGTTGTCCTTGCCCTTTTCGATGGCTTCTTCGCGACGCTCCTTGGTCAGGTAGTGCCGGATCTTGGTGCGGGCCCGCGGGCTGGCCACGAATCTGAGCCAGTCCTCGCTCGGCCCGGCGTCCTCCGCCTTGGTCGTGAGGATTTCAATGCGATCACCGTGGTTGAGTTTCGAGGACAACGGAACGAGTTTTCCGTTGACCCGGGCGCCGATGGTGTGCTCGCCGACTTGTGTGTGGATCGCGTAGGCGAAGTCCACCGGGGTCGATCCCGCGGGCAAGGACAGCACATCGCCGGCCGGGGTGAAGACGAAGACCTCTTGGGCGTTGACCTCGTAGCGCAGGGAGTCCAGGAATTCGGAGGAATCGCGGGTCTCCGACTGCCAGGACATGAGCGACTGGAGCCACTTCAGCGCGTCGGCCGAATCCTCGGTACGCTGTCCGGCAGCCGATGCCTCGCCACGGGCCGCAGCCTTGTACTTCCAGTGCGCGGCGATACCGTACTCGGCCTTGCGGTGCATGTCGTGCGTCCGGATCTGGACCTCTACGGGTCGACCGGCCGGCCCGATCACCGCGGTGTGCAGGGACTGGTAGGTGTTGAATTTCGGAACGGCAATATAGTCCTTGAATCGTCCCGGGATCGGCTTCCAGACCTCGTGGATGGCGCCGAGCGCCGCATAGCAGTCCCGCACCGAGTCGACGAGAATCCGGATCGCGAGGAGATCGTAGATCTCATCGAATTCCTTATCGCGCAGAATCATCTTCTGGTAGATCGAGTAATAGTGCTTCGGTCGACCAGTCACCTCGCACGAGATGTTGGACTCCTGCAGTTCGTCCTTCACACCGGTGCGGATCTCTTGCAGCTGACGTTCCCGCTCCGGGGTCCTGTCCCCGACCATGCGCACGATCTCGTCGTAGATGCGAGGCTCCAGGGCCGCGAAAGACAAGTCCTCAAGTTCCCATTTGATCGTGTTGATGCCCAGGCGGTGGGCCAGCGGCGCGAAGATCTCGAGGGTCTCCTTCGCTTTGCGCGCGCTGGACTGCGCAGAGACGAAGCGCCAGGTCCTCGCGTTGTGGAGCCGGTCGGCCAACTTGATCACGAGCACCCGGATGTCCTTGGCCATCGCTATGACCATCTTGCGGACCGTTTCGGCCTGCGCGTGCTCCCCGTACTTGACCTTGTCCAGCTTGGTCACGCCGTCGACGAGCTCCGCGACCTCTTCCCCGAAGTCTTCGGTGAGCTCTTCGAGCGTGTACTCGGTGTCCTCGACGGTGTCGTGCAACAGGCCCGCAATGAGCGTGGCGCCGGAGGCCCCGAGCTCGGCGAGAATCGTGGTGACGGCGACGGGGTGCGTGATGTACGGATCGCCGCTCTTGCGCTTCTGTCCGGTGTGGTACTTGTCGGCGACGGCGAAGGCCCGCTCGATCGCAGCGAAATCTTCTTGGGGGTTGCTGGCCTTGACGGTCCTCAACAAGGGAACGAGGACAGGCGACACCGGTTTGGTCTTGCTCGCGGCCGAGGAATCTCCGGCGGTCACGGCAGGCTCCGCTCTCTCTGCGGCCGACACGGCGGCCGTCTTCGGGAAGGCACGACGTTCCGGCGTCCTCGTGGACGCTGAAATAACCCGATGGGTCCCGTGACTCTGCCGATCATCTGACGATGCCATGATGAACCTCCTGACCGTGTGATGGACCCAGTTTAGTCCCCCGCCGTCAATCCTCCGTTCCCTTGAGGTGGCAGGTTGGTGCACTCCACCCTGCCGAAGTGGCAACCCTTGAACCAAAATGACCACGGACACGTCCGGATCTACCGTCTCGGCTTCGTGATGTCCGGTCACTGCCATCTCGTCGTACGGCTTTCGTCGCACGGCTTTCGTCGCGCGGTTCGGCCGGGCGCGGGCCGACCGCGATGGGCATCGTGGCGGTCGCCGTCACACTCCGACTTATTCGGAAGGCGAAGTTTTTCGTCCTCGACCGCACGACGACGCCGCGAAAGTTTCTCACGTGCGATGAATGCCCAGATCAGTCCACTGTTCAATGAATCTGCCGGCACGCCGGGCGGCGCTTCGCGTCTCTCCGATCTGCGCGGACACGCCCTCAAATACTTTACTGATCAATTGAACCGGGGTGTCCAGGATTCTATTTTTGTGGATTGCCCCCCCCCCTCACGAAAGGTTCACCCATGCATCAGAACATCACTCGGCGTTCCGTGGCCAAGGGCGCGGCGTGGTCGGTCCCCGTCCTCTCCACCACCGCGGCCGTACCCGCGATGGCCGCCTCGACCCCGGCCCCCGAGGGGTGCGCGCTCACCGACGATCAGCTGAACAACGGATACTGCGGCGCCCGAGTCGCGGATTCGTGGAACATCGAGGGGTCGCGCACCTTCGGCAACCAGTTCGGCGGCGCCGCGAACGCCCAGACATCCCTGAATTTCGGTTTCCGGTCCACCTGCAACTACCGCGGATCGGTAACCTTCAAGCTCAAGAACGGGGCCGGGGAGAGGTACCTTCCCGCGCCCACCCTCACGCTGAACGACGGGCGCAGTTATTCAGGCATCGCCACCCTGGGCAACGTCGGTTCGGGAGGCGCCCGGGCCGGTTTCCTCATGGCCTCCACGATCCAGTGGCTCGATTCCGCGGGCACCACGAATCGAGCCAATCGTCAGTCCTGGGACGGTGCCACCGTCAGGGTACCCACCGAGATCTCGTACACCGCCCCCAACGGCACCCTGCATCGTTGCCTGCTGACGACCACCTTCAGTATGCAGGGCTCTTGGAATGCCGGCGGCAGCCAGGCCATGGTCAACCCGCGTTGGGAATCGGTGGCGCCACTCGGATAGGTCGTCGAAGGGTGTGGACTTCCCCGGCCGGGGGACCTGACATCTCTTCTGGTGATGCACGGCGTCAGGCTGCACCTGCCCTGGGCGAGGGGCCTCATAGCAGACTCCGCTAGATCACCGCTCCGTTATCCGGTTTGTCCCTGCCATTCGGCTCGTAGCGCGGCGTGGGGTTGTCCTCCGAACGCCCACCACCTCGGTCGGAACGCTGGCCTCGTTGTGCCGAGTCCGGTCCGGCCGACGCCGAATCTTTGCCCGAGGCTCTCGTCGACCCCGACGTCGTTCCTTCGCTGGTCTCCGCTCGGGAGTCACCGGCGCCGGTGTCCGCGACGCCTCGTCGGACTCTCTCGGCCTGTTCCTTGATGGGCTTCTCGCCCTGACGCAGGAGTGCGTAGAGGGGCGCCGAAACGAACAACGTGCCCAGCGTGCCCATGATGATCCCGATGAACAGTGCCAGGGAGAGGTCCTGCAAGGTTCCGGCACCCAGCAGGAATGCCCCGATGAACAGAATCGACCCGACCGGCAGAATCCCGACGACCGAGGTGTTGATTGACCTGACCAAGGTCTGGTTGACCGCCAGATTCACTTCTTCGGCGAAGGTCGTCTTCGTGTTCTCCCGGTAGCCCTTGGTGTTCTCACGAATCTTGTCGAAGACCACCACAGAGTCATACAGCGAGTAGGACAGAATCGTCAGGAACCCGATGATCGCCGACGGCGTCACTTCGAACCCGACGAGGGCGTAGATCCCGGCAGTCGTGATGACGGTGAAGAGCAATCCGGCGATGGCCGACAGGGACATCTTCACAGTTCTGAAGTACAGGGCCATTCCGACCGTGGCCAGGACCACGAACGCGATCAGCCCCCACGTGGCCTGGCGGGTCACACCCGCACCCCAGGTCGGACCCACGTAGGAGGACGTGACGTCGTCGGCTTTGACGTCGTAAGCCTTCTGCAGGGCCTGCTTGACGGCGAGCGTGTCGTCGTCGCTCAATTGCTCGGTTTGGACGCGTACCGTATCCGAGGCGATCTTAGTCACTTCGGTCTCGGTCGCACTCGCGTGCTTCGAGACGGCGTCCTTGCCCGTCTGGACGTCGGTGCTCTGGGAATCCGAGACCGTGAACTCCGAACCGCCACGGAAATCGATGCCCATTTTGAAGCCGCCCGTGAATACCGGGATGAGCACCGCGATGATCACGAGCACCGCGGAAATTCCCAGCCACAGTTTCTTCTTCGGGATGAAGGGCAGTGAGGTCTTGCCCGTGTAGAGGTTGCTACCGAACTCTGCGAACTTAGGCATTGTCGGCTCCTTCGGGATTTTGTCCTGACTGCTCTTCCGGGTCCTGTGGCGGTTTGTTCCGGGACTCGAGCGCCTCGGCTCTGCGACGTTCGGCGATGGTCATCGGCCGATCCTCGGACTCTTCGTCATCGCCGGACCGGCGCTTCCTGGCTCGAGGCGAGTCCTCGGGGTCGCGCAGACGTCCGGCCCCTCGATACAAGGGGACATAACCGAGGGCGCTGGCATCCAGTCCGGACAACTTGTGCCCTTCGCCGAAGAACTTGGTTCGCGACAGCATCACCATCACCGGGTGGGTGAACCAGAAGATCACCATGAGGTCGGCGATGGCCGTGAGGCCCAGGGTGAATGCGAAGCCTCGGACGTTGCCCACCGCCACAAAGTACAAGACGATGGCCGCCAGGAGATTGACGCCCTTCGATGCCCAGATGGTGCGTCGAGCGCGCATCCATCCATGGTCCACGGCCGAAGGCACACTACGCCCATCGCGCAGGCCGTCCCTGATGCGTTCGAAGTAGACGATGAACGAGTCGGCCGTCTGCCCGATCGCCACGATCAGTCCGGCCACGCCCGCGAGCGACAGCCTGTAATTGACGCCCCACCCGAGCAGGGTAATGGCCTCGTAGGTGACCACCCCCGCGACAAGCAGGGACGCGATCGTCACGAATCCCAGGAGTCTGTACTGGAACAGCGAATACACGCAGACCAGCAGCAGACCGATGATGCCGGCAATGATGCCCATCTGCAGCTGGTCCGTGCCCAGTGTCGCGGAAATCTGCTGTTCGGACTGGATGTCGAAGCTGATGGGCAGCGCACCGTACTTCAGCTGTTCCGACAGGCCCTTGGCATCGTCCTCAGAGAAGTCTCCGGTGATCTGGGCCTTGCCGTCCGCGATCACGTTCTGTGCGCGTGGTGCTTGGAGCACCCCACCGTCGAGCATGATGGCGAAGGAGGCCTTGGGATCTTCCTGGTTCTTGCCGTAGAACCCGTACAGGCGCTGCGTCACGTCCTTGAACACGTTCTTGGCGTGATCGTTGAACGTGATGTTCACGCCCCATTGGCCCGTGCTGACGCCTCCCCCGGACTCGGCCTGGGAGTAGTCGGCCGTCTTGATGTCCGAACCGTTCAGTTCGACCGGTCCCAGAATGTATTTCTGTTGGCCGTCCTCGGAGCACGCGACCACGGCCTTGTTGGGATCGAGCTGATCGTCCTTGCCCGGGTTGGCCGTGCAGTCTCGTTGTTCGTACTGCTTCTGGAGATCCCCGGTGATCCAGTTGGAATCCGATCCGTTCTGGGGGTCGCCGTTCGGATGCGGCAGATCCGCATCCGCGGTGCGTTTGTCCTCGGAGACGGCGCCGCCGTCTCCTTGCATCAGGACGGATCGGAAGGACATCTGGGCCGATGCCTGGATCAGGTCACGGGTCTCCTGGCTTGGAGTGCCCGGCATCGAGACCACGACGTTCCGCCCTGACTGGGTGCTGACCTCGGCCTCGGAAACGCCCGCGCCGTCGACGCGCTGTCGGATGATGTCGACCGCTTGGTCGAGCTGGTCCTTGCTGATGTCGCCGTCGCCGTCGCCGTTAGTGACCTTCGGGGAGAGGATCATCTCCGTGCCGCCGGACAGGTCCAGAGCGAGCTGGGGTGATGCAGAGCCACCCAACTTGGTCGCAGACAGGCCGATGACACCGCCGAGGACCACCACGATGGCGGTCAACAGGAGCAGGGCCTTTCGGGCACTGGACGTGCGCTTTTTCCGAGCCATGAGGATTCCTGAGGATCATAGGTCGAGGTGCTCACCCGTGGGCAAGCACCTCGAAAATTGCGTATGTTCTAGCGGGTCGAGCCGGTGGAATCGTCGCCGCGGGGGTCATCCCTGTACCCCGTGCCGTCCTGCTCCCCCAGGCCTCGGGTCGCTTCGTCGCTCGGCTCGCCGTTGAGCCGCGGTCCGTTCTCGGCAGAGGTCGACGCCGATCCGAAACCGCCTTCGGCGGAGGACTCATTCCCGAAGGCACCGGATCCGCTCTGGGGCTCCTCGGCAACGCCTTGGGCCGCGGCGGCCCGCGCCGCCTCGGGGGTTCCGGGGACCTGACCGTTGTCGTCCAGAACCGTGGTCACGGCTCCGAGATGGACGGTGATCTCCGTCTTGGGGGCAACCTCGACGACCGCACGGTTGGCCTCACGGTCGATCGACACGATGGTTCCGAAGACGCCGAACTGCGTCATGACACGCGTTCCCGGGGTCATCGCGTTCTGGCGTTCCTGCATTTGCTGCCTGGCCTTCTTCTGGCGGCGCATCGGAAGAACGAGGAACACGATGACAACCACCAGCATGAGGCCGAGGAGCAGGAAGTTGGATCCACCGCCCCCGCCCTGGTCGGCTGCCTGCAGGCTTCCGGTCGAGTTGATGGTGGAAAGTAGCATGTGTTCCTTACGTCGGTATCTGGGTTGTTCCCGGTCAGCATCCCACCGGGATAAGGGAAAAACTTTTTAAAGTCTAGAGGACGATTCTGGGTATCCGGTCAGAAACCCTCGCTCAGGATTCCGGTGGTTCGAGGTCCAGGTGCACCCACGCGGAAGGAAGCGCCACACGTCCCCGGGGCGTCCGGCCCATAAGACCTTCGCGCACCAGATAAGGTTCTGCCACCGTTTCCACGGTCTCCGTCTCCTCGCCCACCGCGATGGCCAGGGTCGATAAGCCCACGGGCCCCCCGCCGAATTTGTGGATCAGGGATTCGAGAACGGATCGGTCCAGTCGATCGAGGCCCTTCGAATCGACTTCGTACATGTCCAGTGCGGTCGCCGCAGTCCGAGCATCGATATCGTCCACTGAGTGGACGAGAGCCCAGTCCCGGACCCTGCGCAAGAGGCGGTTGGCGATGCGTGGCGTACCGCGGGATCGCGAGGCGATCTCATGGAAGCCCTCGGTGGTGATCTTCAGGTCCAGGAGACCGGCCGAACGGCGGAGAACGAGCTCGAGCTCCTCCACGTCGTAGAACTCCAGGTGACCCGTGAATCCAAAACGGTCCCGCAGGGGTCCGGGCAGGAGGCCGGCACGCGTGGTTGCGCCGACGAGCGTGAAGCTGGGCAATTCCAGGGGAATCGAGGTGGCTCCTGCGCCCTTGCCGACCACGATATCGACGCGGAAATCCTCCATGGCCATGTAGAGCATCTCTTCCGCGGGGCGCGACATGCGGTGGATCTCATCGAGGAACAGCACCTCGCCGGGCGTGAGCGAGGAAAGGATTGCGGCCAGATCACCCGAATGCTGGATGGCCGGTCCCGAACTGATGCGCAAGGGCGAGCCCATTTCCTCCGCAATGATCATCGCCAAAGTGGTCTTTCCGAGCCCCGGAGGACCTGAGAGAAGGACGTGGTCCGCGCTTTTGCCGCGCAGTTTCGAGGCCTCGAGAACCAGTGACAATTGTTGGCGCACACGCTTCTGCCCGACGAAATCGTCCAGGGCCTTGGGTCGCAACGCCGCCTCGATCGCCTTGTCCTCGGGTTCGACCTCGGCGTCGACCAGCCGCTCCTGTCCCGAGCGCTGCTGGCCCGGCAGATTCTGCGCGTCGTTCTCCGGGAATTGCTGCGTCATTCGTTCCTTTCCGCCCGGCTATTTGGACCGATGGCCCATGCCGCTTGCTCGGCCGAGACCGGCCAGGACACCCCGGAGGGCATCGGGGACCGTCATGGATCCGGCATCGGGCTCGGCCTCGACGTAGGAATCCACCGCACCGGCGGCATCCTTCTCCTGCCACCCTAGGCCCACCAGGGCATCCATAACTTGCGACCGCCACGATGGACCGGTTCCGGCCTGGCCTCCGACGCCCGCGGACGAGGCGTCCCCGTTCTCCGGCTCGGGCAGGACAAGCTTGCCCGCGAGTTCCAGGACAATCCGGCGAGCTCCCTTGGGACCGATCCCGGGAACCTTGCTGAATGCTTTGTCATTGCCCTCCGCGACGGCCTGGGCCACCTCTGCTGGGGTGTGGACGGACACAACGGCCAGTGCGATGCGCGGACCGATGCCGGAGACCGAGAGCATCGTGGTGAACACTTCTCGCTCGCTGTCGTCCCGGAACCCGAACAGGGTCAGTGAGTCCTCCTTGACGATCAGGGAGGTCTCGAGCCGAGCCTGCTCGCCGAGACGCAAGGTCGCCAATGTGCCGGGGGTTGCCTGGACCAGCATCCCGACACCGCCGACCTCGATGACTGCCTCATGGAGGCCAACATGGGTCACGGTGCCCGTCAGAGAAGAAATCATGCATCCATCTTAATCGAACAAAGTTACGAAGGACATTCAGCGGCGCGCCTGTGGACGGACGTCGTCCTCGTAGTCCCCGACTCAGGCTGTGGCGTGCCCTCGAGGCTCCCGCTATTTTCCGCGACGGGAGCGTTCCTCCGCCGCCTTCCACGCCCGCTGTGCCGGCGTCATGGAACCTCCCTTGGCGCGAGCGGGGATCGATCCCTGGTGCGTCTGGACACCGGTACCCATATTGACTCCCGTGCCGATGATTCCGGAGCGCCATCCGTGGCAGATGGCCAAGGCGACGGCGTCGGCGGCGTCGGCCGGCTTCGGCACCGTCTCCAATTCGAGGATGCGGGCCACCATACGCCCGACAGACTTCTTGTCCGCCCTCCCGCTACCGGTCACGGCCGCTTTGACCTCAGATGGGGTGTGCCATGCTACGGGGATGCCAGCGGCGGCAGCGGCCGCAATGACGACGCCGGATGCGTGGGCGGTTCCGATCACGGTGTTGACGGATTCCTGGGCAAAAATACGTTCGATGGCCATCACGTCCGGACGGTAGGTCTCGACCCACCCCTGCATCGCACGCTGGATGTGCAGGACCCGAGCGTCCAATGACTCGCTGGCTTGAGTTCCGGCAGCCCCCGCGTCGACGAATTGCGCTTTGCGGTTCCCGGACATGTCGACCACGCCGAACCCGCACCGTGTGAGCCCCGGGTCGACCCCGAGGATACGCAAAGGACCGGCGGAGGCTGGTGATTCAACGGCTCCGACCGGTCCCTTGTTCATAGCACTCTCCCGAATTCGCTCGGCGACTAGTCGTCGGCTTCGAGCTCTTCTATCACGGCGGGCGAGATGTCCGCGTTCGAATACACGTTCTGGACGTCGTCGAGGGCCTCGACCGCGTCGGCCAAGCGCAGGAACTTGCGTGCGCCCTCGGCATCCAGGTCCACCGTCATGGTGGGCCGCCACTGGGGGTCGTCATTGTTGTAGTCGAGTTCCGCCTCGTCGAGTGCCTTGCGGATCTCCGGAAGGTCGGTGGCCTCGGAAATGACCTCGAACATCTCTTCTTCTTCCTTGACCTCGTCGGCACCCGCGTCGAGAACGGCCATCAGGACGTCGTCCTCCGTGAGGCCGTCCTTCTTGGCCACCTCGACGACGCCCTTGCGCTCGAACAGGAACGAAACCGACCCGGGGTCGGCCATGGTGCCGCCGTTGCGCGTGACCGCGACCCGGACGTCCGATGCGGCACGGTTCTTGTTGTCCGTGAGGCACTCGATGTACAGGGCAGAACCCTGCGGTCCGCGGGCTTCATAGAGGATCTCGGAGTATTCGACGACCTCGCCGGTCAGGCCGGCACCGCGCTTGACCGCGCGGTCGATGTTGTCATTGGGCACCGAGTTCTTCTTGGCCTTGGAAATGGCCAGGTCCAGCGCGGGATTGCCGGAGACATCGGCACCGCCCATGCGGGCGGCCACCTCAATGCCCTTGATGTACTTCGCGAAGGCCTTGGCCCGCTTCGCATCGATCGCGGCCTTCTTGTGTTTGGTGGTGGCCCACTTGGAGTGACCCGACATAGATGTGCTCCTCGAATATAGACAGTGTCCTTGCGCGGCCGTGCCTGTCCGCCCCGACCCGGTTCCCAACGCGGATCCCCTCGACGCATCTCCCGGGCGGCGACAGGGCGTACCGACCACGCACAAGCCTCAAACCATTGTAACGACGCCAGCAAACGACCAGTTGCCGCCGTGTCGAGCCACGGGTGCGGTACCGCCGCACCAGAACGGGAACGGTTTCATCGCGGCCTTGAGGCCGCGACCTCTCGGGCCCGATCGGCCATGGAATCATCGATCCTTGCAGGTTCGAAAGAGCCGAACTTCCGCTCGGCAGCATGACGCACGAGATAGTCGGAGATCCGGGGGTTCTTGGGGAGGAGGGAGCCGTGCAGATAGCTGCCGATCACGTGGTGCACACGGGCTCCCTCGCCGTCGTCGTCAAGGTTGTTGCCTTGGCCCTTTGTCACGGTTCCCAGGCGCTCGACGCCGTCGCCCAGATAGGTCAGGCCTGAGTGGTTCTCATACCCGACGATCGTTCCGAACTCCTCCGACTCGGTCACGATGTTCCCGATCAGGCGTTCCTCGCTGCCCACGGTGTGGGCGTCGAAGAGCCCGATCCCTTGGAGCACCTCGCCCCCGACCGTGGTGAACTGGTTCCCGAACAGCTGGTAGAGACCACAGATGACCAGCATCGGGGCCCCGGACTCGGCCGCGGACCGCACCACGGGTGCGATGCGGTGGAGATCGTCCTGGATCACGGTCTGCCCGGAATCCTGGCCCCCTCCGCCCACGAGAATGTCGAAGTCCTCGGGAAAAACATCGCCCGGGTTGTAGTCGACGATTTCGGTGCCCAATCCGTGAGCGTGCGCCCTCCTGGAGAGGGACAGGACGTTGCCCCAGTCGCCGTAGATGTTCATGTCCCGCGGATACAGCTGCAGGATCTTCAGGGTCTTCTCGGTCATCCGATATCAGCCACCTCGGTGGTCTTGGCCAGCTCCCGACGAAGGGCGAGCATGGACGTATACGTGCAGAATACCCGCATGGGCTTGTCCCCCGATCCGCGGACGAATTCATCCAGGGCGCTCGGAAGGTCAGTGTTGACGGCACGCACGGGGACGTCGTCGTGTTCCAGGCGCAAGGCCATGTCGTAGGCGCGCGTCCCCGAAACCACGTCCACACCGCCGTGCTGCAAGGATTCGAAGTCGACGTCCCACAACCAGGAGACGTCCCGGCCGTCCGCGTATTCGTCGTTGATCGTGATCATGGTCGCGTAGTCCTTGCCCGTGGCCGAAGCCAAGGACAAGCGGAAGCCCGCCGGATTCTTCACGAGCAGCAGTTGCAGGCTGCGGTCCCCGACCCGGACGGACTCCCCACGCCCGAATGCCGGAGTGACCTTGGACAGTTCGGCCAGCAGCGCGGCCTCGTCGGCGTCCTCCCCCATGATTTCGAGGGTCAGCGCCAGGGCACCCGCGGCGTTGTAGATGTTGTAGATGCCGTAGAGGTTGATGTCGGTCGTGACCTCCCGGTCACCGATCATCAGGTGAGTCCTGGTGCCCTCGAAGGAAGTCAGCGCGACCGAGGCTTCCGGCAGGTTCTCCGCCTGCTGGGGAGTCCGGTTGTCCCGCATTTCGTCGTCAGAGGGGAAGCGCGACCGAAGGCCCTCGGACAGACCGTAGTAGGCGACCTCCGTGCCATCCTCGACATCCTGGGAGATCCGGCGGATTCGCGGATCCTCCCGGTTGAGCACCACCGTGCCCGTGGTCGCGCGGGCCACCTGGGTGAGCATCTTGCGCGTCGTATCGATTTCGCCGAAACGGTCCAGCTGATCGCGCATCACATTCAGCAGGAGCGAATACTTGGGTTGCACCATTTTGACGAAGTGCACGGCGTGGGCCTCGTCCAGCTCCAACACGGCGATGTCGGCGTCGAGCTCACCCTTGAGGTTCATCTCGCCCAGCAGGGCGGCCGCGACGCCACGCACGAAATTCGACCCGGTGCGGTTGGTGAAGACCTTGAGACCCTGGGATTCGAGGAGCTGCACGGCCATTTTGGTGGTCGTCGTCTTCCCATTGGTCCCGGAAACCACGACGACGCCGCGCGGCAGAGCCGAGAGTTCCCGCTCCACGAATCCGGGGTCGAGCCTCTCCATGAAGAGTCCGGGGAAAGCGGACCCGCCCCCGCGGAATTTGGATGCGTACCGGATGCCTTGGCCGATCAGGCGGGTGGCATGTCCGAAGATGACTGGTCTGGGCATGGGACCAATCCTAACCCGTGGCCGGGACCGATATTTGCCATGATGGGGTTATGAATTCGTCACCCGTCGAACCCGCCGACACGTTCCCGGACTCTCCTTTCGTGTGGCGGGACCTCGCCTGGCCTGACCGTCAACCTGTAGTCAAAGTTGAGCCAATGGCCGAGGGTGCTCCGACAGGGGAGATCATCCGGGTCCGGGTGACGCCGGACCGGCTCCTGGGGATCGGCCTGCTCGGCGAATCCTGCGAGGAAGGCGGACTCTGGTGCAGCGGCTTCGCCCACGCCGAGCTCGACGACGCCGGCCGACCTTCCTTCCGCACCGTACCGTGCCCCCGGAAGAACCGCCTGACACGAGGCCAACAGTGCCCCCTCTGCATACACCTGGACCGATTCCGACCCATTCACCGGGCACACCAGGGGGCCGAGTTGACCGAAGCCGCCCGGGCCTACATCGAACTCCCGCACTGGCTGTATGTCGCAACATTTCCGGACGGCACCTCCAAAGTGGGTACGGCCCACGAAAGGTCGAAGATCACCAGGGTGGACCAGCAGGCGGTCGCCCGGGCGTCGTACGTTGCCCTCGCCGATGACGGCCTGATCGTGCGTCACCTCGAGGACCATCTCACCCGAACTCTGAGGCTGACGCAGGTCAAACGGGTGGCCAGCAAGGTCAAGGCCTGGTCCCATCCGGAGGATCCGCGGAAGATCGATGATCTCCACGCATCGGCCGCCGAGGCCGCTCGACTGTCCCTCGAAAAGCTGGGAGAGCCCGGCTTCCGAGTAACACACGAAGATTGGTCTCCCGCCGAATCGATGCTCGGCGCCTACGAACACTTGGAGCGGCCCTCCGATCGTCCGTTGTATCCGCACGCATCATGGGATGGCCCGGAGCTGTTCCGTGTCTCTTCCGGCACCGGGCCGTTCCTCACCGGGACCCTCGTTCAGGACCCCGGAGCCGGCGTCCACCTGCTCAATATGGCGAGCCTGAAGAACCGGGCGAGCACGGCCGCCGAGGACGATGGGTCGACCAACATCCAGACATCACTGTTCTGAATCCTTCGGGGGGCGACGCCGGGGTATCGCCTGGCCACGCGACGAGAGGGTGCGGGTGTCGCAACAGGTCCAGGGCAACGATCCAGCGCTATGGTGGGTTCCATGTCCGTCGATGACCCAACCCCTTTGCCCTCCTTGCCTCCCATGCCACCGCGCCAGGTTCGCACGATCACGGCCTACACTGGTTCGGCCGTCGGAAGCGACGCCGTCTATTCCGAAGCGGTCCGTCGGCTCGCCGTAGCGATAGCCCAACGCGGGATCGACATCGTCTACGGAGGCGGCAAGGTCGGACTCATGGGCGTCCTCGCGGATTCCGCGCTGCACGCCGGGGGCTCCGTGCGCGGAGTTATCCCTCAATCTTTGGTTGAAGGCGAGATTGGGCACCCTGGGCTCACCTCACTCGACGTCGTCGACGACATGCACCAGCGCAAGAATGCGATGGCCGAAGACGGGGACGCCTTCGTGGCCCTTCCAGGAGGGGCCGGAACGCTCGAGGAGCTTTTCGAGACGTGGACCTGGCAACAGTTGGGACTGCACTCGAAACCCGTAGCGCTCTACAACGTCAACGGGTTCTGGGATCCCCTGCTGGACCTTCTCGATCACATGGTCGAGGGGGGATTCCTCAGCAAGAAATTGAGCCACTCGCTGATCATCGAGTCTGAACCTGAGCCTCTTCTTGAAGCATTGACCCGCTGGCAACCACCCGAGCCCAAGTGGGCGAAGTAAGCCAAGTAAGCATCATTGGTCGTCGTTGGGATTCGCCAGGTCGGACGGCCAGGCCTCCGCAACGAGATGGCGAATCTCATCGAGGGTCTGCGTGACGGTTTTGGTTCCGGCGACGATCGGCAGGAAATTGGTGTCCCCGTTCCACCGCGGGATCACATGTTCGTGCAGATGGGCCGCGATACCCGCGCCACCAACCTTCCCCTGGTTCATCCCCATGTTGAAGCCGGCGGCGTTCGATGTCTGACGGAGGACCCGCATCGCGGTCTGGACACATGCGGACATTTCGGCCGTTTCCCGCGAGTCGATCTCGTCGAAATTGGACACGTGCCGGTACGGGCAGACCAGCAAGTGGCCGGGGTTGTACGGATACAGGTTGAGGACCACGAAGACGTACTCTCCCCGGTAGACGATCAGCGAGTCCTGGTCGGATCGTCCGGGGGCCGCGCAGAACGGACAGGAGTTCTCCGTGTAGTCCTTCTGTCCCCCACTGACGTACGCCTTGCGGTGCGGGGTCCACATGCGTTGAAAAGCATCCGGGACTCCGGGCAGCACGAAGTCGTCGGTCGAGTAGTCAGGTTCCTCCGTCATGAATCCAGCTTAGGCCGTCGATTCCCCTAGCGGTGGGCGGATCGTAGTGAGCCTTCACGACATCGACTCATTTACCTTCGTTGCACGGGGTATAGGTTGGGAATCATGCGCCCCCTCTCAGAATCAGAGATCAGACACAGCTTCATCAATTGCAGTCAGGGCGAGGCCCAGCGGATCCATCTCCCGGGACATCTTGCGCGTACCGATTGGGGTTCCCAGGCCTTCCTGGGGTGGATCGATCCTAGGAGTCCCCATCGGGGGTACGTGGTGGCTGAGACCGCGAACGGTCCCGAGGGCGTGGTCCTCCACCGCACGCCGCACCGTGGCAAGCCGACCGCGCAAATGTGCCAGTTCTGCCTGACGCTGCACGGCGGCACCGGTGTTTCGATGTACTCGGCCCAACGTCCCGCCACGAAGAAGGAACGCTATTCCTCCTTGGGCACGTATCTCTGTTCGGATCTGGGCTGCGCGGACTACGCCGTGAGCCGCAAACGCCCCGAAGGCATCCGTCAGATGGAGGAAACCATCACGCTCGAGGACCGCAAGGAACGAACGTCCGACAACGTCGAACGCTTCATCCTCCGGCTCAAGGAACGTTCTGGTTCGTAAGTCTCAGCCACGGGCTGTGACCGTCGGGCGAGTGTCGCAGGGAAATTCCCGGAGACACAGGGAACCGCGCCGGATCGTGAAGAGTTTCGCCCGGTACTCGGCGGCGAGGCGCGCCAGGAAGTTCAGGTTGGCGCGTTCGACGTCGTCCGGCCGATCCGACGTGCCGGATACCACCAGGCACGTGGGAAGCACGCCCCGACGGTCCAGGTGCTCCATGGCCAATTCGCTGTGGTTCTGAGTCCCCAGCCCAGGACGGCACACCAGCACCAGATGCGCCCCTGGATCGGTTGGGGTCCCGCCGTCGGAGGGTCCGCGCAGTGCTTGGACGACGTCGACGGTTGTTTCGCCGTCGGGGGTCAAGGCCACTGTCACTCCCCCGGACCCTTCGATGACCAGCGAGCGCGACGTCCTCAGGTGGGAGGACCAGCGCGACACGTGAGCCCCGAGTCCGGGCAAATCGGTGGCTGGCGCATCGGAGCATCGCAGGGCGTCTCGTGGCGCCATCGCCGGGCCGAGTCTGACACCTTCCGAACCGGTCAGTCCGCCCGGATGCCCCAACAGTTCCAGACACTCTTCGACGTCTCCGGGCTCCCCTGGTTTCAACCCCGTTTGGACTGGCTTGTCGATGTGGCTTCCTCCCGTTCGCCGGAGGATTTCCCCGGCGAGGGCCGCCGTGGTCCATGTCTTGCCGATCTCCGTGTCCGTGCCCGTGACCACCCAGGTCCGGCCCGGAGGCAGGGATTTCGAGGCGCAGGTATCAGAGTGTGTGGTCATGGGTTCTCCACGATGACGTGTTGTGGGGACTGGAAGGACAGGAGGGTGAGCCACGATGGCGGGGCGCCGCTGGGTCGCAGACCGGGCAGGTTCCGGGCCACGTCGTGGACCACGAGCGATGCCTCCTGCTCGGCCAGTGCCGCGCCCAGGCACCGATGGATTCCGTGGCCGAAGGCCAGCCGGTGATCCTGCAAGGCTTCCCCGGACAGCCGAAGGAGCAGGTGATCTCCGGGTTCGGCGCGCAGGCCGGGGCTGTCGACAGAGACCGCAGATTGTCGCCTCCAGGTGGGAACCGATGAGTATGCACGAAGGGTCTCCCGGATGAGCTCCTTCGCTGTACCCGGACCGGATTCGGGGTTCCCGAGGGCCGACCACAGGGAACGATCCCCGAGGGCTCGGTGGAGGGCCGTGCCAATCAGCATTCTGGTGGTCTCCTGGCCCGCAATGACCAGGAAGTATCCCAGGGAGACCACCCTCTCGAGCCCGACTCCGGCGGCGAGCAGGTCAGCGAAGAGGTTCTCTTCCCCGCGCGCTCCCTGGACCTCGGTCCTGAGCCAGGCGTAGAAATCGGCCGCCGAACGTGCCAGCCCCAGCTGGCGGGTCCGCTCGGGCCACCCCCAGAACAGTTCGAGCGAATCCGCGCTCCAGCGCTGCAAGGCGGAGGATTCGGGTGCCGGCATCCCGGAAAGCAGCTGCAGGCTTCGAGCGGGTACGGAAAAGGCAATCGTGCGGGACAGGTCCACTGGGCCGCATTCGAGTTCTGCCTCGAGTTCGCGGATGCTGTCGCGGCAGATGCGACGGATGTCGGGGAGACGGCGTCGGACCGTGGTGGCGGAAAAGTACGGGGTCGTGATCCTCCGTACCTTCCGGTGCAGCTCTCCCGAGGCGGATGCGAGGACCGCTGGCAGCTGGAACCCGACTGTGGCCAGGATTCGCCGGGCGGCGGGGACCAGGGGGACGTTGGTCGTCAGCGCATTGTCGGGGACGTACGACTCGGGATCGCCCATGACGTCCCGCACCGTGGCCGGGTCCTCGACCAGGACCTGGCGGTAACGGTGGTCGGCAGGACGCGCGTCCCCCTGGGCAAAAGGACACCTGCCCGTGATCCCCCAGGCCCGTTCGACCACGGAGGCAACCTGTTCCAGCGCGACGACGAGCTGGTCCGGCCGATGGTCGGCGTGGACGGAGAGTCGCAGCCGCGAGATGTTGTCCGGAACGCTCGGAGGCCGGAACACCCCCACCCGGATACCGGCCTCGTCCAATTCTCGTGCGGCCCCGAGCGCGGAGTCCGGGGACGGCATGCGCAAGGACAGTATGGGGCCAGCCCCGCCTTCGAGGATGCGTTCTACGGCGGGGCGTCGACGAAGGGCCGACAGGGCACAGCGGCGTCGTTCTTCGAGCGCGGCGGCCAGGTTCTCTCCGACCGCGGCAGTACAGGCTTCGAGGGCCGCTTCGGCCACGAGTGGTGACAACCCGGTGTCGAAGATGAAAGGGCGGGCCGTGTTGACCAGGTGGTCGCGCCACAGCGCCGCTTGGCCCGGCGAGCCACCGAAGAGGATGACGCCGCCCTGCCCCGCGAGCGCTTTGGACAGGGATGCCGTGACGATCATCGGCGCCGTCGTGTCCCGTTCGTGGCTGCACAGGTCGTGCGTTCGAGTGAGCGTTCCTTGCGGCACGGTCGCGAAACTGTGGGCCTCGTCGACCACCAGCAGGGCGCGATGGGTGGCACAGACCCGGGCGAGGGTATCCAGGTCGGTCGCGTCCCCCACCACGGAGTACACGGATTCGACGATGACTGCGATGCGTCCCCCGGGTCGTGCCTTGCTTGCGTCCTCCATCCGGTGTGCCAGGTTGGTGAGGTCCTGGTGGGGGAAGAATTCGCGGTGGGACGAGGCCGCTCGCGCCGCATCGCGGAGGCTTGCGTGCACGTGGTCGTCCATGAGCAGTGTGGTGCCCGGGGCGTCGAGGGCCCCGATGATTCCCAGGTTGGCAAGGTATCCCGAGGAGAAAACGAGAGCATCCTGCGCACCGGCCAGATGGGCAAGCTCTGCCTCGAGCCTCCGGTGTTCAGGATGCGTTCCGGCGACGACGCGGGAGGATCCGGCACCGGCGGGGACCGAGGTGCGACGGCTCGGCAGGCCACGCGTTCCCAACCCCAAATAGTCGTTGGTCCTGAAGTCGATGGCCATCGCTGCCGTCCGTGGCGGAGGGGGAGGTTCGGCCGTTCGGCCGAGGGCACGGCGGTTCCGCACGCGTTGACGGTTCTCTGCCCACTCGGTCCAGTCGGTGCTCATCCGTGAACCTCCCCGATCGCTTCGATGAGCCCGTGGCAGATCTGCCGTGTTTGGTCGTCGGTGGTGATGTAGGGCGGCATCACGTAGACCAGCCGCCGGAAGGGCCTGATCCAGACTCCGCGGTGCACCGCGGCCCTGGTCACGGCAGGCACGTCCACGTCCCGGTTCAGCTCGATGACCCCTACGGCGCCGAGGACTCTCACGTCCGCGACCGAGTCGAGGTCCGTGGCCGGTGCCAGGCCGTCGGCGAGGGCTCTTTCCAGGCGGGGCACGGTGCGGGCCCAACCTGTTTCCTGATCGGTCAGCAGTTCCAGGGAAGCCAGGGAGACGGCGCAGAACAACGGGTTGCCCATGAAGGTAGGGCCGTGCAGCAACGCGGCCGGCATGCCGTTCGTTCCCCCGGAGACTCGGTGTGCGACCCGTGAGGTCGTGAGGGTTGCGGCGCCGGTCATGGTCCCGCCGGTCAGGGCCTTGCCGAGACACATGATGTCGGGCTCGATCCCGGCCCATTCGGAAGCGGTCCATCGTCCGGTTCTGCCGAATCCCGTGGCGATCTCGTCGAGAACGAGCAGGCAGTCGTGGGCGTCGCAGGCTCGCCGGACGACGTCGAGGGCTCGCGGGTCGTACACGCGCATGCCCCCGGCCCCTTGGAGAACCGGTTCGAGGATGACGCCACCGATTCGGTCCGTGTTCTCCGCGAGGATCGCCTCGAATTCGGTGGCCCAGGCCTCCAGGGCCTGGTCGTCCCAGGTCCAGGTGGCGTGGTCGGCGTCGTAGTGGCCGCGGGGCGGTCGTGGGGCGAAGAAGTGCTGCGTGGCCAGTGGTGTGAAGGCGTGGTGCATCCCGTCGACCGGGTCGCACAAGCTCATGGTTGCGAAGGTGTCCCCGTGGTAGCCGCCGCGGACCGTCAGCATCCGGTTGCGCTCCGGACGGCCCGAAGCCGCCTGGTACTGGATGACCATTTTGAGCGCGATTTCCACCGCGATCGATCCGGAGTCCGAGAAGAAGACGTGGTGCAGGCCTGAGGGCGTATTCGCGACGAGCTTTTCGGCCAGACGGACGGCCGGTTCGTGCGTGAGCCCGCCGAACATGACGTGGGGCATGACCTCGGACTGTCGTTGCAAGGCGCCGGTCAGCTTCGGATGCGAGTGCCCGTGAACCATGGCCCACCACGAGCCCATCGCGTCGATCGCACTCAGTTCCCGCCCTTCGGCATCGTTCAGGTGCAGCAGGGCGCCCTCGGCGGATCGGACCGCGTAGAGCTGTTCCTCGCCGACGGGTGCGTACGGGTGCCAGACGTGGCGGGCGTCCCGGGCGATCAATCCCTGAGCCTCACCCACGGTCTCGCTCCTTCGCGACGGGTCTGGCTGGTACGGTGCCGCATATCCGAAGGGCAACTCGTGGGCACGATGGGCGGTGTTGCGGAAGGCGCATGCAAGTACCGTAACCAGATTTTGAACGGTGTTCAAATTGCCGAGGCCTGCCCTCCACCGCGGCGCAGAACCCCCGCAGGGGCCTTGGATACGGCAAGGGCCGGGCGCGAACCCACCATGGGGTTCCCGCCCGGCCCTCAGGGAATGGACGCGCCGATCCAGCGCGTCGATCTAGGCGTCGTCGGTTTCCGGCTCCGCCTGGGAGGTCGGATCCGTGTTGACCCGGTTCCGGACATGGTCGACGATGCGTGCGACGGCGTCGTCGACCGTGACCCCGTTGTCCTGGGAGCCGTCCCGGAACCGGAAGGACACGGCACCGTTCTCGGCGTCTTCCCCGCCGGCGATCAGCACGAAGGGGACCTTCTCCTTCGACGCGTTGCGGATCTTCTTGGGGAATCGATCCGTTCCGTAGTCGACCTCGACGCGAATGCCCTGTGCCTGGAGCTTCTGGGCGATCTCGGCCATGTAGTCGTTGAAAGCCTCCGCCACGGGGATCCCAATAACCTGGACCGGGGAGAGCCACGCGGGGAAGGCGCCGGCGTAGTGCTCGGTCAGGACGCCCATGAACCGCTCGATCGAGCCGAACTTGGCCGAGTGGATCATGACCGGCTCCTGGCGACTGCCGTCCGCCGCCTGATATTCGAGGCCGAAGCGCGCGGGCTGGTTGAAGTCGTACTGGACCGTCGACATCTGCCAGGTCCGGCCGATCGCGTCCTTGGCCTGGACCGAGATCTTGGGGCCGTAGAACGCGGCTCCGCCCGGATCGGGAACCAGTTCGAGACCGGTCTCCCTGGCGACGTCCTCCAGGACGGCGGTGGCCTCCTCCCACTGCTCGTCCGTGCCGATGAACTTGTCCTTCTTGTCCCCCTCGGTCTCGCGGGTCGAGAGCTCGAGGTAGAAATCGGTGAGGCCGAAGTCCGTGAGCAGGGAAAGCATGAAGTTCAGCAGGTGGCGGACCTCGCCCGGGGCCTGCTCCTTGGTCACGTAGCTGTGCGAGTCGTCCTGCGTGATCATCCGGACGCGCGTCAGTCCCTGGAGCACACCGGACTTCTCATCGCGGTAGACCGTTCCGAATTCGAAGAACCGCAGGGGCAGTTCGCGGTAGGACCGCCCGCGGGCCTTGAAGATCTCGTTGTGCATCGGGCAGTTCATGGCCTTGAGGCGATAGTTGCCGTTGTCCAGCTCCATCGCGGGGAACATGCCCTCGGCATAGTACGGAAGGTGCCCGGACGTGTAGAACAGGTCCTCCTTGGTGATGTGGGGCGTCCCGACGTATTGGAAGCCCTCCTCGAGGTGACGGTCGCGGACGTAGTTCTCCATCTCGCGCTTGATCACCCCGCCCTTGGGATGGAACACGGGAAGCCCCGGACCGATGTTCTTCGGGAAGGAGAACAGGTCGAGCTCCTCACCCAGGCGACGGTGATCGCGGCGCTCGGCCTCGGCGATGCGCTCCTTGTACGCTGTGAGCTCTTCCTTGGTCGGCCAAGCGGTCCCGTAAATGCGTTGCAGCATGGGGTTCTTCTCGGATCCGCGCCAGTAGGCCCCGCCCGAACGGGTCAGGGCGTACCCGTTGGCGATGAGTTTTGTGTTCGGCAGGTGCGGCCCACGGCAGAGGTCCTTCCAGACCGCTTCGCCCTTGCGGTCCACGTTGTCGTAGATCGTGATCTCACCCTCGCCGACCTCGACGGACGCGCCTTCGGCGGCGTCGGAACCGGATCCCGGCCCTTGTGAGAGGCCGAGGAGCTCGAGTTTGTACGGCTCGTCCTTCATCTCCTCGACGGCTTCCTCCTGGGTCACGGAGCGTCGCCGGAAGGTCTGGCCCGACTTGATGATCTTCATCATCGACTTCTCGAGCTTCTTCAGATCCTCGGGCGTGAAGGGTTCCTCGACGTCGAAGTCGAAGTAGAAACCGTCCGTGATGTAGGGACCGATGCCGAGCTTCGCGTCAGGACGCATGGCCTGCACTGCCTGGGCCATGACGTGAGCAGCCGAGTGGCGCAGGACCTCGAGCCCCTCCGGCTGGTCGATGGTGACCGGCACGACGACGTCGCCCTCGGCCACCTCGGTGCTCAGGTCCTTGAGGACGTCGTTGATCCTGGCGACCACGATCGTCGAATCGTCTGCGAACAGGTCCGCGGCAGTGGTGCCCGTGGTCACCTGCTGGGGCTCGCCGTGGACGGTGATCTGCAGGTTTTCGGCCGGGTTCTCGGCCATGGACACTCACTCCTTGTGGTGGTCGGCGCGCGGCGATACCTGGGACACGCGCAGTGGGAACAGACGCCCGGCGGTCGATGGGAACACGGCGGGTCGTGACGATTCTACCCACAAGGGACTTGCTCGCGCTCGCCGCCGCTGACGCCTCGCACCACCTCGTGACGTGGAACATTGCGGGTCGCCGGGCTTGGACGTCGGCGTCGGGCTCCTGGCCCGCCATGCCGGGCAACGAGCAATCCGAACGGGGCGTCCGCTCCGAATAACCAGTGCACAGCGAAACGACAAGTCTCTCGGAGGAAAACATCATGCTCGCGCTGATCCTGCTGGGCCTTCTGGGCGGTCTGGTCACCGGTATCTCCCCGTGTATCCTGCCCGTCCTGCCTGTCATCTTCTGGACCGGAGGCGCGGATTCCGCCAGGTTCGACGACGACCCGTCGCGGCCCCGCGCCTCACGGTGGCGCCCCTATCAGGTCGTCGGTGGTCTCGTCCTGAGTTTCTCTGCCGTCACGCTGCTCGGCTCGCTCTTGCTCAACGCCCTGCATCTGCCGCATGACCTCATTCGATGGTTCGGCATCGTCTTTCTGGTCCTGGTCGGCCTCGGAATGATCGTTCCCCGCCTCGAGCAGCTGATCGAGCGGCCGTTCTCCTGGATTCCCCAACGCCAGGTCAGCACCCGTCGCGGCGGATTCCTCATGGGACTGGCTCTGGGTGCCGTCTTCGTCCCCTGTGCCGGTCCCGTGCTGGCCGCGATCACCGTCGCGGGGGCCACGGGACGCATCGGTCTCGATACCCTCGCGCTGACCTTGTCCTTCGCCGTCGGCACCGCCGTCCCGCTGCTCTTCTTCGCTCTCGCCGGACGTGGACTTGCCGAGCGGTTGAAGGCCTTCCGACGGCGGCAGCGAATGGTTCGGACCACTGCGGGCATCCTGGTTATCGCTGTGGCCGTGGGGCTGGCCCTCGACCTTCCGGCCGCCGTCCAACGCAGCGTGCCGGACTACACCGCGTCGGCGCAAGAACTGATCGATCGCGGGACCCAGCGCCACGGCGGAACAGCGGGCGGATCGGAAGGATCCGGGAAGCCGGGAGGGGCCGGCGACGTCGACCATCTGGCGAGCTGCCAGCAGGACTCCGGTGCCAGGGACGGTTGCTCGCCCGCTCCCGATCTGCGAGGCATCACGGGGTGGCTGAACACCGAGGGAGGGAAGCCGGTTTCCCTCGAATCCCAGCGGGGCAAGGTCGTGCTGGTCGACTTCTGGGCCTACTCGTGCATCAACTGCCAACGCACGATCCCGCACCTGAATGCCCTGTACAGCAAGTACAAGGACGCAGGATTGGAGATCGTGGGCGTCCACACCCCGGAGTACGCTTTCGAGCACAAGACCGACAACGTTGCCGCGGGCATCCGCGAGCAGAAGATCGCCTACCCGGTGGCGCAGGACAACGACTACGCAACCTGGAAGGCTTACGACAACCACTACTGGCCCGCGCATTACCTGGTCGATGCTTCCGGCAGGCTGCGTGCGTCCACAACGGGAGAAGGCGGTTACGACGTCACCGAATCCCAGATCCGCGCCCTGCTGAAGGAAGCGCATCCCGGAATCGAGCTTCCCGCGCCCGTCGAGTCAGGGGCCGACCACGACAACGACGACGAGTCGCACCGAACCCCGGAAACCTATCTCGGCACGGACCGTGCCCAGTCCTATGCCGGCGAAGGAAGCTATTCCGCGGGAGACGGGGTGTTCTCCGACGGCGACCCCACTCGCGACGATTCCTTCACCCTGAATGGGAGCTGGAATCTTTCCGGGGAAAGCATTCGACCCCGCGATGAAGAAGCTTCCCTGAGCCTCAACTTCACCGCGAAAGTTGTGCAGGTTGTTGCTTCGGGAACCGGAACCATCGACGTCGAGACCCCGAACGGGCACCGACAGGTGCGCCTGGAGGACCAGGCCAATTCCTACGACCTGGTCAAGGAGGCCAAGCAGGAGTCCGGTCGGATCAAGGTCACGGTATCGCCCGACGTGAAGCTGTACTCCTTCACCTTCGGGTAGAGAAAAATCTGGGTGGCCCAGGCGCGGAATGTTCCCGGCGCCGGTACGGTTGTGATGTGCACGATCGTTTCTGCCGATCACGCCCGGGCGGTCTCCCGTCCGGGTGCGGCAGTCCGGAAGAGGGTTGTGAGGCCGCGGTGAGCAATGTCGAAGCGAATCCCCAGGAGGCCGTGTGCGCCTCGGACCCGGACCGCGGCCGGTTCTCGGCGGGGTTGCGCGACGGAGTCACGGTCGAACGGTGCGAGGCGGGCGTCGTCGAAATCCTCGAGCCCCGGAAGGTACCCCTGGGCGGGCCGCGAGCGATGACGGTGCAGCGCGCCCTGCCCCAGAGGGCCAGGTCGCTCATCGGCGCCTGGTGCTTCGTGGACGCCTTCGGCCCGGACGACGTCGCCCGCACGGGTGGCATGAGAGTGGCCCGGCATCCGCACACCGGTCTGGCCACGGTCTCGTGGTTGTTCGAAGGCAGCATCGACCACCTCGATTCCGCGGGCCACTGGGCCACGGTCCGGCCGGGCGAGGTCAATTTGATGAATGCGGGCCGGGGCATCACTCACTCGGAATTCTCCTCGGTGGAGACCACGACCCTGCACGGGCTCCAGCTCTGGTACGCACTCCCGGAGGCCGCCCGCTTCTCCGAGCCGGACCTCGATTCGTTCCGTCCGGACCCCATTCGAGGCCAAGGCTACGAGGCGTTGGTGTTTCTGGGGTCTCTGCTCGGGCGGAGCTCCCCCGTCCGCACGGCCCTTCCTCTGACGGGCGCCGAGCTGCGTCTCGAACCCCACGCCGAAATCGAGATCGCCGTTCCGGAAGACCACGAGCACGGCCTGGTCCAGGTCAGCGGACCCGTATGCGTCAACGACGTTCCCGTGCCGCAGAACGCGATCGGGTTCGTTCCCACGGGTCACCGGTCGATCAGAATCAGCGCGGGAGCGGAACCCGCGCTCGCCCTGCTCATCGGTGGCGAGCCCCTCAACGAGCAGATCCTCATGTGGTGGAACTTCGTGGGACGCAGCCACGAGGAGATCCTCCGATGGCGCAATCGGTACATGCGCGAAATGGGCTTCCGGGATGGGGGCCAGGAGGACGAGGACGAGCGGAATGCTCCCGACGCCTTCGCCACGGCGTCGGCGCCCGTTGCCGGTTCCGAGCCTGTAGAGGACCAATCCCGACTCCAATTCGGCCATTTTCCCCCGGGCACTCCCGCGCCCCTGCCCGCCCCGGAGATTCCGCATACACGTTTGAAGCTCCGCGGCTGACACGGCCTCGGCCGCGGAGGGAAGCAGTACAGAAGGAGTAGCAACCATGACACATCCGACCTCAGATGATCCTCACGTGGTCCGCGGCCGGCAGGAAGGTCGGGAGGCCTTCGAAATCCACGTCGACGATTCCGGGGAGCCCGCCGGATTCACACAATTCGTGGACCATGAGGGACCGAACGGCGAACGCGCCCGCATCTTCCCGCACACCTTCGTGGACGAGAAGTTCTCTGGCCAAGGCCTCGCCTCAGCCCTGGTCCGCCGGGCCCTGGACAAGAGCATCGAGGAGGGGTTCACGATCGTTGCCGTCTGCCCCTACGTCAGAACCTGGATCCGCCGGCATCCCGCGTACGAGGAATTCTCCACGGCGCCAGCTCCCGAGCACCTTCAGGCCCTCGACTGACGTCTCCTGCTCGGCCGGCTGGGCGGGGCTGCCGCGCGAGGTGGCTTTTGCGCCAAGCCCCGGCGCGAGGTAGCAGTTTTGTGCGGTTTTTCCCGTCAAAACCGCACAAAACTGCCACCTCGGCCGTCGGCCGCCTGACCGACCGGCCCGTTTCGCACCTCTGCACCTCTGCGCCCCTGCCCCATTCCCCTCCCGGATCAGCCGGCCTGCTTTCTGAGGGCCGAGGGCAAGAAGGGCAGCGGCGTCTCCCCCTCGACGAGCGCGGTCAGGTCCCACGCCTGAATCGCCGTCAGCGAGATTCCGCGTGGTCCCGTGCGTCGGGTGGTTCCGTGGATCAGCATCATCGGGGTTCCGAACAGGTCCGGCCCCGTGAGCTGTTGCGCTTCGTCGAAGAACGCGGTGTCCACGCACCCGGTGCCGTCGTCGAGGGAAATGAAGACCACGCGTTTGCCGTTCTTCATGGGCGGGGTCATGGTCGAAACCCGCACGCCCACGACCCATACCTCGGACTTGTTGCGCATCCTGATCAGATCGGCCGCACGGGTCAACGGCCACGTCCTGGTCCTCTCGCGGTATCCGACCATCAGGTGCGCGGAGACGTCCAAGGCCAGCAAGTCCAGTTCGGTGCGCACGGTCGAGGTCACGTCGCTGGTGTCCCTGGCTTCGTACGGGGTTTCGAGGTGGGCACCCAGGGGCAAGGAGAGCTGCACGGGCACGGCCTCGACCACCCCGGGCCGGTCGGCGGCGTCGGGCGCCCCGGTCACGAGGTCGCGCTGGGACCCGCCCTCGGAACCCACGACGACGCCGCCCCCGGCCCCCTGCTGGCGGACGCCGCGGAAGACCTCGACGTCGAGAGCACCGACCGCGGCCAGCCGGTCGAGCGTGGGCTTGTGGGGTCGGGCGCGGGCTTTCAGATCCGCCACGGAGACGTACGGTGCCCGGGCCGTGATCCTGTCGATCTCGGCCCCGCTGATTCCGGACAGCTGAGTGAGGGGCAAGCGGATCCCCCACTTCTCGACGCCGGGGCCTCCCCCGGTCTCGGCTCCACGGTCGCTCACGACTCCCCGCCCGACACCCGCGCCCGCATCTGCTCCAGAACCAGCGACGCGCTCCACGCGGTAGTTCCGACCGGATCGATTGACATCCAGGGGCAGCAGCTCGATGCCCAGGCGCCTGGCCTCGGCGAGGATCAGTCGCTGAGGGTACATCCCCGGGTCGTGTTCGAGCAGTCCCGTCATGAAGTGCGCCGGGTAGTGGGTCTTGAGCCAGGCGGATTGGTAGGTCGGGATCGCGAAGGCGGCGCCATGGGCCTTGCAGAATCCGAAGGATCCGAAGGCCGCGAGCGCCGTCCAGGTCTTGTCGATGACTTCTCGGGAGTAGCCTCTGCGGGCGGAGTGGAGGCGGAAGTATTCTTCGACGTCGTCCTGGGCCGGACTCCCCAGTTTCCTGCGGAATTCGTCCGAGGCCGCGAGGCCGCATCCTGTCATGGTGCTGAAGACGTTGAGGATCTGTTCGTGGAAGACCATGACCCCGGAGGTTTCCTCCAGATAGGGCACGAGGTCTTCTGCGATGTAGTTGGGGGTTGCGAATCCGTGACGGGATTCGAGGTACGGCCGGACCATGTCGGATTGCATGGGACCGGGGCGGAAGAGGGAGATGTCGATGATGAGGTCGCCGACGCTCGAGGGTTGCATCTTGCCGATGAGCTCGCGCTGACCTGGGGATTCGATCTGGAAGCAGCCGAGGGTCCGGGTGGACTGGATGAGGTCGAAGGTTTTCGGGTCGCGGGTGTCGATGGTTTCGAGGTCGGGTTTGTGACCTTCGGTGCGTTCGATCTCCTGGAGCGTGTATGCCATCGAGGACTGCATGCGGACCCCGAGGATGTCGAGTTTGAGCAGGCCCATGGGGTCCATGTCGTGCTTGTCGAATTGGCTCATGGGCAATCCCATTCCGGAGGGTTGAACCGGGGTGCGCCGAAGGAGCGAGGCGTTGGAGAGGATCACGCCGCACGGGTGCATCGACAGGTGGCGCGGGAGGCGGTCGAGCCTTTCGGTGAGGTCGATGAGCAGGTTGACCTTGGGGTCTTCGCGGGCTTCCCGACGCAGTTCGGCCAGTTCGGGTTTGGTCTCGAGGAGTTCGCGCAGCTCTCCGGCGGGGACGCGCCAGATGGTTTTGGCGATGCGGTCTGTCTGCTCCGGGGTGAGGCCGATGGCGCGGGCGGCGTCCCTGACCGCTCCGCGGGCGCGGTAGCCGTTGTGCATGGACATGAGGCTGACGCGGTGGTCGCCGTAGTGGTCGAAGACGAGCCGGTAGATTTCGTGGCGTCGCGCGGATTCGACGTCGATGTCGATGTCCGGCAGGGTGGATCGTTTGTCCGAGAGGAACCGCTCGAAGACCAGCCCGTATTCGAGGGGGTCGACCACCGAGATGTTCAAGAGGTAGTTGACCAGGGATGACACCCCTGACCCGCGCGCCGCGTGGCGGATCCCCAGGGATTCGATGAGCCCGGAGACGTGCCCCACGGTCAGGAAGTAGGCACAGAATCCGAGGTTCTCGATGGTGTCGAGCTCCCGGTCGAGGCGCTCTCGAGGTGTCTCCCAGTCGCGGCGGGCCAGGCCGGGTCCGTAAACCGTCCGGTCTGCCTCCGTGCCGTACACGCGTTCGAGGGCGGCTTCGCAGCGGGCTCTGAGTTCGGCCGCTGGGGCGCGCGTGACTCCGGTCAGGTGTGCCTCGGGCACGGTGGGTGTCCCGTACCCCATGTCCGTGGCGGGGTCGATGGAGCACCGGTGGGCGAGCTCTGCGGTGAGTGCGATGAGTTCCGACGCCGTGACGCCGGCGTCCGCGGCCCGTGCGATCTCTGCCGCGATGGATCCCATGTCCTGAGGGGATTTGAGCCATCCTTGCCCGTTGACCTGGTGGGTTCCTTCCCCGAGTGCGGTGAGGCCGCGAGCGGCGTCGAGGATATCCGCGGTCACGGCTTGGTCCTCCGCAGCGTAGCGCACGGCGTTGCTGACGACGGCGCCCACCCCGCAATCTGCCGCGATGCCGAGCATGCGTGCCGCGTGGGATATACTTCGGCGCTCTCCCGGCTTGGTCAGGTGGTTGACGAGGTTGACCCGCAGACGGTTCTCCCCCACGAGTTTGCGCCATTCCTTCAGGCTGGCCCGGGCCGAGCGGTATTTGCGGGCCGCCGCCAGTCTTCCGTAGTCGGATTCCGGGCCGAGCAGGACCGTGAAGTGGCCTTCGCCCATCGCGACGACTCGGCCGAGATCGGCGGCCGTGATGCGGGGCCTGTCCCCCAGTCGTGCGGGCTCGGTGCGTTCTCTGGCCCGATGCGCCCGGGTGACGAGCTGGCAGAGATCTCCGTACCCGGCCCCGGCGTCGTGCCCGTCGGCGAGCAGTACGACTCGCCCGACGATTTTCCGGTCGGACGGGTCCGCGAGCGCAAGATCCACTCCGAGCACGGGGGCGATGGAGCGCTCCATACAGGCCCGGACGTGTTTGACGGCGCCGTAGAAACCGTCCCGGTCGGTCACCCCGAGGTGGGTGGCCCCGTGTGCCACGGCGACGTCGGCGAGTTCGGCGGGTGCGGAGACGCCGTAGTGCGCACTGTAGGCGCTGTAGGTGACCAGGTGCGGAAACTTCACGCCTTAATCGAACATATATTCGAATAATAAGTCAACGCGGCCGAGCCGAGGTGTTCCGTGCGCCCCACTGCCTCGGCCAAATTGCCGATGACGTGACGTCGGGGCCGCGCAAGCGCCTCCAAGGTGGCGGTCACCCGATTCGGAGGCGGTTGGCCCCGTTAGGAGGCGGTTGCACCCCCTCCTAACGGGGGTAACACCCTCTCAATCGGGAAACCACCGCCCAAGAGGACCCTGCGCACCCATTGCAACCCGTGGGCACGCCAGAGAGCCGGCACGAGGTAGCACTCTTGAGCAGAACCCGACCCGACGTGGCAGTTTTGAGCGCCTCCACAGCACGAGGTGGCAGGTTTGTGCAGTTTTGGCCGCAAAAACCGCACAAACCTGCCACCTCGCAAGAAAAGCCGCACAAACCTGCCGCCTCACGGCCCAGCATCGCGTGCGCACTCAGCCAAGGTTTGACGAGCTGGTCAGACAACCAGAATATGAGATTGCGATAACCTCTCTGAAGGCTTATATCGAGCAAGCAGTCCCTTGGTCATCCGCCACTGGGGGTTTGTTCGATCAGGTACTTGTCTCCATGACGGATGAGTCGTAAGAGCACTTGGCCGAGATGATGGTGAGCGCCGTTCACTTCCAGCAAGTTGGCGGACCGGGCACATCTGGCCCACGCCCCGATCAGGATCCTTCGGCGAGACGCCACACCGCAGGATACCCCGCGAGGATCCCGCCCTAACGAGTCTCCCCCGCCGCCCCGACCCCGGGGCCCCACCAGGATTTGCCCTCGAAGTGCTCCACGGTTTCCGCTTCGGGGACGCATTCGTTGCTCAGTTCCCCGATGCCCTCGATGCGAACCGTGACCCGATGGCCGGCCTTGAGCCAGAAGCGGCGGGGCTTCTTGGACATTCCCACGCCGGCGGGTGTTCCGCACGCGATCACGTCGCCGGGCTCCAAGGTCATGAATGTACTGAGGTAGGAGACGATCTGGGCCGGAGTGAAAATCATGTTGGCCGTGGTCCCGGACTGCATGACCTCGCCGTCCACGAGGCATTCGATGGCGAGTCCTTGCACGGGGTCGACCTGGTCCTTGGCAACGATGTGCGGGCCGAGGGGCGTGCTGTGGTCCCAGTTCTTTCCCTGAAACCACTCGCTCGTGCGCCCTTGCCAGTCGCGGACCGAGATGTCGTTGAACACGGTGTATCCGGCGATGGCATCCAGTGCTTCTTCCTCGTTTGCGCGCCGTACGGACCTGCCGATCACCACGCAGAGCTCGGCCTCATAGTCGATCTTGGTCGATTCCGCCGGCATGGCAATGGGATCGTCCGGCCCCACGAGCGAGTTCGAGTACTTGGTGAAGATGGTGGGGTACTGGGGAAGCTCAGCACCGACTTCTTCCGCGTGATCGTGATAATTCAACCCCACACAGAGAATCTTTCCGGGCTCCAGCGGCAGGACGTCCGTCGTGGAGCGCACGTGCGGCAAATCGCTGGTTCCGAGATTCGAGTAGAACTTCTCCCTCGCGGCGTCGTTCCCCTCCTGGAAGAGGCTGCTGTCCACTACGCTCGCCGGTCCGACCTCCGGCAGATAGTAGCGATTGCCCGAGACTTCGACCCAGGTGTACAAGCCGGTCTGCTGCTCGAACAGGCTCTCGACGTATGCGCGCCCCATTTTCATTGCTCAACCACCTCACGTGACGGAAACTTCGTTTCAGGCTACAGGTTCTCGACCACGTCCCATCCCCCTGTTGCACGGTCTCGCTCCAGATGAAGCGTCCGCAATTCCCGATCCCGCACAGCACCCCGACGTCGCCTGGCCCCCGCCGGAAGATCGACCGTCACCTGGACCTGCCACATCTCCCGATCCACCAGGTACGGGCACTGATTCTTCGGGGCACGGTCGACCTCGGTCCACCAGGCACGCCGCTCGTACCAGCGGACCGGGTCGGCCGCGACCCTGTAGTGGTGGCCGTCCACCTCCACGCGCAGGGGTTGACCGGCCGTCGTCGTCATCACCTGAGTATTGGGCATAGCGCCTCCTAGCTCTGATTCGAATATATATTCGAATCGTAGGAACAGCGACTGACAACTTAAGCGGATTTTTGGGAAGGGCCGACGAGACGAGGAGCATGCGGGGCGGAAAGACCCCGGGGCACGTCGGGGCAGACCGAAACGACGACGCCGCACGAGGTGACAGTTTCGTGCACTACCCCGATCGCGAGGTGGCAGTTTTGGGACCGAATTCAACGAGTTCAGTCCCAAAACCGCCACCTCGGCCGACTCCCGCCGGCTCCCGCCGCGCTACCCTCTACCGGCCTGAGCCCGCCATGGAACTCTCCGCAACAGGCCACTCCGCCGCAGGCCGACCGGACATCGACCGGCGGAGAACCTCCATGATCACGACCACCACGATGTTCACGGCCAGTCCGATGATCCCTTCGCTGATCGCCCACGGGAGCGTCCACCAGAAGGTGTACCCGATCACGATCGCCATTCCCACGAGGGCCCCAGCGAGAATCGACGACGCGCCGACCCGCCTGCGGAACAGCAGAGCCGCGGCGATCGCCGGTGCCAGCTGGTCCAGGCCGGAAAAGGTCAGCAGCAGGAGGTTCGCCAACAGGTCCGGCATGGCGATCGACAGGAACAGTGCCAGCCCGGTCGCCACCACCACGGTGACCTGAGTGACCGTGAACTGGGCTTTCTCGGATCGGGCACGCGCCAGGTTTCGGGAGACCAGGGTACTGATGGCGATGAGCAACGACGCCGAAGGCACCATCGCCGTCGCGATGCCGGCCACCGCGGCAACACCCATGAGCCAGTCGGGCAACACACCGGAGGCCAGGTCCAGGAGAGCGCTGTCCGGGTCGGCTCCGCTCCCCAACACCACCAGGGCCACATAGCCCACGACCAGCGGCATCACGATCAAGGTGTTGTAGAACGGCAACCACAGGTAGTTGCGGCGAAGAACCGTGGAGTTGCGGGCGGACATGATCGGCGGCCAGTTGTGAGGCATCGTCGCGAAGGCAACCCCGATGGCGCTGATGGCCATGTTGGACAGGTACCACGGGATCCCGTACTCCGCTGTGCCATGGACCGAGAGCATCTCGGGCATCTTCTCCCGGATCACCTCGAAGGCACTGGTGAATCCGCCCGTGTAGTGGATGGGCACCGAGATGCAGATGACGAACAGCATCACGATCATCAGCACGTCCTTGAAGTACGCCGTCGTCGCGACCCCTCGAAGCCCGGCCCAGAGGACGAAAGCGACCACGAGGACGAACGCGATCACCATCGACCACGCCCCCATCGAATGGTTCCCCGTGACCACCTGAACGATCAGCCCCAGCCCCGTGATCTGGAGCTGCAGATAGGGCAGCAGGAAGACGACGCCGGCCAGCGCAACCAGCATCCCGACCGCGCGGGAGGAATACGCGTCCTCCAGGAAATCCGCCTGCGTCAGATGGCCGCGAGCGCGTGCGATCCGCCAGATCCTGGGCGCCAAGAAGTAGAGAGCCAGATAGCCGAGGGGAACGTAGGGCATCGAGTAGAACGACGCCGCCCCGCCGGAAACGACCAACCCCGCGGTTCCGAGGAACGTGAAGGTCGTGAAGACCTCCCCGGCCTGGAGGAGCCACGTGGTGGCGACGCCGAATTTGTGACCACCCACGGTCCACTCGGCCAGGTCCAGGTCCGGCTTGCGCCTGCCGAGGAACCCGAGCAGACCGATGACGACGATGCCACCCAGAGCGACCCATGCGATAACGCTCATGAGGCATTCCCCTGACTCTTCCGTCCCTCGCCGAGGGCGATCGCCTCGCGGTCGAGGCGTTCCTCGTGGTCGGCGTCGGTGCGGGTGAATTCAACGATCGCCAGGACGAGGCTGACCATCAGGCTTCCCGGGACACAGGTCCACCACATGATCGTCGGAATGCCCAAGAAAAGGTGTGGCCCGTTGAAGATCGGGAGCCACTGCAGGACGAAGGCGCACACAAGAGGGGCCAGGCACACGACCCACCACAAGGTCCTGCGTGCCGTGGATGCCTTTCTCCGCCCGTTCGGCGCGCTCGGTGCGGCGGTGCTCATGCTTCAGCCTTTCTCGGGGCCATCAGGCGTTCCCGCTGGTCGGCGTCGGTAGCCATGTCGATCGCTGTCCAGCAGAGGGCGATGCCCCCATCGGTCACGGCGCGATCGGCGTCCGGCCCCACGCAATACTGGGCGAATTCGGGCTGGTGCGGGGTCGACCCCTGTCCGTCCACGAAAATGCTTGGATGGATCGCAGGAATTTCCAGAGACACGTTCGCCATGTCGGTCGATCCTGCCTGCCGTTGACGTTGTTCGGCCGGCACGTCGGAGAAGGTTCGGCCCAGCGCCTCGGCGTTGCGCCGGTAGGCGGCGACCATGGGCTCGTCGTTGCGGAATTCCGAGAAAGCGGGCCAGTCGTCCTTGATCTCGACGTCGCACCCTGTCGCCACGGCGCCCGCCTCGAAGCAACGGATCAGTCTTTCCTTGACTCCGCCCGGTCCCTCGAGATCGGCGATGGTATCGGCGCGGGCGTCGTAGAGAAGTGACGAGCTGTGGGGCACCACATTCGGCGCGTGGCCGGCCTCGGTGACGATGCCGTGCACGAGTTCCCCCGGTCGCAAGTGCTGTCGCAGGAGACCGATGGAGACTTGTGCGATCGTTGCCGCGTCGCCCGCGTTGATCCCTTCGTAAGGTGCCATGGCCGAGTGCGCGGGGCGCCCGGTGTAGCGAACCTCCAGGTCAACCACCGAACGGGTGAAGTGGGTGTCATGCTCTTGGTCGCCGGGGTGAACCATCATCGCGGCGTGGACGCCGTCGAACACCCCAGCGCGCAGCATGAAGATCTTTCCGCCGCCGAATTCCTCGGCGGGGGTTCCGAAGACTTTGACCGTGAGGCCTGCTCGATCAGCGACGGAGGCAAGGGCCAGCCCCGCAAGCACTCCGGAGGCGGCGATGATGTTGTGGCCGCAGGCGTGACCGACTCCGGGGAGCGCGTCGAGCTCGGCGCAGACACCGATCACCAGATCACCAGATCCGTAGGAGGCGACGAAGGCCGTCTGCATATCGGCCACGCCGGTCTCGACCTCGAACCCATGCCTTCTCAGGACGTCGGTCGCTTTCCTGGAGGTCTCGATCTCCTCGAATGCGGTTTCTGGTTCGGCGTGGATGCTGTGGCTCAGGGCCAAGACCTCTTCCGTCGCCCGACGTGCAACGGCCTCGGCCGTTGTCTTGAGTTCTCCGGTTGCGTCCGTGTTCTGCGCTGCCACTGCGCCTCCTCCGCCTCGTGATGTAGAACATAGTAAGCCTAAGATAACGGGGCGAACTGCCGAAAACGCGTCTCAGCATGTGCCGATGCAGTGTGTCGAGGGAGGAACCGCCCCCCTGCACCGGCGCGGGAGCGGACAGGAGGGGCCGCCCCGGTGTCAGAACCGAAGGCTCGGTCGCGCGGACGGCGATTGGATCCGCTCGGTCACACGGCAACTTCCCGTGTTGGGTGGCGGTTGCCCGATTCGGTGCTGGTTCCCGGCCACCGGACGGCAAGATCCAGCGGACGCCCGGTCGACGCTCGGTGGCGGTTACCCGATTCCGAGCCGATCACCTTCGTTTGGAGGGGGTTAAAGCGCCACCTAACGGAGGGTAACGCCTCTCGATCAGGCAACCGCCACCCAACAGCACGCACCGACTGCCCCACCGGCCCACCGGCCCACCGGCCCACGACATCATCGGCATCATGCGAGACGCCGCCTCCGGCACCCATCGAGGCGGCACTCCCATGCGGCCACTTTCCTCACCCCGGCGCGAGGTGGCAACAGTGTGCGGATTTCCTCACGAAAAGCGCACAAATCTGCCACCTCGCGCCGCGGCCAGGCGCGAGTCGGTCGTGCAACCCGCTTCTTTTCTCTTCGGGGGCATCCTCGTGCAGGGCGTGAAGAATCAGTTTGACCCCGATGAAGGCCACCCATAGGTCGTTGTTCAAACCAACGACATTGCCGGTTTGGGTACCGGATTCCGTGGTCTGCCCTTGTTGGGCGACCGCGGTTGCCTGGGCTTCCGGGCCGAAGAACACGTTGAGCGGCGGGCCGGGCTGCCCGTCAATGGTGTTTATCGTCAGCCGAGCTGGCTGACGGCGGAATAGTAGCGGTGCAGGGCGGCCGAGGTGAGCTGGGCGAGACTCAGCTCATTGTCCTCAGCTGTCCAGGCCTCGAAGCCGGCTTTGAAGGCGAGCACGCCGAGCTCGGCCGCCGTGTCGGCCATCGTCGCCTCGACACCCCGGCGACGGAGAGCATCCGCTATCGCGGCGGCCATACCGACCCTTTTGAGTACGGCGCGCTCCTGCAGCTCGGAACTCGTCGCGATCACGGCCTCGAGGCGGGGACCGAGCTCTCGATTGAACGGGGTCATCGAGCCGGCGGCGTGCGTGAGCCCAGCATCGACCGCGGAAAGCGGGCTCGCCTCGGCCGGGGCCGCAGCGATGCCCTCGGCGAAGAGTCGCGACAGAGTCTCCTGGCCAGCGGCCAACACCTCGCGCTTGTCGCTGAAGTGGCGGAAGAACGTGCTCTTGGTGAGGCCCGCCCGATCGGCGATCTCGGCAACCGTCGTCTCGTCGTACCCCTGCTCGGTGAACAGGTGCAAAGCGGCGGTGACGAAGCGCTCGCGGGCATCCGGTTTCCATCGTGGCATCGTTCCATTATAGGTGATGGGACTTTGGTCTCATAACGGTGCTAGAGTGATGGGACACAAGTCGCATCACTAAGGAGTCTGCTCATGCGTGTATTTGTCACCGGTGCATCCGGAGGAATCGGTTCGGCCGTCGTCGAAGAGCTCGTCGCTCATGGTCACGAGGTCGTCGGACTCGCCCGCTCGGAGTCGTCCGAGCAGAAGGTCGTCGAGGCGGGTGGCACGCCCCTACGCGGTGGTCTTGACGATCTGGAAGTCCTCACAGCCGCTGCCAGCGATGCCGACGGCGTGATCCATCTCGCCTTCAGCAACGATTTCTCCGACCTCGAGAGAAGCATTGCCGAGGAGGGCCTGGCCATGGATACCATCGGTGCCGCCCTCGTCGGCACGGGGAAGCCGTTCGTGATCGTCTCGGGCACCACGACCGTCGACGGTCGACCGTCGACCGAGCAGGATCCGACCATGGTGGCCGGCCCGGTCGGGGGCCGTGGCGTCAACTCGCAGCGGGTCCTCGCCCTTGCCTCTCAGGGCGTGCGCACATCGGCCGTTCGCTTACCTCGTTCCGTGCACGAACGCTACGTCGCGTACGGCTTCGCCGGAATTCTGATCGCCGAGGCGCGGCGCTCCGGCGTGTCTGCCTACGTCGGCGACGGCAACCAGCGGTGGCCGGCCGTGCATCGTCGCGACGCTGCGGCATTGTTCCGCATCATGCTCGAGAGGGGCGAGCCCGGCACCGTCGTCAACGCCGTCGCCGACGAAGGCGACACGATGTTGTCCCTCTCTACCGCCATCGGCGAGCAGCTTGGCGTTCCGGTACAAGAAGTGCCGGCCGAGACCTTCGGGCCGCTCGGCATGGTCTTCGGAATCGACCAGCCGGCGACAAGCGCCTGGACACGCGAGACTTACGGCTGGGAACCGACCCATCCTGGCCTGCTCGCCGATCTCGAGGCCGGAGACTACCCGACTACCTGATCTCGGTCTCCGATGGTTGGGGGGCGTGCGGATAGGTGACATCTGATCTGGCTTGCCCGTCGGGCGGCCTGGAGGGAAGTGCACCTTGCCCGCACCCTGCCCCAGGGATTCCGCGACGATGTCGTGTGCGTGGCCCGATCCCGTGAGAACGGCGCCACTCTCGCGCAGATCGCGAAGGACTTCGGCATCACCGTCGTGGACCGCGCACGGCCGGGCATCTGCACCCAACGTATTGACGTGCACGGTATTCGAGGGATACTCCCTTGCTTCGAGTCCCAAGATCACCGGGAGATACGGGTTCCTGTCCATACCTCCCGAGGCCCTCCCGCATCCGCTCGGGGCCGCGAGTCACTGACCCGTCTGGGTTTCCTTCTCGTCCTGGCTCTCTCGCCGCAACGCCCTGCCCTTCGGGCTGAGCAGGGACGCGAGGACCGTGACGACCAGGATCCCGATGATCACAGCGAGCGACATTCCGATCCCGACCTCGATCACGTGGACGGGTTGACCGTCGTTGATGAACGGCAGGTTGTTCTCGTGCAGGGCGTGAAGAATCAGCTTGACCCCAATGAAGGCCAGGATTACAGACAGCCCCCACGAGAGGTAAATGAGCCGGTCCAGCAGGCCGTCGATCAGGAAGTACAGCTGACGCAGCCCCATCAACGAGAACGCCGTGGCCGTGAACACGATGTAGGTTTCCTGCGTCAGACCGAAGATCGCCGGGATCGAGTCGAGGGCAAACAGGACATCCGTTCCACCGATCGCGACCATGACCAGCAGCATCGGCGTCATGACCTTCTTGCCGTTCTCCATCGTGAACAGCTTGTCGCCGTCGTAATTCTCGCTCGTGTGCATGAAGCGCTTCGCGATTCGGACGACGACGTTGTTCGCCTCGTCCTTCTCGCCGTCCCCCACCTCGCCCTTGATCAGGTTCCCGGCGGTCAGCAGAAGGACGAGGCCGAAGACGTAGAAGACCCAGGCCCAGGCGTTGATCGCGGCCGCACCGACGAAGATGAACGCGGTCCGTGCGATCAGGGCGAAGATGATCCCGAACAGGAGCACCTTCTGCTGGTCGGCCCGCGGGACCTGGAAGGAAGCCATGATGATCAGGAACACGAACAGGTTGTCGACCGAGAGGGCCTTCTCGGTGATGTACCCGCCGTAGTATTCAGCGGCGAACTGGCCACCGTCGAAGACAAGGATCACCAGGCCGAAAAGCAGCGCCAGGCCGACGTAGACCGCCGACCACACCGCGGCTTCCTTGATCGTCGGCTCGTGCGCTTTGCGCACGTGAAAGAAGAAATCGTAGGCGAGCAGGCCCAAGATGAGGGCGAGGGTCACGACCCATTGGATGAGGGGAATCTCCACAGGAACTCCTTGTGCATGTCACGAATGGCACAAGTCTCTCCCCCACGGGAAAGGGCCGATGGCACCATTCCTTGTCGTGGACCGTGCCCGGCCGGGCGTCTGCACCCGACGTATTGACGTGCACGGTATTCGAGGGATACTCCCTTGCTTCGAGTCCCAAGATTACGGGAGATACGGGTTCCCGTCCATACCTCCCGAGGCCCTCCCGCATCCGCTCGGGGCCGCGAGTCACTGGCCCGTCTGGGTTTCCTTTTTCTCCTGGCTCTCTCGCCGCAACGCCCTGCCCTTGGGGCTGTACAGCGAGGCGAGCACCGTGATCGCGAGGACGCCGACGATGACGGCCAGCGAAACACCCGTGGAGACCTCCAGGACGTGAACGGGCTCGCCGTGATTGATGAACGGGAGATTGTTCTCGTGCAAGGCGTGCAGCATCAGCTTGATGCCGATGAAGCCGAGAATCACGGCCAGCCCCCACGAGAGGTAAATGAGCCGGTCCAGCAGGCCGTCGATCAGGAAGTACAGCTGGCGCAGCCCCATGAGCGAGAACGCCGTGGCCGTGAACACGATGTAGGTTTCCTGCGTCAGACCGAAGATCGCTGGGATCGAGTCGAGGGCGAACATGATGTCGGTCAAGCCGATGGCGACCATGACCAGCAGCATCGGCGTCATGACCTTCTTGCCGTTCTCCATCGTGAACAGCTTGTCGCCGTCGTACTCGTCCGTGGTCTTGAGGAACCGCTTGGCGAGTCTGACCATGACGTTGTTGGCCTCGTCGTCGTTGTCCCCACTGTCCTTGACCTCGTCCTTGACCAGGTTGCCGGCGGTGTAGATCAGGAACAGGCCGAAGACGTAGAACAGTGCCGCCCAGCGATTGATCGCGGCGGCGCCGATGAAGATGAACAGCGTGCGCGCGATCAGGGCGACGACGATGCCGAACAACAGCACCTTCTGCTGGTCGGCACGCGGCACCTTGAAGGAGGCCATGATGATCAGGAACACGAACAGGTTGTCCACGGACAGCGCCTGTTCCGTCACGAAGCCCGCATAGTACTGAACGGCGAAGTCGGCCCCGTCCCAGAAGAAGACGAAGAGCCCGAAGAGCAGCGCAATCGTCACGTAGAACGAGGTCCACAGCGCGGCTTCCTTGATCGTCGGCTCGTGGGGCTTGCGGACGTGAAATATGAAGTCGTAGGCGAGCAACGCAAGTATGACGACGATGGTCACGATCCATTGCAGGGACGAAACTTCCACGGTGCCTCCTCAGGGCGCGGGAAACGGCACAAGTCTCTCCCACGGTCGCTATCATTCGGCTGGTGCGGCGGTTCCGTGCCCGGCCAGGCTTCGGTGCCTGACGTGCTGACGTTCACGGATCGGAGGGGTACTCCCTTGCTCAGTGAGCAATTGTACAGGCATCCCTGAGCGGTTTTCGGACCCGAACCTCGCCCAGTCCAGGCACAACGGGAATCAATTAGATAAGCTATATAGCGAGGTCACCCACCGAATTTGAGAGAAGGTCCGACATCATGCCCACTCCTTGGTTGCGCGCCCGCCGTTACATCATCGGAGCAATTTTCGTCGCGGGAGCGGCGTTCTTCGTCTGGGCCATCCCCAGCGACGGGACCGTCGGCCACTTCGCCGACTGGACCATCGGATTCTTCCTCGTCTGGGCCGCCCTATTCGCGATTGCCGGAATCTACGCGGCGGCCAAGCCGACCCGCGCCGAGAAAGAGGAAGCCGGTCAGCTCGAAGCCATCGAAGGCTCTCACAGCCCCGACCGCGCCCAGCTCTCCAAGTAGTCCTCGCAAAGGGCCGACGAAGAAACACGGCTCCTCTGTATTAGGTGGCGGTTGCCCGGTTGGCTGGTGGCGGTTGCCCGATGGGGAGGCGGTTGCCCACCCCGAGCGACCCGCCCCACGCCCCAAACACCCCGCGTTAGGTGGCGGTTACCCATTTGGGAGGCGGTTGCCCCCGTTAGGTGGGGTTCTCACCGCCACCTAACGGGGCTTTCCGCCGCCGAATCGGGTATCCCCCACCCAACACAGGCCTTGCCCGGCGCACGATGCCGAATGTCGCCGCCTCCCAAACAGGCAACCGCCTCCCAAACGGGCAACCGCCTCCCAAACGGGCAACCGCCTCCCGATCCGGCAACGGCTGGCCGCTCCCCATTCCAGCCCCGCACGCGACGCCCCGCTCGGGTCACGCGGCGTCGTCCGAGCGGAGTTTCTTCTTGTTGAGCTTGCCGACCGACGTCCGAGGAAGCTCGTCGACCACCATGACCCTGTCCGGCAGCTGCCATTTGGCGAATCGTGCCGAGAGCGTGGTGCGTACGGTGTCGGCGTCGATCGTGTTTCCCTCGCGCGCAACCACGTAGGCGACCGGACGTTCGTCCCACTTCTCATCGGGCACGCCGATCACGGCGGCCTCGGCCACGGCCGGGTTGTCCAGAATCGCGTTCTCCATGTCGATCGAGGAGATCCATTCGCCTCCCGACTTGATCACGTCCTTCAACCTGTCCGTCAGCTTGAGATAGCCGTTGGGGTCTATGACTCCGACGTCGCCGGATCGCCACCAGCCGTCCTCGAACGCGTCGGCGGCCTCGGGCCGGTCGAAGTACTCTTGCGTGATGTAAGGGCCCTTGTAGTAGACCTCGCCCGCGGAAACGCCGTCGTGAGGTTGCTCGGTCCCGTCCAGGGACATGATTTTGATGTCCGTGCCCGCACTCGGCAGTCCCTGGGACCGTTTCAGGTCCCACCAGTCGGCCTCCGGCATGTCATCCAGAGATCGCTTGCGCATCCAGTTGATCGCGACAATCGGCGATGTCTCCGAGGCCCCGTATCCGTGGACGATGTCCGCGCCCGCGGTCTCCTCAAAGCCCTTCATGAGCGCGAGCGCAGGTTCCGACCCGGCGACGACCACGCGCAATCCCGACAGGTCCACGGGTTCGGCGCGCGCCCGGAAGTATTCGAGAATCGGAGTCCAGATCGCCGGAGATCCGTTCGAAACGGTGACGCCTTCATCCACGAGGGCTTCCGCGAGCGGGCCGACGTCGGAGGCCGCGTACTGCCCCGGCATCACGACCTTCGCTCCCGCCAGGACTGCCGCATGGAGGAATCCCCAGGTCATGGCGTGGAACATGGGGGTCACCGGCATCAGGCAGTCACGGTGGGTGAAGGACAGGGACGTGTGCAGCGCCCACGAATGAACGCACACGGATCGGTGCGAATAGAAGATCCCCTTGGGCCGGCCTGTGGTACCGGTCGTGTATCCCGCGTAGGCCGCGGTCGATTCCTCGATTTCTTCCCAGTCGTAGCTTTCGGACTCGTCTGTCATGAGGTCCTCGAGGTACACGGGATTCGGCAGCGAAGTCTCGGTCCTGCCTCCGGGGGTGTCGGAAGCGATGATCCAGCCCTTGATGTTCTCCGCGTCCTGGATCCCCTCGGCCAGTGGAAGCAACGATTCGTCGACCACGATCCATTGCGCACCCGAATGCTCGGTCACGTAAGCCAAGTCCTCGCGCGAGAGTTTGATGTTCAGTTGGAGGTGCGTGGCCGCAAGACCCGGGAGGGCGAAGTAGAGCTCCAGGTGACGTCGGGAGTTCCAGTCGAGCACGCCGACGACGTCGCCCGGTGCGACCCCGAGCCCGGAGAGGGCGTGTGCCATCTGCGCGACCCGGCCGTACTCGACGGCATAGTTCGATCGTTGCCACGCCCCACGGTCGTCCCGGTACACGATCTCAGTCTCCGGGAAGGATCTTGCCGCGTGACGCAGCATCGTGATGACGTTGAGCTGGTAGTCGTCTGCCATGGTCGACGGATGCCCGGTGAGCATGGGGTCCCCTCTCATCGATGGTGTGAGAATCGCCTATGATGTGATCCACGTCCCAAATATAGTTCACCTATGGGGGCCGGTCACACCAGTTCGGTGGGGCTGACTTGCCTTTCTTCACCGACAGTTCATCGCGGTGTACCGATACTTTGGTCCGGGGTCGCACCCAGGTCCAGGAAGGCCCCTACCATCGCACAGTCAGGCGCCGACCAGCGCACCACCACCCACGAATGCACGAGGACGAGCCCATGGACTTCGAAGGCTTCGACAGCCCGCGAACACGAAAATTTCAGCGCAAGGTCACCCTTCTCTCCGCGGGCGGAGTGTTCCTGGACGGTTTCGATCTGACGATCATTGCCGTGGCCATGCCCATGATCGTCGGCGAATGGGGCCTGGGGGCCGGCGAGCAGTCCTTGCTGACCAGCAGCGCGATCGTCGGTTCTTTCGTCGGGGCCGTGACGCTGGGCAACCTGACCGACAAATTCGGTCGCAAGGCGATGTACATCATCGACCTCCTGGCCTTCGTGCTCTTTGCCGTTCTGACCGCTTTCGCGCCGGGACTCTGGTGGCTGATCGTTTTCCGTTTCCTCCTGGGGATCGGCATCGGCGCCGACTACCCGATTTCCGCGACGCTGGTATCCGAGTTCGCGCCCAAGGCGGGTCGCGGCAGACTCTCGACGTCGCTCGGTGCCATGTGGTTCGTGGGCGCGGTGGTTGCCTACGTCATCGGTCTGGCGACCCTCCCCCTGGGCGAATTCGCCTGGAGAGCGATGCTCCTGGTCGGTGCCGTCTTTGCTCTGGTCGTCTTCGTCTTCCGTGTCACGTTGCCCGAATCGCCGCGCTGGCTCGTGGCCCACGGCCGCGTGGAGGAGGCCCGCGACGTCGTCGAGAGGATCACTGGGACGCGCCCGAGCCAGGACGAGGTCGAGCATGAGGCGGCCCACCCGGCGAACGCTCCGGTACGCTCTGCCCGGCTGCTCAGCCTGTTCACGGGACGGCAGCGAAACCGCACACTTTTCGTCTGCGGTTTCTGGTTCTGCTACGCAACGGCTTACTACGGCATCTCGATGTACACCCCGACGATCCTGGCGCCCTTCACCCACGGAAATCACGTGGCGGTGATCGTCGGCTCCGGCATCGTGGCCCTACTGGGCCTGATCGGTTCCGTGATTGGCATGAACCTGGTGGATTCGTGGGGCCGCCGTCCGCTCATCATCACCTCCTTCAGCGGACTCACGATCGCTCTGGCCATCCTGGCCCTAACGGCCGATCCGCACCTGGTGTTCCTGATCATTCTCTTCAGTGTCGCGGTGCTCTTCGCCAATTCGGGCGGAGGAATCCTGAACTTCGTGTATCCCACGGAGCTCTTCCCGACCGAGTTGCGCGCGACCGGTTCGGGACTGGCGACGTCGGTCAGCCGCATCGGGTCGATCCTGGGTGTGGTCGCATTCCCGAATATGGTTGCCGCATGGGGCAACAACACCGCCCTCTGGGTCTTCACCGCCGTGGGCCTCGCGGGCCTGCTGATCTGTGTGTTCATGGCTCCGGAGACCAAGAACCGCGGCCTCGAAGAGATCAACGCGTAAGGAGCATCCACATGACCGAATCTGAACGCACCCTCGAGTCATCGAACCTCGTGACCACGGCGGCCCACCGCATCGTTCCGGACGATTCCTCCCCTTTCCGCCGTCTCCGCAGGGGGCCGGGCGAAAAGCACCTCGTACGGACGAATCTGGTCGACGCCGATCCGTCCGAGGAAACGAGCGCCGAGGATCGCACCCGGAACGAGCAGCAAATACTCGGCCTGGTGCACTTCACGGACTTCCAACTCGCGGATCTCGCCTCTCCCGCCCGTCTTGAGTTCCTCCAGGAGCTCGATGGCTCCCCCGAGTGGGCGGGAATGACCCCGTCCTACCGGCCGCAGGAGTTCTTGCAGTACCACGCGATCGAGGGCATGGTTCGAGCCATGAACAATCTGGTCGAGGCCCAACCCGGACTGTGGGACCTCGCCCTCACGACGGGCGACAATGCAGATTCCTCCCAGCGCAACGAGATCCAGGCCTATCTGCGATCCCTGACCGGGGGCGACGTCGAACCGGCTGCTGGCAGCCGCGAGTTCCGGGACGCGCCGGTCGGCATGGGCGATCCGCGCTACTACAACCCCGAACCCTCCTCGCGCGACCACTACAAGACCAATCTCGGATACCCGGATGCCCCGGGTGCTCTCGCGGAGGCGGCGAAGCCCTTTCGGACCGAGGGACTGAGCCTTCCCTGGTTGACGTGCTTCGGAAACCACGACTGCCTCGTGCAGGGCCGCGCTCGTCTGCCTGAGAAGTACAACGATTTTCTGGCGTCTTCGCGGAAACCCGTGGATCTGGATGCCTCGTCGGCTCCGGAGGGCAGCAAGACCCCCGCCTACGTCGACGACCCGACATGGGCCTCCCGCGGGCCAGCCCGGGACATCGACCCTTCGGACGGGCGGGCCGTCTGGGGCAAGTCCGAGTACGTGCGAGCACACCTTGACTCCCCCGGCGCGCCCCGAGGCCACGGGTTCACTGAGCAGAACCTCCGTGACGACGTCACCTATTACGCTTACGACCCCAACGATTCCGTGCGTCTTGTCGTCCTCGACACGACTAATTCCGCCGGCCACGTGGACGGATGCCTCGATGATGCCCAGTTCCGGTGGTTGCGGGACCGTTTGGACGAAGCCCGGTCCGAGGAACGCCTCGTGGTCCTGGCCTCCCACCACGGCCTGTCCACCCTGAACAATGACCACGGCGCCGGGGACGAACGCGGCACGCTGCACCTGGCGGACGACGTCGAGGGCCTCCTTCACTCCTTCCCGAACGTGATTCTGTGGCTCTCCGGCCACACGCACATCAACAAGGTCACGCCGCGCCCTGGAAACACCCCGAAGAACGGGTTCTGGGAGGTTTCGACGGCCTCCATCGCGGAATGGCCCGTCCAGTTCCGCGGGATCCAGATCTTCAGGAACGGTTCGGAGGTGAGGATCCGGGCGACGATGATTGATGCACAAGTCCCCGAGGAACCGACATCCCTGACGGGCATCGACAACCTCGCCGCGCTTCATCGCGGCCTCGCGGCGAACGACACGGGATCGGTGGGAGGCCTTCACGCGGAGGGGAGCCCGGAGGACAGGAACGTGGACCTGCTCGTCGCTACGTGAGAGAGGACCCAGGTGCGGCGTCGTGGGAGGGAAAGTAGGTAGGTACCTGCTTTGCGCCGGTTACGAGGTGCTCAGGAAAAAGAGCGATACCAGCGCCACCGGTCCGGATCCGATGCGATGCTGGCCGTCCTAGGCGTGGCCCGCCTGCTGCATCTGCCGCAGTTCCTTCTTGAGGTCCGAGACTTCGTCCCGGAGCCGGGCGGCCAGTTCGAAGTGAAGCTCCGACGCCGCATGGCGCATCTGCTCGTTCATCTGCTCGATCAGTTGCACGAGGTCCTCGGCGGGTGCGGCGGCGAGGCCGTCCTTGCGAATCTTCTCCGCGGCGGCCAGCGTGGCGTTGTCCTGCTCGGCCTCTGCGTTCTTGGCCTTCTTGCCCTTGCCCTTGACCGGAGCGGTGTGGTCGTTCGCGGCGGACCGCTTCGCGAGCAGCTCCTTGGTGTCCTCTTCCTCGCGTGCGATCTGGTCGGTGATATCAGCGATCTTCTTGCGCAGCGGCGTCGGGTCGATGCCGTGCTCCTTGTTGAACGCCATCTGAATCTCACGACGGCGGTTGGTCTCCTCGATCGCCGTCTCCATCGAATCCGTCACCTTGTCGGCATACATATGCACCTGGCCGGAGACGTTGCGGGCCGCGCGACCGATCGTCTGGATGAGCGACGTCGTCGACCGCAGGAATCCTTCCTTGTCCGCATCCAGAATGGCGACGAGCGAGACTTCCGGAAGGTCCAGGCCCTCGCGCAGAAGGTTGATGCCCACGAGCACGTCCACCTCGCCCAGGCGCAAGGAGCGGAGAAGCTCGACACGCTTGAGCGTATCGACGTCCGAGTGGAGATATTGGACCTTGATGCCGTGCTCAATCAGGTAATCCGTCAGGTCCTCGGCCATGCGCTTGGTCAACGTGGTCACCAGTACACGCTCGTCCCGTTCGGCGCGCTGGTTGATCTCGTCCAGGAGGTCGTCGATCTGTCCCTTGGTCGGCTTGACCACGACCTCCGGGTCCACCAGGCCGGTCGGGCGAATAATCTGCTCGACGTATCCATCGGCCTGGGACATCTCGTACTTGCCCGGCGTCGCGGACATGTAGACCGTCTGGCCGATCCTTTCCAGGAATTCGTCCCACTTGAGGGGACGGTTGTCCATTGCGGACGGCAGGCGGAATCCGTGCTCGACGAGCGTTCGCTTGCGTGACATGTCGCCCTCGTACATGCCACCGATCTGGGGCACGGTCACGTGCGACTCGTCCACGATCAACATGAAGTCGTCCGGGAAGTAGTCCAGCAGGCAGTGCGGCGCCGATCCGGCTTCGCGGCCGTCGATGTGCCGCGAGTAGTTCTCAATGCCGTTGCAGAAGCCCATCTGCTCCATCATCTCGAGGTCGTACGTGGTCCTCATGCGCAGGCGCTGCGCCTCGACCAGTTTGTTCTGCTCCTCGAGTTCCTTGAGCCGCTCGCCGAGCTCCTGGTTGATGTCCTCGACGGCGCGCGCCATCCGCTCGGCACCGGCCACATAGTGCGAGGCCGGGAAAACGTACATCTCGTTCTCTTCGCGAATCACCTCGCCGGTGAGTGGGTGCAGCGTGTGGATCGATTCGATCTCGTCGCCGAAGAACTCGATGCGAATCGCGTTCTCCTCGTACATCGGAATGATCTCGACCGTGTCCCCACGGACCCGGAAGGTTCCGCGGTGGAAGTCCGTGTCATTGCGCGCGTACTGCATGTTGACGAACTGCCGGAGCAGGTCGTCCCGGTCGATTTCATCACCCTGCCGGAGGGTCACCATCTGGTTGACGTATTCCTCGGGCGTTCCCAGGCCGTAGATGCACGACACGGTGGAGACCACGACGACGTCGCGGCGCGTGAGCAACGCGTTCGTCGCCGAATGCCGCAACCGCTCGACTTCCTCGTTGACCGAGGAGTCCTTCTCAATGAAGGTGTCCGTCTGCGGGACGTACGCCTCGGGTTGGTAGTAGTCGTAGTAGGAAACGAAGTATTCGACCGCGTTATTGGGCAACAATTCGCGCAATTCATTGGCCAACTGCGCCGCGAGGGTCTTGTTCTGGACCATGACCAAGGTCGGACGCTGCACGGACTCGACCAACCACGCGGCCGTCGCCGACTTGCCGGTACCGGTGGCGCCCAGAAGAACCATGTCCTTCTCGCCGTTTTCGACCCGTTCGGTCAGCTCGGCGATGGCCCGTGGCTGGTCACCGGCGGGTTTGTAGTCGGAAATGACCTCGAATGGTGCGACGACGCGGTTGATCTCCTGTGCCAGACTCATAGGTTCCAGGCTACTCCGATTCGCACGAATGTTCGATCGATACGGAGACTTCCGTCCGGCCCGCCGGCCCGGGCGAATTCAGGCCTGTGCCACGAACTCCCGCTCGTACTGCCGAACGACGTCGTCGAAATTCTCGTCCCGGACGAAGCCCAGATCCACGAGTCGTTCCACGTCGAATTCCCCCGGCCACGAGCAGACGATGTCCATGACCTGCTGGTCGGGCTCGTCGGTGACCAGGGCCCTGGCTTCGGCTCCGCCGACGCGTTCGAGGGAAACGAGCATGTCTTCGACCGTCACGCAGATCCCTGGAATGTTCATGCCTCGCCACGGGCCGATGTCCTCCCCCGGCACCTCGAGCGCGTGCACGAGGTTCGCGACCGCCGCATTCGGCGAGGAGAGCCACATCCGCGTCGCGTGGGGCACCGGGCACGTCGAGGCGATACCGTTCAGAGGCTCCCGGATGATCCCCGAAGCGAAGGACGACGCCGCCGAATTCGGTGCGCCCGGCCGAACCGAAATGGTCGGCAGACGACAGATGCGCCCATCGACGAACCCTTTGCGGGAGTATTCATTGACCAGCAGCTCGCCCATGGCCTTGAACGCGCCGTACGTCGAATCGGGCTGCTCGGCCCAAGTGTCGGTGACGACCTCGGGCATCTGCCCGCCGAAGACGGCCAGGGAACTCGTGAAGACAAAGTAGGGCCGGTTCTCGGCGTGGCGCGCGGCCTCCAGCAGTCCGCGGGTTCCATCCAGGTTGACCCGGAGGGCAAGATCGAAGTTCTCCGCCGACCCTCCGGAGAGCACCGCGGCCAGGTGGTACACGGCCGCGGTGTCATCACCCAGGGTCTGCGCGAGCAGGTCGGGGTCGGCCAGATCGCCGACCACGGAACGGACCCGGGCGTCGTCATTCGTGTTTTCCGCGAGATCGAGCGACACGATGTGGTCGAAATCCACGGTGAGGTCACCCGCGTCCCGACGTCTGAGCAGCTCGTCGATGACCCTGCTCCCCAGGAAACCCGCGCCTCCGGTCACCACAATCTTCATTCCGAATCCTCTCTGACGGCTCCCATGGTCTGGCCCATGTGCGATCTCATGGCCTCGCGGGAACCCTTCGTGTCCTTGTTCTCCAGCTTGTTGAGTATTTCTCCGTGCCAATGGATCGCCTCATTGCGCACCTTGGCCGTCGCCGAGGTGTCCATGCGCACCGCCTTGAGCACCTCTTCCAGGGGCCTGTAGGTCGCGGCGAGATACTCATTGCCCGCCGCCTCGATGATGATCCGGTGGAACGCGATATCGGCCTCGACGGCGCGGGCGACATCGGGCTCGCCCTCCTCCGACTCCACCTGGATCATGGTCCCGAGGTGCTGGCGCATCTCTTCCAGCTGCTCCGGGGTGATCCTCTCGGCGGCGAGTTCGGCGGCCCCGATCTCCACGATTTCCCGCACCTCGGTCAGTTGCTCCACGAGGTTTCGACTCTCGCCGCGCATACGCCCGCGGAGCTCCATGAGCTCGACGTTCAGCAGGTCCCAGTGCTCGACCGGCGCGATACGGTTCCGCTTCCCGTGCTTGACCAGGATGACTCCCCGACCCGCCAAGGTCTTGATCGCTTCCCGGATGGTCAGCCGGGATACATCCAGCTCATCGGCCAATACGCCTTCGGGCGGCAACTCGTCCCCCACGGAAACGACCCCCTGGGCGATGCGGTCAAGAATGGACCGGGTGACGCGGTCGGCAAGGTTCCTCGACACTGACGGACTCCTTAGCAAAACAGTCGATGTGAGCTCATTGACACTATCGCATCCAAAGCTAAACTTATCAGATATCTGATAACAGCCAGTGGTGAGTGTCTCACCGTTCCTGGCAGGAAACGAAGTCGATGGAGATTTCATGTCCCCGGTAACCCTCGTCCTCTTGGGACTGGCCGCAGTCGCCGTAATTCTGGCGCTGATCATCAAGGCCAAGGCCCATCCGTTCCTTGCACTGCTTCTCGTCTCCGTGGGTCTCGCCCTGGCGGCGGGTGTGCCCCTCGAGAAAATCGTTCCGATGCTGGAAGAAGGCATGGGCTCCACTTTGGGGTCCGTCGCCCTGATCGTGACCCTCGGCGCCATGATGGGGCGCATCATCGAGGTCTCGGGCGGCGCCGACGTCCTGGCCAAGATGCTGCTGAACAAATTCGGCCCGCACAGGGCCCCCTGGGCGCTCGGAGCGGCCGCCTTCATCTTCGGGATACCCGTCTTCGTGGACGTCGCCCTCATTGTTCTCATGCCGATCATCCTGTCGGTGGGCCGCCGGTTGCAGGGCAACATGCTCAACTACGCCCTGCCGACCGTCATGGGCCTTTTGACCGTCCACGTGGTCCTGCCGCCTCACCCCGGCATCGTCGGCGGCGCGCAGGTCATGGGCGCGAACATCGGCATGGTCCTGCTCCTCGGTCTGCTGCCCGCGATCGTCATGTGGCTCGCGGCGCAATTCACGATCCCGTTCATCACCCGCCGCATCTTCTCCCCCGTTCCCGGTATCTCCGCCGCCGAGATGCAGGAAGCGGGCGAGGATTTCGACGAGGAGTCCACGCAGTCCTTCCCGAAGGTCGACAATCCGCCACGCGCATGGGTCGTGATCGTCATGATCCTCATCCCGCTCGTTCTGATCATGTCGCAGACCATCACCTCGATGACCTTGCCGGAGAACAACCCGGTCGTGAAGTTCTTCTCCTTCGTGGGCGCATCTCCGATGGCGCTGGTCATCGGCGTCGTCGTCGCGACCGTCGTTCTGGGGTACCGCCGCGGTTGGGGCCTCACCCAGGCCGAGGACGTCATCAATTCCTCGTTGCCTCCGGTGGCCGCAGTCATCCTGATCACGGGTGCCGGCGGAACCTTCGGCCACGTGCTGAAGGAAACCGGCGTCGCCGACGCCGTCGCCCACGCCCTGGCCGGCACGGGCCTGCACATCCTGGTCCTCGCGTGGCTCATGGCCGCGCTGATCCGTGCGGCCCAAGGCTCCGCGACGGTATCCACCCTGACCACGGCCCCGCTCATCGCGCCGATGGCCTCGTCCCTCGGGCTCGAACCGTTGCAGGTGGCCCTGGTCACCGTGACGATCGGCATCGGTTCCATGGCCATGTCCCATGTCAACGACTCCCTGTTCTGGGTGTGGTCCAGGTACAACCAGGTCAACACCGCGACGGGCCTGAAGTCCTACACCCTGCTCACCACAACCACATCGATCGTCGGCTTCCTGGTCGCACTGCTCATGTGGCCGATCGTTTCCGCGATCGCCTGACACGACTGAAGAAGGAGTTCACCCATGCTCAGCTCACCCCGGCGCCTCCTCGTTCTCGACGATGACCCCACCGGCTCGCAGTGCGTCCATGACGTGCCCGTCGCCTTCGAGCAGGACCCCGAGATCCTTGCCCACGCCCTCAAGGAGCCCGGCTCCACGTGCTTTACCCTGACCAATACTCGGGCGCTCGATGAGGACGACGCCGTCGCCCTCAACCGCAGCACCCTCGCGCACTTCCTGGACACCCTGGACGCCGACGACGCGCCGCTGCACGTGGTCTCACGCTCCGACTCGACCCTGCGCGGCCACGTCATCGCCGAGCCCCATGCCCTCGCGGACGTCCTGTCGGACCACGGGGTTCAGGTCGACGCGTTCCTCTTCTGCCCCGCAATGATCGAGGCCGGACGCTACACCGAAGGCAACGTCCACTACGCCGTGGTCGACGGTTCGGCCCGGCGCGTCGAAGACACCGACTTCGCGCGGGACGCAACCTTCGGCTACAGCCACTCGGAACTCGCCGAATTCCTGGCGGAAAAGTCCGGCGGCGCCGTCCAGGCCTCCGACGTCCTGTCTTTGTCCCTCGAGGACATCCGCACGGGAGGCACGAGCCGTGTCGAGGAGATCCTGTCCGGGGCTAGCAACCGTTCGTGGGTCGTGGTCAATGCGACCGAGTACTCCGACATGGAGGTCGTGGCCGACGCCGTCACCCATCTCGAGGCGCGGGGGCATCACTTCGTCACGCGTTGCGGGCCGTCTTTCGTTCGCCCCCTCGCCGGCCAGTCCGGACCCCGCATTCTCGATCCCGCAGACATTCGACTGAGTCCCGAAAGGCGGGAGCACGGCCTCGTCGTCGTCGGTTCGCACGTGGGGCTCACCACGCAGCAGCTCGACGAGGTTCAGCGTCGCGGACAACTGACCGAAATCGAGCTCGACGTCGAAAAGCTCCTCGCACCCGAGGAGCGCGATGAGCACCTGTCCCAGACGGTACGGGCCGTTCACGAAGGGCTCGAATCCAACGACGTTGCCGTCTACACCAGCCGAACACTCGTGAGAACCGACGACCCCGTCGAGTCCCTCGACATTGCCAGAAGCGTCTCGGACGCCGTGGTCGAGGTCGTGCGCCGCAGCCGCGATGCGCTGCCCGCCTGGGTGGTAGCGAAGGGCGGGATCACATCCCACGAGGTAGCCCACCGGGGCCTCGGGATCCGGGTCGCCCAGGTCACCGGCCAGTTCTTCCCCGGACAAATTTCGATGTTCCACCCCGAGGACGCGCCGGACGCCGTGCGCGACTGTCCCTACGTGGTCTTCCCGGGCAACGTCGGGACTCGGGAGGCACTCGCCGACGTCGTGGAACGCCTGCAGAACGCAACCGGCTGACGCACGCCCTCGGGGCCCGGTTCGGGGCACGACTCGGCACGGTCTTGTCGGGACGCGGTCGACCGAAACCTCACGGCCCGGCCCGACTCCTCTCGGCAGTAACCATCGTCCGCCGATTCCTCGGCGGCAAGCACGGAATGGACATCATGGACCAGAACACGAAGAACATTGGTTGGATCGGACTGGGGGCCATGGGCTCCCCCATGGCACAGATTGCGGCGGGCGCGGGCCACATGGTCACGGCGTTCGATCTCAATCCGGCGGCCCTCCAGAGCCTCGGACCGGAGGTCACGGCCGCCGGCACCGCGCGGGAGGCAGTGAGTGGGGCCGACGTCGTCGTCATCATGGTTGCAACCGGCCCGCAGCTCGACGCCGTCCTCTTTGGCGACGGCGGAATCGCGGAGTCGTTGTCTTCCGAAAGCATTGTGGTGGTCATGTCCACCGTGGGGGTGGCCGCGGTCCAGGGTGCGGCGTTGGCGCTCGAGCCGTACACGCGACATGTTGTCGACGCACCCGTGTCCGGCGGTGTCGCCCGCGCCCAGAAGGGCGATCTCCTCATCATGGTCGGCGGCGACGCGGCGGACGTCGCCTCGGTCCGGTGCCTGCTGGACGCCCTGGGATCGCAGTGTCCGGTCGTGGGCCCCGAACCGGGCGACGGGCAGAAATTCAAGGTCGTGAACCAGCTGCTGTGTGGCGTGCATATCGCGGCGGCCGGTGAGGCGCTCGCACTCGCTGACTCCATGGGACTGGACGTGGCCCAATGTCATGAGGTGCTCAACGGCGGGGCGGCGCAGTCCTTCATGTTCCAGGATCGAGGATCCCGCATGGTCGCCGAAGAATTCGACGAAGTCCGCTCCGCTCTCAACATCTTCGTCAAGGACATGGGTCTGGTCACCGACGCAGCACGTGCCGCCGAACAACCCGTACCGCTCGCTTCGGCCGCGGAACAACTGTACGTCCGTGGCCGCCGCGAAGGCCTGGGCCGGAAGGACGACTCCGTGGTCTACCAGTTGCTCCGGCAGGGACGCGACTAGGAGCCACGCCGACGACGACTCGGCGTCGCGAGGTGGCAACCCCGTGCACATCACCCGCACGAGGTGGCACTCGCGTGCGGAATTGGGCCTGTTTTCCGCACTAGAGTGCCACTTCGCGGAAAAACGGCACGAAACTGCCAGCTCGCGGTCCCCGACAACCTCAGCCAGTCAGCCGGCGGCAACGGATCCGTGCCGCGGCGTGGGCGTCTACGCCGTCAATTCATCCCACAAGGTGGCGACCTGCACCTTCGTGGCCTCGCGGTCCCCGGAGTTGTCGATGATCCAGGTCGCGATGGCCCGCCGCTGGTCATTCGTGGCCTGGGACCGGATGCGTGAGCGGGCGTCGTCCTCCTTCATGCCCCGGGCGGTCACCAGCCGGTCGATGCGCACGGACTCCGGCGCCTCGACCACGACCACCCCATCGAAGGAATCCGCCTGCCCTGTTTCGACCAACAGCGGAATGTCCTGGACCACGACGCCGGAAAAGGTCTCGGCTCGAGCAGCTTCGTCGACCAATCGTGCGGACTCTTGGCGGACGGCCGGGTGCACGATGGAATTGAGACGCTCACGAGCGGTTTCGTCGTCGAACACGATCTTTGCCAAAGCGGCGCGATCGAGTTCGCCCGAATCTGTCAGCACGTGAGCTCCGAAGGCGTCACGGATCCGGTCGAGCACGGGCGACCCTTTGGCCGTGAGTTGCCGAGATATTGCATCGGCGTCGATCACCACGGCCCCGTGCTCCTGGAGCAATTGCGCCACGGTCGACTTCCCTGAGCCGATGCCTCCCGTCAGGCCGACTCGACGAAAATCTGCTGCCACGTCTCTCCCCTTCCCTACCGAAACAGTCCCCTGCCGACACAGTGCCGTCCCAGCATATCCGCCACGTCCCGGACCACGCCGTACGACCCCGAATAGACTGGTCGGGTGACTGGTACCGACGAAACACGCGCCCGCAAGTACACCGTGCTCTCGGAGCCCCGCCCCGACGAGATCCTGCTCGAGATCAAGAAGAGCGAGTTCATCGGCCATGTGGCGCGCGTCGAGTCCGAGCACGAAGCCCGAGAATTCCTCGATACCCTCCGCAAGAGGTATCACGACGCCCGCCACGTCTGCTCCGCCTTCGTGATCGGGGCCGATCGCGATGTCCAACGGTCCTCCGACGACGGGGAGCCCGCTGGCACGGCTGGAATCCCCATGCTGCAAGCGGTGCTGGCGCACAGGACCAATGAGGAGGCGCTCCAGGACCTCTCGGATGTATGTGTCGGTGTCGTGAGGTATTTCGGCGGCATCAAGCTCGGTGCCGGAGGGCTGGTTCGCGCCTACACGGATGCGACCGTCCAGGCTCTCGACGCCGCCCAGCTCACCGCCCGGGAACGCCTGCGTTTGGGACGGATCGAGGTGCCCCACGCCGACGCCGGCCGCCTCGAGAACGAGCTCCGGGCCTCCGGCGTTGCCGTGTTGGGCACCGACTACGGCTCATCGCACGCAAGTCTGAACATCGCCGTCACGGATTCGGAGGAGGCCCGGGAAGGCGCCGAGGCGCATCTGGCGTCGTCGTCCTCCGGACAGCTTGACGTGGCCTGGGGCGAGACCGAGTGGGTCGACCGATAACCGACGGCCAAGATGTTGTGAGCGGTGTGGGGCGGGGCCGGGCGGCCGCGAGATCCATCCAGCCACCACCCATCCCAGCCACCACAAACCACCGACCCGCCGCAATCCCGAGAATCCCCGACGGACCTCCGGGCACGCGAAAGGCCCCCCATCGTTCAACGATGAGGGGCCTTCCGTTCAAGCGTTCACCCGCGGTGCGACTCGGTCACGTCGCGGGCAACTCTGGCAACCGATCAGTTGTTGCCGGTGAGCTTCTCGCGCAGGGCAGCCAGGGCCTCGTCGGAAGCCAGCGTGCCGGAATCGGACGCCGGGACCTCGGAGGAGTAGCTCGACGGCGCGGGGGCCGCGTTGGACGGAGCAGAGGAGGAAGAAGAGGAGGACGAACCGGTCGCTGCGGTAGCGGCGGCGTCGGCATCCTCGGCCAGGGCCTTGCGGACCTGCTCCTTGTGGGCCTCCCAGCGAGCCTGGGCGTCGGCGTACTGCTGCTCCCAGGCGGCGCGCTGGGTCTCGTAGCCCTCGAGCCATTCGTTGGTCTCGGGGTCGAAGCCCTCGGGGTACTTGTAGTTGCCCTGCTCGTCGTACTCGGCGGCCATGCCGTACATGGCCGGGTCGAACTCAGAACCGTCCGGGTCCACGCCCTCGTTGGCCTGCTTGAGGGACAGCGAGATGCGGCGGCGGTCCAGGTCGATGTCGATGACCTTGACGAAGAGCTCGTCACCCACGGAGACGACCTGCTCGGCCAGGTCAACGTGGCGAACGGCCAGCTCGGAGATGTGGACGAGGCCCTCGATGCCGTCCTCGACGCGCACGAACGCACCGAACGGAACCAGCTTGGTGACCTTGCCGGGAACAACCTGACCCAGCGCGTGAGTGCGCGCGAAGGTCTGCCACGGATCTTCCTGAGTCGCCTTGAGGGACAGCGAAACACGCTCGCGGTCCAGGTCCACCTCGAGAACCTCGACGGTGACTTCCTGGCCGACCTCGACGACCTCGGACGGGTGGTCGATGTGCTTCCAGGACAGCTCGGAAACGTGAACCAGTCCGTCCACGCCGCCCAGGTCCACGAAGGCACCGAAGTTGACGATGGAGGAGACAACGCCCGTGCGGACCTGTCCCTTCTCCAGCTTGTTGAGGAAGGAGGAGCGAACCTCGGACTGGGTCTGCTCGAGCCACGCACGGCGGGACAGCACCACGTTGTTGCGGTTCTTGTCCAGCTCGATGATTTTGGCCTCGATCTCCTGGCCGATGTACGGAGCCAGGTCGCGCACACGGCGCATTTCGACGAGGGATGCGGGCAGGAAGCCGCGGAGACCGATGTCCAGGATGAGACCGCCCTTGACGACCTCGATGACGGTACCGGTGACGACGCCGTCTTCTTCCTTGACCTTCTCGATGTCGCCCCAGGCGCGCTCGTACTGGGCGCGCTTCTTGGACAGGATCAGGCGGCCTTCCTTGTCCTCCTTGGTCAGGACGAGAGCCTCAACCTCATCACCAACGGCAACAACTTCACCGGGATCGACGTCGTGCTTGATGGAAAGTTCGCGGGACGGGATGACGCCTTCGGTCTTGTACCCGATATCCAGCAGAACTTCGTCGCGGTCAACCTTGACAACTTCGCCAGAAACAAGGTCGCCGTCGTTGAAGTATTTGATGGTCTCGTCAACGGCCTTGAGGAACTCGTCTTCGGTTCCGATGTCGTTGATCGCGACCTGCGGGGTGTTGGTGGTCATGTAGTAGGGGCTCCGATGTGGATAGTTTGCTTACTCGGTCGGCTCCATCGCATCCTGTGACGGTTGCTTCGCGAAGCCGAACATTTATTGGACTGTGCGCACATGATGCGCCCACTCAGTCTATGGGCTGATGCAAGTCCGGTCAACGCACAGATGCCCGTCATGCGCGGTTTCATCCCCTGCAAAAGGGTAATTCGTCACACCTCACGTCCTTCGCGCAATGTGCTGGACGAAGGACTCGCGGTCAGAACTCGAAATCGCAGTACGGTTCCCGGTCCACCGCAAAAATTTCGGCGGCCCTCTCGGCCCCGTCGCCGACCACGACGCCGAGCCTCGCCTCGATCTCGCACCCACGGAACACGGCGGTGGCCAATCGGTCGACCGGGAAGCGCACACGCGGCGCATGGGGTGCGAGGGCGACGTCGTCCCTGGCCCGATCCCCACGGTCCTGCGTTCCGGACACGTCGGCGGACGGCGTGACGGTCGCCTTGCCCTGTTCGATGTGCATCGCGTAGGCCCCAGTCACCAGACCCATTGGATCGTCGACCAGGAGGACGATCTCTCCGTCGCGCGGGTACCGCCGTGATTCGAGCACGGACGCGACATCGAGGATCCGGGTCCAGACCAGGTCGGATTCCCGGGCGGCCGTCACCGCACGGGGGTTCTCGAGAATCGAGGACAGTGCCATGCCCGGGGCATCCTTGAAGTCCACCGTCTCCAGCAGGTCCACACTGAACAGGTGGTTCCACAATCCGACCCACGCGGCCGCCGTGACGGCTTGGAAGTCGATGATCTTGGCTTTCAGGGGGTCCGAGTCGAGTCCTGAATGGTCATAGGTCACGTATCCTTCCGGACCCGACGACCCGATGTAGACCAGCGCCTCGCGGCCGCGGACCGGCTCGAGGGATGTCTCCTCCAGATTCACCTGTCCCAGCACGTTCTTCACGTACCCTCTGAGGCGGTCGATCTTGCCCGCACGGCCGGCGTCGGACTGCTCGCAGATGCGCTCAGCCACATCCAGCAACCTCTGCGGGTCGCCCTCAACGACCCGGCCGCAGGCCGCGCCCGTCGATTCCATGACGCCGGGCAGGATGCGCGGGCGACGCCGGAGATCGAGTTCATAGGTACCCACTCGCGTCGCGACGCCGAATCCGAACCGACCGTAGATTCCGCCCTCGGAGACGGTGAGTCCCGCGAGCCCGTAGCCATCACGCTGCGCTCCGGCCAGTTCGGTGGTCATCATGGTGCGCAACAGCCCACGACGCCGGTGTGAGGACGCCACGCCGACGCCCGAGATCGCCCAGAGGTCCAACGCTTTCTCGCCGACCTCCATGCTGCGGGGGAATCCCACGATCGTGGCCACCGGTTGCGGTGATTCGCTGGCCCATGCGGGAACGCCCTCGGTCTCCGCGTACCCGCGGTGCACGAACCCGGCCTCCTGGTATTCCCGGGCCAGGAAGTCCTGCACCTCAGGCGTTCCGGGGTCTTCGTGGAATCCGCGTTCGACGCGAGCGTGGAAACGTCGGTACTCGTCGGTGGCTTTCCCATTGCCATCGACGATGGTCCTCAGTTCAAACGGTTCCAGGGACATGTGGTTCCTTCTGATTCCTGTCTCGTAGCGGTCAGTGGGCGGCGTCGTTCCAGGAGCGGCCGTGACCGACCTGGACTTCGAGCGGGACCCGAAGTGTGACGGCGGTGGACATCTCTTCGCGCAGGATGGCTTCGGCGGCGTCGTACTCCCCCTCGGCGACTTCCAGGATCAGTTCGTCGTGGATCTGGAGGACCATGCGGGTTTCGAGCTTCTCCTCCTGCAACCGACGATGCACGCCGAGCATCGCAATCTTGATGATGTCGGCGGCCGAACCCTGGATGGGCGCGTTCAGAGCGGCCCGTTCGGCGTTGTCGCGGACCTGTCGGTTCGAGGAGTCAAGGTCCGGGAGGTAACGACGCCGACCGAACATCGTCTCGGTGTAACCGACCTTCTTCGCCTCGTCCACAACTTCCCGCAGATACGTGCGCACGGCACCGAAGCGTTTGAAGTAGTTGCTCATCAGGCCACGGGCTTCATCGACCGAGATATTCAGCTGCTTGGACAGGCCGTAGCTGGACAGTCCGTAGGCGAGCCCGTAACTCATGGCCTTGACCTTGGCACGCATTTCGGAGGTCACGTCCTCCGGTTCCACGCCGAAGACCTGCGAGCCCACGAAGCGGTGGAGGTCCTCCCCCGATTCGTAGGCCTCGATCAGGCCCTCGTCCTGAGAGAGGTGTGCCATGATCCGCATCTCGATCTGCGAGTAGTCCGCGGTCAGGAGCGTCTGGTAGCCCGGTCCGCAGACGAAGGAATTGCGGATCCGTTTGCCCTCGGACGTCCGAACCGGAATGTTCTGAAGGTTCGGGTTGATGGACGAGAGCCGGCCCGTGGCCGCCGTCGTCTGCCCGAAGGTCGTGTGTACCCGGTTGGACGCCGTCGTCGCGTCCTTCAGGCCTGTCACGAATTGCTGAAGCTTGCTGAACTCCCGGTACCGCAGCAGGTAACCCATGAAGTCGTGCCCCTTGGTCCCGGGCTCGAGCTTGGTCATGAGCTCCTGGAGGGACGAGGCGTCCGTGGTGTAGCCCGAGGAAATCTTGCGGGTCTTGGGCAGATCCAACGTCTCGAACAGAACGGTCTGCAGTTGCTTCGGGGAGGACAGCTTCACGGCCTCGCCGACCACCTGGTCCGCGTTACGCTGCGCCGTATCGATTTCGGCCTGGAAAGCGCCCTGAAGAGTGTCGAGTTCCTGGACGTCCATCGCGATGCCGTTGGTCTCCATCGCCAGGAGCACGTGCGTGAGGGGAACTTCGATGTCCTTGAGAATCTTGGTGGCCCATTCGTGCTCGCCCAGCCGGGCCGAGACGGCCTCGGCGACGTCGTGCATGAGCCATGCCGAAGCCGCAAACCTGTCCAGGTCGGCCGCGGTGTTCTTCTCCCGCACCTCATCCGATTCCTTCTTGAGAGCTGCGGCGGTCGGCTTCTTTGGCTTGGCACTGAAGTCGTAGGTAGTGAATTCCGCCGCGAGTTCCTGAGGGCTGTACCCGCGCGCTCCGGGACGCAGGACGAAAGCCTCGAGGGCCAGATCGCGTCCTGTATCGGGGAGCTCGTAGCCGACCTCGCGCAGGGAACGAACGAGCTCCTTCAGGTGGGAGACCAGCAGGTCGTCGCCGCGTTCTTTCAGTGCGTCCGCGAGGGCGCCGGACAGGTCAGAGTCGGCCTGTTCGAGACGTACCGACCCGACGGCCTCACGCGTCGCGAGGAAAACGACGTCGCCCGCCCGGTAGTCCGTCTCCAGCGTGAGGGAGACTGCGGTCCCTTTGTTTCCCAGCAGGTTCTTGAGGTCATCCGGGGTGACGACGTCGCGGCGCTCGGGAATCTCGATGTCGGGCTCAGGCTCGGTTTCGAGGAGGTCCGCCCGAACTCGCTCCCGAATGCGGTTGAACTCGAGTTCGTCGAAGAGCTTGTCCATCGCCTCGAGGTCGGGTTCGTTTCGCTCCATCTGCGCGAAGCTCAGCGGCAACTCGATGTCGCGTTTGAGTTCGTTGAGACGGAAGTTGCGGCGGACGTCGTCGAGATGGGCCCGCAGGTTCTCGCCGACCTTGCCGCCGATCTCGTCCGCGTGGTCGATGACGCCTTGGAGGTCGCCGTACTGGTTGATCCATTTCGCGGCCGTCTTGGGCCCGACCTTGGGAACGCCCGGCAAGTTGTCCGCGGATTCCCCGACCAGAGCGGCCACGTGGCGATACCGGTCGGGACCGACGCCGTACTTTTCCTCGATGTCCGAGGCCGTTCTGGGCGGAATGTCGGAGATGCCCTTGGTCGGGTACAGCACGTGGGTGTTTTCCGAGATCAGCTGGAACGCGTCCCTGTCCCCCGAGACGACCACCGTGTCGGCCCCTGCCTGTTCGGCCAACGTGGACCCGGTGGCGATGATGTCGTCCGCCTCGAATCCCTCGACCGTGATCCACGGGATATTCAGGGTATCGAGGACCTTCTGGATGTATTCGATCTGCCCGGAGAACTCCTCGGGAGTCTCCGCACGGCCACCCTTGTATTCGGTGTACTCCTCCGAGCGGAAGGTGGGCCCGCTCAGGTCGAAGGCCACGGCAATATGCGTCGGCTGCAGCTGGCGGACCATCGTCAGCAGCATGGACGTGAATCCGTGGATCGCGTTGGTGTGCTGACCCTCGGAATTCGTGAAGCGGTCTGCGGGCACCGCAAAGAACGCCCGGAAGGCCATCGAGTGACCGTCGATCAGCAGGAGTCGCTTGCGCTCCCCCGCGTTCTCGGCGGGATCGGCGGGTTCGGGGGTGTGATCGGCCACGGTGGCCTCCTCGTCGGGCGTTGTCTCGGGGGCGGAAGTCACCTACCAATACTAATCACAGGCGGCAGGGGTTGGTACGGAGCCTCTTTCCGACCGGGAAACCCCGACCCGGATGTCGCCTCAAGAAGCTCCCACGGACCGGTTCAGGACACCTGGGAAACGATGGTTTCGGCGACCTCGCGCATCGAGAGGCGACGGTCCATCGACGTCTTCTGGATCCAACGGAATGCTTCCGGTTCCGTCAATCCCATCTTGGTGATGAGCAGGGACTTCGCACGCTCCACGAGCTTGCGGGTCTCGAACTGCTCCTTGAGATCGCTGACCTCTCCTTCGAGGGCTTTGATCTGCTCGTAACGACTGACGGCGACCTCGATCGCGGGAATCAGGTCGTTTTCCGTGAAGGGCTTGACCACGTACGCCATCGCGCCCGCTTCCGTGGCCCTGTCCACGAGTTCTTTCTGGCTGAACGCGGTCAGCAGCACGACGGGGGCGATGCGGTCCTTGGCGATGGCTTCGGCGGCACTGATGCCGTCCATCTTCGGCATCTTGACGTCCATGAGGACGACGTCCGGGTCGTGCTCCCGCGTCAGCTCCACGGCTTCTTCGCCGTTGCCGGCCTCGGCGACGACGTCGAACCCCTGCCCTTTGAGGATCTCGACGATATCGAGACGGATCAGAGCCTCGTCTTCCGCGACGACGACGCGGCGCTTCTCGGCCTGGCCCTCTTCGACGGGTGCTGCTTCTTCGACGTCAAGCTTCTCTTGTTCAGAGGTCGGCTCGGTCACGGTGTACTCCTCTGACGTGGTGTCTTCGCCCGGTCTGGCCTTCCAGCTCGGACGTCATTCAAGGTTGAGAGGCCAGTTTACGTCCAATCCCGCGTCGACGCGCCTCCCATGTGTCCTGGCTCGCGTCGATCCCCTTCGTGGCGGGGATGGTGCGATCTTCGTCCTTCGACCGCACTGGGGCGATTTCCCGCGCGCGTCAGTCACGGGCCAACGCGGCAGGGAGGCGGCAGATTCGCCCAGGTCCTGCCCGCGAAGTGGCAATTTCGTGCATGTTGCACGACGAAATGTGCACAAACGTGCCATCTCGCGGCACGGCCCGGCCATCGTCGGCGACGGGCTGGGGAGATCTTCGGCGACCGTTGCCCGCGACGTCGAGACGATGCCCCCTGCCACGGCGGAGCCCGGGGAACTGGTGGTCCGCATTGGGTGGCGCTTTCCCGAATGAGAGGCGTTTTCCGTCGTTAGGTGCCGGCTAAACCGCCACCTCACGACGGAGACCGCCGCCGAATCGGGTATCCCCCGCAGAACCTCACACGCACACCCTGGCCTGGGGGCCGGGAACCAGCAACCAATCGGGCAACCCCCACGTCACGCGGGAGTTCCCCTGCGTGAAGCTCCGGTCGGTGATGGCGCTGATACGGAAGCTCAGGACATGACGGATGGTCGACGTGCTCGATTCAGCGGCGGAGGCAGCGACTATGGCGGCGACGGCGGCAACCGCGCGGGCGAACGGCCGCTCCGACAAATCCGACTCGTCTCGAAACCACGAGGGCCCGGCGTCGTCTCGAGTGAGACGACGCCGGGCCCTCGGGTTGTGCGTGGTTACGGGTTTCGGGCGACTACTCGCCGGAAACCGCGTTGGCCAGTTGCTCGAGTGACTCTTCGAGCTCCTCCTGGGAGACCAGCGGCATGCCAAGGTCCTGAGCGGCCTGCGGGTCCATCTTGGACCAGTCGTAGGTCAGGGACACCTCGGTCTGGTTCGAGCTCTGCGACTGCAATTCCCACGTCCACTCCCAACCGGGAGGCTGCTCGCCGGCCGGCGCCGTCTGCCAGGCGACGAGCTTGTTCGGGTCGAAGCCGGTCACGTAATTGTCCGTCTTGTAATCCCCGCCCATGTGCGGCCCGTTCATGTTCATCCGAAATACCTGGCCGGACTTCTGAATGCGGTCGGTCTTGTCGTCGGAGACCACGTAGCCGGACCCGTCGAACTCGTGGTGGCGTTCCGGGTTGCTCAGGAGGTCGAAGATCTTGTCGGACGGCTCGTCGATGGATCGGGTGACTGTGATCGCTGTCGTCTCAGTCATATGGTGCTCCTCTGCTTTGACTGCAGCGGTCTCCGCGGCAACTTCAGGTTCCCGTGGAAACCAGGACACCATCAAGCCTAGTGGCCGTCCCCACAGTTGACGATCAGCCAAGAGCTGATTCCCGAGAGCCCCGGAGCCGGCCGCTCCGCATCGCCGCAGGACACGACGCGAATTACGTCGTGTCAGATGCCGATTTCGAGGCGTCCTGCCCATACACTTCGACTGTCCTTCACTTCACTTGGAGCCACCCATGTCTTTTCTCAGATTCCCCCTGCCCGAATTCGCTTCCCGACGCGGTCGCGGCGTGCGAGTCGCTGGCGCCGGCGTCGCCCTTGTTTTTGCCCTCGCCGGTTGCGCAACCAACGCGTCGTCGGATGGCGCCGCTGCGTCGTCGGGCTCTGCCTCCCCGACTCACGTCACACAGGTGTCCGATATTCAGGGCGCTGATTCTGACGACACCCTCACTGCTCTCGAGGCCTTGCCCGTCAAGGGGAAGGCGCCCAAGACGGGGTACAAGCGCAAGAACTTCGGACCCGCTTGGGCCGATACGGATAGGAATGGGTGCGACACCCGGAACGATGTTCTGAACCGCGATCTGTCCTCGGTGTCCCACAAACCCGGCACCCACGATTGCAAGGTGAAGACGGGCAACCTCGTCGACCCCTACACCGGCAAGGACATTTCCTTCACTGCCGGAAAAACCACGAGTAGCGCGGTGCAGATCGACCACGTGGTCAGCCTCTCCAATGCCTGGCAGACGGGAGCCCAGCAGCTCTCCGATGACGAGAAGAAGGAGCTGGCCAACGACCCACTGAACCTCCTCGCCGTTGACGGCCCGACCAACCAGGGCAAGAGCGACGGAAACGCCGCCACCTGGTTGCCTTCCAACAAGCAGTTCCGCTGTGACTACGTGTCCCGTCAGGTCGCCGTGAAGACCAACTATCGCCTGTGGGTGACCCAGGCGGAGAAGAACGCCATCGCCGGTGTTCTTGAAGGGTGCCCCGGGGAGGTTTTGCCGTCCGGGGATGACGCCCCGGAGGTCGGGAACACGACGGATTCCGTCCCGGAGGACACACAGGTTCCTGAGCAACCGGCCCCTGTCGAGCCGGCGCCCGCGGAACCTGTCGCCCCCGCACCGGCGGAGCCAGTAGCACCTGCCCAGGGCGACTCCTCCTACCCGAACTGCTCCGCGGCCAAGGCCGCAGGCGCGGCACCGTTGCACGCCGGCTCCCCCGGTTACAGCAGCAAGCTGGACCGCGACGGCGACGGCGTGGCCTGCGAATAGAGCCGCCCTCTCAACCCCGTGGATGCGGTGGACGCGGAAAAACACCGTCACCCGTGTATTCCCACGTCGCCACCCGGCTGTTGTAGGACAAGAGGTTCATAACGGCCGCAAAGGACCTCCGGGGTCACGAGGAGACAGGTATGGCCCGAGCCGTTCGAGGTAGTTCTCAATCGGCGACTGGGCAGCGGTTTCGGAGAGTCGTCCTGGCGAAATACCCGTCGCACTGCCATCGATCCAGGCAGATCTCGCCCTCACAGGGGTTGCCGCGTCGTGGGCCGCGATCGCCTTGTTCGCGTTGCTCGTCCTCATGAGACGGCAGGCACCCCGGCCCGATGATCTGCGTGCCCTCGAGGGGGCCGCTGACGCCCATAGGCGTGCAGGGGCGATGCCCTAGTGTTTTTCTAGTACAGCCGTGCTAGTTTAACTTGCGTGGTACGAACAATTGGCGCAGACGCACGACGACAGCTGCCGGACGATACCGTGTGGGGACTTTTGGGCACGAGAGGTCTCGGAGCCGCCATGACGCAAGCACCGACCAAAGAAGCACAGCTGCCCACAGGGGCGGCAAAACGCTTCTTCTCGACACAGGTTGAACGCCACGTCATTGCCATGGACGAACTTGTGCGGCGGAGCGCCGAAAAGGCTGAGACGGCGATGCGAGAAGTCGACCCGAAATATTCGAGGACTCAGCCGGCTGAGAGAAACCTCAACCAGGTACGGGCAGATCTGCCTCAGCCCCTGAAGCCCGCGGCTCGGGACAACTATCGACGCCTGAAGGAGTTCCAGGAAGACTGCACCGAGCGGTTGGCACGCTCCGGGGCGGCCGCGAAGGACGTCGATCGACATAAGGCCGCTCAGGAGCTCGCCGTCGTCATCGACGCCCTTCTGCCTCGACCATTGACTGCCCCGGAATTGGTCAGCGTAGACGAAATGGTCTCTAGTCTCGACGACCACCTCTTGAACCCGGAACGGGAGAAAGACTCATGATCATTGCCATCGTGGGGGCTGAAATCGCATTTTGGGTGCTCCTGCTCGGAGGCCTGGCGGTGCGCTATCTGCTCAACGCCAGACGCGCCAGTTCGGTCATCCTGGCGTCCGTCCCCTTAGTCGATCTCGCCCTGGTCATCCTGGTCACCACAGATTTGCTACGGGGAGCCCAACCCACACATGCCCACGCTTTGGCGGCAGTCTATCTCGGCGTGACCGTAGCATTCGGCCATCAGATTATTGGACGAGTCGACGCATGGTTCCGCTATCGGTTCGCCAACGGGCCGAAGCCCCTGAAGCCGCCCAAAGGATCTACTTCAGAGGTTAAGGCCATCTGGGGCGAATGGTTGCGCGTCCTGCTTGCCGCCGTCATAGCAGCAGTGTGCCTGTTCATCATGATCATCATTGACGGTGGCACCATACCCCACAGCATCGACAGCATCAGCAAGCACCCGTATTGGGGAATTCTTCACACCATCGGCGTCGTTACCGGCATCTGGTTCTTGGCCGGACCCGCTTTCGCAGGGAGCGGCGACCCTGCTCTCGACCGCGCTAGGGACGAGATGAGCAAAGGTTAAGGCTCTGCTCCGCTGTGAGCCCTCGGCGATTCCGCGCTGACGTTCACGTCTACCAAGCCACGAAATGAACGTGGACAATGGGCCGGTCAATGACTGACCAAGTCCACAACCCCAGGAGGGAAACCGATGGCAACAACTGAAAAAGGAAATGAGCGCCTGACTCAGTTTCTCGGCCATGTTAACGGCGATCCGGGTGGTGGCATCGCTTCTCTCCAAGGCACGGGAACATTTTGGTCCACCCCCCATCGGCATTCGTGGGATCGCCATCCTGATATCGCGGATTGCGGGCAAATCCGGCGACGCATGATTGCCCTGCGGACAAGCGATCGCCCCAACGGGCCTCCTGGGGTGTCTTGCAAGACTCGGAGACAACGTGGACCGCATGGGGCGTGGACCTGCACCGCCGGACACTCTCCTTGGCGACAAAGCCTACTCATCGAAAGTGAATCGGGCACTGCGGCGTTCGCGAAGGATCGAGACGATGCTTTCCGAACCATCGGACCAGGAAGTCCATCGTCCACCAAACGGCTGTCGCACTTAACGGGATCATCGCCTGACTACGGCATGTTCGGACACCCCCACCCCTCTCCCACCGCGACACGAGGTCCTAGTTTCTCGATGGGATTGCAGCTTATTCCATTTTTCAAATACAATGTGTCGAGTTTGCCGCAACGGACGCCGCCAAACTGCTCCTTTGGGGCCAATACTCGCTGGACTTTGTGTGTTTTATGTCACACCTCGCCTGGGTTCAAGGCAATTTATAGCGTCACTTGTTATCCGCAAGGATGACAGTCTAGCCATTGCTTTCATGCCAACTCCGCGATGATCTGCAAAGATACACTCGCCGCCTATGGCGCGAAACTGATTGTCACGTTTCCTTAATTTTGAAATACACAAACTCCCATGGCTTTACTATTTTCTTGTGACGCTTGGCATCCAAAACTAGAATTCATTACGTCACACACCCACAGTCACTGAGGAAGCTATGGAAACGGTCAACAAAAACACGTTGTCACGTCGAACCTTGACAAAAGGCGCCCTGTGGTCCGCGCCAGTGCTTGCCGCCTCGTCGACAGTTCCCAGCTACGCCGTATCAGATGAGCATGCCCCCATGGAGGTGTCCGGCTTCGTTCGGCTTTCCAAGGAATGCAACACTGGCCGGCCAAGCGTCCTCACATTGGATGGCACTGGGATGTACCCAATACGCGGTTTCTGGATCATGGAGGCGGAGCCATCAACTGTAGCCGTGAATGCGAAACTCACTTACTACTTTCCGAATTCCATCAAACAGGTCAATTGGACAGCACAGAAAAACAACGGTGAATGGACCACACCCCAAATCGACGTCACCGCTCCCCCGAAGGAAAACTTCATCGCATTTTCGACCACATACTACGGAGAGTGGGACTATCACGACGAAGAAGCAGTCCTGCGAGCTATAACCGGACCAAGTTTCTGGGGAACATTCACTAGCCCTATTTGCCCAAGCTCCATCACAACATACGCCCTACGTACGGTTACAGCCGACGGTATAACTATTACCGAGGAACGAGGCCCGAATCAGCTGTAAATTCGAGGTCGGAATGCTTAGTTAAGTATCTATGCAGGACAATTCAATTGCGGAACGTGCTCTACGAAAACCGGTTGACTGAAAACAATTTTCTAGGACCCAACGTTGTCAATAGCGCGAGATGCCACGTCAGAGTTTCGTCAGCTGTCCCCACCCAGCATGGCGGCCGCCGCTACCATGTCTTGCTCCTCGCGTGTCGTCAAAGCATAGAGGCCGCGGCCGATAGGGGCGGCGTCCCACAAGTGGCGAGCTTGGGCAGCCATGCCTGAATAGACGGGTCCACCGGCCTCCGCGTAAGCGTCAAGCGCAGCTTCCAGCATGTCCTGACCGGCCGCGCCGTATTGTGCGGCGAAGTCGCGAGCTGGGTCGTCCACACGCGCCGTCGTCCAGTCGAGAACCCCAGTAATGACGCCGTCGGCCGACATCAGCACATGGGCCGGGTAGATCTCCCCATGGGTCATGACAGTCTCTGCCGGCCAACAAGTGTCGTCGGCCAGCCACGCCTCCCAAGACTCAACAAACGCAGGAGACACCGAAAATCCGTCACGGACCGTGTCGATGTCGTCCTTCCACGCCTGACGAACCTGCTCAGGGCTCCGCGTCTCCACCCCGGCGACAGACCCCTGCGCCGCGGTAATACCGTGCAAACTGGCCAGCATACGACCCAAGCGTGCCGCATAGTCCGGGCTGGCCGGATCCATATGCCAGATCGGCTCCCCCGAAGACGACAAAGTCAGGCCGGGAGAACCAGGCAAAGCCGGGTACGCGATCAAATCCGCCCCGTGAACCTGCCAATCCGGCACAGCGACCTCATCCTTCGCCAACACCGGTCCGACCAAATCGAGGACGCTCGCCTCACTAGCGATCTTCTCGGCAACATCGTCGCGCCGAGGCTGACGCAAAATCCAAGGCTGGCCGTCAACGTCGTCGGCGATGACCACACGGTAATCCAGACCGGCCTCTATCAGAGTCGCGTCTTCGGAAGACACGGCCAAACCATGGAAACGGGCCAGGTCCAGCACTTCATCGATAATCGACATGAGTCCAGGATGTCACCCTCAGGTCCCACAGAACACAGTCCGACACCCTCAACGATTCGTCCAGAACCATGGCACACTCGGGCCCGCCCGACACCGGTACCCTCCGAGCACCCGCCTTGGCGGTGGGTCCACCGAGGCGAACACTCCCCATGATTTTTCTCCTCCCCGGACCGGTTCAACCCGCATCCCCCACACGGGACCCCGAACCCTACAGAATCATCGGAAGCCGCAACCAGGGAGGCCTCGGCCCTCGTCTGATCGAGTCTGGGGCTATTCCCGCCGTAGCAGGTCCGGCTACACAAGCTCGCTTCAAGCTCGCAACGGCGCGAACTTCATGTACGTTCCGCACCGCCAAATCCATTCCAGCGGGCCATAGCGAAAGTATCGAAGCCACAGCATCGAGAAAACGCACTGACCCACGATGATTGCGGCCCAGATCCCCAGCCCGGCCGGAGCGGAAATGTATCCGTGGGCCGTGAACAAAGGAAGGATGACCACGCAAAGCACGGTCTGGCCGAGATAGTTCGAGAACGCCATACGGCCGTAAAAGCGCAAGAAGGACAGACTCTTCCACCCAGGACGTGTTCTCAACAGGAGTATTAGACCGGCGACGTACATGAAACCAGGAACTAGTGCCGTGCGGAACGCGATGTCGTGCGCATCGCTCGTCCGAGCGCCGGCAGCCGTGGTCCAGATCCACACCGGCACCGACCCAATGAGGCTGAGCACGAAAATGGAGACGACAGGGATCCGGGTACTCCTCGAGAACAGGCCGTGACCTGCCAGCCAGAACCCGAGCGTCATGTGCCCGATCGTGCGTGCAAAGGACAGCAACGGCAACACGATGGACGGAAGGTGGAAGTCCACGGCGTTCAGATCAGTCAGCAGTTGCATCACATCGGGGATCACGGCCGCCGCGATGCCGAAGACTGCGAAAATCCACCGCGGCAACAGGGTCAACGGCAGAAGCAGAAGGGCGAGTACGCCGTAGGACATGAGCACGTCGATTCCGCCGAGTACTGAGTTGAGGAGTCCAGCGGCCACCAGAATGATCATCCGGCGAATATAGACCCACGTCGAGAGTCCCTTGGCCCGTAAACGTGTGAGGAATATGTAGATTCCGACGCCGAAGAGAAACGCGAAGACGAAATGGAATTTGCCCAGCGCGACGTCGTCGACAACCTGCCATATGACGGTGTCCGATTCGGAGGGGTTTCCAGTCTGACCCGCCTGTTCCAGGAAATAGTCGATATTGATGAGCAAGATGCCCGCAATGGCGATTCCGCGAATAACGTCAATCGATACAATGCGGTCCGACGGGGATGATGGCTGTGAGCCGTCCGTCCTCGTCGTGGTTCTCTGGGGAGTCTCTACGCGTGTCACGCCGGCCCACGGTAACAGAGCGGAATTCAAGAAGAATATGAATCACGTGATGACCAGTCGTCGAAGGACTTGTGACTCACGGGGTGCCTGCAAGCATGCTTCCCCGGCGCCGGTGTAGATCTGGGCAATGCATCCGGGTTCGTTCCCGTCACGTCCCGGCCCGAAGCCGAAGTTTTGGGCGTGCACCGCAACGACAAGGTCAAGGTGCCCCGGTTTCCATACGGCAGGCGGAGGTCAAGGGCCGGCAACCCTTCACGGTTTGGTGGTGGTTTCCCCATTCGGCGGCGTTTTCCGGAGTTCGGAGGCGGTTAGACCCACACCTAACGGCGGAAAGCGCCGCTCAATCCGGCAACCGCCTCCGAATGGGGGGGCACCGCTTCTACGCTGAGGCACACAGCCTCCAGACGGACGCGTACCCCTCACGAACCACGGGTCCCCCATGCCGAGCTGCTCCTGGCCATCGGCCCTGACCAAACATTGAGGCCCGTCCCCCGGTCTAGTGGGCCACCGTCATGATGGCACCCATGAAGACGACGCCGGCGAGGGTGGCCCCCAGCGTCCCCCACGCAGGGTGATCGGCGTGGGCTTCGGGCAGGATGTGACTCGTGGCGATGTGGAGCAGGAACCCGGCGAAATAGGCGAGGTACAAGGCGATAGCAGAGGGGCTGAGATGCAGCGCCGACCCGACCACGGCGCCGATGATCGGGGCCAGCGCGTCGAGGACCAGCACGACGACGGCGCGCCGTCGACCGTTGCCGAACATGGCCGTGAGCGTGAAGGTGTTGAACCCATCCGCGAAATCGTGAGCCAGGACCGCGATCCCGACCGTGAGGGCCAGACCCGCCCCCGCCGTCAGGCTGACGCCGAGGCTGAGGCCGTCCATGAAACTGTGGGCAACGAGCGCCCCGCCCGCGAGCAATCCCAACGGTTTCAAGGAGTGACTGTGCCGGGCGTAATGCTCCTCATTGGCGCTGTGCATTTCGAGGGATTTTTCCACCACGTGAATGGCCATGAATCCGGCGAGAAAGAGCATCATGACCCATGGGATTCCGAAAAGCTCTTGGGTGTTCCCCTCGAACGCCTCCGGCAGGAGATCGAAGGCCACCACCCCCAGGATCACGCCTCCTGCGGCGCCCAGAACCAGATGCTTCCTGTCCTGAACCCGCATGGCCACCAGCCCGCCGATGAGAGTAGCTGCGGCTGCGCTGGCGCCCAGCAAGAGTGCGATCGCCATTCTTGTCCTCCATTCGCGACTCGACCCATGCAACACCTCCCTCCACTCGGTGAGCAACTCGACGCCTCGTTTTTCTCACCGAGCATGATCTGCTGAACCGGGGATATTCCTTCCGACCTTCGGGGAAACTTCAGATCTTTTTCCATGCGTTCCCCAGCTGCATTGGTTTGAATTTGATATGCACGACGACGCTTCCCCCGCTCGCGCCGTTGTCCCGCTTTCTTTCCTCCTCACCGCAAGGGTCCCCTATGTCCTACGGCCACCAGAACAGCCAGCACGAATTCCCGACCGAGAGCCTCCCGACGGCTCCCCCGCCCGCGCGGCGCCCATGGCACGCCAGAAAAGGGTTCCGGATCGCGGCCGCAACCACGGCGATCACGGTGACGGCCGCGACGATTGCCGGTATCGGCGTCGTCCACCACCTCTCCAACAACGTCCGGTCGACCGCCGTGAATGGGCTGAATTCCTCACCGGATATGGACGGTCCACTGAACATCCTGGTCGTGGGATCGGATGAGAGAGACGGATCGATCGAGGCGGGCGACGCCGAGGGACGCCGCAGCGACTCGATGATGGTGGTCCATCTCAATGCGGCCCACGACAAGGCCACGGGCATTCAGATCCCCCGGGACACGATGGTCACCCCGCCCAAGGGGTCTGCAGAGCATTCGTCGAACCCCAGCCAGCCCATTCAGATCAATTCGCTGCTCGACGAAGGCGATTCCCAGTTGGTCGCGGCCGTCAGCGACCTGACAGGCATGAAACTCGACCATTACGTGGACGTCAGTTTCGGAGGATTCGTGTCGATCGTGGACTCCCTCGGTGGCATCGACATGTGCCTGCCGGAGGCGATTGACGACCCCGATGCCAATCTCAAGCTGCAGGCCGGTTGCCACACCCTGCATGGGAAAGACGCCCTGGCCATGGCCCGTACCCGGCACGCCATCGGCGACGGAAGCGACCTCGCCCGCATCGGACATCAACAGAGCGTCATGAAAGCGATTCTGAAAAAGGCTGACAAGGAATCGGTCCTGAGCGATCCGCTGAAGATGTTCGACGTCCTGGACAAGGCGTCTTCCGCGGTGACGGTCGACGACGGCCTCAAGAATCCTTCCGACCTGACGGCGCTCCTCCGCGCCTTCGCGAACGTGGGACGCGACCACGTCGACTTCGAGCAGCTGCCCGTTGTCCCCTATCCGTGGGATACCAACAGGGTCGAGCTGTCCGACGAAGGCGCAGCACTGCTGAAAACCCTACAGAACAGCTGATCGGCCACGAACGACTCGGACGGTCCTCCCGCGCGTCCCTCCCCAGCCATCCGACCTCGCTATCACGGGTTGCCGGGTTCCGCGCACATTTCGCTGGCATGGAAAACGACAAAGCATCCCGCCTTGTGTGGGAGTGCGACAGGGCATAGAACTGTGATCAGGCCTACACTGAAGGAGGGACAATGATTCCCCGAATGGCGAGCGTGACGATCGCGCTCATCGTGCCAGGAGTCCTTCTGATCACAGGGATTCTGCTTCTCGGCAGTTCACCCGCGAAGTTCTTCGGAATACCCGCGGTTCTGGCATTCATGTTTGCGATGTTTCCGTTCATGAGCCTGGCCATGTGGATCAGCTGGCGGTTCTTCGACAAGGACGCCGACTACCAGCTCGACGACGTCGAAGAGCAGCCCGGAGAGATGCATTCATGACCATTGCGATGTTTGTCCTGGTCCTGCTGATTGCCGTCGGACTCGGCCTGTATTCACGAGTCGGCGCCGGCTCCTCGACCTCGGACTTCATGGTCGGCGGCCGAAGCTTCGGGTCCATTGTCATCTTCATTATGGTCGTGGGCGAGGTCTATTCGATCGGCACCATTATCGGTTTTCCCGGAGGCGTGTACGCAGACGGTGTGATGTACTCCGTCTGGTTCATGGGATACATCCTGTTGGGATACCCCATTGGCTATTTCCTCCTCCCCCTGCTGTGGAAAGCCGGCCGCAAATACGATGCCGTCAACCTCCCGGATATTTTGAGGGGTCACTTCAACTCGCGGGCCCTGGAGCTGACCGCCGCCGTGCTCGGGGTCGTGTTCATGGTTCCCTGGGCCCAGTTGCAATTGACCGGCCTCGAGGTAGCCCTCAGCGGCCTGGGGCTGGGGCTGAGCCCCCTGGTGACAGTCCTGATCGGCGTCGGTATATCCCTGGTATTCGTGTTGCTGTCCGGAATCAGGGCCCCAGCCTTTGTGAGTTTCTTGAAAGACTTCGCGCTGGTCTTCGTGATCGTCCTGGTCGCCGTCTTCGTCCTGAGCAAGGGACCGAACGTCGCTACCATCGTCGCCGAAGCGGACCTGGGGTCATCCCACAGCACAATCCCCTCCGGGCCGCCCATGATCAATACGATCTCGACGCTGCTGTTCCAGACGCTGGGGTTCTACATGTTCCCCTTCGTGGTTCAGGCCGTGGTCAGCGGAAAATCTCCCGTAGGAATCAGGCGCAGCCAGATCGCCATGCCGCTGTACATGCTCATGTACCCGTTCCTGCTGTTGACGTCCTTCTTCGCGATCTCCGCGGTCCCCGGGCTGAGCGGGGCGGACACCAACCTGGCTTTCATCGAGGTCGCCCGCCAGTTGCTACCCGACTGGCTTCTGGGCCTGGTTGCCGGAGGCGCCGCGTTGTGCGCGATCGTCGTGCTTTCGGCATCAGCGCTTGTCATCGGCACGCTGGTGTCGAGGAACATCGTCCCCCACGTCAGTGAGGCCAGGCAGAAGCCACTCACGCAGGCGGTCATTTTCGTGTACCTGGCCATCTCCATCGTGCTGACCCTCTCTGCACCCTCGATCATGGGCACGCTGATCAACACCTCCTATTACGGAATCACCCAGTTCATCGTCCCCGTGGCACTCATGATTTTTCCCGCCCGAGTCAGGCCGAGTTTTATTGCGCTCGGGCTCGCGGTTGGCTCCGTCGCGTCGATCGGTTTCTACGTCTCTGGTGCCACGTTCGGCGGGGTCAATATCGGAGTTCCCGCGCTGGCCGCCAACCTGCTGGTGATCCTCATCGGCAGGTTCGTGGCCCCCGCCCCCAGAGCTCTACGGTCCATCGCACTGCGGGGAGGTACCAGCTCCCCGGATGAGCGCCCGACAAACGAAAAAGTGAGGTCCTCCTGAATGTCAGCCACCATGTTCTTCAACGGAACCATCCGCACGGACGCCTGGAGCGAGCCGGTCGAAGCCTTGGCAGTGGACCAGGGTCGCGTGCTGTCGGCCGGAACGCTGGACGAGGTCCGGGCCGCGGGCGGATCCGGAGCCAGGCAGGTGGACCTCGACGGCGCCGTCATCGTCCCGGGTCTCATCGAGTCCCATGTCCACCCCATTTTCTTCGGTCTGACCCAGAACTGGACCGACTGCCGCAGCACGGGAGAATACTCCATTGCGGATATCCAGGATGCTCTCCGCGCCAACCTGCCGTCCGTCACAGACGGGCAGTGGTTGCGGGGATGGGGCTACGACAACACGCTGCTCACGGAAGGGCGTCACCCAACGCGGGATGATCTGGACGCCGTGAGTCGGGACGTGCCCGTGGTCATTTCGCACATCTCGGCCCACTTCGTCGTGGCCAATTCGAAGGCCCTCGACCTGGCCGGCATCCATGAGGACCGACCGGACCCGGCGAACGGCCACTTCATCCGCGACGAATCAGGCAGACTGACGGGTCTGATGTGGGAAATGGGGGCCGTGCACGCGGCGTTGGACGCGATGCCGCAACCCTCGGACGCCGATATAGAACAGGCAGCACGCGACACGGCCGACGTCGCCGTCCGACGCGGCATGACCTCGATCCACGATCTCGCCGTCGGCATCATGGCTGGGGACCAAGAGCTCCGGACATGGCAGGCACTGGCCGCCCAGGGCAATATGCCGTTGAGGGTCACGGGATATATCAGGGCAGATCTCGCCCAGGAGTACTTGAACGATTCGCCTGACCTCTTCGCAAGGCCCGCATCCGGAAATTACCGGATCGCGGGCGCCAAGTTCTGGTCCGATGGCTCGATTCAGGGTCTCTCCGGAGCGCTCAAAGAACCGTATTCCTGTCTCGACACCGAATGCGGTGAGCTTCTCTATTCCCCCGAAGAACTCGTGGACATTCTGCGGCACATCGACGACGCCGGGGGCCAATGCGCCGTCCATGCCAACGGCGATCTCGCCATATCGACAGTGGCCCGCGCATTCGCTGCACTGCGCGAGACGTCGGGGCAAAAAGATCCCAGGCACCGGCTCGAACATCTTCAAATGGCCTCGACCGAAGATATTGCTTCCCTGGTCGCATCGGGATCCACGGCATCAATTTTTGCGAATCATATCTATTACTGGGGAGACCGTCATCGCGATCAATTCATCGGCGCCGATCGGGCCTCCAGAATCGACCCAACTCGGGATGCGCAGAAGGGCGGGCTGCATTTCGGGATGCATTCGGACTGCCCGATCACGCCCATGGATGCCTTGTCGACATTCCACACCGCGGTCACGCGAAGGACCAGTGGCGGTTCCACCTTGGGCGAGGACCAGCGCATCGATCAGCGTGCGGCTTTGCACGCGTTGACCTCGGACAGCGCCTACTTGACCCACGACGAGGACCACCTGGGAACGCTCAGGGCCGGCATGGACGCCGACCTCACCGTCCTCGATCGCGACATCGTGAGATCTGCCGCGGAACACACTGGAGACGTTTCGGCGGTGGCCACGGTGGTCGGAGGGGAATTCGTTTACAACGACGGCGGGTTCTGAGGGGCCGTTGGATGCACCGTACGAGGCCGTTCCGTCAGGCACGAACCTCCGGATACACCATACGGAAGCGTTCGCAGACCACCGGCATGTCCTGACGAAATCCTCGGTCATGACTGGCGAACCGTTCGAAGAAATCGCGGTGCACACCGCGCCAGAAGGCCAGCGTGCGGTCCCCCTCTCCCTCGGCGAGGGCATGATCTTCGCCGACCCGTTCGAACGGCACGACGTCGACCCGGGTGGTTCTCAGCACCGCGCGAGCTGTGCCCGAACCGTCCAGAACGGCGCAAGCTGGGGATCCCGTGGCTCCTTGGACATGCCCACAGTGTAGCCGGTCGCGCATGACCAGGGATCGGCGTCACAATCGACCGGACGTGGTCTGCGCCCACGTATAGTCGAAACACTTTCAAGTTCCACGGGAGAACCACACACCATGTCACCTCGAACGAGTGTGATCATGCCCGCCTTCAACACGGCGGACACGATCGAACGCGCCATCACAAGTGTCACGGGCCAAACTGACCCGGACTTCGAACTGCTGATCGTCAATGACGCATCACCCGATGACGTGAAATTGGTGGTCGCCGAATACCTCGGGAACCATCCGGACCCCCGAATCCGCTACCTGGAAAATCAGGAACACCTCGGTCTGGCGGAGACCCGGAACCACGGGCTCAAGGAGGCAGAGGGGCGATGGATTGCTTTCCTCGATTCCGACGACCAGTACACGCCGACGTTCCTTGAAACCATGCACAACGCGGTGACTCCGACGAGCGATGTGATGGTGTGCGCTCATAGCCTGCACCACGAATCAGGCGAAACCACGTACCGACGTCAGGGCGAACCGGGGACCTGCACCGGCCACGATGCGATGTTGCAAGCCCTCAGGGACGAAATCACTCCCTACGCCTGGGACAAGATCTATCGGGCCAACCGCATCCGCGGCGTCCGTTTTCCTCCGATCAGCAACATCAAGGACGAAGCGTTCACGGTCCAAGCGTTCAAGCGGGCACGCAGGGTCAAGATTTTGCGCGATGCCCTCTACTGGTATTCGGTCGACGAATCGCCCGTCACATGGTCCGCCTGTCCGTCCCTGGAGGACTGCTGGCGCCATGTGGAGCACCTCAAGAGTGCAACGAATGCGCACCTGGGCACCGAGGCGGAGAAGAACGCTCTCGCGGTCGCGTGGGTTCTGTGCTTCTTGAACGCTGCACAAAGCGCCCTGAGGCTACAACCGGAAAGTCTGCGGGACTACTTGAAGGGCTGCCAGGCGGCCTTGCGACTGCCTCTGGTGCTGAGGACGCTGAAGACGGCCCCGTTCTTCGGTGCCGCCGGCATGCTCTTGCGCTTGTCCCCCTCGGCCTATCGCACGCTGTACGGCACCTACCTCAAGCGGTCCCGACGGCCCTGAGCCTCCAAAGGATCCTGCACAAGGACTTCAACGGGCTGGCAACCCAGCTGGTGTATGGGCGATGTGCAACGCCTCAGGTTCTTCGAGAGGTTGATGGATCACCGAGCTTCGCCGGTATGCAGGCACCCACCCGCGGTTGCCTGACCCGGTCAGAGGGCCTTGACGGCGGAGACCAACGGAGCGATCGAGGCACGGTCGCGATAGTCCGCCGAGCCGCCATAGCACTCGATCATTTGGAGATCCGTTTCTGACTTATTGGGCTTGGACTTGAGGAAAGTGCGCACACCCATCATCGCGGTCTTGTGCGCGCGGGACAGCTGCGAATAGTCCATCCCGCCACGGAAGTGACCGGTCGGGGCGCCCTCGTGATAGGCCTCGCCCAGATTCTTCGCCAGAACCCCGTCGAGCTTTTCCCGCGGCTGTGAGACGTCCCCCGAGAAGGAGACGGTGAAGTAGGCGACCTTCTTCTCGCGCAGGTCTGCGGCCAGATCACGGATCCGGTCCGCCGCTGTCAGCTTTCCCGCGTAGTCGCTGGCTCCGATGACGACGACGTCGGCGGCGTCTATCTCAGCGGCACCGACCTGGTCTGCGGAGACGGCGCGGCCATTGGTGTCCTCGGCGATCCATTCCGCGTAAGTGCGTGTGTAGCCGTAGTTCGAACCGTAGATGACGAGGGTGCTGGTCATGGACTCTCCTGTGTCAGGCAGTAGTCCGGGACGGAGACAAGGCCTGAAGATTCCGGTGATGCATACGGAACCCGACCAGCTCCCGAGCCCGGGGATTCTCCCCCAACCCTATCGATTCGTTGGCGGCCGTTCCCGACGAGACACCGCTCGCGTGTGGGGAAATGTGGGTTTTTTGGATTCCTTTGCAGACGGCTTGGGCCGGCGGCCGCCCCGGATGTACACGGATATTTCACACACTTCCCCTTGAAAATGCGGTGTTGACGGGATCGATAGTGAGATGGATCAACCCGTCTGCCACGGCGGGCTGGCGACTGCGAGTCAGCGATACGGGTGCGCGCCTGACTGTTCATGTGGCTTTTGTCGAACTAGAGTTGAAGATATGAGACGCGCAAAAATCGTAAGTACCCTAGGACCCGCCCTTTCCAGCTACGAGAAAGTCTCGGAGGCCATCTCCGCAGGACTCAACGTCGCCCGCCTGAACATGAGCCATGGCGACCATGACGTCCACATCCAGAACTATGACAACGTGCGGCGTGCCGCCGCAGACCTCGACAAGAACGTCGCCATCCTCGCCGACATCCAGGGCCCCAAGATTCGCCTGGAGACCTTCGCCGACGGCCCGGTCGACCTCGCACCGGGCGACACCTTCAAGATCACCGTCGAAGACATTCCTGGCAACCAGGAGATCTGTGGGACCACCTACAAGGGCCTTCCTGGCGACGTCCACCCGGGCGATGCCCTCCTGATCGACGACGGCAAGGTCCGCCTCGAAGCGACCCACGTGGATGAAACCACGGTGACGACTCGCGTCGTCGTCGGCGGCACGGTATCGGACCACAAGGGAATCAACCTTCCCGGCGTGGCCGTCTCGGTGCCCGCCCTGACCGAAAAGGACGAGGGCGACCTGCGCTGGGCGCTGCGAACCGGCGTCGACATCATTGCCCTGTCCTTCGTCCGTTCGGGTGACGACATCACCCGCGTCCACGAGATCATGGACGAGGAAGACCTGCGCCTCCCGGTGATCGCCAAGATCGAGAAGCCGCAAGCAGTGGAGAACCTGCAGGACATCGTGGACAAGTTCGACGGCATCATGGTGGCCCGTGGCGACCTGGGTGTTGAATACCCGCTCGAGGACGTTCCGCTGGTGCAGAAGCGCGCAATCACGCTCGCACGCCGGTGGGCGAAGCCGGTCATCGTGGCGACCCAGGTCCTTGAGTCGATGATCAACAACCCCATGCCGACGCGCGCCGAGGCTTCGGACTGCGCCAACGCGATTCTCGACGGTGCCGACGCCGTGATGCTTTCGGGCGAGACCTCGGTCGGCAAGTACCCGATCATCACGATCCAGACCATGGCACGCATTGTGGAGTCCACCGAGCAGCACGGCATGGACCGCATGCCGGAGCTGGGATCGAGCCCGCGGACCCGTGGAGGGGCCGTCACGCTGGCAGCGGTGAACATTGCCGACCAGCTGAACGTCAACTACATCTGCACCTTCACCCAGTCGGGCGACTCGGCGCGCCGTCTGTGCCGCCTCCGCCCGACCAAGCCGGTCCTGGCCTTCACACCGGAGCCCAAGGTCAAGGCGTTCATGGCCCTGTTCTGGGGTGTCGACGCCGCGTTGCAGGAGGAGCACTCGGACACCGACAGCATGACGGAGGCCGTGGACCGCTACCTGCTCAAGCACAACCTGGTGCAGAAGGACGAACTGTTGGTCCTGACCGCTGGTTCGCCCCTCGGCGTGGCCGGATCCACCAACATGGTCAAGGTGCACAGGGTCGGCGACTTGGACGACCACGGCGCCCGGACTCCGGAGAGCCGCGAGAAGCTGGGGCCGTACCAGCACTAGGACCACCTCGCACAACCTGACCGCGCGTTGGCGGGACGGGGCTCACGCCCCGCCCCGCCGTCTCATGGACACCCGGCTCCATGAGGGATTTCGTGTTGTGTGAGCGATTGTGTAAAGTAATCGTGGTTCGGACGTGGCCCGAGGGTCACTATCCAACTTGCCCAAGTGGCGGAATTGGCAGACGCGCCGCACTCAAAATGCGGTTCTTCACGGAGTGTGGGTTCGAGTCCCACCTTGGGCACCAGCCAATAAAACAGCGGGCCTTATGTACTACTTAAAGTGGTACACAAGGCCCGCATTTTTCATTCGTACGGTAGTGCGTACGGCACCCCCACCGACGCGGTTGTCCACAGATCGACGACTCGGAGGTCGGGGCCGGTGAAGGGTCCTCAGCACAAACAGAAAAGACCCCCACCCACCCGACGGTGAGTGGGGGTCCTGTCAGACTGCGTTGGAGTCCTCGAGGCGCGCAGGCTGGGTTCGCCGGGTTCTCCGCGGAGTCCGTCCCCGAGCCGACGCCCGAGCCGCCCTCTACAGAAGGTCGATCGGTCGATCCGAGGGCGCGACGGGCTCAGGGAGCAGCGTGCTGCCGACCAGGTGGCGTTCGACGGCGGCCGCGCAGGCACGCCCCTCAGCGATGGCCCACACGACCAGCGACTGTCCACGGCCGGCGTCGCCGCAGGAGAAGATGCCCGGAACGTTGGTCATGTAGTCCTCTCCCCGGGAGACATTGGAGCGCCGGTCCAACTCGGCACCGGCCTGCTCCGCGATGGCCTCGGAATCCTGTCCCGTGAAGCCCAGGGCCAGGAACACCAGGTCCGCCGGGATGATTCTCTCGGAGCCTTCCTTCGGGCCTCGGGTCCCGTCCTCGCGATATTCCGTCTCGGCGATCTTGATGCCCGTGACCTGACCGTTCTCCCCCACGAACTCCACGGTCGAGGCGAGGTAATTGCGTTCCCCGCCTTCTTCGTGCGCACTCGCGACCTCGAAGAGATGAGGGAACATCGGCCACGGCTCGTGCTCGGCGCGGTCCTCGGGCGGCCTCTTGCCGATCGCAAGAGTCGTGACCGATGCCGCCTTCTGGCGGTTCGCGGTTCCGATGCAGTCGGCACCCGTATCGCCGCCACCGAGAATCACCACGTGCTTGCCCTCGGCATTGATCTGTTCGGGAACCTCGTCGCCGGCTCCGACACGGTTGGATTGCACCAGGTACTCCATGGCGAAATGGACCCCTGACAGGTCGCGCCCCGGGATCGGCAGATCACGCGGTTTGGTCGCACCCGTCGCAACCACCACGGCGTCGTACCTCCGACGCAACTGGTCCCACGGGATGTCCTTGCCGATCTCCACCCCGGCGCGGAACCTCGTGCCTTCGGCGCGCATGACGTCGAGGCGACGGTCGAGAACGGACTTCTCCATCTTGAAGTCCGGGATCCCGTACCTGAGCAGGCCTCCGATGCGGTCATCGCGCTCGTACACCGCGACCGTGTAACCCGCTTGCGTCAATTGCTGGGCGGCGGCAAGCCCCGCCGGCCCAGAGCCGACCACGGCCACCGTCTTGTCCACCAGGCGTTCCGGCAAGTGAGGCTCGATCAGGCCCTCGTCGAAGGCCTTCTCGCCGATCGTGTATTCGATCTGCTTGATCGTGACCGCAGGCTGGTTGATCCCCAGCACGCACGAGGACTCGCACGGTGCGGGGCACACACGGCCCGTGAACTCCGGAAAATTGTTGGTCGCGTGCATTCTCTGCACGGCCTCGTCCGTTCTTCCCTGCCACATCAAGTCGTTCCACTCGGGAATCAGATTCCCCAGGGGACAGCCCTGGTGGCAGAAGGGGACGCCGCAGTCCATGCAACGGGACGCCTGCTGCTTGAGTGTCGCCGAGTCCTGCTCGACCTGGACTTCCTTCCAGTCCAGGATTCGCACCGGGACCGGCCGCTTGGGCCGGTCAGCGCGATGTTCGTACGTCAGAAAGCCACGGGGATCAGCCACGCGCGGTCACCTCCAAAATCTCCTGCCACACCGGATCGCTGTCCGGATCATTTCCTTCGGCCTCGGCCCGGGTCCGAATTCCTTGGACTGCCGCGAAATCGCGGGGAAGAACCCGGGTCAGCCGCGCCATGGACCCAGCAGGATCTGCCAGCATCGTCTGGGCAACCGTGGAACCGGTTTCCGCGAAGTGCTTCTCCAACAAGCTCCTCACGAGTTTTTCGTCGTCCTCGTCCAGACCGGAGAACGTCAGCTCACCCGATTCACGCGCGGCCTTGTTCACGTCGGCCAGGTCCAGATCCAGGACGTAGGCCACGCCACCGGACATCCCGGCGCCGAAGTTGCGACCGGTCTGACCGATGATGAGCGCAACACCGCCCGTCATGTACTCGCACCCGTGGTCGCCAATGCCTTCGACCACGGCGGTGGCACCTGAATTGCGCACGAGGAATCGCTCCCCCACCTGTCCCCTCAGGAACAGTTCGCCACTGGTTGCCCCGTACCCGATCACGTTTCCCGCGATCACGTTGTCCTGGGCCTCGAACAGGGCGTCGGCCTCGGGTCGGATGATAATGCGTCCGCCGGAGAGCCCCTTGCCCGTGTAGTCGTTCGAGTCACCCGTGAGCCTCAACGTGATTCCCTGGGGCAGGAATGCGCCCAGGGACTGCCCTGCCTGACCGTGGAGATTGACCGTGATCGTGTCATGGTCCAGGAACTCCGCTCCGAAGGTCTTGGTCACCCGGTGGCCGAGCATCGTTCCGACCGCTCGATCCGTGTTGATGATGGGGTGATCCATCGAGACCGGTGTGCGGTGCGTCAAGGCCGGCTTGGACAGCCGAATCAGCTCGTTGTCCATGTGCTTATCGAGCTCGTGATCCTGCGGCCGAGTGTTCCTGGTCCCCTGGTTGCCGTATTCGTCGGCGGTGGACCGGAGAATATGGCGCAGGTCGAGCCCCTCGGCCTTCCAATGTGCGACCGCCTTGCGGGTATCCAGCACCTCGGCGTGGCCAATGGCCTCGTCCAGGCTCCGGAAACCCAGCTCGGCCAGGTATTCACGAACCTCTTCCGCAATGAATTCGAAGAAGTTGACCACGTGGTCGGCCTTGCCGGTGAACCGCTCGCGCAGCTTCGGATTCTGGGTCGCGACACCGACCGGGCACGTATCCAGGTGGCACTTGCGCATCATGATGCACCCTTCGACCACCAGGGGCGCCGTTGCGAAACCGTACTCCTCCGCGCCGAGCAGTGCGGCCACGACGACGTCGCGTCCCGTCTTCATCTGCCCGTCCGCCTGCACGACGACGCGGTCGCGAAGCCCATTGAGCAGTAGGGTCTGCTGGGTCTCGGCGAGGCCGAGCTCCCAGGGCGCACCCGCATGCTTGAGGGAATTCATGGGCGCGGCGCCGGTCCCGCCGTCGTGCCCCGACACGAGGACGACGTCGGCCTTCGCCTTCGTCACACCGCTCGCGACCGTGCCGATCCCGATTTCGGAAACCAGCTTCACGTGCACCCGGGCCTCAGGGTTCGCCCGTTTGAGATCGTAGATCAGCTGCGCAAGGTCCTCGATCGAGTAGATGTCGTGGTGAGGAGGCGGCGAGATCAGGGAGACCCCAGGAGTCGCGTGACGCGTGCGAGCGACCCAAGGGTAGACCTTGGCGGACATGAGCTGGCCGCCCTCGCCCGGCTTGGCCCCCTGCGCCATCTTGATCTGAATATCCGTGGCATTGGTCAGGTACAGGCTGGTCACGCCGAACCTGCCCGAGGCCACTTGCTTGATGGCCGAACGCCGCTCGGGGTCGAGAAGGCGTTCCAGATCCTCGCCGCCCTCACCCGTGTTGGACTTGGCGCCCAATCGGTTCATCGCGATCGCGAGCGTCTCGTGCGCCTCCTGCGAGATCGAGCCGTAGGACATCGCGCCGGTCGAAAACCTCTTGACGATCGAACTCACCGACTCGACCTCCTCGAGGGGCACCGACTGTCGCCGGGGCGCGAAATCGAGGAGACCACGGAGGGTCATGAGGTCCTTGGACTGGTCGTCCACGAGCTTCGTGTAGGACTTGAAGATGTCGTATCTGCGGGTCTTGGTCGAGTGCTGGAGCCGGAAGATCGTGTGCGGGTTGAACAGGTGCGGGGCACCGTCCCTGCGCCAGTCGTATTCGCCCCCGGATTCCAGGTCACGATACGGAACCTTGACCCCGTCCTGCGGGTACGCGCGATCATGCCGCGCTTTGACCTCGTCCGAAATCACGCTCAGGCCGACGCCGCCCATCTGCGAGTGCGTGCCCGTGAAGTATTCGTCCACGAATGCCTGGGACAGGCCGAGTGCCTCAAAGGTCTGGGCCCCGCAGTAGGAGCTCACGGTCGAAATGCCCATCTTGGACATGATCTTCTGCAGCCCCTTGCCCAGGGCCTTGATCAGGTTGCGCGTCGCCTGCTCGGCCGTGACACCTTCCAGGGCACCGGTACGAACCAGTTGCTCGACCGATTCCATGGCCAAGTAGGGGTTGACCGCGGAGGCCCCGAAACCGACGAGTGCGGCGACGTGGTGGACCTCGCGGACGTCACCGGCCTCCACGACCAGACCGACCTTGGTCCGGGTGGCGGACCGCAGCAAATGGTGATGCACCGCGGCAGTCAGCAGCAGGGAGGGAATCGGAGCCCAGTTGGCGTTCGCGTTGCGATCCGAGAGAACCACGTACTCCACGCCACGGTTCACGGCGGCCGATACTTTCTCACAGATTTCGGACAGCCGAGACCGCAGGGACGCGGCACCGCCGGCCGGCTCGTAGAGGCCCCGAACCTTCAGGGCGGTGGCCATACCGTCCTCGTCCTCGATGTGCATGATCTTGTCGAGCTGGTCGTTGTCGATCACCGGGAAGTCGAGTTCGAGCTGGCGGGACGTGACAAAGCCGTTGCGCAACAGGTTGCCGTTCGGTCCGAGGGAACTGCGCAACGAGGTCACGAGTTCTTCACGGATCGAGTCCAGGGGCGGGTTCGTGACCTGCGCAAAGGACTGGATGAAGTAGTCGAACAGGAGCCGCGGCCGCTTCGCGAGCACCGCAATGGGGGTATCCGTGCCCATCGCGTAAATCGGTTCGGCGCCCTTGGCGGCCATGGGACCCAGGATCGATGTGAGCTCTTCGTGGGTGTACCCGAAGATCTGCTGGCGCACCAGGATCGACTGGGCCGGCGGATTGCGGTGCTCACGCTCCGGAAGGTCGTCGAGCGTGAAGATGTTCTGATCGGCCCATTCCTTCCACGGGTTACGGGCCGCCACCTGGTCCTTGATTTCTTGGTCGGGCACAATGCGCCCTTCCTTCGTGTCGACCAGGAACATCGTGCCCGGGGACACTCGGCCCTTGGCGACGATCTTGGTATCCCCCAGATCGACGACGCCGACCTCCGAGGCGAAGACAACCAGGCCGTCATCGGTCTGCCAGTAGCGACCGGGGCGCAATCCGTTCCGGTCGAGCACCGATCCGACCATGTCGCCGTCGGTGAAGGTGACCGCGGCCGGGCCGTCCCATGGTTCCATGAGGCTCGCGTGGTACCGGTAGAACGCGCGACGGTTCTCGTCCATCGTCTCGTGGTTCTCCCAGGCCTCCGGGATCATCATCATGATCGCCTCGGGCATCGAGCGACCCGAGAGCATCAGCAACTCGGCCACCTCGTCGAGTGACTGCGAGTCGGAAGCCCCCACCGAGCAAATCGGGAACAGCTCCTCCGGGTGCCGCCCGAGCAGCGGTGACTTCAACTGCGACTGGCGTGCCCTCATCCAGTTCCGGTTTCCCTTGACCGTATTGATTTCGCCGTTGTGGGCGATGGTCCGGAAAGGTTGCGCGAGGGGCCAGGAAGGGAACGTGTTCGTGGAGAACCTCGAGTGCACGATCGCCAGACGCGTGGAGAACAGCGGGTCGGACAGATCGGGGTAGAACGGCTCGAGCTGAGCCGTGGTGAGCATCCCCTTGTAGGTGATGGTCCGGGTCGAAAAGGACGGGAAGTAGATGCCGAGCTTGTGCTGGGACCGCTTCCGGATGCGGAATGCCTTCTGGTCCAACTGACGACGTTCTTGGTCAGGGTCCAGATCGACCACGGGAATGTGCCCGGTGAAAGCTTCTTCGGTGACCTCGTTGACCGCCTCCGAGACGAACATCTGCACGAAGTACGGCATGACCGCCCGGGCAGAGGCGCCGACCACGGTTTCATCGACCGGGACCTCGCGCCATCCGAGAACCTGAAGACCTTCGGCCTCGGCCATCTCGGTCAGGGAATCCTGAAGTTCCTCCGCGTTCTCGCCGTGCGTGGGCAGGTATGCCGTGCCGACCGCGTATTTGCCGGGTTCCGGCAGGGAGAACTCCACGCTCTTCCGGAAGAATTCGTCGGGCACCTGGGTCAGGAGGCCCGCACCATCGCCCGTGCCCTCGTCGGCACCTACCGCCCCGCGGTGTTCGAGCGAGCGAAGAGCCGTCAGCGCCTTGTCCACGACGTCGTGCGTCGCCTCGCCGGTCAAGTTCGCGATCATGGCCAGACCGCAGGCATCTTTCTCGAAATCCGGGTCGTAGAGACCGTCCTTCTCGGGGATGTCCGCGAATGCGGTGAACGGTGAGCGCACCTCACCTGGTTCCGTGGTGGAACGGGGCGTTTCGAAGCCAGTCACAGTGAAGCCTCTCTTCCTCGTGTGAGTCCGTGAGCTCGGTTTCGAGTGATGCCCTGACCAAGCTCCTGGGCCCGCGCAACGGACTGCGCGAAACCACGTTCGGCGGCCAGACGAAAAGTCCCCCGGGACAGGTGGCCGGGCATTTGGATAAAGCTCCGGCACCGTACGGGAAGAAATGGGCGCTCATCGTGTCCGCAACGAGCGCTTCACCCGGGCAGTGCCCTGCGATTCGACGGTGGCCGCTTCATTGCAGCAATCACGAGACAAAGTGTCGGCGTACCTAGGTGTTGACGCCGAATCGATGGTGGCTCCCCTCATATGATGCGTGAGCGGAGAGCACGACTTGCCTATGTGTTGTGGAGCAAAACTACCACGGACCGTGGTGTGCGGCGTCATACGCATCCACAGTCCCGGTTGTGTTACGCGGTGAGCTCTCCGTGATCCTGAGGTTCACGCGGCCGACGGCGCGAGACGACAGCGAGCATCACCAGGGCCAACAGGACCAGTATTCCCGAGGTCCAGACGTGGATGCGCAGACCCAGGATGACGTCGGATTCGTCGATGCGGAGGAACAACTCGATCAGGAAACGGCCGATTCCGTAGTACATGACGTACGTCCAGAAGACCTGACCGCTCTTCACCAGGATCCGGCGCGAGAGCCACAGCAGAAGCAGGCCGCCCAGCACGTCCCAGAGGGATTCGTACAGGAAGGTGGGATGGAACAGCGTGCCTGGCGGATACTGGGTCGGGAAGTTGTGCGACATGGGGTCGATCTCGAGCCCCCAGGGGAGGCTCGTGGGTTTCCCGAACAATTCCTGGTTGAACCAGTTGCCCCAGCGCCCGATGCCCTGGGCGATGATGATCCCCGGCGCCGCGGCGTCGGCGAATTTCACCAGAGAAAGGCCCATTTTCCGACACGCAATCCACGCGCCGAGACCGCCCAGGGTTACGGCACCCATGATGCCGATACCGCCCTCCCAGATCTTGAGGGCGTCCACGGGATTCCTGCCGGGCCCGAAGTAGTCTCCCGGAGCGGTCACGAAGACGTGGTACATTCTGGCCCCCACGAGCCCGAAAGGGATCGCCCAGAGGGCGATGTCCCAAATCCTCTCCGGGTCCTCGCCCTTGGCTCGCCAACGTCTGGAGGTCAACCAGATGCAGATGACGATCCCGAGCAGGATGCACAGGGCGTACGCATGAATGGTCAGTGGCCCCAGGCGGAACGCCGACCAGGTCGGAGAGGGAATGGCTGCCATGGGGATCAACGGGTTCACGCCGACTGTTCGGGACGACCGGCCAATTCGCGCGCGAGACGTCCAACAGCCTCCGGTCCGCCTTCGCCCAACGCTTTGACCAGGGCGGTTCCCACGATGACGCCGTCGGCGTATGCGCCGATCTCGTCCACGTGCTCGCGACGCGAGACGCCGAGGCCCACGCACACGTTCTCCGCACCGGCGGTCCGTATGTCCGTGACCAGGCGCTCGGCGACGTCGGAGACCGACGACCTCGCACCCGTCACGCCCATCACGGACACCGCGTACACGAACCCGCTCGAGGCGTGGGCGATCATGTCGAGGCGTTCGACCGATGAGGAAGGAGCTGCGAGGAAGATACGGTCCAGCCCATGCGCCCGGCTCGCCTCGAACCACTCGCCCGCCTCGTCAGGGACGAGATCGGGTGTGATGATACCGGCCCCGCCGGCTTCGGCGAGCTGACGGGCGAATTCGTCCACTCCCTTGCGCAGCACGGGATTCCAGTAGGTCATCACGACGACAACCGCGTCCGTCTGTTTGGTGATCTCGCGGGCGGCGCGGAAGACGTCGTCGACCTTGAAACCGTTGCGCAACGCGACCGTGGTGGCGTCCTGGATCACGGGTCCGTCCATCACGGGGTCCGAATACGGAATGCCCAGCTCGATGATATCGGCCCCGTTCCGCCCCAGCTCGATGCCGGCGCGGATGGACTCGTCCACGGTCGGGTAGCCCACGGGCAGGTAACCAATCAGCGCGGGTCGCCCCTGTTCGCGGCAGGCCCGGATCCGGGCAGAAACCTTCGAATCGGGGTTCGGCTCCGGAAAACGTTTTGTGGTGGCGCTGTAGCGGCCGGCGTCCTGAGGCGGTGTCGTCATTTCTGCTCCTCCGAATCGACGGTGCTGGTCCCCGATGCTTGTGCGTCCGCGCTCCCGGATTCCTGGCTGCGCAGGTTGGCTGCGTTGACCTCGGAACTCGGGATTGCCTTGCCCAGGCCGAACCACTCGACGGCCGTGCTCATGTCCTTGTCCCCTCGTCCGGAGAGGCACACCGCAATGATCTTGTGCCGTGCCGTCTCCGGGTCCTCGGCCTTCCACTGCTCTGCCAGGCGCAACGCACCGGCCAGGGCGTGTGCCGATTCGATGGCGGGGATGATGCCCTCGGATTCGCACAGGGCGCGGAGGGCGTCCATGGCCTCGGTATCGGTTACAGCCTGATAGGACACTCGCCCGATGTCGGACAGGTATGCATGTTCGGGACCCACGCCCGGGTAGTCGAGTCCGGCCGAAATCGAATGCGACTCGATGGTCTGGCCGTCGTCGTCCTGCATCAGGTAAGTGCGTGCCCCGTGGAGCACTCCGGGCCTGCCGAGATTGATCGTGGCCGCGTGGCGGTCGGTGTCGATTCCCTCGCCACCGGGCTCCAAGCCATAGAGCTCGACCGACTCGTCATCCAGGAATGCGTGGAACATGCCGATCGCGTTGGATCCACCGCCTACGCAGGCCGCGACCGCATCCGGCAACCGCCCGGTCCTGTCCAGGAGTTGCTGACGCGCCTCGGTACCGATCGCATCGTGGAAGTACCGGACCATGGCCGGGAAGGGGTGTGCTCCCGCGGCCGTGCCGAGAAGGTAGTGGGTGTCCTCGACGTTGGCGACCCAGTCCCGCAGCGCCTCGTTGATCGCGTCCTTGAGGGTGCGCGATCCGTTCTGCACCGCGATGACCTTCGCGCCCAGCAACTGCATCCGGGCCACGTTGAGCGCCTGCCGGTTGGTGTCCACCTCGCCCATGTAGACCACGCAGTCCATGCCGAAGTACGCCGCGGCAGTGGCTGTTGCCACGCCGTGTTGGCCCGCCCCGGTTTCGGCGATCAACCGTGTCTTGCCCATTTTCTTGGCCAACAGTGCTTGGCCCAGAACGTTGTTGATCTTGTGGGATCCGGTGTGGTTCAGGTCCTCGCGCTTGAGGAAGATACGAACGCCGGCTTTCTCACTCAGCCGTTCTGCCTCGGTGAGCAGCGACGGCCGATTGGAGTATTCGCGGGACAGCCGCTGGAATTCCTCCAGGAACTCCGGGTCCGCCTTGGCCTTTTCGAAGGTGTCCTCGAGCTCGTCCATGGCCCGGATCAACGATTCGGGCATCCACTGTCCGCCGAAGTCCCCGAAGTACGGACCGGTCGCGTTTTTCAGTGAACCGTGCGGGGCGCCCAGAAAGGGCTCCGCGAGTTCGGTGTCCTGCTGCGGCGTCGAATTATCGGCCATCTCGTGCACCCTTCTCTTCCCAGTACGCCGCGCGTGCCTTGCGGCCTTGGTTCTTGAATTCGCCCACGGCGTCGCGCGGATCGGAGTGCCTGACCAGCGCCTCACCCACGAGGACCACTTCGGCTCCCTGGCGTCCGTAGTCGCCGACGTCGCTCGGCCCGGTCACGCCGGACTCCGCGACGATCACGGGCCCATCCGGAAGGTGGGATGCGAGGGACGCGAAGTGGGATGTGTCGGTTTCGAGCGTTTTGAGGTTGCGGACGTTCACACCCACGATGTTGGCACCGGCGTCGACGGCACGCTCGATCTCGTCGGCCGTGTGGGCCTCGACGATCGCGTTCATCCCGAGGCGATGGGTCAGTTCGAGATATTCGTGAAGTTCCTGGTCGCTCAGGGCCGCAACGATCAGCAGCACCAGGTCCGCGCCGTGAGCCCGGGCCTCCCAGATCATGTACGGATCGATCGTGAAATCCTTGCGCAGGATCGGGATCGAGACTTCCGACCTCACGGCGTCGAGGTCTTCGAGCGATCCCTTGAAGCGGCGGGACTCCGTGAGCACGGAAATCGCGGCTGCTCCCCCGGCCTCGTATTCGTGAGCCAGCGTCGCCGGCTCGGGGATGTCGTTCAGATCCCCTGCGGACGGGCTCGCTCGTTTGACCTCCGCGATGATCTCCACGGTTTCCCGGTCCGGACCGCGCAGGGCCGAAACGGCGTCTCGGGCCGGTGAGACCGACGAGACGCGGTCCTTGAGCTCGTCGAGGCTCACGGCGCGACGCCGCTCCTCGAGGTCCTCGCGGACTCCGGCAATGATGTCGTCCAAAACTGTCATGAAAGCGGTGATCTCCGGTCTACTGCTCTTCGTGGCCCGGGGCCACTCTGGTCATAGAGAACAGCGCCCCGCTGACGACCGTGCCGATCAGGGAGCGCTGCCAGAAGCCCAATGCTCAACTGTGGGACTTCGTGCGGGATCCGAGTTTGCCGAACCCGAGGGCCTTGAGGATTCCTCCGGCCACGCACCCGCCGACGATGATCGCCAATCCGACGATCAGCCACGGGATATTGCCCAGGCAGAACGCCACGCATCCCACAATCGAACCCAACATGACCAACATGACGAGAGTCCATGCGGAGACGGTATTGCCGTGGCCTTCCACGGCGACCGGCGTGAGTTCGAGTTGTTGTTCAGAGCTCACTGGCCCTCCTTCGATGAAGCGATCAGCGCGATTTCCAGCGCGCACTACCGTGACATTCTATGCCATCGATGACGACGGCGAGTGATGTTTCGCGTTCGCTAACGAGTGGGGTCTTCCCCTTCCGTGAGTGAATCCCAGGTGTCGATGTCATCGGCGTGAGGGTTGTCACCTTTTTGCGCCGAATGTTGCGACTCGCGTTCGTAACGCCTCGAAGTGGTCTTCCACTGGCGGCTCGACCACCACAACCACAGGGCCACCACGATCGTGGCCAGTCCCAGGACGAAGGTCAGCCACGGCCACACGGTCACGACGTAACTTCCTCCCGGCCCGTTGGTCCCGGTGGCCTCGCCCACTTTGGTCATCGCCGCATCCTGCGGGTTGAGGGCCGCGGTCAGAGCAGAAATTGCGGTGCCCGCGCCGGCCAATGCGATGACCGCGCAGATCACAGCACGCAGAACCTTGCCCGCGATCCGGACGGCGACCACCCCGGCGAGCGCGACCAGGCCCAGTGCGGAAACGGCAGGCGCAGCGTCGGTCCCTTTGACGTCGACGTCGACCTGCGACATCACGCTCGAGACGTTCGCGTGGATCCACGGAAACAGGGTCGTGACGAACGCGAGGATCGGGACCAGAAGGCTCGTGAGAATGACTCGTCCGGACCCCGCCTTCTTGGTCTTGTCGTCCGTGTTTCCGTCCACCTGTGCGACGGGGGCAGATCCTTCGGCGGGATCCTCGCTCATGGTTAATCCTCCTCGGCGAGGCTCGTCAGGTACTGGGCACGGAGCACGGCTCGCAACGGGGCCGCGGCCTTGCTGACGGTCTCATCGGCTTCGGTCTCGGGGTCGGAATCTGCCACGATACCGGCTCCCGCTTGGATGTACGCCCGCCCGTTCCTGAGCAGCGCGGTGCGGATAGCGATCGCCATGTCCATGTTGCCGGCGAAGTCGAAATACCCCACCACGCCAGCGTAGACGCCGCGCCGGTGAGGCTCGTAATCGTCGAGCAGTTGCATGGCTCTCGGTTTCGGGGCCCCGGAGAGCGTGCCGGCCGGGAACGTGGCTTTCAGGACGTCGTAGGCGTTGGCGTCTTCCCGGATGCGTGCCTCGACCGTGGAGGAGATGTGCATGATGTGGCTGAATCGCTCGATGTCCATGAACTGGGTGACCTCGACCGTGCCGGGGTCCGCGATCTTGGACAGATCATTGCGGGACAGGTCCACGAGCATCAGATGCTCTGAGCGTTCTTTCTCGTCAGCCAACAGTTCCTCGGCGAGTGCGACGTCGTGCGCGTGCGTGTCGCCTCGCGGACGGGAACCGGCAATGGGATGGGTCGTGGCTCGGTCCCCGGTCACGGTCACGAGCGCTTCAGGCGAAGAGCCCACGATCGAATAGGGCTCCCCCTCCGTGTCCTCGAAGGCGTACAAATACATGTAGGGCGACGGGTTGGTCTGTCGCAGCACCCGGTACACGTCCAAAGGCAGCGCATCTGTCTCTGCTTCGAAGCGACGCGAGATGACGATCTGGAAGATGTCGCCATCGTGGATCGCGTGTTTGCCCTCGACGATCGAGTTCATGTACTGCTGGCGGGTCCAGGTCTCCGTCACGTCCCGCCCGAAAGGCCCCTCCTCCGATTCGGGTTCGGCCATGAAGGACACGGTGGTCCGGTTCAGGGGCTCGGCCAGGCGATCGATCATCGATCGGACGCGGGAGACGGCGTCGTCGTACGCCCAATCGACGCGGTCGGAGGTTCCGTCCCAGTTGATGGCGTTCGCCACCAGGGTCACGCATCCGTCTTTGTGGTCATGGATGGCCATGTCAGACACCAGGTTGAGGGCGAACTCCGGGAGGTGGACGTCGTCGGTCGGCGGGTGCGGCAGCTTTTCCCAGTGGCGCACGGTGTCCCACCCCAGGTAGCCGACCAGCCCCGAGGTCAGAGGCGGAAGGTCCTCGAAAGGTTCGGTGTGGAGCATCTCGAGAGTGTCGCGGATCGCGTCGACAGGGCTCCCCGTGGTCGGCGCTCCCTCCGGAACGGTGCCTTGCCAGAAGGGTTTGCCGTCCTTGGTGGTCAGGGTCGAGCGCGAAGAGACGCCGATGAACGAATACCTGGCCCACTGCGCCCCTGCGTTCGCGGATTCGAGGAGGAATGTACCGGGACGAACGTGGCCGTCACGTGCCACGAGCGAGCGGTAGATGCCGATGGGCGTGAGTGAATCCGCAACCACCGTAATGCTCACGGGTACCACCCTGCGCCGGGCGGCCAGGGTTCGGAATTCCTCGCGCGTGGGCCGGATCTGGCCGGAGAGGTCGTTCTGCTGAGTAGTCATGGGAATGTCCTTACAACGATGGGGCGAGGCTCAGTCTTCTTCGTGGCCGACCACGGCCTGCAGATCGCGTCCGTCGAAGCAGGTGCGCGTGCCGGTGTGGCACGCCGCACCGATCTGGTCGACCCGGACGAGCAGGGCGTCGCCGTCGCAGTCCATGGCCACGGACCGGACGTACTGGCGGTGGCCGGAGGTGTCTCCCTTGCGCCAATACTCCTGACGCGACCGTGACCAGAAGGTCACCCGTCCGCTCGTGAGGGTCCGATGGAGTGCTTCAGCATCCATCCACCCCAGCATGAGGACTTCACCCGTATCGTGCTGCTGCACGATGGCTGCGACCAGCCCCTGGGCGTCGAAAGTGAGGCGCTCCTCGATCTCTGCGGGGAGCGCGGAATCCTGGGATTGCGACTGGCTCATCATCAAGCAACAACTCTACCGCCTGATAACGGGACGTATTCCTCGAGGGGCGGAAGGTGGAATGGGCGGGGGGGGGACGGGCGGGGTGTGGATCGGGTGGCGCCTTGGGGTTCGCGGGCGGTGGATCTCTCGGTCGGTGTGTCTCGGTGGCTGCCGCCCGGCTCGAAAGAGGCGGTTACCCGATTCGGTGCCGTTTTCCCGCGTTGGGTGGGGGCTAAACCGCCACCCAACGCGGGAAAACGCCTCTCAATCCGGTAACCCCCACGCAAACATCCCGCACACCCGGCCGGGAACGTTGTTTTTCTGCCGGCAACCCCCTCGCAATCGGACAACCACCACACAACAGCATTCGGCGCTCCGCTCGATGGGCGCACTCGGCGATGGCACTCGACGGCGGCACGACGTCGCAGGGCGCAACACGACACCGCGCGACGCAACACGACGCCGTCGCCAATCCGTCGCGGTGGCAATCTCGTGCGTATGGGGGCGCCGCTCCAGCACGGTGGGACCGGTGTATGCGGTATGTGGCCGTCGAAATCCGCACGAAACTGCCACCTCGGCGGCCGGCCGCTGCCCACCACCCGCGCACCCCGCCCACGCGCCCGCCCTCAGAGATTCAGGCAAAGCCCCAGGTCGTGGCCGGTGTGGTTCATTGCGCATCGCTTAGACTGGCACCATGAGCGCTATCACAGACCTCAGGAACCAGCTCGTCTCCGTCCTGCTCAGGACCGGTCCCGGGAAGCCGACACTTTGCGAGGGGTGGAACACGGAGCACATGGTTGCGCACCTGGTTTTGCGCGAAACCCGCCCGGACATCGCGGCCGGCGTCGTGATTCCGCCGCTCGCCTCGCGCACGGATCGGAAAACCGAAGAACTCGCCGGACAGCTGACCGACGGACGCTCCTACATGGAGGCGGTCGAGAAATTCGGTTCGACCAATGCTCCGCAGCGCAGGAGCGAGACCGTGGACTACGGCATGAACTTCGCCGAATACGTGATCCACCGCGAGGACGTGTTGCGAGGCTCGTCCGATTCGACCGAGATGAACGGTGCGGAATCGCGGATCGAGGGAGAGGACGAGCGGATCTGGAAGACCATCGGCTCCCAGGGCAAGATGTTCGCGAAGGACTACCCCGACGGCCTGACCGTGATGGGGACCAACGATGACGGCGAACCCGCTTTCGGCTCGAAGACGCTGCGTGAACCGTCCGCGTCCTCGCGAATCAGTGGACTGGTCCAGAAAATCGTCAAGGCTCCGAGCACGGGTGAGCACGTCACGATCACGGGCACCCCGCTCGAGATTCTCCTGTACCTCTTCGGGCGACGTGAGGCCGCGAACGTCCAGATCAGTTACTGAGGCACGGCCCGGGCGCGCCGGACGGACACCGAGCCAGCGCACCGACCTCAGACACCGGGCCTGAGCGCGGAGCCGCACACGGGGTCAGCCCACGGGGTCAGCGCACGGGGAACCCGGCCTCGCGGATCGCGGTCTTGACGTCGCGAATTGCATGGTCGGGGCCGAAATGGAAGATCGACGCCGCAAGCACCGCGTCGGCTCCTGCCCTGACAGCTTCGGGAAAGTGAGCCGGTTCGCCCGCGCCCCCGGAGGCAATCAGCGGAATGCCGACGACGCCGCGCACCGCCCGAATCATCTCCAGGTCGAAACCGTCACGGGTTCCGTCGGCGTCGATCGAGTTGAGAAGGATCTCGCCGACGCCGCGCTCGGCCGCCTCGGATGCCCAGTCGAGCGCGTCGATCCCGGTCGAGCGGCGTCCTCCGTGGGTCGTGACCTCGAAGCCGGAGGCCGTGTTGTCCGTGCGCTTGGCGTCGACCGACAGGACGAGGACCTGGTTGCCGAACCTCTCCGTGATGTCGTTGATGACCTCGGGTCGGTTGATGGCTGCGGTGTTGATCGAGGCCTTGTCGGCTCCCGCACGCAGCAACCTGTCGACGTCCTCAGCGGTGCGCACTCCCCCACCGACGGTCAACGGGATGAAGACTTCCTCGGCGGTTCGGGCGACGATGTCGTAGGTGGTCTCTCGGTCGGAGGACGACGCCGTGACGTCGAGAAAAGTCAGTTCGTCGGCACCGACGGCGTCGTATCGTTTGGCCAGCTCCACCGGGTCGCCCGCATCGCGCAGACCCTCGAAGTTCACTCCTTTGACCACCCGCCCGGCGTCGACATCCAGGCAGGGAATCACTCGCACAGCTACGCTCATCGTGCTTTCCTTTCGAGAGGCGTCCCGCGCGTCAGATTCGGGCCGCACCGATCGGCGACACCAGGATGGCTCGCGCGCCGGCTTCGTACAGACTGTCCATCAGCTGGTTGGTCGAACGTTTCGGAACCATGGATCGCACCGCGTACCAGCCTTCGCGTTGCAGGGGCGAAACCGTCGGCGCCTCGAGGCCCGGCGTGATCGCGGTCGCCGCCTCGAGGTTCTCCTCGCTCACGTCGAAATCCATCAGTACGTACTGTCGCGCGACCAGCACCCCGCGCAGACGACGACGGAGGACCTCGAGGCTCGCACCGTCCTCGAGCCCGTGCCTCTTGATGAGCAACGCCTCCGACCGCATGATCGGGTCACCGAAGGGCTCCAACCCTGCGGCCCGCATCGTGTTGCCGGTCTCGACGACGTCGGCGATAGCGTCGGCCACTCCGAGCCGGATGGATGACTCAATGGCCCCGTCCAATCGGACCACCTCGGCGTCGATCCTCTGTTCCTTCAAGTAGTTGCGCACCAGGCTCGAGTAGCTTGTGGCCACCCGCTTGCCGTGCAACTCCTCGGGTGAGGTGAAACGCCCGATCGGGCCGGCGAAGTGGAAGGTTGAACGGGCAAAGTCCAGCCCGAGCGCCTCCTCGGCGTCGGCCTCCGAGTCCAGGAGCAGGTCTCGGCCCGTGATTCCCACATCCAGGGTTCCGTGTCCCACGTAGACCGCGATGTCACGCGGCCGGAGATAGAAGAACTCGACCTGGTTCTCCTCGTCGACGATCGCCAGTTCTCGGCTCTCGCGCCGCTGGAGGTATCCCGCTTCCGAGAGCATGGTCTGGGCGGCCTGAGAGAGTGCCCCCTTGTTGGGCACGGCAATTCGCAGCATGAAAATCCTTTGGTTCCGGGGAGGGGCCGGACAAGTCCGGGGTCAGGTCGGGTTCAGAGAAACTTGTAGACGTCTTCCGGGGTCAGACCGCGCGCGATCATCAGGACCTGAAGATGATAGAGCAACTGCGAGATCTCTTCGGAGAGCTCGTCGTCGGTCTGGTATTCGCCGGCCATCCAGACCTCAGCGGCTTCCTCGACCACCTTCTTGCCGATCCCATGGATCCCGGAATCGAGCTCGGCGACGGTCTTGGATCCCGCCGGCCGATCGGTGGCTTTGGTGGTCAGTTCAGAGAACAGGTCTTCGAAGGTTTTCACCCGCCCAGGTTACCCCGGGACCCGCCGATATGAGCGAGTGTTACCGCCGTCTGGATCGCGGCGACCGTGGCCTCGTAGCCTTTGTCCTCGCTGGATCCCTCCAAACCGGCCCGGTCTAGCGCCTGCTCGTCGTCGTCGCAGGTCAGGACGCCGAAACCGACGGGCGTACCGGTCTGGACGCTGACCTGGGTCAGCCCGGCCGTCGCCGCATCGCAGACGTAGTCGAAGTGCGGGGTTCCACCACGGACCACGACGCCGAGCGCGACGACGGCGTCGTGGGTCTCGGCCAGGTGCTTCGCGGCGACCGGGAGTTCGAAGGAGCCCGGAACGCGAACGATCGTCGCGGCGTCCTCGAGCGATGCGTCCGCGAGCGCTCTGCGCGCCCCATCGACCAGGCCGTCCATGACCTGCTCGTGCCATGATGCCGCGACAACGGCAACTTTCAGTCCGTCGGTCGGCAGCTGTCCCAGTTCGGTGCCTGGGGCTCCGAATCCACTCATGATGTCTCCTCAGTCGGTAGTTGGTCTGTTGGTGTGGGGATCCTCCGACGACGCGGGGTCCATGGGCCCTCGCGACGTCGACTCATCCTGGTCGGTCTCCACCGGCACGAGGACCAGGCGGTGATGCATCCGGTCCCTCTTGGTGGCCAGGTAGCGCGCGTTTTCTTTGCGCGGGGAAATTTCGTCCGGTTCCAAGGATCCGACGACGAGACCCAGCTCGGTCAGCGCCTCGGCCTTGACGGGATTGTTGGTGATCAGCCGCAGGGTCGTGATGCCCAGCTCGCGCAGGACGCGCGCGGACTGGCGGTAGGCGCGGTCATCGGCCTGGAAGCCGAGGGCGAGGTTGGCGTCGACCGTGTCGAGGCCGTCGTCCTGGAGTCGATAGGCCTTCAGCTTGTTGACCAACCCGATGCCCCTTCCCTCGTGCCCCTTGACGTAGATCAAGGTGCCGCCGCGCTCGGAGATCTGCTCGAGGCCCTGGTGCAATTGCGGTCCGCAGTCACATCTGAGGGAACCGAAGACGTCTCCGGTCAGGCATTCCGAGTGGATCCGAACGAGCGGCGCCGGGTTGTCGGCGTCGATCGCCTGGCCGGCGTCGTCCAGCGCGGTCGCGCTCATGATCTCGTGGCCGTCGGGAAAGGACCATGCCCTCATGCTGAAGTTGCCCTGCGGGGTGGGCACCACCACGGGCTGCGAGGAGTCGACGGGTTCGTCGGGGTCGTCGTGGGTATGGGTCATTCGGCGTCGGCGCTCTCGTCGTCGAGCTGGGCCAATCGTTCGGCGAGTGCTTCGATCGAGATCATGGGCAGGCCATGCAGGTCGGCGAAGGCTCGCAGATCGTCGAAGCGCATCAGCGTTCCGTCGTCGTGGATGATTTCCGCGATGTAGCCGACTTCCGGGAGCCCCGCGAGCCGCACGAGTTCGACCGCGGCCTCCGTGTGTCCGGCTCGTGCCCGAACACCACCCTCGACGGCACGCAACGGAAGGATGTGGCCGGGACGGGTGAGATCCGAGGCAGTCGATGATGACCCTGCCAGCACGTTCAAGGTTTTGGCGCGGTCCTGGGCGCTGATTCCGGTATCGATTCCGTGGGCGGCATCGCAGGTAATCGTGTATGCGGTTGCCTTGGGGTCCTCGTTGGTGGCGACCATGGGCGGTAGGTCCAGGGCGTCGGCTCGTTCACCCGTCATCGGTGCGCACACCACCCCGGAGGAGTACCTGACCATGAATCCCAGACGCGCGGGGTCCGCGAGCGCGGCGGCCCCAATGAGGTCTCCCTCGTTCTCGCGGTCCTCGTCGTCGACGACGACGGCGAGTCCGCCCGCGGCGATGATGCGGATGGCGTCGTCGATGGAGTCGAAGCTGCCGTCCACGTGCCCCGAGGCCTCCGGGACGGATCCGTCATTCGGCGCTCGTGTCAGGTCGAAGTCGCGGGCGCGGAGGAGGTACTTGGCCACGGCGTCGGTTTCGAGATTGACGGTGTCCCCCGGTTGTGCGGTTCCGAGCGTCGTCGCCCGGAGCGTGGTCGGTATGACGCCGATCTCGAACCAGCCGAACGGGTCGGCGGGTGCGCTGACCGCGGTGACGGTCAGCGAGATCCCGTCGACGGCGATGGACCCCTTTTCGACGATCTGGGGTGCGAGGTCTTCCGGCACGGCCACGCGAATCACGGACCACTCGGGGTGTTCCTCGACGGACAGGATGGCGCCGGTCGCATCCACGTGTCCTTGGACGATGTGACCGTCGAACCGTCCGTTGGCGGGCAGGCACCTTTCCAGGTTGACTCGGGACCCTTCGCTCAGTTCGCCCAAGTTGGTGCGGTCCAGAGTCTCCCCGATCACGTCCGCCACGAAGAGTCCGTCTCCTTCGTGCGTTCCTGTCGCGGTCAGGCAGACGCCGTTGACGGCGAGGGATCCCCCGGCGGGCAGGTCCGAGGCCAGGTCACCGGCCCGGACGCGGAGCACGGCAGAATCGGCCTGCCTGTCGATGGCTTCGACCGTTCCCAAGGATTCGATGATTCCGGTGAACATGGCTACTACTTTCTTTCGGTCGCCGGAGCAGGCTCGGCGGCGAGATGGGTGAGTGTGTCCTGGCCCAGGAGGCCGATGCCGTGGGTCGTTGCGTCTGCTTCCGCCCCGGCGGGGTCGACGTTCAGGGGCAGCGCGTCGGAGAGGGTTGTCGCATCCAGCTGCGTGATCGCGCGTCGTCCGGCACCGAGCAGTTTCGGGGCGGTGTACCAGTAGAGCTCGTCGACGAGTCCTTCGGCCAGGAAGGCCGAGACGATTCCGGGGCCGCCTTCGATCAGCACGTGCCGTGAGTTTTCCCTGGCGAGACGATCGAGGGCCTCGCGTGGTGAACGGGTCGGGAGTCGGAGGGCTTCTTCGCCGTCATCAAGAGCCGTCTCAGCAGGAAGTCGCCTCAGACCCATGACGGCCCGGCGGGGTTGTTCGGGCAGGGCCCCTCCCTCGGGTCCACGGGCCGTGAGCCGAGGATTGTCGGTGAGCGCGGTTCCCGTGCCGACCATGATCGTGTCCGCCCTGACGCGGAGCCTGTGACCGTGGGCGCGCGCTTCCGGCCCCGTGATCCACTGGCTCGTTCCGTCGTCGGCGGCGACGACGCCGTCCTGCGTCGCCGCGATCTTGGCGGTCACGAAGGGGCGGCCCTCCTCCTGGCACTTCCACCAGCGCGCGTTCATCCTGCGGGCACGGTCGGCGTGCAACCCCGACCGGACATCCGCGCCGTTGGCCGAGAGGAACCGGGCGCCACCGGCCGCGGTGTCGGTCGTGTCCGCGGTCGCGCACACCACCGAGCGGATCCCGGCCTCGAGAATCGCTTCCGAGCAGGGTCCTGTCCGGCCCGTGTGATTGCACGGTTCGAGGGTCACGTACAGCGTGGTTCCGCGAAGGTCCGTTCCGGCAGCTTGGGCCGCCGCGATGAGATCGACCTCCGCGTGAGGGGTTCCGCTTCCCATGTGTCGGCCCGTGTGCAGTATCCGTCCCGACTCGTCGGTGAGCACCGCACCGACCAGCGGATTGGCGCCTCGGGGCCCACGGAGGGCCGCGTCGAGGGCCGAGTCCATGGCGGACTCGTCACGGGCGTCGAATTCGGGCATCATTTCCGTTTCCCGTCGGTGACTTCGACCGTCGGGTCGGGGAAGCGGGTCTCGACCTGGACTCGACGTTGGCGATTTCGAGTGCGCCACCAGATGAAGAAGCCGGTCAGGGTGAAGCAGCCGTAGAAGAGGTACATGAGGCCTGAGGCGTAGTAGCCGGCCGAGAAGAGAAGGGGCACTCCCACGACGTCGACGGCGACCCAGATCAGCCAGAATTCGACCCACCCGCGGGCCATGCCCCAAGTGGCCAGGAGCGATCCCACGAAGATCCAGGCATCGGACCACACGGGCTCGTAGGATCCGAGGACCTTGAACACGGGGGTCAGAGCGGCCGTGCCGCCGAACAGGCCGATGAGGAGGACCAGCCGTTCCTTCCAGGTGGCCCAGCGCGGAGAGACCGCCGCGTCGCCACGCGAGGTGGCTGCCTTCCACTGGTACCAGCCGTACACGGAGACAATGATGAACATGACCTGCCGGCCGGCTTGGCCAAGGAGGTTCACGGGGTTGGGGGAACCGAACACGGCGCCGAGAAAGACGGTGAAGAGGAGCAGGTTGCCGACGATTCCGATCGGCCACGCCCAGACCTTGCGTCTCATCCCGCCCAGGGCGGACGCGAGTCCGAAGAAATTGCCCAGGACCTCTCGCCAGAGGATGAACCCTCCACCAATGGTCAGCTGAGCGTCGAAGAGCCACCGCAGGATACTCACTGTTCTCCTTCCGAGCTGCGGAGGCTCCGGGGAGAACACAACGTACGACATCGTCTGCGGAAGATCGGCCCCGATTCGGGCCGACCGCCCACGGCATGTGCCGCGTTCTGCTCGTGCGCCTTTATCCAGACTGTACTGTCGGTACCGGATTTTCGCCGGTTCGGCCGCAGGCCCCGAAATCATTCGAGTGCACTGTGGGTCGCGGACTATGACCGCCGGTTCGGAATTTCACCGACCCCCGGAGCACGATTGCGTGACACCGATTATGGCATATTTGTGATTCGCGTCGAATTCTCGGCGGCACGTTCCGCAACGGAACGCAATCCCTCGATCGCCGCGGCCGGGTCATCGGCGCCGTAGACGGAGGACCCCGCCACGAAAACGTTGGCTCCAGCTTCCGCTGCCCGACCGATCGTCTCCTCGGACACCCCGCCGTCGACCTGCAGGGCAACCGAGGCTCCGCTCCCCCGGACGGCTTCGGCCGCACGGCGAAGTTTGGGAAGGGTCAGGTCCAGGAATTTCTGGCCGCCGAAGCCTGGTTCGACCGTCATGATGAGGAGCAAGTCGAGTTCTTCGAGCATGTCCAGATACGGTTCCACCGGTGTGGCCGGCCGCAGCGCCATCCCCGCCTTGGAGCCCTGGGCTCTCAGCTCCCTCGCGAGTTTGATCGGTGCTATGGCGGCCTCGGCGTGGAAGGTCACCGATTCGCACCCGATCTCCGCATACCGTGGGGCCCAGCGATCGGCGTCCTCGATCATGAGATGGACGTCGAAAGGGACGGGAGAGACCTCGTGCAGGCGCTCGACCACGGGCGGCCCCCACGTCAGGTTCGGCACGAAGTGATTATCCATCACATCGATGTGAGCCGCGTCGGCATCCGAGATCGCCCGCAACTCCTCTCCCAGCCGGGAGAAATCGGCGGAAAGAATCGAGGGGTTGATGTGGAGATGGCTCACGTGTCCTCCTGTCGACGCGTCGCTTCGGGTCTCGACCGACCTTTGACGGCTGAACGGTACGACTCCAGCCTATCGGGCGGCCACGCTCTACTTCTTGCGCAACAGAGCCATGAACATCGCGTCGGTCCCGTGGACGTGCGGCCAGAGTTGAACCGTGGTTGCGGCCTCCTGGCCCTCGGCCGGTTCAATACCTGGCACTGCGGTGCCGGGATCGGCGTCGCCCTCGAGTACGCCCGGGAGGGCAACCGACCGCACAGCGGCCGCGGTGTCCAGCAACTCGACCTCGCCTCCGTCAAGGACATCGAGGAGAACGTTCTGTGTTTCTGCCGGGTGGGGCGAGCACGTCACGTAGGCGACGACGCCGCCGGGTCGCGTGACCGAGATGGCGGCCTGGGTGAGTTCGAGCTGCAGGGGCAGAAGATCGGCGACGTCGCCCGGCTTCTTCCGCCACCTCGCCTCGGGACGCCGCCGCAACGCGCCCAGCCCCGAGCAGGGAGCGTCGACCATGACACGGTCGAAGACATCACCGTCTTCGCCGAAGGCCTCGACCGCGAGCCCGATATTCTCCGGCAGGTCGGCGGCGTCCATGATGTTCTCGCGGATCTTCCTGCCGTCCCCGATCATCACCCTGTAGGCGCTCTTCGGGAGAGGCTCCAGGGCGTGGGAGACCAGGTCCGCCCTGTGCTTGGCCGACTCGTTGGCCACCAGCTCCGCGTTCCGCTCGATCGCGAGCGCACCCATCAGGGCCGCTTTGCCACCGGGGCCCGCGCACAGGTCGAGCCATGCTTGGTCGGACCCCTCGATCTGGACGCCGGCCAGGGCTCGAGCGACGAGTTGCGACCCGACGTCCTGAGCCCGGATCCGACCGGATCGCACGGACTCGAGGCGCCCCAGGTCGCCGTGGCTGTAGACCGCGGAACCTTCGACGAGTTGGCCCGGGACGGCGTCGTTGTCCAGCGCCTCCCCCAGGTCACCGATGCCGGGCAGGGCCACCAGATGGACGGACGGGCTCTCGTTGTCCGCGGCGAGCAGCTCCTGGATCTCCGTGGGTACGCGCCCGTGGGCGGCGAGCGCCTGACGGAACGCGCGCACGATCCACACCGGGTGGGATTCCTCGATCGACATCCTCTTGATGTCGTCGGTCAGATCGGCGGTGAGCTCGACCATCCATTCTTCGCGGCTCTTCTCGCTCACCCGACGCAGCACGGCGTTGACCATGGTCGATGGTCCTGCCCCGATGACGCCGCGGGCCAGGCCGACGGTCTGGTTCAGGGCAGCGTGGTTCGGGACCCTCATGCCGAGAATCTGGTGGGCTCCGAGACGCAGCGCGTTGAGGATTTTCGGATCAGTTTTCTCGAGCGGACGGTCGAGGCACCGGGACAGGATCGCATCATAGGTCCCGCGTTCGCGCAGCGTCCCGTAGGCCAGTTCCGTCGCGAATGCGGCGTCGCGCCGGTCCAGGCGATGCTTCCGGATCGCCTGTGGAAGCACGAGGTTCGCGTAGGAATCCTGATTGTCGACCGCTTGCATGACCTCGAAGGCGACCAGGCGGTCCGGGTCCGCAACGCGACGCCGAGCGCTGGGGGCCGAGGCCGAGAAATCTCGTCTGCCCTGGGACTTCCTGTTTCTCTCGCGTCCCTGGGCGTCACGCCGCGAATTCCTCCCGCCGGAGTTTTCGTTCCGCTGTTGGCGTCGGTTGAAGTTGTCACTCATTCGAAGATCACGGTCTCCTGATCGATTCGTCCTGCTCCACGAGCCCAGTCGGCCGCGTTCATCATCTTTTTCCCTGCGGGCTGAATGCGCTCGACGACCACTTCGCCGTCGCCGCAGGCCACCAGTACCCGCCGGCCCTCCGATCTTGCTGTCCCCGGGGTGGCGGAGCACGACGGTGCCTGGGAGTCGACCGGGTACACGCCCTGCATCTTGACCCTTTGGCCCGCCAGAAGCGTCCAGGCCCCTGGCTCCGGGGTCGTCCCACGGACGTGGGCCTCGATGTCGGCCGCGGGCCGGCCCCAATCGATGCGTCCGTCCTCGAGGGAAAGTTTCGGGGCGAAGGTTGGCTCGCCAGTCTGCTCTGCGGGCCTCGCGCGGCCGTTCTCGATGTCGCGAAGAGTTTCTGCGAGGAGCGAGCCGCCGCGGGCGGACAGAGAGCCGAGCATGGTTCCTGCGGTGTCTTCGTCCCCTACCTGTTGGAGGATGGTTCCGTACACGGGACCCGTATCGAGACCTTCCTCGATCAGGAAGGTCGAAGCCCCGAGCTCGCGCTCCCCCGCCATGAGCGCCCTCTGCACCGGTGCGGCGCCGCGCCACTGAGGCAAGACGGAGAAGTGCAGGTTGATCCACCCGTAGGGAAGCAGGTCGATGGCTTTGCGCGGAAGGATCGCGCCATAGGCCACGACCCCCGCGACGTCCGGTGCCAGGTCGGCGACGGCGGCGTGCGCGACGTCGTCGTACGTATTCGCCTTGACGACCGGTAGACCCAGGGGTTCGGCCCGCTGGGCGACCGGCGAGGGTGTCAGGACCCTTTTCCGCCCGAGCGGCGCATCCTGCCTCGTCAGGACGCCGACGACGTCCAGTCCCGCGTCCACCAGGGCGTTCAAGGGGCCGACGGCGGTGTCCGGTGTTCCGGCGAAGAGCACTCGCATCAGCGTGCGCCCCCGCCGAATGCCGCCCCCGGTGCGGAACCGGCGGCCGCACCGAAGGAAGCGCCCGCCCCGAAGCCGCTCGAGACGTTGCCGGCGCGTTGACGCTGCACCCCGGCGGAGAGGTCGTTGTAGTCGGCGGCACGGATCGCGCGCATGGCCTTCTTCCGTTCCTCGCCGACCATGCGGTCGATGTAGAGTTTGCCGTCCAGGTGGTCCGTCTCGTGTTGCAGACACCGGGCCAGGAGGCCTTCGCCCTCAACCTCGACCGGCCGATTGTTCCTGTCCACTCCAGTGACCCTCGCCCAGTTTCTGCGCGGGGTTTCGCCGCTCAGCCCGGGCACGGACAGACACCCCTCGCCGCCTTCCTGCGGCTCCTCGCCGATCTCGAGGACCGGGTTGATCACGTGGCCGACCTCGCCGTCCGGACCTTCGATGCCGTAGGCAAACAGCCGGAGCGAGACGCCGACCTGCGGGCCGGCGAGGCCGACGCCGTCGATGTCGAACATGGTCTCAATCATGTCGTCGATCAGCCGAGAGAGATCGGCGTCGAACTCCGTGACGGGCTCGCACACGGTGCGGAGAACGGGGTCGCCGATCGTGCGCACGGACAGAACGGTCATGAAATTTTTCTCCTGGCGACTAGCTGGCGTCTTGTTCGGGCAAGTGGATCCTGGGCGGCGGCGGGACCACGGGCATCAGAGGCTGGAGCGAGCTCTCTTCGAGGGCCGCGTCGACGGATCGGTGATACTCCCATACCTTACGGAGAGCGCAGAACTTGAACCAGTTGTGTTTGAGGAGATCCGGATTGGCTTGCTGGGGTTTGACCTCGGTCTCCCCGAGGGCCACGCCGAGCAGGACCGGCGCGTCACCGAATTCCCAGTCGACCCAGCGCCCCGTGTCCGCGTCCGCCAGCGCCTCTTCGGCCTTGACCCCGGCCACCAACTGCATGATGACCTTCGTGTCCAGGGGCTTGACCCGGTTCTTGCGGTCCGTCCCCTTGGTCTTGTAATCGATGATGCAGACGCGTCCGCCGATCTTGGCCACCAGGTCCAGGGTTCCCGCGTAGCCCACCGTTCGGTTCCAGATGGTGACCTCGGCGGCCAGGGGTTCCGGCGTATACAGCTCCCACCATTCGTCGAACCGGTCGGCCCATGCGGACTCGCCGTACTGCCTCAGCTCTTCCCGGGCGTCGTCGACGGCGTGATCCATGTCCATCGCTCGCAGGGCAACGTTTTCGCAGTAATTGTGGACCCGGTCGCCGCGGGCGGCCGCCTGATCCCGGTAGCGTTCCGCCGCGGCCGCCGCGTCCCTGATGACCGCGTGCTTGAGCCCGACCGACCGGGACGCGCGCATGGCTCGGTCGTCTTCGAGGGCGGCTTTGGCCGCCATGTATCCGTGCCAGCCTCCGAGGTCCTGAGCGTACTGTCCAATGACGGTAGTGATGGAAGGAACCTCGAGCTCTCCGCCGACCGAACGCGCGTACATGCGCCCGTGCTCGGTCTGGGTTGCAAGCCTCGGCTGGGTCATGTCCTCGAAATCGTCCTTCTGCATTGCGATGTGCTCGCCGCGGATCGCGGCCTGGGGCGTGGGCGCCGCCTTCAGCCAGTCTGCCGTCCGACGACCTCGCACCCGTGCATTGACGCCACCGCGCATGTCACACGGTCCGCCCGTGCCGGTCCGGCCGTCCCAGTCCGTCGTCCCCAGTCCGTCGGTGCAGGTGCCCCAACGCGGTGTCGGGGCTCACCGACCCCCGTGCCTCACCTGTCATCGGAGGAATTCGCACGAGTGGGCGGGTGCATCCGGGGCTCCATTGCGGCTCGGGCTCCATGGCGGGCCCCATGAAAAAGGCCCCCAACCGGAAGCTTCCGATCGGGGGCCTAATCCACGCTGTCCAGAGCGAAATATCGTGCGCGATACTGGGTTCGAACCAGTGACCTCTTCGGTGTGAACGAAGCGCGCTACCACTGCGCCAATCGCGCTCAGCACTCGCACCATCTTAGAGACGCTCTCCGGGAGAGTCAAAGCGGCACCAGGTTCTGCCGTTGGTGACACACGACACACGGTGCAAATTTCCGGGATTCGCCGATTCATGTCGCCCGATCCCCCGTCATTCCGCGGAATCTCGGGGCAATCGACGTGGGGTGGCGTGATTTTGCATCGCTCGCCAGGGTGTGTAGAGTATTCATCTGTCGGCGCGACGAACTGATGCAGGTTCGCCGGGACTCGGGCATGGATTCCGAGAATGCTGGACATGCGGTTGTAGCTCAGCTGGTAGAGCACCACCTTGCCAAGGTGGATGTCGCGGGTTCGAATCCCGTCAACCGCTCGCAGATTGCTTCACGCAGTGGGGCATAGGCCCTGAGTCCTTCGATCAGGACATGGTGAGGTGGTCGAGTGGTTAGGCAGCGGCCTGCAAAGCCGTGTACGCGGGTTCGAATCCCGTCCTCACCTCGCAGTACATAATCAAATATGTATCCAGCGCGATTGGCGCAGCGGTAGCGCGCTTCCCTGACACGGAAGAGGTCACTGGTTCGATCCCAGTATCGCGCACAGACAAGGCCCCGGTTCTTCGGAACCGGGGCCTTTGTGCGCGCGGAGCAGACTCACCGGCGTCAGACGTGCCGGGCGTCAAGCGTCAGGGAGACCGCGCGCCGCGAGACGGCACTCCCGTGCGGGAATCGGCCCCGCAGCGTCCCAAAATTGCCACCTCGGGCGAAGAATCGCACGAGACTGCCACCTCGGCGGCCCCGGCGCTCCGCACCACGCGGCGGCCCAAAAATTACCCGAGCAGCCCGAAAAGCCCCTTGAGAATGGCGACGACGGCTCCCGCCCCGGCCAGGACCAACGCCATGGTCCGAGCCGTGGACGCTGGGATACGGCGCGCCAACGGCGTTCCGGCGGCCAGGCCGAGCAGGACCATGCCGGCGACTCCGACAAAAAGCCAGGGGGTGGGCATCGTCGCGTGTTCCACGGCTCCCATCGCAAATTTTGCGGCCAGGGACGTGACCCCGAGGGTCATGAAAACGGGTTGCATCGTGGCGGCATACTCGGTCTGTCTCCACCCAGTGACCCGCGAATAGATGACCATGGCCGGGGCGGCAACACCGGCCGTCACGTTGAGCAGGCCTCCCGCGGCTCCGTACGTCGTCGTACCCGCGCTGGACCGCTCCGGGTCGGCTGGTTGGCGTGCCCCTCCTCCGGACAGGAGCACCACCATTCCGAGGAGCACCACGCTGCCCACCACGAGTTGCAGAACCGAACCAGGCGTCACCCGCACGACGACGGCACCGATCACGGTCCCGATCAACGCGCTCGAACAGAGCTTGGCCCACTGGCTCCAGTTGACTGTCCGCCACAGGGCGCAGGTGAGGAGGAAGCCCGATACGGCCGTCGTGACATTGGTCAGAAAGACTCCGTTCGAGCCACCCAACGAAATCGCGAAGGCCGGGGCCACGACCAGACCGACACCCGTGCCTGAGATACGTTGCAGAATCGTCCCCACGAGAACGGCCGGAAGAACCACCCAGAGCATCGTCTTCTGTCCTTCCCGCCCGGCCGGACCGCGCTCCTCGGCAGGAGCGGCCAGCATCGTGTCGCCGCCCTCTATGATTGTCGCGCGGATCTCGCGCACGACGTCGTCATCCGCACGACGTCGTCGTTTACTTCTCGACGGTCTCCTCGAGCAATCCTTCTCTCGCCAGGGCGGTCAGGCGGGACACGGCACGGAAATACTTCTTCTGGTATCCGCCGGCCATCATTTCCTCCGTGAAGACTTGGTCGAACGGCACGCCGGAGGAGACGATCGGCAGGTCCCTGTCGTACAGGCGGTCCGCCAGGACCACGAATCGCAGTGCCACCGCCTGCGCGGTAATCGGGGTGACGTTTCGCCAGGCGATGCCGTCCAGGCCTTCCACGAGCTGCCGGTACCGGCTGGGGTGGACGCGAGAGAGATGTTCGATGAGCTGGTCGAAGTCGTCGATGGCCACGGTTTTGTCATCGCCGAACCCCGCCACCGCGTCGTCGAAGTCTTCGGAAGCCACCGGGCGGGGTGCTTCAGGCAGTCCACGGTGCCGGTAGTCCTCGCCGTCGACGCGGATCACGTCGAACTGGTCCGAGAGGACCTGGATCTCGCGCTTGAAGTCGGCCGCCGCGAATCGTCCTTCGCCCAGCGAACCGGGCAAGGTGTTCGAGGTCGCGGCCAGTTTGACCCCGGCGTCGGCGAGCTCCCTCATGAGCCGGGACATCAGCACGGTGTCCCCAGGATCATCGAGTTCGAATTCGTCGATGCACACCAGGTTGTAGCCGGAGAGGGCGTCCACCGTCTTGCGGAAGGTCAGTGCGCCGACCAGGTTCGTGTATTCGACGAATGTGCCGAAGGCCTTGGGACCCGGAACCTGGTGGTACAGCGAGGCCAACAAGTGGGTCTTGCCCACGCCGAACCCGCCGTCGAGGTAGATGCCCGCTTTCGAATCCTTGGTCGAGCCCTTGCCGAATAATTTGGAGAACAGTCCGCCGGAGCCCTTGGACCCGCCGACGGATCGCCCGAATTCCTGGAGGGCCTCCACGGCGTGCGCCTGGGACGGCTGGTTGGGGTCCGGGATGTAGGTGTCGAAGGAGACTTCGCCGAAACGCTCGGAGGGGGTGAACCCCTTGAGCAGTTCCTCGGCGGACACGCTCGGGCGACGATCGACCAGACGGATGGCGGCTTCGGACACCTTGCTCCTCATTCGCTCTTTGCTCTGCTTGTGGTGCGGAAAGCGTGCCACCGCACCTTTCCGCGGCACCGGCCTCCTTGGCCGGTTCCCCCTGAGAGTGTAGTCCTCCGCAAGCCGGGTTGCCGTCTTCCGACCGTGAGGGCGGCGTCCGTACCCTGGAGGCACACAATATTTCGTCAGAAAGGCCAGATGGTGTCCAAGAAGAAGAAACCGGCTGCGGAAGGGTCGGCCCCGACGTCGGCGATCGCTGTTCTGCAGAACGCGGGTGTCGAATTCGGCCTGCGACCCTACGATCACGACGACGATGCCCGTTCCTTCGGGAGCGAGGCGGCCGAGAAACTGGGCCGGGACACCGACCAAGTGTTCAAGACACTCATGATCACCCACGACAAGGAATTCGCCGTGGCCGTGGTTCCGGTCTCGAGCTCGCTGAACACCAAGCGTGCGGCGGCGGCCATGGGCTGGAAGTCCGCGTCCATGGCGGACCCGGCCATCGCAGAGAAGAGAAGCGGCTTCGTCGTCGGCGGGATTTCCCCGTTGGGTCACAAAACCCCCGTGACGGTCCTTCTCGACAGCAGCGCGGCGGAATACCCGACCGTTCTGGTCTCCGGCGGCAAACGAGGCCTCGACGTCGAGCTGTCTCCTGATGACCTTCTCACGGTCACGAAGGGACGCTACGCCCAGATCAAGGCGGATTAGCAGTCAGTAGTCCACCTGGCGCCGCGACATCGCGATCGCAGATCGGCCTTCCTCCGGCTCGACGGCAGGGTTGTCGTCGGAAAGATGATCTGGCAACCACTCGGTGACTGCGGCGGTCCATCGCTCGGGGTCCACGTTCCATTCCTTGGTGTGTCGGGCCTTGCGGAAGGGGACCATGGTTACGAACTCATTGCGCGAGGCAAGTTTCTTCGAAGCGAACGAGGGGACGAACTCGTCGTCCGTCGAATGGATGATGAGGGTCGGCGTCATGAGCTCGTCGCTCCTGGACAGCCAATCGAGGTCGGAGAGCACGATGGGAGAACGCAGTCCCGTCATCATGGCCGCGCGAGGTTCGGACAACAGGTCGGCAACCAGTTGGCCCGCACGCAAGGGCAAGCGCTGCATCTTCGAGTGGTACCGGATCAGTTCGAACCAGTCGACCACGGGCCCGTCCAGCACCATGGCACGGATCAAGTGTTGGAACGCCGATTTGTCCGCCGTTTGCAGCGCGATCGCCCCTCCCATGGACCAGCCGAACAGGACGACGTCGTCCGCTCCGTGATCCAGCGCGTATCGGATCGCGACGTCGATGTCCTGCCATTCGGTGAAACCCAGTCCGTACCGCCCGTCTTCCGAGGGCGGAGCGTCCCTGTCGTTCCGGTAGGAGACGTGGATGCTGGGCATGCCCAGCTTCTGGGTTGCGGCGAGCGATCGAAGGGTCTCCTGCCGGGACGCTCCTCGTCCATGGATCATCACGGCCCACGTCCGACACGTCGAGGACTCCGGTGCCGGAACCACCCAGGCCGGCGCCTCACCCACGGGAAGCTCCAAGGTCACGTCCATGAATTCGAACCCCGCATCGGCTGGCGTGTCATAGACGGCCCCCGACCAACGGCAACGCTTGGCCACGGTGAGATCTCCCTGTCGGACCTCGAGAACTCGCCGGGTCACCGTCTCGAGCCGCGGGGAATACGAAACCACGTCCCCGATCAGGGCCCTCCCCCGGCCGGCGTCGAAAAAGAGCATGTATCGCCCCGGAACCAGCGTTTCGGCGTCCGCGGGAAGACTGACCGTGGCCGGGATCTGCCCTTCGACGGGCTCGGGCGTCTCATACCCCACGCCGAGAATCCGCATCGTCTCGTTGCCCGGCTTCGGTGGGGTCACGATCGTCCGTGCGTAAAACCCCGCAGCGGCGGCCACGGTGCCGACGGCGAGGCTTGCGGCCCCGGCTCCAGCGACCATGCCGGTGCGCAGGCCCGAGAGCCATGGCCTGACCGCGGACATTCGTCCCGTACCGGACTGAGCCCCCGACCCCAAAGCCTTCGTGGTCGATGCTTTCCGAAAGTCGATCCAAGACACGTTCGATTACCGACCTTTCCCCGGTGTTCCCCGACACCATCATCCTTGGGGTCCAGCCGCAGAACAACTGATGATTCGGTCGTGTCCTGACGAGTAGTATCGGGACATGAGCAATTTGCTGGTGGTGACCGACGCAATTCTCGGCGAGGCCGAGATCGAGAACATCAATATCGTGAGGTCCGGCGAGGATCCCGATGCCCGTGACGATATTCGCGTCATCGTCCCCACGGAGATGAACAAGCGCCTCTGGTTGGAATTTCTCGACCAGCTCGCGTTGTTGGACTTTGAGGAAGCATTTCGCGTGGTCTCGCACGCCGAGAAAGGACCCGCAACGTTGCGAGCGGATGCCGAGAAGATCCTCGAAGGATCCCTGCAGACGCTCAGTGACGCGGGACTTCCGGGCCGGGGCAGGGTCGTTGAAGGCGAGCCGCTCCGTGCTATGCGGGAAGAGGTCGACGACGGTATCGACCAGGTACTCATCATCACCGAGCCGCATCCGGTCGAGGACACGCTGAATATCCATTGGTCCAATACAGCGGAAAAGACCCTAGGGGTGCCGGTACTGCACCTGTACTGGGGCACAGGACATGTCGATGACTAACAATCCATTCAAGCGCTCAGCGCTCCACACCGATGCCGCGACCGAGAACGGCAGCGCAGGCACTTCTGCCGCGAACCGTTCCGAAGTCGAGTGGCGGGAAATCCTCTCCCCCGAGGAGTACTCCGTGTTGCGCGAAGCGGGCACGGAACGGCCCTTCAGCGGCGAATACTGGGACGAGTTCTCCTCTGGGACCTACTCGTGCCGGGCCTGCGGCGCCGAATTGTTCACGGCCGACACGAAATTCGATGCGCGGTGCGGTTGGCCGTCTTTCTTCGCACCCCTGGCCGAGGACCGGGTCCGTTACATCAAGGACTCAAGCCTGGGTATGGAGCGTATTGAGGTCCAGTGCGCCCAGTGCCATTCGCACCTCGGCCACGTCTTCGAGGGCGAGGGCCTCGGCACACCGACCGACCTGCGCTATTGCATGAACTCGGTCTCCCTGGCATTCACCCCGGAGGACTGAGTACGTAACCTGGACGGAAGAGTGAGCGCGACCGGCGCGCCTTGCTCAACGGTTCGTGCCACCACCGTAGCCTGACATACGTGACGGCTAGTCAGGACCAGAAAAGCGCACCCAGCCAGTTCAGGGAGGCCCTGAGCTCGTTGCGTCGTGCCCGTTTCCAGCCCGAATTATCGCTTTCCAGCATCGACGCTCCGACGCATTTGGCGCCCTACGGCGTCGGTTTGGGGGCCGACGTCGTCGACCCGTCCAATGAGGAGCGGCAACTGGCCCTGGGCCGGTTCATGCTCCTCTACGATCCGCGGTTCCCCGAAACGTGGGGTGGGGACTTTCGCGTCGTGAGTTACATCCGCGCGAGCATCGAGCCCGACGTCGCGGCCGAGCAGATGCTCGCGTCCGTCGCCTGGGACTGGCTCATCGAGGCCCTCGACCGCAAGGGGGCGAGCCACAAGCGGGCGGGTGGAACCGCAACCCGCGCCTTCTCGCAAGGTTTCGGGATCCTCGCCGAGGACAACGAGCGCATCGAAATCGAATTGCGGGCGTCCTGGACGCCGAAGGGACCGGAGATGCAGCAGCATCTCGAGGCGTGGGCAGACATGGTCTGCACCTACGCAGGGCTCCCACCACTGCCGACCGACGTCGCCCGGTTCCCCGGCCGAGGCATTTAGGCGCCACTTCCCCTAGTCGGCGAGCCAGTAGACTGTGACAACGTGCCACCTGGCACCCTTGACCCAGCGGGAAACAATCGACCCGCTCCCCCGAGACGAAGAATGGATTTCCGACCCGTGATTGCGCCATGACAGAGACTTCGGCGAACAACCACGACGATGGACGGTTTCGAAGCGGGGAAGGACTCAGCGCGAACGAGTTGGAGGACCAGGCGGTCGAACCGGACGGCCTCGTAGCGGCCGATCTCGGGCTCGCCTCCGACCTGGTGATCCCTCCCATCATGCCGCTGAACGCGCCCGCCAGCGGCGTCCCTCCCGTGACCGATACCTCCGCCGGGCTCACTCGGGTCGCGAAGATGTTGCAATCCCACACGGGGCCGGTGGCCATCGACACCGAGCGGGCTTCCGGGATCCGATATGGTCAGCGTCCTTTTCTGGTCCAGATCAAGCGAGGCAACTCCCCCATCGCGCTCATTGATCCGGAGGCCTTCGGAGACCTGAGCATCATCAACGATGCCCTCCGAGGCTCCGAGTGGATCATCCACGCCTGCACCCAGGACCTGCCGAGTCTGCGCATGGTCGGCATGAACCCGGATTCTCTGTTCGACACGGAACTTGCCGGTCGCCTCGCGGGACTCGACCGAGTGAGCCTGGGCGCGATGACCGAGGAACTGCTCGGGTACTCGCTGGCCAAGGAGCATTCCGCAGCCGACTGGTCGACCAGGCCGCTGCCCGAGCCCTGGCTCGTCTACGCCGCCCTCGACGTCGAGCTCCTGGTCGACCTCCGCGAGGCCGTCATCGACCTCCTGCATGCCCAGGGCAAAATGGCGTGGGCCCAGGAAGAGTTCGAGGCCATCTGCCGAGCACCCGAGCCCGAACCCAAGCCCGACCCCTGGCGGAAAACCAAGGGGATTCGACAGGTCCGGTCGGTCAAACAGCTCACGGCCCTGCGAAATCTCTGGTACGAACGCGACCGGCTGGCGCAACGCAAGGACCTTGCGCCCAAGAAGTTGCTGCCCGACTCCGCACTGATCGGTGCCGCGAAGACCATGCCCAGGTCCGTGCCGGAGCTCCAGAAGATTCCCGGGTTCCATTCCAAACTCATTCGGCGTGAGTCGGTACGCTGGGTCCGCGCGATCCGCGACGCCGCCTCTGGGCAGGACGAGGTGCCGTTCACGGTGCCCAGTGATTCGCCCCCGCCGGTCAAGGCGTGGGCTTCCAAACGCCCGGAAGCGGCCGAAGTCCTGAGAGAGGCGAAAGACGCCGTGGCCGAGCTTGCGGAATTCCACGAGGTTCCCCAGGAGAACCTCCTCACCCCGGAGCATCTCCGGCGCCTGGCCTGGGAGCATCCTGTGGCCTCGCCCGAGGACATTGCCGACTACTTGACCGAGTACGGGGCCCGAGGATGGCAGATTGGCCTGGTCACCCCGGTTCTGACCCCGGTGTTTGCGGAAGATGCGCGCAATCCGACGAATTCTTCCGGTACTCGGAGTATCGAGTAGATTGCGGACGGCGGTCTCGGTAACGTGGTGCAAAACACGTTCGTTGAGAGGAACACCATGTCCGAAACCCGCCCCGATTACTCACCGTTGACCGAACGGTGCCCCGACGAAGTGGTCACCCAGGTCTCCCAGGAGATCCTCGAGCTCGACCAGGGCACCAGGATCGCGGTTCTGACACTGCACAATGATGCTGACCGGCGCCCAGAAACTTTGGGTCCGCGGTCCATCCAGGCGTTGCTCGACGCCGTTGCGGGGGCCCGGACGCTGGCCGAGAATGGCGACGTCGAAGGCATCATGCTCGAAGGTACCGCGCCAACCTTCGCCGCCGGACTCGATCTGACGCTCGTCAGCACCCTGGCCGAAGATCCGGAGACTCCGCTGGACCTGGTCGGACGCATGGGGCACGATTTCGTCGAGTCCATCCGTGCCCTGCCCGTTCCGACCTGTGCCCGGGTGAACGGGACGGCCCTCGGTGGAGGACTCGAACTCGCTCTGTCGGCCGACTACCGCGTGGGTCATCCGGGGACCAAGAACATCGGGCTCCCCGAAATCCGTCTGGGCCTGATCCCCGGCTGGACCGGGATCTTCGCGCTTCCGCGCCTCATCGGCCCGGAAAACGCCGCGCGCGTCATCTTCCAGAACCCGCTCAACAACGGGAAGATGCTTACGTCTGCCCAGGCGAACGAGATCGGTATCCTGGACGCGCTCACCAGCAGTGACGTGAAGTCCGACGAGGCACGGACCGAAGCGATCGAGTGGTTCGGGAGGGTGATCCGCGGTGAGATCCGCCCCGAACGTCCGCAGGAATCGGATCAGGAATCCCCGCTGTGGTCCTCGGACGGGCAGGACGGCGGGGAGCTGCGCACCCGGTTCGAGGAGGTCGCCGACGCGACCGACACCCTCATTCGACGCAAGACGTCGGGCGCCAGCGAAGCGTGCTGGGTTGCGCTCGATATCTTCCGCAAGGGCCCCCTCGAAAGCAGGGCCGAGTCCCGGGAGCGGCAGCTCGATGTGCTGGAGGGCCTGGCCCGCGGGGACCAGTTCTCCTCGAGCGTGTACTCGATGCTCGAGCTCGTGCAGCGGCGATCGAAGCATCCTTCCATGGTTCCGCCCGAAGTGACTCCGGCCGAGATCGAGAAGGTCGGCGTCGTCGGGGCCGGCCTGATGGCATCCCAGCTGGCTCTGCTTTTCCTGACCCGACTTCAGGTTCCGGTGCTGATCAGCGATGTCGAGCAGTCCCGCGTCGACAAGGGCCTCGACTGGATCTCCAAGGAACTCGACAAGAACGTTTCCAAGGGCCGCCTCACTCAGGAGCAGGCGGAGCGGCTCGGCTCGCTCGTTTCGGGAACCACCGACACCTCGGAATACTCCGACTGCGATTTCGTGATCGAGGCCGTGTTCGAGGAGACCAAGGTCAAGCAGGAGGTCTTCGCGGACCTGGAGAAATCCGTCAAGCCTGACTGCATCCTGGCCACCAATACTTCTTCGCTCCTGGTCAGCGAGATGATCGAGCATCTGGAGCATCCGGAGCGCGTGGTCGGGTTCCACTTCTTCAACCCCGTGGCCGTGCTTCCCCTGGTCGAGATCGTTCGCACCGACTCCACCACGGACGCTGCGATCGCGACCGCATTCGCCCTGGCCAAGAAGCTCGGCAAGATCGCGGTGGGTGCCCGCGATTCCTCCGGTTTCATCGTCAACAGGGTCCTGGGCGTTGTCCTCTCCGAAGCGGGCAGGGCCCTCGACGATGGCGCCCCGGCCGAGCGCGTCGTCGAGGCCTATCAGCCCTTGGGGTTCCCGATGGACTCGTTTACGCTCATCGACCTCGTTGGTCTTCCGATTGGTGTTCACCTCCTGGAGTCGCTCAACACCTACCAAGGCGATCGCTTCCATGTCTCCGAGAACTTCAAGAGACTCAACGATTCGAAGGTCTCCCCCATCTCCAATCAGAAGGGCGGGTTGAGCCCGGAGGCCCAGGAGCTCATTTCCGCGACCGGCGAAGGCAGGTCGGTCGAGGAGATCCGGACGGACGTCGAGAATGCGCTGGCTTCCGAGATTTCTCGTATGCTGGATGAGGGCGTGGTCCCGGACCGCCAGGACATCGACCTCGCCATGATTCTCGGTGCCGGGTGGCCCTTCTTCAACGGCGGCATCACCCGTTACCTTGATCGTGTGGGGGCCTTCGAGCGCATTCGCTGAGCCGGTGACGCCCGGCCGTTGTGAGACGGCCGGGCGACGTGACACGGCCGGGCCCGCCCCGTCCACGATCCGACTCACCCACGAGGTCCTTCCTATGAGCCACCAGTCCCACACCACCCACGAATCCGCGTCGCAGTCGGCCGCCCGCCATAGTACGGAGGGGCCCACCCGGCGTCGCACTCTGGCCGGGGTCGGCCTCCTGGCCGGTACGTCGGTTGCAGTGAGTGCGTGCGGGGCGGACGGCGATTCCTCGTCGGACAAGTCGGACATCGATCCGAATCATCCGGTCGACATTGCGGCGGCCTCGGACGTCCCCGAAGGTGGGGCCATCAAGGTCTCTTCCGACGGCATGACGGCTGTCGTCACTCAGCCCACCCAGGGCGAGTACAAGGCCTTCAGCTCTTCGTGCACTCACCAGGGCTGTTCGGTCAATGTGCGGGACGAGTCCATCACCTGCCCGTGCCACTCCTCCACGTTCTCCATCCAGGATGGTTCCGTGCAAGGTGGGCCGGCGCCCAAGCCGTTGCCCGAGTACAAAGTCACGGTCGACGGCGGCCGGATCAGACTGAGCTGATCGGAGCGATAGCTCGGCGACATAGCGCGCGAAACCTCTGGACGTGAGAGCACGAACCGCGAGCCTTTCGTGGCCGAGGCGGCAATTTCGTGCGCTTCGCATCCGCGAGGTGGCGTGCACGTGCGCTCAATGGGCCCAAGTATGCACCAAAGTGCCGTCTCGGCGTCGGGGCAGCCCCGGATGCGCACAACACTGCCGCCTCGCGGCTCTGTTCTCGGTCTGCCGCCTGGGTGTATACGTGGAAGCATGAACATCGTCGTCAAGCGCATCTACGAAGAGGCAAGCCACAACGACGGGACCCGTGTTCTGGTCGACCGCATCTGGCCTCGCGGGGTCCGCAAGGCGGACGCAGATCTCGACGCGTGGAACAAGGACGTCGCGCCTTCCACCCAATTGCGTCAGTGGTACGGGCACGATCCCGAGAAATTCGACGAATTCGCGCGACGATACCGCGAGGAGCTCGACTCCGATGCGGGCCGCGAGGCCATCAGGACACTTCGCGACACGGTCAGGGGAAAGCGCCTCACCCTCCTGACCGCCGCCAAGGACGCCGACCACAGCCAGGCCACAGTCCTCGCGGATCTCCTGTCGGACTGACCCGGGAATCGCTCCCGCCGGCACCGCCTGGCCTGGACCGGACGGGCCCCTTGCCGGTCCGCGGCCGTCGCGCCTGTCCGGGCCGTCAACGCAAAAGACCTCCGGCACAGCGGCGGGTCCGGAAACCCACCACCATGCCGGAGGCCATTCTGACAGTCCAGAAGCTCAGGGCCTCTGGGCTCTGCTCCTAGTTGTTGCGCACCAGGTTCCGCAGAACGTACTGGAGAATTCCGCCATTGCGGAAGTACTCCCGCTCACCTGGGGTGTCGATGCGGACGTCGGCGTCGAACTCGGTCGTCGTGCCGTCTTGCGCCGTGGCCGCCACGTGTACCGTCTTGGGCGTCTTGCCCTCGTTGATCTCCGTGACCCCAGTGATGGTGAAGGACTCGGTGCCGTCGAGACCCAACGACGAGTGCGACTCGCCCTCAGGGAACTGCAACGGCAGAACGCCCATACCAATCAGGTTCGAGCGGTGAATACGCTCGAAGGACTCGGCGATAACGGCCTTGACGCCCAGCAAGCGGGTACCCTTGGCCGCCCAGTCACGAGAAGAACCGGTTCCGTACTCCTTGCCACCCAGGACCACCAGCGGGGTGCCCTCGGCGGCGTAGTTCTGCGCGGCGTCGTACACCGTGCTCTGCTCGCCGCCCTGGGTGAAGTCACGAGTGAATCCGCCCTCGACGCCGTCCAACAGCTCATTCTTGATGCGGATGTTCGCGAACGTACCGCGGATCATGACCTCGTGGTTACCACGGCGGGAACCGTAGGAATTGAAGTCCTTGCGCTCCACGCCGTTCTCGATGAGGTACTTGCCCGCAGGTGTGTCCGACTTGAAGGAACCGGCCGGCGAGATGTGGTCGGTCGTGACCGAATCGCCCAGCTTGAGCAGAACTCGAGCGTTCTCGACGTCCTCGACCGGGTCCGGATCCATGGTCATGCCCTCGAAGTACGGTGGCTTGCGGACGTAGGTCGAAGCCTCGTCCCACTCGAAGGTGTCGCCGGTCGGGGTGTCCAGGTTCTTCCAGCGATCGTCACCGTCGAAGATGGTTCCGTACTCATTGCTGTACTGGTCCGTGGACACCGAGGCGTCAATGATCTGCTGCACCTCGGTCGGGTCCGGCCAGATGTCCCTGAGGTAGACATCATTGCCGTCATCGTCCTGACCCAGCGGGTCGTTCTCGAAGTCGAAGTCCATCGACCCGGCCAGCGAGTAGGCGATGACGAGCGGCGGAGAGGCCAAGTAGTTCATCTTGACGTCCGGGTTGATGCGGCCCTCAAAGTTCCGGTTTCCCGAAAGGACCGAGGTCACCGACAGATCATTGTCGCTGACCGCCTTGGAGACCTCGTCCTCGAGCGGGCCCGAGTTGCCGATGCACGTGGTGCAACCGTAACCGACAATGTAGAACCCGACGCTCTCGAGTTCCGACATCAGGCCGGCCTTCTCGTAGTAGTCGGTCACGACCTTGGAGCCCGGAGCGATCGAGGTCTTGACCCACGGCTTCGCCTTGAGCCCCTTGGCTGCGGCGTTACGTGCGAGCACGCCCGCGGCCATCATGACGGAGGGGTTGGAGGTGTTGGTGCATGACGTGATGGACGCGATGGCAACCGCACCGTGATCCAGTTCGAATTCGCGGCCGTCCGGCATGTCGACCTCAACGGGGTGGGAGTGACGACCCTGAGCAGAAGAAGCTGCCGACACGCGGCGCGGGCGCTGTTCCTCGGTCACCTCGGGCGAATCATCCACGGCGGGAGCGTCAGAAGCCGGGAAAGACTCTTCGCCCGACTCGGGCTCCTCCTCATCGACGTAGTTGTCGAGGTCAGTGCGGAACTGATTCTTGGCGTTGGTCAGTGCGATACGGTCCTGCGGACGCTTCGGGCCGGCGATCGAGGGAACAACCGTCGAGAGGTCCAGCTCGAGGTACTCGGAGTACGCTGCCTCGTCGCTGGGATCGTGCCACAGACCCTGTTCCTTGGTGTACTTCTCGACCAAGGCGACCTGGTCCTCGCTGCGGCCGGTCAGGCGCAGGTAATCGAGGGTCACCTCATCGATCGGGAAGATCGCCGCGGTCGAACCGAACTCGGGGCTCATGTTGCCGATCGTCGCGCGGTTGGCGAGCGGGACCTCTGTCACGCCCTCGCCGTAGAACTCGACGAACTTGCCGACCACGCCCTGCTCACGAAGCATCTGGGTGATGGTCAGCACGACGTCGGTCGCGGTCGAACCGGCCGGAATCTTACCGGTCAGCTTGAATCCGACGACCTTCGGGATCAGCATCGATACGGGCTGGCCGAGCATCGCGGCCTCGGCCTCGATGCCGCCCACGCCCCAACCGAGCACGCCCAGGCCGTTGACCATGGTCGTGTGGGAGTCCGTACCGACCAGGGTGTCCGGGTATGCGCGGAGTACGCCGTCGACCTCGCGGGACATGACGGTGCGAGCCAGGTACTCGATGTTGACCTGGTGCACGATGCCCATGCCCGGAGGAACGACCTTGAAGTCCTCGAATGCGGTCTGTCCCCAGCGGAGGAACTGGTAGCGCTCACCGTTGCGCTCGTACTCGATGTCCATGTTCCGCTCGATGGCGTCCTTGTTGCCGAACGAGTCGATCTGGACCGAGTGGTCGATCACGAGCTCGGCCGGTGCCAGCGGGTTGATCTTGGTGGGGTCACCGCCCAGCGACTTGACGGCCTCGCGCATGGTTGCGAGGTCCACGACGCAAGGAACGCCGGTGAAGTCCTGCATGATCACGCGCGCCGGGGTGAACTGGATCTCCGTGTCGGGTTCCGCGGTGGGATCCCAGTTGGCCAGGGCCTTGATGTGCTCGTCGGTGATGTTCGCGCCGTCTTCGGTGCGCAGCAGGTTCTCGAGCAGAACCTTGAGGCTGAACGGCAGCTTTTCGGCGCCTTCGACCTTGCTGAGTCGGAAAATTTCGTATTCGGTTCCGTTGACGTCCAACGCGCCCTTGGACCCGAAGCTGTCCACAGTGCTCATTGCTTGGGACTCCTCTCGCCACTGTCATTTCCAGGCGTAGTTCAGGTCCCCAGGTGAGTCCTAGCGGTGACGCGCTCTTCCCGAGCGCCGTTGTTAGGTGTGATGCAAACCTTTGGAGACACAGTGACACTAAGCCTTCAGTTGAGCAGTCTACCTTCTGGGCTCGGAGGTGTTCTCATGTGACGACACCTTTTGCCCTGGACGAACCTCGTCCCGTCAGCTCTTTTCGAAGACGACGATCGTCTCCACGTGATGGGTGTCCGGGTACATGTCGACCCCGCGAAGCCACGTCGGTTCCCACCCGTGTTCTCGGAGGAAACCTGCGTCACGCCCCAGCGCTGCCGGATCGCAGGCGACGTACACGATCCGCGAGGGCTCTGCACCCGTGATCGCTTCCATGACCCGGCGGCCCGCTCCTTGGCGCGGCGGATCGAGCACGACGACGTCCGGGCTTCCCTGGGGCACGTCGGTGCGGGGCTTGCCCCTTCGCGACCTGCCGTGACGCGCGCCCGCGTTGTTCGCCGTGGCCCACCGCCTCAGCGCCTGCTCGACGCCCGATCGTGTGACGACTACCTCAGTATCGCGAGCGCCACTCGTGCGTGCTTGCCCTTCCGGGGAGAAGTTGTTCGCGGCGTCGTCCGCGGTCACGGGCGATCCTTCGACCGTCCAGACCGTTCCGTGTTCGCCGACGCGATCGGCCAATCCGGCGGCGAGGAGCCCCGCCCCACCGTAGAGGTCCCAGGCCGTCTGGCCGGGCTCGAGCCCGCTGGCCTCGGCCACCGTATTCATCAGCCAGTCTGGGGCCTTCGCATGGTTCTGCCAGAACCCGCCGGCACCGACACGGAACATCAGCTTCTCCCCGCCGGGAGCCGTGACGGCCTCGCGGACCTCCGATGTCCCGCGCACGAGCTGGGGATCCGGTTTCTCGCCTCGTTGCCTTCCCGACACGGGAGAGGGCACGATGACTGCCGAAACCTCCTGGCCGGCCGGGAGGCAGGTGGCCAACTCGACGTCGACGTCGTCGACGATTTCCTCCGGAATGATGCCCTCGGCGGCGGTGAAGACCACCAGCGCGGGTTCACCTGATGACGGTGCTGCGACGTCGACCCGCTGGATGTTGCGCCACTCCCCTTCCCACAGATGCAAGGCATTGATCGCCTCGACCGCGAACGGAAGCTCCTGGACAGGGAGGATGTCCGCCCCGTGGTAGGGGTGCATGCCCAGCCGCCCGGTATCGTCGACGGCCCAGTGCACGCGGGTGCGCCACCCTCCGTCCGGTGTCAGGTCCAAGGCCTCGACGGTCAGTCCCCGGAGGAGGTCGGATTCCGGATCCATTCCGCCCAACCGGGTGAGCTGTTCCGCGATGACCTGTTTCTTCAGCTGGGTCTGCGTGTCCGGCCGAATGTGGCCGTAATCGGCCCCGCCCACAGGGTGCGCTGTGAGGAGCCCGTCGGCCTCGGGCCACGGGTGAGTCCGCCTGGACGGAGAGGGTTCGAGAACCTCGATCACGTGCGCGTGAGCAAACCGATGGCCTTTGCCCATCGAGTCGATGTGCACCAGGAGGCGCTCCCCTGGGACGGCGTCGCGGACGAAAACGACCTGTCCCTCGTGCCGTCCGACGCATGCCCCGCCGTGGGCGATGGTGTCCGTCACGATCTCGATGTCGTCTCCTGGTGCGATCACGATAGTTTCTCCTCGTCCTCGTGTCCTAGGCGCCACGGAACCATGGCCGTGACGACCCCGGGTTCTCTTCTCAGCGCCGCTGCGATCTTGCTTCCCGAACGGTGGTGCAAGAACTTGTCCCACCAGTGTTCCAGAACGTACTCGGGCACATAGACGATCACGACGTCGCGCGGCGAGGCCTTCCGGACCTCGCGGACGTGCTCGACGACCGGAGTGACCGGGTCGCGGAAGGGTGAGGCGAGGATCGTGAGAGGGACGGGCACCTCATACTTGTCCCACAGTTGCCGGATCTTCCGAGTCTCAGCCTCGTCCACGTTGAGCACGAGTCCCTCGATCGTCGACGGGCGGGTGGCCCGAGCATAGGCCAACGCCCTGAGCGCAGGCTTCCGCAGTCGTGGCACGACGACCATGGCGTGGACCCGCGAGGGAAGGGCCTTGAGCGGATTCTTCTGCTTCACGGCAAGCTCCTGGTCGATGGTGGTGTAGTGCTTCTTGATGGCCAGAGTTGCCAGGGTGAGAAACCCGACAACCAGTACCGTGACCCAGGCTCCTTGCGCCAATTTGGTCACCAGGACGACGACGGTCGCGAGAACCGTGGCCACCAGCCCGATCATGGTCACGACCTGGTCCCGCAGGAGACGACGCCGCGGCAGCCTCGCGAGAACCACTCGGATTTCTTGGTGCCTGCTCAGGAAGACGGCCGCCTGGGTCAGAGACATCGAGAACAAGACGCCGACCACATACAGCTGGATCAGGTCGTTGACATCCGCCCGGAAGGCGATGACCACCACCACGGTGGCGGCCCCCAGCACGAGCTCACCGTTGGCGTACAGCGACCTGTTGCTCCTGGCCCGGAAGTGCACCGGCAGGTAGCCCTTCTCGGCCATGGTCGAGGCCAGAATCGGGAACCCCGCGTAGGCGGCGGCCGGGGCAAGCAGGAGGAACAGCACCGTGCTGGCCAGGAAAACGCCGAGCAGGATGTTGTGTCCCGTGACCGCTTGGGCTACCTGGGCCAGGACCGGGATCTGCTGGTAGTCCTCGCCCATCGAGTGACCGTTGATCACCAGTTGTGAGGAATCGAGCGTCACGACGGCGCCGCTCGCATCCGCGAGGTAGAGGATGCCCACCAGGGCTACAGCAGTAGAAAGCCCCATCGCCACCAGACTGTAGGCCGCGTTGCGGGCCTTCGGGGCGCGGAAGAACCTGACCGAATTGCTGACTGACTCGACACCGGTCAGGGTCACGGCACCCGATGAGAAGGATCGTGCCACTAGAAGGAGCAGGCCGAAACCGGTGAGAGAATTCGATTCGGCGGTCTCCGGCCTGATGTGGAACCCGGCGCTGGGAGCCTCGTCCAGGGCGCCGAACCAGGACTCGATGATCCCAATCCCCAATACCGCCACGAGGCAGAGCACGAAGAGCAGCGCCGGAAGAAGGGCGATCCGCCCCATGAAATGCAGTCCCCGAACGTAGATCAAGGTCAGAGCGACGACCAAGAGCACGGCAACGAGAACCCGGTGTCCCGCGAGAACCGGGATCAGAGTGGTGACGTAGGAAGACGCCGATGAGACGGACACGGCGACCGTCAGGACGAAGTCGAAGAGCAGGCTGGACCCGGCCGCCGCGCCCGTCCTCGGACCGAGGCGGTCGCTGACCACGTGGTAGTCACCGCCCGAAGTGGCGACGTCGCGAATGTTGTAGCGGTAGGTGCCGATCACCAGCAGAAGGGTCACGGCAACGCCCACGCCGACCCACGGGGACATGACGAGTCCCGCCGACCCCGCAAGAGCCAGGACCATCATGATCTCGTCGGGCGCGTAGGCGATCGCGGAGAAACCGTCGGCGCCGAAGATCGGGAGTGCCGCGCGTTTGGGCAACGTCAGGCCCCGGATCTGCTCCGTCTCCTTGGGCGCCCCGAAGAGGGCCCGCCGAGTGCGCGTTGGTAGTGATTGCACAATGCCATACGCTACCCCACCGCGACCTGGCGGAAGCGGGTGCATTACCCTGGTGAAGAGAACGACTGGGTCGAGAAGCGAACGCTTTCCCAGCCCCCGCGACTTTCAGGAGCCAATGCACCGTGCCTCACTTCGTGATTATGGGCGCCGGACGGGTCGGAGTCATGCTCGCCCATTCCCTCGAGGCCGCGGGACACACCGTGGCCGTGATTGATCAGGACGAACGCGCGTTCCGCAGGCTCCGGAAGGATTTCGACGGAAAGAAGGTCAAGGGCGTCGGTTTCGATCGGGAGACGCTCAAGCGGGCCGACATCGAGCACGCCTACGCCTTCGCGGCCGTATCGAACGGGGACAATTCGAATATCCTCGCTTCCCGCGTGGCACGGGAGACGTTCAAGGTCGCCCACGTGGTCGCGCGCATCAACGACCCCAATCGGGCCGAGTTCTTTCAGCGCCTCGGGATACCCACGGTCGCTGCCGTTCGGTGGAGCACCGACCAGGTTCTGCGCCGGATTCTGCCCGAACAGTCCATGACCGGTGACTATCGAGAGGCCTCCGGTCGCCTGGTTCTTGCCGAGTTGCAATTGCACGAGGACTGGACCGGTCATTCCCTGACCGACATCGAGGAGGCCGCGGATGTCCGCATCGCGTTCATCACCCGTTTCGGCGAGGGAATGCTGCCCGGCCCGGACACCAGTTATCAGCAGGGCGACGTCGTGCACGCGATGATCCGCACCCAGGAAATGAACGGCGTGGCCCGGGTCCTGTCCTCCCCGCCGGGAGATCTCGAGGACGAGCCCTTCGAACCGCGCCTCAGCCAGCGGTCCTGGGGCAAGCCGGCGTCGACCGTCGAGCGAACCGAAGAAGCGATCCGCCGCGACGACTCCCCCGAGTCCGGGTTGCAGCGCGGCGAAGAGGAGGAATGACGTGCAGGTTCTCATCGTGGGCGCGGGTTCCGTGGGATCGTCCATTGCTTTCGAGCTTCTGGGCCACGGCCATCGGGTGACGATTCTCGACGAAAAGCCGGAGGCCATTGGCCGCTCCGATCTCCGGGGTGCCACCTGGTTGATCGGCGACGCGTGCGAGCTGTCCGTGCTTCGCCAGGCCGAGCCCGAAACGGCCGACGTGATCGTGGCCGCAACCGGGGACGACAAGACCAACCTGGTCGTCTCACTCCTGGCCCGTTCCGAATTCGGAGTGCCGCGAACCGTGGGGCGAGTCAACAACCCGAAGAACGAGTGGCTCTTCGACGACGCCTGGGGCGTCGACGTCGCCGTGTCGACGCCGCGACTCATGACCGCGTTGGTCGAGGAAGCCGTTGAGGTCGGGGACGTCGTGCGTCTGCTGGATCTCCAAGCGGGTGGAGCGACGCTGATCGAATACACCGTGCCCACCGATCACGCGTTCATCGGCTCGACCGTCGAGTCCGTCGAGTGGCCGGCCGAGACCACGCTCGTGGCGATTCTCCGCGACGGGATCCCCGTGACTCCCACGGGCGACGACGTTCTGGAAGGCGAAGACGAACTCTTCCTGATCACCACGCCTGCCGGAGAACAGGATCTGCGTTCTCTGTTCAACGCCGAGCAGGCTCAGGAACCCGTCGAGCAGGACCAAGACCTCGTTGCGGAAGAGCCCGGTCTGGACGAGACGGCCCACGGTCAGGAACTCTGATGGGCCCGTCAGGCCGTCGGCGAGCGCCGTACAGCTAGGCCGGTTCTTCGCTCCGGGCCACGGATTCCTTGGTCCTGGTCATCATCCACGTGAGCCAGAGGCAGAACGCGTAGAGAGGGATGCCCATGACGAGTCGTGTGATTCCCAGTGCGGGAAGATTCTCGGCGAAGAAGAGTGGCAACTGCACGACCAGGCGCAGCGCGAACATCGCGGCCAGAACCCCGGTCGCCAGCTGGTAGACCCTCATCCGGTCCCGGTTCTTGCGCCACCCCGTGTCCTCACCGCGAAGCATTCCGTAGACGACGCCGAGCAGGGGCCAACGGAAGAGCATCGACAAGGCCAGACCCACGGCGTACGCACCGTTGGTCCAGAACCCGACGACGTAGTAATCGATCGGCTTGCCGCCGGCGTGTGCGAAGAACGCACAGATCAGCACGCCCACGGCCCCCGAAAAGGCCTGGATCTTCTGGCCGCCGGTGATGAATCGGATGATCGATATGACCACGGCCAGGCCGATCGCGATCGCGAGGGAAAGGCCCAGCGACGACGTGATCACAAAGCTGATCAGATAGGCGATCGAGGGCAGAACCGCCTCGAGAAGACCGCGGATTCCACCGATCGCGTGCATGACGTCGATCTGCCCGTGCTCATCCCGTCGGAAGGCCCCGGATTTGCCGTACGCGGCAGCCATCTGCTGCCCGAAGGACGGCGAGCCGCCGGGTCGCTCGGAGTCCTCCGGTCGGCGTGAAGGCTCGCCGATATTGTTCTGCATGTGGTGATGCTCTCCGCTCTCTACAGTTCTTGATGGCGGGACACGATTTCGTACCGAGGATTATAGATGACCGGCACTCCCGATACGGAGGCCAGCAGGCCGGAGCACCGCAATCGTGTGCCCGCGCCGATCCCGGGAACCGTTCGCTGGCCGTGCCACACGAGTCGGACGTGCGTCCCGGGACCGAGTGGGGCATCGTCGTCTTCCAGGTGCGGCATGTCCATCGCGATGGCCGACGTCGGTGCGGTCACCGAGCCACGTGGCAATCGGCCGCGCAGGTCCGAGGAGACGGCCCGGTAGCTCGCGGTAATGTCCACCTCGGCCTCGTACCTGGGCAGTTCGTTCCGCGGCCGGATGCGAACTTCACCGACGCGCCCTTCCACGAGAACCCGGATCCTGGCCCGTTCCCGGCCGTCGCGGTCCGCGGGCCAGCGGACCGAGGGCGATTCAGCCAATCTGAGTGATCTCCGGGCCTCGTTCCGGAACCTCGATGCCCGGTTTCTCCGGGGTTTCTGCGGCCTGGTCGCGCGGAACGGCGTTGTCGGGAATCCGGAGCCGCAGGAGATCACGGGGCGCCATGGGGTTGTTCCCACGGACCACGACCAGGCTGCGGAAGACGCGTTCCATGTCTCGAGCGGCGCTGCGCTTGACCGCTGCGTCGCCGGAGAATACTCCGCGCAGGAACCAGCGGGGCCCGTCGACGCCCACGAATCGGGCCACGCGGTAGCCACGGTCCCCATTGGGCAGGGACGCAGGCAGTTTCGCGATGACCTGTCGGCCGAGTGTGCCGTCGAGAATGTCGACGACGCCGTTCTGATCGCGAACGGACTTCGCGAGTTCGGTCCGGATCTCCGACCAGAGGCCCCGGCTCTTGGGAGCAGCGAACGGTTGGACCTGCAGAATCGCCCCATCTTTCTGGAACGTCACGGAAACGACTGACTGGTTCTTCTGATCCACGTCGATGCGCATGCTCACGGACTCGTCCGGCTTGATGCGCAATCCGCCGAGATCGATGTAGGACTCGTCGGTTTCGATCTCTGAGACGTCGAAGGGACCGGTGACCGATCGTGATGTGTCCTCGGCGTTGTCCACTTCGGCCGCCGCAGCAGCGGCCTCCGCCCGATCGATGTCCTTGTCGGCCTTGGCATTGATCAAGTCACGGTCGGGGCGCTTCTCGTCCTCGACGGCCGGCGCGGGCGCCTGCTCGGTCGTGGACCCACCGACGTCCTCGGACGGGTTGTCCTTGTCCTCGGTGGCTTCGGTGTTCTGTTTCTTCTTTCCGAATCCCAGCACGATTGTCCTTTCTAGAGGCTTCCTGTCGAGCCGAACCCCGCGGTTCCCCGTTCGGAGCTCGGCAACTCTTCCACGACCTCGAAGGCCGCATGCTCGTACTTCTGGATCACGAGCTGCGCGATCCGGTCGCCGCGATGAATGTCATAGGGCTCATTCTGGTCCGTGTTGAGCAAAGTCACCATCAGTTCGCCGCGGTACCCCGAATCGACGGTGCCAGGGGCGTTCACGATCGTAATGCCTGACTTCGCGGCAAGCCCGGATCGCGGGTGAACCAATCCCACGTATCCGTCGGGCAGAGCTATGGCCACCCCGGTTCGCACCAGGGCTCTCTCGCCGGGCCGCAAGGTCAGATCCTCCCGAGACCTCAGGTCGGCTCCGGCGTCGCCGTCCTGGGCATACGAGGGAGCCGGCAACTCCGGGTCCAGCAGCGTGATCTTGACGTCAACGGTCGGCAGCATGCTCGTCATTCCTGGGTCGGTGGCAGTTGTTCGGCGTACGGCGGTCGCCCGTACCGGACGCACGTCCGTACCGGTGGGACCGGTTCGCCCTAGGCCACTGTAACGGCTGCGGCCCGGCACTGGCTGAGTCCTCGCCCACTCTCGAGTACCGGGGCCCAGCTCCGACGCGTATTCTGGTGGACATGTCTGACTCCGTCTCCCCGAATTCCGACGATCCCGCCGGCTTCGGAGCTCCTCCCGCCGTCGAATTCCACGAAAAGCTCTACCCGTCGATCGGTGTGTGGATCTGCGTGGTCGTCTTCGGCTTCGCGTGTTTCGCCGTCGGCGCGCCGATCAATGTGCCTGTATCGATCCTGGTGGCCATCGTCCTGGCGGCTACCCTCGGACTGATTCTCTATTCGTCCTCGCCGGTCCTCGAGGTCACCGAGGATTCCCTTCAGGTCGGTCGGGCGCACATCGAACGCGATTACGTGGGCACCGTTGAGGTGTTCCGTGGCGAGAACGCCCGCATCGCGTGCGGACCCGGGGCCGATGGTCGGGCCTACATGAATTTCCGTCCGTGGGTATCCCCTGTGGCCAGGATTCACCTGGTTGACCCGGCAGACCCGACGCCGTACTGGCTCACGAACTCTCGACGTCCGGAGGAATTGGCCCTCGTTCTGGGGTCGGACCCGGAACACCAGGCGGTGCGGACGCCTGAGGTGGACCAGAGCGTCGTCGACCCCGACGAGGACGAGAGCCGGTAGCGGATACACAAAGGGGAGGAACCTCGCGTTCCTCCCCTTTTCACCTTGTCACGCGCTCCGCGCCATTAGCCGTGATCTACGCCTCGCACTCGATGCAGTAGTAGAGGCCGCCTTCTTCGCGGGCAATCTGCGAACGGTGCCGCACAAGGAAGCAGGATGCGCAGGTGAACTCGTCCTGTTGGGCCGGAAGAACGACCACGGAGAGTTCTTCGTGCGAGAGGTCCGCTCCCGGAAGCTCGAAGCTCTCAGCGGCAGCGTTCTCGTCCTCGTCCACAACGTTGGACTGCTGGTCGCTTCGGTGCGACTTCAGCTCCTCGATGGAGTCCGAGCTGCTTTCTTCGTCTTGCTTGCGCGGGGCGTCGTAATCGGTAGCCATGTTCCTGTCACGCTTTCGTCGGTAGCTCTCAGCACGCCCACATGGCCGTGCCGATCATCGTGTGGTTCTTGTACCGGTGTGGGCACCTGTTGGCCAGCTCATGAGACATAAACAGAACTCGATGCGTGCCGGTATCGCGATGATTGTTCACTATCGGGCCCCGGGATGTCCAGCCGATTTTACTGTGAGCGGATTCTTCGGGTCGCGGGGTGTCTGGCCACACGACCGCGAGGCGGTATTCTGTCAGGAGCAATGGGCGCGAATGGCCTGGTCGTGCACGCGTCGGAGCGGTATCACTAAGGAGAACTGATGGATCGGCTGACTTTCGTGGGAGTCCAAGACGACGGCGAGCACCTCGTTCTCGAGTCTCCGGACGGTGAGCACCGATACCGTGTCGTCATCGACAACAGTCTGCGCAATGCGGTGGTCAAGGCCAAGAGAGCACAGACCCCTCGCGGACTCAGCGGCCGGGGCGACTACGGCCCCCGCGATATACAGACCCGCTTCAGGCAGGGCGCGAGCGTCGATGAGATCGTCGCAGAGTCAGGGTGGAAGCCCGAGCGTGTGCGCCGCTACGAGTGGCCGATCCTGGCCGAACGCGCCCATATCGTGACCGCCGCACGCAACGTCGTCGTCCGTCCCCTCGACCCGGCCTCCAGGGGCCGAAAATCACTCAATGACCAAGTCGTCGGTGTGCGTGAGGACTGGAACTTCGCGGAAGGCGATGCCCAGTGGAATGCATGGCAGCGCGAAGACGGCCAGTGGAATGTGACTGTTTCGGTCGATTACTCCCAGACCGCGCTCTCCCAGATTCCCTCCGGAGCAGATTTTCCCGCGCGCTTTGTGTACAACCCCGCGAATCAGACGGTCGTCGCCGGCAACGCCGTGGCCGAGTTCCTGATGGGGCGCCCTCACGGTGCCGCAGAGGACGAGGCCCTCGAAGAGCTCGACGAACCCGCAGTCGAGACCGAGCCGGACCAGGGCCGCGACCAAGAGACCATCGGGTCACCTGCCGCCGAGGACACCCTCGAATCGGCCGACGCCGCGCCTCGCTCCTTGACGGAGGGCGATGACGACGCCTCCGACGCAGGTTCGGCCGACGAGGATTCCTCGTCCGATGAGCACGACGAAGCCCAGGGACCGCGCAATCACCTGCGGGCCGTGGGCGCGGACGAACCGAGCCCCACCGAGACTCTCCTGGACGAGCTCGAATCGCGCCGAGGAACCCCCGCCGGCAGCGACCCAGCCAGCGACCGTCGAGTCTCGGGACTGACCCAGGAACTTCCGGGGCAGGGCACTTTGACCGACGAAGGTGCGGGCTCCGAGCAATCTGGCGGTTCCGACGGGCAGGGAGCCGACGGGCCAGGGGCCGAGGGGCAGCGTTCGGGCAAGTCGCGCTCCGGCCGCCCCTCGGTGCCGAGCTGGGACGACATTCTCTTCGGGCAACAGCGCCCCAAGGACTGATGACGCAGAAAACGTCACCGGGCTCGCCATAGCGACCGGCGCACGGTATTTTGTGTGTTACAGGTAGTCATGGACTTGTTACGGCACGCAACGCACAAAGGTTTTCATGGGGAAGAAGCGCCGCAAGGCACGTCCGGGGAGCGGCACAGACTCATCGCTCCCCCAGAATGTACAGGGATCGAAAGATCAGGCGGCCAAGGGCACCGATCATTCGAATCCCCCGTCCGATGCGTCCGGCAACGACCCTGAACGCGACGCGGCTTCGACGGAGTCGGCCGAGACGTCGTCTTCCGAATCACGCGTCACCGCGTCTCCTTCGGACGAATCCTCGAATACGCCGGCCACGGGGGCAACCCAGGAGCTGGCCCCGGGGTACGAGTACGTCGGTCAGACCCAGGCTCACAATGCCCTCGAGACCGAACCCATGCAGAGCCTCAATGACGAGCTCTTCTCCGATGCCGCGTTGCCCCAGTCCAAGCGCGAGCGTCGGCGACAGGAACGGATCGAACAGGAACGCCGGCGCGAGGCCGCGACCGCCGAGGAGCAGCGACGTCGCAGACTGGCTGCCCTGACCGAGGGCCAAGCCCCTCGACGCTCCTCACAGGATGCTGCCGCCTCCGACGGCGGCGCGAGCTCGGTCGGTTCCAGCGCAGCCCCGGGTGCCGGGGCCGGAGCGGCAGCGGCCGGTGCCAGCGGTGCCGCCGGTGCCGGCGCCGCGAGTGCTGCGTCGTCGGGCGGGCACACGGAGGGGAACGAACCGACGGATGCTACCCCCACGGGTCCCATCGTCCCGGTCAGTCCCGGTGAGCCCACCGGTTGGATCCACCACGAGACATCTGAGGGCGATGATTCCATCGGGGCAACCGCCGCGGCAGGTGCCGGTGGAGCCGGCGCGTCGGCCGCGACCCCCGATGCTCCCGGCCCGGAGGACGACCAACCTTCGCGGAAGGGTCCTCTGCTGTGGGCCGGGGCGGCCGTCCTGGGCATCGCCGTGATCGGCGGCGGGGCCACGATCGCCGTGCTCAACTCCGGTGGCGACAACCCCAAGGGGACCGCCACGACCGCGTCGCCCACGTCGACGTCCTCGACTCCCTCGAGCTCCTCGTCAAAGCCTGCGTGGTCGAGTCCCGCCCCGGCTCCGACACCCACCGTGATCGAGCAGCAGCCGGAACCGACCGATCCGTACGGTCAGGTGCCCCAGGAACCACCGACGGTTGCTCCGACGCAAGCGCCGCCGGCTCCGACCCAGGAGCCGACGCAACAGCCCACGCAGGAACCGACCCAGGAACCCACGCAGGAACCGACGCAAGAACCTACTCAGGAGCCCACGCAGGAACCGACCCAGGCCCCCACGCAGCCACCCACTCAAGAACCGACCCAGGCCCCCACGCAGCCGCCTCAGCCTTCGAATCCTGGCCAGCCCGGCGGTGGTTCCGGTAACGGTCAGGGCAATGGCGGGGCATCTGCGCCGAACCGGTGAACCGACGGGCCCGGTAGGAGCCCGTCTCCGCGGGAATCAGGTCCCCGCCCACGCCCTCAGGGGCACAAATCTTTCGTCGTCCGTCCATGAGCCGTGTTGCCCGACCATGGACAGTGCCCCCGGGTTGGTGCGACGCAGGTCGAAGAGGGCCAGCGAGCCGTGGGCGGCAATGATGAGATCCCCGATCCGGTCGCGCACTTCAGGACGGACGTGCTTACCGAAGTACCCCGCCGAGATCAGGTGGTCTCTGTCCAGAACCCACGCGCGGTCACCGAAGCGATTCGCCCAGGCGGCTGAGAGTCTCGCTCGGACGTCGGAGTCTCCGGGGTCCTCGAGATGCAACTGCACCATCCTGGGCTCCCCCGCGGTGAGCCTGACCCCGTCGATGAGGTCCGGGAATTGTGAGTAGTCCACCCGGTCCTCGGCGGGTATGTCGACCATGCCGTGGTCCGCGGTGAGCAACACCAGGGTTTCCGGACCGAGACGGGAGGTGAGCCGCTTGAGGCCGTGGTCGAGCTCCTCGAGGGACTCGAGCCAGCGCTCCGACGTGCACCCGTGTTTGTGCCCCGTCTGATCCAGCTCTCCCCAGTACAGGTACATGAAGGTCGGCGAGCGATGGCCCAAGATCTCGGACGCCTGGCTGATACGCGCCAGAGTCGATCCTGCGCCGACGAATCGACCTCCGCGCAAAGCTGCCTGGGTCAGGGCGCTGCCTTCGTACGCGGGCATCGACACGGTCACCACATCTCCCATGCCTTCCAGCCGTTCGAAGACCGTGGCGTGGGGTTGCCATTGCCGAGGGTCGACCGCGGGATCCCATCCCGACAGTTGATTGACCACGACGTCGCGATCGGGGTCGACGACGTCGTACCCGACCATTCCGGTCCGGCCAGGAGGCAACCCGGTGCCCAGCACGGCCAAGGAGGCCGCCGTGGTCGAGGGCAGGGCAGCGTCCAGATCACCGAGGTCCAGGGACTTCCGGAGGTTCGGGGCATGCCCGGCGTTGCGCGACAGGAGCGCGCTCCCCAGGCCGTCGACGAGGACAACGCACACGTTCCGGAAAGGACCCTTGCGGCCCCGGTCCGCCAACCCGGCGCCCAGTCCGAGAGCATCGGGGAACTCCGCCCGTCGGGAAGAATCAGCGACTGGCCGGTACATCGACGCGGCCGAGGACAGCACGTCCCCGATCGAGTTCAGGCCGTACCGCGGCGGAGTCGGGAATGACCGGCCGGTCAGGTCGTGTGCCGTGGGTTCCGAGCTCGGGTGTTGCATCGGCATCAGGAGTGCGAGGTCCCCGAGAGGGCGGTATTGGCCCGACGGAGGGCTCGAGCGAATTCTTTGGCGTCCTGCACGGCCTGTTGGCCATCAGCCTCCGCAGAGATCCGGAGGACGACGTCTTCCCGTGCGGCGACTCCCGTGTATCCGTGGTCGGCCTCGCACTGGGGATCGGAGCAGCCCGCGGGCTGGAGGTCCAGCCGATGGCTGCCCGTCCAGGACATCATCAGCGTCACCTCCGCGGCCAGGGAATCAGGCGTGTAGTTCTGCGGCTGGCGATAAGCGTAGGACAGCGTCACCGAGGTCAGGTTGCGGACCGGGACCGTTTCGGTCGAGACGTGAGCCACGACCTGGTTTCCGTCCTCGTCCAGGGACTGGTCGTCCACGTGGGTGATCTGGACGATTTCGCCGGCGAGGGCCAGCACGGTCACGTGGCGGTGGACCTCGGTCTGGTCGAAGTGCGTCTCCAAGTGGACCAGGTGCGAGGACGGGATCTGCCCGTCCAGGGCATCCCGCACCACGTCACTGACCAATTGGGGGTAGAACCCCGCATTGACGATGTCGCGGTCCAGATACTTGCCCATATTTCCTGACTCAGCCATGCACTCGCTCTCGATGTTCGACGACGACGCGGGGCCGCCTCTCCCCTGGCCGGGGAATTCTTCGCCCTCGGACAGGGGCGCTTCCGCCCCATTCTACGACCCCACTCGGGCGCCGTCAGACCGAGGTCGTCACGACCGCGACATGGTCCTGCGCGCGCTGTCCGTCCGCTGCTCCGGATTCCCCAGTTCGACCGTGCAGTCCAGGACGGTCAGGGCATCCTCCGAAATCATCACGGGATTCAGTTCCAGGAGGGCGATCTCGGGGTGCCGGTCCTTGAGCTCCGCCACGCGCCGGATCAGGTCCTCGAGAAGTTCCACGGCGACCGGTGGAAGACCGTCGTACCCGAAGAGCTTCCGTGCCGCCTTGGGGGACCTGACCAGCTTCTCGACGTCGCGCTGAGTCAGCGGCGGCACGCGGTGCGCCCAGTCGTCCAGCAGGTTGACGGTGTCTCCTGCGATTCCGAAGGAAAGAACCGGTCCGAGCAGAGGATCTTCCATGGCCCGGATCACGCAGTTCTGACCGGTGGGGGCCATGCTCTGGACCTCGAGATCGAAATTGCCGTAGGTGGCCAGCGTCCGGTGCATCAGGTCGATGTCTCTGACGAGGGATTCTTGGTCCTCGATGCCGAGTCTCACTCCCCCAAGATCGAGGCGATGCCGCATGGTGGGGTCGATCGCTTTGAGGGCCACCGGGTACCCCAACCTGTCGGCGGCTTCCACCGCTTGCTCCTTGGTTTCGAAAGGGACGGATTCCAGGACGGAGATACCGTATGCGGAGAGCATCTCCGTGGCATCGGGCGCGGAGAGCTTCAGAAGCCCCTCACCGGGAATCCGCGGGCCGAGCCGCTGGATCTGCCGTTCGACTTCCTTCGCGTTCGTGCCCTCGATCTCGGCAACGAAGACGTCTTCCTGTGCCCTCCATGCCATGTAGTCCATGACCGCGGCCAACGCCCCGATGGCCGCGCCCGGGCTCTCATAGCAGGGAACGCCCGGATAGGTCCGGGTCTCTTCCCCGTCCGCTCCCGTCCACGTCCGCGGGCAGGGATAGATCCCGCGCTGATAGTCCGTGGGCTCGACGACGCCGGTGTAGGCAGCGAGAACGGGCTTGCCGGTCTCGACGCCGCAATCGGCAAGAACCTCGGTGATTTCGTCCTGTCCCACAAAAGGAGACGGCAGGAAGGAGGCCACTGCGGCATCGACGTCGGAGGAGCGCAACGCGGTCAGAACGGAATCCCGAATCATGTCGAGGATGTCGATGTCCGGGCTCGCCGTGTCCAAGACGTGGTCGGTGTGCGTTGCCTCGACGCCGTAGCTCGTGCACGCGTCCGCAATGACTCTGCCCAGGGCGAAGGCGTTCGAGAAGACGGCGACCCTCCTGCCCCGTGGCAGGGGTTGGGAGACCACGAGCTGTGCGATGTCCATCAGGTGCTCCGAGGTCTCGGCCCGAATCACACCGGACTGGCGGAACATCGCGTTGAGGGCCTCCGGCGGGGCCGAGCTGGTGCGCCCCGTGTGCCCGGGCGGCAACTGAACCCCGGTGACATCCGATTTGGCCACAATGACCGGCTTGGTCCTGGCCAGGCGCCGGGCGATGCGCGAGAATTTGCGCGGGTTCCCGATCGACTCGAGGTACATGCAGCACGCGGTGGTCCGGCCGTCATCCTCCCAGTACTGCATCATGTCGTTCCCGGAAACGTCCGCACGGTTCCCGCCGGAGAGAATCGTGGAGAATCCCAGGTCCCGCCGGCGGGCCGAGGTGTACAGCAATACCCCGATGGCTGCGGACTGGCTGAAGAGCCCCAGCCCTCCCGGTGTCGGGGGCGAAGGGCTCAACGACGCATTCAGCGCGACGGCCTGGTCGGTGTTGATCAGACCCAAGGACGCGGGACCGATGACTCGCATACCGTAGCTGCGCGCGGTACGGACCAGGGATTGCTGCCGGGTGCGGCCCCGGGCGCCGTCGTCGGCATACCCTCCCGTGACGATGCAGACACCGCGCACCCCCGCGCGCCCGCATTCCTCGACCACGCCCGCTACTTCGGAAATAGGGACCGTGATGATCGCGAGGTCCACGGGCTCCGGAACCTGATCGATGCTCGGGTACGCTTTCATGCCCGCAAGTTCGAAGGCTTCCGGGTTGATCCCGTAAATGGGTCCCGCGAAACCGCCCTCGACAACATTGACCAGGATCTCGTGGCCGACCTGACTCCAATCCCGGGAGGCACCGATCACCGCGATCGACCTCGGTGCGATCAGCGCGGAGACTGATTTCGCCTCGGCACGGTGCTCTCGGGAGGCCATGACTTCGCGCGACTTTTCCGTGGGGTCGATGTCGAAATTGACCATGACGACGCCGTCGTCGAAGACACGCGCAACCTCGAAGCCCGCTTCCGAAAAGACATTGAGCATCTTCCGGTTCTCCGGAAGGACTTCGGCGGAGAATTTGGTGATGCCACGCTCGAGTCCGGCCGCGGCGAGGTGTTCGAGCAAGATGGAACCGATACCCCGACCGTGGTGGGCGTCGGAAATGAAGAATGCGACCTCCGCCTCATGGGGGTCATTGGTCCTGTCGAAGCGTCCAATACCGATCATTTCCGCGCCGAGCATGAGCACGAAGGCGACGCGATCGTTGTGGTCGACCGTGGTGAAGCGCGCGAGCTCCTTCGCGCTCAGTGAGGACTTGTAGGTGAAAAACCGCAAGTAGATGGTGCGTTCGGACTGCCTGGAGTACATCGCGGCCAGTGCGTCCTGGTCGCTCGGAAGCACGGGTCGCAAGTGAGCGGTCGCGCCATCGCGCAACACGACATCGGCTTCCCAGTGGGAGGGATACGCATTCTCTTCGGGCATGCTCCCAGTCTAGTATCGCAAGTCACAGGTTCCTATTGTTCTACACTGGTGAGGCCCAGAACCGTCAGACCGTGAGGATTCACAGATGGCCCCCCGCCGCAAGTCGTCGCACACTCCCGAGGATTTCCCGATCGACATCGTCGAGAACATCGTCGATATCGATGTGTCCTCCGAAATGGAGACGAGCTTCCTCGAGTACTCGTACTCGGTGATCTATTCGCGGGCACTTCCGGATGCGCGGGACGGCCTCAAGCCGGTCCAGAGACGAATCCTCTACATGATGACGCAGATGGGCCTGCGACCAGACCGAGGGCATGTGAAGTCGGCACGCGTGGTCGGTGAGGTCATGGGCAAGCTCCACCCCCATGGGGACGGGGCGATCTACGACGCGATGGTCCGACTCGCCCAGCATTTCGCGATGCGGCTGCCGCTCGTGGACGGACACGGCAACTTCGGCTCGGTCGACGACGGCCCCGCAGCGGCGCGGTACACCGAAGCCCGCATGGCTCCCGCGGCCCTCGCGCTGACCGGTGACCTGGACGAGGACGTCGTCGATTTCGTCCCGAACTACGACAACCAGTTCACGCAGCCCGGGGTCCTCCCGGCCGCATTCCCCAACCTTCTGGTCAACGGTTCCTCCGGCATCGCCGTCGGCATGGCCACGAACATGGCTCCCCACAACCTCCGCGAGGTCATCGCCGGCGCGCGGCACATGATCGACAACCCGGACGCCAGTCTCGAAGACATCATGCGGTTCATTCCTGGGCCGGACCTGCCGACCGGAGGAAAGATCGTCGGCCTGACAGGCATCAGGGACGCCTACGCGTCCGGCCGCGGGTCCTTCAAGTCCCGTGCCAAGATCACGGTCGAACAGGTCACCGCGCGCAAGCAGGGGCTGGTCATCACCGAATTGCCGTACCTGGTGGGGACCGAAAAAGTCATCGAGAAGATCAAGGACGGCGTCCAGTCGAAGAAGCTGTCCGGAATCTCCGACGTCGTCGATCTGACCGACCGCAAGAATGGCACGCGGCTCGTGGTCGAACTCAAGAACGGGTTCAACCCGCACGCCGTCATGCAATCCTTGTTCAAGCACACCCCACTCGAGGATTCCTTCGGTATCAACAATGTCGCCCTCGTGGACGGGCAGCCACGGACCTTGGGGCTTCTGGATTTGCTCAGGGTCTACGTGGAGCACCGCATCGACGTCGTTCGCCGACGCACCACCTACCGACTCGGCAAGTCCAAGGACAGGTTGCACCTGGTCGAGGGCCTGCTCGTTGCCATCCTCGATATCGACGAAGTCATCGAGATCATTCGCTCCTCCGACCAGACGGCCCAGGCCCGGGAACGACTCATGATGGTCTTCGACCTGAGTGAAGCCCAGGCGAACCACATCCTGGAACTGCGTCTGCGACAGCTGACCAAGTTCTCCCGCATCGAACTGGAGGCCGAGAGGGACGAGCTTCGAGCCACCATCGCCGAGCTCGAGTCGATCCTGGCCTCGGACCAGAAGTTGCGCGGCGTCGTCTCGGACGAGCTGAGCGAGGTCGCCGAGCGGTACGGGACCGACCGCCGGACCGAGCTCGCCGATTCGGACGATCTGGCCGCGCTCGCCTCGGCCGCCACGGACAGCGGCGCGGCCTCCGCGAAGAAGGGACTGGGTCTGGCTCTGGAAATCGCGGACGACCCGTGTTGGATCGCCCTGTCGACCTCGGGTCAACTCGGCCGCACCCCTGGGAGCCCACGCGGCCGGGAGTCCTTCGAGGATCCGGGGAAGAGGATCAAGCACGATGCGCTGCGCTCGCTGGTTCCGGCTACGGCGCGCGGGGAAATCGGTGCGGTTGTCTCGTCCGGGCGCATGGTGCGGATCAATGTGATGGACATTCCTCAGATGGAGTTGTCCGGCAGCGCACCGAACCTTGGAACCGGGGTCAAGGTCAAGGAATTCCTGACGCTGGAAAAGAATGAGTCGCTGATTGCGTTGGTTCCCCTGAATCAGGTCATCGCCCTGGGCACGGCCCATGGCGTGGTCAAGCGGGTCAACCCGGACTACCCGTTGAACAGGGACGACTGGCCAATCATCTCCCTCAAGGCCGGAGACGAGGTGGTGGGCGCCTGCCACGCATCGAATGACGACAACCTGGTGTTCATCACCCGGGAGGCCAAGCTGCTGACCTTCGACGCCGCCAAGGTGCGTCCGCAAGGCAAGAGCGCCGGTGGCGTGGCGGGCATCAAGGTCGCCGAAAGCGACAGGGTCATCTACTTCGGCGCGTTGTCTCCCACCGAGTCGGCCGTGGTCGTGACGGTCTCCGAAGCCGAAGAATCATTGCCGGGCACGGAAGCGGGATCGGCCAAGATCACCGAATTCGGGGAGTACCCGGCCAAGGGCCGTGCGACGGGCGGCGTCCGGGCGCATCGTTTCCTGAAGGGCGAATCCGGGCTGAAGCTCGCGTGGGCGGGCAGGGGCCCGGCGAAGGCTGTCTCGGCCGCGGGCGTTGCCCGGTCCCTCCCGACCGAGTTCGGCGCCCGGGACGGTTCCGGCGTGCCGTTGTCCCAATCGATCGACGCGATCGGACCTGCGCTCGGATCCGGTGCTGAGGACGGATCGGTCCGGGACGATGCCGACGACACCGTCGATGCCTGAGGGCGCGCTCTGGGTTCTGGTCCTTCCTCAGAATCGGAGGGTCGCCCGGACCGGAACGTGATCTGAGGGTCCTTCGATGGGCATCACGTCGGCGTCGTTGACCCGCATGTCGCCGTTGACGACGACGTGATCGATCTGGGTTCTGGTCCACGCGGCCAAGGAGCTGGGCCACGTACCCCGGGAGACGCCTGATGCGGGGAGCGCATCCGTGCACCCGTCACGCCCCGGAATCGTGGCCATGTGTCCGTGCCACGGGTTGGCGTTGTAGTCGCCCGCAGCGATGACCGGGCGCGGCGAACCCTCGTTGCGCGGGGTGCACACGTCGTCCAGGACCGACCCGACATCGCTGTCCCACTGGTCCATCCATCGCGGAACCGGACTCGCCGTGTGGACGCCCAGAATCACGGGATTCGATGACGCGGGATCGGCTGGGCGGAGGGCGAGAGTCCCCACTGTTGGTTCCTCGCCCTCGGCGACCTGGTACGTACCGAGACTCTTGGAAATCAGCACGCTGGTCGGTGAGAGGCCGGAGCCGGTGCTCGTAGCGAAGACCTGGTAGTCCGAGTCCTTGCCCAGCTCGGAGAGGTACTTCTGGAGCGGACCGGTGCTGGCCTCGGGGAGCACGACGACTTCAGGGTTGCCTCGGACCACACGGTCGAGGTCAGCTCGGGTGAGTTCGTCGTGGACATTCCAGCTGACCACGGACATCGTCTGGCCCTCGGTCGGCCCTTCCTGGGGAGCCGAGGCGGGGTTGAGAGCCAGAACCAGGCACATCGCAGAGACGATGAAGCCCACCAGAGGTGTCCCGTTGGGGCGCCCACGCCGTCCGGATACGCGTCGCACGAGCCACCCGGCGATGATCCAGACGGGGAAAAATATCGCCATGATTCCGCCGATGATCTGCGGAAATGCAAGGACCTGCCCCACGATGAGGCTCGTGGTCCATGGGGCGGCAAGACCCGTTCCCTGACGCTGGAGCCACGGGGTCAGCAACACGAACAGCAGGTAGAAGGCGGGGATCAGGGCAACGATCGAGAGGACCTTCAGTGTGCGGCGCATGTGCTGTGATGCTCCTTGAACGCCCGCAGGCGCGCTCGGGGTTAGGCCCTGCCGCACGCGACCCAACTACCGGCCTGCACCATGTCCCAGAGTGACGACGGACCGGCAGTGGCCGAGATCGGTGGGGCGATGTGAAATGACTATAGTACCCGGACCCGCTTGATCGGAGGAGCCTCGGGTTGCCCTGTCGAGCTCCTCCACCAGGGCCGCGGCCGAAGGCTCGTCAAGATGTGCCGTCGGTTCGTCGACCAGGAGGAAAGGCGCATTGGTCAAAAGCGCTCGAGCCATCGCGAGCCGTTGACGCTGCCCTCCGGACAATCGCGATCCGCCTGCACCGACCCGGGTGTCCAAACCGTGCTCCATGGTGTCCAGGAGGCTTCCCAGACCGACCCGGCGCACCATGGTGTCGAGTTCCTGGTCCGACGGAGCCGATTCTCTCGGTCTGGCCAGCAGCAGGTTTCCGCGCACCGTTGAATCGAAGATGTAGGCATCCTGCGGGCACCAGGCGGAGGCGCCGCGCAGTTGCTCGGGGGCCATGGTGTTGCCGTCGACGCGGATTGCGCCTCGCTCCGGGCGCAGAAACCCCAGGAGGACAGCGAGCGTGGTCGTCTTGCCCGCCCCGGACGGTCCGGTGATCCCGAGCGCCTGGCCGCGTCCGACCCGGCCGGTCACGCCCCGAATCGCAGGTTCCTCCATGCCGGGCCAGCGGGCCGAAACATCGGCAAGGTGCAACTCCTGGGCGTCCGAAGGCTCCGTTGGTTCCCGTTCTTCTTTCCGCTCGGGAATTCCTACGGGGTGCGCGTGCGACTCGAGGGCTTCCGAGGCGGGGCTGATCTTGGCGACCAGCCGGGCGAATGCGGGCCAGGCACGCACAGAATCAATGGTCTGGGAGGAGGGTTCCACGAGGGCTGTGCACAGGAGAACGGGTATCGCGGCAACAGGTGCCGCAATGCCGCCCGTCGACACCGGATCCCAGGCAATGACCGCAATGGCCAATGCCGCCGCCCACCAGGTCGCCAAGGACAGCGCATTACCCAGCCCCGACGCGGTCGCGGAGCGCCGGGCGGCCGCGAGGGCGAGGCGATCCTGGCCGGCAAGCACCCCCAGGACGGCGTCGCTGAGACGGTTGCCCTTCAGGTCTTCGGCGCTTTCCATCACACCCAGCGCGCCCCTCAGGGTTCGTTGGACGGCATCGCGACTCACCGTTTCGGCCCGTTGGTCCGCGATCAGTACCAGCCACGGTGCCAGCAGGCTCGTGACGAGTGCCGCCGCGGCGACCACCCATGTTGCGGGTGGCACGGTCAGGTACGTGGCGATGATGGCCGCGATCATGGTGGGAATGTTGGTCGCCATCGGGAGGAGAACGCGGGGAAGCGAATCCCGGACTTCGTCCACGTCCCCGACGAGTCTGTCCAAGAAGGTTCCACCCCGCAGCAATGATCTGAGACTCAGCGCGGTCTCCCCCATGGACTCCCACGCGTTCGACCGAAGTCTGTTGGCCGCCTTGAGGACGACATCGTGGGTGAGGAGACGTTCGAGATAGCGGAAGACCGCCCGCCCCAGGCCGAAGAACCTCACCCCGACGATCGCGACCATCAGGTACATCATTCCGGGTTGCTGTGAGGCCCTGACGATGAGCCAGCCGGACAGCGCCGTCAGGGACGCGCCAAATGCGACTGTGAGGAAGGACAGGAGGACGGACCCGCACACTTGGGACGCCCGGAGGCCCGAAACCCGGAACAGGGTTCGCAGTGTCTCCCGGACACCGGGCTTCTCGGAACGGTTGCTCCCTCCGCCTGCACTCCGCGAGTCGTGCTGCGGGGTGGCACGTCGCTCACGGTGACCGCACTGGAATCCCGCAACGTCCGTTGCAGTCTTGTTTCCCTTCTCCGGAGTGCTCGTGAACGGCTCACACCGGGTGGCCGGAAGGTGCCGGACGAGGCGGCCCGTTGAGTCGAGTTCGATGCGTCCCGCGGAGGTCGGGGCGGCAGCCGGATCGTGTGTGACCCACAGAATCGTCGCCCCCGATTCGGTCAGCTCCCGAAGTGCGTCGCTGACCATGCCCGCGGCTCGGCGGTCAAGATGCGCCGTCGGCTCGTCGACGAGCACCAGCCACTGGCTCGGCCCCGAAGAACGACCTCGCAGTTCTCCTGTGGTGGGGCGCACCGCGGCGAGAACGCGGGCAATCGCGAGACGACGCGCCTGGCCCGCGGACAACGCCGCGGGCGCCACGGAACCGAGGTCTTCCAGGCCGACCGACTTGAGCGAGGCCTCGATCACCGGATTCCACAGTTCCCGAATCCGAGACGCCTCCTCCTGGGATTCCCCGTCGTGTCCCATCACGTCGCGCAGCCACGTGGAAGCGTTCTCCGGATTCGCGTAAAGGCCCACCTCCTCCACGACAGTCGCCGCAATAAAACCGGGCGACTGGCCGATCCAGGCGACCGAATCGGGTACGGAGACCGAGCCGGCAACGGTAGTCCCGTCGCCGGCCCCGACGTCGTTCCCGTCGCGCACCATATCGGCCATGGTCTTGAGCAAGGTGGTCTTCCCACATCCGGAGGGCCCAGTGAGGAGGGTTGTGGTCCCCGGCTCCAGGACGAAGGAAAGATCGTCGAGGGCTCGTCCTCGGCCGGCGTACTCGACCGTGAGCCCCGATACCGAGATCTCGGGGTCCGAAGAGAGCGAAATCACCGATGTACCGGTGGGTTCCTCGAGGATCTCTTCCGAGCGGCGCAGCGCATCCACGCCGTCCTGGGATTGGTGGAACGCCGTCCCGACATCCCGCAGGGGCTGGAAGCATTCCGGGGCCAGCAGCAGAACCAGCAACGCGGTGTCGAGACCGATCTGGCCCGAGACGAGCCTCAACCCGATGAACACGGCCACGAGAGCCACCGAGATCGTGGTAATCAGCTCGAGGGCGAGAGAGGACTGGAACGCCGAACGCAGGGTCGTCATGGTTCGCTTCCGGTACGACTCCCCCAAGTCGTTCAGGGCCCGGGACTGCGCCTTCTCCCTCTTCAAACCGACCAGGACCGGCAGGCCGCGAGAGAGCTCGACGATGTGCTGGGACAGCCTCAGCAGTTGGGACTGGGCCTCGCGCGTGTCGTTCTGGGTCGTCTTGCCGATGAGGACCATGAAAACGGGAACAAGCGGCAGGGTCAGCACCAGCACCAAGGCGCTGATGGGATCCGCCAACAGCACCACCACCAGCAGGATCGCCGGGATGACTCCCGTGGAGACCAGTGCCGTGATCGTTTTGACGTAATAGTCGTCCAGGGCGTCCAGTCCGCGGGAGACCAGGACCGCCACGGCACCGTCGGACGCGGCCGTTCCGCCGGTGGTCTGGGAACGCGGTGCCGAGAGTACTCGTCGCAGCACGCCCTGGCGGATCGTGGACTTCGTTTCGGTCGCTGCGCGCTGCGCGGCAACCGAGAGCCCCCAGTCCGCCAGCGCCCGGAGTGCCAGGCTCGCCACGCCTAGAACCACGGCGCCCCAGGACCAGACGCCGGGATCGGCCCCGACGAGCCAGTGAGGGAGGATACCGTCGGCCCCGGCGGAGTGGGACCCGATGAATTCGGTCCAGCCGGTGGAAGCCGTCCCGCCAACCCCGTGGGAGGCCGCGGCGAAGGCCGCCTGCGCGAGAGCGGTCACCAACGACCCCACGGCCGCGGAGAACCCAACGAGTCCGAGGGCTCTCAGCGCGCTGAGGACGCCCAGAACCGGGAGGACCCGTCGTGCATGCGGGCCCAGCGGCGGACGTCGGTTCGCCCGCCGCCGGTCCTGTTGGTCGTTGTCGGCGACGCTCACAACGATCGGTCAGCCCGCGTTGGGGCGCTCGGAGAGTTCCGTGACTCGGTGCGCCTCCGGAATGTGCTCCGCCGAGAGCCGCTTGCGGAACACCCAGTAGGTCCACCCCTGATAGAGAAACAGCACGGGGAGCCCTATGGCGGCCACAATGGTCATGATCTTCAGCGTGTACGGCGAGGACGAAGCATTCGCGACGGTCAACGTGGTCCCGTCCGCCATGGTGCTCGGCAAGACATTCGGGTAGGCGGCCATGAAGATCGACAGTGCCCCGAAGACCGCGAATCCCGCGATTGCCGTGAAGGCGATACCTTCCCGTCCCCTGGTCGCGAATATCCAGGACGCGAGGGCCGCCACCGCCGCGACGACCAGTAGGATCAACGACAGCGGAGTCGCACCGATCACTTGGAGCCACACGGCCCACGCAACCATCGGCAGCAGGGCCACGGGGAGGATCCGGACCATCATTGTTCGCGCCCGGTGACGCACCTCGCCGTCTGTCTTGAGCGCCAGGAAGGCCAGCCCATGGACCAGGCTGAAGCCGACCATTCCCAAACCGCCGATCACGGCCGGCACGGTCAGCCACGCGAAGGGACCACCGACGCGGTCCGCGTTGTCGTTCAGCGGAAGCCCGGTCGTCGTGATGGCGAGGGCGGCTCCGATGAGGAACGCGATGAAGAACGACGCCACGGACATGATCGCGTTCCACCGGGGCTCCCACCTCGGGCCGGTCAACTTGCCTCGGTATTCGATCGACACTGCTCTCAGGATCAGGGCCAGGAGGATGAGGGTCAGCGGAATGTACAGCGCCGAGAACAGCGCGGCATACCACATCGGAAATGCGGCAAAGATGGCCGCACCCCCGGTCACCAGCCATACCTCGTTGCCGTCCCATACAGGACCGATCGTGTTCAGCAACAGACGGCGTTCCTTCTCATTGCGGGAGAAGATGCGCCCCATCAGCATGCCGACGCCTAGGTCGAATCCGTCGAGAACGATGTATCCGATGAGAAGCACTCCGACCACGAGGAACCACAGGGTCGGCAATCCGGGTTGTCCAGCAAATTCTTCGAACATGATGGGTTGCTCCTAGTAGGCGAAGGCCAGGACGTCGTCGTTCTTGTGGCTGTCGGGGTCATTCGGGTCGTCGTCGTCCTGATCGGACGTGACCAACTCCGGCATGGAGGCGACGACTCCTGTCCGGACGTACCTGGCGATCAGGAAGACCTCCACGACCATCAGGACGGCATAAATGAGGACCAGGGAAATGAGCGAGAACAGCAACTCGCCCGCGGACACATTCGGCGAAACCGCCGCCTCGGTAAACATGTAGATCCGTTGTCCGAGGGGCAGATCCGGGTTGGGGGCGACGACGAATGGCTGCCGTCCCATCTCGGTGAACACCCAACCGGTGACGTTGGCGCCGAAGGGCGCGAGGATGCCGAATACGGCCAGGCGCATGAGCCACTTGGACTGTGGGACGGTCCCCTTTCTGGTCAGCCACCACGCCAGAGCGCACGCGAGGGCGGCCAGGCCTCCGAAGGTGATCATGAGCCGGAATCCCCAGTAGGTGACGATCATCAGCGGCACATAGTGAATGTCTTCACCGGCACGGTCCCCGTACTGGGGTTCGTCTCCCAAATTGGTTCCGTACATGTGCTCGTACTCGGGCTGCAAGGTGTTGAGGCCCTTGACGTCCGTGTGGAAGTTGTCATGGGCCAAGAAGGACAACAGACCCGGAATCTCGAAAATGGTGTTCACATTCGAGCAGTTGCGTGCGCTGGGGTCGGACAGAGTCAGCACGGAGAATGCGGTGCCGTCGTGGCATGCGGCCTCCGCGGCCGCCATCTTGAGGGGCTGCTGGTGGATCATCAGCTGGGCCTGGGCGTGGCCGCTGAATGCAGTCCCGAGGAAGCCGATGATTCCAATGAGGATGCCGATGCGAAGGGAACGGAACCAGACCGCGTAGTCCTTCTTGTCCTGGGCGCCCTTGCCGGAGTCTCCGACGACCACGACGCCGTTGTCATCGACCGTGTCGATTCCCTGGCTGCGCCGCTTCCACAGCTTGTACCAAGCGATGCCCAGCAGGAACGATCCGGCGACGGCCACCGAGCCGAAGAGCGTGTGGATGATGGCCACGATCGCTGTGTTGTTCGTCAGTACGGCCATCACGTCGTTCAGGATGGGTCGACCGTCCACGATTTCGTATCCGACCGGATGCTGCATCCACGAGTTGGCGATCACAATGAAGAACGCGGACAGCCACGAGGCCGCCACCGCCGCGAGGAGGCAGAGGGCATGGATGGAGGGCTTGAGTTTCTTCCACCCGAAGATCCACAGCCCGAGGAACGTCGACTCGATGAAGAAGGCCAACAGACCTTCCATGGCCAACGGAGCACCGAAGACGTCCCCCACGAATCGGGAGTACTCGCTCCATGCCATTCCGAACTGGAATTCCTGGACGAGGCCGGTGGCCACGCCCATGATGAAGTTGATCAGGTACAGCTTTCCCCAGAATTTCGTCATCCTGAGGTACTGCTCTTTTCCGGTCCTGACCCACATGAGGTTCAGGATCACCACGACCATCCCTAGTCCCAGGGTCAGTGGAACCATCATGAAGTGGTAGACGGTGGTGGTCCCGAATTGCCAGCGGGCGATTTCTACAGTATCCACGGTTCTCCTCGCGCTACTGAAAAGCACTCGACCGGTCCGAGCGGGCCGGATACCTACAAGGTAGCAACCGGTTCTGGGCGTCCGATGATCCTACCGAGACGACGTCTTGACAGCTCCGAAAGGGTAATTTTCACCCTTTGGGGCCCGTAGCGAGGCCCCAAAGAGCGAATCACCTAGTGTCCCGCTTTGGGTCCCAACAACCCTTTCGCGCGGACCGTGTCGCGTTCTTCCCGAAGCTCGGAAACGCTCGATTCGAGCCGGCGTCGGGCATCCTCAGACACATCGATACTGTGATTAATCTCATACTCCCCCGACCTGCAGGTCACCGGGAACGAGCTGATCAGGCCTTCGTCCACGCCGTAGGAGCCGTCGGAGACCACGGCCATGGACGTCCAATCCCCATCAGGAGTGCCCATGACCCAGTCGTGGACATGGGCGAGCGCCGCGTGAGCGGCCGAGGCCACCGAGGAACCGCCCCGCACGGCAATGATTTCTGCTCCCCGTTGGGCCACGGTCGGGATGAAGGTCGTGCGGACCCATTCCTCCCCCAGCCCCTGTTCGGTGAGGACATCACGCACAGGTCGTCCCGCAATGGTGGCCTGGTCCAGGTCCGGCACCTGCGTGGCCGAGTGGTTTCCCCAGATCGTCATGCGCTCGACGTCGCGGACGGGCGATCCGGTGGCGTGCGCGATCTGGGCCAGAGCTCGGTTGTGGTCGAGTCTGGTCATGGCGGTGAATCGCTCGGAAGGGATATCCGGGGCATGGGAGGAGGCGATGAGCGCGTTGGTATTCGCGGGGTTGCCGACCACCACGATCCGGACGTCGTCCGCTGCCACTTCGTTGAGCGCGGCGCCCTGGACGGAGAAGATTCCGGCGTTGGCCTCGAGGAGATCTCCGCGTTCCATGCCCTTTTGGCGGGGTTTCGATCCGATGAGGAGACCGAAGCCGGTCCCGTCGAATGCCTGGGCCGCGTCGTCGAAGACATCAACGGATTCGAGGAGCGGGAAGGCGCCGTCGGCCAGCTCCATGGCGGTACCTTCGGCGGCCTGCCTGGCCTGCGGAATTTCGAGGAGACGCAGTCGTACGGGTTGGTTTTTGCCGAGCATGTCGCCGTTGGCGATGCGGAACAGACTCGCGTAACCGATCTGGCCGGCCGCGCCGGTCACGGTCACGGTGACGGGTGGAAGCATGGTGTCAGCAGAGGTACTCATGCGGCACAGTATAGTGCCGTGTGATCTGGGACCCGCCGAGCGGCGTATCCGGGCTCGCGGCACGTGTTCCTGGCCGCGGGTCGGGTGAGGTCGCTTCGCTCAGGCGTCGATCTGCTCGAGGTCCAGCTGGTCGGCGTTGCTGATCAAGAACTCCTTGCGCGGGGCCACCTCCGCGCCCATCAACAGCGAAAAGGCGCGTTCGGCGGCCTCGGCGTCCTCGATCCGGACACGACGCAACAGACGATGCCGCGGATCCATCGTGGTTTCCGCGAGTTGGTCGGCGTCCATTTCGCCCAACCCCTTGTACCGCTGAATGGGTTCCTTGTACCGCTTCCCTTCGGCCTCGAGACGCGTCAGGACCTGGTGGAGCTCTCGCTCGGAGTAGGTGTAGAGCATCTCGTTGGGCTTCCCCCCGCCCGTGATGACCTCGACACGATGCAGTGGGGGCACCGCGGCGTAGACCCGTCCCGCATCGACCAGGGGGCGCATGTAGCGATAGAACAGCGTGAGAAGAAGGGTTCTGATGTGTGCACCGTCGACGTCGGCGTCGGTCATCATGACCACCTTGCCGTACCGAGCAGCGTCGAGGTCGAAGCTCCGTCCGGATCCTGCCCCGATCACCTGGATGAGTGCCGCGCACTCGGCGTTGGCCAACATGTCTGTGATCGATGCTTTTTGGACGTTCAGGATTTTGCCGCGAATCGGCAGAAGGGCCTGGTACTGGGAGGACCGCGCCAATCGGGCGGTGCCGAGAGCGGAGTCGCCCTCCACGATGAACAACTCGGAATGGTCGACCTCGTTGGAGCGGCAGTCCACGAGCTTGGACGGCATCGTGGAGGTTTCCAGCGCGTTCTTGCGGCGCTGGGTTTCCTTGTGGACCCGAGCCGAGATGCGGGATTTCATCTCGGCGACGACCTTTTCCAGAACGGCCGAACTCTGTTGCTTCTCCGACCGGTTCCGCGAATTGAGCATCTTGTCGAGTTCACGCGACAGCACCTTGGTCACGATCGAGCGAACCGCCGGGGTTCCCAAGACTTCCTTGGTCTGTCCCTCGAACTGGGGCTCGACGAGGCGCACATTGAGCACCGCGGTGAGCCCGGCGAGGGCGTCGTCCTTCTCGATCTTGTCGGAGCCGGCCTTGAGCTTTCGGGCGTTCGCGGTCACTTCCTTGCGCAGGGTTCGCAACAGGCCTTGTTCGAAGCCCGTGACGTGTGTTCCGCCCTTGGGTGTGGCGATGATGTTCACGTAGGAGCGCAGGTTGGTTTCGTACCCGGTTCCCCATCGCATGGCGATATCGACTTCGCACTCGCGCTCGACTTCGGTGAGTTGGCTGTGGCCGTTCGAGTCCAGGACCGGGACTGTCTCCTTGAAACTGTCCGAACCCTGGAATCTCCAGACGTCGGTCAGTGCGGAGTCCGGGGCGAGGAACTCCACGTATTCGGAGATTCCGCCATCGTGCTGGAAGACCTCCTCGTGCGGCCCGTCTGCCCCCGGTGTGCCCGGCAGTCGGCGTTCGTCGCGGATAGCCAGACGCAGGCCGGGAACAAGGAAACTTGTCTGACGTGCCCGCTCGAGGAGTCGGTCGTAGTCGAATTTCGCGTCCGGGGTGAAGATCTGTCGGTCCGCCCAGTAACGGACTCGCGTTCCAGTCGCTCCTCGACGAGCCTTGCCGATCACTTCGAGTGCGGCTTTGCCTTCGGCCGGTGTGAACGGCACGTCAGGTTGAGGAGCTCCCTCGTCGTCGAAAGTCCCGGGAATCCCTCGTTGGAAGGACATTTGGTAAGTTTTCGATCCCCGGTCCACCTGGACGTCGAGTCGGGACGACAACGCGTTGACCACGGACGCGCCGACGCCGTGCAGGCCACCGACCGCGTTGTAGGTACCGCCACCGAATTTTCCGCCCGCATGCAGTTTGGTGAAGACCACCTCGACGCCGGACAAACCGGTTCGGGGTTCGATGTCGATGGGGATGCCTCGGCCGTCGTCGGCGACCTCGACGGACCCGTCCCGATTGAGCACGATCTCGATGTTCTGGCCGTATCCGGCAAGAGCCTCGTCGACCGAATTGTCGATGATCTCCCAGAGACAGTGCATGACACCGCGCGAGTCGGTGGACCCGATGTACATACCGGGTCGTTTCCGGACGGCTTCCAGCCCTTCCAGTACGGAGAGCTGGTGGGCGGTGTACTCGGACTTCTTCGGCGACACTGAGACGGGGCTCCTGACAAACTCGATGTGGTGGTAGGCCGCAAAGGCGCGACCTCCAGTCTAAGCGCATCCGGCATCTCTGCGGGTCAACGCCCACAGCGAACGACGCCGGATGGGGATGAAATCAACGGCTCCGCGTGTTTGCATGGATGAACACTCAAACCGGTCAGCGATTCCGCAGTCGGCCCGCCACTTCCGGACGGGAACGGTGGAACCCGAAGGCACTGATCGGCCGTAGACGTCAGGAGGAAAATCATGACGGCGACATTGGAAGCTCGAGAGCTCAACGCAACCGACCGTTGCGATTCCTGCGGGGCCCAGGCCTACGTTCGCGTGGTCCTCGAGAACACCGGCGGCGAGTTGCTGTTCTGCGCTCACCACGCGACCACCAATGAGGAAAAGCTTCGCCCCATAGCTGGCTTGTGGCAGGACGAACGTGATCGTCTGACCACGACTCCGTCCGTCTGATTCCGCAGTATCCTCGCCCCGGGGAGTGACCCCCCGGGACACGAACAAGGCCCCGGACCGCTCGAGCGGTCCGGGGCCTTGTTCTTTTTCCTCCGGCAGGTTCCCGGCTTCCGTGAACCCGGGAACCTGCCGGAGCTTTGTCTATCAGTCCAAGTAGTCGCGCAACACCTGCGAGCGCGAGGGATGCCGGAGCTTCGACATCGTCTTGGACTCTATCTGTCTTATACGCTCGCGGGTGACGCCATAGACCTTCCCGATCTCGTCGAGGGTCTTGGGCTGCCCGTCGGTCATACCGAACCTCATCGCGACGACGCCGGCTTCCCGTTCGGACAGGGTGTCCAGGACGGAGTGCAACTGCTCCTGCAACAGAGTGAAGGAGACGGCGTCCGCCGGAACGACTGCCTCGGAGTCCTCGATCAGGTCGCCGAATTCGGAGTCCCCGTCTTCGCCGAGAGGCGTGTGGAGCGAAATGGGCTCGCGACCGTACTTCTGGACCTCGACAACCTTCTCCGGAGTCATATCCAGTTCCTTGGCGAGTTCCTCCGGCGCCGGCTCACGCCCCAAGTCCTGAAGCATCTGACGCTGGACGCGCGCAAGCTTGTTGATGACCTCGACCATGTGCACCGGGATGCGGATGGTGCGAGCCTGGTCGGCCATGGCGCGGGTAATGGCCTGGCGGATCCACCACGTCGCGTACGTGGAGAACTTGAACCCCTTGGAGTAATCGAACTTCTCAACCGCACGAATGAGGCCGAGGTTGCCCTCCTGGATCAGATCAAGGAACAGCATGCCTCGTCCGGTGTACCGCTTGGCCAAAGAGACCACGAGGCGGAGGTTGGCCTCCAGCAGGTGGTTCTTGGCGCGCTTGCCGTCGTGGATGACCCAACGCAGTTCCTTGCGCTCTTCGCGGCTCAGCGAGTCCTTGTTGTCCTTGAGCTTGTGCTCGGCGTACAGACCGGCCTCGATGCGCATCGCGAGGTCGACTTCCTGCTCGGCGTTCAGCAGGGAGACCTTGCCGATTTGCTTCAGGTAGTCCTTGACCGGATCCGCGGTTGCCCCGGGGGCGATGACCCGTTGGGCGGGTTCGTCATCGTCGTCGGTCGTGGAGATCACGAAGCCGTTGCCGCGTGCGGCAACCGTCTTCTTCTCCTCGGTATCCTGATCCTCGTCGCCCTGTTTCTCCGTGGCCAGCGCGTCGACGGTCTCGGTCTCCACCTCGCCTTCGGCGACCTCCTCGGTCTCCTCCGGGGCGGCGTCGGCCGTCGCTACCGAAGTGTCCGTCGTCTCCTCCGTAGAGTCGGCGTCCACCCGCTTCTTGTCCGAAGTCTTCGCAGCCGTCTTCTTCGGCGCGGACTTCGTGGCAGTCGACTTAGAAGTGGCCTTCTTGGCCGTGGTCTTGGTCTGAGCCGTGCTCTTGGAAGCCGTAGAGGTTTTTGACGACGACGCCGAGTCGGCGCTCTTCTTCGCCCCGGCGGACACCGCGGTCTTTTCCTTGACCTGGGTCTCGCCGGATTCCGACTTCTTGTGTGCAACTGGTGACACTCAAAAACCTTTCTTCCCTGTCCTGTGTGCGCAGGTGGTTGAAACACCTATGACCCTGTCAAGCCCGGGATCCCGCATACGCGGGAATTTCACGTGGACTTGCAAGGCCGTACACACAGGACAACTTGGCATGCGCCGCATTTATTCCCTGATCGGAACGTCAATTCGCCGAGCCACGTGAGGTGCGGTGCACCATAGGCAAGACGGGGTCTTCGGTCAGTCATTGTGTCAGATTTTTCCCTCGGAGCCTATTTCTGGCCTGCTGCGTTCCTGTAGCCGGCCAACCACAGGGGCAACGGCCGCTCATTCATCGACACACGCAACCTGGTGGCTGCGGACCTGGCCCGCTGCGTGCGCACCGCGTCCAGATATCTTCCGGCCTGGCTGCTCAGGCCCATGAACCAGCTCAGATAGGCGTTCGCCACATGAACGTCGTCAACAACGGGTCCGACCTCCAGGTGTTCCACCGCGTTGAGAACCACCCTGAGGGATCGAATCCGTTCGACAGGCAGAGGCGCGTCACGCTCTCCACGCATGAGCGCAACCTCGTCCTGCGACGTCGCCACGAGCGGACCATGGCGCGAAGCCGAGGTGCCACGGGGCTCGGCGTTCTGGTCGGCCCTTCCTGCGTCCAGCAAAACAGCGGACAAGAGATCCGACAGCCCGGCCGAATGCTCCAAGCACCTCGCGACCGAAGCGCAATCCTCGACCCTCAGGTGTGCGGTGGCCGAGTACGCTGCGCTTCGAACATCCTGTGGTGCATCGAAGAACGGAGCGAGCCTGTCCACCGCATGGCGGACAACCTGGTCGACGTCGTCCGCCCGCCGGCTACGATCGCGAGCGCCCCGGTACCGGATCTTCAGAGACCCCGCTGCCTTGTCCCCGATGGCCGAAGCGAGATCCCATCGGCCAGGCAGGCGCCTGTCGTCCATCACGGCCATCTCCTGCTCCCGCACGACAAGCCCCCGAAAGGCCAGGGCGGTGCCGAGCGGACTTTCGAGGATTGCGCTCGTCTCCCCGCCGTACACGATCGGCCACCACTGGCCCGCGGCTCCGGCCGCGCGCGCCTCTGACCGCGTGCGGCCATCGCCCGGGGCCACAGGGAACAAACCGAACTCGTCCACAACGCTCCCCCAGGACCCGCGGCCCCGATCGACGACCCACAGCCCTTCTCTCGTGAGGCCGATATCCGCGCACCTCCGGAGCGCGACCATCATGGCCGAGACCCCTTCGGCTTCGCGGGAACAGCCCGGTCGCGTTGGACTTGTTGTATCCGTTTCCTCGGTAGCGAAAGGTTCGAGGCCGGACCCGCTCGTGAACACGGCCGCAAACATCCGGGTGGTGGCTGGCGGCACAGCCAGGGTCTCGATGATCCGGTGCAACCCGTCAGCCCATTCCTGCAACCGTACAGAGCGGGAGGGCAGATCGATACGGGCGCAACCACGCAATTCGGTGTCCGTCGCCGAGACGAGCATCAGAGACTCTTCGGGCCAGTACCCCAGGGCATAGACCATGTAGGCCAGGATGTCCTCTGGTTCTCTGGCCGGTGTTTCGTCTGCCGCGGTATAGGTACCCGGTGTGATTGGTCGGTTCATGCCCTCACCATGCCTCGGCCCCTGTGGCAGGCAGACCCGAGATCTCGTTACGGGTCCTAGGAAGTGGACAACCTCCCGTTAAACACGTGAAGCCACCTCCCTGTGGAGGCGGCTTCACGTTCTCACGGTTGAGTGGACGGTCAGGAACCGGGTTCGCTGTCATTGTCCTCGTGCTCCGCAAGGAAACGCTCGATGGTCTCCCCGAGTTCGTCTGCGTCGGGAATTTCGGATTCGTCCCGCGCCAACAGGGACCGAGGACCGGACTCGGTGATGGTCTCGTCGTATCGCTTTTCCAAATGGCTCACGACGCCCTGTACTTCTGCCGAGCCTCCGACCTGTTCGTTGATCTGTTGCTCGACGTCTCGTCCCGCCTCCCGGAGGTGATCCGTGGGCAGGTTCAGTTTCGTCGCCGCGCTGAGATGTTCCAAGGCCGTCACGGCGGCCTGCGGCAACTCGGCCTCAGACAGATACTGCGGCACGTTGACGGTGTAGCCGACGGTGTCGAAGCCACGACGCCCGAATTCGACCTCGAGCAGATGCCCGGCGGATGCCCCCAGTTCGGCCAGGGGTTTCCACGGTGAGATTCCCTGAATCAAATCGTGTCGGTTGCCGTGCGCCGTGACAGGCAAGGGACGCGTGTGTGGAACCGGCATCGGCATGGAAGCGACCGAGGCAACAAGACGCACCCGAAGCTTCTCAGCCAGCTCTGTCACCGCTTCGCTGAACCGCTGCCACTGCAGGTCGGGCTCCGGGCCGGCGAGCAGCAAGAACGGCTGGCCCAGTCCGTCTGTCACCGCGTACAGCTTCAGCTCCGGCATGCTGACGTCCTCGAAGTGGTCCTCGATGAAGCGGACTCGTGGCCGGCGCGACCGGTAGTCATAGAGCTGATCGACGTCGAACTCGACAACCTCTTCGGCATCCAATTCAGCCAGGATCGCTTCAGAAACCTGTTGTGCGGTGAATCCGGCCTCGGCGAAACCCGTGAGGGAGACCACGAGGTCGAGTCCCTTGAGCCGCGGGTCGTTCAGCAGACCCTGGTGACCCAAATACAGCTTCTGTGGATCTTGCATCGGCTTACCCCTCACCTCGTCTCGAGTCGGCCGTCCTGACGACGGTCCGGCTGCTTCTGGCAAATTATCCCCGCCTTGCTCTCCATCCACCAAGCGCAACGCCTAGGCTGGAGCATGGGAACCAGCAGAAATCCTTGTACGACTACAACCAATTCAATGAGCTGAGTATTTCCCGCGGCGCTGTGAGGCAGGGCGCATTGACTCGCCCACAGCGGAATCGCTTTCGTATCCACCGTTCACAGCAAGGAGCATGGTTTGACTGAGTCCACCGATCTCGCATTTTCCGTCATCAGCCCGGAGGCCGACGTCATCGAGGCACAAGCCCTCGTCATCGGCGTCGTCAAGGGCGACAACGGGCCCGAGCTGACCCCTTCCGTCCTCGACGCAGACAGCGCGGACGCCATCGAAGCCAGCCTGGAGGACTTGGGCGTCACCGGGGCCGAAGACAGCCTCCAGCGCCTGCCGGGGTACGGAGACGAAGGCCCTGGCCTGATCGTCCTCACCGGGCTGGGCTCTTTGCCCCGGACCGGACCCGAACGGCTGGATGCCCTGCGTTCGGCCGCGGGAAGCGCCGTCCGACAGCTCATCGGGCTGGACTCGGTCGCGCTGAACCTTCCGGCAGAGAGCCTCTCGGAAGTCGCGGCACTCGCCGAAGGCGCCGCCTACGGGGCTTTCTTCGACCCGGGACAGCGCACCGACGAGGAAATCCGGTCTCGGCGCCCGGTATCCGACGTCGCCATCGTCAGCGGCATCGACCGGGAAGCCGCCGATGAGGCCCTGGCCCGCGCTCTGGTCCTGGGCGAAGCGGTGGACAACGCTCGCCGCCTCGTCAACCAGGCTCCCAATGACCTGTACCCGGAGACTTTCGCCGATCGCGCGGTCGAGAGGGTCAGCGGAATCGACCACGTGACCTGCGAGATCCTCGATGAGAAAGACCTGGAAGACGGCGGGTTCGGAGGCATTTTGGGCGTCGGGCGAGGATCGGCCCGGACGCCGAGACTCGTCAAGGTCGACTACAACCCCGACAATGCACGCAAGAGCGTCGCGCTGGTCGGCAAGGGCATTACTTTCGATTCGGGCGGCATCTCGTTGAAGCCCGGCGCGTCCATGATGACCATGAAGTGCGACATGGGCGGAGCGGCCGCCGTGCTCAACGCGGTCGCCGCCGCCGGGGAACTCGAGTTGCCCGTCCGCGTCACCGGATACCTGTGCATCGCGGAGAACATGCCCTCCGGGACCGCGACCAAGCCGAACGACGTGCTGAGCATGCGCGGTGGGAAAACGGTCGAGGTGCTCAACACCGATGCGGAAGGTCGACTGGTCATGGCCGACGGGCTCGCCTACGCGTCCGAATCGGATCCGGACTACCTGCTCGACGTTGCGACGCTCACCGGCGCCCAGATGGTCGCCCTGGGCACGCGCCACTCGGCCGTCATGGGTGAAGAAGAACTCAGGGGCCGGGTCATCGAAGCCTCCGAACGGGCGGGCGAACAGTTCTGGCCGATGCCGCTGCCCGCGCACATGAGGGGCGAGCTGAATACCGAGGCGGCCGACCTGAAGAACATCGGCGCGGGTCGCAACGGTGGAATGCTCATCGCCGGCCTGTTCCTCCAGGAATTCGTCGGTGAATCCAGGGGGAAGAAGATTCCCTGGGCCCACCTGGACATCGCCGGGCCCGCCTACAACGAGGGCTCGCCCTATGGTTTCGTGCCCAAGAACGGCACGGGCGCTTCCGTGAGCACGCTGGTCAGTCTCATCGAAGATCTGGCTGACTAGAAGCTATTCACGCCGGACGGCACATCGGGGGCGCTCTGGGGATGTGAGTAGCCTCTCCAGGGCGCCCTTTGTGTCAAGGTGTCAATAAGTGGAGTCGGAGCCGACCTGAGTTATAAGGTGGGATCGATTCATCATCAGCGACGGGCAGTGAAGCAGCCCGTACCCAACGCGCGAGGGAGCGTTTCACGTGGCCGATTCGGCAAATGCTTTCGACATTCTCATTCTTGGCGGCGGCAGCGCCGGTTATGCCGCCGCTCTTCGATCGGTTCAGCTCGGTTTCAGCGTCGGGCTGATCGAGAAGGAAAAAGTCGGCGGGACATGCCTCCACTGGGGCTGCATCCCCACGAAGGCGTACCTTCACTCTGCTGAAGTCGCGGAAGAGGCCCGTGAGTCCGAGAAGTACGGCGTCAAGGTCAAGTACGAGGGCATCGACATGGGTGCCATCCGCAATTACAAGGACGGCATCATTGCCGGCAAGTTCAAGGGTCTCCAGGGCCTGCTGAAGATGCGCGGCGTTACCGTGATCGACGGGGCCGGTAAGATGACCGGGGAAAACACCGTTGAGGTGAACGGGACCGAGTACACCGGCAAGAACATCGTTCTGGCTTCCGGCTCCGTCTCGAAGACCTTCGGCCTGGACATCGGCGGCCGGATCCTGACCTCCACTCAGGCCCTCGAGATGGATTACCTGCCGAAGTCCGCCATCATCCTGGGCGGCGGCGTGATCGGCTCCGAATTCGCCTCGATGTGGAAGTCGATGGGCGTGGACGTCACCATCATTGAGGGATTGCCCCACTTGGTCCCCAACGAGGACCCCTCGATCATCAAGGTTCTCGAGCGCAGCTTCAAGAAGCGCGGGATCAAGTCCAATTTGGGGACCTTCTTCGAGAAGGTCGAACAGGACGACGACGGCGCCAAGGTCACCCTGACCGACGGCAAGGAGTTCGAGGCCGACATCGTTCTCGTCGCCGTCGGACGCGGTCCGAACACCGAAGGGCTCGGCTTCGAGGAAGCCGGAGTGACCATGGACCGAGGATTCGTCATCACCGACGAGCGCCTCCACACCGGCGTCGGCAATGTCTACGCGGCCGGTGACATCGTCCCTGGCCTGCAGCTGGCCCACCGCGGTTTCCAGCAGGGCATCTTCATCGCCGAGGAGATCGCGGGCCTGAATCCCGTGATCGTCGAGGACATCAACATTCCCAAGGTGACGTTCTCGGACCCCGAGATCGCCTCCGTGGGCTACACCGAGCCCAAGGCCAAGGAGAAGTTCGGCGACGACAACATCGAGGTCGCAGAATATAACTTGGCAGGAAACGGCAAGAGCTCGATCCTCGGAACCAGCGGCATCATCAAGTTCGTGCGCGAGAAGGAAGGCCCCATAGTGGGTGTCCATGCCATCGGCAAGCGCATCGGCGAGCAGATCGGCGAGGCCCAGTTGATCGTCAACTGGGAGGCATATCCGGAGGACGTCGCCAAGCTCATCCACGCGCACCCGACCCAGAACGAGGCATTGGGTGAAGCGGCCATGGCCCTGGCCGGTCACCCCCTGCACGGTTAGCACCGGGCTCGTCCGCAGATCGCCAGAACTTACACAGGCACTATTCACAAGGAGAACGGGAAGAGACGATGTCTGAAACCGTAGAACTGCCCGCACTGGGCGAATCCGTAACCGAAGGAACCGTTACCCGCTGGCTGAAGTCCGTCGGCGACACCGTCGAGGTCGATGAGCCGCTGGTCGAGGTCTCGACCGACAAGGTCGACACCGAGATCCCGTCCCCGGTCGCGGGCACGATCGAAGAGATCCTCGTCGACGAGGACGAAGAGGTCGAGGTCGGCGCCCCTCTGGTGCGTATCGGCGACGGATCGGGAGCCTCCGGGTCCTCCGATTCATCAGAACCGGCGGCCGAGGAACAGCCCGAAGAAGCACCGGCCGAGCAGCCAGAGCAGGAAGAGGCCGCCGCAGAGACGCCTTCGGCACCGGCTGAGGACACTCAGGAATCCTCCGGTTCCGCCGGCGGGGAAGGCCAGGAGGTGACCCTGCCTGCCCTCGGAGAGTCCGTCACGGAAGGAACCGTGACCCGTTGGCTCAAGTCCGTGGGCGACACCGTCGAGGTCGACGAGCCGCTGGTCGAGGTCTCGACCGACAAGGTCGACACCGAGATTCCCTCCCCCGTGGCCGGCACCTTGCTCGAGGTCAAGGTCGACGAAGACGAAGAGGCCGAGGTCGGTCAGGTCCTGGCCATCGTCGGCGACCAGGGAGCGTCGACGTCCTCGGGCTCCTCCGACTCCTCCGGTCAGGACGAGGCGCCCCAGCAGGAATCCGCTCCGCAGGCTGAGCCGGAGCCCAAGCAGGAGACCCCGGAACCCGCCCAGGAAAAGGCCAAGGAAGAACAGCCGACCGCGACGCCCAAGGCCGAGGACAATGCGTCGGACCAGGCATCCCAGGGTTCGGACTCCTCCAAGAACTCGGGCGAGATCTACGTGACCCCGCTGGTTCGGAAACTGGCCAAGCAGGAAGACATCGATCTCTCGACCATCGAGGGCTCCGGTGTCGGCGGACGCATTCGCAAGCAGGATGTTCAGGCCGCGATCGACGCCAAGAAGGCGGCCGCGCCCTCGGAGAAGCCGGCACCGGCTTCCGAGGCACCCGCCGCATCCTCCCAGTCCTCCGCTCCGGCTCCGGCACCCGCCGTGGACACGGAGAAGCGAGGCAAAAAGGAAAAGGCCCCGCGCATCCGGCAGACGATCGCCAAGAGGATGAAGGAATCCCTCGACGTTTCGGCCCAGCTGACGCAGGTCACCGAGGTCGACATGACCCGCGTGTCCAAGTTGCGCGATCGTGCGAAGAAATCCTTCCAGAGTCGCGAGGGCGCCAAGCTGACGTTCCTCCCGTTCTTCGCCAAGGCTGTGGCCGAGGCGCTCCAGCAGCACCCGAAGCTGAATGCCTCCTACGACGCCGAGGCCAAGGAAATCACCTACCACGATTCCGAGGACATCGCGATCGCGGTGGACACGGAGCGCGGTCTGCTGGTCCCCGTGGTCTCCAATGCGGGAGACCTGAACTTGGCCGGTCTGGCCAAGAAGCTGGCAGATGTCGGAGAGCGGACCAAGTCGGGGCAGATCGGTCCGGACGAGCTCTCCGGAGGTACCTTCACCATCACGAATATCGGCTCCTTCGGTGCCCTGTTCGACACCCCGATCATCAATCAGCCCCAGGTCGGCATCCTCGGGACCGGTTCGATCGTCAAGCGGCCCGTCGTCGTCACCGACGCCGAGGGCAATGACACGATCGCTGTCCGCCAGATGTGCTACCTGTCGCTGACCTATGATCACCGACTGGTGGACGGTGCAGACGCCGGCCGTTTCCTCCAGACCCTCAAGAAGCGTCTGGAGGACGGCAACTTCGAGTCCGAGGTCGGACTCTAGACGTCGCATCGGCAGAACCCCTGAGCGGCCGCTCCCTTCCTGGGAGCGGCCGCTTTCGTCTGCCCCGGCCCCTGGTGCGACCCCGCGCACATTTTGGTGTCACTGCGTCAGCAAAATCGTCCTGCGAGACTAGAATGAAGGCATGTCTTTTCTCATGTCAGTTCTCCTCTTTCTGCACATCGTAGGAGCGGCCTTGGTCTTCGGCCTGTGGGTGGCTTACTTCAAGCCTCCCCGAGTGGTGCCGGCACAGTTCTATGCAGCACTCCTTCAGGTAATTACCGGCCTGATCATGTTCGGAATGCTCGAAATGCAAGGTGGCGCGGTGAACCACGCGAAGCTGGGGGTCAAGCTGGTCATCGGCATTGTGATCGCCGTGGTCGCCTTCATCGGTCAGCGCAAGTACAAGCGTGGCGAAGAGGTTCCCACCGGAATTGCGCACACGGTCGGCGGTTTGAGCCTGATCAATATCGCGGTCGCAACCCTGTGGAACTAGGGCTCAGTCCGGAACAGCTTCCACGGCCTTGATTCTCCAGGAGCCGGTGGCCCGGTCCAGATGCAGACGAATGCTTTGGATCGTGTCATCGGCTTCTTGCGTGCCGGGGGTGGTCTTTTTCCACCCGGATACGAACAGTTTGGCCCTGACCCGAGCCAGGCTGTCGTTTTCCTCCTCAACCACGATGTCCTCAACCCTGGTCCTGAGGTCGCCCCAGACCACCGATCTGGAGCGAAGGGCATCGATGCACGCCCCGTCCGCCTTCTCAACCTCGCTGTCCGCCGCGGCATATGCTCCGATCAAAGAGGGGTCCCTTTCCCTGAGTGCCCTGCCCCTGGCCGCAACCAGGTGCTCGACTGCCTCGACGGCTCCGGTCGGCTCCGGCGTGTCGGTTGGAACACCACCATTGACGGTCGAAGCCGCGAATATCGGCGAGACCTCCTGGACATCGCTCGTGGGAGGCGCCTTGTCCGAGGTGAGGAGAGGGCGAGAAGCAGCGTGAACCACCGCGGCGACCAGTAAGAGCCCCATCACCGTGGCCTTCCACCGCCGTCGGGCTGGGTGCGCCAAGGCCGCGAGACGCCGGACGTTGGACAGCGCGCGAAACCTCACGGCGACCTGAGCCCGGCCTCGGGACGCCGTTGGGGCCACATCCGGTTTCCTGACCTGCACCCCGCCGCGCCTCGCAAAACGACCCTTGGACGGATCCGGCCTCGCTGGGAGGCGGGAGGCGAAGTCGGCGTCGGCCGTGGAGTGCAGGTCGATGGGAACGGCGTCCCATGCTCCTCGCACCACCAGCGCAAGCTCCTGTGCATCGGGGCGGGCCGACGAATGGGGATCCAACGCCGCTTCCAAGACCTGAACCACGTTCTTGGTCGCGCTGGGACAGCTCATCGGCAACGGAATCCGATGTTCCCAAGGACCTGGGCTTCGGCCGGTCAGCATCGTCCAGGTGAGCTCCGCGAAACGGAGGACGTCATCAGCAGGCGTTCCCTCGACTCCCGGGGCGCCGCCTCTGCCCGACCACGGTTCGGGCCACGGAGGCATCACCACGGATGCCGCTCCCCTGGTCAGAAAGATGTTGGAAGCATCCACTCCTCCGTGGACCAAGCCCTGACTGTGCAACCAGGACAGGGCCCGACCGACGTGCGCCACCACTCCGGCGCATTCTTCCGGCTCGAGTCCCCGGCGACTCCGCAGCACTTTGTCGAGGCAACCGCCTTCCGGGAATTCCAGGACGAGGAAGGGCAAGATCGGATCGCTCGCGGAGGCTTCGTAGGTGTGCAGGATATGCGGGTGCCGCATCGAACTCCGGTGCGTATTGACTTCAGAGGCCCACACCGTGGGTGCATTCTCGAAGGCTGCTGCTTTTCCGCCGGGGCGCGGATGGATCGTGATCAACCGTTCGGTACTGGCTCGGTGCCGGGCCGCACGCTCGAATTCGTGCCGAGACGTGATTCCGGCGGTGAGGAGGGTGCCGTCCGCTTCTGCCTCCCGAAGCCGTGCGTACCAGAGGGACGACCCTGAGCACTCTCCCACCTTTTTGATGAGTCGGTACCTGTCCAGATCCGCTGCCGCGAGGTCAGCGGCCTCGGGCGTTTCCACCATGATTCGATCCATGCTTCAGAAATACACCCTCGATCATGAGAATGATCACGTTATCCACAGGCATCCCGCATCTTCGCGCATTTCGTCGACATGCGATTTAGAGCGCCCGAACCCCAGTTGTAGGCTGGTCACATGTCATTGGTCATGAATCGGGTCGGTCTCGCACCCGAGTACGTGGACTATCGTGAGGCCCTCGCACTCCAGGAGGAGATCCACCACCGCGTCAGCAATGAGGAACAGGACAATACCGTCCTGCTCCTCGAGCACCAGCCGGTCTACACGGCGGGGAAACGCACGGAGAAGCACGAATATCCGAACGACGGCACAGATGTGGTCCCCATCGACCGGGGCGGGAAACTCACCTGGCACGGGCCTGGGATGCTGGTGGGCTACCCTATCCTCAAGCTTCCCGAGCCGATCGACGTCGTTCGTTACGTCCGGATCCTGGAAGAAATTCTCATGAAAGTCGTTCGTGATCTCGGCATCGACGGACAACGCGTCGAGGGACGTTCCGGCGTCTGGGTCCTTGGAGAAGGCATCGAGCCAGACAAGAAGATCGCGGCGATCGGGATCCGGGTGTCGCGCAACACGACCATGCACGGGTTCGCGCTGAACTGCAACAACGACCTCGGGTCGTTCTCCAATTTCATCCCGTGCGGGATCACCGACGCTTCGGTCACCACCATCAGCGAGCAGCTCCAGCGGAACATATCGCCGAGCGACGTTGTTGACCGAGTTGAACAGGAATTATTGGCCAATGCAGACCGCTTGGCAGCGCAATTCGTTCAGCGTGGCGAAGAGGCTACGGCCTGATCAATGATTCGCCAGCCGCTTTGCGGCGAGCCGTGGACATCGAAGGAGAGACCATGACCATCGCCCCAGAAGGACGCAAGCTCCTCCGCGTGGAAGCGCGGAATGCCGAGGTTCCCATCGAGAAGAAGCCTTCGTGGCTCAAGAACACCGCCAAGATGGGGCCCGAGTACCAAGAGCTCAAAAAGATGGCCCGGAGCCAAGGGCTGCACACCGTGTGCGAAGAAGCCGGCTGTCCCAATATTTATGAGTGCTGGGAGGACCGGGAAGCCACGTTCCTGATTGCCGGAGACACCTGCACGCGCCGGTGCGACTTCTGCGACATCGCGACGGGGCGTCCCGCTCCCCTGGATCCCCTGGAACCCGTCAAGGTCGCCCGCTCCATTCAGCAGATGGACCTGCGGTACGCGACCGTCACGGGCGTCGCCCGCGACGATCTTCCGGACGGCTCGGCCATGCACTATGCGAAGACCATCGAAGCGATCCACGAGCAGAACCCCAATACCGGTGTCGAGATTCTGATTCCGGATTTCCAGGGCAAGCCGGATCGCCTGGACATGATCGTGGATGCCGGACCGGAGGTCTACGCGCACAACGTCGAAACCGTTCCGCGCATCTTCAAAAAGATCCGCCCGGCATTTACGTATGAGCGGTCGTTGGACACCATCTCTCACGGCAAGGATCGCGGGATGATCACCAAGTCGAACCTGATTCTGGGCATGGGCGAGACCAACGAGGAGGTCTACGAGGCCCTCTGCGACCTGCACGATGCCGGGACCGACATCATCACGCTGACCCAATACCTGCGCCCCTCCCCGCTCTTCCACCCGATCGACCGGTGGGTCAAGCCCGAGGAATTCGTGGCGCTGTCCGAAGCCGCAGAGGAGATCGGTTTCCTCGGGGTCATGGCGGGCCCGATGGTTCGTTCGTCCTACCGGGCCGGTCGCCTCTGGGCCCGTGCCATGGACAAGATGGGACGGCCGATCCCCGAGCACCTGGAGCACATTCAGGACACCGGCTCGGCTCGCCAGGAAGCTTCCTCCCTGGTGGCGGCCGGACTCTGACCTTCGGTCGTCCCACATCATGAAGACGACGACGCGGCCCCGGGCTCTTCCGCCCGGGGCCGCGTCGTCGTTGGATCGAGTTCGCGAGTCTCGGACACTCCCGTAGAATGGTCGCGAATGCCGGGCACACCGGCGCCGCCCGTACCCGACTGCATTGAGGAAAAATCGTGTCGTCCCAGTCTGCCAAGAACGGCAAGCTTACGCGTGAGGAAAAGCGCGAGGAGAAGCGAAAGAAGAAGGGGTCCAAGCCGGGCTATTTCGCTCAGATGAAGCAGGTCTTCACCATGACGCGGAAGTCGGATCCGAATATCACCTGGATCCTTCTTCTCGCCGGTCTGGTGACCCTCCTGGTGTTTTTGCTCGTGGGCGTCTTGTTCCACAACTGGATCACCTGGCTGATCATCGGCGTCCCCGTCGCCGTCCTGGTCTGCGTGATGATCCTTTCCCGGAGAGCCGAGAAGGCCGCCTTCGGCCAGATCGAAGGCCAAACGGGCGCGGCCGGCGCTGCACTGTCCACGTTGCGCCGTGGCTGGATCGTCGAGGAGCAACCGGTGGCGGTCAACCCACGAACCCAGGACCTTATTTTCCGGGCGTTGGGCCGACCGGGCGTCGTCCTCGTCACGGAGGGGCCTGCGGGACGGGTGAATTCCTTAATTACGCAGGAAAAGAAGAAGTTGAACCGGGTCGCCCCCAACGTCCCGATTCACGTGATCAAGGCGGGCAATGGCGAAGACCAGACGCCGCTGAAGAAGATCACCAAGGTCATGAAGAAGTACCCCAAGAACCTTACTCAGCAGGAGGTCCACGCGGTGAGCAACCGTTTGGCTTCGCTGAACAAGGGCATGCCGATGCCGAAGGGCGTTGATCCCATGAAGGCGCGTCCGGACCGCAAGGGACTCCGCGGACGATAAGACGGCTTTCCTCACCGTGGCAGGGCCCCGACCGATGACGGTCGGGGCCCTTTTTCGTCGACGCGCGAGGAACCATGGGTCAGTCAGCGGATGCGTACGAGGAGCGTGCCGATGGACCGGTCCTGCAGCCCACGACCGTCCTCGTCCACCACCAAAATCGGGATGATCACCGTGACCAGGAGGCCACGGATGAAGCCCTTGCCGAATCCTGCCGGCTTGCCGTCAACGGTCTGAACCTGCATCCCGCAGACAAAATGACCGAGCGTGTGGCCCATGAAACCGACCAATAGTCCCTGGTACACCCAGAAGATCCCGGACGTGGCCAAGGAGTGGATCAGAGAGTCTCCCGACCCGATGAGGATCGACGAGAGTCCCAGACAAATCAGCCAATCGATGACCAGTGCAAGAAATCTCCACGGCACGGTGGCCAAGGAACCCCGGCCGCGCTCCGGCCTCCCGAAACGCTGGCCCGGGTACTCCGAGCGTTCTCCGGAGGCCTGGTTCGATGATTGCTGGCCCTGCGGACCGCTGGGTTCGGAAGGGGGTCGGGAAGATGCCATAGACCCAGGATATCCAAGGTGGTTCAGCCACACGGGTTATGGTTGAGACAGCGTTCACGCCGTTGCGGTGGACCGTACGACGTCGTCCGAATTTACACGTCCGAAACAATTCGGATACAGCCGAGCAATGTCGCATACCTACCGTGAGCAACAGAAAGCGCGAGGGCGTCACAGTCATTGAGGCGTCCGGCGTGATCGCATTGAGCAAATCTAGAGGAGTACTCCGACCATGTTCGAAAATGCCCAGGAAGTGCTGGACTACATCGAGAACGAGGACGTCGTCTTCATCGACATCCGGTTCACCGATCTTCCCGGTGTCCAGCAGCACTTCAATCTTCCGGCCAAGTCCATCGACGATGATTTCTTCGTCAACGGGCAGCTCTTCGACGGGTCGTCGATCCGGGGCTTCCAGGGAATCGCAGAGTCCGATATGCAGCTCATACCGGACCCCAAATCGGCCTTCGTGGATCCTTTCCGCCTCGAGAAGACCATTGTTCTCACGTGTTCGATCGTGAATCCCCGAACCGGGGACCCGTACCACCGCGATCCCCGCGGCGTGGCAGAACGAGCCGAGGCCTACCTGAACTCCACGGGCATCGCGGACATCGCCAATTTCGCGTCCGAGGCCGAGTTCTTCATCTTTGAGGACGTCCGCTACCAGGTCTCCCCCGAGCACACGTTCTACCGTGTCGACTCCGATGAGGCCCCGTGGAACTCCGGCCGCAAGGAAGAAGGCGGCAACCAGGGCAACAAGACTCCCGTCAAGGGTGGTTACTTCCCGGTCGCGCCACAGGACAAGCAGGCGGATCTGCGAGACGCCATCTCGGTCACCCTGGACGAGGTTGGTCTCGAGGTCGAGCGCGCCCACCACGAGGTCGGGGCCGCCGGTCAGGCTGAAATCAATTACAAGTACAACACCATGACCCTGGCCGCCGATGACTTGCTGAAGTTCAAGTACATCGTCAAGAACGTCGCGGATGCCTACGGGAAATCGGCGACGTTCATGCCGAAACCCGTATTCGGTGACAACGGCTCGGGCATGCACTGCCACCAGTCGCTCTGGAAGGGCAGCGAGCCCTTGTTCTTCGACGAGCGTGGCTACGCCAATCTCTCCGACCTCGCTCGCTGGTACATCGGTGGGCTGCTGGAGCACTCCTCCTCGGTTCTTGCCTTCACCAACCCGACCGTGAACTCTTACAAGCGCCTGGTCAAAGGGTATGAAGCCCCGGTCAACATGGTGTACTCCCAGGGCAATCGCTCGGCGGGTATCCGTATTCCGATCACTGGGTCCAACCCGAAGGCAAAGCGCCTCGAGTTCCGCGCCCCGGACCCGTCCTGCAACCCGTATCTCGCCTTCTCTGCACAGCTCATGGCCGGCCTGGACGGCATCCGCAACCGCATCGAGCCGCCGGAGCCGATCGACAAGGACTTGTACGAGCTCCCGCCGGAGGAGGCCAAGGACATCAAGACGGCGCCCGCTAGCCTCGAAGAGGCCCTGCGAGCACTCGAGGAGGACCACGAATTCCTTCTGGCCGGGGATGTCTTCACCGAGGACCTGATCCAGACGTGGATCGAGTACAAGCGTGACAACGAGCTCGAGCCCCTCTCGCTGGTTCCGCACCCGTTGGAGTTCCAGCTGTACTACGGGGTGTAACCCCTAAATGGGCTGATTCGCCCGCACACATCAGGGGCAGAGCTTTGCGCTCTGCCCCTGATTTCTGCCCTTTGACCTAGAGGGCGAGTCCGGTCAGACCGATCAGGGTGGTTCCAGCTCTGAGTCCGAAAGGTAGAGCATGGTTTACTGCCTTCCCTCCGCGCCGCACCATATCGTGGGCATCATGACGACATACCACGAAGGCTTGGACCACAACCCTCACGACATCGACGACGCAGGGCACCGCCCCGTCGCCGTCCACGGAGGCACCGGCCTCGGCACGGCAAGTCTGGTGCTCGGCATCTGCTCGATCGCGGCCGGATGGCTGGTGGTGGCACCGTTGATCGGTCTGGTTCTGGGCATGAAATCTCGGCATCGGGAGCCCCTGGCGCGGGGCAGGTCACTCTGGGGCATCATTCTCAACGGAGCATGCCTGACAGTGTGGATCGTGCTGGGCCTCATCATGCTTGCGGCCATCATCTTTGGAGCTATCAACAAATAGGCAGGCTACCGCCGGGAGGAACGTCGCCGGAGCCACGTGATTTCTGGGCCCCGATCGTTACTCCATGTGGCCGTAGAACAGCTTCTCGAAGACGGACCGGGCCCGCCGAGTGAGTCTGAGGTAGTCCTCCTCAAGATTCGCCGCATTGCCGGACGCGTATCCACTCCAGCGGGCCGTAGCCTCCAAATCCTTGCGGGAAGACGGAAGCGAATCCGAGGCGCGGCCGTGCCGCAGCACGTTGGCCCCGCGAATACGAGTCGCAAGTCTCCATGCGGCTTCCAGAATGGCGGCGTCCTCGGCGTCGACGACGCCGATGTCCACCGCGGCCTGGAGCCCACGGAGCGTGCTGGTCGTCTTGAGGTCGGGATGCTCGTGGGCGTGTTCCAGTTGAATCAGCTGGACCAGCCACTCGACGTCGCTGAGGCCACCGCGCCCGAGCTTGACCTGCCGGTCGGGATCGGCTCCCCGAGGCATACGCTCCGCCTCGACACGAGCTTTCATGCGCCTGATCTGTCGGAGCTGGTCCTCGGAAAAGTTCGCTGGATACCTGTACGGATCGATCAACCTGATGAACTTGTCGGCCACCTCGGCCGACCCCGCCAGCGGCCGCGCACGCAACAGCGCCTGGTATTCCCAGGTATCGGCCCACCGTGCGTAGTACTCGGCGTAGGAATCCAGGGTTCGGACCATGGGACCGGATTTTCCTTCCGGTCGAAGGTCGGCGTCGATCTCCAGCGCCTTCTCCGCCCGAATGGCAGGTTTCATGGGGATCTTCAACAGTTGCGACGTGCGGCTGATCAGCGCGTTCGCCTGGGCCACCGCCTGGCCCTCATCGGCGCCTTCTCGCGGCTCGTGCACGTACATGACGTCCGCGTCCGAGCCGTAGCCGATCTCGGCGCCTCCCTGGCGCCCCATGCCGATCACGGCGACATCGGTCAGCACCTCCTCGCCCTTCTCCTGGTAGAGCTCCCGCTCGGCGGTGTGCAAGGCCCCCAGGATCGTTGCCTGGTCGGCGTCGGAGAGTCCTTTCATGACGTCGTCCAGCTCGGTCACTCCGGCGGTCTCCCCCAGAGCTGTCCGCAGGATCTCCCGACGGCGGATGAGCCGGATCATCCGGATCGCGGACATAGCATCGGAGTGCCTGGATATCTTGGATCTGATTTCGGCCCAGAGCGCCTCGAAGGTCTCCGGTCGGAGCCTCTCGTCCCGGTCCAACCAGGAAATCGATTCCGGCTCGTCCTCCAGGAGGTCCATGACGAACCTGGACGACGAAAGGACGGCGCAGAGGCGTTCGGCCGCCGCCGGCGAATCCCGCAGCATTCGCAGGTACCACTGGGTCTGGCCGAGCGACTCTGAGACACGACGAAACCCCAACAGACCGGCATCGGGATCGACTCCCCGTGCAAACCAGCCGAGGAGCACCGGCAGAATCGTTCTCTGGATCTCGGCACGGCGCGAGAGCCCCTTGGTCATGGCCTCGATGTGGCGCATCGCTCCCTTGGGGTCCAAGTAGCCCAACGCCGCCAGGCGATCCTGGGCCGCCTCGGGCGTCAGCGCGACCTCGTCCGCCGACAACTTGGACACGGCGGCCAGGAGCGGGCGGAAGAACAGCCGCTCGTGGAGTCCCCGCACGGTCCGTTGAGAACGCCGTCGCTGCTTGAGGAGGTCCTCGGGCGTGACCCTCGTCCTGTCGCTCAGCCCTCGCATGCCGCGAGCAACGGCTGCCTGCTCGATCTCCTTGACCGGCATCAAATGTGTACGCCGCAGACGCAACAGTTGCACCCGGTGCTCGAGCGTGCGCTGCCAGCGGTATTCGTGGTCGAGGCTGCTCGATGCGTCTCTGCCCACGTAGGACCGGTCTCTCAGTGCGGCGAGCGCTTGCGTCGTCGACCGTTCACGCACGCATTCGTCGGTTCGGCCGTGGACCAGTTGCAGAAGCTGGACCGTGAATTCGACGTCGCGGAGGCCGCCCGGGCCCAGTTTGATCTGGCGATCGCGTTCGTCGTCGGGGATATTGTCCGTCACCCGGTGACGCATGGATTGTACCGAGTCCACGAAGTGGGGTCGGCCGGAGGCGTCCCAGACAAACGGCCAGATCGCCTGGATGTACTCTTCTCCCAGAGGCCGGGACCCGGCCACGGGCCGGGCCTTGAGAAGTGCCTGGAATTCCCAGTTCTCGGCCCATCGCTCGTAATAGACGCGGTGGGACTCGACCGTCCTGACCAGCGGGCCGTCCTTGCCTTCGGGGCGCAGGTTCGGGTCGACTTCCCACAGCCCAGGCTCCGGTCCTACGCCGTGGACCACTTTGGTCATGGCCTTGACCAGTTCGGTGCCGATCCTGCCCATGACTCGTTCGTCCGGCTCGTCGAGGTCACCACGGACCTCGGCCGGTGCGGGACCGACGGCGTAGACGACGTCGACGTCGGAAATGTAATTGAGTTCTCGGGCGCCGCATTTGCCCATGGCGATGACCGACAGGTCCACCGAGGCGGTGTCCGGTTCCTCCTCGCAGACCTCGGCCCGGGCCACGGCGAGAGCGGCGTCGAGCGCGGCACCCGCCAGGTCGGCGAGGGCCGCACCGACCTTGGGCAGATCCTCGACCGGATTGTCCGACATGAGGTCGGCCAAAGCTATCCGCGTCAGATGCTCACGATACGAGGTCCGTACGGCCAGTTTGGCGTCGTCGCCGGTCATGGTGGCGACGGGCTGCGGGGATGCGGCATCCGCACCGACCGCCCCGAGTAGTTTGTCGCGGTACTCGTCAGCAAGGCCGGTGTCCGAGGGATCAGGCAGCGGGCGCGGTTCTCCGTCGAAAAGACGCAGATGCTGCGGGTGTCGCATGAGGAACTCACCGAGCGCTTCGGAGGCCCCCAGGACCCTGAACAGGCCCGAAGCCTCACGGCCGCGTTCGACGTATTTCCGTAGCTCGGGAGAATCCGTGAGCATGCGGACAATGGCTTTGAGCGCCAGGTCCGGGGACGGGCTCAGGGTGAGCCCGTCGAAGAGTGCCGCCTTGTCGATACCCTCCAGCTCGGGCGAATCCAACCACCGGTTGGCGCCGCCGAGATCGCTGAACCCGACGGCGGCCAGGCGTCTCTTGGCCTCGTGCCCGGCGCGGTCCTTGCTGCTTTCCTGGGCCACCATGTCGTTACAGGAGACCCAGGTTGTACTTCAGCTCGTACGGGGTCACTTCCATGCGGTAGGCCGTCCAGTCGTCCTGCTTATTGCGCAGGAACTGGTTGAACACCTGCTCCCCCAGCGTCTCGGCCATGAATTCCGAGTCCTCGGTCTGGCGGATGGCGTCGTGCAGGGAGGAGGGCAACGGATCGTGCCCCAGGCTACGCCGCTCCGTCGCCGACATCGACGCGACGTCCTCTGCTTCGGCCTCCGGCAGTTCGTACTCGTTCTCAATACCCTTGAGGCCCGCGGCGAGCAGCACGGCGTAGGCCAGGTAGGGGTTGGCCGCCGAATCGATGCCCCGGTACTCGATGCGGGCCGACTGCATCTTATTGGGCTTGTAGAGCGGCACCCGGACGAGCGCGGAGCGGTTGTTGTGGCCCCAGGAAAGGTAGCTCGGCGCCTCGCCACCGCCCCAGAGACGCTTGTACGAGTTCACGAACTGGTTCGTGACCGACGTGAATTCCGGTGCATGCTTCAGCACTCCGGCGATGAAGTGGCGTGCTGTGCGGGAAAGCTGGTACTCGGCTCCCGCCTCGAAGAATGCGTTGGTGTCCCCTTCGAAGAGCGAGAAGTGCGTGTGCATTCCGGACCCGGGGAATTCGGTGAACGGCTTGGGCATGAAGGTCGCATAGATGCCCTGCGAAAATGCGACTTCCTTGATCACCGAACGGAACGTCATAATGTTGTCGGCCGTCTGGAGGGCGTCCGCATGGCGGAGATCGATCTCGTTCTGCCCCGGTCCGCCCTCGTGATGACTGAACTCCACGGAGATCCCGACGGCCTCGAGCATCGTGACGGCTCGGCGTCGGAAATCTTGGACGACGCCGCCGTACACGTGGTCGAAGTACCCTTCACGATCGACGGGGACGGGGCTGCCCTCGGCGTTCAGCTCGGCCGACTTCAACAGGTAGAACTCGACCTCGGGAGCCGTGTAGCAGGTGAACCCCATGTCGCCGGCCTTGGACAGGATGCGTTTGAGCACTCCACGGGAGTCCGCCGAGGAAGGCTCCCCGTCCGGCGTGAGGATGTCGCAGAACATCCGCGAGGTCGGCTCGGTCTCTCCCCTCCACGGGAGCAACTGGAACGTGGATGGGTCAGGTTGGAGGAGCATGTCGGATTCGTGGACGCGGGAGAGCCCCTCGATGGACGAGCCGTCGAAGCCCAGCCCCTCCTCGAAAACCGTCTCGACCTCGGCGGGCGCCAAGGCGACGGATTTGAGCGTGCCGACGACGTCGGTGAACCACATGCGGACGAATCGAACGTCTCTTTCCTCGATCGTCCGAAGAACGAATTCCTGCTGACGGTCCATGACACTCCTCCGTGGTCGATGTGCCGGGTTGGCGGTCCGCTCCCAACTCTATCCGAGACGCGACCTCGACCCCGCGTAGACTGGGCACCATGGCTTCGTACCTCCAGGACCCCCAGCAGAACACACCCGACGACGACGATTGGCTCGGCTCCGTACGCAGGATCCGAACCACGCACCTGCAACGATGCAAGGACCGAGACCAACGTTTCTCCATGCTGACGTGCTACGACGCCCTGACGGCCGGGATCTTCGACGGGGCCGGGATCGAGGTTCTCCTGATCGGCGATTCCGCGGGCAATACCGTCTACGGGTACGAGTCCACGGTCCCTGTGACGCTGGATGAACTGATTCCCCTGACCCGAGCCGTCTCAGGAGCCGCTCAGCGGGCCATGGTCCTCGTTGATCTGCCGTTCGGCAGCTATGAGGAGTCCCCCGCCCAGGCGGTCGCCAGCTCGGTCCGCCTCATGAAGGAAGGCGGGGCGCACGGCGTCAAGATGGAAGGCGGCGCCTACTACGCCGACCACGTCCGCGCCATGGTGCAGGCCGGCATCCCCGTGATGGCGCACATCGGGTTCACCCCACAATCCACGAATTCACTGGGCGGTTTCCGCGTCCAGGGCCGCGATGACGCCGCCGCCGTCCTGCTCGAGGACGCCCGTGCCCTGACGCAAGCGGGCGCCTTTGCCGTGCTCATCGAAATGACAGCCAGCCCGGCCGTGGAAGCAGTTACGTCCGCAATGACCGTGCCGACGGTCGGTATCGGTGCGGGCGCCTCGACCACGGGTCAGGTTCTCGTGTGGCAGGACATGGTGGGACTCACCCCAGGTAAGGCGCCGCGTTTCGTCAAGAAGTATGCCGACCTGCGCTCAGTCATCGCCGAGGCAGCGGGGTCATACAGAAAAGACGTGCTCGAGGGCAGTTTCCCCGCCCCGGAGCACGTCTTCGACGAGTGAGTAGTTGCTCACGCTCTGATCAGGATTCGCCTCTCCAACGAGCGTCGTCCTCGTCCCACTTCTCGTTGCGCTCCTGCACGGTCTCCAAGGCGTTCTCCGCGTCCTTGCGGGTCGCGTAGGGGCCCAGCAACTTGCGGTAGTCCGACTGCGCGCCTTCCTCGACCTGATGCGTGTAGGTGTTGAACCAGAACTGCCGTTCTTCCTCACCCTCAGCGCTGTCGATGATGCCCATCCCATGACCTCCTCGCCGACGAAATTGTCCTAGAGTTGACTATATGTCCCGTACCAATACTTCCACGACATCCCACAATGTGCCCACGGGCAAGGGCGGCGCTCCTCTCGGCAATCTGACGCCCGGCGTCGTCGGTCCGACCCGGAAGGTCCCCCGGACCATCGAACGGCCCGAGTACGTCGGCAAGGCGACCGCTCAGGAAGGCGAGGGCTCGAATTTCTACACCCCGGAAGAAGTCGAGCTGATCCGTGAGTCGGGCCGGATTGCCGCCGGATCGATCGTCGCTGCGGAAGAGTACTGCGTTCCCGGCCGGACCACGGAAGAGATCGACCGGGTCGTTCACGAGTACATGTGCGACCACGGGGCCTATCCTTCGACCCTCGGCTACAGAAATTTCTGGAAGTCGGTCTGCACGTCCCTCAACGAGGTGATCTGCCACGGGATTCCCGATTCCACGGTCCTTGAGGACGGGGACATCATCAATCTTGACGTCACGGCGTACAAGAACGGCATGCACGGTGACACCAACCGAACGCTGTTGGTCGGCGATGTCGACGAAGAATCCCGTTTGCTGGTCGAGCGGACCGAGGAATCCTTGAACAGGGCCATGAAGGCCGTGAAGCCGGGCCGCGAGATCAACGTAATCGGGCGCGTGATCGAAAAATACGCCTCCCGTTTCGGGTATGGAGTGGTCCGTGACTTCACCGGGCACGGCGTCGGTCGCGAATTCCATTCGGGCCTGATCATCCCCCACTACGACGCCGCTCCGGCCTACAACACCGTGATCGAGGAGGGCATGGTCTTCACCATCGAGCCCATGCTGAACCTGGGAACCGTCGATTGGGAAATGTGGGACGACGACTGGACCGTCGTGACCAAGGACCGCAAACGGAGCGCCCAGTTCGAGCACACCATGCTCGTGACCGCGGACGGCGTCGACATCCTGACCCTCCCGTAGCCCGCCCGAGATATACAGAACACCCTCTAGGAGCCTCATGCCTCATTCTTCGCCGGACCGCCCCGAGGTCGCAGTACAGCAGGATCTCAGCGCCGGTCACGAGTTGCCCCAGCCCAAACCGCACGAATTGGCCATCGGCGTCGACATCGGCGGGACCGGAATCAAGGGTGGCGTGGTGGATCTGCGCAACGGTTCTTTGGTCGGCGAACGGTACCGGATCGACACCCCGAGTCCCGCGACTCCGGACAATGTGCTTCCCGTGGTGCGCGACATCGTGGAGGAGCTCCAGTCCCGCGAGACCGTCCCTGTGGCCGAAAGCGCCATCGGTGTGGACTTCCCGGCGATCGTCAAGAACGGTGTCACCTGGTCCGCGGCAAACGTGGACGAGTCCTGGATCGGTGCCGAGCTGCGGAACCTCGCCGAGGACCATCTGGGAAGGACCGTCTACGCCGTCAACGACGCCGACGCCGCCGGGCTCGCGGAGGGAATCTACGGACAAGGGCGAGACAACGACGGCCTGATCATGGTCATCACGCTGGGCACGGGCATTGGCTCCGCGATCGTCCACAACGGCGTCCTGGTTCCGAATTCCGAACTGGGCCACCTGGAGATCGACGGCTACGACGCCGAGTCCCGCGCTTCCGTGAGGGCCCGCGAACGCGACGACCTGTCCTGGAAAGAATACGGCGCACGGTTGCACACCTACTTCTCCCGAGTCGAGGCGCTCTTCTCCCCTGATCTCTTCGTGATCGGTGGCGGCGTGTCGAAGAAACCGGAAAAGTTCATGCCGTATCTCGAGGACATCCGGACGCCCATGGTTCCCGCCGCGTTGCGAAACAACGCAGGAATCGTCGGTGCGGCGCTGTGGGCCGCCGGCCAGCCGGGAGAACGCGAGCATCACGACCAGGACCTGCGCAGCTGATCCCACTCCGCTGGGGTCGCGCGGCGGTTTCGCCGTCGTGCATGGTGTCCTGTGGGTCGGATGCCCCGTTTCCCAACGGGCGGGCATGACGACCGACAATTCCGCCACACGGCACGAGAACGGGCCAGGTCAGAGACCTGGCCCGTTTCCCGTTAAAGTGAAGCGCCGGTACCTGACGGCTTCCCCTCCGCAAGTACCGGCGACTGATTCCTATCTAACCACACTCTTTCGTCGAGGTCTAGAGCAGAGTCGGCTGATCCGGGTCTTCCGGTTCCTGGGCGGGTTTGGCGGGCGATGTCCGGGTACGCTTCTGCGACGCCGTCTTGGATTTCTTCTGCGTCCCCTCGGCCTTGTTCCCGGTCCCGGCGCTTGCAGATACCTCGGTCTCGCCCGATCCGGCATCCGCCGCGGCGGCCTCGGACGCGGAATTCGTCGGACCGTCGCCGGACTGGGTCGTCGACGCGGCGGGCCTCTCGGATCCCTCGCGCAAGTTCTCGATGGCCCTCTCGAAGTCCGTCAGACCGTCGAAGGCCTGGTAAACGCTCGCGAATCGAAGATAGGCAACCTCGTCGAGGCGCTGGAGAGGATCCAGAATCGCCAGGCCGACGTCGTTCGCGTCGATCTCGGCCAGCCCTTGGGCGCGAATGGATTCCTCCACTTCCTGGGCAAGCAGAGCCAGATCGTCCTCGCTGACCGGACGCCCCTGGCAGGCCTTGCGCACCCCCGAAATGATCTTGGCGCGTTTGAATGGTTCCGTGGCCCCCGAACGTTTGATCACGTTCACGGAGGTCGTCTCCAGGGTCGAGAATCGACGTCCGCACGAGGAGCACTGCCGGCGACGCCTGATCGACGAACCGTCGTCGGCGACCCGCGAGTCGACAACGCGCGAGTCGGGATGGCGACAATACGGACAATGCATATCAGGAGTCCCCTTCGGTGTCGGAATCCTTGGTTCGGGCCGCAACGGCCGCCCCATGGGCCGGGAGATCCTCTGCGTGGGACAGGGCTTCGACGGCCGGACCCACCTGGTCCAGGGCCTCCGCGGAGTAGTCGATGATCTGCACGGCCTTCATGAACGACGTCGTGCACAGCCCACTGCTGTACCTGGCGGAACCGCCCGTGGGCAACACGTGGTTGGAACCCGCGGCATAGTCGCCCAGGGGAACCGGGCTGTAAGGGCCCAAAAAGATCGCGCCCGCGTTCCTGATCCTCGCGGCCACATCACCCGGACTCTCCGTCTGGACCTCGAGATGCTCGGGAGCGTAGGCATTGGCGACGTCGATGCTCTGGTCCAGGGAGTCGGTCAGGATCACCCCAGATTGCGGACCGGTCAGCGCCGTCTCGACCCTTTCGCGGTGCTTGGTTCGGGAGACCCGCTCCGCGAGCGCCTGGGCAACCCGATCCGCCAGGTCTCCGGAATCGGTAATCAGCAAGGACCCTGCGTGAGGGTCGTGTTCGGCCTGCGACAGGAGGTCGGCCGCCACGTAGTCCGGGTTCGCGTGCCGATCCGCGATGACGGCGATCTCCGTGGTGCCCGCTTCGCCGTCCACACCCACCAGAGAACGCAGTTGCCGCTTGGCCATCGCGACGAAGATATTGCCTGGTCCGGTAATCGTGTCGACCGGTTCGAGGGTTTCGGAGTCGTCGAATCCGTAGGCCATTGCGCCGAGGGCCTGCGCGCCTCCGACGGCCCAGACCTCGTCGATGCCCAACAAACCGGCAGCGGCCAACGTGGTCGGGTGCGGCAGCCCGCCGAATTCCATTTGCGGCGGCGTGCTCAGTACCACCGATTCGACGCCGGCCGCCTGGGCCGGAACCGCATTCATGATCACGGAGGAAGGGTACACGGCCAGGCCGCCAGGAACGTACAGTCCCACGCGCCGAACAGGAGTCCACCGATGTGTTAGGCGCGCGCCGGGGGCTACCTCGAGGTGCGCATCATCCGGTCTTTGGACCGCGGCAAAGGCTCGCGTCCGTTCGATGGCGGTCTCGAGTCCCTCGCGCACCGCAGGGTCGAGATCTTCAACGGCCCGATCGATCGCGTCCTGGGGAACCCGGAGTTCACCCTGTTCGACGCCGTCAAACTTGGCCGCGAGCTCTCGCAGGGCAACGGATCCGCGGGACTTGACGTCGGAGAGAATCGAGGCCACAGATTCCTCCGCCGAGGAGACGAACTCGCTCGTCTGGCGGGGCACGATCGACCTCAGCCGAGCTTGGCTCGGCCGCTGTCCTCGAAGGTCGAGAACGCGCATCGACGGAGGCTGGACAGGTCTCGGTTCTGTAGTAGTCACCCGTCCAGCTTATCGTCCGTCGCCGTCACGTACGGCCCGGAGGGTTCACACACCGACTTCGACGGCCGGTGACGACGACTTCTCCAAGCACGAGGACCCGAAGAGGACCTTCAGGTCTCCGTACAGTGCCGGATTCGGGTTCACCCTCAGCCTCGGCGAGAGACGCATCAGAACATCCTTCGTCCTGCACGTCAGGTTGATGCGCACCTCCGCGTCTCCCCGATGATTCAGCAGGATCGTCTCCAGCTCGCGCAGGTTCTGCTCGGTCGCACGGTGCTCCGGGAGCGTGAGGATGATCGGCCCCTTCTGCCCGTCGGCGTCGATGTCGGGGACCTTGAGCTCCATGGCGGTGATGGTGACGCTTCCATCGTCACGGCGTTGCAGACGCCCCTTGATCGTGCAGATCAGGTCCTCGGCGAGCACGCCCGAAATCGGGGTGTAGACCTTCCCGAAGAACATGACTTCCATCGAACCGGTCCGGTCCTCCAGTTCGACCCGCGCGTAGGCATTGCCGCTGGTCTTGGCCACCTTGCGCTGTACCGAGGTGATCATCCCGGCAATGGTGACGATCGAGCCGTCCGGTTTTCCGTCCTCGTCCAGAAGCGACTGCACGGAGGAGTCCGAGAGCTGGCCCAGAGTGTCGTCGAGCCCTCTCAGGGGATGGTCGGAGACATACAGCCCGAGCATTTCCCTCTCGAAATTCAGTTTGTCCCGGCGCTCCCATTCGGGAACATCGGGAATCGCCACGGACAGATCCGTGGTGGGGTCCTCTTCTTCCGCGCCGAATCCACCGAATAGGTCGAATTGGCCGGCGGCCTCTTGGCGCTTGACCGAGACCGTGGAATCAATGGCTTCCTCGTGGATCAGTGACAACGCACGACGCCGGTGCCCCAAGTCGTCGAAGGCACCCGCCTTGATCAACGACTCGATGGTCCGCTTGTTGCAGCACACCGCCGGGACCTTCTTGAGGAAGTCGTGGAAGGAGGCGAACTTTCCTTTCTCCTCCCTGGTCTCCACGAGTGCGGAGACCACGTTGGCGCCGACGTTGCGCACCGCTCCCATACCGAAACGGATGTCCTCCCCCACTGGCGTGAAGTTCAAAGCCGATTCGTTGACGTCCGGAGGCAGCACGGTGATGCCCATGCGCCGGCACTCGTTGAGGTAGAGCGCGAGCTTGTCCTTGTCGTCGCCCACCGAGGTCAGGAGTGCCGCCATGTATTCCTGCGGATAGTGGGCCTTGAGGTACGCCGTCCAGTAGGAGACCAGCCCGTAGGCGGCCGTGTGAGCCTTGTTGAAGGCGTAGTCGGAGAACGGCAGGAGAATGTCCCACAACGCCTTGATGGCCTCTTCGGAGTAGCCGTTGTCCAACATGCCCTGATGGAACGTCACGTACTGGCGATCCAGTTCGGCCTTTTTCTTCTTGCCCATGGCTCGTCGCAGAATATCCGCTTCACCGAGCGAGTAGCCGGCGACCTTCTGCGCGATGGCCATGACCTGCTCCTGGTAAACGATCAGGCCGTAGGTCGTATCCAGGATCTCGGCGAGCGGTTCCTCGAGCTCCGAGTGAATCGGCGAGACTTCCTGGAGCCCGTTCTTGCGCAACGCATAATTCGTGTGCGAATTCGCGCCCATGGGTCCGGGGCGGTACAGGGCCAACACGGCCGAGATGTGCTCGAAGTGGTCCGGTTGCATGAGCTTGAGCAGCTGCCGCATGGGGCCGCCGTCGAGCTGGAAAACGCCGAGGGTGTCGCCGCGTGCCAGGAGACGGTACGACTCGGCGTCGTCGGTATCCAGACTTTCGAGGTCCAGCGAGAAATCTCGGTTGGCCTGAATGTTCTCAATCGCGTCCGAAATGATCGTCAGGTTCCTCAGGCCGAGGAAGTCCATCTTGATCAGGCCGAGTCCCTCGCAGGTCGGATAGTCGAACTGCGTGATGACCTGGCCGTCCTGCTCACGACGCATGATCGGGATGACGTCGATGATGTCGTGGCTGGACATGATGACGCCGGCCGCGTGCACTCCCCACTGACGCTTGAGGCCTTCCAGCCCCTCGGCAGTCTCGAAAACCTTCTTGGAATCCTCGTCCGAAGACAGAAGTTCCCGCAGCTCCTCGGCCTCGCCGTAGCGCGGGGCTTCCTTGTTGTAGACGTCCTGCAGGGAGATGCCCTTCCCCATGACGTCCGGCGGCATCGCTTTGGTCAGCCGCTCCCCCATGGAGAACGGGTAGCCCAGCACGCGGGAGGAGTCCTTGAGCGCCTGCTTGGCCTTGATGGTCCCGTAGGTCACGATCTGTGCGACCTTGTCCTCGCCGTATTTCTCGGTCACGTAATGGATGACCTCTGACCGGCGGCGATCGTCGAAGTCGACGTCGAAGTCGGGCATCGAAACACGATCCGGGTTGAGGAAGCGCTCAAAGATGAGATCGTGTTCGAGCGGGTTCAGCTCGGTGATGCGCATCGCGTACGCGACCATGGAGCCAGCGCCGGATCCGCGGCCCGGACCGACCCGGATCCCGTTGTTCTTGGCCCAGTTGATGAAGTCCGCCACCACCAGGAAGTAGCCCGGGAAGCCCATCTGGGTGATGATCCCGACCTCGTACTCGGCCTGCTTGCGCACCTGGTCCGGGACGCCGTCCGGGAAACGATAGTGCAGCCCGTTCTCGACTTCCTTGACGAACCACGATTCCTCGTTCTCACCGGGAGGGCACGGGAAATTGGGCATGTAGTTCGCGCTCGTGTCGAACTCGACGTTGCAACGCTCGGCAATCTCCAGGGTGTTGTCACACGCCTCGGGGAAATCCCGGAAGAGTTCCCGCATCTCCGCGGCAGACTTGAGGTAGAACTCGTCGGCGTCGAACTTGAACCGCTTGGGATCCTGGATCGTCGCTCCGGACTGGACGCAGAGCAAGGCCGCATGCGCCTTGGCATCCTCGGCGTGCGTGTAGTGCAGGTCATTGGTGGCGACCAACGGCAGCTCGAGGTCCTTGGCCAGACGCAACAAGTCGCTGGTGACCTGCTTCTCGATGCCCAGGCCGTGGTCCATCAGCTCGCAGTAGTAATTGTCCTTGCCGAAGATGTCCCGGAATTCCGCGGCGGCTTCCCGCGCTTCCTTGTACTGACCCAGACGGAGTCGGGTCTGCACCTCTCCCGACGGGCATCCCGTGGTGGCAATCAGACCGTCCGAATAGAGGTTGAGGAGTTCGCGGTCCATGCGGGGCTTGTACAACTGCCCTTCCAGCGACGCCCTCGAGGATGCCCTGAACAGGTTGTGCATCCCGTTGGTGGTCTCCGCGAGCAGGGTCATGTGCGTGTAAGCGCCACCGCCGGAGACGTCGTTGCGGCCACCATCGGCAAATTTCACACGGGTACGGTCCTGCCGAGCGGTCCCGGGAGTCACGTAGGCTTCCACACCGACGATGGGCTTGATGCCGGCGTTACGGGCCTTGTTCCAGAAATCGAATGCCCCGAACAGGAATCCGTGGTCGGTCGTGGCCATGGAGTCCATGCCCAGTTCGTTGGCATGTTCGAACAAGTCGTCGAGGCGCGCCGCGCCGTCGAGCATCGAATACTCGGTGTGGACGTGGAGGTGGGTAAAGCCTTTGGATTTTGCCGCGGAAGTCACTGAACCATATTAGGACTTCCAGGTGCCCAGAGCATCCCCGGATCTCATCGACTCGAGGGCAAACCGCAGGTCAGGCGAGTATTGGCTGTCGAATTCGGTGTATCGACCCGTGCCAGGGTGGTGGAAGCCGAGCCGGTGGGCGTGCAACCACTGCCGAGTCAGGCCGAGCCTCGCGGCAAGTTTCGGGTCGGCCCCGTACGTCAGGTCTCCGCAGCACGGGTGGTTGAGGGCCGAGAAGTGCACGCGGATCTGATGTGTCCTGCCGGTCTCCAGGTGAACCTCCGCCAGGGACGCCGGCCCGAACGCCTCAATGACCTCGTAGTGAGTCACGGCAGAACGGCCGTCGTCGACCACCGCGAACTTCCACTCATGACCGGGATGGCGGCCGATGGGTGCGTCAATGGTTCCTTGGAGGGGGTCCGGGATGCCCTGGACCAGCGTGTGGTAGACCTTCGTGACGGTCCGTTCCTTGAAGGCACGTTTGAGCAGGGAATAGGAATTCTCGTTCTTGGCCACGACCATGAGGCCCGAGGTCCCGACGTCCAATCGGTGCACGATCCCCTGACGTTCGCCGGCTCCGGACGTGGTGATACCGACTCCGGCCGCTGACAGGGCGCCCAAGACGGTCGGGCCGTGCCAGCCGGGCGAAGGATGCGCGGCCACGCCCGAAGGCTTGTCCACCACCACAAGGTCCGAGTCCTCGTGGATGATGCGGAAGCCGTCGACGCTCTCCGGAACGACCCGGACCTTGTCCGCCGGATCCGGTACATCAGCCGAAATCACGGCTCCCTCGTTGACCTTGAGGGACTTGGCGACCTTGACCGACCGGCCCCGTTCGGTCACCGTCACGCGGCCGTCCGCGCACCACGACGCCGCCGCGGAGCGGGACTGGTTCGTGCGATCCGCGAGGAAGGCGTCCAGCCGGGTACCGGCGTCTTCAGAGGACACCGTCCATTCGTGCTGTCCCACGACGTATTCGCTCACGATGCGCCTCCTTCGGCCTCGGTGCCCGCGGAATCACCATGACGCCCCTCCAGGGGAATCCCCCGGAGCACGAGGATGGCAATCACCGCAATGCTCACACAAATACACGCATCGGCCACGTTGAAAATCGCATAGTGCGGCACCGATACGAAATCCACCACGTGTCCCCTCCCGAATCCGGGCTCCCGGAAAAGCCGGTCGGTGAGGTTGCCCAGAACTCCCGACAAGAGTCCGAACAGGGAAAGAATCCACCCCCGTGTGCCCGCGCGCGGCAGGTAGTAGAGAACAATAGCCGCGACCACAACCATGATGATCGTGAAGACCCAGGTCACCGACTCGCCCATCGAGAAAGCGGCCCCAGGGTTGCGGATGAAACGCCACCACAAGAGACCATCCACCACCGGTATCGCTTGTCCCTCGACCATGTGAGTCACCACGGCCAGTTTGGACAACTGGTCTCCGAGGTAGAGGACCACCAGGAGCACCAATCCGGCCATGTGGTAGACACGACGACGCCCGGTGGTCGCGGTCCGTGCGGCTGCTTCGCTCACGCTTGCTCGTACTCCTGACGATGCTCTTGAAGGGATCATGGTGCCCGATCCGGCAACGGGGCCAGCAGAGAAACTCTGCTGGCCCCGTCAATGCCGGTCCTACGCTGTGCGGACCGTCGGCCTAGCGGGCCTCGGTCGGCTCCACGCGGGGCGACTGCTCCAGATCCGTGAGCTTGCCTTCCAAGTAGGCCTTCAGATCGCGGCGGTACTTGGTCTCGAAACTGCGCAGGGTCTCGACGTCGGTCTCCAGATTGGTCTTGGACTCCTCGAGGGAGGCGAGAATCTCGGAGCGCTTGGCCTCGGCCTCGCTCAGCATGGAATTGGCCGTGGTCTGGCCTTCTTCGATGAGGCGTGCCTTCTCGGACTCGCCCTGCGACACGTAATCGTCGTGCAGACGCTGGGCCATCGCGATCACGGCGGCGGCGGATGCCGCGGACTCGGTCGACTGGCCCTGGACGGTATTCTGTCCGGTGGCCCCGGCCGTCTGGACGCCGGCCGCGGAACCCGAGTTCTCGCCCGACACCGAGGAATCGGCCGGAGCTGACTCATCCTTCTCGGCCGCGGTCGGAACCTGCTCGTTGCTGGGGTGGATTTCGGAATCGAGGTTCTCCGGTTCGACGTCGGAGCTCGAGTCCGATTCGACGTTCAAGGCTGCCACGGAGGCGGCGTCGGCGCCCTGGGCCCCGGCCGAATCGGCGCTCTGCGAGCTCGAGGTGCTGTTCGCGCCATCGGCGGAGGCCCCACCGGCCGCGGGGTCGATCCCCGATTCCTCAAGCTTTCCGCGAAGCTCCTCGTTCTCCTTGTTCAGGCGGCGGAGTTCGGCGACGACCTCGTCCAGGAAGAGATCGACCTCTTCCTGGTCGTACCCTTCGCGGAACTTCGTGGGTTGAAAGGTCTTGTTGATGACCTCTTCCGGAGTCAATGCCATGAATAAACACCTCTTGTTTCGTCGATGCGGCGGCAGTCGCACCATAGGTCTGCGCGGGCAACCCTCGGTAGAGGATTCCCGCAAGTCTGTGTCTCCGAGCCCAGGGCTGATGTCGCGCGGCTCGTCCCTGCATCACATCTTAATGATTCACACGCGAGGCTATGAGAAATATCTGGGTATACGCTGAGCGCCGAATGCGGCGTCCGGTCCGGGCTCACGGCCCGGTAACCGTCTACATGAGCATGGAGCCCAGGGACGATCCGACGATGGCACGTACGATGCTCAACGCGATCAACAGGACCAGGAACCCCATATCCAGGGAAACGGTCCCGATGCGCAACGGCGGAATCCACTTGCGCATGAGCCTCATCGGAGGATCAGTGACGGTATAGACGGACGAAGCGAACACCAGGGCGACACCCTTCGGACGCCAGAAACGCGCGAAGGTCTGCACCCAGTCCAGGATGAGCCTGAACATCAGCACCAGGAACGCCAAGTAGAGGACGAAGTCAATGATGGCCAGAGCCGAAATCACCTGGTTGCACCTTTCTCACGCCGGACGGATCGATAATTATCGGCCTCAGCTCTGGTTGAAGAGCGAGTCGTCCGTGTCGGGAGCCGACGACGAAACATCTTCCGAAGCGAGGACCTCAAGGTTCGCGGGGGTGAGCAGGAAGACCTGCTCCGTGACCCTCTCGATGCTTCCGTTCAGCGCGAACGTCAGACCGGACGAGAAATCGACCAGTCGCTTGGCCTCGGCCACATCCATGTCCGTGACGTTCATGATCACGGGGATGTTGTTCCGGAAAGATTCTCCGATCACCTTCGCATCATTGTAGGAACGAGGATGAATGGTGGTGATACGTCGCAATTCGTTGTCGCTTTCGGTCTGTGCCGCGGCACGGTTGATCGGGGTCACGGGAGCGCGATAGTCATCGCGCACCTCGTCCCTGGCTTGTTCGGTGTCTCGACGAGCAGGAGCCGCGGAGCCCTCGGAGGACCGAACGGCTGGAGCCGCCTCACGCACCCCCCGCTCAGGGGCGGGTCGGCTCGCACCATTTCTCCGCTCCTCGGTTCTGGCGGCTTCCGACCGACGCGGTTCGGCCTCAGCCTCGGGTCGCGCCGAGACCGCGGTCGCGGCTTCCCCGGCTTCGGCCTCGCGCGGCGCTCGTTCCTCGTACTGGGCATACGGCTGTGCCGCAGTTTCGGGCTCGGCCCGGCGCTGTTGAGGCGCGGGTTGATGCGACGCGGGCTGGGCCTCGTACCCGTCGTCGGCGAGGCCAAGAAAGACCATCGCCTGGCGCAGTGTTCCGGCCATGTGAACTCCTCGAGAATTGTTCGTTGAGACGGGCGCTACCCGCCAATGGCTCCATTATTCCCACCGACTTGGGCAATTGCAGTCGGCAACACGCCTGATCCAGGGAATACTCAGGTGTTGCTGGGACGTCGACCCATGATCGCGCTGCCCACGCGGACACTGGTCGACCCCCATCGTATCGCCTCGCGCATATCGTTGCTCATCCCCGCCGAAATCTTCCAGGCCTCGGGATGGCGGTGCCGCAATTGCACGCTGAGGTTCCACAGTTTCTCGAACGCCTGCCCCGGAGCCGTTCCGAGCGGGGCCACGGCCATCAGGCCGCCGACACGGAGACCGTCAGCCTCGGCAATGTGGTCCGCGATTCGCCAGATGTCCTCGGGGTCAGCTCCGCCACGGGCGCCTTGAGCGGCTTCTCCCGGCGTTGCTCCGGCGTCATCAAGACCGACCTGGATCAGGCATTCGAGTCCTCCGCTGGCGGCTGAGGCCGGCTCGGGCCCCTCTTCGGACTCGTACCGGGCCACGGCGGACCGGTAGGCCTTGCCCAACGCACTGGCGAGTGAGGATCGATCGACCGAGTGGACCGCCGTCGCGTACTTGACCACGGACTTGGCCTTGTTCGACTGCAGCTGGCCGATGTAGTTCCACGCGGGCGGGTCCCCCTCCGCGTAGCCGGCGAGCGCTGCCGCCTTGGCGGAGGCCTCCTGGTCGCGGTTCTCTCCGAAAACGCGCACCCCGGCGTCGTACAGGGCTGCGACGTCGGAGGCCGGGAAGAATTTCGTCACGGTCATCAACTCCACGCCACCAGAGGCTGGGCGGAGATCTCGGGGCGTCTCGGCCGCCCATTCGTCGATCTCCGCCCGGACGCGGGCGTGCGCTTCGGCGAGCTCTTTCGCCCGTTCGGGGGCGTAACTCAATTCACTCAAGGTCATTGTCCTTCCTTGGCGGTCAAAGGGGCGACGTCCGAGAAGCGGCCTACCGCGCCGAGCCCTCGGACCGCCACACGAGACCCGCAATTCGTCCTTGCCCTGGGGCGCGGCGGTGCGAGTAGAGATCCTGCGTCTCGTACGTGCACTCATCGTGCTCTCCCGGTTGCACCTCCACCCCCAGGTCCTGGAGCTGAATACGGGCCGCACGAGGCAGATCGAGAGCCGGCGTGTTCCAGCGCGTGGTCGAGGCGATCCCCGCATGCGTCCGGCTCGACGCAGCGACCATCTCTTCCGGAACCTCGTAGCAGTCGCCACAAATCGCAGGCCCTATCCATGCGCGGATCTCTCGGGCATCGTATGACTTCAGGGCATCGACGACGTTCGGCAGGACCCCGTCCAGCAGGCCCTTGCGCCCCGCGTGGGCCACGGCGAACAGGTCCTCGCGCTCAGTGGCCAGGACCACCGGCAGGCAATCGGCCGTCATGATCGCAAGAGGTCGGCCCGTGGCCGTGACCGCAGCATCGGCGACAGGAGCGAATTCACGTTCCTCGTGCGGGCTCAACCCCGCCGGCACCACGGGCGCCTGATCGGCGTCGGCCACCCGTGTTCCGTGGACCTGCTCGAGGAAGAGCAGCGTTCCACCCTCAACCCCCATGGCCTGTTCGAGGAGGCGACGATTCTCCTGCGGATCGGAAGTTCCCGGTACATGCAGACCGAGGTTGCCAGCCCCCAGTCCGGTGAACCCGATGGACACGCCATGGGGCAGGTCCACGCGATGGCGGAGGACTTCCGATCTCGGGCGCGGAACCGCTCCGTCGAGAGAGGATGATTTGTCGGTCATGGTTTCTCCTCGGCCCTGGGGTCGGTATCTGTCCGGGACAGAAAGAACGGGGCGGGACGATCATCTCGTCCCGCCCCGTCGGCTTCACACGCGTCTCGTTATGGGTTACTTCAGGAAGTCGGGGACGTCCAGGGAATCCTTGCCGGACTTCTTGGACGACGAGGAGCTCTCTCCGTCGTTGCCCACGACCGGGGGCAGGTCCAGGTCGAAGCCGGCGTTGGCCGGAACATCCGAGTCGTCCTGCCACTGGGACCCTGACCCGCCGCCGAAGGAGTTGCTCGAGTAGGAGCCGCTACCCCGCTGGGGGTTCTCGGCGACCTTGGCGGGCTGCGATGCACCGCCGCCATAGGTCTGCTGGGTCTTCTGAGCCTGGTTCGCCGCCGCGTTGTTCTCGTTGCTGTTCGTCTCGGGGTTGAGCGAGTCGAAGCCCGCAGCGATGACGGTGACACGGGCTTCGTCGCCCAGAGCGTCATCGATCACGGCGCCGAAGATGATGTTGGCATCCGGGTGGGCAACTTCCTGCACCAGGCGAGCGGCCTCGTTGATCTCGAACAGGCCGAGATCCGATCCGCCCTGAATCGACAGGAGCACACCGTGCGCGCCGTCGATCGAGGCCTCGAGCAACGGAGAAGCTATCGCCAACTCGGCCGCCTTGACGGCCCGATCCTCGCCCTGAGCGGAGCCGATACCCATCAGAGCGGACCCGGCCCCCTGCATCACGGACTTGACGTCCGCGAAGTCGAGGTTGATCAGACCGGGAGTCGTAATGAGATCCGTGATGCCTTGGACACCGGAGAGCAGAACCTGGTCTGCCGACTTAAATGCGTCAAGCATCGACACGTTGCGGTCGGAGATGGACAGGAGTCGATCGTTGGGGATCACGATGAGCGTGTCGACCTCGTCGCGCAGTGCTTCGATACCGGTCTCGGCCTGGTTGGACCGACGACGCCCCTCGAAAGTGAACGGACGGGTCACGACGCCGATCGTCAACGCACCGAGCGACCGTGCTATGCGGGCAACAACGGGAGCACCGCCCGTACCGGTTCCGCCGCCCTCGCCGGCCGTGACGAAGACCATGTCGGCCCCCTTGAGGACCTCCTCGATCTCTTCGTCGTGATCCTCGGCGGCCTGACGGCCGACCTCCGGATTCGCACCCGCGCCGAGTCCGCGGGTCATCTCGCGCCCGACGTCGAGCTTGACGTCGGCATCCGACATCAGCAGTGCCTGGGCGTCGGTGTTGATCGCGATGAATTCGACACCGCGAAGACCGACCTCGATCATGCGGTTGACCGCATTGACGCCGCCGCCGCCGATGCCGACGACCTTGATGACGGCGAGGTAATTCTGGGGAGTTGTTACGTCCATGGGGATCCTCGTCTTAGCGTGTGAAGCCGAAACACATGATTCCGTAGCTTGAACCATCACTTGAAGGTTGAGATTCAACGCTCGGCACCTGCGCCCAGCTTGTTCCTATACCAGGTCTACAGTACCAACCACCTGTTGCCGTGTCGTACCGATTTGCCGATTGGAGTCTAAGAATTTCCGGCAAATATTGTGTCCTGACTCAGAAATTTAAACCTCTACTAGAACCTTCAGTTTGTGATTCCGCGACTATTTGGTGACCGGTCGGTCTGGGCTCGAGACATCGTAGACCGATGCACCGCCGCTGTCCTTCAGGCCCTGCACCAAGCTGTTCAGGACCTCGGCCTTGTAGTCGCTGTCTTCACCGGTGCCCCACTTGACCTTCGACCCGTCCTTCATGTCCAGCTGAATGTTGTTGGATGACTCGGCGTCGACCTTGTTGAGCTGGTTGAGCAGGGACCGTGGCAGCGTCTGCAGGGCCTGCACCGCGGAATCGAAGGCGTCGCTCTTGACCGCATCCGGGCCGCCGTCGAGCAACGGCACTCCGGCTTCCTCAACCGACTTCTTCGACCCGATGGCGACGCCGTCCTTGTCGACCAGAATGTACTGGTCCCCGGACTTCACGACCGCCACGGGGGCCCGCTCGTGGATGGTCACCACGAGTTCGTGCGGCGGGTGCGCCTCGATGCTCACGTTCTGCACGGCGATGTCGTCACCGACCTTGTTCTCGACGTCCTTTGTCGTGACGCGTGTCAGAGGCTTGCCTTTGAGGGAGTCCAGAGACTTCTGGAGGGAGGCCTTGTCCGTCAGGTTGGCCCCCTCGATCGTGACCTTCTGTGTCGCGAGCAATGGCGAGAAGAAGACGATGCCGAGGAACAGGACTGCGGCCACCACGAACACGCCCAGGCTCAGGAGGACTTTCCGTCGTCTGCTGCGCCGAGGCCTCCCCTGGGCATCTCCGTCCGAAGACGATGAGTCTGCACTGCTCCTCCCCACCCTGCGGCCACGATCGGCGCGGCGTCCGGGGAAGGCAACAATGTTGTCCTGATCCGATTTTTCGCCGGCAGCGCCTTCCTCGGGGTCGGGATGGGATGATCGATCGGCCCGAGTTTCCCGGCCGCCCTCTTCCCCCGATGCCTCGTGCCTCGTCAACGCGCCGGGCGTGGTTTCTGCAGTGTCCGGCGACTCGGCCTGGCCCGATTCTTCTACCGGTACCACACGGACCTTGGACGGATCGTTGACACGAACCGTCGCCTGTTCTCCGGACTCGGAGGATGCTGATGTGCCTGCGGCCGGCTTCGTCTCGGTATCTTTCTTGCCCTGGTTGCTGCGGGGCAGACGCGGCCTGCGTGCCGGACTCACGATTCATCCCGGGCCGTGGACGGCCCGCCTTCGGACAGTTCGTTGAGGATCTTGTCCCCGAACGTGGTCACGTCACCTGCCCCGATCGTCATCACGATGTCGCCCTCGGAGGCCGCGGAGGCCACACGTCCTGCGGCTTCGCCCGAGCTGGACGCGTACCTGACCTCGGTGTGACCGGACTCGGTGATGAGGCGACTCGTCACGCCCTCGATCGGCTCTTCTCGCGCCGGGAAGATATCGACCACGTACGCCCGGTCGGCAAGAGACAAGGCTTCGGCGAATTCGACCGCAAATTCTCGCGTGCGGGAGAACAGATGAGGCTGGAAGACCGCGTACACGTTGTGCCCGCCCGACGCCGTCCGAGCGGCTTCGAGGGCCGCAGCGACCTCCGTCGGGTGATGCGCGTAGTCGTCGTAGACCCTGACTCCGCGGCGTTCGCCCTTGAACTCGAACCGGCGTGCCGATCCGGTGAACGCGGTCAGAGCCCTCGCGGCGTCGGCCGCGTCGAACCCCCCGATGAGCGCGCAGCACAGAGCTGCCGCGGCGTTCCTCAGATTGTGCTGGCCCGGGACCGATAGCTCCAGATCGGCCGTTCCGGTCAGATTCGTGCTGCCCGCTCGGAAGTCCCAGTCCACCCTGGCTGTGCTTCGGGTGCCTTCGCCGCTGATGTCCGTGATACGGAGGTCGGCGCCCTCGTTTGTCCCGTATGTGACCACGGGACGGTTCTCAGCTCGTCGGGATTCGGCGAGCGCGCGGGAGCCGGCGTCATCCTCGCAGGCGACCAAGACGCCGTCGTCGGTCATGGTCTGCACGAATCGATCGAATGCGGCCGTCACGGCCTCAGGGCTGCCGTAGAAGTCCAGGTGGTCGGGTTCCACGTTGGTGACCACGGCGACCGAGGGGTTGTATTTGACGAAAGAGCCGTCGGATTCATCGGCTTCGGCGACGAACCAGTTCTCGGGGCCCGTGGCGCCCAGCGCGGCATTCGTGCCGAGAGCAGCGACCGTCGATCCCACTGCAAAAGACGGACGGGCACCCAGACCATCAAGCATCACGGCAATCATCGAGCTCGTGGTCGTTTTCCCATGCGTGCCGGCGACGGCAATCGTCCTCGAATCCGCCATCGCCGTTGCCAGAGCATCCGAACGGTGGATCACGCGAAGGCCCGCGGACCGCGCCGCGGCGAGCTCGGGGTTCGACTCCTTGATCGCGGTGGAGACGACCACGGTCTGCGCACCCTCGATATTGGCGGCGTCCTGCGGTACGAAGACGCGAGCGCCTTTGCCCTCGAGCACGTCCAGCGCCGCGTTGTGTTTCATGTCGGATCCGCTGACGTCGAGGCCGCGAGAGACCAGCAGGTCCGCCACGGCGGACATGCCTGTCCCGCCCATCCCTATGAAGTGCACGCGTCCGAGGTCCTCGGGGCGAATGCGTTCAGGAAACGGTGGGTTCATGGATTCGGGCAGCAATCCCTGCTGCTCCCCCGATCTGTGCGATGAGCCCATGGTCAGGCGCTCCCTTCGTGTCGCGCCGATTGTGCGATCAATCGGGCCATGTGCTGTGCAGCATCCCGAATACCGTGACGGTAACCGTTCGAGGACATCCGGTCCAAACGCTCCTGGTCGGTCACCGTGGACAGCACGTTGTCGACGAACCATTCGGCCGTGAATTTTTTGTCCTCGACCATGAGGCCGGCCCCGGAATCGACCAGGTCCTTGGCGTTGAGGGATTGTTCGCCGTTGCCGATCGGCAGAGGCACGAAAACGGCAGGGCAACCGACTGCGGCGACCTCACTGACCGTCGCGGCTCCGGAACGGGCCACCAGGAGATCGCATGCGGCGTAGACGTTCTCCATGCCGTCGATGTATTCGACCTGATGGTAGCCCGGGGCCTCGAGCGGTGCCCCGTCCGCGCCGAGAAGTTGTTTCCCCCGACCCGTGATGTGCAGCATCTGGACGCCGGATTCTTGCCACTCGGGCCTCTCGACGACGTCGGAGATCGTTCGGTTCATGTTCTGGGCACCCAGCGATCCGCCGGTGACAATGATGGTCGGCAAATCCTCCTGGAGCGAGAGGAGCTGGCGTGCCCCCGCGCGCTCGGCGGCCCGATCGCAACCGGAGATCTGCGGACGCATGGGCATGCCCACGTGTTGTCCGTGAGGAATCGGTGTCCCTTCGAAGGCCGTGGCCACGACCGCCGCCCGACGCGCACCGACCTTGTTGGCCAGACCTGGGCGCTGATTGGCCTCGTGGATCACGACTGGGATTTTCTCCTGGGCAGCCGCCAGATACATGGGCGTGCACACGTAACCGCCGACGCCGACCACGACGTCGGCCTCATTCCGGCGCAAGATCTCGCGGCCCTGGTTCACGGCGCGGCGCAACCTGACCGGAAGTTTGAGCAGATCCACCGTGGGCTTCCGCGGCATGGGAACTCGATCGACGAATTCGAGGTCATACCCGGCCTCCGGGACCAGCCGGGTTTCCATTCCCGACGCCGTCCCGACCGCGACGATGCGGGATTCCGGCTCCATCTCCCTGACGGCGTTGGCGATGGCGAGCATCGGAGAGATATGCCCCGCGGTTCCGCCTCCCGCAACGACTACGGACAGTGGCTTGGTCATGGTCTCGTCTCTCCCAATGGTCTAATGGTCTGTCTGCCCCCTGAATCAGGGCCCTGCGAGCGGTCCCTAGTTTACGTGTGCGTCGTCGGGGTCGAGGGATGTGAGGCTCATGGCCGGGTGCGTGGGCGTCTTGGCCAAAGACATCGCGAACCCGGAGGCGAATAAGGACATCATCAAGGATGTACCTCCGTACGAGATGAACGGCAACGGAATGCCGATGACAGGAAGCAGCCCGGTGACCATGCCGATGTTGACGAAGGTCTCGCCGACGAACCACGCCATGATTCCTGCGGCGGCCAACCGGACGAAGCGATCGCTCGACCGGAGGATGATGCGTGCCAGGCAGAGCGCCAGCACGGTGAACAGAGCGATCACCACGCAGGTACCGATGAATCCGAGCTCCTCGCCGAGGATCGCGATGATGTAGTCGTTGTGCGCCTCGGGCAGGTAGCTGTACTTCTGACGGGATTGGCCCAGGCCTTCTCCCCACCACGATCCTGTGGCCAGCGCCGCCATGCCCGAGTTGGCCTGGTAGCACTCCTGCCCCTGCGTGCAGGTCGAGGGGAAGAGCCAGGTAATGACTCGGCTCAGGCGGTGTGGGCGAGCGACGACGATCAGCACCATCAGCGCCGCCCCGATCAGCAGGGACCGAGTGAAAATCTTGCGCGGAGCACGAGCGAACCACAGGGCACTGACATAGATCAGTGCGAAGACGATGCAGGTACCCGCGTCACCACCGATGATCACCAGCCCGCAGACACCGAGAAAACCAAGGCACGAGGGAAGCAGTGCTTCCCGGGCGCTGGTGGCAACACGCGTGGATTTTGCCAGTGACCAGACGACCCAGAGAAGCAGTGAGAACTTGGCGATCTCGGAAGGCTGGAAGCTCAGCGGTCCGAGGCCCAACCAGTTCCTGTTTCCGTTGACCTCCTTGCCCAAGGGGGAAAGCACCAGCAGAAGCATGAACAGCGATATCCCCATCAGCCAATACGTCAGCTTCCGGTTCTTCCAGACGGAGATCCTGATCCGGCTTGCCACGAACATCGCGACGATGCCTCCCAGGGCGAAGAGACCCTGCCTCAGGAACAGACCGTACGGGGACTGCCCGTGGCTGAGCTGTTCGACCGAGGAGGCCGAGAGCACCATCATGCACCCGAGGATCGTCAGACCGATCGAGGAAACCGCTATCCCCACCGAGGCGCTCGTCATCGACCCCGTGGCGACCCAGCGGTACAGGGGCCTGGTCACGTACCTGTAGCCCTCGGCGAGTCGGGTCCACAGGGTGTCCTTGCGGCGGTTCCGCGGTTGTTCCGGGGCTGCGGTACTCATGAGGAGCGGTCGCCTTCGTCGGGGTCGTGGTCCTGGATGCTTTCTACGAGCTCGGTGACCGATTCGATGAAAGCGTTGCCGCGCTCGGCGTAGGTCGTGAACTGGTCCATCGACGCCGCCGCGGGCGCCATGAGCACCGTGTCACCGGGTTCGGCCAGATCGTGTCCGAGACGCACGGCCTGAGCCATGACGGCCCGGCCGTCCTCGACGGGGGCCGAGATTCCCTCGGCGGCACGGAGCACCGGAACGTGCGGCGCGTGGCGGTCCAGTGCTTGGAGCAATGACTCGGTATCGGTGCCGATCAGCACGACGCCCTTGAGCCGATCAGCGTGCTTCTCGACGAGTTCGTCATAGGCGACGCCCTTCGACAGGCCCCCGGCAATCCAGATCACCGGAGAGAAGGACGCCAGCGAAGCGTCCGCGGCGTGGGGGTTCGTGGCCTTGGAATCATTGACCCAAAGAACGCCGTGCGTGGTGGCGACAGGCTGAATCCGGTGTGCCCCGGGTTCGTACGAACGCAGGCCGTCACGCACGGCGACGGGCTCCACACTGGCAGCCCGGGCGAGTGCCGCCGCGGCCAAGGCATTCTCCACGGTGTGCTTGGTCGGCAATTCGCCCGTGTCCTGGACCGAGGCGAGTTCGGCCGCGGAGCTCCGCCGTTCTTCGACGAAAGCTCTGTCGACCAGCAGACCGTCCACGACTCCGAGCTGGGACAAGTACGGCGTGTCGGTCGTAAAGGACACCGCCCGGCATCCCTCCTGCACGTCGGCGTCCTCGACCATCTTCTCGGTGAGGGGTGCGGATGCGTTGTAGACGCACGCGACCTTGGTGTTCTCGTAGATCCTGGCCTTGTCCGCCTGGTAGTTCTCGTAACTGCCGTGCCAGTCGATGTGGTCCTCCGCAATGTTGAGGACCACGGAGGCCAAGGGTTCGAGCGATGAGGACCAGTGCAATTGGTAGCTCGACAGCTCAACGGCGAAGACTTCGTACTCGACCGGGTCACGAAGTGCGTCCAGGATGGGTGTGCCGACGTTGCCGACGGCGATGGCCTTGAGCCCAGCCGCCTGCAGCATGGATTCCGTCATTCCGACCGTTGTCGTCTTGCCGTTGGTCCCGGTCACGCACACCCATTCGGCGGTCTTCCGGCCTTCGCGCCGGCGCAGCCTCCAGGCCAACTCGACCTCTCCCCAGATTTGGATGCCTTCGCGCGCGGCCTGGGCCAGGATTCCGAGGCTCGGCCGCAGGCCCGGTGAGGTCACGACGACGTCCGGACGTTGCCCCTCGACGTCGGGCAATGCGTCCATCGCGCCGTCGCCGAGCGTGACGTCCGCCGCGCCGACGATCTCGAGGGTCTGGCGTTTGTAGCGGTTCTCCTCGGTGTCCTTGCCGTCGACGACCACGACTCGTGCGCCGAGTTCGATCAGCGTATCCGCGGCCGCGAAACCTGACACCCCAATCCCGGCGACCACGACTCGCAGGTCCGCCCAGTCGGAGTCCCAGGTCGTCAGGGACTCGAGGCGCGGGTTGCCGACGTCGGGATTCTCTTGGGTCGATCGCATCAGAGCGTCACACCTCCATGACTGATGAGCCAGTCACCGTAGAACACTCCCAGGGCAAGGGCGACGAAGAGGCCGGCAATGATCCAGAAGCGAACCACCACGGTCACTTCCTTCCAGCCCTTGAGCTCGAAGTGGTGCTGCAGCGGTGCCATCTTGAACACACGCTTTCCTCCCGAGATCTTGAAGTATCCGACCTGGATGATCACGGATGCCGAGATCATGACGAAAAGACCGGCCAACAGGACCAGGAGGATCTCGGTCCGGGTCAGCATGGCGAACGCCGCGAGGGCTCCGCCGAGTCCCAGGGATCCCGTGTCGCCCATGAAGATCGTCGCGGGAGACGTGTTCCACCAGAGGAAGCCGATCAGCGCGCCCACGAGCGCCGCGGCGACCACGGACAGCTGGGCGGGATCGCGTACCTCGTAGCAGACGGCCCCGGGCGACACGGATTCGCACAGGTGATTGGCCTGCCACATCGAGATCATGAGGTACCCCGAGAAGACCAGAATCGATGCGCCCGTGGCGAGACCATCGAGCCCGTCGGTGAGGTTCACGGCGTTGGTGGTCGCCGTCGAGATGAGGTTCGCCCACACCACGAAGAGAATGATGCCCAGGATCGGGAGACCGAAGGAGAGATCCAGCCACGGGATGTCCCTCGTGAAGGAAATGTGGGTCGAGGCCGGTGTCCATCCGTTCTCGTTGGGGATCGTCAGGGCGAGGACACCGAAGATGATCCCCACCGTCCCCTGCAACAGGATTTTCCCCTTGGGCGTCAGGCCGAGGGACTGTTTCCGGGCGATCTTCTTGAAGTCGTCGATGAACCCGACGCCGGCCATTCCTATCATCAGGAACAGCAGAAGCAGAGCGGACACCGACGGAACGGGGTTTCCCCCGAATACGAGGCCATTGATGGCCAATGCGAGGAAGAACGCGAGAAGGGTCGCGACAATAATGACGACGCCGCCCATAGTCGGCGTGCCGCGCTTCGTCTGGTGGCTCGTGGGGCCGTCCTCACGAATGAATTGGCCGTACTGCTGCCTGACCAACAATTTGGTAAACAGCGGCGTTCCGACGAGCGAGAGGATGAGGCCAAAGGCCGCCGCCAGCAGAATGGAGATCATGCGGTACTTTGTGCCTTTCTACCTTGTTTCGGGTCCGGTCGGGTCGACGCCGGTTCGGTCCTGAGCAACTCTATCCCCCAAGTGGAGCAAGCCGGCATCTCTGGAGGACTTGAAGAGGGCAATGTCGCCTTCACGCAGGTCACGTCGGAGAATTTCGAATGCTTGCTCGGTCGTCTCGACCCACACGGCTTCTTCTCCCCAGGAGCCCTCCAGGTGGGCGGCGTTGAAGATTGGCGCCGCTTCCTGGCCGATGGCGATCAGCTTGGGGATGTTCAGGCGAACGACGTCCCGACCGAGTTTATCGTGTTCATCGCGCGAGGCGTCGCCCAGTTCGAGCATGGCGCCGAGCACAGCCCAGGTGCGACGTGGCGGTTCGGCATCGCGCCCCATCTGGGCCAACGTCCGCAGTGCCGCGGCCATCGACTCGGGATTCGCATTGTAGGCGTCGTTGATCACGGTCACGCCGTCGGGCCGATCGGTGCGTTCCATGCGGTACCGGCTGACCGCCCCCAGCTCGCTGAGAGCTCGGGCGATGTCTCCCGCGGGAATTCCCGCGGCGTGCGCAAGGGTCGCCGCGGCCAACAGGTTGTACACGTGGTGTTCGCCAATGAGTTTGGACGCGACCTCGTACGAGTCCCCCTCGGGGAACGTCAGACGGAATTGGGGACAGCCGCTGTGGTCGGTCCTCACCTCGGAGGCGCGGACCACGGGCGCTTCGATGTCCCGCACGTGGCGTCCTTCGACCCCGAACCAGGTCACCTCGGCCGTGGCCTTGTCCTCCATGGCAGCAACCCTGGGGTCGTCGAGATTGAGCGCGACCCCGCCGGTCGGCACGACGCCGTCGGCCAGCTCCGACTTGGTGATCGCGATGTTCTCGACGCCGCCGAATTCGCCCGCGTGGGCGGTACCGACTTTGAGGATGGCCCCGAAATCGGGATTCACGATGTCGCAGAGGTATCGAATGTTCCCGACGTGATTGGCCCCCATCTCGATCACGAGAAACTGGGTGTCCCAGTCTGCGCGGAAAACGGTCAGCGGAACGCCGACCTCGCCGTTGTACGAGCCGACGGGTGCCACGGTGGGACCGTGTTCGTTGAAGATGCCCCGGAGCAGGTCCTTCGTGGTCGTCTTCCCCGCCGACCCGGTGATACCGAGCACGGTCACCTGGCCCTCGGACTTGAGGCGACGCACGATGTCGTGGGCGAGACGGCCCATGGCTTCGACAACCTCCGGAACGATCACGCTGGGAAGGATCCGGCCTTCGTCGTCGCGAATCTCCCGTTCGGCGAGGGCGAGCGGGGAACCAGCCTCCCGTGCGCTGCCGATGAATCGGTGCCCGTCCGTGACCTCTCCCGGCTTGGCGATGAACAGGGTTCCTTCGACGACCTCGCGCGAGTCGGTGGTGGCGGAGGTGCATCGCACCGAATCTTCCGCCCCTTCCTCGAGCCCGACCAGGGTGCCCTGGACGGCATCGGCGATTTCTCGTGCTGACAGTTCGATCATCGGTTTCCTCCTGCGGCGTTTCGGCGCGCCTGCCACGTGCGAAGCGCGCTCCGCAATTCCTCACGATCGTCGAGGGCGTTGTCCACCCCGGCGATGTCCTGACTGACTTCATGACCACGGCCCGCGACGAGGATCGAGTCTTCGGGTCCGGCCAGTTCCACGGCGCGTTCGATGGCTCTCGCCCTCGGGGCAACGTTCTCGACCGTTCCGGCCCGAGCGCCGGCTTCGATGGCCTCCCGCGCGCCGGCCGCCACCGCATCTCGGATGGGGCCCGGCGCCTCGTTGTGGGGATCGTCGTCGGTCACGATCACCACGTCCGAGTTGCGTGCAGCGACCGCACCCATCGTGGGACGCTTCGTCTGGTCGCGCTGTCCCGTGGCTCCGAAGACGATAATGACCTTGCCCTTACTGTCGGTGCCGGGGTCCACCGCGCCCAAGGCTCGCTCGAGCGCATCGGCGTTGTGGGCGAAATCGACAATTGCCACTGGCTCCTGGGAAATGACCTGCATCCGTCCCGGGACCAAGGGCGTCAGGGATTCGGGGGCGGACAGCACGTCTTGGAGGGCGCGTTCATCGACCCCCGACTCTGCAACCATGGCCACCGCGAGGGCGGCGTTGGAGACGTTGAAGTCGGCCGGAAGTCCGGTCGTTGCCCGAAGTTCTCGTCCGTCGCGGTGCGTGAGCACCAAGCTGTGTCCGATGCCGTGCGGTTGGACGGCAGTGAGCGTCCAGTCTGCCGGCTCCTGATCGGCAGGCTGTTTGCTTCCTCGCCCGTAGTCGGTCCAGAGGGTGATCACGGCCTGCTCCCCCTGGGCGTCCCGGGCCTTGTCGGCCATGGAACGGCCCCAGGCATCGTCGACCGTGATGACACTGCGGCGAGAGTGGGACGGCGTGAACAGCTGGGCCTTCGAGGAGGCGTAAGCATCCATGGTGCCGTGGAGATCGAGGTGGTCCTGGGTCAGGTTGGTGAAGCCGGCGACGTCGTACACGAGCCCGTCCACCCGCTTGTAGTCCAGCGCGTGGGAGGAGACCTCCATCGAGGCGGAGGTGATCCCGTGTTCCCTCATGACCGATACGAGCGAGTGGACGTGAGTGGACTCGGGGGTGGTCAGCTGGCTGGGGATCGCGTGGCCTCCGGCGAGGATTTCGATGGTCCCGATGAGACCGGTCGTGTGCCCGAGAGCCGCCATGATCGCGTTGATCATGTACGTGGTGGTCGTCTTGCCGTTGGTGCCGGTCACGGCGAACAGACGCTGGACCTCGGGCGAGGACGGCTGGCTCGCATACACCAAGGCGGCCAGTGGCCCCACGACGTCGCGGACTCGTTCGACGACGAGTACCGGGATCTGAAGCCCCAGTGCCCGGACGGTCGACAACCCGGTCTCGTCCGTCAGCACGGCGACGGCGCCCCGGCGTGTCGCGCCCTCGATGAAGTCGGCTCCGTGCGCGTTCGCGCCCGGAAGGGCCACGTACAGGTCGCCTGCCTGTACTTCGCGGGAGTCCATGCTGATACCGGTCGCGGTCACCTCAAGGGTCCCCTCGGTCCGCACCGAATGGCCCTGAGCGCCGATCGCGTCGGCCAGCTCTCGAAGGCTCCGTGGGGCAACGGACCGCGGACGCAAGCTCTGTGCGGTCCCCTCCAGACCGGTACTGCCGATACCGGAACCACTCTCCGCTGGCTCATCCTCAAGGGGCATGGGGTGCGATCCTTCTCTTCCGTGTGGTTTTTGTGTGTGTGACTCGTGGGGGCCTGCGCCGCGCGCTCCCCCGAGCAATAGCTTAGTATCGCGTTCTATTCATGATCGCCGTCCGTGAACTTCGGTATCTCGACGGGTTTCGAGGTCGAGTGCGGAACCTTGTAGTACTGCAGGACCTTCTCCATGATCTTGGAGAACACCGTGGTGCACCCAATGGCGGTCACCTCGCCCTGGGGCCGTTGGAGCACGATGCCGACCAGGTACTGCGGGTCATCGATGGGGGCGACGCCGATGAACGACGTCGTATATCCGTCATAACCGCCGCCCTTGTCCGCGGGGGCCTCGGCGGTACCGGTCTTGCCACCAACGCGCCAGCCTTCGACCGCGGCCTCTTTGGCTCCGCCTTCGGTGACAACCGTCTCCATAATGTCCTTGACCTGCTGGGAGGTCTTCTTGGAGACGATCCTCTTGCCCTCGGAGGCGGGATGCTTATTCTCCTTGCCGTCCTTGTCGACCACGGCATCGATGATTCGGGGCTTGAGCTGCACTCCGTCGTTGGCCACGGCCTGGTAGGCCATCATCGTCTGCAACGGCGTCTGGGACACGCCCTGCCCGAACAAGACCGTGTACTGCTGGCGTTCGTCCCATTCCTTGGCAGGGGTCAGAATTCCTCGGCTCTCGCCGGGCAGCTCGATACCGGTGAGGGAACCGACACCGAACTTCTTGAGCCAATCGTGTCGCTGGTCCTTGTCCAGTTGCTTGCCCGCGAGCACGGTTCCCGTGTTCATCGAGTCCGCGATAATACCGGTCAGAGTTCTCTTCTCGGCGCCGTGATCGAAGGCGTCCGTGAAGGTCTGCCCGTCAATGTGCAGCTCGGCCGGAACATCGAATCCGGAGGTCGGCGTGGAAAGGCCTTCTTCGAGGACGGCTGAGGTCGTGAGGATCTTCTCGGTCGAACCCGGCTCCGTCGCAGCGCTGACCGCTCTCGCGGCAAAGTCGCCGGAATCGGCGTCCTCGTAATTATTGGGGTCAATCATCGACGAATCGGCCAAGGCGAGGATCGAGGCGTCCTTGATCCTCATGACGACGGCGGTCCCCCACTCCGCTTTCAGTTCGTCGGCTCGGGCCTTGACCTGCTGCTGTGCGAAGTACTGGATGTCCCGATTGATCGTCAGCCGGACGGTCTTGCCGTCTTCGGCGGGCTGGTTGATGTCCTCGCCCACAGGAATGCGGATGCCATCCGCACTGATTTCGTAGACTCGTTCGCCGTCCTTGCCCGTGAGGTCCTTGTCGAATTGGAGTTCTATGCCGCCCGCGGCGCCCTCGGAATTCAGGAAGCCCACCACGGAGCCACCGATGGATCCGTCGGGATAACTGCGCTTCGATACGGGCTCGCTGTAAATGAAATCCGCACCGATGTCCATGATCGCGTTGTAGACGTCCGGCGTCACCTCCTCGGCGACGACGGCGTACTTGCTGTCCCCGTCGAGGCTTTCCTTGACCTCGTTGTCCGGCTTTTTGAGGATGTCGGCCAACTTGTAGACCACGTCCTGGACACTGAGCTCTTCCTGCTTCTTGTCCTTGTTGTACCGCTTGACCGGAGCCACCGCGGTCTGGTCGGCGGTGATTTTGTAGCGTTGGATGGAGCGGGCCAGAACATTGCCCTCGGTGTCGTGGATTTCACCACGCAGGGCCGGGATCTTCTGGGTGCGGCGCCGATCGTCGAGGGCTTTCTTCGCGCGGCCCGTGGGATCGATGGCCTGGACATAAAAGAGGCGCCCGACCAGAAGCGCAAGCATGGCCAAAAACGCCGAGATGCCGATGAAACTGCGCCGCAGGATTCCCTGTGCCTCTCCCGTCTGGGGATCGCGATCCTCTTCGACGTAGCGCCCATCGCGGGGACCCTCTTGGCTGGGGTCGCCCGGCCGATCCTCCGTAGAATCCACTGACTCCTCTTCCTGCCCCGGGCCTACCGACCGGGGGAAACGTCGCAACGGGTGGTTGGCTCGCGCCTCACTTCACGGTGACCGGCGCGTCCGGTACATGACGTGCCGTCGTGGCGGAAGTTCTCAGTCTAAAGCCTGGCACGGACGATACGGCATCACGTGGGCCTGTATGCTCCGCCACGGCCGTGGTTCGGGTGACCTCGTGGGTCAGCCGTTGCCGTGGTTCGCGTTCTGGCCGTTGCCGCCCTGGTCTCCACCGTTGTTCGCTTGCTGGTCGGAGTTGGAGGATCCTTCGTCCTTCTCGGAATCGGAGTCCTTCTTGTCCTTGTCCTGCTGCTTCTTCTGGTCCTCTTCGGCCTGCTTCTTCTGCTTCTCGGCATCCTTGGCAGCATCCGTGTCGCTGCCCTTGGGCGGATCGATGAGGTTGGTCTGGCCGTTCTTCTTGGCCTCCTCCGGATCCGACGGCGCCTTCTCGGCGGGAGTCGGCGTCCCGGAGACGGTCGAGTTCTTCAGGTCCAACTGAGCCTGGTCAGACGCGGAGACCATTCCGAGCTGCGAGGCCCTGATGGCCAGGTTCTGCGGAGCCTGGTGGTACTCGTTCTCCTGGCTGATCTTCTGGTTTTCCTCGGAGAGGCTGCGCTCCTGGTCCCGAAGCTGCACCAGGTCGTACTGATTGGACGACATCGAGATGTTCAGCAACAGCACCACGCCCAGCGTGACGCAAACACCCAGGATGGTCGCGACCACCATGGACAGCCGACGACGCCGACGAGCGACCGGCTGCACGGCCAGCGGCTTGCGGCGGCGGGGTTCCGCGGCCTCGGCGAGCTCATGCTGCTCATCCTGAATCTCGGCGTCGCCGACGACGCGAAGGTTGCGTCGCTCCTTGACCGCGCTCAAATGGAGGGCGGCGGGTACACCGTTCTCGGTTTCCGAGTCTGTGTACTGCGGTTCTGCACTCATGCTGCCGTCCTTGATTCACGGATACGTTCGGCGGCACGCAGTTTCGCGGATGCCGCACGCGGGTTGCTGTCAATTTCTTGGTCGGTTGGACCTTCGGCGCCCCGTGTCAAGACCTTGACTTCGGGCTGATGCTCTTCCAACTCAACCGGAAAACCTTTGGGAGCCTTGGATACGGCCAACGCCGCCACAGCTCGCTTCACAATTTTGTCCTCAAGTGAGTGATAGCTCACCGCTACGACACGGCCGCCAATACTGAGAGAATTCAGTGCATCGGGAACGGCCCGTTCGAGAGTCTCAAGCTCACCATTAACTTCAATGCGCAGGGCCTGGAAAGTACGCTTGGCGGGATGCCCCGAATTGCGTTGCGCCGCCGCCGGAATCGCCTTTCGGAGGATGCTGACCAGTTCATCGGTCGTCGTAATTCGGTGTTCTTGGCGAACCTCAACCAGAGCTTTGGCAATTCGACCGGCAAATTTCTCCTCGCCCCAGTTCCTCAGGATGCGTCGGAGGTCGTTTTCGTCATATTCGTTAACGATGATTTCAGCGGTCAGCGCATCACTCGAATTCATGCGCATGTCCAAGGGTGCGTCGTATGAATACGCGAAGCCCCTCTCCTTCTCGTCCAATTGCAAGGAGGAGACGCCCAGATCGAAGAGGACTCCGTCGACGCTGGGTATTCCGCGCGAGGACAATACTTCCGAGATCTCGTCGTAGACGGCCTGGACCGGCACGAACCGATTGCCGAATCGCTTCAGGCGCTGGGCCGCAAGCGCATGCGCCTGTGGATCACGGTCGATTCCAATCACGGTGAGTCGCGGGAACCTATCCAGGAGATTCTCGGTGTGCCCGCCCATACCCAACGTCGCATCGACGACGATCGGGGAAGATCCTTGCAGCGCGGGTTCCAGAAGGCCGATGCAACGTTCGAGCAGAACCGGCACATGGCGCTCATGGGCCGGGCGCATATTGGCTGAGGTCTCTGCGTGCACCCAGGGCCTCCGTTCCATGGTCCGGCCAACGCCCGGTCGTTGGCTTTCGCTGCGTGACATCCCACGGCGATGCAGAGCTCTGATACCTGATCCCCATCCAAACAAGTTCGGCCCTCATTCGGCCTGGCTCAGGGGAAGTTGAGCCAGGACGATTCCGAACTGCCGGCTGGAGACCACATACCAGAGGTCACATCAGACCGGGAATGACTTCTTCGTCGGTCGCGGAGAATTCCGATTCCTTCTCCTGCAGGTACTCGTCCCAAGCCTGAGCGTCCCAAATCTCGGCCCGGGTTCCGGCGCCAATCACGGCGAGCTCTTTCTCAAGTCCTGCATACCCCCGAAGCGACGGCGGGATGGTGACCCGCCCCTGCTTGTCGGGGACTTCATCCGAAGCGCCGGAGAGGAACACGCGAATGTAATCTCGGGCCTGCTTCGACGAAATCGGCGCCTGGCGCATCTGTTCGTGCACCCGCTCGAATTCCGCCTCGCTGAAGACGTACAAGCACCTTTCCTGCCCCCTGGTCAAAACCAAACCCTCCGAGAGCTCATCCCGGAATTTGGCGGGGAGGATCAGTCGCCCTTTGTCATCGAGACGGGGCGAATACGTTCCGAGGAACATCTCGCCACCGCCTCCCCTGGTCACATTCCGTGCATCCGCCGTTTCGGATGCGAGGGAAGATAAGGAACCACCCTTGCCTCCCCTGCTTGCCCCACTTTACTCCACTTCCCTCCACACGCAACACCTTCGCCCCCATTCATTCCCTCTTTCCGCAGATCAGCCCCAAAATGCCGCGTGTTCCCGGGGGTGGGGCGTGGTGGAGGAAAATTTGACCGCGCTTCGAACCGCCGCGGATTGCGGCCGATGTGGGCACGAAAAAGGGCCGATACCGTTTCCAGGTATCGGCCCTTCGCCCGCGTGGAGGAAAGTGGGGCGGAATGTGGAGGACTTAGCTCAGTCCTCCGCGCTCCTCCCATTTTTTCTCAAGTTTCTGCATCAGAGTGGATTGGTTCTGGGGAGAAGTGGGGCGGTCTCCGCGGCTCTTCGCCCTTCCCTTCCCCTTGCGGGAGGATCCCTTGCTCGTGGCCATGTAGACGCCGAGTCCCATCAGCAGGAATCCGACGACCCCCAGGACGATGAGTTTGGTGGCTACCCCGGCCAAGACAACGGCCAGGCCCACGATCGCGACGACGATGCCGAGCACCAGATAACGCACGGACACTCCGCCCGAAGCCCGCGACGACGAGCCTTCGGAATCCATCGATCGAGCGAATTTGGGATCCTCCGCGTTCAGCTGCTGCTCCAGCTGTTCGAGAAGCTTCTGCTCGTGTTCGGACAGTGGCATGGTCATCTCCTCTTCCCGGGATGGGGGATGTCAATACGGTGGGGACCACCGTGTTCCATCCGTCCATTAAGAATAGTGCTTCTCGCGCACAATTTCACTGCCGAGACGGCCATTCCTCGCTCTCCGGTCCATCACCGGTCCGGGTCCCCTCCGCTTTTTCCTGTTTCCTCTCGTAGCGAGGGGAAATGCTGCCTTCCAAAAGGGTCGCAGGACGAAGACCGCTGGGACCGAATTTCGCCCAGATCAGGTCCATGGTGGATTCGGCCTGCCCCCACTCTGCTTCGTGCACGAACGTATCCTCCGCCCCTTGATCCCACAGCGACAACTGCCGCCCGGCGTCGTGGGCATCGAACTTTTCCGCTCTGACCCCGACCAACCGGATCCTGCGCGGAAGCGGCCCGAGGTCGTCGAAGAGTCTTGCGGCAGCCTCGTAGACATCACGTCCCGTGGTGGCCCCCTGCTCGAGAGCTCGTGCCCGACTCACCGTGTGGAAGTCTTCGTCGCGGACCTTGATGGCAACACCATAGGCACGTCTCTCCGCGGCCCTGATTCTTCTGGCCACATCGTGGCTGAGTTGGAGCATCGCAGACTTGATCTCACGCACGTCGTCGGTGTCGTAGCTGAAGGTGTGTTCCGCGCCCATGGACTTCTCAACGCGCTCAGTGACCACGGGGCGGTCGTCGATTCCCCGGCACAGTTCGTACAAATGGGCGCCTGCAGCTTTGCCCAGGCGCCGCTGGAGCAAGGAGTACGGGGCCTCCTGCACCGCCCCGACCGTGTCGAACCCGGCGTCGTGGAGGACCCGTGCCGTTTTTTCCCCAACGCCCCAGAGCTTGCGAACCGGCAACGGGGCGAGGAACTGTTCGGCCATGGACCCGGGCACCACCCACAGGCCATCCGGTTTGGACCCGGTCGAGGCCATCTTCGCCAGAAACTTGTTGCTCGAAATGCCGATCGAAGCCACCAGCCCGGTTTCTTCGTTGATCCTGCGGCGGATGTCCCGTGCGATCCCCACCGGAGGCCCCAGCCGTCGAATTGCTCCGGTGACGTCCAGAAAGGCCTCGTCAACGCTGACTTGTTCGAGCCGATCCGTCACGGACCCGAGGATCTCCATGACCTTTTCCGAATACGCGCGGTACTGCCCGTGGGACGGTTCGATGTACACCGCGTGAGGGGCCAGTTGTCGAGCCTTCGCCGTGGGCATGGCGGACCCGACGCCGAGGGCCCGTGCTTCATAGGACGCGGAAAGCACCACGGATCTCGGCCCGGAACCGGCGACGACGACCTGTCGCCCCACGAGTTCGGGCCGGGTCAGCAGCTCCACGCCCACGAAGAACGCGTCCATGTCCACGTGCATGATGACGCGATCCCGGGAAGCCTCCTTCTGTTCTGGCACGGCTCCTCCAATCGCACATCCGACCAGTAAAGTGGAACGTGCTCTCCACCCCTACTATTCCTGCTCGCATCGCATACAGGAAGTCAGGAACCGCTACCGTGAATGATTCCGGACCGAAGCCTCACGCATCCACGACCCCTCCCTCGAACGCCTCGAATGCGGACAGGGCAGAGGCTGAGAAGCGGTACGTCGAATTGGTCGACGAAGCCATCACGGATTTTCTGACCAGGCAGCGCCTGGTGATGCTCGAAATCTCACCAGAGGCCATGCCGCTGGTGGATCACATCGAGACCCTGTGTTCCGGCGGCAAACGTATGAGAGCGCTTCTCGCGTACTGGGGATGGCGGGCCGCGGGAGGATCCGCCCGAGCCTCTGAGATCGTCCGTGCCGGGGCGGCCATCGAGCTCTTCCAGTCGGCTGCCCTGATTCACGACGACATTATCGACCACTCGGACACCCGTCGCGGGCGTCCTTCAGTACACCGCGCCTTCGAAGCGATGCATCGGGACGAGGGCTGGTCCCTCAATGGGGAGGAATTCGGAGTGATGGGCGGGATCGTCGCTGGGGACCTCTGCCTGTCGTTCTCCGAGGCGGTTTTCGCGTCAATCGGCAGCCAGCAGGCCTCCATCGGTCGCGCCCGTCGCATATTCGACATCATGCGGACCGAAGTCATGGCCGGCCAGTACCTCGACGGTCTTTCCGAGGTCATGGGGACGGAAGACCCGGAGGAAGCCATCCATCGGGCGTCCACGGTGATTCGGTACAAATCGGCCAAGTATTCCTGCGAACATCCCCTGAGCCTCGGAGCCGCTCTGGCCGGTGCCGACGAGTCGCTCCTGAAGAGCCTCTCGGACTTTGGGCTCCCCCTGGGGGAAGCATTCCAGCTTCGGGACGACGTCCTCGGCGTTTTCGGGGAACCAGAAGTCACCGGGAAGCCAGCGGGTGACGACCTGCGTGAGGGCAAACGCACCGTACTCATCGCTCTCGCAGAAAGAACCGCCACGGAAGAGCAGGCGATGTTCTTGGAAAACCACCTGGGTCAACCCGATATGGACGATCAAACAGTGGAGGCAATGGTGGACATCATCCGAGACACCGGAGCCCTGGCCGAGGCGGAGAGCATCATCCGGACCACAGAGAGGCAGGTGCAGGCCGCCTTGCGGAAGATCGACTCGGACCCGTCAATCATTGGAGCTCTGGAGGATGTGGCCTCCAGGGCCTTGCACCGCTCCTCGTAGACCCGCCGCAGTCCTTCGGGCGAGGAACCGGAGGGACTGCGGCGGTCGAGCGGATCACCAGGCCAGGGCCTGTGCCCTCCGTCGAATCTCGGTCTTCTTTCCTGCGTGCAATGCATCGATGGGCCGTCCGGGCAGGGACTCGTCCTCCGTGTACAGCCACCGGATCGTTTCTTCGTCGTCGAAACCCGAATCCTTCAGCACGGTCAGGGTCCCCTTGAGGGAATCCAGGACGCCGTCTTCGCGCATGAATAACGCGGGCACCCGGCGAACTCCCTCCTGGTCTCGGACGGCGATCAACTGCCCTTCGGTGATCAGGGTGTGGACTCGTGTGACCTTGACGTCCAGGGTCTCGGCGATCTCGGGGATGGTCGTCCATTCCCCCACGAGGTCGAACAGCTCGGCAATGTTTTCGTTGGAATTCACGTCTCCAGGCTAAACCAGTCAGGCCCTTCGCTCCTCATCCCTCGGCGATCCCCTAGAATCGGTTCAATGAAAAGGACTGCACCGGGGCCTTTGACCGGCCGGAGACTCGAGGGCAGATATCTCCTCGGCGACCTCATCGCGCGCGGCGGGATGGGAGTCGTCTACCGCGCCCAGGACACCCGCCTCGCCCGCCCCGTGGCGATCAAGGTGCTCAAGGAATCTGTGGGCGCGGCGCCGGACACGCGGGAACGATTCGTCCGTGAGGCCCAGGCCGCGGCGGCCATCTCGGATCCACACGTCGTCTCCGTGTGGGACCAGGGCGTGGACGAATCCGCGTCCGATCCGGTGGTCTATCTCGTCATGGAACTCGTGGACGGTGCCACGCTGCGCGACCTGATCAAACGTCGGTCTCCGATGACCGTTCGGGAAGCGCTTCGGGTTCTGAGGCCTCTCAGCCAGGGACTTGCCGCGGCGCACCGGACGGGTCTCGTGCACAGGGACGTCAAGCCCGAAAACGTGCTCACCTCCCCGGAGGGCTCGGTCAAGGTCACGGACTTCGGCCTGACACGCCACGTCCAAGCCGAATCGGCCACCTTGAGCCTGGTGGGATCGGCCAATTACATTGCCCCCGAACTCGTGCGGCGGCATCCCGCGGGCAAGCCTGCGGACATTTACTCCGTGGGAATCATCCTCTACGAGATGCTCACCGGCGTCCCGCCCTTCCGCGGCGACTCGCCCTACGCCGTATCCATGGCTCACGTGGACGACCCCATGCCCGACCTGCGCCAGAGGTTCCCCGACGTCGACCCCGAGATCGCGGAGATCATCGCCTGGTGCTGTGCCAAGGACCCGGAGGCGAGGCCTCAGGATGCGGACGCACTCCAGGGCGAGCTCGAGCATCTCCTTCAACGGTTCTCGGAGGAGGCGCTGGATCGAAGGCCACCCGGCTATCGAGACGACGCTTCCGACCTCTTCAGCGGCTTGGAGACCGCGAGCCACACGAACGCCATGCAATTGGCGCCCTTCGCTCACGGCGGTCCCCCGGGCTCTTCCCAGAGCGTGCACGAAGCACCCTCCGCGACGCAGAAGGACGGGGCACGGACGGCTGAGGACGCCGACGAGCCCTCAGGCCCTGACACCACGAGCGTTCATGCACGGAGGTCTCTGGACGACGCCACCCGTGTGCTGCCCGAGGGAGCCGTGGCCGATGAGTCGGCTGAACGGTCATCCGCGCACGCGGAAGGGTCCGTGGCTTCCGGATCAGAACCCAGCGCACATCAGGATCCCGCGGTACCGACTCATGTCCTCGGCTCGACCGAGCCGTATCGGGCCTGGGTGTGGTTGCTCATCTTCGTCCTGGCGGCGTGCATGGTCGCTTACCTTGGCTGGTTGGCCGGCGTGACTTTTCTGGCCCAGGGCTCCGCCGACCCGTCCGTAGGGGCCGCGACCTTCGCCGTTCAGGCTCCGCCCGCCTAGCTCACGCACCAGGCGGACGGGCCCAGCAGGCACCATGGCCGGGCGACGTCGGCCGCGACGAAGCTACCGCTTCGAGAGGTACTCGGCGACCAGGAAAGCGACCTCGAGGGACTGCATGTGGTTCAGCCTGGGATCGCACAGCGTTTCATAGTGGTCGGCGAAAGCGGTTTCGTCCACGGCATCCGATCCGCCGAGGCACTCGGCCACGTCGTCACCTGTCATTTCCACGTGGATTCCGCCAGGAACGGTGCCGAGGGCTTCGTGGACCTCGAAGAATCCGCGAACCTCATCCACCACGTCGTTGAAACGTCGGGTCTTGTATCCCGAAGGCACTGAGATCGTGTTGCCGTGCATGGGGTCGGTAACCCAGACGACCTTCGCCCCGGAGTCCCGGACGCCCTCGACGATTCGGGGCAGGCTCTCGCGGATCTTCGACGCACCCATGCGGGTGATGAAGGTCAGGCGCCCCGGACGACGCTCGGGGTCCAGGGTATCGATGAGTCGGAGGACGTCGTCGACGTCCGTATTCGGGCCGAGCTTGACGCCGACCGGGTTGTGGACCTTGGACAGGAAATTCACGTGGGCATCTTCCAGGTTGCGGGTTCGCTCCCCGACCCACAGGAAGTGACCGCTCGTCCCGTACGGAAGATGCGTCCGCGAATCGATGCGAGTCAGCGCACGCTCGTAATCCAGGAGCAGGGCTTCGTGGCCCGCGTAGAATTCAGTCCCCTTGATCGCCTCGAAGTCCGCACCGCACGCGTCCATGAACCGGATCGCGCGATCGATTTCTCGCGCCAGGGACTCGTACCGGGCGTTGGCGGGGTTGGACACAAACCCCTTGTTCCACTCGTGAACAAGGCGAAGATCCGCGAAACCACCGGTTGTGAAGGCCCGAATCAGGTTCAGCGTCGATGCGGACGTGTGGTAACCACGCAACATTCGATTCGGATCATGCCGTCGCGATTCCTCGGTGAAGTCGAAGCCATTGACCATTTCGCCACGGAACGAAGGCAACGTGACGTCCCCGCGTGTCTCGCTGTCGGAAGAACGAGGCTTGGAGAACTGTCCCGCCATGCGCCCCATCTTGACCACGGGCATGGAGGCTCCGTAGGTGAGGACCACGGCCATCTGAAGCAGTGTACGAACCCTGGCACTGATTTTGTCGGCCGTCGCGTCCAGGAAGGTTTCCGCGCAATCGCCTCCCGTGAGGAAGAACGCTTTTCCTTCGGCGACGTCCGCCAGACGCTGCCGCATCTGGTCCACCTCACCGGCGAACACGAGCGGGGGCACGGACTCGAGCTCCGAGACCACCGTGCCGAAATCGGGGTGGTCAGCCCAGTTCGGTTGCTGGTCGGCAGACAATTCACGCCACTCGTCCAGTCCCGGATAATTCTTGGCCTCGGGAGCGGGCTGGTTCCGGAACGGGGTGAGCGGATTCTGATTCTGTTCTGCCATGTCGACCAGTTTACGGACACACGTCAAAACGTGCGCACTCAGAACATTTGTGTCGAATATCGAGACGAGCGATCGGGCCGTCCTGCGACCGGCGCCACATCGGCGCCCACGCGGTTGTCCGGAGTTACTCCTTCGCCGAGCCGGCGTCGTCCTCCGCCGCGCCGTGCGAACCGGTGCGCCGGTTCTGGGCCTTCTTCACGCCGTCCTCGACACGCATCCTGGCTTCGTGGAATTTGTCCTCCACACGGTCGAGACCGGGGCGGATGCGTTCGCGCGCCGAGTCGAGGCCGGGTTGGATCCGATCCCGGGCGGTCTCCACGCTCGCTTTGGCGGAATCGACCGAGGCCTGAGTCCGCGTCTTCGCGTTCTCCAGGATCTCGGCCACGGCGGCCTTGGCATCGGCTACCCGCTGCTTCTCCATGGCGTTCTTGACCGTGGACGCATACAGGTCCACGTACTCCTGGCCGGACAGTTCCTGAATGGCCCGAATGATCTCGTCCGCGACCTCACGCTGAACGGAATGTTCGGCCTCGCGGCCGGCGAACCGGGAGAAGTCCAGGGGCTCCCCGATGATCGTGCGGACGGGGGCAATACGGCGACCGTCGCGTGAGGTCCGGCGCGGGATCTTGTTCCCCTTCGGCTGGACCTTCTCGGTATTGACCATGGCCACAGGAATCACCGGCACTCCGGTCTGGATCGCGAGCCGGGCGACGCCGATTTTGGGACGGTAGAGCCGGCCGTCGGGTGAGCGTGTGCCTTCCGGATAGATGCCCAAGAGCTTTCCGTCACGAAGAGTCTGCGCGGCCTGACCCAACGATTTCGCGGACTTGTTCCCGCCGGATCGGTCCATGGGAATCTGGTTGATTCCCTTGAAGAATGCGGCGGTCGCACGTCCGACCAGCCCCTGACCGGTGAAGTATTCCGACTTGGCCAGGAAGTACACCTGACGGTCGACGGCCACGGGCAAGAACACGGAGTCCGCGAAGGAGAGATGGTTGGACGCCAGGATGGCGCCCCCGCGATCCGGTATGTTCTCCAAGCCTTCCGCCTCGGGACGGAATACTCCATTGACCAATGGCCCGACGACGAACCGCTTGAGGAACATGTAGAGCACAGGTGTTTTCCTTTCGGGTGACTGCTGCACGCCATGGTTGCGCCGCGTGACGTATAAGAGCCTAGCGGCTCCGGAGCATGTTGCCCACGATTCGGTTGCCACGTCGATTCTGTATGACGTGACACAATGATTCTATGGGCCACATCACAGATCACCTCGGGAAACGGCGCGACGTCGCTCCCGCTGGCCGGGGATATTCCGGCGACGTCGACGTGTCACCAGCCCAATGGGACGGCGGCCCGGACGGGGTGCTGGTTCTCCATGGCTTCACGGGGTCCCCGCACAGCGTCCGCCCGCTCGCGGCGAATTTCGCGGAGGCCGGCTTGGCCGTCGAGATGCCGTTGCTCCCTGGGCATGGGACGACGGCGCACGACATGTCGACGAGAACCTGGAGGGAATGGACCCAAGCGGTCGATGAGGCGTATTGGAATCTCCGGTCCCGAGCGGAGAAGGTAGCGGTCGCGGGTCTCTCGATGGGAGGGGCGCTGGCGCTCCACCTCGCGGCCAGGCGCAGCGTCGAGGCGGTCGTGCTGGTGAACCCCGGCGTCGTCGATCCCGTCAAGGGAATGGCCTGGGCCCGTTGGTTGGCCTACGCCATTCCGAAAATGCGCGGCGTCGGTGACGACATCGCGAAACCCGGAGTGACCGAAGGGGCCTATCCTCAGACGCCCCTGAGAGGCGCCGCCCAGCTGCACGAACTGTTCAAGGAGACCCGTCGCGTCCTGCCCGCGGTGACCGCTCCCGTGCAAATTTACCGGTCCCTCGTCGACCACGTGGTCTCGGACGCGAGCCACGAGTACCTCATGACGCATCTGGTTCCCGAACCCGAGCTCGTTCCGCTGCCCTCGAGCTACCACGTGGCAACCCTCGACCACGACGCCCCAACGATCTTTCGGGGCTCCCTCGCATTCCTGGAGCGGTGCGGCCTGCGACTGCCCGGCCAAGACTCGTCACCGTTCCCCACTCTCGAAACGAAAGAAAGGACGTCATGAAGGAAACCACGGTTGAGCTCTATCAGCAGTTCGATCCGCGCACGAACACGACCGATCTGCTGGAGTCCAAATTCCCCGAGCTGATGGATCAGCTCCTGTTCAAGATCCAGCGCTCGGAAGGACAGTGGGAAGGGATCACGGCCGCTCGCTTTCGTCAGGACGTCGTGTCCTTGGCCAAAGGCCTCATCGCTGCGGGCATTCGTCCCAAGGACCGGGTCGGAATCATGTCCCGCACGCGCTACGAGTGGGCGGTCGCGGACTTCGCGATCATGTACGCCGGCGCCGTGACGGTCCCGGTCTACGAGACCTCGTCCCCATCGCAGGTGGCCTGGAATCTCGGGGACTCTGGGGCCACGGCCGTCATCGTGGAATCGCGGCAGCACGCGGCGGCGGTTCGCCGAGCAGCCCAGCACGAGGAACTCAACGTCGAGAATGTCTGGCAGATCGATGCCAAGGACTCGGACAAGGATTCCCTGGCTTCACTGCGAGCGCTGGGATCAGATGTGGACGATGAGACTCTCGAGGCCGCACGAACCTCGAGCGGGCTCGAGGACATGGCGACCATCATTTACACCTCCGGAACCACCGGCAGACCGAAGGGGTGCGTGCTGACCCACGCCAATTTCGTGAAGCTGTGCGCTTCGGCCAGGCAAGCGATTCCGGAGGTCGCCAACGATGAGAACTCCACGCTGATGTTCCTGCCGTTGGCACACGTCTTCGCTCGGTACATCCACGTGCTGTCGATCGACGTCGGGGTCGTGGTAGGCCACAGCCCGGACCTGAAGAATCTCACGAGCGATCTGAAGAGTTTCGCCCCGACCTTCCTCCTCGTGGTGCCTCGTGTGTTCGAGAAGATCTACAACGGAGCCCGCGCTCAGGCCCACGACGCCGGATCGTTGAAGGGAAGAATCTTCGACGCGGCCGAGAAGATCGGCGTCGCGTGGTCGGAGGCTCTCATGTCCGGAGGCAAGGTCTCGCCCATCCTGAAGGCCAAATATGCGCTGGTCGACCGGTTGGTCTTTTCGCAATTGCGCGCGGCGATGGGCGGACGGGTCCAGTACGCCGTCTCCGGGGGCGGCCCCCTCGGGCGGCATCTAGGACATTTCTTCCACGCGGTCGGCATCAAGATCCTCGAGGGGTATGGCCTGACCGAAACGACCGCCCCGGCCTCCGTCGGAACGGTCAAGGACTTTCAGATCGGGACCGTTGGTCCCCCGTTGCCGGGCATCGGGATCAAGATCGCCGACGACGGCGAGGTCCTCTGCCGCGGCGTCGGAGTGATCGATACCTATTACAACAATCCCGAGGCCAACCGGCAGAGTTTCACCGAGGATGGCTGGTTCCGCACGGGAGATGTCGGCGAGCTGACGGATCGCGGAATGCTCAAGATCACCGGCCGCAAGAAGGAAATCATCGTGACCGCCGGAGGCAAGAACGTGATTCCGGGAGCGGTCGAGGACGAGTTGCGCAAATCGCCGCTGATCTCTCAGTGCCTGGTCATCGGTGATCAGAGACCTTTCATTTCTGCCCTGGTGACCTTGGACGCGGAAGCGCTCGAAAGGGAGCTTCCCCGACTCGGTCTCGATCCTGGGCTCACCCCGGAGCAGGCAGCGGAGAAGGACGCGGTCAAGGATGAGATCCAGAACGTCATCGACCGGACGAACGAAAATGTCTCCCGCGCCGAATCGATACGCGCGTTCCGCATCATTGCCCAGGATTTCACGGAAGAGTCCGGGCACATGACGCCGTCGCTCAAGATCCGCAGGCCACAGGTCCTCAAGGACTACTCGGACGTCGTGGAGAGCATCTACGCGGCCGGCAAACCTTCCTGACTCGAGACGACCGCTCTCGTGCGGTGACCGCTCCGTCGAAGGCCCGATGAGCCGAGTAGACCCCGCCCTGGCCGGCGCGGCCGACTCGGTTCATGAATTGCTCAGTTGCCCGGAACCTCCAGTCCGAGGAGGGCGTTCTCGACCGCCTCCGTCAGCGCCGGGTGGATCCAGAACTGTCCTCGAGCCATCTCGTGGGCGGTCAGTCCGAAGCTCATGGCCTGGATCAGGGGCTGGATCAGCAGGGACGCCTCGGTGCCGATGATGTGGGCCCCGAGGAGCTCCCCCGTGTCCTTTCTCGCCACGAGCTTCACGAAGCCCTGGTCGTCCTCCATCGCCCAGCCGTAGGCGACGTCGCCGAAGTCCTGGACCTTGACCGTCACGTCGAATCCCTGGACGGCCGCAAGGTCCCTGGCGTCGCTCTCGCTCATACCCACCGAGGCAATCTGGGGGTTGGTGAAGACGGCGTGCGGAACATACCGCTCGTCCGTGCTGCGCAGGTCATCCGGGTGCAGCAGATTGTGCTGCACGGTGCGTTCCTGGGCGTTCGCCAAGTGCTTCAGTTGCGTCACGGAGCTGACATCTCCCAAGGCCCACACGCCGTCAACGGGTTCCCCGGCTGCGAGCACCCGCTGGTACTCGTCCACGGCGAGGACCCCGTCACGAACGTCCAGCCCTGCGCCCTCGGCGTCCAGACGGTCCACGTTGGAGACCCGTCCGGTGGCGGCCAGAACCACGTCGGCCGCGAGCGTTTCGGAGGAGCCACCGGATTCGATGGTCACCTCCAGACCGTCTCTCCCCTGCACGATCGAGGAGATGGTGGTGTCCAGCCGCAGATCCCACTGGTCCGAGGCTTCACGCACAAACCGCTCGGCGATATCCTCGTCGTGGTCTCGCAACAGACGACGAGACCGGTTGATCTGCACAGCCTCGGTACCCAGCCCGTGAAAAATACCCGCGAACTCCGCGGCGATGAATCCGCCGCCGAGGATCACGACCCGTCGCGGGAGATCCTCGATGCGCATGATCGTGTCCGAGGTGTGCACGCCCGGAAGATCGATTCCAGGGACGTCCGGGAGCACGGATCGTGATCCTGCCGCCAAAACCACTTGTCGACCCCGCAGAAGCTGACCGGAAGCGGTTTCTACGGTGTGGGGGTCGCGCAGGGTGACGAATTCGGTCCAAAGATCCACGTTCGGGAGTTTTTCTCGATACTCCAGACCGGACTCGGAAATGGCGTCGATCCGACCGAAAATGCGGTCCCTGATCTCGCACCACCGGACGTCGGTGCGCTCCATCGAGACCCCCAGACGATCGTCGTCGAGCCCATGGACCGCGGTCGTGGCCGGGTAGGCGAACATCTTCGTGGGGATGCATCCCTTGTTGAGGCACGTCCCGCCGAAGACGCCGCCGTCGACGATCGCGACCTTCTTGTCCTTCCATTCTTCGTCGATCAGGCTGTTGCCCGACCCGGACCCCACCACGATCAGATCGTAGTCATGTACCTCATGCGTCACCGTCACGTCAGCTCCTTCTCGTGCGACTATCGAGCGGTCATCTCCGGGGCCTGCGTCAGCACCAGGTCCCTTGGCCTTTCATCCTTGCGAACGCACCGGGCCCCGGCTTCATTCCATGGAGCCGGGGCCCGGGGCGGCCATCTCGATCGCTGCCCGAGTCCGTCACCGCATCGCGGCGGCGCGGGACGAGGGCGATCGCTGGTTCAGCTCTCGATCACGATGACGAGATCTCCACCGGCAGCCTGTCGGATGTCGTTGAACATGACACGCGAAACCTTGCCGGATGTCGGCGCGGTGATCGATGCTTCCATCTTCATCGCTTCGATCGTCGCAACCTGGTCGCCTTCGCTGACCTCGTCCCCCTCCGCGACGGTGATGGTGACGGCCCCTGCGAAGGGGGCTGCCACGTGACCCGGATTCGACGTGTCCGCCTTCTCTGCGGCCTTGACGTTGGACTCCACGGATTCGTCCCGGACGTCAATGGACCGCTGCTGGCCATTGAGGGTGCACATCACCTGGCGCACGCCCTTGTCGTTCGGTTCCGAGATCGCCTGGAGCGTCGCGAGCAATCGCACGCCCTTGCCGAGGGAAATGACGTGCTCGCGCTTCTCCACCATGCCGTACAGGTAGTCCCTGGTGTGCAGTACCGAGACGTCCCCGAATTCTTCGGTTGCCTTCTCGAAATCTCCCGTGGGTCCGGGGAAGAGCAGACGGTTCAGTGTCGCACGCCGGGTCGCCGAATCTGCCTGGAGCGCCTCCTTGTCTTCCGAGGACAACTCGGTAATCTTCGGTTGTTCCTTGCGGCCCTCGAGCGCCTTCGACCGGAACGGCTCAGGCCACCCCGCGGGCGGGGTTCCGAGCTCGCCGTTGAGGAAGCTGATCACCGACGCCGGGATGTCGAATTTGGCGGGGTTCTCCTCGAATTCCTTCGGATCGACGTTCATGCCCACGAGTTGCAGTGCCAGGTCGCCGACCACCTTGGAGGACGGGGTGACCTTGACGATGTCTCCCAGCATCCGGTTCGCCGACGTGTACATGTCCTCGATGGCCTCGAAATGCTCTTCCAGACCAAGGGAGATGGCCTGCTGACGCAGGTTCGTCAGCTGGCCGCCTGGAATCTCGTGCTGGTAGACACGACCCGTAGGAGCGGTCAGCCCCTTCTCGAACGGTGCATAGATCGATCGCACGGATTCCCAATACGGTTCGAGGGAGGAGACCGCGTCCAAGGACATCCCCGTGTCACGATCCGTATTGGCCATGGCCGCGACCAGGGCCGAGGCCGATGGCTGGCTCGTGGTTCCGGCCAGCGCGGCACAGGCGACGTCGACCGCGTCGACCCCGGCGTCGGAGGCGGCCAACAAGGTCGCCAGCTGGCCTCCCGCGGTGTCGTGGGTGTGCAAGTGGACCGGGATGGTCGGGAATTTCTCGCGCAGGGCGGAAACCAAACGACGAGCGGCCTCTGGCCTGAGAAGCCCGGCCATGTCCTTGATCGCGAGGATGTGGGCGCCGGCCTCGACGATCTTTTCCGCCAGATCCAGGTAGTAGTCGAGCGTGTAGGTCTGCTCGTCCGGGTCCAGCAAATTACCGGTATAGCACATGGCGACCTCGGCCACGGCCGTCCCGGTGCCGCGGACGGCCTTGATGGCCGGCTCCATCTGCGACACGTCGTTGAGGGCGTCGAAGATCCGGAAGATGTCGACGCCGGTTTCGGCCGCTTCCTGGACGAAAGCGTCCGTCACGTCGGTGGGGTACGGGGTGTACCCCACCGTGTTCCGGCCGCGCAGCAGCATCTGGATCGGAATATTGGGCATCGCCTCCCGCAGCAGGCGGAGTCGCTCCCACGGATCCTCACTCAGGAACCGAAGGGCCACGTCGTACGTCGCGCCTCCCCAGGCCTCCATCGAGAACAGTTCCGGCGTCACGTGCGCGACGGCGGGCGCGGCCGCCAAGAGGTCACGGGTGCGGATGCGCGTCGCGAGCAGGGACTGGTGGGCATCGCGGAACGTCGTATCCGTGACCGCAAGGGGCTTGTAATCGCGCAGAGCCTGGGCAAATCCTTCGGGACCGAGGTCAAGCAGCTTCTGACGCCACCCAGCCGGAGGTACATGGTCCGAGCCGTCGAAGGGGCTGCGGAAGGGCTCCTCGACCTTGTCACCGGGGAACCTCGGCAGTTTCGTCCGAGGGTCGATGCCCTCGATCCTGGGCCCATTGGGCTGATTGACCGTGACGTTCGCCAGGTAGGTCAGCGCCCTCGTCCCGCGGTCCGAAGAATGCTTCTTGGTCAGCAGTTCGGGGTGCTCGTCGATGAAGGGCGTCGAGACGTCGCCCGCTTGGAAGGTCGGGTCTTCGAGCACCGCGGCGATGAACGGGATGTTCGTGGCGACGCCTCGAATCCGAAATTCGGCCAAGGCGCGCTGGGCTCGCTGGACCGCCGTACCGAAGTCCTTTCCCCGACAGGTCACCTTGCAAAGCATCGAGTCGAAGTGCGGGGAGATTTCGGCGCCCGCGTAGACCGTGCCGCCATCCAGGCGCACCCCCGCGCCACCGGCTGATCGGTACGCGTTGATCTTGCCGACGTCGGGCCGGAAGCCGTTGGTCGGATCCTCCGTGGTGATGCGGCACTGGAGCGCGGCACCTCGAACACGCAACGAATCCTGGCTGATGCCCAGGTCCTCGAGGCTCTGGCCTGCGGCGATCCTCATCTGGGACTGCACGAGGTCAATGTCGGTGATCTCTTCGGTCACGGTGTGCTCGACCTGGATACGCGGGTTCATCTCGATGAACACGTGCTGCCCGGCGCGTTCGCCGACCGTGTCGACCAGGAACTCAACGGTTCCCGCGTTGACGTAACCCAGCTCCTTGGCAAATTTGACGGCGTCCCGGTACAGGTTCTGCCTGATCTCCTCGTCCAGGTGGGGTGCGGGAGCGATCTCGACGACCTTCTGGTGACGGCGCTGGAGCGAGCAATCGCGCTCGAAGAGGTGAACGGTCTCCCCCTCGGCGTCGGCCAGGATCTGCACCTCGATGTGGCGCGGTCGCAGCACGGCTTGTTCCAGGAAGACCGTCGGGTCGCCGAATGCGGTCTCCGCTTCGCGCATGGCCGCAGCGAGGGCATCCGGAAGCTCCTCACGAGTGTTGACCCGCCGCATGCCTCGTCCGCCACCGCCGGCAACGGCCTTGACGAAAATCGGGACGCCGATTTCGTCGGCTTCCTTGATGAGCTTGTCCTTGTCCGCTGAGGGCTCGGTGGAATCCAGTACCGGGATTCCGGCTCGCCTCGCTGCCCTGAGCGCTTCGACCTTGTTTCCAGCGAGGTCCAGGACGTCCGCGGGAGGTCCGATGAAGGCTATGCCTTCCCGCTCCGCGGCCTTGGCCAGATCGGGGTTTTCCGACAGGAATCCGTAACCGGGATAGATGGCGTCGACCCCGGCTTCTTTGGCCACACGAATGATCTCCTCCACATCGAGGTAGGCCCGCACGGGATGACCTTCCTCGCCTATCGGGTAGGCCTCATCCGCCTGCTGGCGATGAATGGAGTGACGGTCCTCGTAGGGAAATACGCCAACAGTTTTGGCGCCCAGCTCGTACGCCGCGCGGTAGGCACGGATGGCGATCTCGCCGCGGTTGGCGACCAGGATCTTGGAGAACATTGATAACCGTTTCCGCCCCGGCTCGCGAAAGGTTTGCGAGCACCGGACTTGTCTCGACGATCGGAGCACTTCAGCTCAGTGGTATGTCGTATCTTACGGGCTTCCGTGATTGCACTAACTTAGTAGACCACCCCGCGGTCCAAAACTTTGTGACGTCCGATCACCGTTCGCATTCCGGAGTGTTCAATTGCGGATCCTGCGGTCATGATTTCGATTCCGAGCCCGGTATGATGTTGGGGCATTTGGTCGTCGACATCATCGCGAGGTTCGTGTGACGCAGGTTGTCAGTATCAGTTCCCTCAAGGGCGGCGTCGGGAAGACCTCGGTGACTTTGGGGCTGGCCTCTGCCGCCGCCGTTCAAGGGCTCAGCACTCTGGTGGTCGACCTGGATCCTCATGGGGACGCCAGCACCGGCCTGGCAGTCTCCACACACACTTCGGAAGGCGCCGACGCCGCCACGGTCCTGAGATCGCCCAGAAAGAAAGCCATCCGATCGGCACGTGTTCCCGCAGGCTGGCGCTGGGACCCCGCCGCTGGCCCTCGGCCCCGCCTGGACGTCATCGTCGGTTCCTCCGGGTCCGTGGCCTTCGACCACCTCCCGGCGACCCGGAAGAACTTGAGTCGATTGCGGACGGCGCTGTCTGCAACGGAGGACTATGACGTGGTCCTGATCGACTGCCCACCCACACTCAACACGCTGACGATGATCGCATGGGCAGCATCGCAGAAGGTCCTCGCGGTCGCCGAACCGAGCCTGTTCTCCGTTGCCGGCACCGAGCGAACGATGCGCGCCATCGCCAGGTTCGAATCCGAGAATGAGTTCAAGGTCGAGGCAGCCAGCGTCGTCGTCAACAAGGTCCAGGAAGGCTCGGCCGAGCACCGGTACCGCATCGAGGAGATGAAAGGAATGTTCGGCCGCCTGGTGGTCTCTCCGACGATCACGGATGACCCCTTGTGGCAACAGATCCAGGGTTCGGCCTCCCCTGTTCACGCGTGGACCGACTACCGGTCAGCAGAGACCATGGCCGTGGCCTTCGACACGATTCTCAAGGGTCTTGTGGCCGGCTGATCCCGTTGCGCGGCGACATGGCGGGCATTATCCGCCACGTGGTCCGCGACCAATCGCTGGCGGGGCGGATCAGCCCGCGGCGTTGTTTCGAGCGGCACGTCGTGCCGAGAGCTCGTCCCCGGGGAAATCCTTGCCCTCTTCCGCGAGAGGTCCGCGCATGTCCTCGCCGGGCATGGTCGAGAGGTTGGTCTCCAGCTCTCGCCAGACTCGCCCGACGGCGATTCCGAAAACTCCCTGTCCGGCCTGGACGAGATCGATGACCTCGTCGGGTGACGTGCATTCGTAAACACTCGCACCATCGGACATGAGCGTGATCTGGGCCAGGTCTTCGACGCCCCTGGCGCGCAGGTGCTCGACCGAGGAACGAATCTGCTGGAGCGAGACTCCGGTGTCCAGCAGGCGCTTGACGATCTTCAGGACCAGGACGTCACGAAAGGAATAGAGACGCTGGGTCCCCGACCCCTTGGCCCCGCGGACCGTGGGCTCCACCAGTTTCGTCCGGGCCCAGTAATCGAGCTGGCGGTAGGTGATACCCGCGGCCTTGCATGCGATGGGGCCCCGGTACCCGATGTTTTCATCGAGGGCCACGAGATCGTCATCGAACAACATGCCCTGGCGGCCCGTCGGAGGGGCCGGGACGATGCCTTCCATTCCGGGGAGGAGCTGTTCGTCGAACTCGGGAGGCTCGACCGTGTGAGGGACCTCCGAGGATGCGATGGTGAGACGATCCCGCTGCGGGTCGTTGTCCGATCCATGCTGGCCCACGCGGGTCCTCCTTCAATCAGTGAGGTCATCGTCCGAATTAGACGTTAGAGCGACGGAGCGGGCTAATCAAAGACATTCGTCCGTGTCTTGCCGGTTGCTCGTCGGTCACGTCCCCCGCGCCTTGCCGTGCGAGTGTGCCCTACTCTACCAACTCTTCTCGACGAGGTCCGCGACCAGCGTGGCGTGCAGGTTCGTGCACAGCGCCGAAAGCTCCCGAGCCGTGCGCGACGCCTTCTCCTGGGATTCCTCGTCCCGACGGCTCGCCATGGGCGCAATCGTCTGCCCCACCAAGGCGACCTCTCGGTCGGCAGCCGCACGGAACGGTCGCAAGTGCCTGGGCTGGAGACCATGCGCGGTGAGTTGGGAACACAGGGAGGTCACCTGGGCCGCGTATTCGTCGAAGGTCCCGTCCGACTGCTCCTGAATCAGGCCGTAATTGATCAGTTCGCGGAGCATGGGGAGATCCACCGAGGTGTGACGGGACAGCTCCCGCATCGTGTACCGGCGCGGCTGCTGCGGGCGCGCTCTCACCGCGGGGATTTCCCCACCGGGTTCACCGGCTTCGGACCCGCTCTCGGGGAAACCCTGGCGCTCGAGCTCGTCGACCTTCGCCTTGATGACCTTGAGCGGGAGGTACTGGTCGCGCTGGAGGGTCAGGACGATACGGAGACGTTCGATGTCTTCGCTCGAATACTTGCGGTATCCCGTGTTGGTCCGTTGGGGGAAGACGAGACCTCGATCTTCGAGAAACCTGATTTTGGAAGCGCTCAGGTCCGGGAAAGACTCTTCGAGGTGGCTCAGGACCTGGCCAATGGTCTTGTCCTTGGTTTTCCTGCCGGAGTCGCGCTCGGACGAATCGTCGTTGTTGTCGTGTTGCGTCGTCGTCATTTCGACGCCGCCCTACTGAGCGTCGCTCGCGTAGTAGATGAAGGCGAACTTCCCGATGCGGACCTCGTCGCCGTTCTTGAGCGTCACGTGGTCCACGCGGTCCCCGTTCACATACGTTCCATTGAGCGAGCCCACGTCCGTGAGGTCGAAACGACCCGCGTTGAACTGGAACAGTGCGTGGCGGCGCGAGACGGTCACGTCGTCGAGGAAGATATCCGCCTCCGGGTGACGGCCGGCGACGATGCCGTCGTCGTTCGTGCCGCCTTTGGCCATGCTCGCGTCCAGCAGGAAACGGGCGCTGTGCTGAGGCCCTTCCTGCGCGATGAGCAACGCCGATTCGGAAGGCAGGGCCTTGATCGCCGCGATCTCTTCTTCGGCCAGTTGTCGTTGGTGTCCGGCATTCGCGCCGGGCGCGGTCACGCCGAACGCGGTCGTATCCGGGCTCGGATCCTGATGATCGGTCATATGATTCTTCCCCTTCGATCGTGGGCGCACGCGGGCGCCTCAGCATGGCTCAGCGGGAGAAGGCTGAGGGGCCTTCCCCCGGAGCCGGGTCCGTCCACTCCGACACGGCGTCATGCATTCTCCCGTTGCGGGAGACAGCGGCGCGTGAGGTTGGACCTGGACCTGAGACTTAAAGTCTAGCGTTCAGGCCTGAAAAGGACTGCCCACTGGACTCGGCAATAGTGATGAATTCCCTGACAACTCCGTCAGATCAGGAGATTTCGGCTTCGTAGGCCTTCGCGTCGAGCAACTCGTTCAGGGACTCGGGGTCGGAAGGGCGCACGCGAACGAGCCAGCCCGCGCCGTACGGATCCGAGTTGAGAACCTCCGGCCGATCCGCGAGTTCCGTGTTGACCTCCACGATTTCGCCCGCAACCGGCATGTACAGGTCGGAGACCGACTTGGTCGATTCGACCTCGCCGAAGGATTCGTTGGCCTCGAACGCCGACCCGCTGTCCGGAAGATCAACGTAGACGACGTCGCCCAAAGAGTCCTGGGCGTGATCGGTGATGCCCACGCTGACGACTCCGTCCGAGTCCGCGGCCGAGATCCATTCGTGCTCAGAGGTGTAGGAAAGTTCGGCAGGGATAGTGCTCATGAATCGCCCTCTCGACAATGAAGGATTGCAGTGATGATGCCGGTGTCGACCGAGGTCGACACCGGCATCAATATTACACGGGCCACGTGGGGCGGGGTGCTAGATCACACCATCCGAGAAGTGGTTCGGATTACCGAAACGATGGGCCGTGATCGACACTGCTTGTTCGCGAACGAACGGGAGCATTTCGACCCGTCCGGCTTCGGTGACCTCACCGTGGTAGACCGCGACGTCGGGGCGGCCGTTGAGGGAGTCGAATACCGACCCGGAGTCATTTCCGATGTAGCGGATACGACATCCCTCGAAACGGGTTCCGTCGAGATCCCTGGGCTTGATGTCCCGGATTCCGCGCAATGCAGTGCGCCAGGCCTCGTCGGTCTCCACCGTAATGTTCACTCCGGCCGAGTCGAGGGCACCCCGGACGTATACCGGCAGTTGCCGGGAAACGGAGAGTTCGACGGGGGCCTCGGCGGCCAGCCCGGCGGCCACGACGCGCAGGACCTCCGCCAACGAGGCGTCCTCGTCCCCGCGCACATGCACCTTCTGCGGGACGTAGCGGAGAATATTCCGTTCGATACCCAGCTGGGAAGGATCGTGGCGAACGCCGAACTCCGAGCTCCACGCTTCGGCGTCCGCCGACACGGACCGCGAGAGGAACTCGATCTCCTCGCGGGTCAGGGCATGCGGCTCGCGTGCCCTGTTGAGGAGCTGGTTCACGTTCTCGTTGGACGGCGAGGCAATCGCGGAAGCGGGCTGGGAAGTCCACTCGCCCAGGGCGACCAGGTAATTGGGTCCACCCGCCTTGGTCCCCGAACCGACCGTGGACTTCTTCCACCCGCCGAAGGGCTGACGGCGCACGATCGCGCCGGTGATCCCCCGGTTCACGTACAGGTTTCCTGCCTGGACACGGTCCAACCACGTAGCCAGCTCGTCCGAGTTCAGCGAGTGAAGGCCCGCGGTCAGGCCGTACTCCGGCGCGTTCTGGAGCTCGATGGCTTCCTCGAGCGTCTTCGCCGTCATCACGCCGAGGATCGGCCCGAAGTATTCCGTCATGTGGTATTCGCTTCCGGGCTTCACGCCGGAGCGGACCCCTGGCGACCACAGCTTGCCGGACTCGTCCAGTTGCTTCGGTTCGATGATCCACTGCTCGCCGTCACCCAGCGTGGTCAAGCCGCGCTTGAGCTTCCCTTCCGGAGCCTTGATCACCGGTCCCATCTCCGCCCGGATGTCGGTCGGGTATGCGATGTGGAGGGACTTGACCGCATCGACCAGCTGGTTCCTGAAACGCTTTGAGGTCGCTGCCGTGCCGACCAGAATCACGGTCGAGCAGGCGGAGCATTTCTGGCCGGCATGTCCGAACGCCGAATTCACGACGTCCTTGACGGCGAGGTCCAAGTCGGCGTTCGGGGTCACGATGATCGAATTCTTCCCCGAGGTCTCGCCGAGAAGCGGCAGATCCTTGCGGAAGGACCGGAACAGTTCGGCGGTCTCGTATCCTCCGGTGAGGATCAGCCGATCGATGTCGGGGTGGGAGACCATCGTGCGCCCCAGGTCCCGCTCGGACAGCTGGACCAACTGGAGGACGTCCCGCGGGACGCCGGCCTCCCACAGGGCATCGGCGATGACGGCGCCGCAACGCTTCGATTCGCCAGCGGGCTTGAAGAGGACCGCTGAGCCTGCCGCCAGCGCCGCCAGGGTCGAGCCCGTGGGGATGGCGACCGGGAAGTTCCACGGCGGGGTGACCATGGTGACCTGGGAGGGGTGGTACTGGGCGCCGTCGACCTTCTCCAGGGCTTCGGCAAGTCCCGCATAGTAGTTCGCGAAGTCGATCGCCTCGGAGACCTCCGGGTCCCCCTGATCCAGCAATTTGCCCGCCTCGGACGCCATGACCTCGAGCAGCTCCGCGCGCCTTGCACCGAGAACTCGACCTGCCTTCCGCAGGATCTCGGCACGCTCATGGGCCGGGCGCGATCCCCATTCCCGACCGGCCTCCTTGGCGCGAGCGACGGCGTCGAGGACCTGGTCTTCCGAGGTGAGAACCGACTTCTCCACGAGTTCACGTCCCAGGTCCGAGTTCTCGGCCCGGGCCAGAATCTGCTTGCCCCACTCACGGTTGTGGGCGAGGGACGTGTCGGTGTCCGGCGTGTTGTCAAAGACTTCGCCCGGGGAGTAGACGTTGTCCACGGTCTCCTCCGAGCGGTTCTGCTGCCTCTTCGGCGCGGGAATCTCGGAGGTGACCTTCTCGAGCGAGCGCTCGAAGCGCGCCTTCTCGCGGTCGAAGAGGAACTGGCTGTCGTTCAGATCGAAAATGGCCGACATGAAGTTCTCGCTCGAGGCGTTCTCCTCGAGGCGGCGGACCAAGTAGGAGATGGCGACGTCGAATTCTTCGGGACGCACCACGGGCGTGTACAGCAGCAGCTGGCCGACGTCTCTCCGGACCACCTCGGCCTGCTGGGCCGCCATGCCGATGAGCATTTCGTACTCGACGTCGTCGAGGACGCCGCGGTGTTCGGCCAGCAACCAGGAGAACGCGATGTCGAACAGGTTGTGGCCCGCGACGCCGAGGCGGATGTTCTTGGTGTGCTCGGGCCTGAGCGCATAGTCCAGGACCCGCTTGTAATTGGTGTCCGTGGCCTCCTTCGAGTCCCAGGTGGTCAAAGGCCACTTGTGCACCACGGCTTCGACCATTTCGAGCGAGAGGTTGGCCCCCTTGACCAAACGAACCTTGATCCGCGAGCCGCCGCTCTCGACGCGTCGTGCCGCCCACTCCTGAAGGCGCTCCATGGCCTCGAGGGTGTCCGGCAGATAGGCCTGGAGCACAATTCCGGCCTCGAGGTTCTTCAGGTGCGGCTGGTCCAGAATCCGAGTGAAGACCTCGATCGTCATGTCGAGGTCCTTGTACTCCTCCATGTCCATGTTGATGAACTTCTGCGTCCCGGCCTGGGCCGCGTACTCGTAGAGGGGAGTCAGGCGTTCGACGGCGCGATCGACGACCGCATCGAAGGACCAGGGAGAGTGCGGTCCCGAGACGGCAGAGACCTTGATGGACACGTAGTCGACGTCGTCCCGGCGCAGGATGCGCTCGGTCTCGCGCAGGCGATGCTCGGCCTCCTCGTTGCCGAGAACGGCCTCGCCCAAGAGGTTGATGTTGAGCTTGTTTCCCCCGGACGTCAGATGCTTGATCGCGGGACCGAGCTTCTCGTCCCGGGCGTCCACGATCAGGTGACCGACCATGTCCCTCATCGCCTTGCGCGCCACGGGAATCGTGGGCCAGGGCATCTTGGGGGCCACGACTCCGCCCGCACGGACGGCCGCGCGCAGGTGCGGCGGAAGGAATTTGGGCACGATGGGCGCGAGCCGTCCGAGGTTCTTGCCCGCCGCGGCGTCGTCCTCGGGACGAATGACCTCGTCAACGAAACCCACAGTGAATTCGAGCCCGTGGGGGTCCTTGAGGACGCCGGCCAGCTGCGCCGCAGCCTTGTCCTCCGGAACGTCCCGAGAGGCTTCCAACCAGCCCCTGACAATCTTTCCGGCCTCTGTGGCCATCTTCTGGTATTCCACGGAAGCGAAAGGGTTCGACGACAAAAAATGCCTCCTCTAGAAGTTGCGGTGCCGCAAAGACAGCCGACAGCGTACGTCTCCATTGACGTGTGCGCACAGCGCGCTCCGGTCCAGTATGTACCATGATTTCAGTTAGAAAAAGTTACTGAAATTTACGATTACCCGTAAGTTCGGCTCATGGATTGAGGAACATGCTCGACGTCCGGAAACTGCGCGTCCTCCAGGAATTATCCGCCCGAGGAACCCTCGCGGAAACGGCGGATGTCCTGGGGTACACCCCGTCAGCCGTTTCCCAGCAACTGACCGCCCTGGAGAAGGAGTGCGGACACCGACTCCTCATGAAACAAGGGCGGACGGTCGCGCTCACACCGAAGGCCCGGATCCTTGTCGAGCATACCGAGAAAATACTGCACGAGCTGACGCTTGCACAGACCGCTCTCGAGTCCACGGACGACTCCCCCGCGGGCACTGTCCGTCTCGCCATTTTTCAGACCGCGGCGATGGCGTTGCTGACGGACACGCTCGAGGCCCTGGCCGAGACACACCCTGACCTCAAGGTCGAAGTGCTCCAACGCGAACCGGAGGCGGCCCTGGAGCACACCTATATGAGAGACGTGGACCTGGTGATCGCGGAGCAGTACCCGCACCACGCGGTCAGAGAATTCGCCGAGCTCGACTCTCGCCCCCTGAACGAAGATCCCGTCATGCTGGCCGTCGCGCCCGAGTCCGAGGTCTACTCGATCGAGGACGCCGCCAGCGCACCGTGGGTCATGGAGACCCGCTCGAACGCCAGCCGCAGCTGGGCGGAGCATGTCTGTCGGTCCGCAGGATTCGAACCGGATGTCCGATTCGAATTCGACGACGTCAGGACGCACATCGACCTCGTGGAATGCGGCCGGGCGATAGGCCTCCTCCCCGGTTTCGCCTGGGCCGGGTCGACACCCCGAGTCCGCCTCATCGAGCTCCCGAATCTGCCGCACCGACGAGTCTTCACGTCGGCCAGGCGTGACATGGCCCAGAGGCCGGCCATCGAAGCCGTTCGACGCGCGCTCGAAACCTCGGCCATGAAGGTCAAGCTCTTGTAGAACCTCACTCGTGGCCGCGGGGTTGGGAAGTACGCGCGGCCGCACTCTTGTCGAGCAGAATCTTGGCGGTCAAGGAGTCCACGACGAGGTCGGTTACCGCTCTGGCACGCAGAGCACCGAGGAGCGCACCGGCCCGGTGAGGGCCGGAAACGACGCACAGCCGCCGACGGACACGAGACAGCTCGACCGGCGTCGGCCCCGACGCCCTCCTGTTCATCTCAATGTCCTGCCACGTCCCGTCCTCCCTGAGAAGCACGGTACAGATGTCACCCACAACGCCCTCTCTGGAGAGCACGTCGAAATCCCTTTCGTCGAGGTACCCGGAACTGTAGACGTGGGACGGAACCGGACCATTCAGCGCTCCGACCCCGAAGACGGCAACATCGACTTGAGATTGAAGGTGGAGAACGCTCCGAATACTCCGCTCGCGCCACATGGCCTGCTTCGTGTCGGCGTAGTCAAAGAAGGCCGGCACGGGGAAGTGGACAATCTGGGAGCCGAATGCCTCGGCCACCGAATTCAGGATCGCCCCCGTGTACGGGATTCCTGATCGACGGGCATTGCCCGCGCCGTTGAGCTGCACCACAACCGAGTCCGGAACCTTGCGCGGAACGAGGTGACGCGACATCTCCGTGACGGTCGACCCCCAAGCCATGCCGAGGACCGTACCCGGCTCCATCATCCCGTCGAGGGCCGACGCCGCGACCCGGGAGACTTGCTCCATCTGCCCGATCGGCGAGGAACTCCCCCGGATCGGAACGACCTGCGCGTGGATCCCGAAGATCTTTTCCAGACGACCGCCCAGCTCGTTGCGTTCACTGGGCGCGTCGGCCACGGTGATTCGAACGAGCCCGGAATCGCGAGCGTACTTCAGCAACCGGGACACGGTTGCCCGGGACACGTCGAACTCCTTGGCGACCGCATCCATCGTCTGTTCCTGGACGTAGTACATCGTCGCCGCTTTGTGAGCCAAGTCATCACGTTTGTTCATGTTTGAACCCTTGAGGTGAACGTTCGTGCAGAAGTGATGATCATTCTTTCACGATTGGGTAAGAATGGAGGAATCGGGTCCTCGGCGCCACCGCGCCGCGCGGACGCGATCGGAATGAACCACCACGATCAAGGAGGCTCCATGAAAACCGCCGCAACCCACCTCACCGCGGCTTCCCGCCACCAGGCTCTGCAGGAAATGTCGGATGCCGAAGGCGTGGACGTCCTCATCATCGGCGGTGGAGTCACGGGCGCAGGCATCGCTCTCGACGCGGCGACGCGCGGTCTGCGCACGGCCGTCGTCGACGCCGGCGACTGGGCTTCCGGCACGTCGGCCTGGTCCTCCAAGCTCGTCCACGGTGGCCTGCGCTACCTACTCAACCTGGACTTCAAACTCGTCGCGGAGGCCCTCAAGGAACGCGGGCTGCTCCTGACGAGTCTGGCCCCGCACCTCGTCAAGGCCCAGCCCTTCCTGTGGCCGCTGAAGATGCCGGTCATCGAACGCAGCTACTCGGCCGTCGGTATCGGAATGTACGACGCCATGGCCATTGCCGGCGCCCGCGGGCACAAGACCGTGCCGACGCAGAAGCACTACTCCAAAAAGGGTGCCAAGCAGATTTTCCCGGACATCAAGGACTCCGCCCTGACCGGCGCCATCCAGTTCTACGACGCCCGCGTCGATGACGCCCGACTCGTCATCGACCTCATCCGCACCGCGGCCGGATACGGCGCGCTGGCCGCAAGCCGCACCCAGGTCACCGGCCTCCTGAAGTCCGAGACCGGGCGCGTGGTCGGAGCCAACATCACCGACCTGGAGACCCAGGAGGTCCACGAGGTCAAGGCGAAGCACGTCATCAATGCGACGGGCGTGTGGACGGAGGAGACCGAGAGCCTGACGGGTGAGGAACGCGGCCTGCAGGTCCTGGCCTCCAAGGGAGTCCACATCGTGGTGCCCCGCGAGCGCATCAACGCGGAGTCGGGAATCTTCCTGCGAACCGAGAAGTCGGTGCTGTTCATCATCCCGTGGCAGCGCTACTGGGTCATCGGCACCACGGACACGCCCTACGACCAGGACGTCGCCCGTCCAGTGGCCACGGCCGAGGACATCGACTACATCCTCGACCACGCCAACGCGATCCTCGATGCCCCTCTGACGAGGGACGACATCATTTCGACCTATGCAGGCCTCCGCCCCTTGCTCCAGCCGGGAGTCAAGGGCCAGGATTCCACCCAATCGACCAAGGTTTCGCGTGAGCACACGGTGGCCGAGGTGGTACCGGGCATGTCGGCCATCGCGGGCGGCAAGCTCACGACCTACCGCGTGATGGCCAAGGACGCCGTGGACTTTGCGCTGGGTTCCGTCGCCGGGGCCCGACCCTCGGTCACGGAGGACATCCCCTTGGTCGGGGCCCAGGGGTACCGCGCCGCCGTGGCGCGTGCCGGGGACATCGCGGAGGAGAACGGTTGGACCGCCGCTCGCGTCGAGAGCCTTCTGGATCGTTACGGTTCCGAGATCGACGACGTGCTCGACCTCGTCCGCGAGGACCCGGAGCTCGCACAGCCGCTGAGCCATGCCTCCATGTTCCTGCGGGCCGAGGTTCTGCTTGCGGTCCGGTACGAAGGCGCGCTCCACCTCGAAGACGTCCTGATGCGACGGGTCCGCCTGGACCTCGAACAGCGGGACCGCGGTCTTGCCGCGGCCCCCGAGATCGTCGACATTTTGGCGGCCGAGCTCGGGTGGGGCGAGAACGAACGCCAGCGCGAGCTGGACAACTATGCGCAGCGGGTTCGCAACATCGCCCGCGCGGAGGAGGAAAAGGATGACGCCGGTGCGTCCGACGTCATCACCTCAGACCCGGAGATCATGCCGCGCAAGGTCCTGGGTTCCGACTGATCCGATGCTGCCGGGCCGGGCGGGAAGCCAGAGCGCCAACTGCCCGGCCCTTGTTCCATCCATCCCACACCTACCCACCGGTCGAGATCCGGTGTCAGTAACACAGACAAGGCACGAAGACGTGCCGGAAAGTGAGCGGTCATGACCGGTTCATTGCTCGCCGACGGGTCCACCGGGATCCTCGGCTTCGCCCCGCAACTCCTGGACAACGGGGTACCGACAACGCTCGGCATGTTCGCCTCAGAATTCATCGGCACCCTTTTGCTGGTGCTGCTGGGTTGCGGCGTCGTTGCCGGCCAGGTCCTGTCACGCACCAAGAACAACGCCGGTGGCTGGCTCATGGTCGCTTTCGGTTGGGGTCTCGGTGTGTATGCGGGAGCGTACGCGGCCTACGCGACCGGCGGCCACCTGAACCCCGTGGTCACCTTGTCCTTCTGGGCCGCCCACAAGGATCTCAGCGATGGCATCCCCGCGACCTTCGGCAACGTGGTCATCTACATTGTTGCCCAGATGATCGGCGCGATCGTCGGTGCCATCCTCGTCTACCTGACGCACAAGAAGCACTTCGACCTCGAGGCGCCTGCCGCCGACAAGCTCGGCGTCTTCTCGACCGGTCCGGAAATCCGGGCCTACGGCTGGAACTTCCTCACGGAGGTCGTCGCGACCTTCGTGCTGATTGCGTTCATCCTCTTTTCCGACAAGACTCCCAGCGAGATCGGGCCGCTTCCGGTCGCTCTCGTCGTGGTGGCCATCGGTATCTCGCTCGGCGGACCGACCGGCTACGCGATCAACCCCGCCCGTGACCTGGGGCCGCGCATCGCTCACGCCATCCTTCCGATTCGGGGCAAGGGGTCCTCCGACTGGTCCTACTCCTGGATCCCGGTCCTCGGACCGATCGCCGGCGGTCTCCTCGCAGCACTGGCGGTTCCGCTCATGGTGGCTCTCTAGAAAACCGGGCCGCAAGGACGCGGCCCATCAGGAAAGGCAATCCGAATGACGAACCAGAAAGACGGCACAAGGAACAACGCGTTGTTCTCCGAGACTATGAATACAAACAAGAAATACATCCTCGCCATTGACCAGGGAACGACCAGCTCCCGGGCCATAGTCTTCGACAAGAACGGCCAGATCATCACGGTCGGCCAATACGAGCACGAACAGATTTTCCCTCGGGCCGGCTGGGTCGAACACGACCCGCTCGAGATCTGGCGCAACGTCCGCAAGTCCGTTGCGGACTGCTTCTCCGATGTCGAGATCAACCACCACGAAATCGCCTCGGTAGGTATCACGAACCAGCGTGAGACCGCGGTCGTCTGGGACAAGAACACCGGCGAACCCGTGTACAACGCGATCGTGTGGCAGGACACCCGGACGCAGAAGATCTGCGACGAGCTCGCCGGCGACGAGGGTTACGACAAGTACCACGATCGCGTCGGTCTGTCCCTGAACACCTACTTCGCCGGCCCCAAGGTCAAGTGGATCCTGGACAACGTCGAGGGTGCCCGCGAGCGCGCGGAGAAGGGCGACCTGCTGTTCGGCACCACGGACTCCTGGGTCCTGTGGAATCTGACCGGCGGAACCGAGGGCGGCGTGCACGTAACCGACGTCACGAACGCTTCTCGCACGATGCTCATGAACATTCGTACCCTCGAGTGGGAGAAGGACATCGCGGACGACTTCGGAATTCCGATGTCGATGCTGCCGGAGATCAAGTCCTCCGCCGAGGTGTATGGATACGGTCGTGCCCGTGGTTTCCTGCGGGGAACTCCGATCGCCGGCATTCTCGGCGATCAGCAGGCAGCGACCTTCGGCCAGGCCTGCTTCGGAGAAGGACAGTCCAAGAACACGTACGGCACCGGCAACTTCATGCTCATGAACACTGGAACCGATCCTGTGTTCTCGGAGAACGGGTTGCTGACCACTGTCGCGTACAAGATCGGCGACCAGAAGCAGGTCTACGCGCTCGAGGGTTCCATCGCGGTCTCCGGATCACTGATCCAGTGGCTTCGCGACAACCTGGAACTGATCGACAATGCCGCGGACTCCGAGGCTCTCGCAACATCTGTTGAGGACTCGGGCGGGACCTACTTCGTCCCGGCGTTCTCGGGGCTGTTCGCGCCGTACTGGCGCCCCGACGCGCGCGGGGTGCTCGTCGGCATGACCCGGTACGTCAAGAAGGCCCACATTGTCCGAGCGGCCCTCGAGGCCACGGCGTTCCAGACTCGTGAGGTCATCGACGCGATGAACGCGGATTCCGGTGTCGATCTGACCGAGTTGCGTGTCGACGGTGGCATGACTGCCAACGAATTCCTGATGCAGTTCCAGGCGGACTTGCTGCGCGTTCCGGTGATTCGGCCGCAGGTCGTCGAGACCACAGCCCTTGGTGCCGCGTACGCCGCGGGTATCGCCGTCGGCTTCTGGAAGGGTGAGGACGACGTCGTCGCCAACTGGCAGGAGGACAAGCGCTGGATGCCCGAAATGGACAACGAGGAGGTTGAGCGCCAGTACCGGCTCTGGAAGAAGGCTGTCACGCGGGCCTTCGACTGGGTGGATGAGGACACGTCCACCGAGTAGCCTGTGACGTGCTGATTCGAACCCCGGAGCGCGATCGGCCGGGTCATCCCGACCGGCGCGGTCCGGGGTTTCGCTCGTTATGGCCCGGGTTCCGTCTTCGACTCCGGGCCCCGATGCGGAAAGGACGCGCGATGACCGAGACCGAAGGGCTCTTCTCGGACGACGCCTTCGACCGCGAACCGCGGGAGGTCGTGCCGGGCGTCATGCATCTGCCCGGATGGTTGACGCCGCGGAGTCAGGGCTGGCTCGCACGGCAATGGGACGCGTGGGGTCGTGGTCCGATTCCTCCGCACTCACCCCTCATCAATGGCCACCCGATGTCGGTTCGGCTGACGACGCTCGGCTGGCATTGGGATTCAAACGGTCTTGCCCCGCGGGCCGAGCACTTCGATCACGCTGCTCCGCTCCCGGTTCCCGACTGGCTCGTCCGTTGGGGACGGAAAGCCGTCCAGGAAGCCTACTCCCCCAGCCATGGAGGAAGTTGGCCCGCCCTCTCCGAAGAGGGAGTGGCAGAATGGGCGCGAGATTACACACCCGACGTCGTACTCATCAACTACTACGAACCGACCGCGAGAATGGGAATGCACCAGGACAAGGATGAACGCTCCGGTGAACCCGTGGTCAGTTTCAGCGTTGGGGACACCGCGATTTTCAGGGTCGGAAATCCACAAACGAAGTCCAAACCGTACCGGGACATCCGGCTGGCCTCCGGCGACCTGGTAGTTTTCGGTGGACCAAGCCGCTACATGTTCCACGGTGTGCCACGAATCCTGCCGAATACGGCACCGGCGGACTGCCCTGTACGGAGCGGCCGGTTCAATATGACCCTGCGGATGACGGGATGGGATACGCAATGACGGCTTCGCCTTCTTCAGGCACAACGGCCTCGGACGATTCGACGGCACGCGCAGAGAATCTGCCGCGGACCGCGTGGGCCAATGGCAGCGCAATGATGCGGGACTATTACGACCACGAGTGGGGCCTCCCTGTGACCACGGAAGCGGGCCTCTACGAGCGCGTGTGCCTGGAGGGATTCCAGGCCGGGCTGTCCTGGGCGACGATCCTCGCCCGGAGGGACGCGTTCCGTCGGGCTTTCGCCGATTTCGACCCCGACGTCGTCGCGAAGTACACAGATCGGACCGTCGAGGCACTTCTCCGGGACGCTTCCATCATCAGAAGCAAGCCCAAGATCATGGCCGCGATCGGCAATGCTCGGGCAACTCTGGACCTTCGGGGAGCAGCGGACCAGGATCCGATGCTCCAAGGGTTCTCGCTCCCCCTGCAGAACGGGAGTTCCTTGCAGATAGGCTCCGGGCTTCCGGCTCTCGTGTGGTCCCATGCCCCGGAGACCACGCCCTCTCCGACACGCGCCGAAGAGGTTCCCACCCAGTCCCCCGAGTCCGTTGCTCTCGCCCGGGCGTTGAAGAAGCACGGTTTCCGCTTCGTCGGACCCACGACAATCTTCGCGCTCATGGAAGCGGTGGGCATGGTCGACACGCACTGGGTGGGAAGCCACAAGCGAGCCGTGTCGAAAATCTATTCACCGGAGGGCCGCCGCCACGCGTTCGTGGTCGACTGATAGCGTTCCGGCCCAGCCCCCTCGACCGGCGCGCCGTCATCCGAGCGCGAAGGTACCGACCTCCGGGCTCGGCTGGCGTCAAAAAAGGACCGACCGCCGGAGATGCCCCCGACGGTCGGTCCTGGACGTGGCTCCTTGGCAACGCAGTCACCAGGCAGCACTTGGGCGGTCAGTCGACGCCGCGAGTGATCGCCTCCGCCTCGGCGACGGCCGTCTCGTGGGGACGATGGGCGCGGGTCAGGAGGTGGCCACCGAAGACGAGCACCAGGATGGAAACCACCAACGTCACCACGGCCATCCAGTAGGGAGCGCCGGCTCCCACGGCGTCGGACACGGGACCGGCAACCGCGGGGGCGATAGCACCGCCGATGAAACGCACGCCTGAGTACGTGGACGACGCGATCGAGCGAGGCAGGGTTGTCGCTTCCATGACCGTCTCGGTGAGCGCGGTATTCATAACACCCTGCCCCAAGCCGGCGATCACGATGAACACGATCAAGGCAACCACGGACTCGTGCCACACCGCGGCACATGCCATCATGACCGCCAGAAGCCCGAGCATCGCAAACAGGACCGGGCGGAGACCGAACCGACGTGTCAGGATCGGTGCAAGGAAGACGGAGGCGATGGCCAGGGCGACACCCCAACCGAAGAAGACCAGCCCGAGTTCGTGAGCTCCGAATTCAGTGCCGTGCTTGGCCGCAGCGGCCTCTAGAGGATAGGGGCTGTAGGCCAGGAGCACAAAGAAAGCGAAATTGTAGAACAGGGCCGTGAATGCCAGAACGCGCAGCGCCGGGTCCTTGAGAGCCTTGATACCAGCAGTGAAGGCGTGCTTTTGAACGGGTGCGGAGGTGTCCTTCTTGGGCGCTCGCAGAAGGCAGATGATCGCGATGAACCCGATAGCCATGAGTGCCGCGGTGCCGAAGAACGGGCCGCGCCAGGAAATGGAGCCCAACAGCCCTCCGACGAGCGGACCCACGGCCATTCCGACGCCGAGAGCAGCCTCGTACAGCATCACGGCCTGGCTGCTTCCACCCGCCGCGGCTCCGACGATGGCCGAGAGTGCCGTGGAGATGAACAGCGCGTTGCCCAAGCCCCACCCGGCACGGAAGCCGATGATCTCGCCGACGCTTCCCGATGCGCCTGCCAGTGCGGCGAAGGCAATGATCAGGATCAGGCCGACCAGAAGGGTCGTCTTGACGCCAATGCGGCTGGATACCCAGCCGGTGAAGAACATCGCGATGCCCGTGATGAAGAGATAGCTCGTGAAGAGCAACATGGTCTGCCCCGCACTCGCGTCCAGCTCCTTGCTGATGGCGGGCAGGATCGGGTCGACCAGGCCGATTCCCATGAAGGAGACCATGCAAGCGAAAGCAATCGCCCATACCGCAATGGGCTGGCGCAAGATGGATTGCTTCTCCTCCGGGGCCGATTCCGGCTCCTGGGTCCGTGTCTCCACCACGGGGTGCGATCCGGTAGGTGTACTGGTACTCATTCGGTTATTGCCTCCACTGCGTGCGACTGCCTCAATGCGAAGCCGTCACACATTGCCTCACTATATAAATGTGTAGAAGAAAGCACTCTGGCCGCTCCAGAGTGATTTCTCGGTGGATCCGACCAGAGCCTCGTCAGTTCCTGCGGGCCCCGGTCGGATCCTGCTGATTACTACAAAACGTCGAGCTGTTTGCTCAGGGCCTCGAAGATGCCCGATGCCCTCCACAGGGTCTGCCGTTCTTCGAGGGTCAGCTGGGCCAACGCGGGTTGGATTCGCCGCGTGGCCTTCTTCCGGAAGTCATCGAGCGCCTCTTTGCCCATCGGGGTGATATCGATGAGCTGAGCACGACCGTCGAACGGATCCGCCTTCCTCTTGACGAGGCCCTCGGCCTCCAGGCGCTTCAGCACACCGGTCATGGTCGGCTGTGTGATGTGTTCCGCACTGGCGAGGTCACCGATCCGCATGGGCCCCGCCAAGGTCAGGTTCGACAGCGTGCGCAGGACAATGGTCGAGCGCTCACGGCCGCTGCGACGGGATGCCGCGCGAACGAATCGGCTGGCCAGCACGATCAATTCCGTAGCTTTTTGGGAATCGGAAGCGGACAGTTCGTTGGCTTCCGAAGGGCTGGTATTCAGGTGCGAGTCTGACATAGCATCCACCATACCCCAAGAAACGTAGCTTGGCTAATTACCTGCCGCTCGTCCCCGGCGACTCGCGAGATAAGGAAGGAAAATGGTGCCCCAGATGCTGGCGTTCGCGGCCCGGAACGGTCCCATGTGACCGATGGACCCCACTCCCAGCCGCTTCGGCGAGAACCGGAAGTGCATCTTGCGGGCCCCCGAATAAAAGGACAGCAACATTCGCAACGCCGCTTTGGACATGACGATGTCGTCGGTGAAGGACACCACCGTGATCGGCGACGTGACACTCGCGTACCGCGGAGCCAACCACGGCCGCTCCCCCAGAATATACCGAGGGTAGGCGACCCATGTTCTCCACTGGCTCATGACGCCGGAGGGCAAGTTCCCGAAGAACCTGAGCCGGCGCCCCGGATAGTAGCCGCAGAGCTTCTGAGCGATCGGTCCGACAAGGAAGAACATCACCATTCCAGGCACAGCGGTCTGCCAGGGGGACTTCCAGCCAGAGCCGACACCGGTCGCGGCAAAAAGGCACTGTGTTACGCCGCGATCACCGGCAAGGCCCAGAAGCTGGCCGCCCAGGCTGTGACCGACCCAGGTCACGGGCAGCGTCGAGTCTTTCTCGGCCACCCAGTCGAGAACCGTGCGCGCGTCCCGCGCCCAGTCCAAGATGTCCACCGGTGAGTCCTTGAGCGACCCCCGCAGTGAATCCCCGTAGCCGGAGAAGTCGAAGGTAACGGCCACAAACCCTTGGCGAACGAGCCAGCGTGCAAACGCGTTGTAGTGCCGAGCGCGAGTGGCTATGGCCGGGACCACCAGGACCACGCCCTCGGCCGAAGTCCAGTCGCCCCAGCTCGATACCGAAATCGGCAAACCGCGCTGACTGATCAGTTCGAAGCGCTTGGGTTCGGTGGCCGTCTCCGCGGTCGTGGGCGTTTCGGCTGTCACTCGAGGCTCCTTCCGGCGGCGCTTTCGAGGGCCGCGTACTGTGGATCTGGAGGGGTGAACCCACCGATCACTTCACGATACCGAGCGTATCGGGTATGAGCCAGCTCACCGCAAGGTACCGGGAGCCTGGGCATCGGCTCCGGGCGAGAAGAGAGGAAAACCATGTCACGACCATTCCGGCAAGTCGACGTCTTCGCGCCGGGACCGCAACCGGGGAATCCCGTCGCTGTGGTTCGCGATGCCGACGGGCTCACTGACCACCAGATGCAGACCTTCGCCCACTGGACCAATCTTTCAGAGACCACATTCCTGTTGGGGCCGACTCAACCCGGTGCCGACTACAGAGTTCGCATCTTCACCCCCGAGAGGGAGTTGCCCTTCGCGGGCCACCCGACACTGGGTACGGCCCACGCGTGGCTCGAAGCCGGCGGCCGGCCCGGCGCCGAGAACGGACTCGTCCAAGAGACCGCCGCCGGGCTGATCACGGTTCGCCGATCCGACGACGCGCTCTTCTTCGCGGCGCCGCCTCTGTTGCGGGACGAGCCGGCCGACGAGAGCACGCGGAGCACGGTCGCTCAGCTCCTCGATATCGACGTCGCCCGCATCGAAGGCATGCGCTGGATCGACAACGGCCCTGGGTGGGTCGGCGTCGTTCTTCCCTCGGCCGATGACGTGCTCGCCCTCAGACCGCGCATGGGCGAGATCGGTGAGAACCGCCTGAAGATCGGCGTCGTGGGATTCTTCGACTCTCCCGATTCCCCCGCGACTGTGGAAGTGCGCGCCTTCGGCGCCGGTGACGGCAGTCAGGAAGATCCCGTCACGGGAAGCCTCAACGCGGGATTGGCGCAGTGGATGATTCGCGAGGGACGAGCCCCTGCCTCCTACGTCGCACGCCAGGGCACAGCTCTGGGCCGACGCGGCATGGTTCGCGTCGAGGCCGATGGCGAGAACGTGTGGGTGGGAGGGGCAACCCGAACGATCATCAAGGGCTCGGTCGAATCGCTCGGGTAGCCCCACCGCCTTCAGTCCTGGATGCGGACCACCATCTTGCCGGTGTTGGCTCCTTGCATCATCGAGATGAAGGCATCGGTCGCGTTCTCCAGGCCGTCGACCACGGTCTCGTCGTACCGGATCTTTCCCTCACGGATCCAGGCGCTCATCCGCTCCTGGAACTCGCCGGCGTATTCCATGTAGTCGCCGACGATGAACCCCTTGAAGCCCAGAGACTGCTTGACGAAATTCGCCATGTTGTCCGGGCCCGGAGCCGGTTCCGTGTTGTTGTACTGGCTGATCGCGCCGCACAGCGCCGCCCGGCCGTAACGGTTCAGAACGTCCAGGGCGGCCTCGAGGTGGTCGCCACCGACATTGTCGAAGTAGACGTCAATGCCGTCCGGCGCTGCCTTCGGCAGCTGCTCCCGAATCGGTGCGTCCTTGTAGTTCAGTGCGACGTCGTACCCGTACTTCTGCACGAGCACGTCCGTCTTCTCCTTGCTCCCTGCCGAGCCGATGACCTTCGACGCGCCGAGCAATTGGGCGATCTGGCCGACGGCCGAGCCCACCGCACCAGCCGCGCCCGAAACGAACACGACGTCGTCCTCCTGCATCTTCGCCACCCGGGTGAGCCCGACATAGGCCGTCAGACCCGTGAGTCCCAGCATGCCGAGGTACAGAGACGGCGCAACGCCGGGGATCTCCGGAACCTCGTTGAACTGTTCTGCCGGAGCCTGAGCGATGTCGCGCCAACCGAACTGGTGCAGCACGAGGGCGCCCTCGGACAGGTTGTCGCTGCGGGATTCCACGACCTTGCCGACCGCTCCACCGGTCATGGTCTCGCCGACCTCGAAAGGAGCGACGTAGCTCTTGCCCGCGGACATCCGACCGCGCATGTAAGGATCGACGGACATGTACAGGTTCTGGACGCGAACCTCCCCCTCGGACAGGCCCGGAAGGTCGACCGACACGGTCTCGAAATTTTCCTCGGAGGGCCAGCCCTTGGGCCGGGAAGCGAGTTGGATCTGCTTGCTGACTTGGGTAGTCATAAATCAATTCCTCTCCAGTGATTTCGTGACCGACTATACTTCCAAACACTGATGTCCCCGATCCGAATTAGCTATCAATGAACCAAACCACGCAGGATCTCAGGTCCTCTCTCCAGCGTCTCGACGGCAATGGGTACGGCGCCTACAAACGCATCAGAGGCACCTACGACTTCGGGACCTTCGACCTCGCGATCGACCATGTGCAGTCCGATCCGTACGCCCCGCCGTCCTCGGTCCGCGTGATTCTTCCTCTCGACGGAACCTCGCTCCCCGAACGCCTGGAGAACGAGCCCGAGGAGCGCGTCGCCGCCGCGGACTTCATCGCACGTCATCTCACCAAGACTCTGTGCGGATGCTCCTACCGAGGCATCAACATCACCAAGCCGGGCCAAGAGGTTCTCGAGCGGTCCAGCGTGGTGGTCCGCCCTGATTCGGTCGAGGTTCGCCTCTCGGTTTCGCTGCCCGCGGCGGGGCGCCGCATCAAGGGGCGCGCTGCGGCGCACCTTTTGACGGACGACCTGCCCGAACTCGTTCAGGGATCCGCACTGCTGGATGGTTTGGATCTCGAGGCCCTCGAACGCCACATCGAGCTGTACACGGACCAGCTCGCGCTCCAGGCCGCGCTGAAGGAGCGGGGCCTCGTATCCTTCGTGGGCGACGGCGCTGTTCTTCCCCGCGCATCGGGCAACTCCGACGTACCTCTTCGTGACGCCGTGGTTTTCCGCTCCCCCGACAGCATGCGGGTCGACTTCTCGCTGCCCAGCGGCCGGACGGTATCCGGCATGGGAGTCCCCCGCGGGATCACAGTGATCGTGGGCGGCGGCTACCACGGGAAATCCACCCTGCTCAGGGCCATGGAACGTGGGGTGTACCCGCATATCGGTGGCGACGGCCGCGAATGGGTCCTGACTGTTCCCGATGCGATGAGCATCCGTGCCGAAGACGGGCGGGCCGTCACGGGTACGGACATCTCACCTTTCATCTCGAACCTGCCGTCCGGCGCCGACACCTCTCATTTCACGACCACGAATGCGTCAGGCTCGACGTCACAGGCCGCCAATCTGGCGGAATCCTTGGAAATCGGGACATCGCTGCTCCTCATCGACGAAGACACTTCGGCCACCAATTTCATGATTCGCGACCCAGCGATGCGACGGCTCATCCCCTCGGGTTCCGAACCGATCACGCCCTTTGTCGAACGCATTCGCCCCCTGCTGGATGAACGGGATATTTCAACGATCCTGGTGGCCGGAGGCACAGGGGCATTCTTCGGCATGGCAGACCATGTGATTGCCTTGGACGCATACGTACCCTCGGAGGTCACCGACCAGGCTCATCACATTGCGGCCGACGATGCCCCCGAGGACGCGGGCGCCACGGAATCCACTGAGCGTGTCTTCGTAGGGTCCGACGAGAGAATCCCCACGGCCGGCGCCTTGAACCCCTCGGACAAGAAAAAGAGCGCCCGCGGCCGGGGGCTCGGGACGATCCAGGTGGGCCGGGAAGATATCGACGTCGCCTACCTCGCCCAGCTGGTCGATCCTTCGCAGACCAGCGCGATCGCCCAGTGCATCGAGGCGGTTTCGCGGGAACTCGACGGACAGCTGGGCCTCGTGGACGCCGTGGAGCGCGTGTGGCGCCGGATTCGGGAGCACGGCCTGGACGGTCTGACCGGCGGAGGCCGGCCCCGCGGTGACCTGGCGATGCCCCGCCCCCAGGAAATCCACGGAGCCATCAGCAGGTACAGAAAATTGAAGCTGCGTTGAGAACATGCACGTGGAGCGGGCACTACCTGCAAAGGTAGTGCCCGCTCCACTGCGTCCGTCCGCCGCGACCCCCTAGCGTGGGAACCATGGCACTCAAGAGATCACGCAAACACAAAGTCATCGCCGGCGTCTGCGGAGGCATCGCAGAGGCACTCGATTGGAGCCCGAACTGGGTCCGGTTCCTGTTCCTCCTGTCCTTCCTGATCCCCGGCCCACAGGCGATCTTCTACGTGGTGGCCTGGATCATCATCCCGAAGGAGGACAGAATCTAGGCCTTCTTCCGGAGCACGACCACGGCATCCTCGAGAACCGCCGGGTTCCCCTCGGGGTCGGTATCCTCACGCTTCCGGACCTCCTGGACTTCGGTCTCCCATTCGGGGCCGAGGTCCAGGGCCCGCACTTCTTCGCCCAGATCGGGGAAGTCTGCGTGGTGGTGATGTTCGGCCCAGGGCGGAGGTGCCGCATGGGAGACGAGGCATATCCGACCGCCCCGGGCCACGGCACGGCTTGCTCGCCGGAGGACGGCCACGCGGTCCAATGCCACGGGCGACTGGAAGAAACTGCCCGTGACCAGGTCGAGGGCCTCCGATGGCATCCACTGCTCGAGGTCCTCGGCCACGAACGTCGCTCGATCCTCAAGCTGCGCCTCCCGAGCCGCTTGACGTGCCCGGTCGACCGCCGTCTCGGAGATATCGATCCCTGTCGCCTTCCACCCGCGGGCGGCGAGCCACAGCACGTCGCCGCCCTCTCCACACCCGAGATCCACCGCAAGCCCGGGCTCGACGCCGTCGAGAAGGTCCACGAGAGTCGCATTCGCGTTCCCCGACCAGATTCTGTCCTGGGACCGATACCTGTTCTCCCAGAAGTCCTTGGCGGGCTCGGGAGCGGCGTCGTCGAAATCTTGGCCGACCAGATACATGTTCACCATGCCGCCGGTCACCGATCCCGCACCCATCGTGCCCGGAACCGTCAGCGCCGGATTGACGACGTTGCCGATGGCCCAGAGCCCCGGAACCGAGGTGGCCCCGAACTCGTCCACGGACAGAAAGTTGCCCAGGGGCCCGTCCGCTCTGTCCGGTCCCAGGGGCTCCAGGAAATCATCGTGCGGGCGGGAGGCGCCGCCGGCGAACAGGGCGTCGATGGGATACACGCCGTTCTCGGTACGAACCTCCGTCAGGTCTTGTCCGGGACCGTCCACGGCGACCACCGGCTCAGGGGCCAGGCGAACTCCCCGCGATTCGAGGCGCGCCTGCGTCCCCGGATCGACCCCGCCGATTCCGGACGTGAAGACGGTCAGGTCTTCGGACCACTGCCGCAACAACTCGGCACGCATGATGTCGTGCGGGGCCGTGGCCAGCAGCCCGAGGCGTCGGTCGCCGAATTCCCAGCCGTGGCAGTAGGGGCAGTGCAGTACGCTTGTTCCCCACCGTTCGGCCAGGCCGGGGATCTCGGGCAAGACGTCGGTCAGGCCCGTCGCCACGACGACGGCGCGAGCGCCCCGCCTCGTCCCTTCGGTGTCCGTGAGCACGAAATCGCACCCGTCCCGGTCGACGCGCTCGACCCGGGCCTCGACGAAGTCGACGCCGTAGGCTGCGACTTCTTCTCTCCCCTCGCGCAGCAGCTGTGCCGGGTCCTTCCCTTCGTGTCCGAGCACTCCGTGCATGTGGGCCGCGAACCGGTTCCGCGGCATCCCCTCGTCCAGGACGAGAGCCCGACGCCGCGAACGCCCCAGCATCAGTGCGGTGCTGAGCCCGGCGGACCCACCGCCAACAACAATGACATCCCATGTGTTTTCCATGATCTCGACGCTAGACCTGAACACTCAGACATGGCAAACTGTTTTGCGGAAATAGCAAGGAGTGATTTTTGTGGACGAACAGTTGTCCAAGGTGGGCCCACGACTGCGGGCAGCAAGGCAACGGCTGGGCTGGACCCTGGATGAGCTGGCGGATCGCGCGGGCATGTCCGTGAGCACGCTGTCCAGACTCGAGTCCGGCAAACGACAATCGAGCCTCGAACTGCTGTTGCCCCTGACCCGGCAGCTTGGCATCGGAATCGACGAGCTCGTTCGCGCGGATACCCCGGACCCACGGGTTCGTCGTCGTGCATACCGCCGCAACGGGACCCTCATTGCGCCCCTGAGCCCGGAGGATTCGCCCGTCAACGCGTTCAAGATGACCTACCCACCGCGGAGCACGATGCCCGAACCGGGTGTGCACCCTGGATTCGACTGGGTGTACGTGCTTTCGGGAACCTTGCGACTACGGCTGGGGGACGACGAGCTCGCGCTCGAACCCGGCGAAGCGGCCGAATTCGACACCACCACCCCGCACAGCATGTGCGCTGCCGGCAATCAGGCTGCCGAGGTGATCAGCATCTTCAACCGGGACGGTGCACGCTTTCACACTCACGGGGCGGATGGGTTCCCGGATGACGCCTAGGGTGTCATCGCTCCGAGACCGGTTGGAGAAGACCCAGGTCTGGGTATACCTGTTGGCCATTGCGATCGGACTCGGACTCGGCCTGGGAGTTCCCGGGTCCCAGCCGTTCGCGGAGGCCCTGATATGGCCCGGGCTCGCCCTCCTGATGTATTCGACGTTCTCTCAAGTTTCCCTGACCGAGATTCCGCAAGCGATTCGGGACGGCCGGTTCCTGGCGGCGGCGCTGGTCGGCAACTTTCTTCTGATCCCTTGGGCCGTTTGGGGCCTGGTTCACTGGGCGCCGGACTCCCCCGCCGCCCGTCTGGGCCTCCTCATGACATTGGTGGCGCCGTGCACGGATTGGTTCATCACTTTCGCGCAACTGGGTCGCGGGGATTCCCTCCGAGCCACGGCCCTGGCGCCCCTCAACATGCTCATCCAGCTGCCGCTCGTACCCCTGTACATCAGCCTGTTCGCCAACAATTCCGCCGGACTGGTCCTGGACGCCGACGCCCTGATCCCGGCCGCCACCGTCATCCTGGTCCCGTTGACCATGGTGGCGTGCACTGAGGCGCTGATTTCATGGGGGTCTCGCGCAGAGGGTTCGAAGCGGCCGCAGGGGCACCGAGGGCGACGCCCCGTGGCACTCGGCCGACTTGCCGCTCTATGGCATGGAAAGCTCGGTGTCCTGCCCGTGCCGCTCCTCGCGGTCGTCATCCTCTGCGTGATGACTTCGCACGCGGGCGAGGTCGTGGCTTCGCTGGACCTCTTGCCGAAGGTCGGCCGCGTGTGTGTGGCCTACCTTATGGTTGCCCTGGTCCTGGCCAAGGTTCTGGCCCGCGCCCTCCATGTGACGAAGGAGCCCGCACGCACCCTGGCCTTCACCTTCGGTACGCGGAACTCCTTCGTCGTTCTGCCCCTCGCGCTCGCTCTTCCGGCGGGGTGGGGCCTGGCGGCCGTCGTCGTGATCATGCAGTCGATCATCGAGTTGCTCGGGATGATCGTTTTCCTGTGGTTCGTTCCCCGTGTCCTCTTTCCGGACGACGTCGTCGAGGCCCGCTAACGCGCGGCCCCGGCCACGGGCTCGAAGACCGGAACCTTGCCCGTCTCCGGGACGTCGGTTCCGCGGAGGGATGCCCCCTTGGTCTCCTTCATGAACAGGCAGGCCACGAAGCCAATCAGGCACGCGCCCATCATGTAATAGGCCGGGACCAGATCGTTGCCCGTTGCACCGATCAAGGCCTCGTTGACCATGGGCGAGGTGCCACCGAAGATCATCGTCGAGACGTTGTAGGAGATGGCGAAGCCGGCGTAGCGCACCGGGGCCGGGAACATGGCCGGGAACGTCGCCGAAATGGTGCTCAGCTGAGGGATGTAGAGCAGCCCCAGCACCGCGAAGCCGATGAGCGCGAACCAGAACCCCTGGGCCATGAGCATGTACATCGGCACGGCCAGCACGAACAAGGCGATCATCGAGGTGAACCACATCGGTTTGCGGCCGATCTTGTCCGAGAGGGCCCCGCCGAAGGGCATCACGAGCATCATGGCGAACTGGGCGATGAACATGACCGTCAGGGTCGTGGAGCTCTCCATGCCGACCGAGCTCTCCAAATAGGTGGGCATGTAGGTCAACAACGTGTAGTTGACGACGTTGACCGCGACGACGAGGCCGAACACGATCGACATCTGGCGGAAGTGGCCCGTGAACAGATCCCTGAGTCCGCCGCCCACGGAGCTTTCCCTTTGCGTGTCCTCGAGCTCCTCGAAGATCGGCGATTCGGAGAGTTTGGACCTCAGGTACCAACCGATCAGACCGAGCGGGCCCGCAACGAGGAACGGAACTCGCCATCCCCATTCCATCATCGTGTCGTTTCCGAGCGTGAGCTCACCGATCAGAACGATCAGCGAACCGAAGGCGAAACCGCCCAGAGTCCCGAATTCGAGGAAGCTTCCGTAGAATCCGCGGCGCTTGTCCGGCGCGTACTCGGCCATGAAGGTCGCCGCGCCCCCATATTCGCCACCGGAGGAGAAGCCCTGGATGACACGCAGGAGGGCCAGCAGGATGGGCGCGAAGACTCCGATGGTGTTCACATCGGGAATCAGGCCGATGCAGAAGGTCGCCCCCGCCATGAGCACGATCGTCATGGCCAGCACGCCCTTGCGGCCGAGCTTGTCGCCGATCGGCCCCCAGACCATGCCACCGATGGGTCGCATGATGAAGGAGAGAGCCAGCAGGGACAGCGTCCAGAGCTGCCCGTTTCCCCCGGGAAAGAAGTGATGCGTCAGGTAGGCGGTGGACACCGCATAGAGACCGTAATCGAACCACTCCGTGGCATTGCCGATCGCCGATGCTCCCACGGCCTTCCGAACCGTCTTCAGGTCCGGCTCCACCGGGGCGGGCGCGGTCGAGGGGTCGCTGACGCTGGTACGACTCGCGTGAATATGGTTCTTCGGTTCCTGTGCCATAGTTGGCCAATGCCTCGCTGTAGACCCAACCGCACTCCTGCGGCGTACTTTGTCCCGACTGACGCTAGAGGGAGGGTTTGTGGCAGTCAACACGAATACGGGCGCCCAGAACCGGTATTCCGCGGAATAGATGGGAAGTAGGCTGATGAAATTAATTTTGGGACGTGACCTCACTTCCGCACGGTGAGACGCGACTGCCTCATGATGAATCAGAAAATTCCGTTCGAGACGATTGTTCGGCACCACGGCCCCACGGTGTGGCGGGTGTGCCGCGCCGTTCTGGGACCCGGCCAGGACGCGGAGGACGCTTGGGCCGAGACTTTCGTGGCGGCCCTGACCGTCTGGGAAGGGCTTCCGCCCGACACCAACGTCGAAGCGTGGCTCGTCCGCGTCGCTCGGAACAAGGCCGTCGACGTCGTCCGCTCCTCCGCTCGGCGCGCGGTGCCGACCGCCTCCCCGCCCGAGACCGCATGGGAGGACGACGCGGTTTCCCGCGCCGGGGTCGATCCTGCGGATGCCGCCGTGACGCGGGAGCGCGAGGACATGCTGTGGGGTGCCGTCGATGCGTTGCCCGAACGGCAACGACTCGCGGTGGCCTATCACCACCTCGGCGGGCTGCCCCACGATGAGGTCGCCGACATCATCGGAGGCACACCGGCGGCGGTGAGGCGAGCGTCGTCGGACGGAATGCGGGCCCTGGGACGACGACTCGGCGTATCGGGCCAGGAAGACGATCCCCACGATCTCGACGCGAACACGGGAGGCACATCGTGACATCCCCAGAAGGACTCACCCCGGACTCGTTCCCGGTGAATGATCAGACCATGAAGGCGTTGCATCGGCGTCTGGAGCGAAGAGCCCCGGCAGAAGGCGTCGTCGACATTTCCTACAGGACCCTCGAGACCCCCCTCGGCCGGTTGATGCTTGCCGCCACGACCGAAGGCTTGCTCCGCGTGGCATTCGAGAACGAAGGGTTCGACGCCGTCCTGGATGCCCTTTCCGGCAGCGTGAGCCCTCGCATCCTGGAAGTACCTGCGGCGTTGGACACCCCGGCTCGGGAGATCGACGAGTACTTCGGGGGCCGCCGCCGGACCTTCGACCTGCGCCTGGACCGGACACTGTCCCGCGGGTTCAGGGGTGAGGTGCACGAATACCTCCCCCGGATTGGGTACGGAGAGACCCTCAGTTACAGGGATCTCGCCCAACGGGTCGGGAATCCTCGCGCGGTCCGGGCCGTCGGTTCGGCCTGCGCGACCAACCCACTACCGGTCGTCGTCCCTTGCCACAGGGTCCTGCGAGCCGATGGAGCTTTGGGAGGGTATGTGGGCGGCCTCGAGGCCAAGTCGGCCCTTTTGGAGCTGGAAGCCTCGGGCTAGGAGAACCGCTCCTGGAGGTTCCGAACCGTTCCCGCAATCTTCCCAGGATCGACCACTGGGAATCCTTTGGCCTCGAGGACCTTGGGGTCTGTGATGTCGGACCAGTCGCAGTAGTTGGTCACTGACGTGCCGCCGTCGGCTTTCTCGAAGAGCCACCCCCATCGCCAACCCTGGGGGTCGTTGCCGTAATCCGCGACCAACCATTCGATCCCGTCGTCTCCGATGCGCGTCACGGTGTTCTCGACCTGGTACTTCGTGGTGCCGTCGGTCCAGAGCATGTCCATGACAAAGACTTGGCCCTCGGAGTCCAGGGCTCCCTGCACGGCGTCGCCCTTGGATCCGGGATCCGCGCTGGCCGCCCGAATCATTCCGGATCCGTCCACATCGGCCTGGTTGCGCGGGTCGCGCAAGTATTCGTACAGAGCGTGAGGTGACGCTGCAACGAGTCCGGACGCCGAAACGGATTTTTCTGCGGTGTGAGTCTGTGCCTGTGGTTCGTTCATTCCACCATCGTTGCAGTCAGATCATGGGGCGTCCAGGGCGGTCTCGAGAAGGCGCCTGGCCGCAGTCAGGCTTCCCGGACCACGGACAGCACGGCTTCTCCGTAGTGTTCGAGCTTTTTCTCGCCGATCCCGCTCACCGCGCCCAATTCGGAGAGGCTGGCGGGGGCCGAACGGGCGATCTCGATCAGCGTCGCGTCCGGGAAGACGACGTAGGCCGGCACTTGCTGCTCCTTGGCCTGGCCAGTCCGCCACGTGCGCAGGCTGTCGAAGACGGCCCGTTGCGCGTCGTTGAGCTCGGCCGAAGCCAGCGACGCACCGCTCGCCTTCCTGCCTCGACCCTTCTTGGTCACCGGGCGGTCCGGTGCGGACCGGAGCATCAAGGTTTCTTCGCCGCGGAGAATCGGCCCGGCCGCGGGGGCCAGGACCAGGGCGCCGAACTCCCCCGTCGTCGAGATGATGCCCCTGGCCAAGATTTGCCGGACGACGGCGCGCCAGGCAACCTCGCTCAAATCGGAGCCGATCCCCCACACGGTCAATTCATCGTGCCGGTACTGCGTCGATCGATCATTCTCCTTGCCGCGAAGTACGTCGATGATCTGTCCGGCCCCGAACCGTTGCCCGCGTTCGCGGTCCAGCCTCACGATGGCGGAGAGCAGCTTCTGGACAGGGACGGTCGCATCCCAGGAGGCGGGCGGGTTCAGGCAGGTGTCGCAATTTCCGCAGGGTCCGATCTCCTGGCCGAAATAGCGCAGAATCTGCACTCTGCGACAGTCGGTGGTCTCGCACAGGGCCAGCATCGCATCGAGGTGGCGTCGCTGGATCCACCGGAAGTCCTCGCTGCCTTCGGAGTCGTCGATCATGCGACGCAGCTGGACGACGTCCTGGAGCCCGTAGGCCAACCACGCGGTCGCCGGGAGGCCGTCTCGTCCGGCGCGGCCCGTCTCCTGGTAGTAGCCTTCGATGGACTTGGGGAGGTCCAGGTGAGCCACGAACCTGACGTCGGGCTTGTCTATGCCCATGCCGAAGGCGATGGTCGCGACCACCACAACCCCATCCTCCCGCAGAAACCGACGCTGCCCTTCGGCACGCTCCGATTCGCTCAGGCCGGCGTGGTACGCGACGGCGTCGACCCCCTGTTTCCGCAACCAGGTGGCGGTCTGGTCGACGCGCTTCCTGGAGAGGCAGTAGACGATGCCGGCGTCGCCGTCGTGCTCGGTGCGGATCAGCTCGAATAATTGCTGGCGGGCGTTGTTCTTCTCGGTCATCCGGTACTGGATATTGGGCCGGTCGAAGCTCGAGACGAAGTGTCGCGCACCGTCGAGCTCCAGGTTCTGCGTCAGCTCGCGGTGGGTCGCCTCGGTCGCCGTCGCCGTCAAGGCAATGCGCGGGACCTGGGGAAAGCGACCGGCCAGCACGCTGAGCCCGAGATAGTCCTTGCGGAAGTCGTGGCCCCACTGGGCCACGCAGTGTGCTTCGTCGATGGCGAAGAGCCCGATACGCACCCTGTCGAGGAGGTCCAGCGTCCGTGCCTGAACCAGACGTTCGGGGGCCATGTACACGAGGTCGTATTCGTTGTCGACCAACCCCTGTTCTACGGACCGAACGTCTTCCGGCGCCAAGGTCGAGTTGAGGCAGGCGGCCCTGACACCGACCGCTTCCAGGGCATCGACCTGGTCCTGCATGAGTGCGATCAGAGGCGAGATGACGATTCCGACGCCTTCACGGACGATCGCCGGAATCTGATAGCACAGCGACTTGCCACCGCCCGTAGGCATGAGCACGACGGCGTCGCCGCCTTCGGTCACGTGGTCGATGATCTCGGCCTGGTCTCCGCGAAAGTGCTCGTATCCGAAAGTAGAGCGAAGGACGTCCTGGGGCGTGGTGGGCGTTTCTGGTCCGGGGTTCACCCGTCCACGGTATCGGTTCTGGCACGCGACCGGATGCGGCCCTGTGGATGGATGCTCTCCCGTGCCCGTCACAGTGCGTCGAAGTATGTTTTGACTGCCTGATTGGCGATCTTCTGGCCCTCTTCGAAGGATTCGAATCCTACCGAGACCACGGCCACGGAGTAGGCGGCATCGTCTGTGAAAACCGCGCCCATGGACGTGATGTTCCAGGTTCCGTCGTCGTTGGGAAGCCAGCCATTCTTGACCTCGACAGTACGCACCTGCTTGTCTCCGGCACGCCCGTTCTCCATGGAACCGACGCCCCAGCCCTGGGATTCGTCCGCAGGGGACATGAGGGATCTCAAGTACGTCATGTCGTCCGGGTGAACCCAATCGACGCCGTCAACCAGCGCACGCGCCACCTGCACCTGGTCTGCCGAACAGGTGGTGTTGTCACCCCATGTTTTTGCGGAACGCGTGTATTGGACCCCCAATCTGGTGTAGGTCAGATTGATTGCGTTGGCAGAGAGCGCTTCCCGGTCGTCCTGATTGGACGAGATAGTGTCCGACGGGTTGTCCGCCAACGAGCTGAACAGCTCCGCGGTGGCCTCATTGTCAGATTGTTCCACGGAGCGACGGATCAGTTCCCGCTGATCATCGTCGATCTTGCCGCCATGCTCTGCCACCTGCCTCATCACGGACAGCGCGATCGGAACCTTGACCACGCTGGCCTCATAGCTCTCCGTGTCACCGTGGTCGTCGAATTCCTTCTGACGTGAGTGGTCGAAAACGGACAGCCCGATTTTGGCCGAGTACTCCGTGCGGAGGGCATCCAGGGTGATCTTGGGGTCGCGCCGGTCACCATTGGTACCGGAGATATCGCCCGAACATGCGGCGAGCAACCCAGTCGCGGCCGCTCCCCCGGCCAATCCCAGGAACGTTCTGCGGGACGGCTCTGCGGCAGAGATCATTCCGATGCGACGGTGCCCGTGCATCGGAGAGGCGTTGTCCACCTCGTGCTGTTCGCCGCGGGATTTCCCTGCATGGTCGGCGATGCCGTTTCGCCTGTGTGGAAACATAACCTTCCACTTTACGTCGCTTTCAGGCACTTCTCGATACCGCAGGTGCTTTTGGAGCATGTCCTTGGGCACACGCCACGATGAGGTGAACAACGACGCCGTCGGATTCGATCCTTCGGCGGCCCGTGGAATCGAGGCGGCAATTTTGGGCCCCGGATACAAAAAAGCCCCGGAGCACCAACACATGGTCGGTGGTCCGGGGCAGTTCCGTCGGGTTGACAGGATTTGAACCTGCGACCCCATCACCCCCAGTGATGTGCGCTACCAAGCTGCGCCACAACCCGAAACCTTGCTCGGACAACGCCCGAGCACTCGATCAATAGTACAGGATCCGGCGCCCGAACGCACATCCGAGGGGCTAGCGGCGTCGACCGCCCTTGCCGTCACGGGAAGCCGATCGGCGTTCGCGCACTCGCATCGAGATTTCGAGCGGCGTCCCTTCAAAATCGAACGTCTCGCGCAGTCGCCGGATGATGAACCTCCGGTACCCGGGGTCCAGGAATCCGGTCGTGAACAGCACGAACTTCGGCGGACGGGAAGAAACCTGCGTGCCGAAGAGAATTCGCGGCTGCTTGCCCCCTCGCAGCGGGTGCGGGTGCGCCGCGACGATCTCCCCCAGGAACGCGTTCAGTCGGCCCGTCGGAATACGCGAGTCCCACGCATCCAGAGACCTCAACAGGGCCGGAACCATCTTGTCCTTGTGCCAGCCGGTCTTCGCAGAAATATTGACCCTGGGTGCCCATGAGACATGGGACAGATCCCGGTCGATCTCACGCTCGAGCTCATCACGACGGTCCTCATCCAGGGTGTCCCACTTGTTGAAGACCAGGACCATGGCCCGCCCGGAGTCGATCGCGAGTTGAAGGATACGGACGTCCTGCTCCGAGAGCGGCTCAGAGACGTCCAAGAGCACCAGTGCAACCTCCGAACGTTCCAACGCCGTCTGGGTCCGCAAGGATGCATAGAATTCCGCGCCCTTGGCCATGTGCTGGCGACGCCGGATCCCCGCCGTGTCCACGAAACGGAAGGGTTGCCCGCCCAATTCGATCAGTTCGTCCACCGGGTCACGGGTCGTACCCGCGATGTCGTTGACGACTGCCCGATCCTCCCCCGCAAGCTTGTTGAGCAACGACGACTTGCCCACGTTCGGTCGTCCGATGATCGCGACGCGTCGGGGCCCTTCGAACAGCTCGGGTTCGGCGTACTGCGAGTGCTCCGGCATGACCTTGAGCACCTCGTCGAGAAGGTCGGCAATGCCGCGACCGTGAACACCGGACACAGGGTGGGGCTCGCCCAACCCGAGGCTCCACAGGGCGGCCGCCTCGGGTTCTTGGTACGAATCGTCGATCTTGTTGGCTGCCAGCAGCAGGGGCTTCTTGACGCGCCGGAGCATCTGGACGATCGCCTCGTCCATCGTCGTGATGCCCACGAGGGCGTCGACCACCAGCACGACGACGTCCGCGTGCGCAACCGCAATTTCCGCCTGCGCCGCGACCTGTGCGTCGATGCCCTTCGCGTCGGACTCCCACCCGCCGGTGTCCACCAGAGTGAAGTGCTTGCCGTTCCATTCGGCCTTGTAGGACACGCGGTCGCGGGTGACGCCAGGCTTGTCCTCGACCACGGCTTCACGCCGACCGAGGATTCTGTTGATCACCGTGGATTTGCCCACGTTGGGCCGACCGACCACGGCTACGACGGGATCGGGTTCGTCGGTGGGCTCGGAACCGATGTCGAATCCCCAGTCGACCAGAAGTTCCCGGTCTTCGTCCTCGAGCTCGTACTCGTCGAGCCCTGCACGGAGCGCCTCCGCACGTTTCTCGGCCTCTTCGTCGTCGAGATTCGCCAGGTGCTCCTCGACCTCGTCCTCGGCGTCGGCACCGCCCAAGTATTTTTCCTGGTACTCGTCGAAATTCTCAGTCATTGTCGTTGCTCTTGTCGCTCTCTCCATGGTGCTCGGCGGTCGTCGTCCGAATGACGTCGATGACCGCCCGCACCGTCTGGTCGAAATCCAGCTCGGTCGAGTCCACCAAGGTGACCCCGTCGGCTGCTTCGGTGAAATTGTTGACCTTGGAATCGGCGGCGTCGCGCTGGGCGACCTCCAGCTTCAACCGGTCCTCGTCCCCGGTCGCTCCGATCTGCTCCCCGCGGCGCTTCATGCGCGCCTCCTCGCTGGCGGTCAGCAGGATCCTCACGGAGGCGTCCGGAGCGACGACGGTTGTGATGTCCCGTCCCTCCGCTACGATCCTGCGCCCGTTGGACACGATCTCCATGCGCTGCCGACCGATGAGGGCGTCGCGCGCCTTCTGGTTCTTGGCCACCACTGAGACGTTCTCGGTGACCCGAGCTTCCCGAATGGCTTCGCGGATATCGATGCCGCCGACCATGATGGTTTCGACGATCGGATCGGTGCCCATCTGGAGCTGGAAATCGTTCGCGGCCGCAGCCACGGCGTCTTCGTCGTCCAGATCGACACTCGCCTCGAGGCACCACCAGGTCAGGGCCCGATACATCGCTCCCGTGTCCAGGTATGCGAGCCCAAGGCGGTTGGCAACCTCCCGGGAAACCGAGGACTTGCCGGATCCGGAGGGGCCGTCCACGGCCACGACCAACTCCGTCCTCCACGCTTCGGTCTGGTCCTCGTGCTTGAACTGGGATGCGGCCGGTTCTGCGGGTACTGCCGCCTCCTCGAGGGCCTCCTGATTGTCCTGGCTCATGGTGTCCTCCAACTCGTCGTTTCCGGCCCGTAGCCGGGCGCTGCAGTGTCTACTCTGCGATCTTCCAACCGCGCTCCGTCAGATCGTGGACCAGGCCGTCGCGGGCCGTGGGGACCACGGATATCTCGACCATACCGACCGGTTGGCCCTGGGAGTGCTCCATCCTCATGTCTTCGACATTGACGCCGATCTCTCCAACCTCCGTGAGGAGGCGGGCGATCTGGCCCGGGGTGTCGTCCACGAGCACCGTGAGCGCGGAGAACGCCTTGGGTGCGCCGCCGTGTTTGCCCGGAATTCGCGCGACGCCGTCGTTGCCCTCCGTCATCAGCTCCGCGATGTCCAGTCGGGCGCCGTCGGCCGTGGGCCGTTCGAGGGTAGCGATGAGCCGGTTCAGGTCGTCGCGCACCCCGTACAGGGTCTCGACCACGGGCCGGGCATTCGCGGAAAGGATCTGGACCCACATGCCCGGGTCCGACGCCGCGATGCGCGTGGTATCCCGGAGCCCCTGGCCGGCGAGGCTCAGGGACTCGAGCGGCGTTTCGCGCAGACGGGACGCCAACAGTGACGACATGACCTGCGGTACGTGTGAGATCAGGGCGACCGTCGCGTCATGCTCTCGGACGTCCATGGTGGCCACGTTCGCGCCCAAATCCGTAGCCAGCCCCCGGGCCAGACGAACCGTTTCGGGTGCGACGTCGTCGTGCTCGCAGATCACCCACGGGCGGGACATGAACAACTCGCCGCGCGCCGCGACAGGCCCAGACTTCTCCCGACCCGACATGGGGTGGGTACCAATGTATCTGCTGAGATCCGCCCCAGTCTCGCGCAGAGCCAGAAGAACCGGTTCCTTGACGGAGGCGATGTCCACGACCGCCGCCCGCGGGTAGTCCACGAGCGCCTGGGCCACGGTCTGCGCCGCGACATCCGGAGGGGTCGCGACGACGACCAATTGCGGATCAATGTCGTCTCGCGCCGTCTCCTGCCCGACCTGTTCGACCAGACGCGCCAACGACCGACCGGCCCCGATGTCTGCGGCGACGGCTTCGGTGGTCGGAGAGATATCGGAAACCCACGTCTCCACGCCCTGCACGGACAGGCCGAGCCCCACGGAGGCGCCCAACAGTCCGGAACCGACGACCAGCACGGGCCCTGACACCGTCGCGGAAGAATTCCGATTCATCGTCACAGACCCACCGAGGACAGCAGGGCGCCGATTTCGACCTTCGACAAGTTGCGGACCGTCCCTTGCTTCTGGGATCCGATCCGTACCGGTCCCATCTCGGTGCGCACGAGTTTCTCCACGGGGTGGCCGACCGCGTCGAAGAGTCGGCGAACAATGCGGTTCTTGCCGGAATGGATCGTGACCTCAACCAGGAGGTGCCCCGGCGTCGAATCGACGAGCCGGAAATCGTCCACGCGTGCGACGCCGTCCTCGAGGCGTATCCCCTTCTTCATTTCGTGACCGACGCCGTTTTCCATGGGTCCGCGCACCTGCACCAAGTATTTCTTCGGCACCTCGTAGGAGGGGTGGGTCAGCCGGTTGGCGAGTTCGCCGTCGTTGGTCAGCAGGAGCAGCCCTTCGGTCGCAACGTCGAGGCGGCCGACGTGGAAGATTCTTTCCTTGCGCTGCGGATTCAGGTAATCCGAGATGCACGAACGGCCCTCGGGGTCCTCCATGGTCGCGATGACACCCTCGGGCTTGTTGAAGGCATAGTAGACCTTGGAATCGTCCGTCTGGATGGTCACGCCGTCCACCTGAATGTGTGCCTTGCGCGGGTCCACTCGGACTCCGAGCTCGGTGACGACCTCGTCGTCGACCATCACTCGGCCCTCGGAGATCATCATTTCGCACACACGGCGCGACGCGACACCGGCCTGGGCCATGAGTTTCTGCAGACGGACGCCGTCACGGTCGTAGACATCCAGGCGGTCGGCCGGTTCGGCGCGCGGGCGCCGGGGACGGTGCGGTCCCTTGTACTCGTTGTCGGGCCGGTATTCGCCGCGCTCCCGCGCGAAGATCCTCCCGGCCTGCCCCTTCCTGGGCTTGAACTTCTTGGCGTCGGACTTGTTGGCGCCCGATTTCACGGAGGGCTTCTGCGACCGTCCCGGGGCTCCGGGGCGCCCCGTACCCTTGAAATTCTTGTTGTTCTTGGACGCACCACCGCGCGCAGGGGGTTTTCCCTGCGCTCCTCGCGAGCTTCCTCGCGAGGAATTCTTGCCGGTGTTCTGACGTCCCGTCGATCTGTTGGCCATGATGTGTTCTTTCGGTGGTGTTGATCCAATTCTTTGGTGCGCGGCAACCGTGCCGGGTCGGCAAGGCTCCGCCGATCAGCCGCCCTGGAGGCGCTGTTCGTATTCGCCGATGTCTTCCACATCGGGAAGGTACGGCGAAATCTTGGGGAGTTCGTCCAAGGACTCCAACCCCATTTTCTCGAGAAACAACGGTGTCGTCACGTAGAGAATCGAACCGGATTCCCCCGGTTCGTCGTCTTCCGTGACAAGCCCCCTGGTCTTGAGGGTTCGCACGACGCCGTCCACGTTGACCCCGCGAATGGACGAAACTCGTGCTCGGGAGACGGGCTGGCGATAAGCGATGACCGCGAGGGTTTCCAGTGCGGCCTGCGACAACTTCGAGGTCTGGCCCTCGAGGATGAAACGTGAGACCCACGGCGCGAACTCTGTCCGAGCGTAGAGTCGCCACCCTCCGCCGACGCGACGCAGTTCCATCCCTCGTGGCTCTCGGGTGCCTTGACCGTCTGAGGAGTCCTCATCCGTGACGCCGTCGTTCGCGAAGGATTCAGTATACCCGTCATAATCCCTGGCCAGTTCATCGAGGGCTCGTTCGACTCGGGACACGGGCACCAGCAGGGCTTCGACCAGCTCGAATTCGTTGACCGCCGTCTCCGAGACCATCAGGATCGCCTCGACTGCAGCTTTGATACCGCCCGGCACCAGATCCACGCGACCCGGTTCTGACTTCTCCGGCGTCGTCGTCTCCTGGTCGGTCTCCGTGGTCTCGCTCATTCTCCGTCCTCCCCCGCGTAATCGTCGTCGGCCAGACGCGCCGCCGTCCAGCCCTCCTCCGTGCCGACCCAGCGGACCGACAATTCTTCCAGGGGACCTTCCTGAGCGAACCCGACGACGCGGTCCCGGTACATCTCGAGCAGGGCGAGGAAGCGAACGACGACGACCAGCATGTCCTCGGCGTCCGAAACCAATTGGGTGAACGTGGCGGGCGTTCCGTCCATGACGAGCGCGGCGATGTGTTCAGCCTCGTCGCGCACGGTGACCCGGGCCCCGTGCAGGTGGTCCAGACCGACTTCGGTCGACTCCTCGCGTTTGGGCCGCATGGCATTCTCGGCGAGCTCGGCCAGTCGTTGCGGACTGGTGGTGACAATGAGTTCAGGGAGCAGGTTCGCGAACTCGGGTTGCAGGCCTCCCGGCCGGGGGAACCTGCTGTTCTCGGCTTCCATGCGACCCGCCAGAACGTGTGAGATGTCCTTGAACGCCTTGTACTGCAGGAGCCGCGCGAAGAGCAGATCGCGTGCCTCGAGCATCGCGAGGTCTTCCTCGTCCTCGACCTCGCCCGCGGGGAGCAGACGAGCGGCCTTGAGATCCAGGAGGGTCGCGGCGATCACCAGGAACTCGCTCGCTTCGTCCAGGGCCTTCTCCAGACCCGTGTCGCGCAGCGCCCGAACGTATGCGATGAATTCGTCCGTCACGGCCGCCAACGCGACTTCCGTGATGTCCATCTCCCGCTTGGAAATCATCGAGAGCAGGACCTCGAACGGCCCCGCAAAATTCTCCAGGGACACCGCGAACCCGGTGCCCGCAGAGTCTGCGGGCACCGGGTCCTGGGCGACGGCTTCGTCCGTGCCCTGGGAGCCCGACCGCCCTTCGTCCGGAACGAGTTCCGGGTCGGCGGGAATCCCCGAAGCGGTCGGTCTCAGCGAGACCCTCCTCGACTGATGAGCTCCTTGGCCAGCTCTCGGTAGGCGACCGAGCCCGTGTGCGTGGGCGCATAGCTGAGGATCGGCTCGGCGGAGACGGTCGCGTCCGGGAATTTGACCGTGCGCTTGATCACGGTGTCGAAGACCTTGTCCCCGAACGCGTCGATGATGCGCGCGATGACTTCCTTGGAGTGAAGGGTTCGCGAGTCGAACATGGTGGCCAGGACGCCGTCGATCTTCAAATCCGGGTTCAGCCTGTCCTGAACCTTTTCGATCGAGTCCACGAGCAGAGCAACCGCACGCAGAGCGAAGAACTCACAAATCAGAGGGATGATGACGCCGTCCGCCGCGGTCAGGGCGTTGACCGTCAGGAGACCGAGCGACGGCTGGCAGTCGATCAGGATGACGTCGTAGTCGTCCTTGAGTTTCCTGAGGGCACCGGAGAGGACCTGTTCGCGAGCCACCTCATTGACCAGCTGCACTTCGGCGGCAGACAGGTCGATATTGGCCGGCAGAAGATCCATGTTCTCGAATTCGGTACGACGAACGGCCTCGTGGACCTCGACCTTGCGGTCCATCATCACGTTGTAGATCGTCGTGTCCAGTTCGTGGGGGTTGACGCCGAATCCTGCCGACAGGGCGCCCTGCGGGTCGAAATCGACCATGAGAACGCGGCGGCCCAATTCGGCGAGCGCCGCACCGAGATTGATGGTCGAGGTCGTCTTGCCGACGCCGCCCTTCTGATTGACCATGGCGATCACCCGTGCCGGCCCGTGGGAGTCCAAGACGGCCGGTTCCGGGAACTGCCGGATGGGACGCCCGGTGGGGCCGAGTTCTGGTTCGGAGTTCTGAGTACTCACGCACACCCTTTTCAGATCGTTGGGCACATATGACTGCCCTTAACCCTACAACCCACCATCCCTCAGATACGGATCGAGGTGGCCCCGAAGCGCACGCCCCATCTATGGGGTGCGGATCGGGGCCACCTCGATGCCGGGAGGAGCAGGTTATCGGTCCTGGACCGCGGTTGCGGACCCCGTGCCCCCGGAAGAACCTGTCCCCTGGGTCGCGGATGCCGAGGCGCTCTCGACGGGGACGGCCTGCTTGTCCTCCCCATCGATGTCGCCGTGGAAGTCACCGCCCATCGTCGATTCGTCGAATTTCAATTTCCCGTCGAGCACCTGATGGACTCGGCCCATGTCGATTTCCTTCGACCATTTGCCCATGAGGAGGGCGGCCACGGCGTTGCCCGTGAAGTTGGTGAGCGCACGGGCTTCGGACATGAAGCGGTCGATGCCGAGGATGAGACCGACCCCGTCCACCAGGTCCGGACGGTGGGATTTGAGCCCGGCCGCGAGGGTCGCGATTCCCGCGCCGGAGACGCCGGCCGCACCCTTCGAGGCGATGATCATAAACACCAACAGCGAGATCTGCTGCCCGAGTTCGAGGGGCTTGCCCATCGCATCGGACACGAAGATCGACGCCATCGTCAGGTAGATCGCCGTCCCATCCAGGTTGAAGGAATAGCCGGTCGGGACCACGATTCCGACCACGGGCTTCGAGACTCCGACGTGTTCCATCTTTGCGATCAGACGGGGCAGCGCGGCTTCGGAGGACGACGTCGAGAAGATCAGCAGGTACTCCCGCGCCAGATACTTCATGAGTTTGAGGATGTTCACCCCGGTCGCGAACTTCAGCAGCGCGCCCAGGACGACCACGATGAACAAGATACAGGTGATGTAGAAGCCGATCATGAGGATCGCCATCTGCCCCACGGCTTTGAGCCCGGTCGAGCCGACCACGGCGGCCATGGCCCCGAAGGCGCCGACCGGCGCAACCCACATAATCATTCCGAGCAAGCGGAACACGAGGGCCTGGACGTAACCGACGAACTTGAGGATCGGCTTGCCCGCCTCCCCCATCCGTTGGAGAGCGAAACCGACGAGGAGGGCCACCAGCAATGTCTGCAGGATCTTTCCGGAGGTCAGCGACGAGAGCAAGGACGTGGGAATGATCCCCATCAGGAATCCGGAGAGGCCTCCGGCCTCTCCACCCTCGGAATCGCCCTCCGGCGTGTATCCGGTGGGTTCGTAGTGGAGGTTGTCTCCCGGGTGGAGCACATTGCCCACGATCAGGCCGATGGCGAGGGCGAATGTGGACATGACAAGGAAGTAGATGATTGCCATGCCACCGACTTTCCCGACGGTGATGGCCTTGGCCACCGAGCCCACGCCGAGAACGAGGGTGCAGAAGATGATCGGTGAGATCATCATCGTGATGAGCTTGACGAATCCCTTGCCGAGCGGCTCCAGGGACTTTCCGACACCCGGTGCGACGAGGCCCACGATGACTCCGAGGACGACTGCCAGGATCACCGAGACGTAGAGCATGTGGGTACCGTCTTTGTACCACGGCTTCTTCGCTGTGGACTGGTCCATGACGCTCTCCTTTCAGGTTCGAGTCGATTGATGCTTCGTGGCCCGAACCATGGTCGGGCTCGGCGAAGGTATTCAAGAAGTATGGTGGTCTAGGCCACAAGGAGACAATTGTGGTCATTAAGTTCTTGACCGTCCAGCGATGCCTGTTCGCATCCGCACGTGAGGAGAGTCCGTGTCGCCCCAGGAAACGAGCCATCCCCGCCTCGTCGCAGGGACGAGATCCTCGTGGGCTATCGCTCGGATTTTCCTGCTGACCCAAATGGTGATCGTGGTCATCGTGTGCGCGTCGGTCGGCGCTCTTCTGTATTGGCAGATCCAGGATTCGGCGCGGGAGCAGGCCTCGGAGATCACGCGCGCCGAGAGTGCGACCCTGGCCCACGACCCCTTCATCGTCGAAAACATCACGTCGGGCCACCCGACGGATCGACTCCAGCCCTACGTCAAGGACGTCCTGTCGAACTCCTCGGTCAGCTTCATCACGATCATGTCCCCGGACGGAATCCGTTACACCCACCCCAGCGACGACAAGATCGGTCGGCATTACATCGGGGACATTTCCCGCGCCCAACACGGCGAGACCATGACCGTGGAAGAAGAAGGCAGCCTGGGCGTCTCGATGCGGACCATCACACCGATCCGTGGGGACGACGGCTCAATCATCGGGCTGGTGTCCACCGGGGTGACCATCAGCGAGATCGCTGCCGTGGCCCACAACGGCGTGCCCGCCGTCGCCATGATCGCCGGCCTCCTGCTGCTCACGACCACGTTCACGACCCTGTTGCTCTACCGGTACCTGAACCGCGCCACCCTGGGATACAGTCGCGATGACATTCTGAAGTCCGAGGCCACCCGCTCGATGGCGGCGATGCTGCGAACCCAGAATCACGAACACCGAAACCGCATGCACACCGTGTTGTCCCTCTTGGACCTGGGCAGGCTCGACGATGCCCGAAACTTCGCGCGCGAGGATTTGGCCTCCTCCGAGCAGAACGAGGTGCATTGGGGCAACTACAAGCAGCTCCCAGGCGTCACCGCACTCCTTGCAGGCAAGAGAACGGAAGCGGAGGAACGCCTTATCGATCTCGGGCTCAACATCGAGGGCGAATGGTCCGACATCCCGCTGTCCGAGGTCGAGCTCGTGTCCGTGGTCAGCAACCTGGTCGACAACGCGATGGACGCCGTGGCCGATTCGCCCGAACCGCGGGAGGTGGAGGTCGACCTGACCGAAACCCATGAGGGATGGGAGATCGTCGTCGCCGACACCGGATCCGGAGTATCGAGGGAGGACGAGCGGAAGGTGTTCGAATGGGGATACAGCACCAAGCCTTCGGGACCCGAAGGTCGCGGCGTCGGCCTGGCCCTCGTCCGAGGCACGCTCCTCCGCCACGGTGGCAGCATCGGAGTGCTCAGTGACGGCGGGTCGGTGTTCACCGCCAGAATCCCCAGACCCCGGAAGGAGGCCCGATGACCACCTACCGCGTGATCGTGATCGACGACGAGGAAATCACCGCGTCCGCCCATGCCCAATTCATCAGGGAACGTCCCGACTTCGAGGTCGCCGGCACCGCGTACAACGCACAGGGCGCCATTGCGGCCGTCAAAGCTTCCTTCGCCAGGAAAACCCCCGTGGACCTGCTTCTTCTGGACATCAATCTTCCGGATCGGTCGGGTCACGAGGTCGCCAAGTTCTTGCGCGCCGAAGGGCTGCCGGTCGACGTGATCATGGTGACGGCGGACCGGGACGCCTCGAGCCTGCGCACCGCCTCCCTCCACGGGGCGTTCGGGTACCTGGTCAAACCGTTCACCCTGGAGCACTTGGGCAGAAAGCTCGACTCCTATTCGGCCCATCGGGGCAGGGTCCCCGCCACGGGCGAACTCGATCAGGCCGCGATCGACAGTTTCTTCCACCGGAGCGAGGACGAAACGCGAGCCCTGCCCAAGGGGCTCTCCCAAGAGACCCTGGTCAATATCGTCCAGGCGCTCTCCGAACACGACTCGGCCTATTCCGCGCGCGAAATCGCGGACCGCATGACCCTTTCCCGGGTCACGGCACGCCGGTACCTCGAGTTCCTGCACGCCTCCCGCCGGGTCGAGAGGCGACCGCGCCACGGCACCCCGGGCCGCCCCGAACTCGAGTACGCGTGGCGCGGTTGACCCCCTGAAGCCCCTACGACGATTCGCGGGTCAGGATGTCTCTCAGATTGTTGAGCACGGACATGTCCTCGATCGTCGAGGGGACCTTGTAGTCCTCCCGATCCGCAATCTGCCTCATGGTCTTCCGAAGGATCTTCCCGGATCGGGTTTTGGGCAGCCCCTCGACCACACGAACCTCCTTGAAGTCGGCGACCGCCCCGATCCTGGAACGGACCATGCCGACCAGCTCGCTCGCGAGATCCTCCTCCGTGATGCTCTCGCCCTGCTTGAGCACCACGTAGCCGGACGGCCGTTGCCCCTTGAGCGGATCGGCGACGCCGATGACTGCGCACTCGGCCACCGCCGGGTGAGAGCCGAGCACCTGTTCCATGGCCCCAGTCGACAGGCGATGACCCGAAACGTTGATGACGTCGTCGGTCCTCCCCATCACGAAGACATACCCTTCTTCGTCCAGGTACCCCGAGTCGCCCGTCGCATAGTAGCCGTCGAAAGCGGTCAGGTAGGAGGAGATGAACCTGTCGTCATCGCCCCACAACGTGGGCAGAGTCCCCGGAGGCAGCGGCAGCTTCAACGCGATATTCCCCTCCGTACCGGCCTCCACCGGATCGCCCGAGGGGTCCAGAACGGCGACGTCGTACCCGGGCACCGGCACGCTCGGTGACCCGGATTTGATGGGCAGGGGTTCGAGGCCCCGAGGGTTGGCCGCGATCGGCCACCCTGTCTCCGTCTGCCACCAGTTGTCGACCACCGGAACCCCCAGCAGTTCCCCCGCCCACTGGTAGGTGTCCGGGTCGAGCCTCTCCCCCGCCACGAAGAGCGTCTCCAGGGAGGAGAGGTCGTAATTTGCGGCCAATTCTCCGCTCGGATCCGCTTTGCGGATGGCCCGAATCGCGGTTGGAGCAGTAAAGAGGACCTTGGCCCCGGCCTCTTCGACCACGCGCCAGAAGGCCCCCGCATCCGGAGTGCCGATGGGTTTCCCCTCGTACAGGACCGTCGTTGCCCCCGTCAGCAAGGGCGCATAGACGATGTAGGAATGGCCCACGACCCACCCGACGTCGGAGGCGGTGAACATGACCTCGCCGGGACCGACGTCGTAGATGTTCTGCATCGACCATCGGAGTGCGACGGCGTGGGATCCGTTGTCCCGGACCACGCCCTTCGGCGACCCGGTGGTTCCGGAGGTGTAGAGGATGTACAGCGGATCGGTCGCCCGGACGGTCGTGCATTCGGCGGGGTCGGCCTCGCGCACGGCCTCGTCCCAGTCCAGCCATCGGGTCGGTGACCCCTGCGACCTGGCAGCCGCTTCCGCGACCGATGCCTCGAAGCCCGTCCGCGCCCTGACGAACACCGCGCCGACCGGATGCTCCGCCAGCTTCAGCGCCTCCTCGACGGCGGGAATGTATTCGACGCGCCGCTTCGGTTCAACGCCCCCACTCGTGGTGACCACGGCCTTCGGCTCGCAGTCGTCGATGCGGGCCGCGAGCTCCGCGGGAGCGAATCCGCCGAAGACCACGGAGTGGATGGCGCCGATTCGCGCGCAGGCGAGCATCGCGACCATGGCCTCCGGGATCATCGGCATGTAGAGAAGAACTCGGTCGCCATGGCCGATACCGGCGTCGGCGAGCGCGCCCGCGAAGCCACTCACCCGCTCGAGAAGTTCACCGTAGGTGATGTCCTGCTGGGTCCCGGTCACGGGCGAGTCGTATCGAATGGCCACTCGGTCTCCGCGACCGGCTTCCACGTGTCGATCGACCGCGTTGTAGCAAGTGTTCAGTTCGCCGTCCGGGAACCACCGGTAGATCGGTGGCCTGGATTCGTCCAGCGCCCGGGTGGGAGGAGTCGCCCAGTCGATGCCTTGGGCGGCTTCGAGCCAGAATTCTTCGGGTTGCTCGACGCTTCGTTCGAAGACTTCGCGGTACGTGGTCATGTCACCGGTTCCTCACATGTGCTCCGTTGCAAATGGTTCCGCGCCCGGAGGTTCCGAACGCGCGGAAGATTTCACCAATGTAGTGGTCTGACTCACACAAAACAAGGCTCTGTATACACACCACGAAAAATTGGCCGCTGACATCCCGCAATATTGCGGACACGTTGCGTGACGAGGGGCACTTCTGTATACATAGAGGCACGGATCAGACGACGCCGACGCAGGGAGAACAAGTTCATGAGAGCCTCCGAGCGCGCATACCAGACCCTGCGGACCGACATCATCGAATGGCACCTCGAACCGGGGACCACGGTCAGCGAGGTCGAGCAGGCCCAGCGTCTCGGGGTCTCACGAACGCCCATCCGTGAGGCCTTCTCGCGACTCATGTCCGAGGGCCTGGTCGAACCCGGGCCGGGGCGCGGCGTCGTCGTCACGCCCGTCTCGGTGACCAACGTGAAGGCCATGTTCGAATTGCGCATCGCCCTGGAGACCCAGGCGGCGGCCCTCGCGGCACTCAAGGGCCGGTCCGAAACCTTCGGGCAACTGGCCGCCCGTCTCGACGAGGCGGCCACATTTCTGGATGACGACGACGCAGACCGCAGCTCCTACTACCTCCTCGTCGAGGAGATGGACACCGAGATCGACCTCGCGGCCCAGAACACCTATCTCACCCAGGCCCAACGACAGTTGCGCACCCACCTCGGACGAGTCCGGAAGCTGTCCAAGGGCAACGAGAACCGTCTCATGGCGGCGGCCCACGAGCATGCCGCCATTTCCCGGGCCATCAGCGCGGGCGACGTCGAACTTGCCCAAGCCGCCGTGCGCATCCACCTGTCGAACGCGCTCTCGGCGATTCTCGACGCCGTCCCGGAACGACACGACCACGACCACGACCACGACCACGAGGGCGACCGCATCAACGCCGCCTGAGGCAATCCACCGTACGAACACCTCGACCGAGGAAGAAAGGACATATCCCGTGACCGTCAATCATCACGTGCGTGTGCACCGCAGCGAAGAGAACCTGGCTCGCGAGGACCAACTCGCCCACAAGATCGCCGAAGTCGCCTCCGACCCCGTGGCGATCGACCCGGCTGTCGAGGACATGGTGATCAACCGCATCCTGGACAACGCGTCCGTCGCGATCGCGTCCCTCAACAGGGGCCCCATCATCGCGGCACGGGACCAGGCGCTGACCCACGGCCCCGGACCCGGCGGCTCCGGCTCGACCCTCTACGGCATCGCCCCGGAACGGACCAAGGTTTCCCCCGAGTGGGCGGCCTGGGCCAACGGCGTGGCCGTGAGGGAACTCGACTACCACGACACCTTCCTCGCGGCGGAGTACTCACATCCGGGGGACAACATTCCGCCGATTCTCGCGGTCGCGCAGCATGCTCGGCGCTCCGGGGCGGATCTGATCCGCGGTATTGCCACCGGGTACGAAATCCAGATCGACCTGACCAAGGCGATCTGCTTGCACAAGCACAAGATCGACCATGTGGCCCATCTCGGTCCCTCGGCCGCGGCGGGCATCGGCACCTTGCTCGGCTTGGACACGGAAACGATTTTCCAGGCCGTCGGCCAGGCACTGCACACCACGACCGCGACCAGGCAGTCACGCAAGGGCGAGATCTCGACGTGGAAGTCCCACGCCCCCGCCTTCGCCGGCAAGATGGCCGTTGAAGCAGTCGACCGTGCCATGCGGGGCCAGACGTCGCCGGTACCGATCTACGAGGGCGAGGACGGCGTCATCGCATGGATGCTCGACGGCCCGGACGCATCCTACGACGTCCCCCTCCCCGAGAACGGAGAGGCGAAGCGCGCGATCCTGGACTCCTACACCAAGGAGCACTCGGCCGAGTACCAGGCTCAGGCCTGGATCGACTTGGCCCGCAAGCTGCATCGCGAGCGCCCCGAGATCGCCGATCCGGAGAAGGTCGAATCGGTGGTCCTCCATACGTCCCACCACACGCATTACGTGATCGGTTCGGGCGCCAACGACCCCCAGAAGTACGACCCGAAGGCATCGCGGGAGACCCTGGACCATTCGATCCCCTATATCTTCACCGTGGCTCTGCAGGACGGCGAGTGGGACCACAACCATTCCTACGACGCCGAGCGCGCAGGTCGCAGGGACACCGTTGCCCTGTGGCACAAGGTCACGACCGAAGAGGACCCCGAGTGGACGCGTCGTTACCACTCGCTGGATCCGGAGGAGAAAGCCTTCGGTGGCCGAGCGGAGATCACGCTCACCGATGGAACGGTGGTGACCGAGGAGATCGCGGTCGCCGACGCCCACCCCCTCGGAGCGCGGCCCTTCGCCCGCGAACAGTACATCGGCAAACTGCGGTCCCTCGCGGAAGGGTCGGTCACGGACACGGAGCTCGATCGCTTTATCCAGGCGGCCGAGAATCTTTCGGACCTGGGCCCGGGCGATCTCGATGCGCTCACCGTGACCGCGGCCGGGGAACTGAATACAGGAGCGAAAGGACTGTTCTGACATGCTGTACCCCTCAACATCCCCCGCACAGAAACGGCTCGATCTGCGTCGCATTCTCGCTGACGGCCCCCGCAACGGCGGAACCATCAAACAGTTCCCGGGCGCATACACCCCGATTTCCGCGAAGCTCATCGAGGAGAAAGGGTACGACGGCGTCTACATCTCCGGGGCGGTCATCGCCAACGAGCTGGGGTTCCCCGATATCGGCCTGACGACTCTCACCGAGGTAGCCCATCGCGCCGGCCAGATCGCGCGCATGACGAACCTTCCGGCCATCGTCGACGCCGACACCGGGTTCGGAGAGCCGATGAATGTGGCCCGGACCGTCCAAGAGCTCGAGGACGCCGGCCTGGCCGGTTGCCACATCGAGGACCAGTTCAATCCGAAGCGTTGCGGTCACCTGGACAACAAGAACATTGTGGACGAGGACACGGCGATCAAACGCATCCGTGCCGCGGCCCAGGCTCGCAGGGACGAGAACTTCCTGATCATGGCTCGCACAGACCTTCGCGGCGTCGACGGCTTGGATGCCGCGGTCGACCGTATGAAGGCGCTGGTCGACGCCGGGGCCGATGCGATCTTCCCGGAGGCCATGAAGGACCTGGGCGAATTCGAAGCGGTCCGTGAGGCCGTGGACGTCCCCGTCCTGGCCAATATGACGGAGTTCGGAAAGTCCAGGTTGTACACGACCGATGAACTGTCCGATTCCGGCGTGGATATGGTCATCTACCCGGTGACCTTGTTGCGCAGCTCCCTCGGGGCCATGGAGAGAGTACTGGACGACATCGCAGCACACGGTACCCAAGAGGCATCCGTGGATGAGATGCTCACCAGACAGCGTCTCTACGAACTGGTGGACTACGAGGCCTACAACGCGTTCGATACCGGAATCTTCAATTTCGAGGTGCCCGAACGGTTCCAGTAACCCGGAAGCATCTGCACGACACAGGCACAACCGATTCGAAGGAGAATCACATGACCACGCAAGACGACATCAAGAAGGGCCTGGCCGGCGTCGTCGCGGACACGACCGCGATCTCGAAAGTCAACCCTGACTCCAATTCCCTGCTGTACCGCGGTTACCCCGTCCAGGAGCTTGCCGCGAATTGTTCCTTCGAAGAGGTCGCGTTGCTTCTGTGGACGGGCGAGCTTCCCGGGGCGGCGGATCTGAAGGAGTTCTCCGAATTCGAGGCGGCGCACCGTGAGCTCTCCCCGGAGCTCAAAGCAGTCATCGACGCGCTCCCCACGGACTGCCACCCCATGGACGTCTGCCGCACCGCGGTCTCTGTGCTGGGTGCACAGGACCCGGCGTCGGAGGACGACTCCCAGGAAGCCAACCTCACGAAATCCAAGAAGCTGTTCGCCGCGATGCCCGCCGTGGTGGCCTACGACCAGCGGCGGCGACGCGGCGAGGAGATCATCTCGCCACGTGCGGACCTGGACTACTGCGACAACTTCCTTTACATGACTTTCGGTGAGGTTCCGGCCGCGGAGGTCAAGAAGGCTTTCCAGGTCTCGATGGTTCTCTACGCCGAGCATTCCTTCAATTGTTCGACGTTCACCGCGCGGACGATTGCATCATCGCTCTCCGATCTGCATTCGGCCATCACCGGCGCCATCGGTGCTCTCAAGGGACCCCTGCACGGTGGTGCCAACGAGGCTGTGATGGAAACCTTCGACGAGATCGGGATCCGGAAGGATGAGTCCGAGCAGGAGGCCGAGAAGAGGGCCAAGGAGTGGATGGATGATGCCCTGGCTCAGAAGAAGAAGGTCATGGGATTCGGACACCGTGTGTACAAGAACGGCGACTCCCGAGTTCCCACGATGCAGGACGCCCTGACCGACATGATCAAGTACTTCGGCCGGGAAGAGATGCTGGGCCTGTACAACGGTCTGGCCAACTCGATGGACGAGGCCAAAGGCATCAAGCCCAACCTGGACTACCCCGCTGGTCCGACCTATCACCTCATGGGTTTCGATACCCAGACCTTCACGCCGCTCTTCGTGGCGGCTCGCATGACGGGCTGGACGGCACACGTGATGGAACAGCTGGCCGACAACTCGCTGATTCGCCCGCTGTCCGATTACAACGGACCGGACGAACGCCACGTCGAGAAGTGATGGCCTGAACCTCACGACCGGACCCGAGGAGAGCCGTGGCGCGCATGCGAGACCTGCGTATCTTGCGTGCGCGCCACTGCTCGTTGCGCCGCCTGCCGCCCAGAACCTCGATCTTTCTGGCCCTGACCGTCAACCGGAGGCTCGGAAGGCGCCGTACGTGGCCTTCTCTCCGAGGTCTCCAGGCAGACGAGATCGGTAGGTTTCCGGTGTCCGGACAAGGATCTTCTCAACGTCGTCGGCATCGGATCGCGCGCTCGGGACCGTCTTTTCGCCGACTCTCAACGGGGCACTCGTGCTCGGCGAGCGCGATGGAGACGTCGGACCGCCCCTGTGCGATCCCACCCACCTAGGGGCGGTCTGCCGTAGCGCCTAACCGAGTGCCCGCGGATGGCTCGTGAGAAACACCTCGCGGAGGGTATCGGCGGTGACCTTGGTATATATCTGTGTCGTGGTCAGCGACGAGTGACCGAGCAGCTCTTGGACGACCCGAATGTCCGCACCGCCTTCGATCAGGTGCGTCGCGAAGGAATGCCGAAGCGTGTGAGGGGAAAGCTCGGCCGTGATGTTTGCCCGCTCCGCGGCCTTCTTGAGCACGAGCCAGGCTCCTTGCCGGGTCAGGCGCCCCCCGCGTGCGTTGAGGAAGAGCGCGGGAGTGCCTTTTCCCTTGGATGCAAAGAGCGGACGGGCCCGGACGAGATAAGAGGATATTGCCTCGTGCGCGTAGGAGCCCACCGGTACGAGACGCTCTTTTCCTCCTTTGCCCAGCAATCGTACGACGCCGCCCGCCACAGGGTCGCCGTTCGGATCTTCCTGGACGTCGCGGCCATCCGGGCCGAAATCCGAGGACAGGTCGTCCCGGTCGACGCCGATGCTTTCCGAGATTCGTGCGCCCGTCGAGTACAGGAATTCCAGGAGTGCGGCGTCACGAAGTCCGGCAGGCGTTTCCCGGTCGGGGGCCTCCAGTATCCTGGTCACGGTCTCGACCGGCAATGCCTTGGGAAGACGCTCCCCTGCGCTGGGCGGTGTGACGGTTTCGGCAGGGTCGTGCTCCGTGAGGCCCTCGAGCAACCAGAATTTGTGCAGCCCCCTCGCCGAGACGACGCCGCGTGCAACGCTTCGGGTCGACAACCCGCAGCCGCCGTCAGTCTTGGGCCGTGCCAAGTATTGGATGTAATCCCGCACATCGTCCGTGGTGATGTCACGAGGTTCCCGCACGTGTCGCTGACCGACGAGGAAGCTCAGGTATCGGTCGAGGTCACGGCGGTACGAGGTCAGCGTGTTGTCCGAGAGTCCGCGTTCCACGGTGAGGTGTTGGAGATAGCGGCGAACGGGTCGATCGAGGCCCGTGGGGCGTTCCTGCTCACTCACCGGACTTCGACTCACGCAGATGTTTGTGCGCCGGCCAGGGCTCTTCGGGGTCACGCAGATCGGCGTGGTCGCGGTGAATACTCGCCCAGGTCGCGAGGATCGCGATATTGGCGGTGGGTGAGTGCAGACCAGTGGCCAGGACGGCGCTGACGGCTTCTTCCATGGGAACCCACCTCTTCACGATCTCTGCCTCCTCATCCGTGCGCTCAGTCAGGTCCTCTTCCGCGACGTCGTTGATTCCGCGGGCCAAGAAAATACGGTTCGCCTCGGTCGAGCATCCCGGCGAATTGTTGAATTCGGCGAGCGTGTGCCAGGTCGATGCCTTGAGATCGGTCTCTTCCGCCAGCTCGCGCTGGGCCGCGGCGAGAGGAGATTCGCCCTCAACGTCGAGCAGGCCCGCGGGGATCTCCCACATGTTCATTTCCACCGGTTGGCGGTACTGGTTGATGAGCAGGATTTCGTTGTCCTCGTTGAGGGCAACAATCGCGACGGCGCCGGGGTGCCGCATGTAATCGCGGACGAGTTCGTCACCGCCCTCGGTGAGGGCGAATGTCTCGCGGACGACGTCGAAGATCTGGCCCTCGAACGCGGTCTCCCGGGAGATGAGCTTGCGCGGATTGACCCTGTCCTGAGGCAGCCCGATGGCCGAAAGGTCGGGGGTCTGGGTCTCGTCGTGGGATGCAGTCATGCCCCCAGGCTACCGCCGGAGCGAGGGTTCCCCGGAGTCGGCCTCCGCGGGACAAGAGCGGGGCATCCGCCGAGGCAGGAGAAAAGTTTTGACTGACCTGGGGGTTTAACGCAAAAAAATGGTTGACGCAATTTTTCCGAAGCAACTTTCCGCACACTCGTCCGAAAAGTGCTGCCCGCGATTCCGTGGTGTGTATTACAGTCCTGTCACCAACCTGCTGTTGCATATGAAAAGCGACCGATCGCGAAACGCAACACTATGCTCGATCGGCGTGGATCGCCGTCATGTCTGGTCCGGCTGTCGGCACACCATCTCATGCCACGGCGCCACGGAGTCGCGGCGACCAGGAGGCCGACAGCAGGGTTTCAGCACCCAGCGGGGGGGTGGGCAACAGCCTCCGCACCAAGGGCACCGAGAGGCAACAAAGTGTACTGGAATTACTGCTGAAATCCCTATTCCATCGAAATTATCAGTAGGTCACCCATGAATTTCCTTTGAAGATTCCTCACTCTGCTTTTCGTCCCGCTGGTGGCGGCCATCTTTGCCTTCGCATCACTCTGGATTATCGAAAATTCCGCGCCTCTCATCGCGAGTCACGTCCTGTGGATTGCCTCGGATATCAATGCTCCGGCGGCCAAAACCCCGGCGACCACTCCAAAGCTCGTCCGCAGGCTGGAGGATGTGGCCAGAAACCGGCACCTGAATATCGCCAAGTTTCTGGACAGCCCCGAATCTTCCGCCGGCGGGGCGGAATTGCACCTCCTGATCACCAATCCCGAGCATCACTCACAGAGGCTTTTGGACAACGGGTATTCTCCCTTCACCCCGGGCTACGTGGTCACCGCCGTGGAATCATTCGGCATCTATCTTGCCGTCTACGCCGCATTCACCGCGTTCTTCATCGCCACCGCACTCGCGGGCAGGCTCGTGGCTCTGGGACTATTGTGTCGGGTTCCGGTCCCTGCGATCGCGTCGTGGACCTCGACCAGTTCGCGGTCCCGGCCAGGTCCTGACCGCACGGAAACGCAGGGCCGCCGTCATCCCGTGATCGGGAGGCGACGACCCTGCGTCCTCTGGTAGGCGGCCTACTTGGTGCGTTCGAGGGCCGCCGCGACCAGTCCGCTGAACAGCGGGTGCGACCGTGTCGGGCGCGACAACAACTCGGGGTGAGCCTGCGTCGCCACGTAGTACGGATGTTCCGTGGCGGGTAGCTCCACGAATTCGACGAGACGCCCGTCGGGGCTTGTCCCGGAGACCACGAGTCCCGCCTTTTCGAGATCCGCGCGGTAGGCGTTGTTGACCTCGTAGCGGTGACGGTGCCTCTCCTCGACCTCCGTCGTGCCGTAGGCCGCAGCGGTCACGGACCCCTCGACCAGCTTGGCTGGGTACAGACCCAGTCGCATGGTTCCGCCCAAGTCCCCGGCGCCCTCGACGAACTGCTTCTGTTCCTCCATGGTCGCGATCATCGGGGTCGTCGTTTCGGGTTCAAATTCGGTCGAGGACGCATCCTCGAGGCCGACGACGTTCCGGGCGTACTCGATGACCATGCACTGGAGCCCCAGGCACAGACCGAGAGCGGGAATGCCATTCTCCCGGGCGTACGTGAGCGCGCCGAGTTTTCCTTCGAGACCACGGATCCCGAATCCGCCGGGAACACAGATCGCGTCCACGTCGCCAAGCTGGTGGGCGGCTCCGTCCGGCTGCGCGCAGAGGTCAGAAGCGATCCACTTGAGCCTGACCTTCGCATCGTTGGCGAAACCGCCGGCCCGGAGCGCTTCCGAGACCGAGAGATACGCATCGGGCAGATCGATGTACTTGCCGACCAAACCGACCGTGACCTCGTGCGTCGGCTCGTGGACAACCTTGAGCAATTTGTCCCATTCCTCGAAGTCGGCGTCCTGGTGGTCCAGGCCCAGGTAGTCGAGGATGTAGGTGTCCAAATCCTGGTTGAACAGGGTCTTCGGGATGTCGTAGATGCTGGGTGCGTCGGGGCAGGAGATCACGGCTTCGGTATCGACGTCGCACGCTCCCCCGACCTTGGCCTTGAGCGGCTCCGGAATGTCCTGAACGCACCGGAGGACCAGGGCGTCCGGGATAATACCCAGCCCGCGGAGCGCGGCCACGGAGTGCTGGGTCGGTTTGGTCTTGAGCTCGCCCGAGGGCCCGATGTACGGGATCAGCGAGACGTGGAGGAAGAAGACGTTCTTGCGTCCGACGTCGCGGCGTACTTGGCGTGCCGCCTCCAGGAAAGGCTGGGACTCGATATCACCGACCGTTCCGCCGATCTCGGTGATGATGATGTCCGGGGCGTCGGCGGTCCCTGTGGCCCGGCGCCTCATGCGGGATTTGATCTCGTCCGTGATGTGCGGGATGACCTGGACGGTGTCCCCCAGGTACTCGCCGCGGCGCTCCTTCGCGATCACGGAGGAGTAGACCTGGCCGGTGGTCACGTTGGCCGAGGCGTCCAGGTTCTCATCCAGGAATCGCTCGTAGTGCCCGATGTCCAGGTCCGTTTCGGCACCGTCGTCGGTCACGAAGACTTCGCCGTGCTGGAAGGGATTCATGGTTCCCGGATCCACATTCAGATAGGGATCCAGTTTCTGCATGGTCACCGAAAGACCGCGGGATCGCAGAAGGCGACCGAGGCTTGACGCGGTCAGCCCCTTGCCCAGGGACGACGCGACACCACCCGTCACGAAGATCTGGCGAGTCAGTTTTTCGTCGTTTGGAGTACTTGCCGGGGATGTCTGAGTATCGTTCACCACGGAATTCAAGCCTAGCACGCGAGGGTCTCTGCCTGCCCAGGAATTATGACCGGAGGCAGGTGTCCGCGACGACCCGGAAGGGACGTCACAGCTGGTCAGCGTCCTGCAAAAGCTCCTTCGCGTGGGCGCGTGCGGCCTCGGAATTCTCGTGCCCCGCGAGCATTCGGGCCAGCTCCACGGTTCGTTCGTCGACCGAGAGCACGTTGACCTGACTCACCGTTGAATCATCGGACTTCAGAACCAACACGTGACGATCCGCATAGGCCGCGACTTGCGGCAGGTGCGTGACCACCAAGACCTGGACGTGTTTGGCCAAATGCGCGAGTCGCTTTCCGATCTCCACCGCGGCCTTGCCGCCCACGCCGGCATCCACCTCGTCGAAAATAAACGTGGGCACCGGATCGACCTCCGCGAGAACGACCTCGAGAGCCAGCATGACGCGCGAGAGCTCGCCGCCCGAGGCACCCTTGCCCAAGGGCCGAGGGCTCGCGTCCTGATGAGGTGCGAGTTTGAAAGCGATGGTGTCCTTGCCGTCGGGTCCGAATTTTTCGGCTTCCTCGATCTCCACGACCAGCGATGCGTTGGGCATGGCCAAGGCTTTCAGCTCGGTGGAAACCGCGGCGGCAAGTTTCTTGGCCGCAACGCGTCGCAAGTCCATGAGTTCCAGGGACTGCTGGTGCATGTCCCGACGGAGGGTCCGCAGTTTTTCCTCGAGAGCCTCGGAACGGGCGGGATCATCACTGAGTTGGTCGAGGCGAGCCCTGTTGGTCTCGGCCCACTGCAGGACCTCGGCGATGTCGGCACCGTACTTCCGAGTGAGCTTCTTCAGCGCCGAGCGCCGGGCTTCGACCTCGCTCAGTCTCCCCGGCCCCTCGGCGTTGAGGTCCGACAGGTAACCCGAGAGCTCATCCCCGATGTCCGAGGCCTGGATCATCAGGTCGCGGACCCTTTTGGCGAGTGCGGCGAGCGCGGGGTCTTCTTCCGCCTCCTGGGCGAGCGCCCTATGCGCCGAATCCAGGAGCACGGACACGGTGACGGCTTCCAGGTCGGCGTCGTTCCCGCCCACGAGTGCGCCCTGAGCCGTTTGAGCTGCCCCGCGCAATTGTTCGAGGTTGGTCAGCCGCGCGGATTCGGCGTCGAGAGATTCTTCCTCCCCCGGTTGCGGCTTGACGGAGTCGATTTCCTTGAGCGCCTGGCCGAGGCTCTGGGCCTCGAAGGCTCGCGCCCTGGCGTTCTCCCTGACCTCACGGAGCTCTCGGGCCGCAGAACGGTATTCTTCGTAGTTCGCGCGGTATTTCTTGAGAGAGGTCGCCAGCTTGCTGCCCGCATAGGAGTCCAACGCGCTGCGTTGCGCTTCGGCGGAGCGCAGACGGAGTTGGTCCGACTGCCCATGGACGGCCACGAGGGTCTCACCCACGCGTGCCAGGACACCGATGGGGGCCGCGGCACCGCCGATGGTCGCCCTGGACCTCCCGGAGGCATTGACGGTGCGCGAAAGGATCAGCTCGTGAGGGAGCTTGTCCGCGAGGTCGTCTCCTTCGATCGGGTGGGCTTCACCTCCGGCCTCATCTGTCAGTTTCAGGGCAGCGTGATCATCCGGAAGGCGGACGACGGCTTGGGACAACGCCGATTTCGCGCCGGAACGGACCGCGGCGGCGTCGGACCTGGCGCCGAGAAGCATGCCCAGCGCGGTGACGACCATGGTTTTGCCCGCGCCGGTCTCGCCCGTCAGAACCGTCAGGCCTGGTCCCAGCGGGAGGGTCGCATCCGTGATGACGCCCAGGTCCCGGATGTGGATTTCTTCGATCATGAGTCCTGTGTCTCCTCACGGTCGTTGTCGCCACGGTGCCGACGTACGGGTCCTCTCCAGCCCCGCGTCGGGAGGTCGAATTTCTTGACCAGCCGCTCGGAGAACGGCGCCGGGTGGATCCGGGCGAGCCGTACCGGCTTGTCCGAGCGCTTCACTTCGATGCGGGATCCCGGGGGCAGCTCATTGGTCCGGCGCCCATCGCACCATAGGACCCCATAGTGACCGTTGGCCGGGAGAACTTCCACGGCCATCGTCGAGGACGGAGCAGTCACCATCGGGCGGGCGAAGAGCGCGTGGGCGCTCAAGGGGACCATGAGCATGGCCTCGACCTCCGGCCACACGATCGGGCCCCCACCGGAGAAGGCGTACGCGGTGGACCCGGTGGGGGTGGCCATCACCACGCCGTCGCACCCGAAAGTGCTCAGCGGGCGCCCGTCGACTTCGATCACGACTTCGATCATCTTTTCCCGGTTGCCCTTTTCGATGGACGCCTCGTTGAGAGCCCAGGTGTGGGTCAGGATCTGGCCCTGGCTCCACACGACGACGTCGATCGCCATACGTTCCTCGACCGTGTACGTTCTGTTGACGATGTGATCCACCGTCTCGTCCAGATCGCTCCGCTCGGATTCGGCAAGGAATCCCACGTGCCCCAGGTTCACGCCGATCAGGGGAATATCGGTGTGACGGATGATTTCGGCCGCCCGCAAGATGGACCCGTCACCGCCCAGGACGACGCCCAATTCGATGTCGTCCAGAGCTACGTTTTCGTTGATCACCTGCACACCCACGGATTCGGCCTCGGTGCCCCGAATAATTTCCAGGTCCCCTCGACTCATGACCGGGATCAACCCGGCCTCCCGGAGGCGCACGCACGCCTGGGCCGCCGCCATGGTGGCTTCCGGGCGTCCGGTGTGCGCGAACAAGAGGATCTTCCGACTCATGTGCTGTGTGCCTTCCGATGGGAGCAAGTGTGGTTCCGATGCGGAATCCGTATTCCTACATTAGGCGACGAGACTGACACTTTAAGGCTTTCCGGATGCGGTGCCCGCCGGCGGCGCGTTGGCCGCTTGCCCCGTCGGTGCCGTGTCCGGCCTGCGAAGATGCAGGAAATATTCGAGGTTTCCGTCCTGGCCCGGCAGGCTCGAATCCTGGCCTGCCACGATCTGGAGACCGTGTTCCAGAGCGGCAGCGCGCACCGCGTCGATGGCCACCGTGCGGTCCTCCCGGTTTCGCACCACGCCACCTTTGCCGAGCTTCGACCGACCGACCTCGAACTGCGGCTTGACCATCAGGATCAGGTCGCCGCCAGGGCGTGTGACATCGGACAAGGGGCCGATCACCAGGGTCAGTGAGATGAAGGAGAGGTCCCCGACCGTCAGGTCCACCGGTCCGCCGATCGCCTCCGGAACGATGTTCCGAACGTTCAGTCCCTCGATGGACTCAACCCGCGGGTCGCGTTCCACCACCGGGCTCAGCTGTCCGTGCCCCACGTCCACCGCGACAACGTGGCGGGCTCCTGCTTCCAGCAGGACCTGGGTGAAACCGCCCGTCGAGGCACCAGCGTCAAGGCACCTGCGGTCGCGGACGACGACGTCCGGGAAGGCCCGAAGCGCCCCCGCGAGCTTGTGGCCCGCGCGGCTGACATATTCGTGGTCGACCGACGGAGAGATCGTGATCTCGTCCCCGTCGTTCACCTCGTGTGCGGCCTTGCGGATGATCTTCCCGTTCACGGCGACCCGCCCATCGGCCACGATTTTCGTGGCCAGCGTGCGCGACGATGCGCTCCCGAGCAGCACCAGGTGCTTATCCAGCCTCACTCGGTCCCGTCCGTGGTCTTCGGGTCGTCTCCCTCGGCCGCGGCGGGTCTGGCGATGCTGTCCACGAGGCCCTTCGGGAGAGCCGAGGGGTCCTGGTCCAGCAGGCGACGCAATTCCCCGTGCAACCTGTCGAAGATTTCGGCGTGCTCGTCCACGGGCGACTCATCGAGCAGATCCAGAATCTCATCGAGCGAGTCCGCGGTACCCCGATGCGCGAAAGCATCCAGAGCCGCCGTTCGCTGCTCGGCGCGGGCCTCCCCTGTGTCTGAGAATTCTTCGGCGTCGGCATACTCCTGGCCGGCGTCGTATGCCCCGCCCGCCGTGTTCTCTACCTCGCTCATGACCACACGGTCTCCGAACGGGTCGCTTCGTTCTCCCGGGGGTGCGCGGCCCACCATGCAGCCATGGCCGTCCTCCAGCCCAGGATGCTGGGAGTCCCCTCGCTCACCTGGGTACGGACCGTGGTCGCGTCGGCCTCCGCCCGGGCGGCACCGTCGATCTCAGCGACCGCGGCCCCCTCGCCTCCACGGACCTCGGGATTCCGGTATTCATCGAACAGTTCCCTCAGGTTGCCCACGACGTACGTGGGGCGCTCCTCAGTCCGTGCCTCCAACACATCGTTCATCGACTGGACACCGGTCATGACGGCGATGCTGGGGAGACCCGCCTGGTGTGCGCCGGAAATGTCCGTGTCCAGGCGGTCACCGATGACGACGGGGCGTTCGACGTCGAGCCTCTCGACAATCGTGGAGAAAATAGTGGCACCGGGCTTGCCGGCAACGAGTGGTTCGCGACGCGTGGCCGTGGCCACCGCATGAACCAGGGTCCCGTTCCCAGGGGCAATACCGCGTTCCTTGGGGATCGTCATGTCCGTGTTGGACACGACCCACAGAACGTCCTTGTCGGCCAGCGCGTACGAGGCTTCGGCGAGCTCCTGCCAGCCCAGACTCGGGTCGAATCCTTGGAGAACGGCTTGAGGACCGTCCTCGAGCCCGACCACGTCGAGCCCGGCCGACCTCGCGCATTCGGCCAGAGCCTCGGAACCGCAGATGCCCACGGATGCGCCGGAGCCCAAGTGGTCGGCTGCGAGACTGGCGGCGGCCTGGGCGGAGCTGACGACGTGGTGACCATCGGTCGAGAGTCCCAGGGAGTTCAGATGATCCGCCACGGCACCAACCGAACGTGAGGCGTTGTTGGTCACATAGGCGACCGCGATGCCGTCGGCGGCCGCGCGGTTCAGGGATTCGACCGCGCCGTCGATCGGATCCGGGCCCGCGTAGACCACACCATCGAGGTCGGAGAGTATCGCGTCGAAAGAGGAAATCAGCGAACTCATGGACGGATCAGTTGTCCTCTCCACGGGGTTCCTGGACGGGTTGCGTCTCCGGATCGCGGCCGGTCTCGTCTCGTTCGACGACATCGCCCTCTTCCTTCGCCTCTTGTGCGGTGTCCTCGACGGCCTCAGGGTCAGGATTCGGTCCGCCGGCCGGGGTCAGCTCCTCATGATCGGGAGAAGACAGCTCGTCCGTGGGGCCTGGAGCCCTTGTCTCCTTCTGGTCGATCATGGCCTCGGTGAGATCGACGCCTTCTTCGCCGTCCGGAGCAGGTGCGGCAGGTTCTTCGTCCGGAAGAACCTCGATCTCGTAGATTTCCGGTTCTTCGAACTGCCCCTGGCCCAGGGCCGCTTCGGCGACGACCGCCAGGCGCGCCCACGAGGTTGCCTCCTTAGAGCGGTCCATGTCCTCGAGCACGTCCGCGTAGGCGCTGAATAAGCGCGGACTGTAGGAAAATGCCTTGTTGCGGTTCAGCTCAGGGATCTCGAGGGCGGATTTGGCCTTCTCGAGGTCACCTTGGTCCCGGTAGATTCCGGAGACGACCATGGCCAGCTCCGCCTTCTGTGAGCCGCTCAGATCAGTGAGGCTCGGGTCCTGAGCCGTCTCAAGGGCCTTCTTCTCCCGTCCGAGGGCTCTCTCCGAATCCACGATCAGGGCAATGTGCTCATTGCTGCCGGTCATGCGGCGGTGGGTTCTGAGCTCCCGCAACGCCGTGTCGAAGCGCTCCGCGACATAGGCTGCGATCGCGGCAGCTTCTCTCACTGCTGCGACTCGGCCTCCGCGGCGCACCGCTGCTTGAGCGTGCTCGAGAGCGAATTCCGGGTCGACCTCGAGGTACTGACTGACCATGACCAGGTGCTTGCCGACGGCCTCCGCGTTGTCCTTCTCCAGGACACGCAGCTCGCGCAGGACCGACTTGTCCAGCTCCCTACCGGTGACTTCTTCGTCGATCTCGGGGGCCTTGGGACGGGACTGACGATAACCGGCCCTCGATGGTTTCTGCTCACGGTGGTCCCGTTCGAATCGGCCCTGAGGATCTTGGTCGCGGCGCCGCGGGTCCCGGTCGGAGCTGCCGTACGGTTTGCGGTCGTTGAAGCGGCGCTCCCGATCGCTGCCGCGGCCGCCATCCCTGTTCCGGTAGGCTTTGCCGCCCTTGCGATCGAAGGCGCCCCGCTCCGACCCACGGTTCCGGTCTCCCCCGCGTTGCGAATCCCTGCGGTCGTCCTGAGCCAAATTGGTTCTCCTCTGTCTGCGTTGTACGGGCGGCGTCGACGTCGGTCGACGCCGCCCGGTCCTGGGACAAAGTTTACGCACCCCGGATGCCGTTCAGGGCATCGGGCCACCGGACTTCGCGCATGACGTACGCCTCGGCGTCTTACCGGAATGCATTCTGTCCCGTGAGTTTCTGCCCAAGAATCAGCGTGTGAACCTCATCTGTTCCTTCATAGGTCCTGACGGACTCGAGGTTGTTGGCATGCCGCAGTGGCGGGTAGTCACCAGTGATACCGTTACCGCCCAACACGGTACGCGCCTCGCGACAGATCTCGATCGCAGCTCGGGCGTTGTTCAGCTTTCCGACGGAGATCATGTGGTTCTCAATCGTCCCCTCGTCCTTGGCCCGCCCGATCCTCAGCGCCAGAAGCTGTCCCTTGTTGATCTCCAGGGACATGTCCACCAGCTTCTTCTGCGTCAACTGGTAGGAGCTCAGCGGTCGACCGAACTGTTCGCGTTCCTGCGCATACTCCAAGGCGGCCTCCACGGAATCGCGGGCCGACCCCATGGCACCCCAGATGATCCCGTATCTCGCTTCGGTCAGGCACGCGAACGGCCCCCGCAATCCAGGGTTCTCCGGGAGAATCGCGTCGGCGGGCAACCGCACATTGTCGAAATCAATGGTGCACTGCAAGGACGCACGCATAGAAAGTTTCTGTTGAATGGGCTCCGCGGTGAAACCAGGCGTATCGGTCGGGACAATGAATCCGCGGACGACGTGACCGTCTTTTCCGTGACCAGGGGTACCCGAATCCTCGGCGGGAACCTTGGCCCAAATCACGGCGACGCCGGCAATGCTGGCCAGGCCGATCCAGCGCTTGTGGCCGTTGAGCACCCACTCGTCGCCCTCCTTGTGGGCGTTGGTCAGCATGGACCCCGGGTCGGAGCCGGCGGTCGGCTCGGTGAGCCCAAAACACCCGATGATCTCGCCCGAGGCCATCTTCGGCAACCATTTCTGCTTCTGCTCCTCGGAGCCGTTCTTGTAGATGGCAGACATGGCCAGAGAACCTTGGACGGAGACGACGGTGCGTAACCCTGCGTCGCCCGCCTCGAGCTCCTGCATCGCCAGACCGTATTCGACGGCAGACCGTCCCGCGCAACCGTATCCGTTCAAGTGCATCCCGAACAGACCCAGCTCCGCCATCTCGGGCAAGAGCTCGGTGGGAAGTATTGCCTGATCGAACCATTCGGCGATCCTGGGGCGAATCCGCCGGTCGACGAACTCCGCTACACGATCCCTGACCTCGAGCTCGGTGTCCGTGAATTGTGATTCGATGTTGAGCAAATCGGTGGGGTGTTTCGACATGAGATGAATTCCTTACTCTGCTGTGGTCTGTTCGACGGGGGATTCGGTGCCGTGGTCGGCGCGCCGTGCCAACCAGGCCAGGATCGCTTCGCGGTCCTGGTCAAGGCCCGGGGGCCTCTTCGAGTAGGAAACCTGGGTGCGACTGAAACCAATAGGGTTCTTGATGCTGGGGACGCCGTCGTCGTCCGTGCCTGCGTTCACCACAGGGTCGAGCCCGAGTTCGTGGGCGAAGTCGACTCCGCCGGCGACGTCGAGAATCGGAGAGCACGGGAGCCCAGCTTCCCTCAGCTGCCGGAACCATGCGTCGGAACTCTGTCCACGCAGAACTTCTTCGATGATCCCCCTCAACTCGGAACGATGCCGGTTGCGCTCGGGCATGGTCGAGTATTTCGGGTCCTCTGCGAGTTCCGGCCGCCCGAGCTCTCCCGCGAGCACACGGAACTGGGCATCGTTGCCGACACAAATGACGAGCTGCCCGTCGTGGGTGTCGAAAGGTCCGTACGGAAAGAGGCTGGGGTGTTCGTTGCCCATCCTGTGCGGTACGTTGCCCGCACCGACGTAACCCGACGTTTGGTTCGCCAGTCCGGACAGCGCCGACGAGAGCAGATCGAGGGACAGATGCTGACCCTGGCCGGAGGTCTCCCGCTCACGCAGTGCAGCCAGTATGCCGACGGCCGCGTGCAACCCGGTGACGACGTCGAAAAGCGCCACGCCCATGCGCTGAGGAGGACCGTCGGCGGACCCGGTCAGGTCCATCATGCCGGAAACGGCCTGTGCCAGCAGATCATATCCAGGCAGTGCGGCACCGCCTTGGGTTCCGAACCCGGTGATGCTCGCATGAATGAGACGGGGCCACCTCCGGGCCACCGATTCCTCATCCAACCCGAATTTCTCCAGCCCGCCGGGTTTGTAGTTCTCGATGAAGACATCGGCGGTATCAATCAGCCTGTAGGCCGTTCGCAGGTCCTCCGGGTCCTTCATGTCCAATTGGAGACCGTGCTTGCCCCGGTTCACGCCGAGATAGTACGTGCTTTCGCCGTCTCGCTGAGGGGGCTTCCACTGCCGGGTATCGTCCCCGGTCGGTCCTTCGACCTTGATGACCGTCGCTCCGAGGTCCGCCAACAACATCGTGCAATACGGTCCCGCCAACACACGCGAGAAATCCGCGACGACGATACCGGACAATGGTCCTCCGGAATCGCGATCGAGCGTGGTCCCCTGATCGGACATCCATAGCCTCCTCATCGAGATGTGCCAGGGACCACATAACCACCGGCGGGATGCGGATCACAAATCGCGGAGGAAAGGACGGGTCACAAAAGGATGGCCCGCCTGATGGCACGAAAAAAGGGCCACGCCTCCACCGACTACCCGGGGCATTGACCCGGCAGCGGTGGAGGCGTGGCCCAAAGAACACACGCGATTCAAACACGGTTAAACAAAAAAGGTGGGGGAACAGTGCCACCCGCCCACAACAGGCAGACAACACCACTCCCCCACACCAAAAACATTTTCGGCGGCGACCTACTCTCCCACACACCTTCCGGGTGCAGTACCATCAGCGCTAAGAGCCTTAACTACCGGGTTCGGAATGAGACCGGGTGTACCCCTCTTGCCATAACCACCGAAAAAACCAAACACACACACCAACCCACACGGGCCAGCATGGCGAAAACCAATCAAACAACACACCCACAACAGGTCGTTGCTTCAAAA